>NZ_CP150191.1:0-1440000 GCF_037965165.1 Ureibacillus sp. FSL K6-0786 | reverse complement strand
GAAGGCACACCCAGGGAACTGAAACATCTAAGTACCTGGAGGAGAAGAAAGAAAAATCGATTCCCTGAGTAGCGGCGAGCGAAACGGGAACAGCCCAAACCAAGAGGCTTGCCTCTTGGGGTTGTAGGACACTCTATACGGAGTTACAAAAGGATGGGTTAGACGAACCGTTCTGGAAAGGACGGCCAGAGAAGGTAAAAGCCCTGTAGTCGAAAATCCATCCTCTCCTGAGTGGATCCTGAGTACGGCGGAACACGTGAAATTCCGTCGGAATCCGGGAGGACCATCTCCCAAGGCTAAATACTCCCTAGTGACCGATAGTGAACCAGTACCGTGAGGGAAAGGTGAAAAGCACCCCGGGAGGGGAGTGAAAGAGAACCTGAAACCGTGTGCCTACAAGTAGTCAGAGCCCGTTAACGGGTGATGGCGTGCCTTTTGTAGAATGAACCGGCGAGTTACGATTACGTGCAAGGTTAAGCAGAAAATGCGGAGCCGCAGCGAAAGCGAGTCTGAATAGGGCGTTTTGAGTACGTGGTCGTAGACCCGAAACCAGGTGATCTACCCATGTCCAGGGTGAAGGTGAGGTAACACTCACTGGAGGCCCGAACCCACGCACGTTGAAAAGTGCGGGGATGAGGTGTGGGTAGCGGAGAAATTCCAATCGAACTTGGAGATAGCTGGTTCTCTCCGAAATAGCTTTAGGGCTAGCCTCGTGTGAAGAATACTGGAGGTAGAGCACTGTTTGGACTAGGGGCCCACCTCGGGTTACCGAATTCAGACAAACTCCGAATGCCAGCTATTTATACACGGGAGTCAGACTACGAGTGATAAGATCCGTGGTCAAAAGGGAAACAGCCCAGACCACCAGCTAAGGTCCCAAAGTAATCGTTAAGTGGAAAAGGATGTGGCGTTGCTTAGACAACCAGGATGTTGGCTTAGAAGCAGCCATCATTTAAAGAGTGCGTAATAGCTCACTGGTCGAGTGACGCTGCGCCGAAAATGTAACGGGGCTAAACGATTCACCGAAGCTGTGGATTCGTGCGTTGCACGAGTGGTAGGAGAGCGTTCTAAGTGCGTCGAAGTCAGACCGGAAGGACTGGTGGAGCGCTTAGAAGTGAGAATGCCGGTATGAGTAGCGAAAGATGGGTGAGAATCCCATCCACCGAATGACTAAGGTTTCCTGAGGAAGGCTCGTCCGCTCAGGGTTAGTCGGGACCTAAGTCGAGGCCGAAAGGCGTAGACGATGGACAACAGGTTGATATTCCTGTACCACCTCCCCGCCGTTTGAGTGATGGGGGGACGCAGGAGGATAGGGAATGCACGCCGTTGGTCGAGCGTGTCCAAGCAGCAAGGCGTGGAAGTAGGCAAATCCGCTTCCTAATACGCTGAGCTGTGATGGGGAGCGCGTTACGCGCGAAGTTCCTGATTTCACACTGCCAAGAAAAGCCTCTAGCGAGGCGGGAGGTGCCCGTACCGCAAACCGACACAGGTAGTCGAGGAGAGAATCCTAAGGTGAGCGAGAGAACTCTCGTTAAGGAACTCGGCAAAATGACCCCGTAACTTCGGGAGAAGGGGTGCTCATTGGGGTGCAAGCCCTGATGAGCCGCAGTGAATAGGCCCAGGCGACTGTTTAGCAAAAACACAGGTCTCTGCAAAACCGTAAGGTGAAGTATAGGGGCTGACGCCTGCCCGGTGCTGGAAGGTTAAGAGGAGGAGTTAGCGCAAGCGAAGCTCCGAATTGAAGCCCCAGTAAACGGCGGCCGTAACTATAACGGTCCTAAGGTAGCGAAATTCCTTGTCGGGTAAGTTCCGACCCGCACGAAAGGCGTAACGATCTGGGCACTGTCTCAACGAGAGACTCGGTGAAATTATAGTACCTGTGAAGATGCAGGTTACCCGCGACAGGACGGAAAGACCCCGTGGAGCTTTACTGTAACCTGATATTGAATTTCGGTGCAACTTGTACAGGATAGGTAGGAGCCGTAGAAGGGGGAGCGCCAGCTTCCCTGGAGGCGCCCTTGGGATACTACCCTGGTTGTACTGAAATTCTAACCCGCAAGCCTGATCGGCTTGGGAGACAGTGTCAGGTGGACAGTTTGACTGGGGCGGTCGCCTCCTAAAAGGTAACGGAGGCGCCCAAAGGTTCCCTCAGAATGGTTGGAAATCATTCGCAGAGTGTAAAGGCATAAGGGAGCTTGACTGCGAGACCTACAAGTCGAGCAGGGTCGAAAGACGGGCTTAGTGATCCGGTGGTTCCGCATGGAAGGGCCATCGCTCAACGGATAAAAGCTACCCCGGGGATAACAGGCTTATCTCCCCCAAGAGTCCACATCGACGGGGAGGTTTGGCACCTCGATGTCGGCTCATCGCATCCTGGGGCTGTAGTCGGTCCCAAGGGTTGGGCTGTTCGCCCATTAAAGCGGTACGCGAGCTGGGTTCAGAACGTCGTGAGACAGTTCGGTCCCTATCCGTCGTGGGCGTAGGAAATTTGAGAGGAGCTGTCCTTAGTACGAGAGGACCGGGATGGACACACCGCTGGTGTACCAGTTGTCTTGCCAAAGGCACCGCTGGGTAGCTATGTGTGGACGGGATAAGTGCTGAAAGCATCTAAGCATGAAGCCCCCCTCAAGATGAGATTTCCCATTGCATAAGCAAGTAAGATCCCTCAAAGACGATGAGGTAGATAGGTCCGAGGTGGAAGCACGGTGACGTGTGGAGCTGACGGATACTAATCGATCGAGGACTTAACCAATCATTTCAATGTCGTTATCCAGTTTTGAGAGAACAACCTCTCATATAGTGAAGTGACGATGGCGAAGAGGTCACACCCGTTCCCATACCGAACACGGAAGTTAAGCTCTTCAGCGCCGATGGTAGTAAGGGGCTTCCCCTTGTGAGAGTAGGACGTCGCTTCGCAAAAAGGCACCACAATAGTGGTGCTTTTTTTATTGCAAAAGTTGAAGCCCCTTACTAACAAGGACTGAAAGTCCGATCGGCGCGATACAGAAACCACATGCTAAACAAAAGTAAAATAAATATTTGAAGGAGACGAGAAGCACGGGGACCAAGAAGTTCAAGGAAGCGAGGCAGCCCGGAGCGGAGCGTACTATGTACGTGAGCACCGGACTGCCGAAGCTAACACAGAAATTCGCTGGTCAACGTGCTTCGGAGTTAGCGCCGATGGTAGTTAAGGGGTCCCCTTGTGAGAGATAGACGAGCGCTTCGCAGAAGGCACCACAATAGTGGTGCTTTTTTTTATTGCAAAAATAAGCTCCCAACTACCAAAGACCGAAGGTCAGGTCGGCGCGAACAGGACGTTGTTTTTCAATATACCACTGCAAAAGGTTCATTTCGTAAAACCCAACGGTTTAAAAAATGAAGTCAAATATGACTGATTATCAAGCAATTCAATGCCATTTATTAATTGAATGATGAAGTTGGTCGTAATCCCCTTCATGATATATTTAAAAAAATAAATAGTTGGGTTGCATCTTTTAATTAGTTAATAGCCATTTTTAATGTTGGAAGATATCAAATTTCATAATTGCATGTAAAAAGAGCAAAATAAATCTAGTTTAGCGTTATATATCTAAATTAAAATAGTGTAACACAAAATGACAATTTCCAATAGTCCGAATACTTTTTCTATTTGTTAGATTCTTGACACTAGGAAAACATGTTGATAATCTTACTATTAATATTCGTTTTGTACTTAGGAGGAATAATCGAAATGTGGGAGACGAAGTTTGCAAAAGAAGGATTAACATTCGACGATGTATTATTAATACCAGCGCATTCAGCAGTATTACCAAAAGAAGTAGATTTATCAGTACAACTTACACCAAAAATCAAATTAAATATTCCTATTATTAGTGCTGGAATGGATACAGTAACTGAATCTAGAATGGCGATTGCAATGGCACGTCAAGGTGGAATCGGGATTATTCATAAAAACATGTCCATTGAAGAACAAGTAGAAGAAGTAGAAAAAGTAAAACGATCTGAAAATGGTGTCATTACGAATCCTTTCTTTTTAACACCAAGTCATCAAGTGTTTGATGCTGAACATTTAATGGGTAAATATCGCATTTCGGGTGTTCCAATTGTAAATAATGAAGAAGAACAAAAATTAGTGGGAATTATTACGAATCGAGATTTACGTTTCATTTCCGATTATTCATTGAAAATTGAAGAAGTAATGACAAAAGAAGATTTAATAACAGCTCCTGTAGGAACGACATTAGAAGAAGCTGAAAAAATATTACAAAAGTATAAAATTGAGAAACTTCCAATCGTAGATAATGAAGGAAAATTAACAGGTTTAATTACAATTAAAGACATCGAAAAAGTAATAGAATTCCCAAATGCAGCAAAAGACAGCATTGGTCGACTTGTAGTAGGTGCTGCTGTTGGGGTTTCAAAAGATACAAGTGCCCGTGTAAAAAAATTAGTTGAAGCGCAAGTAGATGTTATTGTTATTGATACAGCTCACGGCCATTCTCAAGGCGTAATTGATACAGTTAAAGAAATTCGAAATGAATATCCAGATTTAGAGATTATTGCAGGAAATGTTGCGACAGCTGAAGCAGCACGTGCATTGTTTGAAGCAGGAGCGGATGTAGTAAAAGTAGGTATTGGCCCTGGATCCATTTGTACGACTCGTGTTGTAGCAGGTGTAGGTGTACCACAAATTACAGCGATTTACGATTGCGCAACAGTTGCTCGCGAATATGGTAAAACAATTATTGCAGATGGTGGCATTAAATATTCCGGTGATATCGTGAAGGCTCTTGCAGCAGGTGGACATGCTGTTATGCTTGGTTCACTTCTTGCAGGAACAACAGAATCACCTGGTGAAACAGAAATTTTCCAAGGACGTCGTTTTAAAGTATATCGTGGAATGGGTTCTCTTGCTGCGATGGAACAAGGTTCAAAAGACCGTTATTTCCAAGAAGATGCGAAAAAATTAGTTCCTGAAGGCATTGAAGGACGTGTACCATACAAAGGGCCTCTTGCTGATACAATCGAACAATTAGTGGGTGGTATCCGTTCAGGAATGGGATATTGCGGAGCTCCTAACTTAGAACATTTACGCGAAAAATCTCAATTCGTCCGCATGACAAATGCAGGTCTTCGTGAATCTCATCCACACAATGTACAAATTACGAAAGAAGCTCCAAACTATTCTCTTCAATAATTTGAAACCTAAACACTCTTCTAACGTCACTGTAGATGTTAGAAGAGTGTTTTTTCTTGTTCGTTACACACATCGAATACTATCTATGGTAAAATGAGCGAAGATGATAATAATGAGTGGAGGTACATTTAAGTGAAAACAGCAAGGAAGACATCAATGATCAGCTTACTCATGATTCCAATTCTGTTAATTAGCATGATTGTTACGACACCCCAAGCCAATGCTGAAACAGATTTAGGATTAAATGTTGGGGCTGCCATTTTAATTGATGCAGATTCAGGGAAAATATTATACGAGCAAAATGCTGACACACCGCTTGGTATTGCGAGTATGTCAAAAATGATGACAGAGTATATTTTATTAGATGCGATTAAAGCTGGTACAGTTAGTTGGGATCAAGAATATCGCGTGACGGAATATACATATAAGTTGTCACAAAATCGTGCATTAAGTAATGTGCCGTTAAGAGCAGATGGAACTTATACGATTCAAGAATTGTATGAGGCAATGGTAATTTACTCTGCAAATGCTGCTACAGTGGCAATCGCTGAAACAGTAGCTGGAACGGAAACAGAGTTTATAAAGCTAATGAATAAAAAAGCGGAAGAATTAGGACTAGAAGGGTATAAATTTGTCAATTCAACAGGATTAAATAATGCTGATTTAATGGGCATGCATCCTGCTGGGACAGGTCCGGAAGATGAAAACGTAATGCCAGCTCGCTCAGTTGCAAAACTTGCCTATCATTTACTGAAAGATTATCCTGAAGTTTTAGAAACTGCTAGCATTCCGAGAAAAACGTTCAGAGAAGGTACAGATGATGCCATTAAGATGGAAAACTGGAACTTCATGTTGCCAGGGTTGGTATATCAATATCAAGGTGTCGATGGATTGAAAACAGGTACAACTAATTTAGCGGGATACTGTTTTACAGGAACTGCTGAACGAAATGGTACACGTTTAATTTCAGTTGTAATGAATGCTGTTGATTCAAACGGTGTTGGTTCATATAAAGCGCGTTTTGATGCAACAGCAAAATTGTTCGATTATGGTTTTAGCCAATTTGCAAAACAAGAAATTATTCCAGCCGACTTTTCTGAAAAAGGAAAAGAATCTATTAAAGTCATTAAAGGAAAAGAAGATAAAGTAAAAATTGCTGTAAAAGAACCTTTATCCATGCTTGTAAAAACATCAGAAAAAGATTTATATCAACCAAAGTTAGTGTTAGATAAAGAGTCCCTTGAAGCGAAAGTTGAAAAAGGGACGGTAGTTGGGAAAGTCGTAATTGAAAGAAAAGAAGGTTCTGATTACGGTTTTATCGATGGTAAAGAAATGGCTGTTGATGTAGTAACAGCAGACGATGTTGAACGAGCAGGATTTATCTCATTATTCTTCCAAGGAATCGGTAATTTCTTCAGTAATCTTTGGGGAGGCATTACTGGTTTTGTAGGAGGCTTATTTTCATAACAAATTAGGCAATTAAAACTTTTCGCTAATAGAATTTATTTCAAGAAAGCTAGGAACCACTAGATGTGGATTCTTAGCTTTTTTTCTTTGATATATATTCTAATACTTTTGGAAATTAAATGTAAATTTTATACAAAATGGTATATAATTGGCGTTTGGCGATGGCAACTATCCGTTGCATCTTCATGCGCCCATAGCTCTCTTTACTTCATACTACTTTTAATCGATACTGAACATAAGAAAGGAGTTGCCGTCGATGACATTTAGTGAACGATTAAAAAATGAAAGGGAAAAACGAGGTTGGACACAAGCAGATCTTGCAGATAAACTTCATGTCAGTCGTCAATCAGTATCAAAATGGGAAACTGGAAAGAACTATCCAAGTATTGAAGTAATTATTGCACTAAGCGATTTATTTGGTATTACAATAGATGAAATGTTAAGGAGTGACGACGATTTGAAGGAAAAAGTAATTAAAGATAGTAAAAAATTAGCTCACCCCAAATTAAAATCGTTTTTTGACAGTTTATTTTTACTAGGGGTATTATTAATACTCATTAAAATCATCATTCTAGGCTCCAATTTATTTTTTTATACGAATATAACAATTCTTGATGGTTTACCTAAAGTGATTTCAAATTTCTTACCATTGGTATTAATGATTATTGGTGGAACTGGTTCAGAACAATTAAAAAAGAAATTTGCAGATTAAAGAAAAAATATTGCTTGGGAAATATTTATGGGAAATATATGTATAATATACTAATATAAAAAACTCGCTAAGACATCTATAGTTTAGCGAGTTTTTTATTTTTTTGTACATTCCAACATTCCATCAATTGGTGGATACTTTCCTCTATTTGATTTAAAGGAATACCTCCGAATCCAAGCAAGAAGGTAGGATGTTCATATTCAATGGGCTTTAACAAATAATTGGTTACAGGAGTAATGTTGATGCCATGATGATTTGCAATTTGCTTCAGTTGGTCAACATTTTTGCCGCTAGGAATCGAGATTAGCACATGCATTCCAGCTTGGTCTCCTGTTATTTTTATATCAGGATAAAAAGTAGTTAGCGTATGTTTTAATTTATCATGTTTTTTTCGATAAATTTTCCTCATGCGATTTAAATGTTTAGAGAAATGACCATCTTTCATAAAATTGGCTAATATGTGTTGAACGAAACGTGGGACCGTTGCTGAGTAATAACTAAATATTTCTTTATATTTCATTAATAAATGATGAGGCAATACCATATAAGCAACCCTAAGTGATGGCATCAATGATTTTGTAAATGTGCTCATATAAATCACTTTATCATTTTGATCTAAACCATGTAGGGCTGGAATGGGTTTGCCAATGTAGCGAAACTCACTATCATAATCATCTTCAATAATATATCGATTAGGTGCTTTGCTTGCCCATTTCAGCAGTTGAGTTCTTCTTGTAGCTGACAGCACTGCCCCTGTCGGGAATTGATGTGATGGAGTAATATAGACGATATTAGCATTTGTTTGTTCAAGTTCATCAACTACTAAACCTTCCTCATCCACAGAAATAGGAATGGCATTATTATTTAAATGAATTCTCGGTATTGCTGAGTAACCAGGGTTTTCAAGGGCTAATATGAAATCATCTTCAAATAAGCGCAAAATCATCGGTAATAAAAGCTCAGTTCCAGAGCTAATAACGATTTGCTCAGGTTTGCAATGGATACCTCTCGATTGAAATAAATAATTGGCAATTTCCTTTCGTAACTCTACTTCTCCTTGGGGTTCACCCATTTGTAACAACTCTTTTGAAGTAATATCAAATATATCTTTTACATACTTTCTCCATACAACAAAAGGGAAGGATTCTTCATCAACTTTACCAGGATGAAAATCATATCGATATTGTTTTTGTTCTTTTTGGGGAATTTCGATTGTCGTTTGTTTTTTTTCTACGTAAGGCAGTTCATCAATTTCTTCAACAAAATAACCTACACGGGGAATAGATGTAATATATCCTTCCGCTAATAATTGAGAATATGCAATTTCAATGGTAGTTTGACTAATATTTAAAAACTCCGCTAATTTTCGCTTAGATGGCAATTTCGTTCCTACTTCAATTTGTTTTTGAATAATTGCATTTTTTATGCCGCTGTAGAGTTGTTCATACAAAGGTTTAGCATTTTCTTTTTCCAATTGGAAGATCAGCATGTCCATCGTATATACCTCCAACTGACCATATAACTTTTTATAATTTTGGAACTTTTTATATTGTCAAAAATCATTATACTAAAAATCAACAAATAATAGGAGGTAATAATATGGAAAATTTTAAAGAAATTAACATCCCCCGAGGCGGCGTAATCATGGATGTTGTGAATGCTGAGCAAGCAAAAATTGCAGAAGCGGCAGGTGCTGTTGCGGTAATGGCATTAGAAAAAGTTCCATCAGATATACGAAAAGAAGGCGGAGTAGCTAGGATGGCTGATCTTCGCATTATTGAGGAAGTAAAGAATGCCATATCCATTCCGGTGATGGCAAAAGTAAGAATTGGCCATATTGTGGAGGCACGTATTTTAGAATCAATAGGTGTAGATATGATTGATGAAAGTGAAGTATTAACACCAGTGGATGATGAATTCCATTTGTTAAAAAAGGAGTTTAACGTACCTTTTGTTTGTGGGTGTCGCGATTTAGGAGAAGCAGCGCGGAGAATTGGAGAAGGGGCAGTCATGTTGCGTACGAAAGGTGAAGCAGGTACAGGAAACATTGTAGAAGCTGTACGTCATATTCGAAAAGTAAATGCCCAAGTACGTCAAATTGTTAACATGAGTCAAGATGAATTAATGGTGGAAGCAAAAAAATTAGGTGCGCCTTATGAGTTGTTGCTACAAATTAAAGAACGAGGGCGGTTGCCTGTATTAAATTATGCAGCAGGAGGGGTTGCCACACCAGCCGATGCCGCATTAATGATGGAATTAGGAGCAGATGGAGTGTTTGTTGGTTCCGGTATATTTAAATCGGAAAATCCAGAAAAGTTTGCAAGAGCTATTGTTGAAGCGACAAAAAATTATAATGATTACCCACTTATAGCTGAACTTTCAAAGGATTTAGGTAATCCTATGAAAGGTATTGATATTGCTACTCTTTCCAAAGAAGAACTTTTGCAAGTTAGATGAGATTTGTCAAAATAAAGTTAATAAAGTCTTTTCTTGCAAAATTTAACGGGATATAGTACGCTATGGTTAAAATCGATTAACGATAATGCGATGATTGGAAGTAGTAGCAAGTCAGTTTTTTTAAGAGAGTCAGCGGTTGGTGGAAGCTGATAAAAACCCTTGTGAATCCATCCATGAGTTGCCCAGCTGAAATGTTTAGTAGGATTGGGTCGGTTGTAAAGCCGTTATGAAATAAGAGGATTAAACATTTTGTTTAATCAACTAGGGTGGCAACGCGGGTAGCTCTCGTCCCTTTATGGGATTGAGAGCTTTTTATATGGAATAATTTTTAACAAGTTTGGAGGAATAAACATGCTAGATATTAGACGTGTCCGTGAAAACTATGAAGAAGTGAAAAAAATTCTTTTAACACGCAACGAAGATTTAGGAAATTTTGATGAATTTGAATCACTTGATTCAAAACGACGTGAACTAATTGCAAAAACGGAAGAATTAAAAGCTGAGCGCAATAAAGTATCAGAACAAATTGCTGTCATGAAACGCAATAAAGAAAATGCCGATGAAATGATTGTTCGTATGCGCCAAGTGGGTGAAGAAATTAAACAGTTAGATGCAGAGTTATTAGAAATTGAAGAAAAATTCAAAGATATGATGATGCGTTTGCCAAACATCCCTCATGAATCTGTTCCAATTGGTGAGAGCGAAGATGACAATGTAGTGGAATATACTTGGGGTGAGATTCCAGCGTTTCAGTTTGAAGTCAAACCGCATTGGGACTTGGCAACAGATTTAGATATCATAGATTTTGAAAGAGCTGCGAAAGTAACAGGAAGTCGATTTGTTTTCTACCGTGGCTTAGGTGCAAGATTAGAGCGAGCACTTATGAATTTCATGATGGATTTACATGTAGAAGAACATGGATATGAGGAAATGCTCCCTCCAGTCATTGTCAATCGAGACAGTTTATTAGGAACTGGACAATTACCAAAATTTGAAGAGGATGTATTTAAACTTGTCGATACTGACTATTTCATGATTCCAACTGCTGAAGTGCCAGTAACGAATTTCTATCGTGATGAAATTTTAAGCATTGATATGTTACCAAAAGGTTTTGTGGCATTTAGTGCCTGTTTCCGCTCAGAAGCAGGATCTGCAGGTCGTGATACTCGAGGATTAATTCGTCAGCACCAATTTAACAAAGTAGAACTTGTACGCTTTGTGAAACCGGAAGAATCTTATGAACAATTAGAGTTATTAACAAGCCATGCAGAAAAAGTACTTCAATTATTAAACTTGCCTTATCAACGTGTGAAAATGTGTACTGCTGATTTAGGCTTCACTGCTGCTAAAAAATACGATTTAGAAGTATGGATGCCATCACAAAATAAATATCGTGAAATTTCATCTTGCTCAAACTTTGAAGATTTCCAAGCGAGACGTGCAAATATCCGCTTCCGTCGTGAACAAGGAGCAAAACCAGAATACGTTCACACATTAAATGGTTCAGGACTTGCTATTGGTCGTACAGTTGCTGCCATTTTAGAAAATTATCAAAAAGAAGATGGAAGTGTCATTATTCCTGAAGTATTAAGACCATATATGGGTGGAAAAGAAATGATGACACCACCTAAAAAATAAAAGTAATAAAAAGAAGCATACCGAGTAAAAGGTATGCTTTTTTCTTTTTGCTAGAATGCATTTCCGTTTTCTTAATATTCCTAATAATTTAATTAAATGGAAAATTTATATTGAATAAACGAATTCGGAATAATATAATTTTTTAAACAATTATAAATATTGATAAAAATCAATATTTATTTTTTACTATTTTGTTATTTTAAATATTGGGAGGAGGAAATACCTATATAAAAATTATTAAACTGACATCTTTTTGAAACTTTTTTATCAGGGGGTATGTTTGTTTTGTTTAAGAAATTGACAATTAAACGAAAGTTGTTGATTATTTCTACTGCTTTGTTGCTCATTCCTTTAGTTGTAGTAAGCTTCATAAATTTCATGCAAACTGAAGAAAGTTTGAATGATTTAGGGAAAAACAATTTGAGCAACAGTGTTGAAATGACGTTAGAAATGATTAATAGTTTATCGAAATATGTTGATAGAGGGGAAATTTCATTAGAGGATGCGCAGGAAAAAGTAAAAGAAGCAATTTTAGGAAGCAAGAATGAGGAAGGATTACGACCAATCAATAAAAATATCGATATAGGAGAACATGGTTACTTATTTATCGTCGATGAAAAGGGAACTATGCTTGCGCACCCGACAATTGAAGGCCAAAATATGTGGAACGATGAAGATACAAAAGGATTAAAATTCATACAAGAAATTATCAAAGTGGGACAATCAGGTGGAGGATTTGTTTATTATGATTATCCATTAATCGGAAATGAAAATCAGATTGAAGAAAAAGTAGCTTATTCAAAAGTGGATTCAAACTGGGGATGGATAATTGGTGCAAGTACATACATGATGGATTTTAATAAGCCTGCAAATAATATTTTAAAAGTGAATTTGTTTACGTTGTTGATAGCAGTAATCATAGGTTTAATTGTTATATGGGTATTTACAAATAGCATATCAAAGCCTATTCAAATGGTTATGGAAAGAATGAATTTACTTTCTCGAGCAGATTTAAGCCCTGAGCTGTTAAGGATTAAATCGAAGGATGAAACTGGCCAATTAGCTTTGGCAATGAATGATATGCAAGATAAGTTGAAGAATATTCTGCAAGAAATTGCGAAAAACTCGGAAATTGTCTCAAGTAGTAGCGAAGAATTAACGCAGGCTGCAAATGAGGTAAAACTGGGTGCAAATCAAATTGTCGTGACAATGGAGGAACTTGCTCAAGGTTCCGAAAAACAAGCAGATAATGCAAGCAACTTATCTTCCATAGCAACGAACTTTGTAGCGACTTCTCAAGAGGCAAACGAGCACGGAGAACGTGTTCAGCAAAGAGCAAAAGAAATATTGGCATTAACAAATGACGGAAGCCGTTTGATGGAATCTTCCGCTAAACAAATGCAAACAATCGATCATATTGTACGTGATTCAGTCGGTAAAGTGAATGAACTTCATACCCAAGTACAAGAAATCTCTCAATTGGTTATAGTTATTAAAGAGATTGCTGAACAGACAAATCTTTTATCTTTAAATGCTGCAATTGAAGCGGCAAGAGCAGGAGAACATGGAAAAGGATTTGCTGTTGTTGCAGAAGAAGTTCGAAAACTGGCTGAACAAGTAGCATATTCTGTAACGGATATAACAAAGATTGTAAATAATATTCAGGAAGAATTTAGTGTTGTGACAGAAGCGTTAACAAATGGTTATAAAGAAGTTGAGCAGGGTTCTACTCAAATAAAAACAACACACGAAACATTTACTACGATTCAAAATTCTTTGCAAGAAATGGTCGATAGTATCACGGTTGTAGCTGAAAATTTATCAACCATCGCAACAAACAGTAGTGAGATGAACAGTTCCATTCAAGAAATTGCTGCAATCTCTGAAGAGGCTGCTGCCGGTATTGAAGAAACAACGGCTGCATCAGAACAGACAAATAGTGCAATGGAAGAGATTTCTGCGAGTTCTGAACAACTGGCAGTCCTTGCTGAGGAATTAAATCGACTAGTTCGACAATTTAAATTGAGATAAACAAGGGGACGAGGGTTCCTAAAAAGTTATTTAAATGCTTCCTTTGCGTCTGTCGTTCTCGCTTTCGTCACAGAAAATGCAACGAGGAGGCGCGTTTGATGTAACCACCGCAGAGAAAGAGTTAAAAAATATTTATTGTAAGATTTGAGCCTGATCAAAAGTTCAAAACTTTTATGATCAGGCTCTTTTATTTTTAGAAGAATAAAAATCCAATACTGATAATAATTCCTGTAAAAATGAGAACGAATACACAGAATCCCATAATATCTTTTGCTTTTAAGCCCGCAATGGCAAGTGCAGGTAGAGCCCAGAAAGGTTGAATCATGTTCGTCCAAGCATCACCCCAAGCAATAGCCATAGCCGTTTTCGCATAATCAGCCCCCATCACTTGAGCTGCTTCTAACATGATTGGTGCTTGCACCGCCCATTGACCTCCACCAGAAGGAATAAAGAAATTGACTAAACCAGCAGAATAAAATGTAAATAAATAGAAAGTTGTATCGTTCGAAATAGCAATAAACCACTCAGAGAAGACGACAGCTAAACCAGAATTTGTCATCATCCCCATAATCCCTGCATAGAAAGGGAACTGAAATACAATGCCGCTTGCTGTTTTAATGGCATTTTGAGTAGCGGCTAAGAAGCGTTGAGGTGTTCCGTGTAAAATAATTCCGAGAATCACGAAGATTGTGTTCACAATATTTAAATCAAGAGCAAAACCTTTCGTTGCAAAATGATAAACAAGATACGTTACACCAATAATTCCAATTAAAATAGTTAAAATATAGCTTCTTTCTGAACGAGAAGCAAAAGTATTTACAGGCGGTGGGAATTTCTTCTCTTCTTCTACTAATAAAGCTGGATCCACTTCTACTACATCATCATCTTTTGGCATCATCCAGCGGTTAAAGAATGGAAGAGTGAAAAGGATAACCAGTACAATAAATAAATTATAAGAAGTAAAAATTGTTCCCGAAGTAGGAACTACGCCCATTATCCCTTCAAAAGGATGCCCTTCAGTTGCTACTGATAGAGGAATGGATCCTGCCAACCCACCGTGCCAAATAATAAAACCAGAATAAGCACTAGCAATTAATAAGCGATAGTCCACTTTTTTTACATGACGAGCGATTTCTTTAGCAAAAATAGCTCCGATTACTAAACCAAATCCCCAATTAATCCAGCAAGCAATTAAAGAAACAAATGTAACAATAATAATGGCCATACCAGGGGATTTGATGCTGCTTGCAATAGCAGTTAGAAATTTTTTAAATAAAGGGCTATTTGCTAGTACGTGTCCAGCAGTTAGTACAATGACCATTTGCATCGTAAATGCTAGTAATCCCCAGAATCCATCTCCCCAATAAATAACCATATCAAGTGGTGAGGAGGGGGTTAATACAACACCAAGAATTACAACGAGTACTGATAATATTGCAACAAAAATATATGGATCAGGTAAATACTTTTCCATAATAGCATTTGATATTCTCGTTAAAAACTTCATATTTTCATGTTCCTCCTGATTCTAAAAAAAGTTAGATATTTTATAGATACGAAAAATCAGGAGAAAATATGATATATATTTTAAAAAATAACATAATATGATAGGTGGATAGTTTTAAAAATATAATTGTGACTGATTTCTCAATCACAATTTTCCTTCTCATTCAATTTCATTTTTCGTTTTTCTTCTTTTTTTCTTTCTCGAATCGCTTTAAAAAAATTTGTTAATAGAGAGCTGCACTCATCAGCTAAAACACCTTCTGTCACATCACATTCGTGGTTTAATCGAGAATCGTTTAATAGACGATATAATGAATCGACACTACCAGCCTTAGGGTCCCGTGCACCATATACGACCCGAGGGATTCTTGATTGTAGAATTGCTCCAGCACACATTGGACATGGTTCAAGGGTCACGTATAATGTCGTTTCTTCTAACCGCCAGCTCCCAATTGCTTTGCAAGCTTCTTGAATTGCCATTAGTTCCGCATGCGTAATAGCGTTCTGAGTTGTTTCCCGCAAGTTGTGGGAACGAGCAATGATTTGATCTTGATAGACAATAACAGCACCGATGGGAACTTCACCAAGAGTTTCCGCTTTTTTTGCTTCTTTAATTGCTTCACTCATAAAATATTCATCTTTATCATATAATTCCACATTCCTCTCTCCTTCGGTGTAAGTGTATCATGATTTCATGATTGAATCATCTTCATGCTTGCCGTAACAAAATGCAAGAAAAAATAAAATAGAATTTTGAACCTTTTACATTGAGTTAATAATTTTTCGATATAATGGAAGTAAAAGAGAAGGTGACTTGATTGCGTATAGCGGTTTATTGTGGTTCATCATCAGGAAAATCGTCGGTTTATGTAGAAAAAGCAATTGAATTAGGGAAAATGATTGCACGTAGCGGATACGGGCTTGTTTATGGAGGGTCAACTCAAGGTTTAATGGGGAAAGTAGCGGATGCAGCTCTTGCAGAAGGCGGAGAAGTAATCGGAGTCATGCCGGAACATTTAGTGAATAAAGAAAAATTGCATAAAGGATTAACTGAATTATATATCGTTGAGTCAATGCATGCTCGAAAAAAGAAAATGTCGGATCTTTCCGATGCTTTTGTGGCGATACCGGGTGGTTGCGGAACACTTGATGAGTATTTTGAAGCTTTTACTTGGGCGCAAATAGGATTACATGCAAAACCTGTTATTTTATATAATTTAAATGGCTTTTATGATGGTCTAGTGCAACATTTTGAAAAAATGATGGAAGAAGGATTTTTAAGAGCATCACAACATGAATTGTTTTTAGTAGCAACTTCATTAGAAGAGCTATTTGAAATGTTGGAAATGAGCAATGGAAATCTTGTGAATAAAGATGTTTAACAATATTCGAATCCTGGGATAGTGTAAATACACTAATCAAGGATTCTTTTATTTTTTATCATAAAAAAAGGGAGAATATTTTCTCCCTTTAATGGAAGATGAGCATTGCTACGAGTAGAGGTATGGACATTAAGACTAATACCCCGATACTCCACAAAGTTTGTTCAGTAGTAGTCATGTTCTTCGGTCTTAAGCTAATGGAATCATATAAATCATTAATGGCTTTTTGTTCTTTATTATAAAGCATTGTTTGAAACTCATCGTAATCTTCAATATATGAATAGGGTGAACGTGCGCCAAAGCGAATGTCACGTATGTCATCTGTAACATCTTGATTATTATGAAGATAGATAATAGTTGGTGAGAGACCACCATTTGACTTTGCAATGACTTCGATATCATACGTTGCCATTCGGTAGACTTTTTTCCCTTGTTCATTGATGCATTCTTTTACTAAGCGGTTCATTATCATTGCCGTGTCACTCCTTGTAGAATTATGTAATTTTTATACAGTGTAACCATCTTATAAATTTTTACGCATAACACGTGATCACAGAGCAATGATGGTTATTCATAGTATATGTATTTGTAGGAATGCTAACTTCTTAACTTTATTAAAATTTAGTGAAATTAGTTGCAAATTATATAGAAAAAGGAAAGTTTATCCTATAATATAGAATTATTAAAATATTATGTAAATTCAAAGGGGTTATGTCGACATGTCCAATTTAATTGAAAAATATTTAGCGATACCAACTACTGCAATATCTGATGCTACAGGGGGACATACAAATTTAGATGCAAAAATCAAACCGTTGAGCGATCATTTTAAAATTGCTGGACGAGCTGTAACGGTTAGATTGCCAGATGGGGAAAATAAAGCTGTATTAGAAGCAATTAATATCGCACAAAAAGGGGATATTCTTGTTATTGATGCAAAAGGGAATACAAACCGAGCAGTAGCAGGGGATTTTGTAGCTTCTCTTGCGAAAGGATTGGGGATTCAAGGGTTTGTTGTCAATGGTGTAATACGTGATATTGCAGCAATTCGAGAATTAGATTTTCCGGTGTTTGCCCTAGGAACAACCGTTGCTAGTGGAAATAAACATGGTGGTGGTCGAGTAAATGTTCCGATTGCCATTGGTGGTGTGAGCGTCCAACCAGGAGATTTCATTATTGGAGATGTAGACGGTGTTGTTGTTGTTCCACAAGGAGAAGAAGAAGAAATTTTGAAAAAAGCCGAAGAAAAACTAGCAAAAGATGAAGCGAGAGAAAAGGAAGCATTAGCAAACGGGGAAGAATCAATACGCCAATATATTGAAAAAGCTTTATCAAAATAAAAATTTATTATTTTCTATTCATAAAAAAATTTTCTGAAAAATATTAAAAGGGGCATTTTTGCCCCTTTTTTTGTGCGCCCGGCATGTACATGAACTATAGGGTGTAAGTCCCGAACCCCGAAGACAGAAGTAGAGGTTAGCCAAGAGCAAGGGTGTCCGTGGTGACGCGGAATCTGAAGGAAGCTGGAGGCAAAACACCGGTCCGAGGAACACGAACCTCATATAAGGCTAGGTATGATTGAGTGAGTTTGCAAAACAAAACAAAGCTCTTTCTGTCGAAGGTCATATCGAGTAAATGAGGCGGATAGATGGTGTGAAAGTGCATGTACTTACCCGGGGAGGTCTGGCGGATATGTGAAGTACGCTTCATAACCTACTTAGTGATAAGTAGCTGAACCGTCAGAAGTCAGCAGAGGTCATAGTATTAGTTGGTTTAGAACTACTAAGAAGGACCGAACAATTAAGAGAGAATAGCCCTTGGCATTCAGTGAGTCATGATGAACACAGAAAACGTAGTACCTCACTTGAGGAAGGAAGCGGTGAATCCCGTGTTGTTCAGTAAATTTACGATAAAACCCATAATTCTTAATCCTACACTTATGAGTGGATTATACAAAGTTATGAATAAAAAGGAAGAAATTCCTTTTTTTATACTACAATGTTTGTAATCATCGAAAAAGAAAAGAGAGAAAATGGAGGTGAAAAATATCGAGTAAAAACTATGTATCTCACAAATAATCAGATTATTTAGAACATTTTTTATTGTGATTGTAGTAAATAGGAGATATTAGTATGAAAAAGTATTTTTATTCTTTATTTCTTTTATTTACATTCTTACTTGTATTTGTAAATGTACCAGCAGCAAATGCACAAGTTGAGGATAACAAAAAAATCATTTATCAAGCTCAAGAAATTACAGATATAGATGAATTGCTTGAAAGGGCTTTAAATGGAGTTCATGAAGTTGAATTGAATAATATTGAATTACCTAAATATCAATTAACAAATTCAAACAAAATAAAATCGTCTACATTAACAAATAGTGAATTAAGCGAAGATTTTAACGTTACGAATGTTTCTACATCTCAATTGTTAAAAGTAGAAAAAATTGGAGATGTTGAAATTGAAGAATTCGCCATTACTACTTTTGGATTAGTAGAAGAAACGGACAATATTAATGGTTTCAATATAGCATCCGCAGAATCCGGAAATAAAGGCGAAGAAAAATGGGATTCTTCTTATAGTGTAAAGGCTTACTCAACTATTTATTATTCAAGAAAGAAAGAAAATAATATCGAATACGCAAAGATTACAAAAGCTACTGGAGGATGGAAAATTAGTGATTCAGCGGTTTCTATTACGAGCAGAAAAGTATCCGTTGGTACTAGTGGATTCCCAAGTCTAACTCAGGCTAAGGATTATTCACCAACTTCAAATGAATGGTCTTATTCTTCTGATTTTAAAGACTGGAAATATGTAAGTCTGCAATATACTCATTATGTGGGAGCGACTTCTACTGCTACTTTAAAAAGTAGAGGTGGTTCTGTATGGACTCTACAATTACAAAATAATATCTAAACTCCATAAGTGTATTTAATTATTTTTTTAGAAAGGATATATAATGAGCGTTAAAAATATGTCAAAATCGATTTTCAGCATTCTTTTCGTTGTATTACTCTTAGCCGGTTGTTCTAATAATCCTTCTGTAGAAATAATTAGTGGGACAGTTGAGATAGAAAAGAATAATTTAGTAGAAGATAGTGATGAATTAGAATTTGTTAACTTGCATTATAATTTCGTTTTAAAAAATGTTGGAAGAAAGGATCTTGGAGGAGATAAGCGTTTAAATGACGCAACATACGATTATGATGACGGTATAAAAATTTATATTGAACCCAGTGAAAAACTGAAAGCCATTTCGGAAGAACTAATTGGGATAAATATCTATGATAAGAAAAAAAATTATGGTACGGGGCATACAGGTTTACCAGTTCTTAAACCTAATCAAGAAGGCGAATTCTCGCTTGATTTTGTATTAGGTGCCTTAAAGGACAATGAACAATTAAAAGCTGCACCATCTTCCGAACAGTTAGAGAAGTTAAAAGAAAATGCAATGGATGCCACTTTAATGGTTATGGTCGAGGATGAAACAATCGCACAGTTTGACCTTAATAATTTAGAATAATTGAACTTTTGCTAAAAAGCACTTTCGATATATTCATAATGACCCCATATAAAAGGGATTCATTATGAATATCGGAAGTGTTTTTTTGTGGAATTTGCAAGGTGTAACGAGAATAGGAAGTAAAGCGGTATCTGTATTCAATTTTTCCACATTCCGTAAAGTTTATTCTTTAACTTTTTCCAAAAAACATAAATATTTCCAAATAAAAAGGTCTTAACACAAAATTTCCGTTGACGGTAATTTTGTTTTTCGATGTGCGCCCGGCATGTACATGAACTATAGGGTGTAAGTCCCGAACCCCGAAGACAGAAGTAGAGGTTAGCCAAGAGCAAGGGTGTCCGTGGTGACGCGGAATCTGAAGGAAGCTGGAGGCAAAACACCGGTCCGAGGAACACGAACCTCATATAAGGCTAGGTATGATTGAGTGAGTTTGCAAAACAAAACAAAGCTCTTTCTGTCGAAGGTCATATCGAGTAAATGAGGCGGATAGATGGTGTGAAAGTGCATGTACTTACCCGGGGAGGTCTGGCGGATATGTGAAGTACGCTTCATAACCTACTTAGTGATAAGTAGCTGAACCGTCAGAAGTCAGCAGAGGTCATAGTATTAGTTGGTTTAGAACTACTAAGAAGGACCGAACAATTAAGAGAGAATAGCCCTTGGCATTCAGTGAGTCATGATGAACACAGAAAACGTAGTACCTCACTTGAGGAAGGAAGCGGTGAATCCCGTGGGGGACCTCTTGGAGGGTGGAGTGACCACTGGCATAAAGAGAACAGCTATTCACGGAAGGAGAATAACGATGCTTTTGAATCAAATCCTGTCACGGGAGAACATGCTTCAAGCACTAAAACGTGTAGAACAGAATAAAGGAAGCCACGGAGTAGATATGATGCCCGTACAAAACTTACGACAGCACATAGTTGAAAACTGGCTAACTATTAAGGAGGCAATTCTCAAGGGAACGTCCGCAGAGTCGAAATCCCGAAACCAGACGGCGGTGTTCGTTTACTAGGAATCCCTACCGTAACAGACCGTTTGATTCAACAAGCTATTGCTCAAGTACTTTCAAGAGTATACGACCCAACATTCTCTGAAAACAGCTACGGATTTCGACCAAACCGAAGTGCTCATGATGCGGTGAGGAAAGCGAAAGAATATATAAGAGATGGACATCGATGGGTTGTAGATATGGACTTGGAGAAATTCTTTGATAAGGTCAACCATGACAGATTAATGGGTACACTCGCGAAGAGAATCCAAGATAAACCATTACTGAAATTGATTCGTAAGTATTTACAATCGGGAGTCATGATTAATGGTGTGGTGTCAAGCACATTAGAAGGAACTCCACAAGGAGGACCATTAAGTCCGCTACTATCTAACATTGTACTAGATGAACTAGATAAAGAATTGGAAAGAAGAGGACACAAATTCGTTCGATATGCGGATGACTGTAACATTTACGTGAAAAGTAAACGAGCAGGACTTCGCACAATGGCAAGTATCCAGCGATTTATTGAAGGAAAACTACGACTGAAAGTAAATGAAAAGAAATCAGCGGTCGACCGTCCATGGAAACGTAAGTTTCTAGGATTTAGCTATACCTATCATAAAGAGCCAAAGGTTCGTATCGCAAAAGAAAGCCTTAAACGAATGAAGAATAAAGTTCGTGAAATCACATCACGCAAGATGCCCTACCCGATGGAATACCGCATTCAGAAACTGAATCAATATCTAATGGGATGGTGTGGATATTTTGCGTTAGCAGACACCAAATCTATATTCCTTGAATTAGATAAATGGATTCGTAGAAGACTTCGAATGTGTCTATGGAAGAACTGGAAGAAACCGAAAACAAAGATACGCAACCTTATTCAACTTGGCGTACCACAATGGCAAGCGTATGAATGGGGAAATACTCGGAAGAGTTATTGGCGTATTTCAAATAGTCCAATATTACACAGAACCCTTGGTAACTCCTATTGGAGAAACCAAGGGTTGGAAAGTCTTGAAGCTCGTTATGAAAACTTGCATCAATTATCTTAATTGAACCGCCGTATACGGAACCGTACGTACGGTGGTGTGAGAGGACGGGAGTTAATCGCTCCCTCCTACTCGATTATTGAATACTAATATTGGGTGAATAAACTAACAATTATAGTTTTCCTTGAACTGGAACTAAATATCCGTCAAGTTGTCCATTTCTTTTAACAGGATATAATACTCTTACATTTTGCTCTGAAACTACGAAACCATCATTATATTTTTTTAATACGCCTTGAGACTTTCTTACAAGTGGATCGAATCTCCAGTAGCCCCAGTATCCAGGCGGGATATCCATTTCTACTGTTTCACTGACAGAAGCTGATGAAACCCATGTATAACTTACAGAAGCAATCACAGCATTTTTCGCCTCAGTGCCTAACGACACATTAAATTCATGTGAATATGAAGTTGAATATGAAATTGCATGTCTTACTGTTGATGATGTTGGATTTTCTACTATTTTACTAGCTCGTTCACCATATATTCTAGTTTGTACATTAGAACTCTCGGTGTATCGGTAATAGACAACAGGGCCAGCTAATGGTGAAATACTTGTATCTGTTTTGTCAGTTAATTTTACAACACTTTCTTGAAATTCATTTTTAGTTGGATCTTCCTCTGCCATTTCTAAATATTCTTCGATAGGAACTTCTTTAATAATTTTACCTCCACTAACCTGATAAACTACTTCGGGAAGATAACCATTATCCCTTGTATCAAAATATGCACCTTTTTCTTTATCATATAATATATGCTCATACTTTGTTTTAACAAGCTGTGAGGTTGAATCTAAATCCTCTGCATGTACATTTTGTAACGAAATAAAATAAGAGATTGTAACTAAAACAAATGTTAGAATTAATGTCAATGTATATCTGGTTTTCATTCCAGCGGCTTCCATTATTGTATCCCCCTTTTGCTAAATAGATAGTTTAGAGTATTCAGAATATTATTTGCCGGCTAATATAAATCCAATATTAGTATTCATTATAAATATTAACCTTTTTTGGTAATATAATGAAATTTTTATCATATTTGATAATTTTCTTATCATATGTGTAAGCAATAATTTAATATAATGTTGAAGAATTTAGAAAGATTACAGAACATTATAAAAATGAAAAAAACCCCATACTGGGGCGTATATCAAATCTGCTTTTTTGAGTAAAAGAGAATAACCATAAAAATAATAAACTCTAAAGCTACCAAGAACCACAAAATCGGATTAACTTGTTCAATTGCCGTACCTCCAACACCACCGTTTGTAAATTTAGTTAACCAAACAAACTCTCCCCACATGATAATGACAATAAGTTGTGTAATGATACTAACTAAAAAGAAAATGTTTATTTTGTACATATGAGTGCCCCCTTAATCTTTTTATATTCCCTTTGTATTCTAAACATTGTATAACGAGTTAACATAAAATTTTCTTTTTTTTCATAATTAGGGATATCCTTTTCATAAGTGTATAGGTAAATCTTGTTTTAAGATTTATTACATCGAGCCCTCCCTCAATCGACTTATGTACTTATTGAACAAGGAAGTAAAAAATTGCGTAGGGAGGTTTTTATATTTTATGGGGAGGTTCCATGTATATTCTCTTTCTAATGGATTAGTCGAAAAAAACAATTTCTTGATTGAATATGTAAAATCTGTCATTCTGTAATTTAAAGAAGTGACTATTTTTAATGACAAGTAGATAGCTGAAATATTATTTTTTGAAAAATAACAGGGGGATTCGAGATGAAAATTGGTTGCATTCAAATGAATGTCGGGTTTGGGAAAGTGGAGGAAAACTACGAGCGGGCGGAACAGTTGATTCGGGAAGCGGCAAGTAAGGGTGCTGACATTGTGGTATTGCCTGAAATGTGGAATACAGGATATGCTCTTGAAAAATTAGAGGAGTTAGCAGATGAAAATGGCAACCGCACAAAAGCTTTTCTTCAACACCTTGCCAGTGAGCTAGGAATACATATTATCGGTGGTTCTGTAGCGACAAAAGAAAATGGCAAATTTTATAACACGATGTATGTCGTGAATCGAGATGGGGAATTATTGAGTGAATATTGCAAAGTTCATTTATTTAGATTAATGGATGAAGAAAAATATCTAGAAGCTGGCGAATCCATGAACCGCTTTGATTTGGGAGATCTTCCGGCAGCGGCTGTGATTTGCTATGATATCCGTTTCCCTGAATGGCTTCGCGCCCATGCATTAGCGGGAGCAAAAGTGTTGTTCGTTTCTGCTCAATGGCCGACACCAAGAATTGATCATTGGAAGACACTTTTGCAAGCCCGTGCCATTGAAAATCAATGTTTTGTTGTGGCAGTAAATCGAATTTCCCGCAAACCGGAAAACTTTAATGGACAGTCAATGGTGATTGAACCTTGGGGTGAAGTGTTATGGACTGGTGCAGAAGATGAGGAGTTGGCGATAATTGACGTAGATTTCTCAAAAGTGGATGAAGTCCGCACACGAATTCCGGTATATGACGACCGCCGTCCAGAATTATATGGGAAAGTAGTAGAGCAAAAGTAAAGGAAAGTGAGCCGAGCAATGTAGGAAATTGCTCGGTTTTTTAGTGCGCCTGGCATGGGTGTAATCTATAGGGTGTAAGTCCCGAACTGTGAAGGCAGAAGTAACAGTTAGCTTAACGCAAGGGTGTCCGTGGTGACGCGGAATCTGAAGGAAGCGAGCGGCAAACTTCCGGTCTGAGGAACACGAACTTCATATAAGGCTAGGTATCATTGGATGAGTTTGCTAAACAAAACAAAGTCCTTTCTGCCAAAGGTGGTACAGAGTAAATGAAGCAGATAGATGGAAGGAAAGATTACATTCTTACCCGGGGAGGTCTGGCGGATAGGTGAAGTACGCTTCATAACCTACTTAGTGATAAGTAGCTGAACCGTCAGAAGTCAGCAGAGGTCATAGTATTAGTTGGTTTAGAACTACTAAGAAGGACCGAACAATTAAGAGAGAATAGCCCTTGGCATTCAGTGAGTCATGATGAACACAGAAAACGTAGTACCTCACTTGAGGAAGGAAGCGGTGAATCCCGTGGGGGACCTCTTGGAGGGTGGAGTGACCACTGGCATAAAGAGAACAGCTATTCACGGAAGGAGAATAACGATGCTTTTGAATCAAATCCTGTCACGGGAGAACATGCTTCAAGCACTAAAACGTGTAGAACAGAATAAAGGAAGCCACGGAGTAGATATGATGCCCGTACAAAACCTACGACAGCACATAGTCGAAAACTGGCTATCTATTAAGGAGGCAATTCTCAAGGGAACTTATGAACCAATGCCAGTCCGCAGAGTCGAAATCCCGAAACCTGACGGCGGTGTTCGTTTACTAGGAATCCCTACCGTAACAGACCGTTTGATTCAACAAGCAATCGCCCAAGTACTTTCAAAAGTGTATGACCCTACATTCTCTGAAAACAGCTACGGATTTAGACCAAACCGAAGTGCCCATGATGCGGTGAGGAAAGCGAAAGAATATATAAGAGATGGACATCGATGGGTTGTAGATATGGACTTGGAGAAATTCTTTGATAAGGTCAACCATGACAGATTAATGGGTACACTCGCGAAGAGAATCCAAGATAAACCATTACTGAAATTGATTCGTAAGTATTTACAATCGGGAGTCATGATTAATGGTGTGGTGTCAAGCACATTAGAAGGAACTCCACAAGGAGGACCATTAAGTCCGCTACTATCTAACATTGTACTAGATGAACTAGATAAAGAATTGGAAAGAAGAGGACACAAATTCGTTCGATATGCGGATGACTGTAACATTTACGTGAAAAGTAAACGAGCAGGACTTCGCACAATGGCAAGCGTATGAATGGGGAAATACTCGGAAGAGTTATTGGCGTATTTCAAATAGTCCAATATTACACAGAACCCTTGGTAACTCCTATTGGAGAAACCAAGGGCTGAAAAGTCTTGAAGCTCGTTATGAAAACTTGCGTCAATTATCTTAATTGAACCGCCGTATACGGAACCGTACGTACGGTGGTGTGAGAGGACGGGAGTTAATCGCTCCCTCCTACTCGATTAATCAAATCAAAAATTTATTTCGCTAACTCTGCAAGATATTCTTCCTTTTTATTTTCATCAAATCGACCTTCCCATTTCGACATAACGATCGCTGCTAAAGAGTTACCAACTACGTTTACAGCAGTACGAGCCATGTCTAGAATACGGTCGATACCAGCGATAAATGCTAAACCTTCTAATGGAATACCTACAGAACCTAAAGTTGCAAGTAATACAACGAATGATACTCCAGGTACCCCTGCAATACCTTTAGAAGTAACCATTAGTACTAGTACTAATGTAACCTGTTGAGCAATTGTTAAATCAATGCCGTATAACTGAGCGATGAAAATAGCAGCAATTGCTTGGTATAAAGTTGAACCATCTAAGTTAAATGAATAACCTGTAGGGATAACAAAGGATGTAATATCTCTTGGACATCCAAACTTCTCCATTTTTTGCATGATGCGTGGTAATACCGTTTCAGAACTAGATGTGGAGTACGCTAAAATAAGCTCGTCCTTTAAAATTTTAATTACTTGGAAAATATTTATATTTACAATTTTCGCTGTAATTCCTAAAACAACGATTACGAAGAAAATCATCGCACCATAAACTGTAATGACTAATTTACCAAGTGGAATCAATGATTCTAATCCAAATTTTGAAACGGTTACAGCCATTAAACCGAATACCCCAAATGGAGCAAATTTCATTACTAAGTTTGTTACCCAGAACATGGCATCTGCTACACCTTGCGCAATGTCAAGGACTGGTTTTCCACGATCACCTATCGCTGCAACTCCTAAACCGAACAATACGGAGAAGAAGATAACGGATAACATGTCGGCTTCTGCCATTGCTTTCACGACGTTTGTTGGTACAATGCCAACAATCGTATCAATGAAACCACCATCATGTTCTACTTGTTCAGTTGTTTCAACATAGGATGAAATATCCGTTTGTTCCAACTGATTCATATCAATACCTTCACCAGGTTTAAACACGTTTGTAATGAGTAAACCAATAATGATGGCAATCGTTGTAATAATCTCAAAATATATTATCGTCTTACCACCAAGGCGACCAAGTTGTTTTAAATCGCCTGTACCAGCTACACCTACAATCAACGTTGAAATGATGATTGGTACAACAATCATTTTAATTAAGTTTAAAAAGATGGTGCCAAGTGGTTTCAAATATGTTTCGACAGCTGGATTTTCATAAAATACAGCCCCTACAACTATCCCCAATACTAACGCAATTAAAATCTGTGCTGCTAAACTGAGTTTGAATTTCTTTTTCAAAATATTCCCCCCTGTTTAAATAAAAAAAATAACCAAACATAATATTAAAAAGTTTCTTACATAATCCGACAAAATCCGATAAAAAATTTTTTCAATTTGCCTTATTTACAATATCTGCAAATAACACTTGGATGAACTTTTTTATGTTAATTTTTACTTTTTTTTCTTCGTTATTTCTAATTTGATTCATTAATTTTCTAATTTCTGTAAATTCAAAATAGCGGGGGGCGTAATATTCAAACTCTGAGTTTGTATAATCTACTAAACCTAAGTTTGCAAGGTTAATCATAGCAGCTAATATCGTTCGACGAATACGCTGTTCAATTGATTTACTTTCTTTTATGATTTCATCAGGAGTGGTTTTTGTCAGACCAGCAACTCGCTCATACAACTCTTTTAATGGTGGAAGAGGTGTATTTTTTTGTTTATCTGCCATCAATAATTCTATGATTTTTGTAATATCTTCACTCCCTACCTCTCCAATAATCCCCATATCATTTAAGATGCTTAAAACATGATCACGTGTTGACTTTTTGGAATGATGGATGCTAGGTGTCTCGAAATTTGAAAGAGATTGTCGTATTGCGGAAATGGAGCTTTTTAATCGATATTGTTCCTCGGTTTTTCTTAATACCATTTCTACTTCTACCTTATTAATTGGCTTATGGATAAAAAATTCAATTCCTTTTTCGTAAGCTTGAGCGACCATCTCTTTATTAATGACTTGAGAAATCATAATAAATTTTCCATCGTAAAGATTTTCCCGAAGTTGTTCTATCGTTGCTAATCCGTCTAATATAGGCATCAATAAATCAATGATAACGAAATCTGGCTGCATTACTAATATTTGAGTAATCGCTTCTTGTCCATTGGAGGCTTCCCCAATTACTGTTCCGAGTTGGCTGTCTTCAATAATTTGGGTGAGCATTGCACGGCTTGCACGATCGTCATCAACTATAAAATACCTCATTATGATTCTCCTTTTTGCAGTATAGTTAATGGTAGTTTGATTGAAAAAGTTGTCGTTTCATTGCTTATTACATCAATCGAACCATTTAGTTTGTGAACGATAGCTTGTACATGGGATAAGCCGATTCCAGTCGAAGGGACGCCTTCACTGTTGAATTTTGTAGTATATCCCGGGTCGAATATAACAGGGATTAAATTTTTTGGAATGCCAATACCTGTATCTTCTACTGTAATAGTTGTGAAGTCCTTAGATGTGTTTATCGAAATATGGATTGTACCTTCCTCTTCAATTGCTTCTACAGCATTTGCAACTAGATTATTCATTAGCGCAAGTAAAGGAAGATGTTGTTTTGTATAAAAATCTTGATTATAAGAAACTTTGAATTGAATTTTTTTATTTAGCATTTCACTATATTTTTCATTCGCTTCCTTTACATATTGAAGTAAATTGGAGATGAAATAAGCATCTAATTGTTCCATTTTTAAGATTTTTGATAAGCCTGCATAAATTCTTTGTTCATCTTTTTTGACTTCATGAATTTCTTGAGCAATTGAAAGCGCTTTAATACTTAGCAATGGATCTATCTTTTTTAATTGTTCATATAAACTATAACTATTAGCGGTAATATGTTCGATTTCGTTCATGGATTTTTTTAAATATAATGCTTCTACGTAAAGGGTTGAGATAAAGTTTAATAATTGTTGCATTTGTCTTTTTTGTTCTTTTACAGTGATAGAACTATAAATACCGATGACGAAGAAGCTACGGATGATGGCAACTAAAAGTAGTAATGTGACATCTTTTAATGTTACAGAAATGTCTGTAATAAATAATGTGGTTGTTAGCTGTTCAACGTAATTACTTACAAATTCAACGATGGTTACCAAACTTCCTAATAAGAAAGGTTTCGATTTATTTTTTTCAAGTTTAATAATGCTTAGACCAATAGCAAATAAGATATAAAAAAGACCTGCCGGAATGTGAAAAAATAATGAAACCGAAAATGTACTTATTGATAATAGTTCATCCAATAATGCACGAAAAAGGACTACAACAATTCCTGTTATGCATCCAGTATGAATCAGCGGTAAGGGTCGAATCAATACTGCTAATAAAAATATTACGGTTCCTAAACCGATTCGGAAAGGTGCACCTTCAAAAGGAATAACTTTCACTTCACTTGCAATAGATGTTAAAATTGCCACAATGAATATCAACAAATAATCATACCGATAGTTCATTGATTTTGTTTGTTCCATAATAACTCCTTAATAAAGTAATTCTTCCATTTATTCTAATCTAAAATAGAAGGAAAATAAAAAAGAAGTATTTCGATAAAATAAAAAACCACTACTGAATTTCAGTAGCGGTTGAAATTTCAAATGTATGTTATGTATGGCGGAGGAAGAGGGATTCGAACCCCCGCGCGGTTTGACCCGCCTGTCGGTTTTCAAGACCGATCCCTTCAGCCAGACTTGGGTATTCCTCCGTTTGGACAAGCAATAATATAACATGAAATTTTCAATAAGTCAATAAAAAACAATGATATAAAAAGCACAAAATTAGGAGGTTTATGGAATAGTGTGCTACAAGTAGAAGAATACCCAGAACAAAACATTGCAATTATCATTGTATATGAGGTATACTAATTTATGCCGTGCTAGGTGGGGAGGTAGCGGTGCCCTGTAACTCGCAATCCGCTCTAGCGAGACTGAAGTCCTTTTTGAGGCTGTATGCATGTAGGGTTTGCCTCTTGCACGTAGCGTTGAAGGTTGGGTCCCGCGCAATGGGTAGCCATGAACCATGTCAGGTCCGGAAGGAAGCAGCATTAAGTGGTTTCACCCATGTGCCGTGGGGTAGCCTGACCCGAGCTGGCGACAAGAGTAGCACCTATGTGCTGCAGTCGAGGAAAGGTGCACGGCTTTATAATTGAAAAATTTGCCGTGTCGGCTATTTTATATAGTTAAATATTATATCGAACAATTTTGGAAAGGCTGTAGATATCTTAAACAATGAGATATCTACAGCCTTTTTTAATGTCAATGAATCGATCTGTATTCCACCAGATGCGAACAGTTTCTTAATAAAAACTTAAGAATTTGTTATTTTTTTCAATTACTCGGAACTATATGTTAAAAAAAACGTACTAATCAACAAAAGATGTGAAAAGGAGATGTCGCTGGGTGCAAAGAAATATATTCATTCTAATGATGGTAGTCTTTATTACTTTCTTTGTTCAAATTGATACAACACGTGCTGCACCACAATTGGAAGTGAAAGCAGAAGTAGGTGTAGATAACAAAATTAAATTGTATACACCTTTACCAATAAAATTAACAATCACAAATAATGGGAGTCCCTTTTCAGGGGATTTAGTCATCGATGCCGCAGTTACTTTTTCAGCCGGTTCTGCTCAAGTTTATGCACTAGATCTGGCAGAAGGTGAAACAAAAACAATTACTCTTTATTTGGACGGTTTATCAGACGATTATTATTATCGCTCACAAAACGAAAGCCTTTTTTCCTTTTATGATGGTGGTATTGAAAAAGGAAAATTAATTGATTATTCAGGCGATAAAAATATTCGTTTTCGATCTTATTACGACGGAGATTATTCATTTATTTTTACTTATACGGAAAATAGTGATCGTTTAGCGGCATTATTACGTTTGAGTCAATATGTTCCAAATAATATTGAAATTTTCCATTTAAATCAAATCCCTAATTATGATTTTCCTATAGATTTCAAAGGATTTGCCATGGCAGATATATTCGTTGTGGATGAAATGAATATTGCCGATTTATCAGAAGAGAAGCAACAGGCAATTTATGAGTGGGTAGAAAACGGTGGAATTCTGCTAGTTGGAGCATCTGAACAAGTGGAGCGTTCCATGGGGATATTTGGTGAATATCTTCCATTAAATTTGTCCTCTGAGAAAGTTATCGTCACGAAAGAAGTATTAGAAACATTATCTAAAGGCGGCATTTTTACGGAAGATATTGAAGTATTCCGTGCAACTGAAAAAGAAGGTAGCAAAAGAATCCTCGCTGATGGAAATACAATACTTGCCTCATCCATTGACTTAGGGAAAGGAAAAATTATTCAAACGACTTTTTCGTTAGGAGATCAGCCGCTCTCAACGATGGATGGTTATGGAAAGTTAATAAACGAAATTTTGCAGCTTCAATCGAATAGCAATCAATGGAACAGAGGGAATTTTTTAGATCAGTTGCCATATGAGGTTGGAAATTCTAATGAGTTATTCCCTTCATTCCAAGTAAAAACGCCACTCATTATTATTACGATCATACTTTACATGTTCATTGTAGGACCTATTTTATATCTCGTATTAAAAAAGCTCGACAAAAGGGAACATGCATGGTGGCTTATCCCTGTTCTATCAATTGTATTAACATTGTCAATGTTCATTGTTGGCGCAAAAGATCGCATTATGCAAGCTCAAATCAATCAGTCAGCCTTTTATAAAGTGAATGGAAAAAACTTATCAGGCTATTATGTAGAGTCTATTTTAACGAATCGAGGCGGAGATTTTGTATTTACTGTAGATGAAAATACGTCTGCCTTTGCGAAAAGAAACTATGGAATGAATACTTTCGGTATCTTACATGAAAAATCCTATGTTAAACATCATGGGAATGGAACGACCATTCACTTACGAAATTTGAATTATTGGTCTGTGCAATCAATTATTGGTGAAACTAACATACCAAATGCAGGGAACTTTGATATCGATTTAACTGTGAAAGATTCAAAAATTGAGGGAACGGTAAAAAATAATTTCCCATTTGCTGTGAAGGATGTTGCTATTTGGTCTGGTGCACGAGAGATTCTATTAGGAGATATTAAACCAAATGAGACAGTAAAGGTTTCTGAATCCTTAAACAGCTCAATTCTTTTAAAACCAATTGTTTATGGTAATTATTTAGGAACGCCAAAAACGGCTGAAGAATTGATTCCAAAAAGGATCATGCAACTGAAATATCAGGCTTTAAATTTAATGGATGAAAATCAGCCGGTAGTTATTGGTTGGGCAGAAGAAGCGATCGTCGGTATTCAATTAGATGGTAGGGCAGAAGTAAACCCTATCGCTGTTATTCTTCAAACATTTGAACCAAATATGGATCTTGAAGGGGAATTTACAGTGAATGATAGCATGATGGAAACAAATATATATCCTGTCAATGCTGGATATATGGAAATGTATAATGAACAAAATAATGAATGGCAATTAGACCCTGGTGAGTATGAATATATAGCTGTCATTCCAGAAGAATTATTTGATGAAAAATTGCAATTGACAAAAATAAAAATATCGAATCACGAAAATAAAAACCTAACAATTTCCCTTTGGAATTATAAGACAAATCGTTTTGAAGAAATTCAAGAGAAAGAAATGTTATTACAGGAAAATCTCGAACAATATATTTCAGAGTATCATGAAATAAAGATGTTATTACAGGTTAAAAACAATATTGAAATGTCGCCAATTAAATTACCGACTGTAGAGATTCAGGGGGTGGCTAATAAATGATTGAAATTCAAAATCTCACAAAAAAATTTGGTTCTTTTACAGCCCTTGACCAGTTGACTATGACTGTTGGGGAAGGTGTAGTTTTTGGTTTTGTTGGTGCAAACGGGGCTGGTAAATCTACAACTTTTTCTATTCTTGCCACCCTCCTCTCCCCATCATCAGGCGATGCTTTTATTAATGGGAAAAGCGTTGTAAAAGAGCCAAAAGAAGTGCGGAAATTAATTGGCTATATGCCAGACTTTTTTGGAGTTTATGACCAATTAAAAACAGATGAATATTTAGATTTTTATGGTGCGTGTTATGGACTTTCAGAAAAACAAAGGAAAGTGCTGATTCCACAATTGTTAGAGCTCGTCAATTTAACGGATAAACGTTATGAATATGTAGATTTGTTATCCCGGGGAATGAAGCAGCGCCTATGTTTAGCTCGTTCGCTCATCCATGATCCGAAAGTGTTAATTTTAGATGAACCAGCATCTGGTTTAGATCCGCGAGCAAGGGTAGAAATGCGAGAAATCATTAAGCAGTTAAAACAGATGGGGAAAACGATTTTAATTTCATCCCATATACTTCCTGAACTTGCGGAAATGTGTGATGAAATTGGTGTTATTGATCGAGGGAAATTAATTGCCCATGGAAATGTTGATTCCATACAGTCCAAATTACAGGGAGATAAGAATATTACGATAAAAGTTTTACATGAAATTGAAAAAACGGTGAAGTTTTTAGAGGAAGATCCATTTGTTTCATCAATTGAAGTGCTAGAAGGAAATGAAGCAATAACGTTTATTTATAAAGGGACGAAGGAAGAACAAATGAAATTATTGCAAAGAGCAATTGTTGCGGGACTTCCGGTTTATTCTTTCATGGAAGATGAAAAAGATTTGGAAGATGTTTATATGGCGATTACGAAGGGAGCGGATTCAAAATGAAAGGACTATTATCCAATCCTGTATTGATGAAAGAATTAAAATTGCGTTTCCGCGCCTTTAAAAGCTTTTCAGGCTTAATGTTTTATTTAGCGGTATTAATCATATTTGTTTCAGGCTTCTTACTAATATTTACGCAATTTTCTACCTCTGGATTTTTCGTACCTAGCAATAGTTTTACGATGTTTTCTGTACTTTCTGTATTGCAAATGGCCCTTGTTATGTTTATTACACCAGGGCTTACTGCTGGGGCAATTAGCACAGAGCGGGAGAAACAAACTTTAAATATTTTACTGACGACAACCCAATCCTCTTCGCAAATAATTATTGGAAAGCTATTATCCTCTGTAGCATTTCTTATTTTAATGTTAATAGCTGGGCTGCCGCTTTATAGCATTGTGTTTTTATTTGGAGGAGTGTCACCAGGACAATTTTTTACAATGTTTTTCTTTTATTTAGTTACATTAATTGCGATTGGTAGTATTGGCATCATGTTCTCAACGATTACAAAAAGAACGATTATTTCGATGATTGCAACTTACGGAGCGATGATATTTTTAGGAGGTATTACTGCTTTCTTCTTCTTTGTAGGTTTTTCTTTAGAACAAATGATGATGTCGCAACAACAAAATACTCAAGGTTTAACGACATTCTTACCAATATCGTATTTTTGGGCAAGTATTAACCCAGGCGTACTTATTCTTACTTTGCTTATCCCTGATACGAAAACAGCTTTAATAGATACAGTTGGAATTAGTTTTCCAAATTGGATTGTTTATTTAATCTTTTATGTATTTATCACCATTGTTTGTTTAACCATTGCCATTCGAAAATTGCGAGCAAATATGAAAACAAATCGTTAGGAGTGAGAAAGATGGATCGTCAAAGCGGATTATTAAAATACGTGAAGAAAGCAAAAAGAAGCTTAAACATTGAAAAAATGCTGCCTATGTTACAATACGGAATTTTCTTTTCATTAATACTTAGCCTGGCGATCCTCTTCGTTTCTCGCTTCTTTGTTTTCGCCTATTATGACGAAGTTGCTTTGTTTGTGGCGTGTGCAACACTTATTGTGACGGTTGTTTATATATACTTTAAGCGCATTCGTTTGAAGGAAGCGATACGGGAATTAGATTCTTTTTATCCTTATAACGAATTAGTAACAGCTCTTTCATTTAACAATGAGGAGCATCCATTAGCAGATTCAATTATGAACAAAGCTATTAACGAATTGGAAGGAGCTTATGACCGTTTTAAAAAGCGACCAAAAAACTATTGGCGACCAAAAGTATTGCTTGGAATTTTGGGTGCTATCATTATTATGGCTACTTTAGTCATTTTTCCTTCCAAAACGCAACAGGAAGCGCAGGTTGTTGAAAAAGAACGAGAAGTCATTCAGGAAATGGAAAAGGAAATAGCGAAATTAGAGAAAAAAGCTCAATCTGAAGAAGTAAAAAGGGAAATGAAAGAGCTCCTTGAAAAATTGAAAGAGGTAGAGACTTCTGAACAAGCGCTTCGAGAGGTAGTAAAGAAACAAAAAGAACTAAAACTGCAACAACAAAAATTGCAGGATAAGAAGTTAGGAGAAAAGGGTGAAACTTCGGAATTATCGGAAGAAGAATTGCAAAAACTGAAAGATTTAGCGGAAATGCAAAGTTTACTTGCAAAAAATGCTTCGAACACTCAAAATGCCTTAAGTAAAATTGGAAAGCCTATTAGCTTTGATTTGCAAAACACGATAGCTAAAGCGATGGATTCTCAAACGAACGAATCTAACATTGGAAACAACTCTCAAAACATGAATAACCAAAATGGCAATTCCTCAATGGGGAATAATAACAGCAAAGCCAATCAGCAACAAAATAATAATCAGACTGGTCAAGGAAGTAATGGTTCTGGCAGTAGTCAAGGCCAAGGACATACTGGATCTGGTTCCGGGAGTAATCAAGGTCAGGGAAGCAATGGAACAACAGGTCTTGGCCAAGGTCAAGGAAATGGATCTATGGCAGGTAGCGGTGCAGGAAAAGGAAAGGGAGGTCGCAATCTTCTATCAGTGCCTAGTGGGCGGCTTGGAGAAAGCAATGAACCAACTGTAGACAGTGGTCCGATAGGTGAAGGAGATCCAGCAATAGAACAAAAAGGACCAGTTCCCGTGACAAAGGGAAGTGTTCGACCATATGAAGAAGTCATCGGAGAATATGAAGAAAAGTATTTACAAAGTACCGAACGTTTGCAACTACCGAAAGATCTACAAAATGTAGTGGAATCATACTTTTCAACGATTCAGTCTGAAGAGTAGGGGGAATTAGTGTGTTTAGTGAAGAGCAATATTCGGAAATGGCAGAACAGCTGCAGCGAGTAAGAAAGGAAATTGGTAAATTTATTGTTGGTCAGGATGAGGCGATCGAATACACTCTTTATTCTATATTGGCAGATGGTCATGCATTATTAGAAGGGTTGCCTGGGATGGGGAAAACGATGCTTATTCGCACGATTTCAAGTGTTTTAGATTTATCCTTCTCCCGCATCCAATTTACGCCAGATTTAATGCCTGCTGATATTACAGGGACAAATATCATTCAACGAACTGAAAGAGGCTCACAACAATTTGTTTTTCAACCAGGACCGATTTTTAACCAAATGGTGTTGGCTGATGAAATTAACCGAGCAACACCCAAAACGCAAAGTGCATTATTAGAAGCAATGGGTGAAAAGACGGTGACAATTTTAGGAGATACGAAGCCTATGGCAAAACCGTTTTTTGTATTAGCGACACAAAATCCAATTGAAATGGAAGGAACATATCCTCTACCAGAGGCACAAATGGACCGCTTTTTATGCAAGATATTAGTACCATATCCTCGTAAAGACGAGTTAATGGAAATAATGAAACGGACGACAGGTTCACAAGATATTCAATTACAAAAAGTGATGAATACAGAACGTTTAATTATTGCCCAACAAATGGTAAAGGAAGTATTAGTAGCTGATGAAATGTTAGAATATGCAGCTGATTTAGTCATGGCAACCCATCCAAAAGGGGAGGATGCTTTACCTTTTGTAAAACAATACATCATGTATGGAAGTGGACCGAGGGGATTACAAAGTATCATTAAGCTAGCAAAAGCGAGAGCGGTATTTAACGGGAGATTTCATGTAGCTCTTGCAGATATAAAAGCTGTGGCTAAACCGGCTTTGCGTCATCGACTTCTTTTAAATTATGAAGGAGAGGCAACTGGAAAAACAACGGACGATTTAATAGAAGAAATACTACATCACATTCAACAAGGTGTCTCCGCATGAATCATTTCATTTTATCAGATGAATTGATTACCAAAATAGGACGCTTATCGGTTGCCACATCTTCCAAATTAAGAGGGCATCATAAAGGTTCGCATCGCTCTCAACGCTTTGGTTCTTCCTTAGATTTCTCAGATTATAGAGAATATGCGTTAGGAGATGATGTGCGTCAAGTAGACTGGAATGTATTCGCAAGGACGGAAAAATATTTTATTAAGCGTTTTTTAGATGAGCAGGAAATGAGAGTGCATATATTGCTGGATTCCTCTCGTTCAATGGGTGACGAGAAAAAGTGGCTATTTGCAAGACAGCTTGTTGCTGCTTTAGGAATCATGGTATTAAACAGAGATGATCGACTCTCCTTTTCTACTTTAGAGGCAGACACTTTTTTTAGAAGAAAAGGAGCAACTTATCGAAAAGTCTATTTGCAAATAGTGTCGCAAATGAAGGAAGCTACTTTTAAAGAGAGTTTTGCAAAGAATGGATTAAAGGCTTTACCAAAAGATAGTACGGTATTATTTGTTATAACGGATAGTCTAGAACCGATAACGGAATGGGAACATTTTTTCCGTAAACTTCCTCGTTTTGCAGGGGACGTTCGTTGTATTCAAATTGTGACGGAAGAAGAATTAAATCCAACCTATACAGGGGATGTTCGGTTAATTGATGCAGAAAGTAATGAAGAATTAAACGTTTCTATGTCGAATAAAGTGCTAGAACAGTATAAAAAAGAACGCGCTCAACACGAAGCAGCTTTCCATAAGATATGCAGTCGCTTCGGCATTCAAACAATTCAATTAGTCGTTGAAAATGGAATTCAGCACGCGATTTTTCATCAATTATTAATGAATCGGTGGGTACAGTGAGGTGATACGCTTTGGGGGTTAGTCAATTAATCTTTTTATGGACCATTGCTTTTCCAATCATTGTCCTTTTATATTACTTCTTTCGAAAGAAATATAAAGAACAAGAAGTATCTTCCACACTTTTTTGGGAACAAGTGATGCAAGAAACCCGCGTATCGCCTTACTTAAAACATTTACAAAGGAATGCGCTATTTTATTTACAGATGTTAGCACTACTGTTGTTTGTTCTTGCATTAATGAATCCCTATTTAAAAACAAAGGAAATTGGCGGAGAACAAGTAATATGGATTGTGGATACGTCTGCGACAATGCTTGCAGGAAAAGAACAATCGACCTTTGAAAAACATCTAGAGGAAATGCGTTCACTCGTGAAAGAGATTGGGGGAAGACCATTAACAATCATTACAACAGGTAGTGATCCAAAAGCAATTATTCGTCAAGAAACGAATGTGCAGCAAATCGAAAAAGCAATCGACGGATTAGCCGTAACTTACGAAGAGCAGCATTTAACGAAAGCAATTGAGATGGCAAATGCTTTTATCGGTGATTTGCCAACAACAATATATTTATTTACAGATGCTGTATCCCGTTCGGATTTGCCTATAGAGAGTGAACATGTGAAATGGATTGTTAAGGGAGCAGATAGAGACTTAAAAAATGTGGCAATCACTCGATTGGCAGCAACAAGCATAAATGGTGAAACGATTGCATTGTTACAATTAAAAAATGAAACAGAAGAAAATCAAACGGTACAGCTTTCTATTACAAATAAAGATGGCGATGAGTTATTGGAAAAAACCATTACGTTACAACCAAAAGCAGAATTGGCCAACACATTTGAAGCTTTGCCGAATATTGATGTGCTTGTTGCAACGATTCAAGTAAAGGATGATTACGAAGCAGATAATTCGATGATGACCATCGTTGGAAGTAATCCTTATGAAATTGCGGTAGGACAAGATATGCATAAGTTAGTGCAAATCGGGTTTCAATCGGTAGGTCTTGATGTGAAATCTGTTCCTGAACATCAATTGGAATCCTTAAGGGGTGCGATTGTAGTAACGAATCAAACCGAACTTCTTAAGCGTAATGAACCGATTGTATTAATTGGCCGAGATGATGAAATTGAAAGTGAAGTAAGCGGAAAAATAGAAGTAATACAAGATGAATTGTTTGCGTTCAGTTCGCTAGAAGATGTATATGTAAGTGCGGTTTACCCACCATTTGATGACTTTGATACGATTGCAAAGGTTGGAGACAAACCATTTATTCAACGGTCTCCTAAAGGAGATATTGTCGTTTTAGCGGATATTCAGTCAACAGACTGGCCGCTTTATCCTTCATTTCCTTTGTTTTTATGGAGTGTTCAAAATGAACTAATGGAAGGTAAAACTTCATTAGGAATATTTACGCCAAATGAACAACGAGCTGTTTCGTTATTGCCAGGTGACTGGTCCATTTACAATGCAGATGGCGTGTATATTTCTTCTTTTGAACAATCAAGAGATTTTCAAGCGCCATCAAAACCAGGGTTATATGTTGTTCAATCAGAACATGAGGAGAGACCTTTTATTGTTCAATTACCACAGAAAGAGCGGACAATTGAAGAAGGGACGAGTTTTGAATTAGGAAATGTCGTAAGTGGACAAGAGGATATAACGAATCAATCAATTGCGAAATGGATTGTGCTACTTATTTTATTTTTGATTGTGGTTGAGTGGGAGGTGCAAAGAAGACGTGGATTTGCGAATTGATCATCCAATTTTCCTGCTTTTGCTCATACCACTCTTAGGGTATTTGATTTGGACGTGGTTACATCATCGTTCATTATTAAAAAGGAAACATGGAATTGTCTTCATCATACGTATTATCACTATTATTATGCTTGTCTTTGCCATTGCATCTCCTTATTTGTTATTGCCGGTGAAGGAAGAGCAAGTATTATTCCTTATCGACCGCTCTGCTTCAATGGCAGGCACTGAGGATGAAGCGTTAAAGTTTATCGAAGAAAGTTTACGAGAAAAGAAAGAAACCCATTCGGTAGGGATTTATTCTTTTGCATCGAACTTTCAAACTGAAGCAATCTTATCTAAGACATTAGAGCATGTTCCAAACTTAAGTGAAATACGTGAAGTGGGTGAGACAAATATTGAACAAGCACTACAACTAGCAACAGGAATCGTTGATAAGGACAAAGCAACACGCATTGTTCTTATGACGGATGGTTTACAAACGAAAGGTGAAGTTTTAGAGAGCATAACAAAAATAGCTGGTTCAAAAATTTCAGTAGATGTTGTTCCATTAGGTAGAAAAATAAGCAACGATGTTTCAATTCAGAGCTTTACAACACCGCAAGTGGCTTATCAGGGAGAAGAACAAACATTAGTGACTGAAATTGAATCAACAACAGATACAATGGGCGAATTGCTGTTATATGAAAATGATCAACTTATTTTCCGGGAAACAATTCAGCTAGAAGAAGGGAAAAATGTTTTTACTTATCGACATAAAGGCAATAAAGAAGGTTTAGTCAAATATGAAGCATACATTCAAACCGATGAAGATGCAATCTTAGAAAATAATAAGTTGACAAGTATAACAATGGTTCAAAGTACCCCACGATTACTCATTGTTAGTGATAGAGAAGAAGGCTCTCCAATTGCTGATATGTTAAATCCTTCTTCCATCCAATTTGAAGAAGTGTCAGCTGAAGAATTGCCGAGCTCGCTATCATATATGTTGAAGTATGATGCCATTATTTTTGACAATGTTCCTGGCCATCTTGTAGGAGAAGCGAAAATGGGTGTCATCGAGCAGGCGGTAAAAAACTTTGGTGTTGGCTTTATGATGGTTGGTGGTGAAAACAGCTTTGGCCTTGGCGGATATTTTAAAACACCAATTGAAAAGTTGTTACCAGTAGAAATGGAAGTAAAGGGTAAACAACAACTTCCATCTTTAGGGCTTGTCATTGTACTTGACCGTTCTGGCAGTATGATTGGGCTAAAAATGGAATTAGCAAAGGAAGCAGCGGTGCGTTCCGTGGAGTTGCTTCGAGAGGGAGACACTTTTGGATTAATTGCTTTCGACTCGCATCCATGGGAAATCATTGAAACTAAACCATTAGAAAATAAGGATGAAGTGACTAATACCATCTTATCGATTCCGGCTGAAGGAGGTACGGAAATTTATCCTTCTCTTTCTTTAGCCTATAATAATCTGTTTGATTTACCATTACAAAGAAAACATATTATTTTATTAACAGATGGACAGTCAGCTACATCAGGTAACTACGAAGAACTAATTGAAAATGGGAAGAAAAAACATATTACGTTATCAACCGTTGCCATTGGGCATGATGCGGATCGTCAACTTTTAGAAAGCTTAAGTGAATTAGCTGGAGGAAGATTTTATGACGTGGAGGATGAAACGACGATTCCTTCGATTTTATCTCGTGAGACAGCGATGATTTCTCGGACATATATTGTAGATGATCCGTTTTATCCGGTCATTTATCACTCAGAAGGTTGGAACCAGTTGTTTGAAAAGGGCGTTCCTCAAATGAATGCTTATATAGGTACGACAGCGAAAACTACAGCTAATGTGATAGCAGAAAGTGAAAAAGAAGATCCGGTGCTTGCAGAATGGCAATATGGATTAGGAAGGACGATTGCATTTACTTCCGATTCAACAGGTGCTTGGACAGGTGATTGGGGACGTTGGGATCGATGGGTTGACTTTTGGAATACAGCAATTTCTCGCTTGCTGCCGACTTATAACGAAATTGCTTATGATATTCGAATGGATGGAGAAGGCTCATTCTTAATTACCGACCCAACGAATCAAGCTGCATTTTTAGATGTAGCAGTTGTAGATGAATATGGAAATGAATTGGAGGTTCATTTAGAACCGATTTCTGCAAGTAAAGTGCGAGCGGTTGCGGATGCAAAACCGGGGCTTGTATTTTTTAGAATTTCAAAGGATGACAATGTATATCAAGCGGGATTAACGGTGCCGTATAGTTCGGAATATAGATTGCAACCACTAAATGAGAAATTATTAGAAGAAGTAGCAGATAAAACTGGTGGCAAAATCGTAGAGGATCCTCAAGAAGTATTTCGAAAATTCAATGAACAAGGAGCAACACGTCAAAGCATTGCTACCATTATATTGCTCGTCAGTTTATTGCTTTTCTTTGTCGACATAACGATAAGGAGATTTGGTTGGGCCTTTTTCAAGCAAATGGGCAAATCGAAAAATATTGTGACAGCACAAAAGGTAACAGAGGAAGAAACGAGTGTAGCTGAAATATTAAAAGAGTTAAGGAAAAAATAATAATAAAAGGATAGGATGGTGTCGTAGTAGGTGGCGCCATCTTTTTTCAATCATTTATTATGCTCTACAGAAAAGAAGAAGTAATGTAATGAGTTGTGCTATAATGTAGCTACAAGAATGACGAAGGTAGAAGGAGAGGAAATCGTTGACGTACCAAGCATTTTATCGTGTTTACAGACCACAAAGTTTCCGCGAAATGTCTGGTCAAACCCACGTAAAAAGAACACTTCAAAATGCTCTCCTAGCAAATAAAACAACGCATGCGTATTTGTTTTCTGGTCCACGAGGTACAGGTAAGACAAGTACTGCTAAAATTTTTGCTAAAGCATTAAATTGCGAAAAAGCACCAACAAATGAACCTTGTAATGAATGTCCAACTTGCCGAAGTATAACAGAAGGCTCGCATCCGGATGTCATTGAATTCGATGCCGCTTCCAATTCCCGCGTTGAAGAAATTCGCGACATTATTGAGAAAGTAAGGTTTGCTCCCGTAAGTGCTCGCTATAAAGTGTATATAATCGACGAAGTGCATATGCTTTCTACGAGTGCTTTTAATGCTTTACTCAAAACGTTAGAAGAACCTCCATCTCATGCGGTATTTATTTTAGCAACAACCGAGCCTCATAAATTACCAGCTACAATTATTTCTCGCTGTCAACGGTTTGATTTTAAACGCCTCTCTTCCAACGATATTGTGGAACGAATGAAATTAGTGTTAGAGGATATCAATTTACCTTTTGAGGAACAGGCGTTAAAAGTCATTGCCCAAGCAGCTAGTGGTGGGATGAGGGATGCACTAAGTTTATTAGATCAAGTCGTATCCTTTAGCGGGGAAAAGTTGACTTTAGAAAATGCTTTGTTGGTAAGCGGATCCATAAGTCAAGATGTATTCTATGATATGGTTGTTGCTTTAAAAGAAAAAGACATTGCACATGTCCTATCTTTATTGGAAGAGTTAATTGCAGAAGGAAAAGATCCTCTTCGTTTATCGGAAGACTTAATTACCTTCTTCCGAGATTTATTATTGCTTCAAACAAGCGAGGATTTAGAGGAACTGTTAGAGCTAGTGACGCCAGAGGAAAAATTTATCGAGTTGTCCCGCGAGTTTTCAGCCGATGCGCTTTACGGATATATCGATATCCTATCTAAAACACAGCAAGATATGAGATTTTCTCATCACACGAAAGTTTATTTGGAAACGGCTTTATTGAAAATGACTCAATTTTCGAATGTAGGTGTGTTGAAAGCGGGAGAAATGCCACAAGCGGATTCTGTATTGAATAATAAAGTCATACAATTAGAGAAAATAATTTTTCAATTGAAAGAGCAAATTGAAAATGGAGCGGCGATGTCTGCAACGGATGCACCAGTTAAAGATGAGAATCGCCAAAGAACAAAAATAACGAATGCATACAAAGCGCCGACGGGTAGAATAAAAGAAGTATTAAAAGAAGCTACTAAAAAAGACATTATTCAAATTAAAAATGCTTGGTTACCTGCACTCAACCAACTGCAAAAATCACAATCAGCTCTATTTGCGGAAGCAGAACCAGTTGCAGCTTCTTCTAGTGCATTTGTGATAAAATTCAAGTATGATATACATTGTCAAATGGTTGCTGAAAACAAAGACCTCACTTCTACATTTTCTCAAATACTTTTCCAACAAATGGGTATCATGTACGAAATTTTATGTATACCAGAAAGTCAATGGACCGTTTTGCGTGAAAACTTTATTCGGGAGAACGGTTTAAATCTAAAAAAAGATCAAAATGCAGGTAAGGTTCAGGAAAGCGCTCCTGAGGCGCCATATATTGACGATGCAAAAGAGATCGAATCGGAAGACCCAATTGTGAAAGAAGCGGAAAAAATGTTTGGGAAAGATTTTATTGAAGTAGTAGAAGATTGATGATTTTCAGCATAATTATTAATGAATGTCAATGAAGGAGGACGTATTTATGCGTGGAATGGGTAATATGCAAAGTATGATGAAAAAAATGCAAAAAATGCAAAAGGAAATGCTTCAAGCACAAGAAGAATTAAATGCAAGACAATTTGAAGGAACAGCTGGCGGTGGCATGGTAAAAGTAATAGTTAGCGGTGAACGCAAAGTGCTTGAAGTCAACATAGATCCTTCTGTAGTGGACCCTGAAGATGTAGAAATGCTGCAAGATTTAATTACCGTTGCAACAAATGATGCATTGAACAAAGTGGATGAAGCAACTGCGGCAACAATGGGCAAATTTACACAAGGCTTAAACCTTCCGTTCTAGGAGGAAAAATTAAATGTATTATCCTGAACCAATATCAAAGCTCATTGATAGCTTTATGAAATTGCCAGGCATCGGTCCGAAAACTGCGGCTCGACTGGCATTTTTCGTTTTAACAATGAAGGAAGATGCAGTCTTGTCCTTTGCAAAGGCATTAGTTGATGCGAAGAGAGACTTAACATACTGTTCTGTATGTGGACATATTACAGATGTGGATCCGTGCCAAATTTGTACTGATCAATCAAGGGATGTCTCAACAATTTGTGTCGTACAAGACCCTAAAGATGTGATAGCTATGGAGAAAATGAAGGACTACCATGGCTTGTATCATGTATTGCATGGCGCTATCTCACCGATGGATGGAGTTGGACCAGAAGACATAAATGTAGCTTCTTTAATCAACCGATTAAAAGATGAAAGAGTAAAAGAACTTATTTTAGCAACCAATCCAACGATTGAAGGAGAAGCAACGGCAATGTATATTTCACGTCTAGTAAAACCATCCGGAATTCGAACAACCCGTATAGCCCATGGATTACCAGTAGGTGGCGATCTGGAGTATGCTGATGAGGTAACGTTATCTAAAGCTTTGGAAGGACGGCGTGAAATATAAAGTGGGTTTATTTAGTAGAAAAGGAAAGTTAAAAAAAGAATTTGATGAGCAGTTAGCGCGATTAATGCAAGAAACGAAAGATGATTGGAATAATGCAAAACTTCTTGAAGAGTTAACCGAAGATTATAATTTAGATGTCATTGCTCAAAGTAAAATTGCTGAAAGCATTCACTTTTATCTTTTTAAAGAAGCACGAATCCGAAAAATCATGTTGCGTTAAATAAAAGTAGGACCATCGTATAAAACAATTTCCTGATTTATAAAAAAATAAATACTAAGAGTAGCCGTTATAGCATATGTTTCCAATGTACTTAAACTCAGGAGGAGATTGGATGGGTACATATTTAATTTTAGGTGCTATATGCGTGCTACTCATGATACTTCTTACTATTGGTAAAAGAATTGGCTATGGAATAATCATTGAAAAGCTCGCAATTTTTTGGTTCCGCCTAGCTTGTTCTTTCGCCTTTTTGTATATAGCACATATAACGGTTGATGGATTTGATATTATCGTTCCTGTTAACTTCTTTTCCGCTTTAACAATCACTATATTAGGATTTCCAGGAGTTCTATGCATAGCAGTTTTAACTCTTTTACAATAAATTAATTAAAATCTCTTGCATTGTTTTAATTATGTTGATATAATGAATTTCCCTTTGAGTTACAAAATAAACAAGGGAATTAAAAAAATATTGACAAACAAAAGATGATTTAGATATAATGTAAGAGTTCTCTATCGAGAGTTAAAAATGTGTAAAAAAAGCTTGAAATATTAATTAAACATGATATAATATTTTAGCGTCACTAAATTAACACTAGATGAACCTTGAAAACTGAACAACAAAACGTTAATGCAATAAATTATCTAGTTGTTAACCCTCGTTGACAAACTAGATTCGGACATTAAATTTTGAGCAAATCAAATTTTCTTTTATGGAGAGTTTGATCCTGGCTCAGGACGAACGCTGGCGGCGTGCCTAATACATGCAAGTCGAGCGAACCAATTGAAAGCCTAGCTTTCATGAGGTTAGCGGCGGACGGGTGAGTAACACGTGGGTAACCTGCCCTATAGACTGGGATAACTCGCGGAAACGCGTGCTAATACCGGATAACACATCAAAGTGCATGCTTTGATGTTGAAAGATGGCTCAGCTATCACTATAGGATGGGCCCGCGGCGCATTAGCTTGTTGGTGGGGTAACGGCCTACCAAGGCGACGATGCGTAGCCGACCTGAGAGGGTGATCGGCCACACTGGGACTGAGACACGGCCCAGACTCCTACGGGAGGCAGCAGTAGGGAATCTTCCACAATGGGCGAAAGCCTGATGGAGCAACGCCGCGTGAGCGAAGAAGGTCTTCGGATCGTAAAGCTCTGTTGTAAGGGAAGAACAAGTGCAGTAGTAACTGGCTGCACCTTGACGGTACCTTACTAGAAAGCCACGGCTAACTACGTGCCAGCAGCCGCGGTAATACGTAGGTGGCAAGCGTTGTCCGGAATTATTGGGCGTAAAGCGCGCGCAGGCGGTCTCTTAAGTCTGATGTGAAAGCCCCCGGCTTAACCGGGGAGGGTCATTGGAAACTGGGAGACTTGAGTGCAGGAGAGGGAAGCGGAATTCCATGTGTAGCGGTGAAATGCGTAGAGATATGGAGGAACACCAGTGGCGAAGGCGGCTTCCTGGCCTGTAACTGACGCTGAGGCGCGAAAGCGTGGGGAGCAAACAGGATTAGATACCCTGGTAGTCCACGCCGTAAACGATGAGTGCTAAGTGTTAGGGGGTTTCCACCCCTTAGTGCTGCAGCTAACGCATTAAGCACTCCGCCTGGGGAGTACGGTCGCAAGACTGAAACTCAAAGGAATTGACGGGGGCCCGCACAAGCGGTGGAGCATGTGGTTTAATTCGAAGCAACGCGAAGAACCTTACCAGGTCTTGACATCCCGCTGACCGCTATGGAGACATAGCCTTCCCTTCGGGGACAGCGGTGACAGGTGGTGCATGGTTGTCGTCAGCTCGTGTCGTGAGATGTTGGGTTAAGTCCCGCAACGAGCGCAACCCTTGTCCTTAGTTGCCATCATTCAGTTGGGCACTCTAAGGAGACTGCCGTACAAATACGGAGGAAGGTGGGGATGACGTCAAATCATCATGCCCCTTATGACCTGGGCTACACACGTGCTACAATGGACGGTACAAACGGTCGCGAAGTCGCGAGACGGAGCCAATCCGAAAAAACCGTTCTCAGTTCGGATTGCAGGCTGCAACTCGCCTGCATGAAGCCGGAATCGCTAGTAATCGCGGATCAGCATGCCGCGGTGAATACGTTCCCGGGCCTTGTACACACCGCCCGTCACACCACGAGAGTCTGTAACACCCGAAGTCGGTGAGGTAACCCTTTCGGGAGCCAGCCGCCGAAGGTGGGACAGATGATTGGGGTGAAGTCGTAACAAGGTAGCCGTATCGGAAGGTGCGGCTGGATCACCTCCTTTCTAAGGATATTTACGGAAGCATTAGCGTTTTGTGTTCAGTTTTGAAGGTTTATGACCTTCAAAGTTATAGTGTTGTTCTTTGAAAACTGGATAAACGACATTGAAAGCAAGATATTTACTGTAAAGTTCTTAATTTTGGTTAAGTTATTAAGGGCGCACGGTGGATGCCTTGGCACTAGGAGCCGATGAAGGACGGGACTAACACCGATATGCTTCGGGGAGCTGTAAGTAAGCTTTGATCCGGAGATTTCCGAATGGGGGAACCCACTGTTCGTAATGGAACAGTATCTTAACGTGAATCCATAGCGTTAAGAAGGCACACCCAGGGAACTGAAACATCTAAGTACCTGGAGGAGAAGAAAGAAAAATCGATTCCCTGAGTAGCGGCGAGCGAAACGGGAACAGCCCAAACCAAGAGGCTTGCCTCTTGGGGTTGTAGGACACTCTATACGGAGTTACAAAAGGATGGGTTAGACGAACCGTTCTGGAAAGGACGGCCAGAGAAGGTAAAAGCCCTGTAGTCGAAAATCCATCCTCTCCTGAGTGGATCCTGAGTACGGCGGAACACGTGAAATTCCGTCGGAATCCGGGAGGACCATCTCCCAAGGCTAAATACTCCCTAGTGACCGATAGTGAACCAGTACCGTGAGGGAAAGGTGAAAAGCACCCCGGGAGGGGAGTGAAAGAGAACCTGAAACCGTGTGCCTACAAGTAGTCAGAGCCCGTTAACGGGTGATGGCGTGCCTTTTGTAGAATGAACCGGCGAGTTACGATTACGTGCAAGGTTAAGCAGAAAATGCGGAGCCGCAGCGAAAGCGAGTCTGAATAGGGCGTTTTGAGTACGTGGTCGTAGACCCGAAACCAGGTGATCTACCCATGTCCAGGGTGAAGGTGAGGTAACACTCACTGGAGGCCCGAACCCACGCACGTTGAAAAGTGCGGGGATGAGGTGTGGGTAGCGGAGAAATTCCAATCGAACTTGGAGATAGCTGGTTCTCTCCGAAATAGCTTTAGGGCTAGCCTCGTGTGAAGAATACTGGAGGTAGAGCACTGTTTGGACTAGGGGCCCACCTCGGGTTACCGAATTCAGACAAACTCCGAATGCCAGCTATTTATACACGGGAGTCAGACTACGAGTGATAAGATCCGTGGTCAAAAGGGAAACAGCCCAGACCACCAGCTAAGGTCCCAAAGTAATCGTTAAGTGGAAAAGGATGTGGCGTTGCTTAGACAACCAGGATGTTGGCTTAGAAGCAGCCATCATTTAAAGAGTGCGTAATAGCTCACTGGTCGAGTGACGCTGCGCCGAAAATGTAACGGGGCTAAACGATTCACCGAAGCTGTGGATTCGTGCGTTGCACGAGTGGTAGGAGAGCGTTCTAAGTGCGTCGAAGTCAGACCGGAAGGACTGGTGGAGCGCTTAGAAGTGAGAATGCCGGTATGAGTAGCGAAAGATGGGTGAGAATCCCATCCACCGAATGACTAAGGTTTCCTGAGGAAGGCTCGTCCGCTCAGGGTTAGTCGGGACCTAAGTCGAGGCCGAAAGGCGTAGACGATGGACAACAGGTTGATATTCCTGTACCACCTCCCCGCCGTTTGAGTGATGGGGGGACGCAGGAGGATAGGGAATGCACGCCGTTGGTCGAGCGTGTCCAAGCAGCAAGGCGTGGAAGTAGGCAAATCCGCTTCCTAATACGCTGAGCTGTGATGGGGAGCGCGTTACGCGCGAAGTTCCTGATTTCACACTGCCAAGAAAAGCCTCTAGCGAGGCGGGAGGTGCCCGTACCGCAAACCGACACAGGTAGTCGAGGAGAGAATCCTAAGGTGAGCGAGAGAACTCTCGTTAAGGAACTCGGCAAAATGACCCCGTAACTTCGGGAGAAGGGGTGCTCATTGGGGTGCAAGCCCTGATGAGCCGCAGTGAATAGGCCCAGGCGACTGTTTAGCAAAAACACAGGTCTCTGCAAAACCGTAAGGTGAAGTATAGGGGCTGACGCCTGCCCGGTGCTGGAAGGTTAAGAGGAGGAGTTAGCGCAAGCGAAGCTCCGAATTGAAGCCCCAGTAAACGGCGGCCGTAACTATAACGGTCCTAAGGTAGCGAAATTCCTTGTCGGGTAAGTTCCGACCCGCACGAAAGGCGTAACGATCTGGGCACTGTCTCAACGAGAGACTCGGTGAAATTATAGTACCTGTGAAGATGCAGGTTACCCGCGACAGGACGGAAAGACCCCGTGGAGCTTTACTGTAACCTGATATTGAATTTCGGTGCAACTTGTACAGGATAGGTAGGAGCCGTAGAAGGGGGAGCGCCAGCTTCCCTGGAGGCGCCCTTGGGATACTACCCTGGTTGTACTGAAATTCTAACCCGCAAGCCTGATCGGCTTGGGAGACAGTGTCAGGTGGACAGTTTGACTGGGGCGGTCGCCTCCTAAAAGGTAACGGAGGCGCCCAAAGGTTCCCTCAGAATGGTTGGAAATCATTCGCAGAGTGTAAAGGCATAAGGGAGCTTGACTGCGAGACCTACAAGTCGAGCAGGGTCGAAAGACGGGCTTAGTGATCCGGTGGTTCCGCATGGAAGGGCCATCGCTCAACGGATAAAAGCTACCCCGGGGATAACAGGCTTATCTCCCCCAAGAGTCCACATCGACGGGGAGGTTTGGCACCTCGATGTCGGCTCATCGCATCCTGGGGCTGTAGTCGGTCCCAAGGGTTGGGCTGTTCGCCCATTAAAGCGGTACGCGAGCTGGGTTCAGAACGTCGTGAGACAGTTCGGTCCCTATCCGTCGTGGGCGTAGGAAATTTGAGAGGAGCTGTCCTTAGTACGAGAGGACCGGGATGGACACACCGCTGGTGTACCAGTTGTCTTGCCAAAGGCACCGCTGGGTAGCTATGTGTGGACGGGATAAGTGCTGAAAGCATCTAAGCATGAAGCCCCCCTCAAGATGAGATTTCCCATTGCATAAGCAAGTAAGATCCCTCAAAGACGATGAGGTAGATAGGTCCGAGGTGGAAGCACGGTGACGTGTGGAGCTGACGGATACTAATCGATCGAGGACTTAACCAATCATTTCAATGTCGTTATCCAGTTTTGAGAGAACAACCTCTCATATAGTGAAGTGACGATGGCGAAGAGGTCACACCCGTTCCCATACCGAACACGGAAGTTAAGCTCTTCAGCGCCGATGGTAGTAAGGGGCTTCCCCTTGTGAGAGTAGGACGTCGCTTCGCAAAAAGGCACCACAATAGTGGTGCTTTTTATATTGCAAAAATTGAAGCCCCTTACTACCAAGGACTGAAAGTCCGATCGGCGCGATAGAGAAGTGGCATTTAAAACGTAAGCAAAACAATTATTTGGAGGAGACGAGAAGCACGGGGACCAAGAAGTTCAAGGAAGCGAGGCGGCCCGGAGCGGAGCGTACTAAGTACGTGAGCACCGGACTGCCGAAGCTGACACAGAAATTCGCCGGTCAACGTGCTTCGGAGTTAGCGCCGATGGTAGTTAAGGGGTCCCCTTGTGAGAGATAGACGAGCGCTTCGCAAAAGGCACCACAATAGTGGTGCTTTTTTTATTGCAAAAGTTGAAGCCCCTTACTAACAAGGACTGAAAGTCCGATCGGCGCGATACAGAAACCACATGTTAAACAAAAGTAAAATAAATACTTGAAGGAGACGAGAAGCACGGGGACCAAGAAGTTCAAGGAAGCGAGGCAGCCCGGAGCGGAGCGTACTAAGTACGTGAGCACCGGACTGCCGAAGCTGACGCAGAAATTCGCTGGTCAACGTGCTTCGGAGTTAGCGCCGATGGTAGTTAAGGGGTCCCCTTGTGAGAGTAGGAAGTAATATGCCACTGTAAAATGCTAATTTCACAAGTGAAAACCCAACGGTTTAAAAAGATAGTCTTTAAAACAAAAAATAATTAAAATTTACAGCGTTTAATTGAAAATAACAACAAGGACAAAAAGTCCACTCGAGTTCAAATAAACCGCAGTACAACTAAAGAAACCTACAAAAGAAAAGCATATACCAACATTTAATTTCAATTAAAAAAGAGAAGATACAGTGTATGAGCACCGGACCGCTGAAGCTGACGCAGAGTTTTGCCGGTCAACGTGCTTCGAAGTTAGCATCGATGGTAGTAAGGAACCCCCTTGTGAGAGTGGATGTGGCTTTTCAATAATACCACTGTAAAGTGGTAATAAAATCTTTCTAACTATTTTATAGGTAATAACAAGATGAGTTTTCTCCCTATTAAGACTATAATAAAGGAAGAGTATTTAGCGGGGTGAGATGATGAGAATAGGACGGCCGTTAATTGAAACATTGGAGAATTTTGTGGAAAAACAACCAACATCCTTTCACGTTCCGGGCCATAAAAATGGATTGATATCAGGATTACCGCAACCAATACAAGGCATGTTACCCTTCGATGTAACAGAACTAACAGGACTTGATGATTTCCATCATCCAAAAGAAGTTATATATGAAGCCGAAAGATTATTAGCCCAAACATACGGTGCAGATCGCAGTTTTTTTCTAGTGAATGGTTCAACAGTAGGCAATTTGGCGATGATTTATGCAACTTGTAAAAGAAACGAAAAAATCATAGTACAAAGAAATGCACATAAATCTATTTTTCATGCTCTTCAATTAATTGGTGCTAAACCGATTTATGTCTCGCCTGAATGGGACGACGAAACTAGAACAGCAACTCACGTTTCGTTAACTACTTTAAAAGAGGCACTACGAATACATCGAGATGTAAAGGCTGTAATTTTAACTTCTCCAACCTACTATGGAGCGGTATCAAATGAATTAAAACAACAAATCGAATTATGTCATCAGATGAATATTCCGGTATTAGTCGACGAGGCCCATGGAGCTCATTTAACAGCAAGTAAACAATTTCCGGAATCTGCATTAGATTTAGGAGCAGATATTGTTGTTCAATCGGCCCATAAAACGTTACCAGCCATGACAATGGCCTCTTTTTTACATATCAAGTCTAATATTGTTGAAGCAGAGCAGGTCAACCGTTACTTACGAATGTTGCAATCAAGCAGTCCATCCTATATATTATTGGCTTCATTAGATGATGCAAGACATTATGTTCAAACATATTTAGAAAGCGATGCAAATTATTTATTGGACAGAAAAAAGCATTGGATTGAATCATTGCGTTCAATTCAATCGTTACAAGTCATTGAAATGGACGATCCTTTAAAAGTGTTATTAAGGGTGCGAGGTTATAGCGGTTTTCAATTGAAGGATGCGTTAGAAAAGCAAGGAGTATATTCAGAATTAGCAGATTTACATCAGGTATTATTCATATTGCCTTTATTAAAACAAGGACAAAGTTATCCTTTTGCAGAAACGAGAATGCGTATTAAGGAAGCGGTTGAGTCTTTACAAAGCGTTGAAGAAGTACCTATCGAATTTGCAACAGCATTTAAAGAAGTGAATAAAATATCCATTCCTGAATATTCATTTTGTGAATTAGAGGAAAAAGATACGGAATGGATTCCCTATATGCGAGCAATAGGTAGAATTTCAGCAAGTATGGTGATACCATATCCACCAGGTATCCCTTTACTCATTCCTGGAGAAAAAATTACTGTTTCGAAGCTCAGTCAATTGGAAGAACTATTAGCGGTCGGAGCATCTTTCCAAGGGAATCATCAACTTGAAGAAAAGCTGATATGCGTCTATAAATAAACAAAGAGTAAACTGGATGGAGGAACAGACTTGTGGGTTATTTAATCAGTTTTGAAGGTGGAGAAGGCTCAGGTAAGAGTACAATTCTTAAACAATTGGCAGAATATTTAATTCAACAGGGGTATTCCGTAGTTTGTACGAGAGAGCCTGGCGGAATTGAAATAGCAGAACAAATTCGAAATGTAATTTTAGACAAAAAGAATGTAAATATGGATGCAAAGACAGAGGCGCTTTTATATGCTGCCGCAAGAAGGCAGCACTTAGTTGAGAAAATCATACCTGAGTTGGAAAAAGGAACGATTGTATTATGCGACCGCTACATTGATAGTAGCCTTACTTATCAGGGATATGCAAGAGGATTGGGGATAGAAGAAGTATATACCATCAATCAATTTGCTATCGGTGATTTTTTCCCTGATTTAACGTTATATTTAGATGTATCACCAACAATTGGACTTTCAAGAATACAAAAAGATGGTGAACGAGAAGTCAACCGATTAGATTTAGAATCATTGGAATTTCATTCAAAAGTAAGAGAAGGTTATTTGAAACTACTTAAACAGTTTCCAGAAAGAATAAAGGCCATTAATGCAGAAAATGAAATTGAAGTAGTACTAGAAGAGGTAATAAATATTGTATTACCATTCTTAAAAGACAAAAGTTAATGATTTCGAGTTCTCTAATGTTTTTCAAAACCAATTTCATACAACCAAAAGGAATGCATTCTAATGAAAAGAACGCATTCCTTTTATTTTGCGTAAAATAACTGCATAAGGATGATGGTGATATAGCCCTTTGTGTAGAATAAACTTTTTTGGGTAAGAGTAATAGAGAAAATTGGATTTACTTTGTTAATAAAGGTATTTTGTAATGATAAAAAGGAATCTTCAATAAAATAATATAAATTTCCATATTTTAATCATAAATATTCTTAACTGCTAAAAAGTTATTTATTTATTCTTGTCATAAGAACAAGGAAATGAAGTGAACATGTAATGTATGGTATAATAAAAACACGCAAGTTAGGAGTGAATGCGTATGAAATTAGTAATTGCGGTCATTCAAGACCAAGATAGTAACCGACTGTCTAATGCCTTAATGAAGCAAAATTTTCGTGCGACTAAGTTAGCGAGTACAGGAGGATTCTTGCGCTCAGGGAACACTACTTTTCTAATTGGTGTAGACGATCAAGATGTTTCCAAGGTATTAGACATTATTCGAGATAATTGTCGGGCAAGGGAACAAATGGTCACTCCTGTTTCACCTCTTGGAGGAAATGCAGATACCTATATTCCGTATCCGGTTGAGGTGGAAGTTGGTGGTGCAACGGTATTTGTTTTACCGATCGAAGAATATCACCACTTTTAACAGCTTATACTTTGCCAAATCCCATGAAAAAGTGAGCGAGGGCTGAATGAAGTGAAAATTAATCAAGATTTACGAGTTGGAATCAAAACAAATATACATGAAATGAAGCAACCAAATGAGGCAAATCAACGCTTTGGAGAATTGGTTGTGAAGCAAGGACAGAAACTGCAAAGTGAGCAATTAACTCGATTGCTAGGAGATATTTCCGCTGCAGGTGATCGAGTAGCAAGGTCAAGAAACTTGCGAGATTTAGCGAGATTTAAGATGCTTGTGAGGCGATTTTTACAAGAAGCTGTTGAATATGGCCTTGAACTAAAACAGTCTCACACTTGGAATCGATTTGGTGAAGGTAGAAGACTTAAAATTATTAAGAAAATTGATGAACGTTTAGTTGAACTAGCTCAAGATTTATTAGATGAAGAAAAAGAAACGATTGATTTGCTTGATAAAATTGGCGAAATAAAAGGTTTGTTAATTAATTTATATATGTAAAACCCGTGTCTTTTACCATGGTGATAGACACGGGATTTTTTCTAAAGAAAATGAAGGAAGTCAACCTGATCAAAGAAAAGGTGAAAAGAAATGCTTGATACAGTGGATGAGCTAATGAAGCTGCAACCAATCGTCATAAAACAATTACAAATGATTTTTGAAAAGGGACGTATTGCACATGCTTATATTTTTGAAGGCGAAAGAGGAACAGGCAAAAAAGAAGTAATGAAGTTTTTTGTTAAATTAATGTTATGTCAAAGTCCGTCGAAAAATGTTCCATGTGAAACATGCAGAAATTGTAAACGCATAGAATCAGGCAATCATCCCAATGTTTTGCAAATAGAACCTGATGGTCAATTTATTAAAGTTGAACAAATTCGTGATTTAATATCAAATATGACAAAAACAGGTATGGAAGAAGGCAGAAAAATTTATGTAGTTCATCATGCAGATAAAATGAATAATGCTGCAAGTAATACATTATTAAAATTTTTAGAAGAACCAGATGGATTAGTGACAGCAATACTCTTAACGGAGCAATATCAATCGATATTGCCAACGATTCAATCACGTTGTCAGCATATTAAATTTTCAAGTATTCCTAAAGACTTTTTAGTCCAACAATTACAACAGCAAGGGTTAACGTTTTCCATGGCATCAACTGTCAGTCAAGTGACAAATAGTCTTGAAAAAGGTCTTGCTTTAGCACAAGATGAGCAGTTTGCACTAGCGAGAAAAACAGTGTTAAAATTAGTTGAGACTGTTAGAAAAAATGTCAATGAAGCCATGCTAATTGTATATGATGAATGGCTTCCAAATGTAAAAGATAAAAGTGATTTTGAACTCAGTCTTGATTTACTTCTGTTAGCTTATCGTGATATTGTAGCTATAAAGGCAAACCCTGAAAGTTCTTGTACCTATCCAGATATGGTAGATACATGGAAGGAAATTGCATTAACTTCTACTTTCGAACAATTGTCGAATCAAATGCAAGCAATATTACAAGCAAGACAAAATGTAGGTCGTAATATGAATCGCACGCTTTTAATGGAACAGCTTATGCTGAAATTGCAGGAGGGGTATTCCTTTGTATAATGTGGTAGGTGTCCGCTTTAAACGGGCGGGTAAAATATATTATTTCGACCCTGGAGAATATCAACTTGAAAAAGACCAATATGTCATTGTTGAGACAGCTCGAGGTGTCGAATATGGAAAAATTGTTGTTCCAATGAGACAAGTTGGTGAAAATGATGTTGTTTTGCCTTTAAAGCAAGTTTTACGTCCTGCTACAGAGCGAGATAAAATCCAAGTGGAAGAAAACAAAGCTGAAGCAAGACGAGCTTTTGATATAGCGAATGTAAAAATTGCTGAACATCAACTGGAGATGAAACTTGTTGATGTTGAATATACATTCGATCGAAATAAAGTGATTTTTTATTTTACAGCAGAGGGAAGAGTCGATTTCCGTGAATTAGTGAAAGATTTAGCTGCGATTTTCCGAACTCGTATCGAACTTCGCCAAATCGGTGTAAGGGATGAAGCTAAGCTTCTTGGAGGTATTGGTCCTTGTGGTCGAATGCTCTGCTGTTCAACATTTCTAGGAGATTTTGATCCGGTCTCAATTAAAATGGCGAAAGATCAAAATTTATCATTAAATCCGACAAAAATTTCAGGATTATGTGGTCGTCTTATGTGCTGTTTAAAATATGAAAATGACGATTACGAAACAGCGAAAGATGGAATGCCTGATATTGGCGAGACAACTATTACTCCTGATGGGATTGGAACAGTCGTTGGAATCAATGTGCTAGAAAGAGTCATTCAAGTATATTTAGAAGAGCTTGAACGCACCGTTGAATATACGCTGGAGGAAATACTCGAGTGTGAAAAGAATCTGATATAGATTAAAACTAATGGGGTGGCTTGGTTGAGGGACCGTAATTTTTTGGATTCTATAATGGAATTTGAACAGCAACTAGAAACGTTACAACAGCAGTTTAACGAGTTAAAAAAATTTGTTGCACATATGGTAGAAGAACATCAGTCACTTCAAACAGAAAACTTTCATTTAAGAAGACGACTAGAAGAACTTTCGAAAGCAGCAGAAGGAACTTCTGAACAAGGTGAAAAGAAAAGCTATTTAGATATTGGGGAAGGATATGATAATTTAGCTCGACTATATCAAGAAGGGTTTCACGTATGCAATGTACATTTCGGAAGTTCCCGCAAGGGTGAAGACTGCTTGTTTTGTCTATCGTTTTTTAATAAAAATGGTTAATGTAAAGGCTGATACCCGAATTGGGTACAGTCTTTTATTTTCATGAGGAGTGTGTAAGTGTGGAAGATTGGTTAAAGGATGATGAACGGTTAGATTATTTATTAGCAGAGGATTTACGAATTATTCAAAGTCCTTCCGTTTTCTCTTTTTCTTTAGATGCCGTTTTATTAGCGAAGTTTGTTAACATTCCTATTTCAAAGGGACAAATTGTTGATTTATGTTCAGGAAATGGTGTTATTCCTTTATTTTTAAGCACTCGCACAAAAGCAAAGATTATTGGAGTGGAAATTCAAGAGCGGCTGTATGATATGGCAGTAAGAAGTATTCAATACAATAGATTAGAAAATCAACTTCAAATGGTTCATGGTGATGTAAAGGACATTCCTCCGCTACTCGGCATTGAAAAATATGATGCTGTGACATGTAATCCACCGTATTTTTTAGATATTGAATCAAGCGATAAAAACTTAAACGAGCACTATACGATTGCCCGCCATGAAGTATTGCTTACATTGGATGAGGCAATTCATGCGGCAAGCAGGTTGCTGAAACAAGGCGGAAAGGCAGCCTTTGTACATAGACCGGGGAGATTACTTGATATTATTACTTCTATGCGGAAACATCGTTTAGAACCGAAACGAATTCGCTTTATCTATCCGAAAATGGGGAAAGAAGCAAATATGTTGTTGATTGAGGGAATCAAAGATGGCAAGCCGGATTTAAAAATTTTGCCTCCTCTGTATGTATATGATGACAACAATCAGTATACAGCTGAAATGAGTGAAATCTTATATGGTGGAAAAGGATAAACATTATTTTTACGTCTTGGAATGTGCCGATTCATCTTTTTATGCGGGATATACGAATGATTTAGAACGAAGAGTGAATCAGCATAATGCGGGCAAAGGAGCAAAATATACGAGAGGAAAGCGGCCGGTAAAATGCATATATTATGAAATTTATGAAACAAAAGAGCAAGCAATGAGAGCTGAATACGCCTTTAAACAATTAAAACGTAGCGAAAAATTGAAATATATTGGGAGATGTAAAAAATGAAATCTCAAAAAAGTAGCATGTATGAACAAAGCAGTTGTTTATATTTAGTTGCGACGCCCATTGGAAATTTAGAAGACATTACAATCAGGGCATTGCGCATTTTAAAAGAAGTGGACATCATTGCGGCAGAAGACACAAGAAATACGAAAAAACTTTGTCATTATTACGACATTACGACACCGTTAGTTAGCTATCATGAACATAATCAAGAACAAGCAGGAGAAAAAATATTGCAGTGGTTAAGAGATGGGAAATCAGTAGCATTAGTAAGTGATGCGGGGATGCCTTGCATATCTGACCCCGGTGCTGATATTGCTCAAAAAGCGATTGAGGAAGATTTTGCAGTAGTTCCTATACCAGGTGCCAATGCAGCCATGTCAGCTTTAATTGCATCTGGTTTAACGCCTCAACCATTTTACTTTTTCGGTTTTTTAAATCGCAACAAAAAAGAACGAAAAAAACAGTTATCTAATCTCAAAAATCGAAAAGAAACATTAATCTTTTATGAAGCACCCCATCGTCTAAAAGATACATTAAAAGATTTAGCAGCCGAGTTAGGCAATCGGAAAATTGTTTTAGCACGAGAGTTAACAAAAAAATTTGAAGAGTTTTTACGTGGTACTGTAGAAGAAGCAATTCAATGGACAGAAGAGAATGAAGTGAGAGGGGAATTTTGTATCGTTATTGAAGGATCGCAAAATGAAGTGGAAGAAAACAATGAAGATGCTTATTGGACAAACATGACGATTCAAGAACACGTAGATTTACTAATGAGAGAAAAACAACTTTCTTCAAAAGAGGCAATTAAAGAAGTGGCTAAATTAAGAGGTCTTCCAAAAAGGGAGGTTTATCAGCAATATCATTTATAAAAAAGAAGGGCTGTCTAGAAACTATCTAGACAGCCAACCCTCTTCGAAAATCGAAGTTATGTTCCTCTGATAGATAAAAATGCACTAGTGTCGTATGAGGAGCGATTTGCCTTATCAGACACGTCCCCATATTCAACTTATTTGTTTAACTGTTGTTGAATTTCTTTCAGTAAAATTTCGGCACCTTCTGGACTTAAAATTAATTTTCCTCCAGCTAAGCGGAAATTTTGATCTGAAACTTCTCCAGTAATAGCGCAAGTCATGTTAGGCATGTATTTTTTGAGGATGATTTTATCATCGTCTACGTAGATTTCTAGTGCATCTTTTTCATTGATGCCAAGTGTGCGTCGAAGCTCAATTGGAATCACTACACGACCTAACTCATCAACTTTACGAACAATACCTGTAGATTTCATGACAATGTTTTCCTCCTATAAATGAGTCATAATTTTAGAATAAATCTCGTATTCGCCAAAATTCGACATTTATTCTTTGTCTGTCTAGAATAATACCAATAAAAGGAATAAACGTCAATAAATTAGCATTGAAGTTTTGAGATTTAATAAAAGAATTTATAAAAATTCGTTTTTTTTATTAAAAAAGTATTAATCGTTAAAGAATATTATTATAAAACGTAGTATTTAGACAAAAAGTTCCATTAATTTTTTAATTGATTGAATTAGTAAAATTCGTCAAAACTTTAGTATAATATGTTAGCGTTGAAACAGAAATAGTTAATCGTTACAATAAATACTATATATAGTTGACAATGGAGGCAGTTTAGGTGAGTGAGAAGAAAACGTTTTATATAACAACACCAATATATTATCCAAGCGGAAAATTTCATATTGGTACAGCATATACAACTGTGGCATCTGATGCTATGGCACGATATAAAAGATTGCGCGGATATGATGTTCGTTTCTTAACAGGAATGGATGAGCATGGACAAAAAATTCAACAAAAAGCCCAAGAAGTTGGAAAACATCCGCAAGAATATGTGAATGAAATTGCTAAAGCAGCAAAAGAATTGTGGGAGAAAATGGATATCTCTTATGATGATTTTATCCAAACCACACAAGAACGTCATGTAAAAAGTGTTGAGAAAATCTTTAAAAAGTTTTTAGACAACGGAGATATTTATAAAGGAGAATATGAAGGTTGGTATTGTACTCCTTGCGAATCTTTCTTTACAGAAACTCAGCTAATTGAAGGCAATTGTCCAGATTGTGGACGCCCGGTTCAAAAGTTGAAAGAAGAATCCTATTTCTTTAATATGCAAAAATATGCTGATCGTTTACTTCAATATTATGAAGAAAACCTAGAGTTTATTGAACCGGAATCACGTAAAAATGAGATGATTAATAACTTCATTAAACCGGGATTAGAGGATCTTTCTGTTTCAAGAACTTCCTTTGATTGGGGAATTAAAGTACCAGGAGATCCTAAACATGTCATTTATGTTTGGGTAGATGCGCTAACAAACTACATTACTGCTCTTGGATATGGTTCGGATAATGAAGAATTATTCAATAAGTATTGGCCAGCCGATGTTCATGTCGTAGGAAAAGATATTGTTCGTTTCCATACTATTTATTGGCCGATCTTCCTAATGGCATTGGGATTACCGCTTCCGAAAAAAGTATTTGCCCACGGTTTCATTATGATGAAGGATGGAAAAATGTCGAAATCGAAGGGGAATGTTGTTTATCCGGAAATGTTAATTGATCGTTACGGATTGGATGCAACGCGTTACTTCTTACTACGCGAATTACCATTTGGGGCAGACGGCGTATTTTCTCCAGAATCATTTGTAGAGCGGACAAACTATGATTTAGCAAATGATTTAGGTAATTTATTGAATCGTACGGTTTCAATGATTAATAAATATTTTGATGGAATCATACCAACAAAGGATTTAGAAGAAACAGAATTTGATGCATCATTAAAAACTCACGCAAAAGAAACAAAAGCTGCATATGAAGCCAACATGGATAAAATGCAGTTTAGTGTTGTATTAGCAGAATTGTGGTCATTTATTTCAAGAACAAATAAATACATTGATGAAACAGAGCCTTGGGTGTTGGCAAAAAATGACGAAAACCATGGCAAATTAGGTCAAGTAATGTATAATTTGGCCGAAAGTTTACGTCATATTGCAGTAATGTTACAACCGTTTATGACACAAACACCAAAACGCATAATGGAACAACTTGGTTTAGATGAAAAATTATTGGCTTGGGAAACGATTGAAGAGTTCGGAAATGTTATACCAGAAAACACAAAAGTGGTAGAAAAAGGAGTACCAATTTTCCCAAGATTGGACGCTGAAGTAGAAATAGAATATATTCGTGAGCAGATGCGAGCTTCTGTAAAAACACCTCAAGAGGAAGAAACGAAAAAGCCAATAGAAGCTCCTGAAGTGCCGGAAATCACAATTGAAGATTTCCTAAAACTCGATTTAAGAGTAGGTACTGTTACAGCATGTGAACCAGTTCCGAAAACCGATAAACTACTTAAACTTCAAGTGGATTTAGGCTATGAACAACGTCAAGTAGTTTCAGGAATTGCTGAGCATTATAAACCTGAAGAATTAATTGGTCAAAAAGTAATTGTTGTGGCCAATTTAAAACCAGTTAAGCTTCGTGGCGAGTTGTCTCAAGGTATGATTTTAGCTGGTTCTCATGATGGTGTGTTAAAAATTGCGACAGTAGATTCTGCTTTGGAAAATGGTGCGAAAGTAAAATAATGTGATTAGCCTGTTGATGAAATGATTCAACAGGCATTTTTGTTCAAAACTCATTTTAATTAATTATATTAACATAACGATTTTGGTGGTTAATTGGAATTAAATGAAAACCTTTTAGTATGAATAGACTATATTTATTACGAAAAAATAAGGTAAATATCATAAGATTGGGTTCTTGTAATCGAATTGTAATCTTTTTGTTAAGTCAGTAATGTTCGTTAGCAATAAAATAGACGGTAGGTGTAATCAAAATGTTTATTGACACACATGTTCATTTAAATGCAGATCAATTTCAAGAAGATTTACAAGAAGTAATTGATAGAGCACGAGCTGCAAAAGTTGAAAAAATGATTGTTGTTGGCTTTGATCGAATAACGATCGAGCGAGCAATAAAACTCATAGAGGAATATGAATTTATATATGCAGTAATTGGTTGGCATCCAGTAGACGCAATCGATTGCACAGAAAAAGATTTAGCATGGATTGAAGAGTTGACCCATCACCCTAAAGTCGTTGGCATTGGTGAAACGGGATTGGATTATTATTGGGATAAGTCACCGAAAGAAGTACAGCAAGAACTATTTCGACAACAAATTCGTTTGGCGCAAAAAGTTAATCTTCCAATCATTATTCACAATCGTGATGCAACGGGGGATGTTGTAAGAATTTTGAAGGAAGAAAACGCTCAAACGGTCGGTGGCATCATGCATTGTTTTAGTGGAAGCGTCGAAACGGCACTGGAATGCATCAAAATGAATTTTATGATTAGTTTAGGTGGGCCTGTTACATTTAAAAATGCCCGCTTGCCGAAAATGGTGGCGAAAGAAATTGCATTGGAGCATCTATTAATCGAAACAGATGCACCTTATTTAGCACCGCATCCATATCGAGGAAAAAGAAATGAACCTTCTTTTGTGCCGTTAGTTGCAGAAGAAATTGCTCGGTTAAAAGAGATGTCGGTTGAAGAAGTTGCGAAGGCAACGACTGAAAATGCAATCAAGATTTTTAAGCTAAATGTATAAATTTTAAAAAAGCCTCCAATACTGCAGATTAATAGGGTTTAAAGTTACTAAAATACTAAACTAAAAAATTTTTTAGTTGACATAATTAGAAGTTGCCCGTATAATCCAACGAGTGTTAAGGAGGCGTTTTTAAATGTCAAGTAATCCCATAAGGAAAATTTTGTTTGGGATCAAGTATAAACAATCAGTGGTCACCATTTTGTTTATGGTATTGTTTGTGGCAGTTATTTCCTTTGTTTTGTATCAAGGAACAAAAAAGCCTGTGACAATACATGCAAATGGTGAAGAAATTAAAATATTAACTCATGCAAAAACTGTTGAAGAATTATTGAAAGATCAAAATATTGAAATATCGATGCATGATAAATTATCTTATTCACTTGATGCCAAAATTACATCGGGAATGGAGATTGAGTGGATTCAAGCAAAACAAGTAACAATTATTATCGATGAAAAAGAACAAGAGATTTGGACAACCGAAACGAAAGTCAAAAATATTTTGAGTGAAGCAAACATTCAAGTAGCCGAATACGATGAAGTTTCTATTCCTTTGGATGAAGATTTAGGTGATGAAAATCAAATTAAAATTAATAAAGCGTTTCAGGTAACACTTGTTGATGGAACTGAAATGAAGCAAGTGTGGTCCACTTCCACTACGGTCGCTAACTTTTTAAAGCAACAAAAGATAACACTAAATGAACTAGATCGTGTCGAAAAAAAATTAAGTGATAAGCTAAAACCAAACGACGAAGTCACGATTGTTCGCGTAGAAAAAGTTACCGATGTAGTGGAGGAAGAAATTAACTATCCAGTAGAAACAAGATCAGATTCTTCGTTGTTGAAAGGCAGAGAAAAAGTAATTTCACAAGGAAAAAAAGGAAAAGTATCAAGAACATATGAAATTACGAAAGAAAATGGAAAAGTAGTCAAAAAGGTTTTAAAGAATGAACAAATTATCGAAAAACCAAAAGCAAAAGTGGTAGCGGTGGGAACTAAAGTAGTAACAGCTAAAGTATCTCGTGGTACAAGCGAAAGTGGGAAAGAGTTTTATGTAACTGCTACTGCATACACTCCATACTGTGATGGTTGTTCCGGTACATCCGCTGCAGGAATTAATTTGCGTAGCAATCCGAACTTAAAAGTAATTGCAGTAGACCCAAATGTAATTCCTTTAGGTTCAAAAGTTTGGGTTGAAGGATATGGATATGCTATTGCGGGTGATACTGGCGGTGCGATTAAAGGAAATAAAATTGACGTACTTGTACAATCAAAGCAAGAAGCTATTCAATGGGGTCGTAAAAAAGTACGAATTAAAGTATTAGACTAAATTTTATTGAGCTTTCCTGTTTTTAAAAAACGGGAAAGCCTTATTTTTTTTAAAATTGCAGAAGAGCAGTAATCTTAAACGAACATTTCTTGTGAAAAATGTTGATGTTTTGTACAATTGTCCAAGATAAAAGTAGAAGAGAGGAACAAAGTTGGAAATTAAAGAAATCATCGTTGTCGAAGGTAAAGATGATACTATTGCTATTCAAAGAGCAGTAAAAGCAGATACAATCGAAACTAATGGTTCTGCTATTTCTGAAGAAACATTACTCCGCATTCAGCATGCTCACGAAAAACGTGGGGTTATTGTATTCACAGATCCTGATTATCCAGGTAGAAGAATTCGAGCAATTATCGAGGAGCGTATTCCAGGAGTAAAACATGCCTTTCTTTCAAAAGAAAAATGTATAGCTAAAAACGGAAAAGGTCTTGGAATTGAACATGCAAGTGATGATGATATACGTCAAGCATTAAAAAATGTATATACACCCATTACAGAAAAGCCTTTAAAAGAAGAGATAACCATTGGGGATTTAATGAGTGCCCGCCTCATTGGCCATCCGCTAGCAAAGAATCGCAGAATTCGGTTAGGCGAAATACTAAATATTGGGTTGACAAATGGAAAACAACTGCATAAGCGATTAATCATGTTTCAAATCACTTTTGAGCAATTTTCACAAGCGATAGCGCAAATTGATCAGGAGGAACAAAATGTATAAAGACATAGCAACGCCAGTACGAACAAAAGAAATATTAAATCAATACGGATTCTCCTTTAAAAAAAGTTTGGGACAAAATTTTATTATTGATCCAAATATTCTTCGGAATATTGTGAGTTACGCAAACTTGAGTGAAGAGAGCGGGGCAATTGAAATTGGACCGGGCATTGGAGCATTAACAGAGCATTTAGCAAGGAATTGTAAGAAAGTCGTTGCATTTGAAATTGACGGCCGTCTATTACCTGTATTGGAAGATACATTAAGCCCTTATTCAAATGTAAAGGTAATTCATTCAGATATTTTAAAAGCGGATGTCGCAAAGGTTATAGAAGAAGAGATGCAGGGAATCAAAGATATTATGGTGGTTGCAAATCTTCCGTATTATGTAACAACCCCAATATTGATGAAATTGTTGCATGACCGCTTACCGATACGAGGGTTGGTAGTCATGATGCAAAAAGAAGTGGCAGACCGTATAACGGCAAAACCAGGAACAAAAAATTACGGCTCGTTATCAATTGCTGTGCAATATTATGCGACAGCAGAGGTTGTAATGACGGTGCCAAAGACTGTATTTATGCCGCAACCAAATGTAGATTCAGCAGTAATTCGACTAACGATGCGCAACATGCCGCCAATCCAAGTAATCGATGAAGACTTTTTATTTATTGTAGCTAGAGCCTCTTTTGCTCAACGAAGAAAAACGATTTTAAATAATTTACAATCTGGACTTCCATCAGGAAAGGAAAAGAAACAGCAGATTGTGGATGCATTGAATCAATGTGGCATTGAGCCTACCAGAAGAGGCGAAACATTGACAATTGAAGAATTCGGGAAACTTTCAGACGCTTTATTACCACATTTTGGGTAATTAGTGGGAAACATTACAAAAAATATGACGAAAACTTAATTTTTTATAAAAAAATAAGTTGACAAAAATATTTGTCTGCTGATAAAATATTATAATTTATTGACAGAATGGCATTTCTAGTCTATACTAGTACTTAGTGAGGTGTATGCGGAAATGCCAAAAACATTAGCTGAGATTAAAAAAACATTGGATGAACACATCGGGAAACCTTTGCGATTAAAAGCAAATGGTGGCCGGAAAAAAACGATGGAGTGCAATGGGATTTTAAGCGAAACGTACAATGCTGTTTTTGTTGTTGAACTCGATCAAAAGGATAGTGCTTGTAAGCGTGTTTCTTATAGTTACACTGATATTTTAACTGAAGCTGTGGAAATTACTTTTTTAGATGACAATAATCAAGCACTTGCAGTGAAATAATTTTCTGCCTTGTTGTAAATTGTAGACAAAGCCGATATTTGCATCGACTTTGTCTACAATTTTTTTATGAACCTGCACATACTACGGATGTCAACCTACTTATTTGAAGGAGGCAAATCTCTATGGCACGAAGAAACGGGATCATGTCGAGTCGTCTTAAAGAGGAAATTGCAAAAGAGCTCGGTTTCTATGATGTAGTCCAACGAGAAGGTTGGGGCGGAATTAGAGCCAGAGATGCAGGTAATATGGTGAAGCGAGCAATTGAAATGGCTGAACAAAGTTTAGCACAGCAAGCAAACCAAAATAGCGATCAATAAGTAGTGTTGACATGGCCAATGGCTCTTAAAAGGGCTGTTGGCATTTTTTCATTTTTCAAAAATTATTTAATACTTCTATGTTTAATATTTAACATCTATGGTGATACCATCATTATGGTACAATATACGGAAGAAATTTCCCTGTATTAGGAGCTGTTAGGAGGATCAGAATGCTTTATATTAAAGCACCTGCAAAAATAAATTTAACACTTGATGTACTTTATAAACGTCCCGATCAATATCACGAAGTAGAAATGGTCATGACAACAGTTGATTTAGCCGATCGTATTGGGCTTGAATTAAGGAACGATGGAAAAATTGTCATTCATTCATCAAGTAGCATCGTACCGGAAGATGATCGAAATCTTGCATATCAAGCAGCAATACTTTTAAAAAATACATATAACGTTCACGAAGGAGCAACCATTACGATTCATAAAGAAATCCCTATTGCAGCTGGACTGGCTGGAGGAAGCAGTGATGCAGCTGCTACGCTTCGAGGATTGAATCAACTGTGGAACTTAAATTTATCGATTGATACTTTGGCAGAGTTAGGAGCTAATATTGGCTCCGATGTTCCGTTTTGTGTATATGGAGGTACAGCTTTAGCTACGGGTAGGGGAGAAAAAATTCAACCATTGCCTGCTCCTCCCTCTTGTTGGGTAATACTTGCAAAACCTAGAATTGGAGTATCGACTGCAAAAATTTATGAAGGTCTGAATTTAGAAAATATAGAACATCCTAACACAAAACAAATGATGACTGCTTTGGAAAATAAAGATTATTCTTTAATGTGCAAGTCTTTAGGAAATGTTCTTGAATCTGTTACATGTTCTCTATATCCAGAAGTAGCTGTCATTAAAAATCAAATGATCCGATTCGGTGTAGATGCCGCACTAATGAGTGGAAGCGGTCCAACAGTTTTTGGGTTTGTTGATAGCGAATCAAGATTAAATAGAGTGTACAACGGCCTCAAAGGCTTTTGTGATGAAGTTTATGCAGTACGCATGTTAGGAGAAAGGAATTCTCTTGCCTAAATACGTACATTTATGATAATTTTTCTATAAAATATTCGTATTTTAATTTGTTTTAGGAGAGGGTTGCATGAAATGGAAGCGTAGTGAACGCTTGGTTGATATGACACATTATTTATTAGAGCATCCACATCAACTCATTCCACTAACCTATTTTGCTGAGTTATATAATTCTGCTAAATCATCAATAAGTGAAGACTTAGCAATTGTGAAAGGAACTTTTGAAGAAAGAGGTATTGGAGAATTAGTCACTGTTCCTGGGGCGAGTGGGGGAGTTAAATATATTCCTACTGTATCGGATGATGAAGTTCGAGAAACCATACAAATATTAATATCTGAATTAAGCAAATCAGATCGCTTACTCCCTGGTGGTTATTTATTTATGACCGATTTATTGGGAAATCCAGAATTAATGAATCGTGTAGGAAAAGTGTTTGCAAGTATTTTTAAAGACCAACAAATCGATGCTATTATGACAGTTGCAACGAAAGGAATTTCTATAGCTCATTCGATTGCTAGACATTTAAATGTGCCGGTTGTTGTCGTGCGCAGGGATAGTAAAGTAACAGAAGGTTCAACAGTAAGCATCAACTACGTATCAGGTTCTTCCAGAAGAATCCAAACAATGGTATTATCAAAGCGTAGTATGAAAAGTGGTCAACGAGTTTTGATTACGGATGATTTTATGAAGGTTGGCGGAACGATGAATGGCATGAAAAACTTGCTAGAGGAATTTGATTGTACTCTAGGAGGCATTGCTGTTCTAGTCGAAGCTGAACATGCAGGTGAAACTTTAGTAGATGATTATTATTCTTTAGTAAAACTTCATTCGGTCAATGAAAAAGAGAGAACGATTCAATTAAGCGAAGGAAATTATTTTTCAAAGGAGAGATTATAATGAAATCAGTATCTACTACAAATGCTCCTCAAGCGATTGGACCTTACTCCCAAGGAATAATTGCAAATGGATTTTTCTTTAGTTCTGGTCAAATCCCATTAACTCCTGAAGGTGAATTAGTTGAAGGAGATATTGTTGCACAAACAAACCAAGTGTTTAAAAATTTAAAGGCTGTACTTGAAGCTGCAGGATTATCATTAAAAAATGTAGTAAAAACAACTGTATTCTTAAGCGATATGAACGATTTTGCTGCGATGAATGAAGTTTATGAAGCGAATTTTGGCGATCATAAACCGGCTCGCTCAGCAGTAGAAGTTGCTAGACTACCAAAAGATGTGAAAGTAGAAATCGAAGTAATTGCAGTATTTGAATAAATAATAAGCGATGAATTCAAGGGTGAATTCATCGCTTTATTTTTTTCAATTATTTATTATGAAAAACGTCTATTTACAAAAATATAAAACACTTAAAAATTATTTGAAAATTTTTCAAAAAGTTAGAAGGAATTTTTTAAGTTTTGTAGAATTGTAAAAACTTAAAGGCATCCTAGAGGAAAGAGAGGAGTGAAAGAATGGAAGTTACTGACGTAAGACTAAAACGTGTACAAACAGATGGGCGTATGCGTGCAATTGCTTCCATCACACTAGATGATGAGTTTGTTGTTCATGATATTCGAGTGATTGATGGGAATAACGGTCTTTTTGTGGCTATGCCAAGCAAAAGAACACCGGATGGTGAATTCCGTGATATAGCGCATCCAATTAATTCTAACACACGCAATAAAATTCAAGACGTTGTGTTAGCTGCTTATCATGCTGCCGGTGAAGAAAAAGTAGAAATTCAAAACGAAGAATCTCAATTAGAAAAAGCAAACGCATAAAAAAAGCGTCTCAAAAGTAAGTTATTTACTTTTGGGACGTTTTTTTGTGTGCTTGTAAAGGAATTAATGTGTACAAGATTAGCATGAATGAACACTTTCATAAACTTTCTAAAAAAAAATAATATGAAAACAGATGTAAAAAAAATATAATAGAGAGGGAGATAAGATGTCTTGACAACCTTTCAATGCCTTGAAAATCGAACAAAATTACTATATAGTCATAAGAGAACATGAGCTAAAATTGGGGGACTTAGGATGAATGACATTTTTGCGATCGTGCTGGCTGCAGGCCAAGGAACTCGCATGAAGTCCAAATTATACAAAGTATTACATCCCGTATGTGGTAAGCCAATGGTCGAACATGTTGTTGACAATATATTAACTTTAGATGTTAATCGTATTGTAACAATTGTAGGTCATGGTGCAGATAAAGTAAAAGAACAACTTGGCGAAAAATCTGAATACGTACTTCAGTCAGAGCAACTTGGAACAGCCCATGCCGTAATGCAGGCTGAATCAATATTAGGTGATTTAGAGGGCGTAACCTTAGTTGTTTGTGGAGATACACCTTTGATTCGCCCGGAAACAATGAAGGCGTTATTTGAACATCACGTTGCTCAAAATGCAAAAGCAACAATTCTTACTGCAATTGCAGATGATCCTACAGGATATGGTCGAGTAATTCGTGATGATCAAGGTCAAGTGGCTCAAATTGTAGAACACAAAGATGCGACACCAGAACAACGTTTGGAAAAAGAAATCAACACTGGAACTTACTGTTTTGATAACAAGGCGTTATTTGAAGCATTAAAATTAGTGAATAATAATAATGCACAAGGAGAATATTATTTGCCAGATGTCATTGAAATTTTAAAACAGAAAGGCGAAATTGTTACCGCTTACGTTTGTGAAGATTTCAATGAAACGCTTGGCGTAAATGATCGAATTGCCTTATCTCAAGCTGAAGAAATTATGCGTGAACGCATCAATAAAAAACATATGGCGAATGGAGTAACAATTATTAACCCTTCCATGACACATATTAGTATTGATGCTGAAATTGGTCGAGATACAATCATCTATCCTGGTGTTGTAATTGAAGGGAAAACAGTGATTGGAGAAGATTGTGTAATCGGACCGAATAGCCAAATTAATGATAGCACAATTGGTAATCGTACTGTTGTTAAACATTCAGTAGTGCAACAAAGTGTAATAGGGGAAGATACTTCTGTTGGACCATTTGCCCATTTAAGACCTGAAGCAGAGTTAGGCAATCATGTGAAGATTGGTAACTTTGTGGAAGTGAAGAAAAGCAAAATTGGAGATGAATCTAAAGTATCGCATCTAAGTTATATAGGTGACGCTGAAGTTGGGAAAAATGTTAATATAGGTTGCGGTTCCATTACCGTTAACTATGATGGGAAAAATAAACATAAAACAATTATCGAGGATAATGTCTTCGTAGGATGCAATGCTAATTTAGTAGCGCCTGTGACATTGAGAACAGGATCATTCATTGCTGCTGGATCTACAATTACAAAAGAAGTTCCGAAAGATTCATTAGCAATTGCACGTGCTCGACAAGAAAATAAAATAGATTACGCAAAAAAATTAAAATAAATTAGGAGGCCATCATGCCGTATTCATACGCTGATTCTAAATTAAAAATATTTTCGCTTAATTCAAATTATCCGCTAGCACAAGAAATTGCTGAGCTAATGGGTGTTGAGTTAGGGAAATGTTCTGTAAAACACTTTAGTGATGGAGAAGTTCAAATTAATATTGAAGAAAGTATTCGCGGTTGTGACGTGTTTATCGTTCAATCAACTTCTCATCCAGTAAATGAACATTTAATGGAACTTTTAATTATGATCGATGCAGTAAAACGAGCATCTGCACGCACAGTCAATGTAGTGATTCCTTATTATGGTTATGCTCGACAAGATCGTAAAGCAAAAGCTCGTGAACCAATCACTGCAAAACTAGTAGCGAATTTATTGGAAACTGCTGGTGCAACACGTGTAATTGTGTTGGATCTACACGCTCCTCAAATCCAAGGGTTCTTTGATATTTTAATTGACCATTTAATGGCCGTTCCGCTATTATCCGATTACTTTAAATCTAAAAACTTTGCTGAAGATGAAGTTGTAGTCGTTTCTCCAGACCACGGTGGAGTGACAAGAGCTCGAAAAATGGCTGAACGCTTAAAAGCGCCGATTGCCATTATTGATAAACGTAGACCAAAACCAAATGTGGCAGAAGTAATGAACATCGTTGGTAACGTTGAAGGAAAAATTTGTATTTTAATTGATGATATTATTGATACTGCTGGAACGATTACAATTGGTGCGAATGCATTGCTAGAAAACGGAGCAAAAGAAGTATATGCTTGCTGTTCACATCCTGTGTTATCAGGTCCAGCAATCGAACGAATTCAAAACTCTGTTATTAAAGAATTAGTTGTTACAAATACAATTAAATTACCAGAGGAAAAAATGATTTCAAAAATTACTCAATTATCTGTTGCACCATTAATGGCGGAAGCAATTTCCCGCATCTATGAAAACAAATCTGTAAGTACATTATTTGATTAATGCTTGAAATAAAGAGGCTGGGACAAAACTAGCTTCTAGATAGGAAAAAGGAGAATTTGAGCCAACTCAAATTCTCCTTTTTCCATTTATCCCCATTATTTTTGGTTAGTTGATCTTTGTTGGCCGTGTATTTTCGTAAATTCACGGCCATTAAGGCAATGCCTATTTCATTTTCCACTTTCGATTTTCCTCGAACGGAAAATCGAGTGAAACGCAAATTAGCCTTCAAGAATCCAAAAACTGGTTCTACGTCTATTTTACGTTGACGGAAAATAGAACCAGCTTTTTCTTCTGAAAGCTTCGCTCTTACATATTCTTTTTGTTGTTCCCATTTTTCATTCACCATGACCTTTCGGTGATTGCCTTCCTTTGCTTTTGTACATGATGAACGAAATGGACATCCTGAACAGTTTTCACATTCATAGATTTTCAATTCTCGTTTGAAACCGGTCTTATCTGTACGTACAGAACGATAACGGAAGGTTACTCGCTGCTGATTTGGACAAATGTAGGTATCACTTTCTTCGTCGTACATCCAATTGTCTGGATGAAATGGATTTTGTTTATATTTCTTCTTTTGTTCTTTCTCATACATGGTATATGGAATGAGTGCCTCACATTTTCGATTCGAAAGGATGTCTTCATAGTTTTGTTCACTACCATAACCAGCATCTGCGACAATATACTTTGGCAACGGAAAATAATCCTTTTCTATCTTATTCAAGAACGGAATTAATGTACGTGTATCAGTAGGATTTGGAAAGATGCTATAAGCTAGTGCGTATTGACCTTCTGTTGCGATTTGTACATTGTATCCAGCTTTCAATTGACCGTTTTTCATATAGTCGTCTTTCATTCGCATGAACGTTGCATCTTGATCTGTTTTGGAATAACTGTTCCGTTCCCCCAAGATGTCCAAGTCTTTTTGGTATTTTTGTTTTCGTAGAATGAAGTCTATTAATTGTTTGTACGCTTGTTTTGGATATTTTCGTTCGCTTCTTAATGCTTTTCGTTCTGTGGCATCGGGCGATGTTTCTATCTTTTGGTCATATTCCTTAATGACTTCATCGACTTGTTGCACCATTTGAGCGAGTTCTTCAACGGACAGTTCTCCCTCATTTTCCCGCTCCATTTCAGGGATGATTTCTTTTTCTAATAGTTCGTTGTATAACTGATTGGACTTTTCAATTAAGTTTTGGTTGTATTTTTCAATGGATTTCTTCCATACGAAAGTAAATTTATTGGCATTCGCTTCAATCTTCGTACCATCGATAAAAATGGCTTCTTGATCGATTAACTTTTCTTCCACCAGTTGGCAACGGAATTGGACAAAACATTGACGAATTAATTCTTTTACTTCCGGATGCACACGAAAACGATTGATCGTCCGATAACTTGGTTCATATCCTTGTGCCAACCACATCATTCGTATACTGTCCTTTAATAGCGCTTCAATTTTTCGACCTGAAAAGACAGACTGCGAATAGGCACACAAAATAATTTTTAGCATCATGCGTGGATGATAAGCAGGACAACCTGTATTTCGAAGAAACGGCTGGAAGGCTTCATCTGGAATACTTTCAACTAAATGGTGAATGTGGAAGGCAATATCATTTTCTTGTAATTTTATTTCTAAATCTAGAGGCAAAACTAATTGATTCATGTTATAATATTTGAACATAAGGTCCCTTCTTTCTGTTAGGTTTTGTGTGCTAACTTAATTTTAACAGAAGAGGTCCTTATTTTTTATTGAAAAAATGAAAAACAGCCCATGAAATTTCATTCCAAAATTTCATGGGCTGTTTCCATTTTAGAGGGGGTTTTGTCCCAGCCTCTTTTTTTTAAAATTTTAGCAATTTGGACAGAATGAAAAAGAACACATACTTTATTGCGATGTGAGATTTATGGAAACTTTCAGAAAATGGACTATAATAGAAATTAGGTAGTCCATAATTTTCTAATGGAGGGGTTGAAATCGTGAGCACAGTATTACAAGCGTCAGTACGTAAGACTGGTGTACGTTCAGAGCTTACCCAACTTAGAAAAGGAGGAAAATTACCTGCTGTCATTTATGGCTATAATATTGAAAATACGCCAATTGCAATCGATTATAAAGAGGTAGCAAAAGAAGTTCAAAAAAGAGGAAGTACAAGTATTTTCGATATTGAGGTAGAAGGGAAAAAACTAAAAGCACTCATTAATGAAGTGCAAAGATGCCCGTTAAAAGGACAAGTACTCCATGTTGATTTTTTGTCAGTAAACATGGATGAGGAAGTTGAAGTTGATGTACCAATCCATGCAGTTGGAGAAGCGATTGGTGTAAAAGAAGGCGGAGTACTAACCCAAATTCTAAGTACATTAAAAATAAAAGTGAAGCCCGCTGAACTTCCAGAGAAAATCGAAGTGGATGTATCGGAATTAGGGATTGGAGATACACTTTTTGTAAGTGATCTTAGAGAAAGGCTCAATTTCAATATTATTGAAGGTGATGACGTAACAGTATTTACAGTCACTTCTCCAGCAACTGCTCGCGATGCAGGACAAGGAGATAATGATAATCAAGATATGAAGGCTACAGAAGCTCCTGAATCTCAAGCATAAACCATTGGGTTGTCTAAGTATCTGACTTGGACAACCCTTTTCTTATTGTGATCAGATAGGCTTTAGATTTGATGATAGCATGGGTATTAGCATAAACAATGTAAGAGGAATGATAGAAAGTTTACATACTTAGTGTCTTTATTTAACACTTTTTTTTATATTATGTGATAAAATAAGCGCAGCGAATTAGGATAAAAAGGAATGGTTTCATGAAACTAATAATAGGCTTAGGTAATCCAGGCAAAAATTATGATCGTACTCGACATAATATTGGATTTATGTGTATAGATGCGTTAGCAGAAAAATGGAATGTGACATTAAGTGAATCAAAGTTTAAAGGTATGTATACAGTTGTCCATCGACCTGAAGGAAAAGTAATGTTGTTGAAACCGCTAACGTACATGAACTTATCTGGTGAATGTGTTCGACCAATTATGGATTACTTTGATATAGATGTTGAAGATATAATTGTTATTTACGACGATTTAGACTTGGAGACAGGTAAACTTCGGCTTCGGCAAAAAGGAAGTGCTGGAGGGCATAACGGCATTAAATCGCTTATTCAGCATATTGGAACGCAGGAATTTAAACGCATTCGTGTCGGTATTAGCAGACCGCCGGCTGGCATGAAAGTCCCTGATTATGTCCTTTCAAAGTTTTCTAAGGAAGAAGAGCCTGTTATTGAACAAGCAATTGAAAAAGTGGTCCAAGCCTGTGAGGCATCATTGTCTAAAAAATTCATTGATGTAATGAATGAATTTAATTAAGCAAAAATTGTTTAAATAAATTACAGTGCATAATTGATAATCGAACAGTCTATACTTGGAATATATACCGAAGCTCGTTAAGGAGGATCCAGTATGACTGTTCGTTACCGTTGTAGATATTGCGATACCGAATTGGGTACATTACCTTTTAATGAAGAAGAAACAATACGCAAGCTTCATTTATTCGAAGTTGGCGAAATAGAAGAATTTATCGAAAAAGATGAACTTGGAGTAACGACAGTACACTGTATTTGTGAACATTGTGAGGAATCGTTACGACAATTTCCTGATTATTATGCTTTAAAAAAATGGATTCAATAAAAATAACGCTTTGGACGAAAATTGTCCAAGGCTTTTTCCAATATATTGTAAATTTGCAGTAAACGAAATAAACGTAATGTTTCGGTTGATTTATAGAATGGCTACATAACGAGTGCCTTAGTTGGAAGGAGGTTTCTACAATGGGAGTTATAACTCAATTATTCTCTCAAGATAAACATATAAACATGCTAATCAACCAATTGAAAGAACAAACGTTTAAATCTCAATTAATTACAGGGTTAACTGGAAGTGCACGTGCAGTTTTTATTAATGCGCTTTTTAATGAATTAAAACGACCAGTTTATATTTTATCTCCTAATTTATTGCAAGCGCAAAAGTTAGTAGACGATTTAACATCCCTTGTAGGAGAAGGATATGTTCATTATTATCCTGCAGATGAATTTATTGCAGCAGACATGACGATAGCATCTCCTGAATTAAGAGCAGGACGGATTTCTACATTGGATCACTTAATAAGAGAAGAAGTAGCGATTTACGTTATTCCTATTGCAGGTATGCGTAAATATATGACGCCAGTGGAACAATGGAAACATAACCTTTTAGAAGTACATGTCGGTCAAGAAATAGATATAGACCAATGGCTTTCGAAATTAGTAGAAATGGGATATACACGAAGCCAAATGGTAACAACACCAGGTGAGTTTGCATTGCGTGGAGGAATACTAGATATCTATCCACCCTATGCAGAGTCACCATTTCGTATTGAACTTTTTGATACCGAAGTAGATTCCATCCGTGAATTTTCTGCAGACGATCAACGTTCCGTTAAAAAGCTAGAGTCGTGTCGTATTTTGCCGGCCATTGAGTTGCTGTTGACGTTAGACCAGCGCATTCAATTGGCAGAGCGTTTAGAAAAAGCTCTTTCAAGAAGTATAAAAAAGGTCAAAAAACAGGAAGTTCAAGAAGCATTATATGAAAATATCAAGTACGATATTGAAATGTTGAAACAAGGGAATTTACCTAATCATGTGACGAAATATGGATCATTATTATATGAACAACCAGCATTTTTAGGAGATTATTTTTCAAAAGATGGCATTATCTTATTCGATGAGCTTGGTCGAATTCAAGAAGTGACAGGAGCATGGGAGCGGGAAGAAGAAGAGTGGTTCATATCATTAATAGAAGAAGGAAAAATGGTTCATGATGTTCAACCTTCTTACTCCTTTAAAGAAATTTTCTCTATGTTGGATCTGCAAAAAATATATCTTACATTGTTTACTCGCAACTTTACCGGTATTCGGTTTGACCAAACGACGAATTTTTCCTGCAAACCAATGCAACAATTTCACGGACAAATACCGCTCTTACAAAGTGAAATTGAACGCTGGAATCGAGAAAAATTTACTGTGCTATTTGTCGCTGATGGAGAACGTCGATTAGAAAAAATCAAAAATATTTTAGAAGATTACAAGATTGATGTCACCATTGGACATCCAAAGGGAGAAGGAATTTTCTTAATTGATGGACAGCTTAGTTCAGGATTTGAATTGCCATTGCAACGTTTAGCAGTAGTGACAGATGATGAATTATTTAAACAGCAAGCTAAACGGAAAAAAACTCGTTCTCAAAAGATGACCAATGCTGAACGGATTAAAAGCTATACAGAGATAAAACCGGGCGACTATGTTGTTCATGTTCATCACGGAATCGGAAAATATATTGGTATTCAAACTCTTGAAGTGAACGGAACACATAAAGATTATCTTCATATTCGTTACCGCGGTGATGATAAATTATATGTACCAGTTGATCAAATTGATTTAATTCAAAAGTATGTTTCTTCAGAAGGGAAGGAACCAAAACTTCATAAACTGGGCGGTACAGAATGGAAAAAAGCGAAAGCAAAAGTTTCATCTGCTGTTAAAGATATAGCAGAAGAATTAATTAAACTATACGCAAAACGGGAATCAGAAAAGGGGTTTGCTTTTTCGCCTGATACAGATGAACAACGTGAATTTGAAAGTGCTTTCCCTTATGAAGAGACTGAGGATCAGCTTCGTACAATTCTTGAAGTAAAGCGGGATATGGAACGGGAACGACCAATGGACCGGCTCGTTTGCGGTGATGTGGGATACGGTAAAACGGAAGTGGCAATTCGTGCAGCTTTTAAAGCGATTATGGACGGTAAGCAAGTGGCGTTTCTTGTGCCAACGACCATATTAGCACAACAACATTATGAAACCTTTAGCACAAGATTTCAGGATTATGCAATTAAAGTGGGCTTATTAAGCCGATTCCGCACTCGAAAGGAACAATTGGAAACTATTAAAGGACTAAAAGATGGAACGGTGGATATCGTCATCGGTACTCATCGGCTTCTTTCTAAAGATGTAACGTTTAAAGATTTAGGATTATTGATAGTCGATGAGGAACAACGATTTGGCGTTACCCATAAGGAAAAAATTAAACAGTTAAAGACGAACGTGGATGTGTTGACATTAACAGCGACTCCGATTCCAAGAACCCTCCATATGTCAATGGTTGGTGTAAGAGATCTCTCTGTTATTGAAACACCTCCGCAAAATCGTTTCCCAGTTCAAACGTATGTGATGGAATATAATGGTGCGTTAGTGCGAGAAGCCATTGAAAGGGAGATGGCACGAGGAGGTCAGACTTTCTATTTATATAATCGTGTAGAGGATATGACGAAAAAAGTAGAAGAAATTCAAATGCTCGTGCCGGAAGCTCGAATTGGTTATGCGCATGGAAAAATGACTGAGGCCCAACTGGAGTCAGTGATTCTTAGCTTCTTAAATGGCGAATTTGATGTGCTTGTGACTACTACGATTATTGAAACGGGCGTTGATATGCCAAACGTAAATACGCTCATTGTCCAAGATGCTGATAAGATGGGGCTTTCTCAGCTTTATCAATTGCGTGGCCGTGTAGGAAGATCAAACCGAGTAGCATATGCATATTTCATGTATCAACGTGATAAAGTGCTAAACGAAGTTGCAGAACAACGACTTCAAGCCATTAAAGAATTTACGGAATTAGGATCCGGTTTTAAAATTGCAATGCGCGACCTTTCCATTCGTGGTGCAGGGAATTTACTAGGTGCACAGCAGCATGGTTTTATCGATACCGTAGGATTTGACTTATATACTCAATTATTAGAAGAAGCGATTGCTGAACAAAAAGGAGTGAAGCGTGAAGAGAAAGAAGAAGTCGAAGTGATTCTTCATGTTGACGCGTATATACCTGATCGGTATATTCCTGATGGGTATCAGAAAATTCAAATGTATAAACGGATTAAAGCGATGGAAAATCCGGAAGATTACCATGAAATTCTGGAAGAATTACACGACCGATTTGGGGATATGCCTCCTGAAACAGAGAAGCTGTTGCGCATAGCTCGAATTAAGGCGTGGGCTACACATTCAGGTATTGTGTCAATCAAAGAAAAACAAAAAGTCATTTCAATTGTGTTTTCAGAAGAAGGCACAAAAAATGTGGATGGCTCTGTTGTAGTAACGGAAACAATGAAATTTGATCGAGCAGTTGGATTTAGTATGGATGGACCGATATTGACTCTAACAATTGATGAAAAAAATGTGGAAAATATGAACCGCTTGATGTATTGGAACAAGTCGTTGAAATTGTTTATAAGGCAAGGAAGAATAATGTAGTGGAACAAGAGGCAAAATAAGACTGTAAGAAATGACCCAAATATTATATTTTGGGTCTTTTTATTCCTTCATTGTTGTTTAATGTTTTCAATTATTGTTATATTTTTAAAATTTTTTGGACATATTAATTTTACAAATTTTCGACGAAATAAAAACAAAATCCTCTCAATGTATTTTTTGCATACTTTGCCTAAAGAGTAAACATACTATCTGTGAAATAATACGATTCAGAAAGCGAGGCAGCATAGATGAAAGCAACAGGAATAGTACGTCGTATCGATGATTTAGGTCGTGTTGTAATACCAAAAGAAATTCGCAGAACAATGCGCATTCGTGAAGGAGACCCTTTGGAAATTTATACGGATAGAGAAGGTGAAGTTATTCTAAAAAAATATTCACCGATAAATGACTTAGGCGAGTTTGCAAAAGAATACGTAGAATCCTTGTATGAAACAATTGGAACTCCAGCATTAATAAGCGATCGAGATGAAATGATCGCTGTTGCAGGATTATCTAAGAAGGATTACACAAATCGTCGACTTTCAACTTTTGCAGAGGATTTTATGAAACAGCGCTCTGTTGTGATGGAAAAGAATGAAACAACAATTGAATTAGTACCAGGACAATTTGAGCAAGTGAAATCTTATTGTGTAGCTCCAATCGTTGCAAATGGTGATACAATTGGGGCGGTATATTTGCTATCTAAAGTTCATTTCCTAAGCGAAGTGGAACAAAAAGCAGCGGAAACAGCGGCACACTTCTTAGCAAAGCAAATGGAAAACTAAATCAGAAGGAAAACGTCTCTTTCTATAAGAGGCGTTTTTTCATTGTTTAGGAAAGTAACACAACATGCAACATAGGGAATTGTACCGTGAATAGCATATGTTTACTGTTTCAATATATGGTTTTAAGAAATACATTGATTGGCCCAGTTAGGAGATTCGATTACCAAATAATATTTTGGTAGAAGTTATGTACAAGTGGGAAGAAAGTAGATTTTTTTATTTAAACGACTCTTTGGTATACTTTCTATTATGTAGATAAGGAAAGAGGATAAGGTATGTCAAATTCATTTGGAATGAAAGGATATATGAAAGGCGCTTTATTACTAACTATATCAGCGATTATCGTAAAAATATTGAGCGCCTTTTATCGAGTGCCCTTTCAAAATTTAGTGGGAGATGCGGGTTTTTATATTTATCAACAAGTATATCCTTTTATATCATTTTTCGTTGTATGGACTTCAGGGGGATTCGCTGTAGCGATTTCTAAAATGTTGGCCGATGCGGAATTATCTCCTAATGCTGAATGGAAAAAGTACATTATTTCCCAAACGGTATTTTTATATTTAGTAGCATTATCGTTATTCTTTTTTTCGTTCCTATTTTTAGGAGCCGATTTATTAGCAACATTAATGGGAGATGAGCAGTTATCTCCACTACTAAGAACAGGTTCCTTTGTTACATTGTTTATGCCGATACTTGCAATACTGAAGGGAACTTTTCAATCCCAAGGCGCGATGGCCCCAGTAGCCAATGCCCAAGTATTTGAGCAACTCATTCGAGTTACGACTATTTTAGCTGGAGCCATTTTTGTGATGTTTACTTCTGGCTCTCTTTACTTAGCGGGCAATATGGCAGTGTTAGGAACTGTCATAGGGGAAGTAGCAGGGGTTCTACTGTTGTTATATTATGCCAAGAAAACATTTCCTTCCTTTCCTTTCCAAAAAACGAAGAGTGCAGTAAAGAAATGGCCGATTGTGAAAGAAGCGACTTTATTAAGTTTAAGTATAAGTATGAGCAGTTTATTGCTCTTAAGTTTTCAATTAATCGATTCGTTTACTGTTTATTCGTTAATGATCGAAAATGGAATTGACTCGCAACTTGCAAAAGAAACGAAAGGGATTTATGATCGTGGCCAACCACTTGTGCAATTGGGCATCTTGATCGCCTCTTCTTTATCAATTGCTATTGTTCCGCTAGTAGCTGTTCAGTCCAAAAAAAATACAGGAAGAGGAGCAAAACCTTTTATTCAGTTAACATATCGAACAGCCCTACTTTTTGGAGTAGCTTCTTCATTAGGATTAATAATTGTGATGCCTTATGTGAACGAAATGTTATTTGAAACGAATTCGCTTCAAAACGTATTAACCGTTTATGTACTACAAATTATACCGTTATCGATTATTTTGACTTTCACAGCCATCTTACAGGGCATGGGGAAATTAAAAGTGCCATTTTTCATTTTAGCAGGTGCTATTTGTTTTAAATTAATCGGCAATATGGCTCTTGTACCTTTCATGAACGTTTTAGGTTCTGCAGTTACGAGCAGCGCAGTGCTATTTATCGCTGCAACTTTACTTATCCTTTATTTAAAAAAATTAACGTTCATTCAATTGGCTCCTCTTAACTATTACATAAAATTAATCGGCGCAAGCACCGTAATGACTTTTTCTGTTTTCTTATTAGATGGGTTCCTCCAAATGAAGAGTGGTATATTTGCTAACAGTAGAGTAGAAGCAGTATGTTTCGGAACAATCTTAATTGCTACAGGAGCTTTTGTATTTTTGACGTTTGTAGCAAAATCTCGTATGCTTTCCGAAAAAGAGTGGTTTTTAATCCCTTTTGGCCGGAGAATGGCTGTTTATCAGCTTTTGTTAAATAAAAGAAAGTAGGTGGAAAAATGCATATAACAATCATGGGGCTCGGTGTATCGGATTATGAACAATTACCAATTGGTATTTATAAAAAATTAAAAGAAGCAAAAAAAGTTTTTGTTCGTACAATGGAACACCCTGTGTTGCGTGTGTTGCAAGACGAAGGAATCCAATTTGAAAGTTTTGATCAAGTGTATGAAAAACATGATACGTTTCTACCGGTTTATCAAGAGATTGTTGAACATTTATTAGAAGCTGCGCAGTCAGAACCTATTGTATACGCAGTACCTGGCCATCCTTTAGTGGCTGAGCAAACAGTACAATTGTTAATTGAAGCTGAAAGAGAAGGAAAAGTTCAATTAGCAATTGAAGGAGGACAAAGTTTTTTAGATCCGATATTTGCTGCCCTAAAAATCGATCCTATTGAAGGGTTTCAGTTGCTAGATGGGACAAACTTCTCCATTCATGACGTTAACATGCGTTCCCATGTACTGATAGCTCAAGTGTATGACCAATTTAGCGCATCCGAAGTGAAATTAACACTAATGGAAAAATATCGGGATGATTATCCAATTACCGTTGTTACTGGTGCAGGATCTAGTAATGAACTGATTAAAACGATTCCGCTTTATGAATTGGATCAAGCGATGGAATTGAATAATTTAACGACTATTTATGTTCCGCCAGTAAAAAGTCATCTAGACGCTTTAAAAGACTGGACTACTTTTAGAAACATTATTGCTACATTGCGCGGACCGAATGGCTGTCCATGGGACCGAAAACAAACTCATGAAAGTTTAAAAAAATATTTAATTGAGGAGACTCATGAATTCCTAGCAGCGGTTGATGAAAAAGATGATTTTGGCATGGTAGAAGAACTTGGGGATATTTTATTGCAAGTTTTCTTGCATGCTCAAATTGGAGAAGATGAAGGCTATTTTAATTTAGAAGAAGTGTTGGAAAGCATTTCTGAAAAAATGATTCGTCGTCATCCGCACGTATTCGGCGATCTTTCAGTGAAAGATGCAGATGAAGTTGTATTGAATTGGGAAGAAATTAAAAAGCAAGAGAAAGGTGAACAAAAAGAATCTTTATTAAAAGGGGAGTATCGACCAAATTCATCATTGCAAACTTCTTATAATTACCAGAAGAAAGCCGCTACAGTAGGCTTTGATTGGCCAGATGCAAGTGGTGCTTTATCGAAATTCGATGAGGAATGGAAGGAATTCCGTGAAGAACTGGAGAAAGGTAACAATGAATCGATAATGGACGAATTTGGAGATGTTCTGTTCACCCTTGTCAATATTGCTCGTTTTTATAATATATCCCCTGAAGAAGCAATGGTTCACGCCAATGAAAAATTTGCTAGAAGATTTCGATTTGTTGAAGAACAAGTGAGAAAGAGCGGAAAAAATTTTCAAGATTTTACGTTAGAACAACTAGATGAATTTTGGAATGAAGCAAAACATTTAGAAAAGGAGTAAGTTATGCGATTAGATAAATTTTTAAAAGTATCTCGATTAATTAAACGCCGCACCTTGGCAAAAGAAGTTGCCGAACAAGGGCGAATTACAATTAACGGAAAAGTTGCAAAAGCCTCTTCCAACGTAAGTGCAGGTGACGAGCTAATGATCCGCTTTGGACAAAAAATCGTCACTGTTCGCATAGAAGAAATTAAAGAGAATGTTCGAAAAGAAGATGCAAGTAAAATGTTTACCATAATCAAGGAAGAAAAGTTAGAAAAAATCGAACCAGAATTTATCGATGATGAAGAATAAAAAAAAGAGAAGAAAAAATATTTTTTTATAGCATGACATCTATTTTGTTGTCATGCTTTTTTTATTTCCCGCATAAAGTGAACAGAACAAACCATTAAAGGAGGAACGATAAATGACACAAATACATCAGGAAAGCAATTACACTATTACTTCTGGAGATCATCTTGTGACAGTGAGAAATAGAAAAAGAATGGACATGACATCAGTAAAGGAAATTGAAAGATTCGACCAGGAGGAATTTTACGTAAGAACATCACAAGGACATTTGCTTATTCGTGGAGAGGAATTGCGCATTGTTCATTTAGATGTGGACAAAGGATTATTAACACTAGAAGGAAATGTAAAAGCCCTTCAATATGATGATGATGAAAATGGGTTAACTAAAGGCTTCCTCCATAAATTATTTGGATGACAGTTAACGAACAATTTTTCAGTATCGTAATAATGACGATAAGTGGCGTTATGATTGGCGCGGTTATTGATGCAACAAGAATTTACATCAGCGCCTTTTCACCAAAGTCATTATTACGAAAGTTTTCATTAATCGTTGAGGTTTTCGTCTGGGCACTGCTAGGTGTTGCAAGCTTTTATATTATCTTTTTAATAAAGGGTGGAGAGTGGCGTTTAGTAGACCCATTATCACAAATTTTAGGTATTTTTCTATATGAATCATTTTTTCAGCCATTTTTCCGGTTTCTCGGCAGGGTATTTATTATTATTTTTATTAATCCAATAGTAGCAATTGTAAAAATTACTCTGAAAACAATAAAAGGGATTATTAGACTAGTAATTCGAATTTTAATTGTACTATTTAACCCTTTTTACAAACTATTTGTGGTTGCGAAAAGACCATTTCACAGAAAATTTATAAACTTAAAAAGAGCAATCTTTAAAAAACGTTAAATACTAAGTATAATGACAATACAATGACTATTTAGGAGGTGACGGATGTGGCCAAGCATTATAATAACAGACATGGGAATATGAATATTCGTAAAATAGATAATGACTATGTCCGTTCTGCAAATCGTCAAATGGAAAAGTTGACGAAGCAAAAAATCCGATTAAGAAGAAGGCTGTCTCTATTCTTTGTCATCGCATCCGTCGTCATAATTAGTTTAATCAGTATGATCTTTAACCAAAATGAAAGATTAGCGCAAAAAGAAGCTGAAAAAGAAAAGGTATTATCAGAACTTCAAGAAATAAAAAAAGAACAAGAATTATTACAGTTGCAAATAAAAAAACTTGAAGATGATGAATATATTGCAAAATTAGCCCGTAAAGAATACTTCTTATCGGAGGAAGGAGAAATCATTTTCACCATCCCTAAAGAAGAAAAAGAAAATGAAGAAGATAAAAAGAATAAGAAATGACATTTTTCTAGGCTGTATTAAAATCGTTATTTAAAAATAAGAAATTACTGTTGAACAAATGAAGAGAATAAAAAATACAGGCTGAAAAAGAGTTGTCTTGTTGACACTCTTTTTTTGTTGGCTATAATAAAAGAGAGCATTAGCAAATTTTTTGCTCATTTTATATAATTATGATTACTGGCGATATTTTATTAGCCGTTTAAATTTTAAGGAGGAGCATTTTTTTTATGTCAATTGAAGTAGGCAGCAAATTACAGGGGAAGGTCACAGGAATTACAAATTTTGGAGCATTTATTGAGCTGCCAGATGGTAAGACGGGCCTTGTCCATATTAGTGAAGTAGCTGATAACTACGTGAAAGACATTAACGATCATCTAAAAGTTGGAGATATCGTTGAAGTGAAAGTGTTAAATGTTGAAGAGGATGGAAAAATTGGCCTATCGATAAGAAAGGCTAAAGCTCAATCTGAAAGACCTGAACGTCCTCAAAGACCACGTCGTGATAACCGTTCAAATGAACGAAACGAACGCCAATCAAAAGAAAGTTTTGAACAGAAAATGGCGAAATTCTTAAGAGATAGTGATGAGCGTCTTGCTTCATTAAGACGTGCAACTGAGTCAAAACGAGGTGGACGTGGCGCAAGAAGAGGGTAGTTTGCTGTCTGTTTTAATTGAGTAATTTTTAAATAATCTTTTTTACAATGAAAATGTCAAAATACAGATAACAAAATCGGTTATTCGTTAAAATGGGTCGACTATATTCCGTCAATAGTCGACTTTTTTTTATTTAATTGGTAGTGTTTTACTTGTAGTTGCGAAACAAATTTATTATAGAAAGTTAGTTTGTGAAAATTATATGGAATTGGATTAGTTTATAAAAATACTTAATTGTAGTTTTCAATCTTATTTGAGTAAGAGTTTATTTCCTCCAAGAACCTTTAGAATTCCAATTAACCCCAAATTTCTTCATTTTATCAGCATAAAATTCCAAAATAAATTCCTTATAGTTATCAAATGTTAAGAAAAAAAACGACAAAAACTAGCCTAAATTAACAATTTGTTATGTTATTAAGTAATTCGTCGAACAATTTTTTTAAACTAGAACAGTACTAGACAAATTTTACATCCCTTCTTTTATATAATAGACCGAAACAAATGATATAGATGAGGGGGATGGAATATGTCAAATATCCAAATGCTGAATGAAAAGTCGTCATGGCAAGAGCATTTCAGTCGTTTTACTATTAAAAAGGTAAGCCTAATTCTTCATTTATTCTTCATGTTGTTAGCATTTTTTCTATCAAGAGCGGTAATGTTTGAAGCGGCTGTTCCTTTTTTATTACCATTATGGGCAATCGTGCGAAATAGATATGAAAATGAGAAATGGGCAGTGTTCATCGGCGGGTTAATTGGTGCATTGAGTTTGAGTTTAGGGCAAGGTTTGATTTTGTTACTGCAACTTGGTTTTTACGAATTATTGATTCGGTTCCGATATTGGAAGCCCCCTATGGCTATTGCTGTGGCCCTTGCCATCTTTTTTGGACAATTGTTATGGCAAAGCATTTTGCATATAGGCATCCCTCCTTTCATAGTACAGTTGTATGTTTATTATGAAATGATATTAGCTTTTTTCATGACAATCTTTGTGAAGCTATTTTTCGTTGAACCTTATCGTTTTTGGTCTGCTTCCTGGAGTTATGAGCGGGTAGGAGCGGGGTTAGTAATTTTAGCGGTCGTTTTAACTGGGATGCATTCATTAACGATATCGTATTTTTCACTTTTTACATTTGTTCTGCATTTATCGATTTGCATTGCTGCCATTACTGGTGGAATAACGGTTGCCTCAAGCGTTTCAACTATTATTGGAGCATTAGTAGGAATATCAGAGCTTTCTTTCACGGGAATGATTGCTGTTTATGCTTTAACGGGCGTATCGAGCGGGTTGTGTAAAGGGATTGGAAGAGTAGGCGCTGTAATAGGTAGTTTAATACCCAGCATCTTTTTCTTTTTTTATGATTCAACGTTGCCACTAGATAGCGTTTATTTTGTATCGGTCTTGATAGCGGGTGTAGTCTTTTTATTATTGCCAGAAAAAATGCTAAACTTTTTGGAAAATATCATTCGTCCAAAACGAGATGAAGTATTGCTTAAAAGGCAGGAATGGCTAACGGAACATACAACGGAAAAGTTAGAGACGTTTCAACGTTTTGTTTTGTTTATGAAAGAATTAGTTTTTGAGCGCTTTACGTCAACTGAGAATGTGAGTGAAATTCGAAAGATTGAGCCTTGTGCCACTTGTATGAGTTGTTTTCGATATGATAGATGCTGGGGAGAAAAAAATATTGGAATGGATGAAAATATTCGAAGATGGTTCCTAGCGAAATCGGGATTAAGTGAAAAAGAACAAATGCTTGCGGAAGAACAAATTCGAACAAAATGCGTAAAATCGTCAAAATTGTTGGAAGAACTTGATTATCAGCTGTATAACGATAAAATGAATGGGCAATTCTATCATGGGAAAAAGATGATTGCTTTGCAATTGAGGGACTTGAGTAATCATTTGAATAAATTGATGGAAGATATGAAAAACGAGACGCTTTCATTTAAGACGATTGAGGAAGAATTAAGCCATGAATTTAAACGCGCAAACATTGATTGTTTTCAAATTGATGTTTTAAATAATACGTTGGGGGAACGTGTGATTGTTTGTTCCTTTATTAACAACCATACTCGAGACGATTTATATTTATTATGTGAACGAATCATTTTACCAGTTCTATATGAAGTCTTTGCTGAACCGTTCCAAGTGGATCGAATATCGAATCATAAGACACCATTTGCTCATTTTCAAGTGAGATTTCGCTCTGCAGTTCGCTATAAAATTCAGTATGATATATATAGTAGAGCGAAAAACTCTAATGTTGTGTCAGGGGATTCTCATGCCATTTTCCACATTCATCCGGGATTAGTAGCCATAATGTTGTCGGATGGCATGGGTCAAAGTCGAGAAGCAAAGCGGGAAAGTAGAAGATTGGTAAGGTTAATGAGGGAATGTTTAAGCTATAATATGAATCCAGAGACTGCTATGCATACATTGCATTATGTCCTTAGTCTAAACCGTGAAGTTGATATGTATGCGACGATAGATTTTGCATTAGTTGATTTACAAAAGGGTGAATTATGGTCTTGGAAAGCAGGTAGCATGTCTACTTATATTTTGCGCGGAGAGCAGCTAATGAAAGTGGAAGGATCATCAGCACCTGTAGGGTTCATGCCTGTATTCTCCATTGAAACGGAAAAAGTCAATTTGCTAGCTGATGATTATGTCGTAATGGTTTCCGATGGTTTGTTCTCTAGCAAATATGATTGGGACGAACAGGAACGTAATTTTGTTAAATTATTAAAGTCAAAAATCAGGGTTGGAATGCCGATTGAAGCGCTTCTATATGATGTGATGGACAGTTATCAAAGCCAGTATGAAGTGGAAGATGACTGCACGGTAATTATTTTTAATGTTTCACATGTGGTGCCAAAATGGGCTGTTTTTAGACCGGTTAGTTAATTAGAGGAAATGAGGTGAGAAGATGGTAACTTTTGAGAAAAAAGTGCAAAATTTTATAGCAGAACAACAATTAGTTGAAGCGGGAGACCGTCTTCTCATCGCTTGTTCTGGTGGCGTTGATTCTATGGCATTGCTTCATTTTTTTATTCAATTACAAGAACAATGTAAAGTTGATTTATATGTTGCTCATGTGGACCATATGTTGAGAGGGAAAGTTTCGTATGAAGATCGGCTATTTGTGGAACAGTTTTGCAGAGAACATGGGATTCCGATTTTTAGCACAAGCATCCCCATTCCAGATTTGTTGGAAAAAGAGGGAGGGAATTCTCAAGCGATTTGTCGCAGAGAGCGGTATGCATTTTTTGCAAACATCATGAAACAATACAACATCAATAAGCTAGTGACAGCTCATCATGCGGATGATCAGTTGGAAACTATGCTGATGTCTCTTGCAAGATCCGGAAACGTCAATGGGTTCAAAGGCATTTCCGCAAAACGAGCGTTTTCGGTTGGCGCTATAATCCGTCCTTTTTTAGTGGTTACAAAAGAAGAAATAACAAATTATTTACAGGAAAAAGGCGGCTCCTTCCGAGAAGACGCGAGCAATATGAAGGATGATTATACTCGAAATCGATTCCGACATCATATTATTCCATTGTTAAAAAACGAAAATAAACAGGTGGCAATTCATGCGGTTCAATTAGCGGAAAATTTGCAACAAGATGACGAATTTTTACTTGAACTCGCAAAAAAACGCTTTTCCTCAGTTGTAGAAAAAATGGAGGATCGTTTTATACTACATATTCGTCCATTTCAAAAAGAGCCACTTGCTTTACAAAGAAGAATCATTTTAATACTATTAAACTATCTTTATCAACCTTCAGACAACCAAAGTTACGCTATTTATAGTAAGATTTTGGAATTATGTAAGTCCCAAGAAGGGAACGCAACAATTCATTTACCAAACCAAATTATTGCAAATAGAAGTTATGGCGACATTGCATTCTTTAAATATCAAACATCCAATAATGAAGAAGACTATATTCAACAAATCAAAATTGGGGAATGGAACGTATTAAATGGTTTTCGTTTATACATAGGAAAACTCTCTGATGAAACGGGCTGCCAACAAAATGATATAGCCGCATATTATTTCAATTCCAACGCAATTGCTTTTCCTCTTAAGGTTCGGAAGCGAAAAGTAGGTGATCGAATTCAGTTAAACGGAATGCAAGCGCCGAAACGATTATCCCGCCTTTTTATTGATGAAAAAATCCCTTTAATTGAAAGAGACGATTGGCCAATACTTGTAGATTCAAATGAAGAAATTTTATCGGTATTAGGTGTTCGGGCTAATCATCAATTTTCAAGAACAAAAAGAATTGATGATAATATGGTAATGATAGTTGAAAAAGTTCCTTACAACAAATAAGGTAAATTTTATAAAATATTTTTTAAAAATGGCTATAATTCATGTAAAGAGAATTTTGCCATCAATTAAATAATTATTTAACAAATAATTTTTCAACGCTGTTTAGGAGGAACATTACATTATGATCGAAAAGGATATCGAAAAAATACTAATTACTGAAGAACAAATTCAAGAAAGAATCGCAGAAATTGGCGCCCAGTTAACGGAAGAATATAAAGATAAGTTTCCATTAGCAATCGGCGTATTAAAAGGTGCAGTACCTTTTATGGCAGATTTAATAAAACGTTTTGAATCATATATTGAAATAGACTTTATGGATGTTTCAAGCTATGGAAATGCAACCGTTTCTTCAGGAGAGGTAAAAATATTAAAAGATTTAAATACGAGTGTAGAAGGTCGGGATGTCATTATCATCGAAGATATCATAGATAGCGGCTTAACACTAAGTTATTTAGTAGACTTATTTAAATATCGAAAAGCAAATTCCATTAAAATTGTTACATTATTAGATAAACCGTCTGGCCGTAAAGTGGACTTAAAAGCTGATATTGTTGGTTTTGAAGTTCCAGATGGATTTGTCGTAGGTTATGGTTTAGACTATGCAGAAAAATACCGAAACCTACCATATATTGGTATATTAAAAAGTGAAGTTTATTCCTTTTAATGTAAGTATTTTTGTATAAATAACGACAAAAATGTAAAAAGGCTACATTATCAGTGCTTTTCATTGTATGATGAAATAATGGTATGTTAAGATTTTACTTATAGTTTTTGTGTTAAGTTGTGAGGAGGCTGGGGATGAATCGAATATTTCGATACACCATACTTTATTTGTTAATTTTTCTTGTGGTGATAGGTATTTTCGGTACCTTTAATGGAGGTGCAACGCCTTCAAAGGAATTAACGTATGATGAGTTTATTAATGCTTTAGAGACAGGGAAAATAAAATCGTTAAATATTCAGCCAGATGCGGGTGTTCTAGTTGGTGAAGGTGAGTTAACAGGAAATGAAGAACAAACTTTCACTGTAAACCTTCCTCAAAACAACCCGGCGCTGATGGAGAAGATAGACAATGCAATTAAAAATTCGAAAATAAGTTTTATACCAGCCCCTGAATCGAGCGCATGGGTTCAATTCTTCACGGGAATCATTCCATTCATTATCATTATCATTTTATTCTTCTTCCTCTTGAGTCAAACTCAAGGCGGAGGCAATAAAGTGATGAACTTCGGTAAAAGTAAAGCGAAACTTTATGATTCTGAAAAGAAAAAAGTTCGCTTTGATGACGTTGCAGGGGCAGATGAAGAGAAGGCCGAATTGGTAGAAGTAGTGGAATTCTTAAAAGACCATCGCAAGTTTACAGAAATGGGGGCACGTATTCCGAAAGGTATTTTATTAGTAGGTCCTCCAGGTACTGGTAAAACATTGCTTGCTAGGGCTGTTGCTGGAGAAGCTGGTGTTCCTTTCTTCTCTATTTCCGGTTCCGACTTCGTAGAAATGTTTGTCGGTGTCGGTGCGTCCCGCGTTCGTGACTTATTTGAAAATGCGAAGAAAAACGCGCCATGTATTATCTTTATTGATGAGATTGATGCGGTTGGACGACAACGTGGTGCGGGTCTTGGCGGAGGTCACGATGAGCGTGAACAAACATTGAATCAATTGCTAGTTGAAATGGACGGTTTTGGTGTAAATGAAGGAATTATCATTATCGCTGCTACAAACCGACCAGATATTTTAGATAAAGCTTTATTACGTCCTGGTCGCTTTGACCGACAAATTACTGTTGGATACCCAGATGTAAAAGGTCGAGAAGCGATTCTGAAAGTTCATGCGCGCAATAAACGATTGGCGGAAGAAGTAGATTTAAAAGCTGTTGCCCAAAGAACTCCAGGTTTTGCTGGTGCAGATTTAGAAAACTTATTAAATGAAGCAGCCTTAGTTGCTACACGTAAAGGGAAACGAAAAATTTATATGGATGATATCGATGAAGCAAGTGACCGAGTGATTGCCGGTCCAGCGAAAACGAGCCGTACTTATACACCAAAAGAGAAAAAACTCGTTGCATATCACGAAGCAGGTCACGTTGTCATCGGTTTAACGCTTGATTCTGCTGAAAAAGTTCATAAAGTAACCATTGTTCCGCGAGGCCAAGCGGGCGGTTATGCTATCATGCTTCCGAAAGAAGAACGTTTCTTCCAAACGAAAGAAGAATTGCTTGATCGCATTACTGGTTTGCTTGGTGGTCGCGCGGCAGAGGAAATTGTATTAGGAGAAGTATCCACTGGTGCTCATAACGACTTCCAAAAAGTAACGAATATTGCTCGCCGAATGGTTACAGAGTTTGGTATGAGCGAAAAGCTTGGCCAACTTCAATTTGGATCATCACAAGGTGGAAATGTATTTTTAGGTCGAGATTTTAATACAGACCAAAATTACTCAGAAGCCATCGCTTTTGAAATCGATAAAGAAATGCAAAAAATTGTGAATGAGCAATATGAACGAGCGAAACGCATATTGACAGAGAAGCGTGATTTGCTAGATTTAATCGCTCAAGCTTTATTGGAGCATGAAACATTAAATGCTGAGCAAATCGAACACTTACGTGATTACGGATGCCTTCCAGAAAAAACAGAAGAAGAAGAAGCTGAGACAATCAAAATCACAACAGTAGAGCCGAAGCAAGCTGACGACGAGAACAAAGAGAGTGAAGAGCCTAAAGAAGTTACTGTAGAAAAATCTGGCTCTGCTCAAATTCATCAAGAGGCAGCTGGTGAAGAAAAAGCTCCGACAACAGATGATTTACCTAAAGAAAATTCTACGGATAGTTTGAATGAAGGCAAAAAGGAATAATGAATACTTGATAAAAGTAGTGTCAGAAATTTTCTGATGCTACTTTTTTCGTTACAGGTTAATCTTTTTGAGGTAACTGCATGCAATATGGTATGATTTCATCAAACGAAAATGGAAGTGGTTTTAGTGATATTAGTCATTGACGTAGGAAACTCAAAAATTTCTGTAGGAGTTTATCAAGATGAGCAATTGATTCATCATTGGAAAATGGAGACGGAGAAAAATAAAACTTCCGATGAATATGCAATGCATTTATATGCCTTTTTTAACTATGCTGGAATCGCCTTTAGCGATATTCGTGGCATTATTATTTCTTCCGTTGTCCCTCCTATTATGTATGTATTAGAAGAAATGTGCCGAAATTATTTTCACATTAAACCCCTTGTCGTAGGGCCTGGCATCAAAACAGGATTAAACATCGCTTGTGATAATCCGCGGGAAGTGGGTACAGACCGAATTGTCAATGCAGTTGCTGCCGTACATGAATATGGCACAAGGCCGCTTATTGTAGTAGACTTTGGGACGGCTATTACTTTTAGTTACATAAATGAGAAAGGGCATTATATGGGAGGGGCCATAACTCCTGGCGTAAGGATTTCTTTGGATGCACTATTTACAAAGGCATCCAAATTGCCACGAGTAGAAATTACAAAGCCGTTTGACATTATCGGAAAAAATACAATCACCTCCATTCAATCGGGAGTTTTTTATGGCTTTATTGGCATGGTTGAGGGAATTGTAAGCCGTATGAAAGAGCAAAGTAAGATTGAACCTTTAGTTATTGCAACTGGAGGTCTTGCAGAATTTTTTTCAAATGAGACAAAACTTATTGATGTAGTAGACAAGTTTTTAACTTTAAAAGGTTTATATATCATTTACAAAAGAAATCATTAAAGAGAGGAAATTTGTTATGGAAGATTATTTAGTAAAAGCTTTAGGATTTGATGGAAAAGTTCGTGCATATGCGGTGCGTTCAACGAATACTGTTGGGGAAGCACAAAAAAGACATAATACATGGCCTACCGCTACTGCTGCCCTAGGTCGCGCATTGACTGCTGGAGCTATGATGGGATCAATGATGAATGCCGATGATAAGATTACAATCAAAATCGAAGGTGGGGGTCCAATCGGTATTATATTGATAGATGCAAACGGAAAAGGAGAAGTAAGGGGATATGTCACGAACCCACAAACTCATTTCCCGTTAAATGAAGTTGGAAAACTAGATGTACGTCGTGCAGTTGGAACGAATGGAAACATTACGATTGTAAAAGACTTAGGTTTGAGAGAAATGTTTACAGGTCAAACCCCAATCGTTTCAGGAGAAATTGCTGAAGACTTCACTTATTATTATGCAGTATCAGAACAAGTTCCTTCATCAGTAGGATTAGGTGTACTGGTGAACACGGATAATTCCGTGCTTGCAGCTGGAGGATTTATTATTCAATTATTACCAGGATGCGATGATGAAACAATTGAAACAATTGAAAACCACTTAAAATCCGTTGAACCGATTTCGAAAATGATTGAAAAAGGCTATACCCCTGAACAAATATTAGATGCAGTATTAGGAGAGGGAAATGTAAAAGTGTTAGAAACTATGCCTGTTCAATTTAACTGTGGATGTTCAAAAGAGCGTTTTGGAGTGGCTATTAAGTCACTAGGTGTACAAGAAATTCAAGAAATGATTGATGAAGATGGAGGAGCAGAAGCAGAGTGCCACTTCTGTTTAGAAAAATATCATTATAGCCAAGAGGAGCTAGAAGGTTTTATCCGTGAGATCGAGGCAAAAAATTAACCAACCTACGACTCAACATACGCCACTATCAAAACGCCGATTAAAAACAAAACCTGTACTCACATTACTTGCGATTTTATTTGTTGGGAATATTTTTTGGTTTGTTCTTTGGTTATTTGCATTAGGTGGAGATGAAGAAGTTGGCGACGATGAAACTATCGTCGCTAGCGTTGATGGTGAAAATATTACTCGCCTGCAATGGATGGCTGAAATGGAACGTTATTATGGAAAAGATACATTGCAGCGCATGGTGAATCAAAAAGTAATGGAAAAGGCTGCGAAAGAATATAGCATTGACGTGACTGAGGATGAAATTGATTTAGAGCTATCCCTTATGGTTTCTTCCAGCGAAATGGATTCAACGTTGCAACAATTAGGAGAGAAGGAACTTAAAGAGCAAATTAAGTCCCAGCTGATTTTAGAGAAAGTATTAACAAAAGATATTATTATTGATGAAAAAGAGCTTGAATCTTATTATGAAGAAAATGAATCGTTATATAATATTCCAACGACGTACCGAGCAAAATTAATTGTTGTGAATACGAAAGATGAAGCAGAAAGTGTTTTAAAAGAACTGAATGAAGGTTCTGATTTTTCGGTATTAGCTCGGGAACGTTCTGTTGAACAAGTTTCGGCAAGTCTCGGGGGAGATATTGGCTATATTACGAATCAATCCAATGTAGATCCAGCTATACTGAAAGCGCTTCAAAAACTAAATAAAAATGAAATTAGCAAGCCTGTTTTATTAAGAGACGGCCGATATGGAATTGTTCAATTACATGAAAAAATGGAAGGAAGATCTTTCCCTTATGGAGAGGTAAAAGATCATATTAAAAGGGGGTTAGCGATGGAGCAACTGTCATCATCCATTACCCCGGAAATGTTTTGGAAAGAATTTGATGTGACATGGTTCTATGGTGAATAATGATTAAAAATTTTACAAATTTTCACTCTCATTTTCATTGACAACAAACGATTAGTAGGGTTAATATTAAAACAAGAAAAACCTATAAAAATAGTCGGTATTATGAAAGGGGAACCGTGATGAGTAAATTATATAATTCTATTACAGAATTAGTTGGTCGCACACCAATCGTGAAGTTAAACCATGCTACAACTGAAGATGAAGGAACTGTTTGGGTAAAATTAGAATATTTTAATCCAGGAAGCTCTGTTAAAGATCGTATTGCTTTAGCGATGATTGAAGCGGCAGAAAGAGATGGACGACTAAAACCAGGTGGCACAATTATTGAACCAACTTCAGGAAACACTGGAATTGGACTTGCGATGATTGCAGCAGCAAAAGGTTATCGCGCTATTTTAGTAATGCCTGAAACTATGAGTATTGAACGCCGTAAATTACTTCGTGCATATGGTGCTGAATTAGTATTAACACCTGGTCCTGAAGGAATGAAAGGTGCAATTGCTAAAGCAACAGCACTTGCAGAAGAAAATGGTTATTTCATGCCACAACAATTTGAAAACCCTGCAAATGCAGAAATCCACCGCTTAACAACAGGTCCGGAAATAGTGGAAGCATTTGAAGGTGTGCAATTAGACGCATTTGTTGCTGGGGTAGGTACAGGTGGTACAATCACAGGTGCAGGTGCTGTATTAAAAGAAAAATATCCAAACATTGAAATTATTGCAGTTGAACCGAAAGACTCTCCGGTTTTATCTGGCGGAAATCCAGGTTCCCATAAAATTCAGGGTATTGGAGCAGGTTTCGTACCAAAAGTGTTAAATACAGAAATTTACGATTCTGTATTCCAAGTTGATAATGAAACAGCATTCGAAACAGCTCGTAAAGTAGGTCGTGAAGAAGGTATTTTATGCGGTATTTCATCAGGTGCTGCTATTCACGCTGCAATTCAAACTGCAAAACGTTTAGGCAAAGGTTCTAACGTATTAGCGATTGTTCCATCTAATGGTGAACGCTATTTATCAACAGCTTTATACAATTTCGAAGACTAATAAGAAAGAGCTTGGGACAAAACCCTAGCTAATAAAAAATCGTCACTTATGATTTTTCATGAAGTGACGATTTTTTATGGAAAACGTTGTTCTCCGTTCCGGCCGACGCTTTCCGCGGGCACGGCTCAAGCCTCCTCGGTACTCGTACCTCGCACCTGCGGGGTCTTGAGGCTCGTGCTGTTCCCGCAGGAGTCGCGGCCTCCACGTCGAACAACTTAACTTTCTTAAATTTATATAAACAAAAAAAGAGGCTCTTTTGATAAAATTAAGTCACCACAACAAAATCTTAGAAAGGAGCCTCTTTATGTTTAAATATTATAACATGAATCAATTAGTTTTACCTATAGATTTAGAAGTTATATTACAAGAAAATGATATTGCCTACCATATTCATCATTTAGTCGAAAGCATTCCAGACGAAGCTTTCGCTCCGTTTTATAAAGAAACTGGTTGTCCATCCTATCATCCCCGAATGATGTTAAAAATTATCTTGTGTGGTTATACGCAATCTGTCTTTTCAGGTCGTCGTATTGAAGATTTAACAAAAGATAGCATTCGGATGATGTGGCTAGCTCAAGGATATGAACCAAGCTATCGTACCATTAATCGTTTTCGTGTACATCCCCAAATGCAAGAATTAATCCGTCAATGTTTTGTACAATTCCGTTGTCAACTTATTGAAGAAAAATTAATAGATGAAAAAGCCGTTTTTATTGATGGTACTAAGATTGAAGCGAACGCAAATAAATTTACATTTGTATGGAAAAAGTCGATCGAAAAGCATCATGCCAATTTAATTAAAAAATCAAATGAAGTCTATGACCGTTTACTTGAAGAACAAGTCTTACCAGCAATTGAACGTGAAAATGAAGAAGAGCTTTCAGTAGAAGAACTAAAAGAAGTAGCATCATCTCTTGAAAAAGTAGTCGATGACTATTCTACAAAAATTGAAGCTTCTGAAGATCCGGTGGAACGAAAACGACTACGTAGTGAAAGGAAAACACCAAAACAGATATTAAAGCAAGTGAATGATTGGATTGCACGCAAAGAAAAGTATCAAAATGATTTGGAGATTCTACAAAACCGTAACAGCTATTCTAAAACGGATCACGATGCGACATTTATGCGAATGAAAGATGACTATATGAAAAATGGACAATTAAAAGCAGGCTACAATATCCAAATCGCAACAGAAAATCAATTTACACTTGCTTATGATGTATTTCCAAATCCAACAGATACGAAAACATTGACACCTTTCTTGGATACGATTGAAGAACGGTATTTTGATTTACCAGAATATATAGTTGCGGATGCTGGATATGGTAGTGAACCGAATTATGATGACATTATGATAAAACGAGAACGAACACCTTTGATTAAATATGGGATGTATGAAAAAGAGCAGAAGAAAAAATACAAGGATGACCCATTTAAACCAAGCAATTGGATATATGATGAAGTAAATGATACCTATATATGTCCGAATCAAAAAACTCTTTCATTTAAATTTGTTTCGACACGTAAGGATTCTTCTGGATTTGTTCGTCAATTTAAAGTGTACGAGTGTGAAGATTGTACAGGTTGTCCAATCCGTCATTTATGTACGAAAGCAAAAGAAAGTACGAATCGAAGATTGCGTATAAATTTGAAATGGGAACAACAAAAAGCATATGTACAACAAAAGCTTTCAGAGCCTGAAACTGCCGAAATCTATCATCAACGTAAAATTGATGTAGAACCAGTTTTTGGATTTCTGAAGGCTATTTTGGGATTCACACGATTTTCCGTTCGAGGAAAATTCAAAGTAAAAATTGAAATGGGAATTGCCCTAATGGCCACAAATTTAAGAAAATATGCACTACGAGGGGTGTAAAACCCTCATGAATTGGATGAAATTGTAAAAGGGTGAGCTGTTTCAAACAACTCACCCCTTATTTTTGAGGTTGAAAAATACTTATGTCCCAACCTCATTTTGTTTGACGAAAAACATGTTATATGATTACACCGAATTTTAGATTTAAAAGTATTGAGTGCTTTGACTTTGAAAATGATATACTTGTTTAGAATGTAATGAAGGCGAATGAGTAGTCCTCTTATTGATAAAGGAGTGTACGAAGATGTTATCGAAATACAGTAAACCGTTAACAATTAATAATATAGAGCTCGATTATACAAAAGAAACTTTTGTGATGGGGATTTTAAATGTAACACCCGATTCTTTTTCTGACGGGGGAAAGTATAATTCAATCGATGCCGCAATTGCACATGCGAAACAGATGGTTCAGGAAGGTGCGAAGATTATTGATGTGGGTGGAGAATCGACACGACCTGGTTATACTCGTATTCCTGATGAAGAAGAGATTGCTCGTGTCGTGCCAGTGATTAAAGCTTTGAGAGAAGAAGTACCTGCCATTATATCAATTGATACTTACAAATCAGCGGTTGCTCGTGCGGCATTGGAAGCTGGTGCCCATATCATTAATGATATTTGGGGCGCGAAGGCAGATCCGGAAATGGCCAAAGTGGCTTTTGAATATAATGCACCTATCATTCTAATGCATAATCGAGAGAACACGAATTACAAAAATTACTTCGAAGATTTTTTAAATGATTTAAAAGAAAGTATTGATATTGTGAAAGCAGCTGGTGTTCCAGACGAGCATATCATACTTGATCCGGGAATAGGGTTTGTGAAAAACTTGCAGCAAAGTATTGAAACGATGCAACGATTAGATGAACTTGCAGAATTGGGATACCCCGTTTTGTTGGGGACTTCGAGAAAACGAATGATTGGCACTATTTTAGATGTTCCATTACATGAAAGAGTAGAAGGTACTGCGGCGACATGTGCATATGGTGTCATGAAAGGTTGTCATATTGTTCGAGTGCATGATGTAAAAGAAATAGCAAGAACCGTGAAAATGATTGATGCATTGATGGGGAAATTTGAAGTGAAAAATGAACTTCCTGAGAGACACTAATTTCGATAGGAGGTCTATTATGGACTATATACATTTGCGAGATATGCAATTTTATGGATATCACGGTGTATTACCTGAAGAAACAATGTTAGGGCAGCGTTTTCGAGTTACAGTATCTCTTGCGGTCAATACGAAAAAGGCAGGGGAAACAGACGACCTGCAATATACAGTGAATTATGTAGAAGTGTATGAATTATGCAAATCAATCATGGAAGGAGAGCCCTTCCAATTAATTGAAGCAGCTGCAGAAACCATTGCTTCATCAATCTTACAAAAATATGAAGGACAAGTGTTTGGATGCAAAGTGGAACTAATTAAACCAGATCCACCTATTCCAGGCCATTATAAAGAAGTAGCTGTTGAAATAGTAAGGGGTCATTATGGTGAATGATGTTTATTTATCTTTAGGTACAAACTTGGGAGATCGGGAAAACAATTTAAAATCTGCCATTGATTTGCTTCAAAGTAAGGAGGGGATATGGATAAAAAAAATATCCCCAATTTACGAAACGGCTCCAGTGGGGTATGTTGATCAGCCCTCTTTTTTAAACATTGCGATTTATGCACAAACAATACTTTCACCTATTGAATTGTTACAGACCTGTCAATTAATTGAAAATGATCTCGGTCGGGTTCGCAATATCCGCTGGGGGCCAAGAATTATTGACCTTGACATTTTATTATTTAATAACGACAATATTGAGTCAGAGAATTTAATCATTCCACATCCTCGAATGTTTGAAAGAGCTTTCGTATTGGTTCCGCTGTTAGATATTGCATCTAAGCCATACTCGGAAAAGTTGATTCAAGCGGAGGCAGCATTAAAGAATATCAACCTTGAAAAAGAGGGCATTAAAAAGTGGAAGGATTATTTTTCTTTGTAACAATACGTATTACGACACTCGACACTATGAAGTAGTGACGGATATAAAAACACTTTTATGGAAAGGAGGTATAGGCCATGGAAGAGAAAAAGCCGTTCCAAATAGGAGATATCGTGATGGCAAACCGTGTAGTACTAGCTCCAATGGCAGGAGTGAGTAACGTTGCTTTCCGGCTAACGGTTAAAGAATTCGGTGCGGGTCTTGTTTATGCTGAAATGATCAGTGATAAAGGACTTATTTTACGCAATAAAAAAACGTTAGACATGCTTTATATAGATGAAAGGGAAAAACCAATCGCCTTGCAAATCTTTGGGGGTGAAAAAGAAACCCTCGTTGAAGCGGCCAAGTTTGTAGATCAACATACGAACGCGGATATTATTGACATCAATATGGGATGCCCTGTAAATAAAATTATTAAATGTGAAGCAGGAGCGAAGTGGTTACTGAATCCGGATAAAGTGTATGAAATGGTAGCGGCAGTTGTTGATGCGGTGGAGAAACCGGTGACGGTAAAAATGCGGATTGGTTGGGATGATGAACACATTTTTGCTGTTGAAAATGCCCAAGCGATTGAAAGAGCTGGCGGCAGTGCTGTAGCCGTTCATGGTCGTACAAGGGTTCAAATGTACGAAGGGAAAGCGAATTGGGAAATCATTCGCCAAGTGAAGGAAAATGTAAACATTCCTGTAATCGGTAATGGCGATGTAGAAACTCCACAAGATGCAAAACGAATGTTGGATGAGACGGGTGTAGACGCGGTGATGATTGGTCGAGCTGCGTTAGGAAATCCATGGATGATCTATCAAACCGTACAGTACCTCGAAACAGGTGAGTTAAAACCAGAGCCATCTGTTCAGGAAAAAATAGACGTTTGTTTATTACACTTTGATCGTTTGATAAAATTAAAAGGTGAATTTGTTGCCGTACGTGAAATGCGTAAACATGCAGCTTGGTATTTAAAAGGGATTCGTGGCAATGGCATTATCCGTAATGCGATTAATCAAGTTGAAACAGCCGAAGAATTGCGTGCAATTTTAAATAACGTGGTTGAACAAAGTAGAGAGCAACAAGAACGAGAGATGCATGTTGTGTGAAAACTAATGGTTACGATTATTGTGAAGCGCTTAATTAAGCAATATAAAAAGCCGTCTCAACAACTGAGGCGGCTTATCCTGAATTGGTAAGATTATGCGTTTGATTGTTCCTTTGTTGGTCCCATGACACCCGGTACAGGTAGGCCAGCTTGTCTTAATAATACTTGCATCTGTGCTCTGTGATGAGTTTGATGATCAATAAGCATGCGTAGTACTGCTCCAATCGCAGTAGGTTGTCCAATCATATCCACTTCTTTTTCTAATGAACTATCATCTAGTTTCTTAACCGCATTTACAACTTCTTCGTTTACTTTTTTATATTCGTCAATGATTTCTTTCATTGTAGTTGGCGGTGTAGATGGATTGATTTGGACATTTAGTGATTGCCCTATTAATCCGCAAAAGAATAAAGGGGCATTTGTTAAGTGCCAGCTTAAAAATTCAAGAGAATTATGACCTTCAACAATAGCAACATACTTTTTATCTTCCGTAATGGATTCCATAATTGCTATAGTACCCGCACTATTGTGTTGCCAATCTTTTATAAAATCGTCTATTTTACGATACATGGAAACACCTCTCTCAAAAAGTTGAATCTTTTATCTGAATATAAGAACATTATATACAAAAGTAGAAAAATTACCCTAATCAAAAATATAAGGGAACTAAAAAAATCTTTCAAAAATGATGAAGAGAAGATAGAAATTGTGTACAATAGATACATTGTGGACTATGAACAGAACGTTTTAAAATTATGAGGAGTGAAAGACGTGTCAAACATTGAAGAATTAAATGATCAACTTTTGGTGAGACGCCAAAAGTTAAGTGATATTCGTGAAAAAGGTATCGATCCATTTGGCCAACGTTTCGAGCGCACACACTTGTCTTCAGATGTTTTCAAACAATTTGATGTATTTACGAAAGAAGAGCTAGAAGAAAAAAATGATGAAGTAGTCATCGCAGGTCGTATTATGACAAAACGTGGGAAAGGGAAAGCTGGTTTTGCCCACATTCAAGATTTGGCTGGCCAGATTCAAATTTATGTTCGTCAAGACCGAGTAGGCGATGAAGCATACGATTTATTTAAACATGCAGATTTAGGAGATATCGTGGGCATCCGCGGAGTTGTTTTCAGAACAAATGCAGGGGAGCTTTCCGTAAAAGCAAACGAATTTACTTTCCTAACGAAATCACTGCGCCCAATGCCTGAAAAATTCCATGGATTGCAAGATGTTGAACAACGTTATCGTCAACGCTACTTAGACTTGATGACGAATGCTGATAGCAAAGAGACGTTTATTACTCGTTCAAAAATTATTCGTTCTATTCGAAACTATTTAGATGGACAAGGTTATTTGGAAGTAGAGACGCCAATTTTACACACTGTTGCTGGAGGGGCAGCTGCTCGACCATTCATTACGCATCATAACGCATTAGATATGGATCTATATTTACGTATTGCATTAGAATTGCATTTAAAACGTTTAATTGTTGGCGGACTCGAAAAAGTATATGAAATAGGACGAGTGTTCCGAAATGAAGGTATTTCAACACGTCACAATCCAGAATTTACATTATTAGAGCTATACGGTGCATATTTAGATTACCGAGATATTATGGAATTGACGGAAAATTTAATTTCTCATGTAGCACAAGAGGTGCTTGGTACAACGAAAATCCAATACGGTGAAGAAGAAATAGACCTTTCACCAGGATGGAAACGAGTGCATATGGTTGATGCAATTAAGGAAGTAACCGGGGTAGACTTCTGGCAACCTATGACATTAGAAGAAGCGAGAAGTTTAGCGAAAGAACATGGTGTGGAAATTCAAGAAATGCATGAAGTGGGACACATCATTAACGAGTTCTTCGAGCAAAAAGTAGAGGAAACATTAGTACAACCAACATTCGTTTACGGACATCCTGTTGAAATTTCGCCATTAGCAAAGAAAAATCCAGAAGATGAACGCTTCACAGACCGTTTTGAATTATTTATCGTTCGTCGTGAACATGCAAATGCGTTTACAGAATTGAACGATCCAATCGATCAACGCGAACGTTTTGAAGCGCAACTAGCTGAAAAAGAAGCAGGAAATGACGAAGCACATGATATGGATGAAGATTTCATCGAGGCTTTAGAATATGGAATGCCTCCTACAGGTGGATTAGGTATCGGTATTGACCGATTAGTTATGTTACTAACCAATTCTCAATCCATTCGTGACGTATTATTATTCCCAACAATGCGTCCAAGAGATTAATTAGCTGGTTATAGAAAATCATTAGTTCAATCTATGGCTGTCTAGAAAATCTCTAGACAGCCAACTTTTTATAGACATGAAAGATGAAATCCTTAATCGCTTTCATTCAACGTAATTTTTTGTATTCCTAAATCTGTGGTTATTGTTGATTCATTAGTCTAATTCTTTTCTTACATCAGAATAGTGTGGGAGTTTTACATTATTTGATTTTATTTAGAGACCTTATATCATTTTTAGTTCAATGATATAAGGGGATATTGTTTTCAAACAATAAAAAAATTAAATGTAAAATAATTTATAACGCTAGATAAAAAATGTTGAAAAATATGTTGACATTTGATTAGGTAAGGTGATAATATATAAAAGCTGTCGCTAAGAGAAAGTAATTCTAATAAAGATCTTAACGAAAGTGATAAAAAAATGAAAAAATCCAAAAAAAGTTGTTGACAAACGAGTTGGTAAACGATATAATTAAAGAGTTGTTTCAAAAAAAGAAGAATGAACCTTGAAAACTGAACAACAAAACGTTAATGCAATAAATTATCTAGTTGTTAACCCTCGTTGACAAACTAGATTCGGACATTAAATTTTGAGCAAATCAAATTTTCTTTTATGGAGAGTTTGATCCTGGCTCAGGACGAACGCTGGCGGCGTGCCTAATACATGCAAGTCGAGCGAACCAATTGAAAGCCTAGCTTTCATGAGGTTAGCGGCGGACGGGTGAGTAACACGTGGGTAACCTGCCCTATAGACTGGGATAACTCGCGGAAACGCGTGCTAATACCGGATAATACATCAAAGTGCATGCTTTGATGTTGAAAGATGGTTCTGCTATCACTATAGGATGGGCCCGCGGCGCATTAGCTTGTTGGTGGGGTAACGGCCTACCAAGGCGACGATGCGTAGCCGACCTGAGAGGGTGATCGGCCACACTGGGACTGAGACACGGCCCAGACTCCTACGGGAGGCAGCAGTAGGGAATCTTCCACAATGGGCGAAAGCCTGATGGAGCAACGCCGCGTGAGCGAAGAAGGTCTTCGGATCGTAAAGCTCTGTTGTAAGGGAAGAACAAGTGCAGTAGTAACTGGCTGCACCTTGACGGTACCTTACTAGAAAGCCACGGCTAACTACGTGCCAGCAGCCGCGGTAATACGTAGGTGGCAAGCGTTGTCCGGAATTATTGGGCGTAAAGCGCGCGCAGGCGGTCTCTTAAGTCTGATGTGAAAGCCCCCGGCTTAACCGGGGAGGGTCATTGGAAACTGGGAGACTTGAGTGCAGGAGAGGGAAGCGGAATTCCATGTGTAGCGGTGAAATGCGTAGAGATATGGAGGAACACCAGTGGCGAAGGCGGCTTCCTGGCCTGTAACTGACGCTGAGGCGCGAAAGCGTGGGGAGCAAACAGGATTAGATACCCTGGTAGTCCACGCCGTAAACGATGAGTGCTAAGTGTTAGGGGGTTTCCACCCCTTAGTGCTGCAGCTAACGCATTAAGCACTCCGCCTGGGGAGTACGGTCGCAAGACTGAAACTCAAAGGAATTGACGGGGGCCCGCACAAGCGGTGGAGCATGTGGTTTAATTCGAAGCAACGCGAAGAACCTTACCAGGTCTTGACATCCCGCTGACCGCTATGGAGACATAGCCTTCCCTTCGGGGACAGCGGTGACAGGTGGTGCATGGTTGTCGTCAGCTCGTGTCGTGAGATGTTGGGTTAAGTCCCGCAACGAGCGCAACCCTTGTCCTTAGTTGCCATCATTCAGTTGGGCACTCTAAGGAGACTGCCGTACAAATACGGAGGAAGGTGGGGATGACGTCAAATCATCATGCCCCTTATGACCTGGGCTACACACGTGCTACAATGGACGGTACAAACGGTCGCGAAGTCGCGAGACGGAGCCAATCCGAAAAAACCGTTCTCAGTTCGGATTGCAGGCTGCAACTCGCCTGCATGAAGCCGGAATCGCTAGTAATCGCGGATCAGCATGCCGCGGTGAATACGTTCCCGGGCCTTGTACACACCGCCCGTCACACCACGAGAGTCTGTAACACCCGAAGTCGGTGAGGTAACCCTTTCGGGAGCCAGCCGCCGAAGGTGGGACAGATGATTGGGGTGAAGTCGTAACAAGGTAGCCGTATCGGAAGGTGCGGCTGGATCACCTCCTTTCTAAGGATATTTACGGAAGCATTAGCGTTTTGTGTTCAGTTTTGAAGGTTTATGACCTTCAAAGTTATAGTGTTGTTCTTTGAAAACTGGATAAACGACATTGAAAGCAAGATATTTACTGTAAAGTTCTTAATTTTGGTTAAGTTATTAAGGGCGCACGGTGGATGCCTTGGCACTAGGAGCCGATGAAGGACGGGACTAACACCGATATGCTTCGGGGAGCTGTAAGTAAGCTTTGATCCGGAGATTTCCGAATGGGGGAACCCACTGTTCGTAATGGAACAGTATCTTAACGTGAATCCATAGCGTTAAGAAGGCACACCCAGGGAACTGAAACATCTAAGTACCTGGAGGAGAAGAAAGAAAAATCGATTCCCTGAGTAGCGGCGAGCGAAACGGGAACAGCCCAAACCAAGAGGCTTGCCTCTTGGGGTTGTAGGACACTCTATACGGAGTTACAAAAGGATGGGTTAGACGAACCGTTCTGGAAAGGACGGCCAGAGAAGGTAAAAGCCCTGTAGTCGAAAATCCATCCTCTCCTGAGTGGATCCTGAGTACGGCGGAACACGTGAAATTCCGTCGGAATCCGGGAGGACCATCTCCCAAGGCTAAATACTCCCTAGTGACCGATAGTGAACCAGTACCGTGAGGGAAAGGTGAAAAGCACCCCGGGAGGGGAGTGAAAGAGAACCTGAAACCGTGTGCCTACAAGTAGTCAGAGCCCGTTAACGGGTGATGGCGTGCCTTTTGTAGAATGAACCGGCGAGTTACGATTACGTGCAAGGTTAAGCAGAAAATGCGGAGCCGCAGCGAAAGCGAGTCTGAATAGGGCGTTTTGAGTACGTGGTCGTAGACCCGAAACCAGGTGATCTACCCATGTCCAGGGTGAAGGTGAGGTAACACTCACTGGAGGCCCGAACCCACGCACGTTGAAAAGTGCGGGGATGAGGTGTGGGTAGCGGAGAAATTCCAATCGAACTTGGAGATAGCTGGTTCTCTCCGAAATAGCTTTAGGGCTAGCCTCGTGTGAAGAATACTGGAGGTAGAGCACTGTTTGGACTAGGGGCCCACCTCGGGTTACCGAATTCAGACAAACTCCGAATGCCAGCTATTTATACACGGGAGTCAGACTACGAGTGATAAGATCCGTGGTCAAAAGGGAAACAGCCCAGACCACCAGCTAAGGTCCCAAAGTAATCGTTAAGTGGAAAAGGATGTGGCGTTGCTTAGACAACCAGGATGTTGGCTTAGAAGCAGCCATCATTTAAAGAGTGCGTAATAGCTCACTGGTCGAGTGACGCTGCGCCGAAAATGTAACGGGGCTAAACGATTCACCGAAGCTGTGGATTCGTGCGTTGCACGAGTGGTAGGAGAGCGTTCTAAGTGCGTCGAAGTCAGACCGGAAGGACTGGTGGAGCGCTTAGAAGTGAGAATGCCGGTATGAGTAGCGAAAGATGGGTGAGAATCCCATCCACCGAATGACTAAGGTTTCCTGAGGAAGGCTCGTCCGCTCAGGGTTAGTCGGGACCTAAGTCGAGGCCGAAAGGCGTAGACGATGGACAACAGGTTGATATTCCTGTACCACCTCCCCGCCGTTTGAGTGATGGGGGGACGCAGGAGGATAGGGAATGCACGCCGTTGGTCGAGCGTGTCCAAGCAGCAAGGCGTGGAAGTAGGCAAATCCGCTTCCTAATACGCTGAGCTGTGATGGGGAGCGCGTTACGCGCGAAGTTCCTGATTTCACACTGCCAAGAAAAGCCTCTAGCGAGGCGGGAGGTGCCCGTACCGCAAACCGACACAGGTAGTCGAGGAGAGAATCCTAAGGTGAGCGAGAGAACTCTCGTTAAGGAACTCGGCAAAATGACCCCGTAACTTCGGGAGAAGGGGTGCTCATTGGGGTGCAAGCCCTGATGAGCCGCAGTGAATAGGCCCAGGCGACTGTTTAGCAAAAACACAGGTCTCTGCAAAACCGTAAGGTGAAGTATAGGGGCTGACGCCTGCCCGGTGCTGGAAGGTTAAGAGGAGGAGTTAGCGCAAGCGAAGCTCCGAATTGAAGCCCCAGTAAACGGCGGCCGTAACTATAACGGTCCTAAGGTAGCGAAATTCCTTGTCGGGTAAGTTCCGACCCGCACGAAAGGCGTAACGATCTGGGCACTGTCTCAACGAGAGACTCGGTGAAATTATAGTACCTGTGAAGATGCAGGTTACCCGCGACAGGACGGAAAGACCCCGTGGAGCTTTACTGTAACCTGATATTGAATTTCGGTGCAACTTGTACAGGATAGGTAGGAGCCGTAGAAGGGGGAGCGCCAGCTTCCCTGGAGGCGCCCTTGGGATACTACCCTGGTTGTACTGAAATTCTAACCCGCAAGCCTGATCGGCTTGGGAGACAGTGTCAGGTGGACAGTTTGACTGGGGCGGTCGCCTCCTAAAAGGTAACGGAGGCGCCCAAAGGTTCCCTCAGAATGGTTGGAAATCATTCGCAGAGTGTAAAGGCATAAGGGAGCTTGACTGCGAGACCTACAAGTCGAGCAGGGTCGAAAGACGGGCTTAGTGATCCGGTGGTTCCGCATGGAAGGGCCATCGCTCAACGGATAAAAGCTACCCCGGGGATAACAGGCTTATCTCCCCCAAGAGTCCACATCGACGGGGAGGTTTGGCACCTCGATGTCGGCTCATCGCATCCTGGGGCTGTAGTCGGTCCCAAGGGTTGGGCTGTTCGCCCATTAAAGCGGTACGCGAGCTGGGTTCAGAACGTCGTGAGACAGTTCGGTCCCTATCCGTCGTGGGCGTAGGAAATTTGAGAGGAGCTGTCCTTAGTACGAGAGGACCGGGATGGACACACCGCTGGTGTACCAGTTGTCTTGCCAAAGGCACCGCTGGGTAGCTATGTGTGGACGGGATAAGTGCTGAAAGCATCTAAGCATGAAGCCCCCCTCAAGATGAGATTTCCCATTGCATAAGCAAGTAAGATCCCTCAAAGACGATGAGGTAGATAGGTCCGAGGTGGAAGCACGGTGACGTGTGGAGCTGACGGATACTAATCGATCGAGGACTTAACCAATCATTTCAATGTCGTTATCCAGTTTTGAGAGAACAAAAATTATTTTAAAAAAACACTTGCAATTCTTTGATTAAGTGATATAATAGTTCTTGTCTCAAAACAAATAGTCTAGTGACGATGGCAAAGAGGATACACCCGTTCCCATACCGAACACGGAAGTTAAGCTCTTTAGCGCCGATGGTAGTAAGGGGCTTCCCCTTGTGAGAGTAGGACGTTGCTAGGCTAATATATGGAGGATTAGCTCAGCTGGGAGAGCACCTGCCTTACAAGCAGGGGGTCGGCGGTTCGATCCCGTCATCCTCCACCATATCATGCCGGTGTAGCTCAATTGGCAGAGCAACTGACTTGTAATCAGTAGGTTGAGGGTTCGATTCCTTTCGCCGGCACCATTATTCGAGCCATTAGCTCAGTGGTAGAGCATCTGACTTTTAATCAGAGGGTCGAAGGTTCAAGTCCTTCATGGCTCACCATTTTTTGCGGGTGTGGCGGAATTGGCAGACGCACTAGACTTAGGATCTAGCGCCTCACGGCGTGGGGGTTCGACTCCCTCCACCCGCACCATTTAAAATATATATAATTGCGGAAGTAGTTCAGTGGTAGAACACCACCTTGCCAAGGTGGGGGTCGCGGGTTCGAACCCCGTCTTCCGCTCCAATAATGCCGGGGTGGCGGAATTGGCAGACGCACAGGACTTAAAATCCTGCGGTAGGTGACTACCGTACCGGTTCGACTCCGGTCCTCGGCACCATGTAAAATAGAAGTTAGCGCCAGTAGCTCAATTGGATAGAGCGTCTGACTACGGATCAGAAGGTTGTGGGTTCGACTCCTGCCTGGCGCGCCATAAATTCGGGAAGTAGCTCAGCTTGGTAGAGCACTTGGTTTGGGACCAAGGGGTCGCAGGTTCGAATCCTGTCTTCCCGACCATTCATTATATTGGGGCATTAGCTCAGCTGGGAGAGCGCCTGCCTTGCACGCAGGAGGTCAGCGGTTCGATCCCGCTATGCTCCACCATGAACCTTGAAAACTGAACAACAAAACGTTAATGCAATAAATTATCTAGTTGTTAACCCTCGTTAACAAACTAGATTCGGACATTAAATTTTTGAGCAAATCAAATTTTCTTTTATGGAGAGTTTGATCCTGGCTCAGGACGAACGCTGGCGGCGTGCCTAATACATGCAAGTCGAGCGAACCAATTGAAAGCCTAGCTTTCATGAGGTTAGCGGCGGACGGGTGAGTAACACGTGGGTAACCTGCCCTATAGACTGGGATAACTCGCGGAAACGCGTGCTAATACCGGATAATACATCAAAGTGCATGCTTTGATGTTGAAAGATGGTTCTGCTATCACTATAGGATGGGCCCGCGGCGCATTAGCTTGTTGGTGGGGTAACGGCCTACCAAGGCGACGATGCGTAGCCGACCTGAGAGGGTGATCGGCCACACTGGGACTGAGACACGGCCCAGACTCCTACGGGAGGCAGCAGTAGGGAATCTTCCACAATGGGCGAAAGCCTGATGGAGCAACGCCGCGTGAGCGAAGAAGGTCTTCGGATCGTAAAGCTCTGTTGTAAGGGAAGAACAAGTGCAGTAGTAACTGGCTGCACCTTGACGGTACCTTACTAGAAAGCCACGGCTAACTACGTGCCAGCAGCCGCGGTAATACGTAGGTGGCAAGCGTTGTCCGGAATTATTGGGCGTAAAGCGCGCGCAGGCGGTCTCTTAAGTCTGATGTGAAAGCCCCCGGCTTAACCGGGGAGGGTCATTGGAAACTGGGAGACTTGAGTGCAGGAGAGGGAAGCGGAATTCCATGTGTAGCGGTGAAATGCGTAGAGATATGGAGGAACACCAGTGGCGAAGGCGGCTTCCTGGCCTGTAACTGACGCTGAGGCGCGAAAGCGTGGGGAGCAAACAGGATTAGATACCCTGGTAGTCCACGCCGTAAACGATGAGTGCTAAGTGTTAGGGGGTTTCCACCCCTTAGTGCTGCAGCTAACGCATTAAGCACTCCGCCTGGGGAGTACGGTCGCAAGACTGAAACTCAAAGGAATTGACGGGGGCCCGCACAAGCGGTGGAGCATGTGGTTTAATTCGAAGCAACGCGAAGAACCTTACCAGGTCTTGACATCCCGCTGACCGCTATGGAGACATAGCCTTCCCTTCGGGGACAGCGGTGACAGGTGGTGCATGGTTGTCGTCAGCTCGTGTCGTGAGATGTTGGGTTAAGTCCCGCAACGAGCGCAACCCTTGTCCTTAGTTGCCATCATTCAGTTGGGCACTCTAAGGAGACTGCCGTACAAATACGGAGGAAGGTGGGGATGACGTCAAATCATCATGCCCCTTATGACCTGGGCTACACACGTGCTACAATGGACGGTACAAACGGTCGCGAAGTCGCGAGACGGAGCCAATCCGAAAAAACCGTTCTCAGTTCGGATTGCAGGCTGCAACTCGCCTGCATGAAGCCGGAATCGCTAGTAATCGCGGATCAGCATGCCGCGGTGAATACGTTCCCGGGCCTTGTACACACCGCCCGTCACACCACGAGAGTCTGTAACACCCGAAGTCGGTGAGGTAACCCTTTCGGGAGCCAGCCGCCGAAGGTGGGACAGATGATTGGGGTGAAGTCGTAACAAGGTAGCCGTATCGGAAGGTGCGGCTGGATCACCTCCTTTCTAAGGATATTTACGGAAGCGTTAGCGTTTTGTGTTCAGTTTTGAAGGTTTATGACCTTCAAAGTTATAGTGTTGTTCTTTGAAAACTGGATAAACGACATTGAAAGCAAGCAATTTACTGTAAAGCGCAAACAACTAGGCTAACACGACGTAAATGCGACGTGGATTGAAAGCCGTAAGGGTTGCGAGACGCAAGCAAGACAAGGAAATGAGCGAGTGAGAACCGGAGTGTACTATATGCGTACATGAGGATTCGAACGAGCGAAATTGACGAAGTATTGCGCAGCGTATCGAAAACCGAAAAGGTTAAGTTGTTAAGGGCGCACGGTGGATGCCTTGGCACTAGGAGCCGATGAAGGACGGGACTAACACCGATATGCTTCGGGGAGCTGTAAGTAAGCTTTGATCCGGAGATTTCCGAATGGGGGAACCCACTGTTCGTAATGGAACAGTATCTTAACGTGAATCCATAGCGTTAAGAAGGCACACCCAGGGAACTGAAACATCTAAGTACCTGGAGGAGAAGAAAGAAAAATCGATTCCCTGAGTAGCGGCGAGCGAAACGGGAACAGCCCAAACCAAGAGGCTTGCCTCTTGGGGTTGTAGGACACTCTATACGGAGTTACAAAAGGATGGGTTAGACGAACCGTTCTGGAAAGGACGGCCAGAGAAGGTAAAAGCCCTGTAGTCGAAAATCCATCCTCTCCTGAGTGGATCCTGAGTACGGCGGAACACGTGAAATTCCGTCGGAATCCGGGAGGACCATCTCCCAAGGCTAAATACTCCCTAGTGACCGATAGTGAACCAGTACCGTGAGGGAAAGGTGAAAAGCACCCCGGGAGGGGAGTGAAAGAGAACCTGAAACCGTGTGCCTACAAGTAGTCAGAGCCCGTTAACGGGTGATGGCGTGCCTTTTGTAGAATGAACCGGCGAGTTACGATTACGTGCAAGGTTAAGCAGAAAATGCGGAGCCGCAGCGAAAGCGAGTCTGAATAGGGCGTTTTGAGTACGTGGTCGTAGACCCGAAACCAGGTGATCTACCCATGTCCAGGGTGAAGGTGAGGTAACACTCACTGGAGGCCCGAACCCACGCACGTTGAAAAGTGCGGGGATGAGGTGTGGGTAGCGGAGAAATTCCAATCGAACTTGGAGATAGCTGGTTCTCTCCGAAATAGCTTTAGGGCTAGCCTCGTGTGAAGAATACTGGAGGTAGAGCACTGTTTGGACTAGGGGCCCACCTCGGGTTACCGAATTCAGACAAACTCCGAATGCCAGCTATTTATACACGGGAGTCAGACTACGAGTGATAAGATCCGTGGTCAAAAGGGAAACAGCCCAGACCACCAGCTAAGGTCCCAAAGTAATCGTTAAGTGGAAAAGGATGTGGCGTTGCTTAGACAACCAGGATGTTGGCTTAGAAGCAGCCATCATTTAAAGAGTGCGTAATAGCTCACTGGTCGAGTGACGCTGCGCCGAAAATGTAACGGGGCTAAACGATTCACCGAAGCTGTGGATTCGTGCGTTGCACGAGTGGTAGGAGAGCGTTCTAAGTGCGTCGAAGTCAGACCGGAAGGACTGGTGGAGCGCTTAGAAGTGAGAATGCCGGTATGAGTAGCGAAAGATGGGTGAGAATCCCATCCACCGAATGACTAAGGTTTCCTGAGGAAGGCTCGTCCGCTCAGGGTTAGTCGGGACCTAAGTCGAGGCCGAAAGGCGTAGACGATGGACAACAGGTTGATATTCCTGTACCACCTCCCCGCCGTTTGAGTGATGGGGGGACGCAGGAGGATAGGGAATGCACGCCGTTGGTCGAGCGTGTCCAAGCAGCAAGGCGTGGAAGTAGGCAAATCCGCTTCCTAATACGCTGAGCTGTGATGGGGAGCGCGTTACGCGCGAAGTTCCTGATTTCACACTGCCAAGAAAAGCCTCTAGCGAGGCGGGAGGTGCCCGTACCGCAAACCGACACAGGTAGTCGAGGAGAGAATCCTAAGGTGAGCGAGAGAACTCTCGTTAAGGAACTCGGCAAAATGACCCCGTAACTTCGGGAGAAGGGGTGCTCATTGGGGTGCAAGCCCTGATGAGCCGCAGTGAATAGGCCCAGGCGACTGTTTAGCAAAAACACAGGTCTCTGCAAAACCGTAAGGTGAAGTATAGGGGCTGACGCCTGCCCGGTGCTGGAAGGTTAAGAGGAGGAGTTAGCGCAAGCGAAGCTCCGAATTGAAGCCCCAGTAAACGGCGGCCGTAACTATAACGGTCCTAAGGTAGCGAAATTCCTTGTCGGGTAAGTTCCGACCCGCACGAAAGGCGTAACGATCTGGGCACTGTCTCAACGAGAGACTCGGTGAAATTATAGTACCTGTGAAGATGCAGGTTACCCGCGACAGGACGGAAAGACCCCGTGGAGCTTTACTGTAACCTGATATTGAATTTCGGTGCAACTTGTACAGGATAGGTAGGAGCCGTAGAAGGGGGAGCGCCAGCTTCCCTGGAGGCGCCCTTGGGATACTACCCTGGTTGTACTGAAATTCTAACCCGCAAGCCTGATCGGCTTGGGAGACAGTGTCAGGTGGACAGTTTGACTGGGGCGGTCGCCTCCTAAAAGGTAACGGAGGCGCCCAAAGGTTCCCTCAGAATGGTTGGAAATCATTCGCAGAGTGTAAAGGCATAAGGGAGCTTGACTGCGAGACCTACAAGTCGAGCAGGGTCGAAAGACGGGCTTAGTGATCCGGTGGTTCCGCATGGAAGGGCCATCGCTCAACGGATAAAAGCTACCCCGGGGATAACAGGCTTATCTCCCCCAAGAGTCCACATCGACGGGGAGGTTTGGCACCTCGATGTCGGCTCATCGCATCCTGGGGCTGTAGTCGGTCCCAAGGGTTGGGCTGTTCGCCCATTAAAGCGGTACGCGAGCTGGGTTCAGAACGTCGTGAGACAGTTCGGTCCCTATCCGTCGTGGGCGTAGGAAATTTGAGAGGAGCTGTCCTTAGTACGAGAGGACCGGGATGGACACACCGCTGGTGTACCAGTTGTCTTGCCAAAGGCACCGCTGGGTAGCTATGTGTGGACGGGATAAGTGCTGAAAGCATCTAAGCATGAAGCCCCCCTCAAGATGAGATTTCCCATTGCATAAGCAAGTAAGATCCCTCAAAGACGATGAGGTAGATAGGTCCGAGGTGGAAGCACGGTGACGTGTGGAGCTGACGGATACTAATCGATCGAGGACTTAACCAATCATTTCAATGTCGTTATCCAGTTTTGAGAGAACAACCTCTCATATAGTGAAGTGACGATGGCGAAGAGGTCACACCCGTTCCCATACCGAACACGGAAGTTAAGCTCTTCAGCGCCGATGGTAGTAAGGGGCTTCCCCTTGTGAGAGTAGGACGTCGCTTCGCAAAAGGCACCACAATAGTGGTGCTTTTTCTGTGAAAATAATTTAATTCCACTTAGCCCATGAATAGCTTCAATCTATTGAGGGTAATATATAAATAACCTAAAAAAGACAATAAGAAAGCAGAGCTACCTAATGGAAGGTAACTTTGTTTAAACTTATTCTTCTTTGGTTATACTAATTAATTAAAGGTTCTTTATAAGGCTCCTTATTAATTAGCATGGAGTAAATGATTCGAAGCATTCGATGCGATATGGCAACGAGTGCTTTTTTCTTTCCTCTTCTTGCAGCAATCGACCAATATTTAGCAGCTAACCAACGATTCCTACTTCTAGAGATTGCCCATGCTACTTCGCACAGTACAGTTTTGATATGAGGATTCCCTTTAGTCGTTTTAGTTGACTTTCGTTTTCCTGCACTTTCATGATTTCCTGGAGCAACTCCGGCCCAAGACGCTAAGTGTTGAGAGGTAGGAAATTGTTCCATGTTCACCCCAATCTCTGCAATAATAATTGCTGCGGAATCCTTTTTAATACCCGGAATCGTTAGTAATAACTCCACTTCTTCTTTATAATTCTTCAGAATTTCATCTATTCTTTCCTCGATTTGGCTGATTAATGATTCTAAATAAACGATGTGTTGCCAAGATTGTTTGATTAGAAAGATTTGATGATCGTTTAAAGTACCGAATAAAGAGTCTGTAATCATTTGTTTTTTGTGCTTCATTCTTCCGTGAATACTATTTTCTACATCAATGGAATCAACATATCCATTTTGAATTAATTTGGATAGAAGTTTTGTAAGCCCGAATTCAAATGACGCATTGAAAACTTAAAACAGGGATTAAAAAAGCGCACCTTTCGGTACGCACGACAAATAGCCCTACAATCTTGAATTTTTTCAGATTGAGGGCTATTTTGCTATTGCACATGATTCACGTATATTTTTAGACCAAGGCAAGTAGCGATCGATTATTTCTGGTTGCTGATGGATTGGGAGGTTCGGGAGTTCTGTCAATACTTTGACCAAGTATTGATAGAAATCAATTCCATTAGCTTTTGCCGTTTCAGCTAAACTCAAACAAATGGCATTGGCATCAGCTCCCAATTCACTCACAGAGAAAAGCCAGTTCTTCCGACCAATCACACTCGGACGAATCGCATTTTCTGCTGGGTTATTGTCAATCGCAATTCGACCGTCATACAGAAATGCTTTTAGACCTTCGGCATGTTTCAAGGTATAGTTTGCCGCTTCCGCAAGGGAACTTTTGCCGTAAAAAGGAGATTCATCTACCCATTGTAAGAATTCTTCCACAATCGGTTTGGAATATTTTTTTCGTGCTTTTCGACGTTTGCTTGGTGAAAGTTTCTTAAACTTTCGTTCCAATTCGTAGAGTCGATTACAATATTCTACACCTTTTTCGGCGTTTTTACTGTTGGCTTTTAACCATTTTCTACGCACATGTGCCCAACAATTGGCGAATGTGACGTTAGGTAAACCAGCGTATGCAGAATATCCGTCACAAATGATGGTTCCCTTGAACTTTTCCACGAAGTCTTTTAAAACTTCCCGACTTCGCGATAACGCACTATGAAACATGACGATGGTCGGCCCTTGAGAAGCAACGCTTCGGAATACCCAGTTATAAGCATTAGACTGAGCCGACTTTCCATCCGAACGATTGAGTATTTGAGCGTATGTTTCATCAATATGAAGAATTGATTTTTTCATAAGGAGCTCTTTCATACGATGGTAGATTGGATGAAGCCAATCCTCCGCGATTCGAATTACCCAGTTCGATAAATTTTTATCGTTTGTAAGGAGACCATAACGGTTCCATTCCTTTACCTGGCGATATAAAGGTAAATATTGAACAAACTTATCGTAGATGATTTTTGCCAAGACCGTTGGTCCAGCAATACTTCGTTGAATCGCTGGTTGTGGTGCTTTGCCTCGTTTGATTTGTGAATTTTTGCTGAGATCTTTTTTACAATTCCTGCACTCATAAGCGTGTTCGATATGTCGAACACGCTTCACAATAGCCGGTATAAATTTTGCTTCCTCACGAACAATCGTGCTGCCGATCTCTGTCATCTGAGATTGACAACACTCGCATTGTAAGTTTTCAGGGTGATGATGAATTTCTTCAATTTCTAAACCATCCACGAAGAAATCGTTTCGTTTCTTTTTATGTATTTTACGAACAACTGTATAGGTAACAGTGTCCGTGCTTTGTTCTTCTGTGTGCTCAGGTTCGTTAAAAAAAGAGTCATCATCAAATAAAGAACATTGTCCATCTGGAGCTTGGTACTTTGATTTTTCTGATTTTGAGCCATAAAGAAGCTTTGTTAAATAGCGAACTTGTTGTGACAACGATTCAATTTGTTTCAACAGTTCTTCATTTCTCTTATTGGATTGCGCGAGTTGTTCTTCTAATAATTGAATTAATTTTTCATACGAATCATTGCTCACATCATTCACCACATTTCCGTACAAATTCAATATTGTCTTGATTATATCACTAGTAATCATTGGTTAAAAGACACCTTTTTTAGATTTTTGTATGGCTTTCGGTTGATGAATTGTGAGTCCTTCAAGTAACCAACGAAGTTGTTGTTGCGTGAGCCGACGAACTTCATTTTCATTTCGTGGCCATTGGAGTTTGCCATTATCCAATCGTTTATAAAGCATAGCGAAGCCATCTCCATCAAAGTATAAACATTTATAACGATCTTTCCTTCGACCGCAAAACAAGAAGATTGCCTCGCTGTATGGATCGAGTTCGAATGAATCCTGAATTAGCGTTGCTAGACCGTCGATTCCTTTTCGCATATCTGTATGACCGCAAATGATATAGATATTTTTGCATTTTGTAAAATCATGAATCATTTCGATTCAACTCCCTGATAACCGCTTGAAGTAATTGAGGTTTGACACCGGGGTAGAAGGAGATTTTACACTGATTGGATTGAATGACGCATATTGGTCTGAGTGGACCACGACTTTCTGGGGATGGAGTTGGATCAGATTTGGACTCTAATTTTACAGGCACGATATTGAGTTTTTCCGTTGCCAAAAAAAGAACACCTCCTCTGTAATTGTTACTTTCATCTTAAAGGGAGGTGTCATTGATTTATAGGCGTTGTTTGATTTCGGGCTTACGAAGTTTTCTTCCAGAAACACCAAACACATCTGAAATAACTGAATTTAGTTTAACATTTGAGCATTCTAATACTTTCAGAATCCTATTTTTTTCTGAAGTCAAATGGCCGATCCATTTTTTACGAAGCCGAGTTAAATCACGAAGGTTTCGTATATCTTCTGGTGGAACAAAACTTTTTTCAATCAGTCCATAACGCAATAACTTCGCAATCCACTCTGCATCCGAAACATCTGTTTTTCTTCCAGGGACATTCTTGATTCTTTGAGCATTCGCTAATGTAATATCAAAGTAATCCTCCAAAATGTTATAAACAGGTTTCCAATAAACTCCAGTACTCTCCATCGCAATGTGCGTAATGCCATGGTTTTCCAACCACTTTAGTAAACGAAAGAGATCCTTTGTTAAAGTGGGGAAAGTTTCTGTTTCAATGAATAATTCATCGTCCTGTTCGCCAATCATGACACAAGCAACAATTGTTTCAGCATGTACATCTAATCCTGCACAACGTGTCATCAGTACATCCAATATAATCCCTCCCATAAAGTAGATTCACAAACAGCGAGTGAATTTGAAATATAAGCATTTTTCTGTACGTAGTCATCATTCCAAATGAATGAGCTAACAATGGGTTGTTCACCAAATCCACTCAAACAGTTTTTTATTCAGGGTATCATCCACCATAAAAGCCTACGTATTGTTAACTGTTTGTGTTATCTACATTATGGGAAAGAAATATCCATTTTCATGCCAGGGTTGTGAATGAAAATTCATGATTGTTTTTTTTGCAAAAATTGAAGCCCCTTACTAACAAGGACTGAAAGTCCGATCGGCGCGATACAGAGTAAGCCCGAAATCAAACAACGCCTATAAATCAATGACACCTCCCTTTAAGATGAAAGTAACAATTACAGAGGAGGTGTTCTTTTTTTGGCAACGGAAAAACTCAATATCGTGCCTGTAAAATTAGAGTCCAAATCTGATCCAACTCCATCCCCAGAAAGTCGTGGTCCACTCAGACCAATATGCGTCATTCAATCCAATCAGTGTAAAATCTCCTTCTACCCCGGTGTCAAACCTCAATTACTTCAAGCGGTTATCAGGGAGTTGAATCGAAATGATTCATGATTTTACAAAATGCAAAAATATCTATATCATTTGCGGTCATACAGATATGCGAAAAGGAATCGACGGTCTAGCAACGCTAATTCAGGATTCATTCGAACTCGATCCATACAGCGAGGCAATCTTCTTGTTTTGCGGTCGAAGGAAAGATCGTTATAAATGTTTATACTTTGATGGAGATGGCTTCGCTATGCTTTATAAACGATTGGATAATGGCAAACTCCAATGGCCACGAAATGAAAATGAAGTTCGTCGGCTCACGCAACAACAACTTCGTTGGTTACTTGAAGGACTCACAATTCATCAACCGAAAGCCATACAAAAATCTAAAAAAGGTGTCTTTTAACCAATGATTACTAGTGATATAATCAAGACAATATTGAATTTGTACGGAAATGTGGTGAATGATGTGAGCAATGATTCGTATGAAAAATTAATTCAATTATTAGAAGAACAACTCGCGCAATCCAATAAGAGAAATGAAGAACTGTTGAAACAAATTGAATCGTTGTCACAACAAGTTCGCTATTTAACAAAGCTTCTTTATGGCTCAAAATCAGAAAAATCAAAGTACCAAGCTCCAGATGGACAATGTTCTTTATTTGATGATGACTCTTTTTTTAACGAACCTGAGCACACAGAAGAACAAAGCACGGACACTGTTACCTATACAGTTGTTCGTAAAATACATAAAAAGAAACGAAACGATTTCTTCGTGGATGGTTTAGAAATTGAAGAAATTCATCATCACCCTGAAAACTTACAATGCGAGTGTTGTCAATCTCAGATGACAGAGATCGGCAGCACGATTGTTCGTGAGGAAGCAAAATTTATACCGGCTATTGTGAAGCGTGTTCGACATATCGAACACGCTTATGAGTGCAGGAATTGTAAAAAAGATCTCAGCAAAAATTCACAAATCAAACGAGGCAAAGCACCACAACCAGCGATTCAACGAAGTATTGCTGGACCAACGGTCTTGGCAAAAATCATCTACGATAAGTTTGTTCAATATTTACCTTTATATCGCCAGGTAAAGGAATGGAACCGTTATGGTCTCCTTACAAACGATAAAAATTTATCGAACTGGGTAATTCGAATCGCGGAGGATTGGCTTCATCCAATCTACCATCGTATGAAAGAGCTCCTTATGAAAAAATCAATTCTTCATATTGATGAAACATACGCTCAAATACTCAATCGTTCGGATGGAAAGTCGGCTCAGTCTAATGCTTATAACTGGGTATTCCGAAGCGTTGCTTCTCAAGGGCCGACCATCGTCATGTTTCATAGTGCGTTATCGCGAAGTCGGGAAGTTTTAAAAGACTTCGTGGAAAAGTTCAAGGGAACCATCATTTGTGACGGATATTCTGCATACGCTGGTTTACCTAACGTCACATTCGCCAATTGTTGGGCACATGTGCGTAGAAAATGGTTAAAAGCCAACAGTAAAAACGCCGAAAAAGGTGTAGAATATTGTAATCGACTCTACGAATTGGAACGAAAGTTTAAGAAACTTTCACCAAGCAAACGTCGAAAAGCACGAAAAAAATATTCCAAACCGATTGTGGAAGAATTCTTACAATGGGTAGATGAATCTCCTTTTTACGGCAAAAGTTCCCTTGCGGAAGCGGCAAACTATACCTTGAAACATGCCGAAGGTCTAAAAGCATTTCTGTATGACGGTCGAATTGCGATTGACAATAACCCAGCAGAAAATGCGATTCGTCCGAGTGTGATTGGTCGGAAGAACTGGCTTTTCTCTGTGAGTGAATTGGGAGCTGATGCCAATGCCATTTGTTTGAGTTTAGCTGAAACGGCAAAAGCTAATGGAATTGATTTCTATCAATACTTGGTCAAAGTATTGACAGAACTCCCGAACCTCCCAATCCATCAGCAACCAGAAATAATCGATCGCTACTTGCCTTGGTCTAAAAATATACGTGAATCATGTGCAATAGCAAAATAGCCCTCAATCTGAAAAAATTCAAGATTGTAGGGCTATTTGTCGTGCGTACCGAAAGGTGCGCTTTTTTAATCCCTGTTTTAAGTTTTCAATGCGTCATTTGAATTCGGGCTTACGATACAGAAACCACATGCTAAACAAAAGTAAAATAAATATTTGAAGGAGACGAGAAGCACGGGGACCAAGAAGTTCAAGGAAGCGAGGCAGCCCGGAGCGGAGCGTACTAAGTACGTGAGCACCGGACTGCCGAAGCTGACACAGAAAATCGCTGGTCAACGTGCTTCGGAGTTAGCGCCGATGGTAGTTAAGGGGTCCCCTTGTGAGAGATAGACGAGCGCTTCGCAGAAGGCACCACAATAGTGGTGCTTTTTTTTTGCAAAAATTGAAGCCCCTTACTAACAAGGACTGAAAGTCCGATCGGCGCGATAGAGAAGCGATATGCAACAATTTTATAAAGTTTATAAAAGAAATAAAAAGTCGAAACAAGGAATGTGTAGTTTCCTTATTGCGACATTATTATTAGAAGAGTGTTTTTGGAACATGATTAATGATATTACAATCATTTAAATCATTAAAATTCAAGTAATCTTCTTAAATCATTAATATATGATTGACTAACAGGTAATTCGGTGCCATTTTTTAATTGAATGATAAAGTTTGTCGTAATATCCTTCGTGATATTTTTAATAAAATAAATGTTTAATATATATGAACGATGTACTCGAACAAAAAACTCCGGTAACTTTGTTTGAAGCTCTTTTAACGTATAATTTGTTTTAAACTGTTCATCATTTGCATAAAACCAAGTTCGTTTTTGCAAGCTTTCGATATGAGAAATTTCCTCTACAGGTACGGGTGTCCACAGATCTTCCTGCTTACCAGTTAAAAATTTATAAGGTTCCTTTTTTTCTGGAGTATAGGAAGATGGGAAAATAATAATGAGTGCGGCATTTTTTTGACTTAAGTAAATAGGGTAGCCTATTACGAAATAGGGTTTTCCAAATATTGTTGAATCCAATACAATTCCAGTTTTCATTCGAGTTTGTAATACATGAGATGCAACGCTTTCTGGGTGGATTTTGTCCTCGATAGTAAGATGTAAATGTTCGATACTTGGTGAATAATAAATATAAGAATCTTCGGAAGCTACAGCAATGGATGCATTTTTAGGAATCCAATCTTCTAATATAATTTTTAATTGTTCTAATCCCTCATTTGAAATATCCACACATAACATCTCTACACTACTTCCCCCTTATTAAAAATTCAGAATCATGCTAAATTATCTTTGGAAATAATTGTTTTATCCTGAATTTTTAGTATTTCGTCACAAAATAATACATTTTTTTATTATCTGTTATATATTAGGTTTAACATTAATATACCTGTTATGAAACAGAATGTAAATTACTTTTCTAACAGAGTGTATTGAAATAAAGGGGAAGGTGTGAATGAAATGTTGACGCAACAGGAAAGAAATGAAAGAGTTGAGGCATTAAAAAAAGATTGGGCTGAAAATCCACGTTGGAAAGGAATTGAACGACCATATACTGCTGAAGAAGTAGTGAAATTACAGGGGTCTGTAGTCGTAGAGCATACATGGGCAAAACGTGGTGCTGCTCGACTTTGGAAATCTTTACATGAAGAAGATTTTATTAATGCGTTAGGTGCATTGACAGGTAATCAGGCAGTACAACAAGTAAAAGCAGGTTTAAAAGCTATTTATCTATCAGGATGGCAAGTAGCGGCTGATGCTAACTTAGCAGGACATATGTATCCAGACCAATCATTATATCCAGCTAACTCAGTTCCAGCTGTCGTAAAACGTATTAATCAAGCCTTACAACGTGCTGATCAAATAGAACATGCTGAAGGTCGCGATGATGGTTTTGATTGGTTTGCACCAATCGTAGCAGATGCTGAAGCAGGATTCGGTGGACCACTTAACGTGTTTGAATTAGTAAAAGCCATGATCGAAGCGGGTGCTGCTGGAGTTCACTTAGAAGACCAACTTGCTTCTGAGAAAAAATGCGGTCACTTAGGTGGTAAAGTATTACTTCCAACACAAAATGCGATTCGTAACTTAATTGCTGCTCGTTTAGCTGCGGATGTTATGGGTGTAGACACAATCTTAATTGCTAGAACTGACGCTGATGCAGCAGACATGGTAACGAGCGATATTGACCCACGAGATAAAGAATTTATTACAGGTGAACGTACTCCTGAAGGTTTCTTTAAAACAAGAGCAGGAATTAAACAAGCAATTGCTCGCGGTTTAGCTTATGCGCCATATGCTGATTTAATTTGGTGCGAAACATCAAAACCTTCATTAGAAGAAGCTAGAGAATTTGCGGAAGCAATTCATGAAAAATACCCTGGCAAAATGTTAGCATACAACTGTTCACCATCTTTCAACTGGAAAGCAAATCTCACAGATAAAGAGATTGCAGAATTCCAGCGTGAAATTGCAAAAATGGGTTATAAATTCCAATTCGTAACATTAGCAGGATTCCACTCACTTAACAAATCAATGTTTGAATTGGCTGTTGATTACAAAGACAACGGTATGGCAGCTTATTCTAAACTACAACAAGCTGAGTTTGATCTAGAGAAAAAAGGTTATACAGCTACAAGACACCAACGTGAAGTTGGTACAGGTTACTTCGATGAAGTATCAATGGTTATTTCTGGAGGTACTTCTTCTACAACTGCAATGGCAGGTTCAACAGAAGCTGAACAATTCGTATAATAAAATTTCTTTCTTAGTCTAAAACGGGGGATATTTATATAGAACAGGCAACAATACAAACAGTAAAGGTATTGGCGAAATGACGAATGAAGTTGAAAGTTTTTAGTCTGAGCTTGATAAACTTTGAACAAAGTTGTTGAAGGATTGTAAACTTTTGGTCGTTTTGATGTAGCTTACTTGTGTTTTAAGTTTGTTCAATTTTTGACATAATGAACAAGTTATTTGAACCTATTAAATCGCTTACTTACAAAGGGGATCGTTAAATTAATATAGGTTGCCTCCTATATTGATCGATTTATTGCTAAAGGGGTTTATGTTAAGGGATTAAATATTAAGTAAATTGGGGATGGTTATGCCTTACTTGTCTCGAGAGCAGAGCGAGTAAGGTCTTTTTTTAATATTGATAAACGAGAAGAAAAAAGTTATTGTTCAAAGAATTCGTTTGTTTAATAAGTTTTCAAAGGGGGAAAGAAAATGAGAAATAGAGATCTACTATTGATTCCTGGACCAACTCCGGTAGTGGATGAAATTTACGATGCTTTAGCGTTAGAAACAAGGGGGCATACAGATCCACGCTTTGTAGAAGTTTATAAAAATGCGTTACAGCAAACAAAAGAGCTGTTTCAAACGGATGGAGAAGTATTTGTCATTGCTGGTACTGGAACTTTAGCAATGGAAATGGCTATCGTCAACACGGTTGGAAAAGGGGAAAATCTACTTGTTTTAAGTCACGGATATTTTGGCGACCGTTTTATTCCATTAGCGCAGGCATACGATATACATGTAGATGTTTTACAATCAGAATGGGGAAAACAAATTGATCCATCAATAGTGGAAGAAACGTTGAAACGTAAACAATATAAAGCCGTGACGATTACACATGCAGATACATCTACAGGTGTTGTTTCAGATTTAGAGACATTGGTGCCAATTATCAAAAAAACAGGTGCCCTTGTCATTGTTGATGGTGTTGTGGCTAGTGCTGCAATCGATGAAAATATGAGTAAAACTTATGGCCATCCAGACTATAAACTGGATGTCGTCCTTACTGGTTCACAAAAAGCTATTGGTATGCCACCAGGGCTTGCTATTGTTGCGTTTAATAAAACCGCTCTAGCGGCTCGGGAGCATTTAGGACAAGTTCAAGCTTACTATTGCGACATAAAAAATTGGTTACCAATTATGAGAGACCCTTCAAAATATTTTGCGACTCCTCCTGTTAACTTGATTTATGCCTATAATGAGTCGTTAAAAATCGTTTTAAATGAGGGGATGAAAAAGAGAGAAAACCGCCATATTGCCTATGGACGAGGGGTTCGAGCGGCGATGCGTTCCTACGGTATGAGACCGTTAGCAAATGAAGAAGTTGCTGCTCCGACATTGAGTTGCATTTTATATCCTGAGGGAGTAGATGATGTCGCATTTCGTAGTGGTTTAGCTTCTCGTGGAGTTATCGTTGCTGGTGCATTAGCTCATTTAGCAGGGAAGGCATTCCGCATCGGTCATATGGGGAATACAACTCCTGAAATGTTAGAAAAGGCAATCCAAGCAATCGGTGAAGTGCTTCAAGAGCTCGGTCATACGGCCAATATTGAAAAAGCAATTAAAGCATTCAAAGAAGAAATAGAACAAGCAGTACGAAATTAGTTTTCATATACTGATGCAATACAATGCAAAAGGATTCATAGAAAAAGCCGTCTCTTTTGAGGCGGCCATATTTATCATATAAAGAAATGTTACAGCCATTTTAATATCAATCTCTTAAATATAAATAAAAGTAGTATACTATAGATTAATAGGTTCTAATAAACTTTTTAAGGAGAATAAGCTGTGGAACGACCAATTGTTATTATACCAGCACTAAACCCACTACCAACACTTATTAACTATACAAAGGCTTTATTAGAATTAAATATTTACAAAGTGATCATTGTGAATGACGGCAGCGATCCAAAATATCAATATATTTTTCAAGAACTATCGATGATTGATCATTGTATTGTATTAAAGCATGAGGATAATAAAGGGAAAGGGAGAGCATTAAAAACCGGGTTTGGTTACGTGTTAAAATATTTTCCTAAGACAAATTTCGTATTAACGGTAGGTGCTCATGGCCAACATACATTAGATGATGTAAAGCTCATATTACAAAATTTAAGAGTATTTTCTAATGGTATTATATTAGGTGTTCGTAACTTTCGTTCAAAAGACTTGCCTTTATCCAACGCGATTGGTCACCGAGCAGCCTCACTATTGTTTAAATTATTATTCCATCGGCGAATATTAGATACTCAAACAGGATTGCGTTCCATTCCGACAAAAGAATTATCGTGGTTATTGAAGGTACACGGGGATTCTTATGATTATGATATTAATATGCTGGTGGAAGCAATCAAAAGAAAAATCCCAATTTACGAAATTCCTATTGGACGAGTTAAAATAAGGAAGAATTCGATTATTCACTATGATGAGATCACTAATTCTCAAAAAATCATACAGCAAATTATTGCAAACTTCACAAAGTATCATAAAAAAAATCAGGAATGAAACTTTTTGTTCGAAAAATCGTACATTTTTATAGTACTACCAAAGGGGCTACCAACTTTTTCATTTTTGGTAGTACTTCTTTTTTTATAAATGGCAATACTTGTAGGAAAGAGAAGGAACTTAGAAATTTATTGTGTTAGGTGGTGAAGGTAATTGTTAAAGCGATTGATAATTCTTGTTATTCTCCTTGTCATGATTAAACCAGCATATGATTTGTCCAAACAAATTTGGGATGAAATAGTTAACTGGCTTGATATCAATTCTGCTATAACAACCATGGAGAACATAAATATTTCAGAGATAGGAAAAACGGCGAAGGAAACAATTTACGAAACAGCTTCAACCATATCCGCTTTACAAGCTACCGTTCACTTACCGGAAAAAGTGCAATCTGTTGAAGAGTTAGCAGATGCATTTTTTTATCATTTTAGTCATTGGGAAACAAACTTTGAAATACATTATGTTGGAAGCACAAGCGATATTGAACATATCATTCAACAAGCAGTAGAAGAAGCTTCTAATCGAGATCATTATATTTTAGGGCATTTGAGTGATCGAAAAATTGAATATGAATATGGAAAATATAAAGCGAAAATTAAAGTGCAGCAACAATATTTAACAAATGCTGTGCATGAGCAATATGTGGATGAACGAATAGCAGCCATTTTAGCAAGCGTCGATGTAAACTCCATGTCGGACTTTGAAAAGGTCAAATTTGTTAATGATTATATAGTAAAAAATACAGTTTATAGTACGGACACATCGTTAAGTCCTCATAGTGCATGTGCAGTGTTAAAAGAAAATAAAGGAGTTTGCCAAGGATACGCGCTTCTTGCATTAAAAATGCTAAGAGATTTAGGGATTGAAACGTTATATGTAGTTGGAGAAGTGCATACAGGTCCTCATGCATGGAACTTAGTGAAAGTAGATGGGGAATGGTATCATCTTGATACTACATGGAATGATCCAGTACCTGATCGTGGTAATGCAGTGAGATATCAATATTTTCTCCTTGATGATGCGACAATGAAACTTGATCATCGTTGGAATGAAGCGGATTATCCTAAGGCGATAAGTAAAAAATACACTGTGATGTCGAAAATTGACCATGCTTATGAAAAGGATGGTTATATTTACTACAGCAATATTGCGGATGATCATCGTTTATATCGATTAAATTTATCGACCGGGGAAAATAAACGATTAACAAAGAGTAGAGCACAATATATCGTGGGGTTAGGTGAATGGATTTTTTTCAGCAACTATTCAAAGGGTGCATACCTTGCAAGAATACGCACTGATGGTTCAGATGAATCCATTATCTATCGGGAAAAGGTTAGTGACTTATTGGTTGAAGATGGTTATTTAATATTCGCAACGGACGAAGGGTTGAAAAAAATGGAGATACGAAATTTTTGATGATTTACCGAAACAAAAAAGGGGCTTCCAGTTAGCCCCAGTCATAACGTACCGACCGACTTAATCGAAATTGAAAAACCACTATTATTTTAATGAACTAAGTGCCCTGTTGGCAATATAGTCTATCGGATTTTGAGTGCATAAATGGAAAGAAATATATGGATATATTTTTTTCACATAATCTTTAAAGACATTTAAGATGATCGGATTATGTTTCAATATGCCACCGTTTAAGTAAACGATAAAATCTTCACCAATCGGTTCAATTTTCCGTAATACCGCGTTTGTCATGATCGATAATTCTTTCGCCGCATTGCAAGCGATTTGAATGGCTTGCTCGTCTCCAAGGGAAATAGCTTTCGTTAGGATTTTCGAAATGTTAGCGACTTGAGCATTTGTATAATCTGGTTGATAGATCCAATCATTAAGTTGTTCAATATTGTCTATTTGTAACATGTCGTAAACTAGGTCAGTGAGGACGGTAGGTTTCTCAAGACGGCCATCTTCAGAGCGAAAAATCGTATTTAAAATCTCTCTTCCAATCCAATAACCGCTTCCTTCATCTCCAACCCGATGTCCCCATCCACCAGAGCGTTCAATCCTTCCTTGACCATCTGTAGCATAAGCAGCAGAACCAGTACCTGAAATGAGGAGGGCACCTGCTTTTCCGCCAGTTAATCCTATTAATGTGGACTGTACATCATTTTCAACAATTGTACGACGAATAGAGAAGGGTGAGTTTCCACAACTTCGATGGATAATTTGTTGAACTATTGCAAGCCCGTTTTGTGTATCAACACCTGCAATGGCAAAGGTAGCAACTGCAATGTCCAGTATGCCTGTAGCTTTATAAGCCTCATTTAATAGATTAGTTAATACTTTTTCTACCTTTTCTGCGCCAATGGCTTGGTAATTTGTACTTGTTGATGTTTTTTCGAAATATACCTTTCCACTAGCATCTCTCAATGACAAAGTGGTTTTTGTCGCTCCACCATCAATGGCTAAAATATACTGATTCATGTTTCCTGTTTGCTCCATTCATCTAAATATTGTTGTAAACGTTTTTCACTTTGTAAAATTGCATCCTTTTTAATCTGAATCCATCTATTCAGTAAAGGGGTTTCCCTTTTTGCTTTTAAGAGCGATTTTCTCATTGTCATGGGAGCAGGGCCACCTGGTAATTTTCGAATATTGACGAAATGTGTAGGTTTTAAAGATTGATAGAATTCTTCTTTAGAAATGTTTAATGGCTTATCAGTCAGTTCAATGCATTTTTCGTTGACTAGCTCCCATGTTAAATCTTCAATGGAATCTTTATTATTTTTTAGCAAAGCACGAACACAGTTTGAAACGATTGCATGTGATTGTCGGAAGGAAATGTTTTCAGTAATGACGAGGGTATCAGCTAGTTGGGTAACGTTGGCAAAACTTCTTTCAGCTCGCTCTAATAATTTTTCTTTGTTGACATCCATTGTCACTACTAAACTGCCAAATAGTTTATAGATTCCACGCAGCTTCTCCATTGCACGCCAAATGTAAGGCTGCATATCATCTTCCGTATCAACAATATCCCCGAATGGAGTGTTATGAATCATTTGTAAGACTGTGGAAGCATCCCCTACAACCGATGAGAGTAGTGAACGGGTGTGTTCTATTGAAACGGGATTTCGCTTTTGTGGCATAATGGAGCTGACTTGAACATATGGACTGGCAAGACTGATTGCATTAAATTCTTGTGTTGCCCATTGTAAGAAGTCTTGTGCGGTACGTCCAAGATTTAATGCGGCAAGTTGCACAACACTAGCTGTTTCAGCAATATAATCAGCTCCGGCCACAGCATCCCATGCATTTTCCACTAAATCATCAAAAGCGAGCAGTTCTTGCATTCGTTGGCGATTAATGTTGAAACCTGTTGTCGTTAATGCGGCGGCTCCCATGCTGCTTCGATTTACCGTTGCATAAGCATGTTGCATGCGTTTAAAATCTCTTGTAAGTTGGTCAATAACAGCCTTTAAGTAGTGAGCGAAAGTTGTTGGTTGGGCTTGTTGTGTATGAGTATAGCCGATCATGATGGTATCTACGTGTTCTAATGCAAAGGCGATGAGTGAAGTTCGCAAAGTTACTAATTCTTCCATAAGGGCAAGAAGTTTTTCTCGTATTGTCATACGATAAATGGCAATCCCCATATCGTTTCGACTTCTTCCAATATGCAAATTTCCCGCTACATCTCCAGCAATCTCCATCAGTTTATTTTCAATTCGGAAAAACAAATCTTCAAATTGAGGTTTGTAATCTTACTTTTCATAATATTCCAAGTCGAGTTGACTAATGGCAAAACCGATTTTTTTTACATCATCTTTTGATACAAGTTGTTGTTCTTCCAGCATTTTTAAATGGGCAATATGTATTTGCACCATTGATTTTAGGAAATGTTTTTTTGCTTCTTCATAGGCAGGTTGAAGCACGATTTTTCGATAACTATTTGAAGGAAATTGAGTGCCTTCGTATTCATGGATGCGGCTTTTATACTCATGGAACATCACAATAATCGCCCCCAGTATTATTGCTAAAAAGGTAATTTGAAGAGAGGTATTGGCTTCTAAATAATTAACTGGCTTCTGACTTCTCTTCAATATATTTCATTGACTGCCTTTGAGAGATGACGGTTGGCAGCGCGATTCCCGTTAAAATAAGAATAATGCCGATAATTTGTAACTGAGTAATAGGTTCATGCAATACAATGACAGAAGCGATGACAGCAACTGGTAATTCCATGGCGCTTAAGATGGAAGCAAGACCTCCGCCGACTTTTGGCACAGCAGTTGCAAGTAGGAAAATCGGCAAAATCGTTCCAAAGAAACCGAGTATTAAGCCAAATTTCCAAAGCCCCTCTCTTATTAATATACCGTTCCATACTATTTCTGGTGACAAGAAGATGCTAATCAAGATAAGGGCGAAAAAGGATGTAAATAGTGTTCTTTCGGTTGTTGTAATACCTTGTATTGTTTTTGAATTGATTTGTAAGAAAATCGCAAAGCTAATAGCTGAACAAAAACCAAAAAACCAACCTAGCCAGTGAATGTTTGATAAATCGGCATCAAACACTCCAGCGGCAAGCAGCGTTCCGATAAAAAGAATGACTAGGGAAATGATTTCCGGGCGGTTCGGCCATCTTTTTCGCAAGATACAGTCTATCAGGATGCCAATCCATGTGAATTGGAAGAGCAATACAACGGCGAGAGATGCCGGTAAGTAATTTAAAGACTTACCGTAAACAATGCCGGTTGTACCTGTAAAAATTCCAGCAAATATTAAGGTAATGAATTCCTCTTTTTTAAGCTTAGGAACTTTTCTTTTAGTAAAGACAAATAATAACAACGCTAAACAAAATCCAATCAGATATTGGCTTGTGACAGCTTCATCGGGTGTAAATCCATAACCCATTGCTACTTTAATAATGGTTGAAAGTATTCCGTAACTACTAGCTCCAATAATGATAAGTAAAGGGTAAATAAAATTCATTTTCATGATGTCTTAACCTACTTAACAATTTTTTTGTCGTCTAGAATTCCTTCATAATCGATACAAATTTCATTTATGAAGCATTCTTTAATGATTGTTGAAAGCTTGCTTTATCATAATTAAAAGTATAGCAAATTTTGATATTTTCGGAAAATAAGGGTGCTAGTATAATAACAGATTTCTAATTGATTAAAATTTTAGAATATAATAGAAACTAGTAATCTACTAGGGAAGTGGTGTATCAAAATTGAAAAATTCCGATCGTTTCCTGTTAGCGTTTAATCGAATTACATTCACTTTGAGAAAAATCGTAAAGGCAAGAGAGCACTTGCCCTTTTATCGCCTAATTGAATTGGCAAAAAAGAAAAGTCCGTTAGTAAAAAAATATGAAGATGATTTACGTACTTTTGCAGATTTGCGAAATGTAATTGTGCATCATCGAGTATCTGAGGAGTTTGTCATTGCTGAGCCTCATATACAAGTTGTTGAACGCATCGAGTACATAGATCAACTATTAGATCGACCAAGTATAGTAGGACAAGTTTTTCGAAAAAAAGTAGTTACTTTTCAGACGACAGATTCATTAAAAGAAGCATTAGACATCGTTCAACAACGAAAATATACTCAATTCCCGATATATGAAGGGAAGGAATTCCAAGGTCTCGTTACTACAGTAGGTATTACCAACTGGTTAGCGGATGTAGCAAATCATAAAATCTTAGTTTACGAAATGCCAACTATGAAAGATATATTGCATTACGAAAAAAAGCGGGTAAACTATAAGTTTATTAGTCGGTATTTAACTGTATATCATGCCAAGGAGCTTTTTAAAGAAGGTGTTGAAAGGGGGAAGCGATATGACGCTTTGCTCATTACGGAACATGGTAAACCTCATCAGAAGTTAATAGGTATCATTACCCCCCTTGATTTGATGAAAGTGCCATAATTATACATATCTCCAATCTAGACAATATGAATAAAAGGTTTGTCCTTAATTGGCTTTTTTGGACAAACCTTTCTTATCATTATAAAGTGAAACATATAAAGAACCGTTTTCTAAAACTTGTGCGAAAAAAACATCTTTTATATTTTTGATGTTCTTCTTTTTTAGCTTATTTAGCAGCCATTCTTCAGTTAAGTTTAATTCGGAGAGATTTTTCTTCACAATCTTCCCATCGGAAATGACTTCGGTTGGGAAGTAAGGGGGAATTGAACAATCCGCTTTGACGTCTTGTTTCGTAGCGGGACTTCTAGCAGGTTTTTTTAATACACTCAATTCACCATTGGTTTCAAACACTGCATAATGGACCTCATCAAATGAAAAAACGCCTTCTTCACGTAATAACATTGCTAATTCATCGGTGTGAAGTCTTGCTCTTTTTAAACCATTTTGATTGATGACGCCATTTTGAATTAAAATTGTAGGACGATCATCAACAAGAACACGAATTTTAGTTGATTTCATTGCAATAAAACTCATAATGAGAGTAAGAGCAGTCCAGCATAATAGGGCAACGATACCGTCAAAAAAAGGAGTGTCAATTTGCGTTGTAATTTCACCAGCAATTGATCCGATAGTAATACCAGTGATGTAATGGAAGAAAGTTAGTTGACTTAATTGTTTTTTTCCAATAATTCTTGCTAACACTAAGATGACATTAAAGGCAACAATACTTCGGATAACAATTTGCCAAAAATTAACTTCCCAAAAATTTTCCATTGTGAATCCACTCCTTTCATTTCTCAATTTAGAATGAGCTGAATAAGCAAGATTATGCACAAAAAAATAACAGAAGCGCTATTACGCTTCTGTTTTAATGGAGAAATTTACACTAAGTAATGTTTATATTCATCTGGAATTTTTTCAGGATTTAATACGAAGTCTTCTTCAATTTTCAACTCATGCATTTTATTGTTGTAAGAAAAACGGAAAATCCCATTATCAAAGTCTGTGCCAATTTCTTTAAAGAAGATTCCTTCTATAAAGCGGGATTTTGGGCAAGTAAATACAATTTTATATTGTTCACCCTCCGACACGATGAAAGCGCGGACACCTTTTTCATACATGTCGATGCCCTCATCTTCAGTAGGTCGGCTTACTGCAACGATATGGAAGTCTGCAAAAGGAATTTCTTTTAATAATACATTGAGAAAGGAACCTTTTGTGATCTCTTCCCATCGACTTTGAGCGCTTTGACCAACAATAATTTGGGAAATATTATATTCTCTAGCTACTTCAGCTATTACTTTTTGAATCGGTCTTTTTTCGTTGTCCCGAATGATAAATTCTTCAACCCCTAGTTCATTTGCTAACTCGGTCCAACGTTCAATATAACCGGATTTTTCAGCATCAAAATTGTCTAGAGGTTTTGAATCAACCGTTAATATATATAATGGACAATTAAGCAAACTAGCAAGCTTATGACCTCTACGAATGAGTCGCTCACCGTTTAATCCATAATAAACGCAAACTAAAATACTTTCATCCGCTTGCTTTTTGACACCATTCATCATTTTATATTAGCACCTCTTAAATTAATATCATAACAGACTTCTTATTTTTCAGTCAAAATCAATGAAATACAAATTGCTTTATTATATACTTAAAATTGTAGCTAGGATTAAATTTTTCTAAGTTATTAGCATTTTAATTCAATAGTATATATTGTTATTGACACATTATTATGCTACGTAGATTTGTTTTCGTCAAGTAAATATAGTAATGGGAGGAGAGAACTTGTGACAGTTGATGTTGCCATCATCCTTACTCCGTTTATTTTTGCTGCATTGACTCCTGTATTATACAGGTTTATTAGCAAAAAATATATAGGATGGCTCGTATTGAGTGTCTCTTTTATATTATTCCTTTTTTTAACTACATACATCCCTCGTATATCTGACGGTGAAGTTGTTGCTTTCACTCATGAGTGGATCCCCTCGTTAGGTATTCATTTCACTACTTATTTAGATGGACTCAGCTTAATTTTTAGTTTACTCATTACCGGAGTAGGAAGTTTAGTTATTTTGTACTCGATTTTTTATTTATCCAAAAGCGAACAGCTATACCATTTTTATTGTTACCTGTTACTGTTTATGGGGGCAATGTTAGGGGTTGTTCTTTCTGATAATTTAATGGTTTTATATGGATTTTGGGAGCTAACAAGTGTTTCATCGTTTTTACTAATTGCATACTGGCATCACCGAAAAGCTTCACGAGCTGGGGCAAGAAAATCAATGATTATTACGGTTGCCGGCGGTATTTCCATGCTAGCAGGTTTTTTGATGCTTTATGAGATGTCAAAAACATTAAGCATACGAGAGATTATTGGAAATGTAGAAGCGATACATGAACACGTATTGTTTATCCCCGCACTTGTATTAATTTTATTAGGTGCATTTACAAAGTCTGCACAGTTTCCATTTTATATTTGGTTACCGGATGCGATGGAAGCTCCGACACCAGTGAGTGCGTATTTGCATTCTGCGACAATGGTAAAAGCAGGAATTTATTTAGTGGCAAGACTCACACCTGTTTTTGGTGGAGAGGCGTTATGGTTCTGGTTAGTAACGGGCGTTGGGTTGTTTACGTTGTTTTGGGGCTCCTTCAATGCTGTAAAGCAGGTGGACTTAAAAGCGTTGCTCGCCTTTTCGACAGTCAGTCAGCTTGGGCTCATCATGAGTTTATTAGGTATGGGTTCTGTGGCAATCTACTTAGGTTATTCTTCGGAAACGATTATTTATACGCAAGCGGCATTTGCAGCCATTTTCCATTTAATAAATCATTCCACTTTTAAAGGTGCACTGTTTATGATGGTCGGAATTATCGACCATGAATTAGGGACGCGCGACATTCGTAGGCTCGGTGGACTTATGTCGTTTATGCCATTAACCTTCACAATTGCACTGATCGGTAGTTTTTCAATGGCAGGGCTTCCTCCGTTTAACGGATTTTTAAGTAAGGAAATGTTCTTTGCTGCAACCCTTCATATACAAGAATTAAATATTTTTTCTTTAGATAGTATAGGATTTCTAATTCCAATTGTTGCATGGATTGCGAGCGTCTTTACTTTTGTTTACTGTTTAATCATTGTGGGTAAAACATTCTTTGGTAAAGTTCAGCTGCATCTATTAGCAAAACATCCTCATGAAGCACCGATTGGAATGTTAATTTCTCCTTATACGCTCATCGTTTTTGTGGTTGGAATTTTCTTTTTCCCAAATCTACTAGGCCATTATATTTTAAGACCTGCGATGGCAAGTATTTATCCTACTTTTCCAACAACGCAAGAATTAACGCCGCATATACATGCTTGGCATGGAATATTTAGTCCTGAACTATGGATGACGATTTTTGTAATCGTTGTCGGAATTTTACTTTACAGATTATTGAAACGCTGGAAGCCAATTTATCGAGCACTTCCTCAAAATTTATCATTAAATTCACTATTTAATAATGGCATTTCATTTAGTGAATCTTTTTCGAATCGCGTTACACGTCGATATATGACAGGTAATTTGACAGATTATTTTGTCTACATTTTTCTAGCGTTTTTAATGATTGTCGGTGGATATTTCCTCCAAGCTCATATATTTTCTTGGAGCCCTGTCGATAGGGAGTCATTAGAAGTATTTGAAATCATTTTAGTGTTGATTATGATTGCTTCGTCCGTTGGTATATTGTTTGCGAAATCTCGTATAACAACCGTATTTCTTAGTAGTGTATTAGGATATTCAGTTGCCTTTTTCTTTATTGTTTTCCGAGCTCCTGATTTAGCCTTAACACAGCTTGTCGTTGAATCCGTTTCAACCGTACTCTATTTAATTTGTTTTAGACATTTGCCAGAAATAAGAAATGAGATTCAACCGAAATGGATAAAAATGAGAAATATTTTCATATCGTTAGCTGTAGGGGCAACGGTAACTTTAGTAGGTTTTGCTGCTCTCAATTATGAAAAATTTATCACCATTTCTTATTTCTTTAACGATTCGTATGAGTTAGCTGGTGGGAAAAATATTGTAAACACAATTTTAGGAGACTTCCGTGCATTCGATACGATGCTCGAAGTGGTTGTATTATTTATCGCAGGTTTAGGCGTATATACCCTCATCAAGCTAAAAGCAAAAGGAGGGGGAACGAATGAGAATTAATGATGTGATATTGCGGACGGTTGTAAAAGTAGTAATTTTCATCATCCTGACTCTTGGTGTATATCTTTTTTTCTCGGGTCATAATGCACCGGGAGGAGGGTTTATAGGGGGGCTTGTTCTCGCTTCCGGGATCATTTTGCTCTATGTAACGTATGATATCGACACTATCCAAAAAAAAATGCCCTTTGATTTTAAGAAAGTAGCTGCTCTTGGTGTGTTGATTGCAACGGGAACAGGTCTTGGAGCAATTTATTTAGACGTACCTTTTTTATCTCAAACAGACGGGCATTTTCAATTTCCGTTTATAGGTGATAAACACTTAACAACCGTAACGTTGTTTGAGGCGGGGGTTGCATTAACCGTAATTGGTACGCTCGTTACGATGATTTTAAGTATAAGTGAGGATGAGTAGTGAATGGAGCAAGTAATGATTATACTTATTGGAATTCTCGTTTCTGTGGCAACCTATTTAATCCTCTCTCGAAATATGATTCGTATCATTATCGGCACTGCGGTGCTATCCCATGCAGTTAATTTGCTCATTATGACGTCAGGGGGATTAAAAACAGGCAACGTGCCACTGCTTGGACATGGAGATGGTCCATTTACTGATGCATTGCCTCAAGCGTTGATTTTAACTGCCATTGTTATTAGCTTTGCTACGACTGCATTTTTACTTGTTTTAGCTTATCGAACATATAAAACGAATGGCTCAGATGATTTTAACGAATTGAGAGGAATGTCAGATGAATAACATCATAGTATTGCCACTGATTATTCCAATATTTACTGCAGTTATTTTGGTATTTTTGAGAAATTATATAGTAGTACAAAGAATGATCACGATTGCCACGATGATTGCAGTTAGTATCATATCATTCTTTTTGTTAGAGCTTGTACAAAGAGAAGGAATTATAAAATTGGACTTTAGTGGCTGGAAACCACCTTTTGGAATTTTGTTTGTCGCCGATACTTTTTCAGTGTTAATGGTATTAACCTCAAGCATTGTCACGGTGTTCTGTTTACTTTACGCTTTTTCAACGATAGGCGAACGGCATGAAAATATGTTCATCTATTCGTTTGTTTTATTGTTAGTTGGCGGAGTAAATGGATCCTTCTTAACAGGGGATATCTTTAATCTATTCGTTTGTTTTGAAGTCATGTTAATGGCGTCGTACGTGCTGGTGGCATTGGGAGGGGAAAAGGTACAACTTCGAGAGTCATTAAAATATGTATTAATAAACGTTATTGGATCTTCTATTTTCCTAATTGCTCTCGCTTATTTATACAGTACAGTGAAAACGCTGAATATGGCGCATATAGCCGAGCGAGTTGCTGAAGCCGGCCAAGATCCAATGCTAACAACTGTGGCGCTTGTATTGTTTATTGTTTTCAGTTTAAAGGCTGGTTTAGTGCTATTTTTCTGGTTGCCAGGTTCTTATGTTGTGCCGCCTACTGCTGTACAAGCATTATTTGCAGCGCTGCTAACAAAAGTTGGCGTGTATGCATTGATTCGAACTTTTACATTAATGTTTCCGCATCAACCAGAAGTGACTCATACAATTATCGGAATTTTTGCAGGAGCAACTATTATTTTAGGATGTATGGGTGCGCTTGCTTCACGAAATGTATTAACAATTGCAGCCTACAATATTGTAATTGCTGTAGGTTTCATTTTAATTGGTTTAGCAGTTGGCACGGAATCAGCAATTGCAGGTTCTGTATATTACTTAATACATGACATGGTAGCAAAAGCGTTATTGTTTTTATTGGTAGGGATGATGGTTTACTTAACGGGTGAAAAGTTAATAGATCATATGAGTGGACTCATTCGAAATTATCCATTATTTGGCTGGATTTATTTTTTAACGATGTTAGCTTTAGTAGGAATCCCACCGCTTAGCGGGTTTGTAGGGAAAGTGTTGATTGGTAAAGGGTCGATTGAAGCTGGATCCTATGTATTATTATTTCTTGGATTTGCATCAAGTCTTGTCGTGTTATTTTCATTATTAAAAATCTTCTTAAGTTCGTTCTTTGGAGAAACGATTATAACAAATGAAGATAAAAAACCGCTTCCGATTGCTTCAATGGCTTCCTTTATTGCTTTAGCCCTTTGCATGATTGCAATTGGTCTAGGTGCAGAACAGCTATTAGTTTATGTACAAGATGCGACAAATATCCTTGTTAATCCATCTATCTATATTGATGCTATTTTAAGTGAAAGTTAGGGGGTGGGAAGGTGTTTTTTGCCCAATTTATTTTAAATTTGTTTATAGCGCTTCTTTGGCTATTGTTCAAAGACGAGCCTACACCGACACTTTCGACTTTTAATACCGGTTTTATCGTTGGGATAGGAATTCTTTATGTAATGCATCGATTTTTTGGCACACAATTTTATTTAGTTCGAGCAATGAAAATTATGAAACTTGTGGTGATTTTCTTTAGAGAACTTATTGTTTCAGGTTTTGTTGTAATGAAGCAAGTTTTAACCCCCAATTTAAAAATTACACCGGGTATATTTAAGTACAAGACAATATTGAAAAATGATTGGGAAGTAACGGCTCTTTCGTTGTTGTTAACATTAACTCCTGGTTCCGTAGTAATGGAGATATCAGAATCTGGTGATGAATTGTATATTCATGCGATGGATATTGGACAGAAGGAAGACTTAATTCGTTCATTAGGAAGATTTGAGACCGTAATATTGGAGGTGTCCCGTTAATGATCGATATGATATTGCTAATTTCTCTAGCCCTGTTTATGGTTGCTATTACACTGCATTTAATTCGAATTATTAAAGGCCCAACAATGCCCGACCGAGCAATTGCTCTTGATACAATTGGTGTTAATTTGATTTCATCAATGGCCATACTTTCAATCTTATTAAAAACGACAGCCTTTTTAGAAGCGATATTAATATTAGGGATTTTAGCATTTATTGGGACAATTGCTTTTTCTAAATATATAGAGAGAGGTGTCATTATTGATCGTAAGTCAGATCATTGAGTGGTTCAGTGTTATCATTATTTTTATTGGCTCAATCATTAGTGTGATTAGCGCATTTGGAATGCTTCGTTTTCCTGATGTATATACTCGTGCTCACGCTGTAGCAAAAAGCGCTACACTAGCTGTTCTATCGTGTTTAGTGGGTTCATTCTTTTACATTTGGGTTCAAGATGGATATATAAGTGTTCGATTGTTGTTAGGAATTCTATTTGTATTTATCACTTCCCCCGTATCCACTCATCTTGTGATACGAGCAGCCTATCGCTCTGGGGTGCCACTAGCTGAGGGTTCAGGTGAAGACGAATTAAAGCCAGTATTATTTGGAGAGAAAGAACCTTTACCAACTAAACAATCAGAGTAAGTTCATACTTGATTGTCTAATTGTATAGCAATATTATAATGAATGGACATTTGGAAAACTAAGAATAGAATTGAGCGAATGGTTTTGAAAAAGTTACTAACACTGATATTGTTAATTGTCGGTTTATATTTGTTTTTGTACGTAAATAATCATTGGATTGTCATAACGGAACAAATATATGAATCTGATGAAATTCCTGATTCATTTAACGGTTTTCGAATTACTCAAGTATCTGACTTGCATGATGCTTTATTTGGTGAAAATCAAGAAAAATTAGTTGAAAAAGTACGGGAAACAAATCCAGATGTCATTTTTATTACGGGAGATCTTATTGACAGCAATCGTTATAATTTACAACAGAGTTTATTAGCTGTCCGTGAATTTGTAAAAATCGCGGATGTGTACTATGTAATTGGTAATCATGAAGTAGCAATTAATCAAGTAACGGAAATTTATAATGCCCTTGAGGAAATAGGAGTACATATTTTACCGAACGCTGCGACATGGGTTGAACGGGGAGGAGAAAGAATTGCTATAGCGGGCATTGAAGATCCTCTCAATGGGACTGATACGCAAACTATGTTAAATACTGCATTATCAACTGTTCCGAAAGATATGTTTACAATGCTACTTGCCCATCGTCCGGAAAAGTTTGATATTTATGTAAAAAATGAATTAGACTTGATATTTACAGGACATGCCCATGGAGGTCAAATTAGAATTCCTTTTGTTGGAGGCTTAGTAGCGCCTGGACAAGGGTTTTTCCCTGTATACACTGCGGGATTTTATGAAGAGAATGGGACGACGATGAATGTGAATAGAGGATTAGGCAATAGTGGAGTACCTTATCGAATTTTTAATTTGCCTGAGATTGTCGTTGTAGAGTTAAAGACGAAATAAGCTGTTATGCTCAAAATATAACCGTCTCAAATTGAGGCGGTTTTTTGTTGTAAATTGTTTTATGAATATGAGAAGATATTTGACCATTATTCATTTTTGATTATGATTGTAATTAGAATTTTTAGGACTAATTTAAAGGAGAAAATGTATATGAATATCATTGATTTTACAATGGAAGAATTAATTGATCCGACTGGTATAATTGAGGGAAGACGCTACGAATTTTTGTTGGACATAGAAGTGGATGAGGAAGACGAACTATATTCTAGTGCAGGAACACAAATCCGCCTTCTTGTAGGCGATAATGGGGAAGGGCCATTTATTATCAATTATTTTATTATGGATAAGCAAGATGAAAAATATATTGAATTAGCATTAGAGGAAGACGAAGAGCAGTACCTATTAGATTTCTGTAAAGAGCGATTAGCACAACAAGGTGAATAGTATATCATAAGAGAAAAAGACCCTATCATTCATAGAGATGACGGGGTCTTTTATGTATAAATAGGAGTTCGCTTAATATAGATGGTTATGTTGACGAACAAACTAGCATACTAGGAAAATATTTTATAAAAATACATTTTTTTATAGAATCAAATTCCCTATCATTCAAGAGGAATCTAATAATTACTATTAATGGATTTTACTATTTCCATTCCGTTTTCATAGATTTAATAATATCTATGAATGAATTATCATATATTGAATAAGAGGTTCACAAAATTTTCAGATTATTTTAAAATATTACTATAATTATTGAGATATAACTGTTATAAAGCTCGTAATGATAGCAGTTTGTTTCTTCAAAAATTATATGAATAGTTGGCTTGTTCATAGAGGGGATGGGAAAAGTGACTATATTAAAAGATTTAAAAATTCTCGATTTTTCATCAATGCTTCCTGGGGTTTTTACGACGATGATGTTTGCAGATTTTGGGGCAGACGTCATTCACGTTGAGTCCACACGTAGAGTGGATTTAATGCGCATTATGCCGCCATATGATGATAATAAAGAGTCGTACATTCATCAGCATTTAAATCGCTCCAAAAAATCACTCAAACTAAATTTAAAAACACAAGAAGCAGTGGAAATCGTAAAAAAATTAATCCAAGAATATGACATTGTCATTGAAGGATTTCGGCCTGGTGTAATGGAACGTTTAGGCTTAGATTATGAGTCATTAAAACAAGTAAATCCAAAGCTGATTTATTGTTCTGTCACGGGTTATGGCCAAACAGGACCATATCGCAATCGTCCAGGTCATGATAATAATTATTTATCGATTGCAGGTATACTTGATTATTCACGACACAAAGGGAAAAAACCTGTTTCGATGGGGATACAAATTGCAGATATAGCTGGGGGAACATTACATGCAGCGATAGGTGTGCTTGCATGTGCACTACATCGTGAAAAAACGGGAGAAGGAAAATACATTGATATATCCATGACAGATGCTGTCTTCACAATGAATGCATTATATGGAACAGCCTTTTTAGGAAGCGGTGAGTTACCAAAGGCTGAAGAAGAAATATTAAACGGTGGAACGTTTTATGATTATTATGAAACAAAGGATGGTCGTTATTTTTCAGTAGGTAGTTTAGAGCCGCACTTCCGCAAGTTATTGTGTGAAGCATTAGATATTCCTGAATTAATTCAAAGCACGTTTAATGACTCTACTTATACACAAAAGAGATTTAAAGAGGCAGTAAAAGATGCTTTCTTAACGAAAACTTTTGATGAGTGGTTGGAAGTGTTCAATGAAGATTTTCACGGTTGTGTTGAACCAGTTCTAACCTTTGAAGAGGCTTGCAATCACCCGCAAATTCAAGCTCGAAATATGATTGTCGATGTTCCAAAAGAAGACGGTACAACACAAAAGCAGATTGGAACTGCAATAAAATTTGACGGTGTCGAACCAACCTATAAATTTGTTGGTGCAAAAGTCGGTGAACATACAGTAGAAATTTTAAAATCGCTTGGTTATTCGGATGAGGAGATTGAAACATTCCATCAAATGGGCGTGTTGCAATAAAAATCGTCCCAAAGGTAATGGCTATTACTTTTGGGACGTTTATTTTTGTACAAAACCGGAAACGAAATTACGCAAATCCTCAAAATCTTCTTGTAGTATTAAGTATTTTATATAGATGTTGATTAATTGTTCAAACAGTTCAAATTGTTCTGTGGCGAAAAGAGCTTTCAACAAATTGCAAACATGTTGGGATGTCATTTTAGCAATAGGATAGAAAGGACTTTCAATCTCTCTATATTGTTTTAGCCATTTTTCGATAGATTGTAATACGTGCTGAGGCGAATGATCAACGATGTAAGCAATATCCCGTTGCACAGTTGCTTCAATTTTAAGCAGTAAATCTTTATCGAAGACTTTTGCATTTAAAAAATCATAGATGCTTGTACATGAAGCGATTTCATACTCTTTCATCAATTGCAGCACATCGAAATATTGTTCGTTTTTTACAAGAGCATCAATGACAATAAAAAATACTTGTTCTAGGTAATTTTTATCGTATCGTTTTACTAACGATTGTGGCTCAGGTTTTAAGTTAGGTAATATTTCTCCATATTCTATTAATAATTCGATGGAATGATTAATTAAACGATCATTCATGATTAAATATTTTCCATGAGCAATGGTTTTTTCCGTATCAAAATGCTTTGCTCCATCAATTGCTAAAATATACGATAGTAAAGTTTGTTCTTTCTCGGTCAGTGCCCATTCTCCAGATTTCCACGTTCTAATTACATCCGATATCAATTTATTGATTTTTTTATAGTGCCGTTTTCCTCCCATAAAATGAAGGGAGATATTTAATAAATGAAACTCTTTTAACAAATAGGAACGTGGATTTTTATAATCAATCTTTTGAATGAATTTATTCATTGTTGTGACCACTTGATTTTTCGTTTGAAAAGATTGAATTAATTGCTTAAATTGATTCATTAAATCAAGGGGATTTTGAATCGTATGTAATGGTGTTTGTAAGAAAATTGAATAAATTTTTTTGGCATACAAATAACGCCAAAAGTCAGGTTTCTGATTATATAGTATATGTATGAAATATTTTCTCCCTATTTTATATAAATGAATTTCATTCAATTTAGTAATTGATTTTGAATAATTCGACTTTTTCCCAAAAACTAATTCAATAAAATGTGAAAAGTTAAAAACATTTTTCATGAGTGCATGCTCGAATATTAATTTTTTGCTAGTTGGAGATGAGAAAAATGCGTCGAGTTTCTTTTCAACGTTTTGCAGTTCTATATTCGATAAACGAAACATTTCTTGTGTAAATAAGTCCATTTTTCCCCAGCTGTTTTTAACGGTACTATAAATAACGTTTGTTGCTTCTGTTTTATTGAAAAGAATCTGTTTAAGAGGGATCACGTTGCCAAATATTTTTTCGTCAATTTCATAACTACTAAGCTGTTCAATCGCTTCTTCAAAAGGTATACCTATCTGACCTTTCGTCTTTTGAAAGAGCAGTTCGTCAAATTTGAGCATGCTGCCTCTCCTCCTAAATCACTTAAGATGAATATACCAAAGATTAGAAATAAAAAAAATGCAAAAAAGATTTACCTTTTAGCTAGTTTTGTTTGCTATTCATATTGAAATATCCATCAGATTGCGGGCATCACTGAAAACCAATTGGTGAAGAATCGATCTCTTAGTAAGACTAGCAACTCGAAGAATATGATACATTTAGTATAATGTAATATTGAATGAAGCTACCTATCTAAACTAAGCGAGGTCGCAAAATGTACTACTTATCAATGATTTTTTTCCAAATTGTTGCACCGATTCTTGTATTGCTTGTAGTAGGTGCATTGTTACAGAAGAAATTTCAATTTAACTTAAAAGCATTGTCTCAGCTCGTTACATACTGTTTTATGCCAGCAGCAGTCTTTGTCAATATATATGAAACGACAATTGACATGTCGGTACTTGCACAAGTAGCAATATTTATTGTTTTGTTTATTGGAAGTCAAATGCTGATTAGCCATTACATAGCCAAACTATTAGGTCTTAATCGTTTAGAATCGGCTGTCTTCAAAAATAGTGTTGTGCTCATCAACTCTGGGAACTATGGTATACCTGTTGCACAAATGGTTTTTGCTACTCAACCGATTGGGGTTGCCATTCAAGTAATTCTCGTTATTTTCCAAAATATGACCACGTATACTTACGGCTTGTACAATTTAATTTCTGCGACAAAATCAGGGTTGGAAATTTTAAAGGGCTTTTTGAAAATGCCGATTGTTCATGCATTAATCATTGGGATTATTTTAAATATCGCAGATTTTGAAATTCCCCAAACTTTTCGCATTCCATTGGATCATGTTGCGGAAGGATTTATTGCAGTTGCTTTAATTACGTTAGGGGCTCAATTATCCCAGATTGAAATACGCACAATTATTAACAAAACGATTATTACAAGCTGCTTTACGCGACTAATACTAGGCCCAGCAATTGCACTACTAATCATTTATCTACTTGGAATCGATGGGGTCGTTGCAAAATCTCTATTTATTGCAAGCGCATTTCCTACATCCCGCAACAGCTCAAGTCTAGCTTTAGAATATGATGTGGAATCCAATACTGCCGCACAAACGGTTTTATTCTCTACGATTGTAAGTTGCTTTACGGTAACAATCGTGATATATCTATCCAACATTTTTTTTGGATAAAAAGAAAGCTTAATAAAAGGTCTTAACTACCCCAAAGTGTTAAATCAATTTCAGGATTTCAGGATAGTGATGACAAAAATAAATCCTACCTTGCCGATGATGGTAAGGTAGGATTTTTTATCAATGATTAGTAGATTGATAGATTCATTTGTAAGCGATTTGAAATAGGTTATTTGAACAGTATAATTAATTATTTTTTGACAGAATCTTTATATGGATTTGTTAAATCCATTCCATCTAATGATAAACCAAGTGCTTTTGCAACGCCTTCACCATAAGCAGGGTCTGCTAAGTAGCAGTGTAAAATATGGCGGCGTTTAATATGTTCTTCTACTCCTTCCATAGCGCGAGCCGTATTTTCAAAGAGTCGTTGTTGTTCTTCTGCAGTCATGATGCGGAACAGTTTTCCAGGTTGTTCGAAATAGTTATTGTCATCTTCGCGGAAATCATAAATATCTGCATCTCCCTCAAGAGCTAAAGGTGGCTCTTTCAATTCAGGATGATGTTGCCATTCGCCGTAGCTGTTTGGTTCGTAGCTCAGCGTGCTTCCTAAGTTGCCATCAAAGCGCATTGCACCATCGCGGTGGAATGTGCGGAATGGACATTTTGGAGCGTTAATAGGAAGTAAATAATGGTTTACTCCTAAACGGTAACGTTGTGCATCCGCGTATGCAAAAATACGAGCTTGTAACATGCGGTCTGGTGAATAACCGATACCAGGTACGATGTTTGATGGTGAGAATGCAGCTTGTTCTACATCTGCAAAGTAGTTATCTGGATTTCGATTTAATTCGATTTCACCAACTGGAATGAGAGGGAAATCTTTTTTGTACCATACTTTTGTTAAGTCGAATGGATTGTAAGGCATTTCTTTTGCTTGTTCTTCAGTCATTACTTGGATGTACATTTTCCATTTTGGATAGTCACCATTTTCAATTGCATTGTAAAGGTCGCGTTGATGAGATTCACGGTCTTTACCGATTAATTCAGCTGCTTCTTGATCTGTTAAGTTTTTAATCCCTTGTTGTGTTATGAAATGGAATTTAACCCAAACTCGTTCGTTATCTTCATTAATAAAGCTGTAAGTATGAGAACCGAATCCATGCATGTTGCGGTAGCTTGCAGGGATTCCGCGGTCGGACATTGTAATTGTCACTTGGTGTAATGATTCAGGAAGCAGTGTCCAGAAATCCCAATTGCTATTAGCATTGTGCATATTTGTACGAGGATCGCGTTTTACTACGTGGTTTAAATCGATGAAGTGCAATGGATCGCGGAAAAAGAATACAGGTGTGTTATTACCAACTAAGTCCCAGTTTCCTTCTTCAGTATAGAATTTGATTGCGAAACCGCGGATATCGCGCTCTGCATCAGCTGCACCACGTTCACCAGCAACTGTAGAGAAGCGAATGAATAATGGGGTTTTTTTCCCAACTTGAGAGAAAATTTTTGCTTTCGTGTATTTTGTAATGTCATGCGTTACTGTAAATGTACCATGTGCCCCTGAACCTTTTGCGTGCATACGGCGTTCTGGAATTACTTCACGGTTGAAGTTCGCAAGTTTTTCAATTAACCAAACATCTTGTAATAAGACAGGTCCACGTTTGCCTGCTGTCATAGAATCGTGGTTGTTCACAACGGGTGCACCATTTGCTTTTGTAAAGAGTTGGCGTTTATCGTTAATATTAGTCATATCATTGTACCTCCTAAATTGTTCTTCGCTTATGTATTAACTATAACAAATCTAAATAAAAATTTCTACTAAATTAGAATAATTATTTTTAGAAATAATTTATAAAGAGGTAAATATTCTAATCTGAATTGAATTCCTTCAATTACTTGAATGTAATAAAACATAGTAAAAAAGTGAAAGAGAAAAAATGAAGCTAAAAATGGTTGTATTGATTCTATACATGACAAAATAATTGATAATGAATAAATCTAAATGAAAAATTATTGTATTCCAGTGAAAAAAGATATTTATTGCAGTACAATGAACTATTGTGTGGTTGATTCAATATAAAAATGTACGGTATGTGATTAAGGAGTATTCTTATGCAATTGATAATTACCTTTACCCTTTTAGTAGTAACAATATTCCTGTTTATATTAAATCGTTTTCGGGGAGATTTAATTGCTATCATGGCGCTACTTGCGTTTGTCACTTTGGGAATCCTTACACCACAAGAGGCGTTGGAAGGGTTTTCTAATTCAGTTGTCATCATGATTGCGGGGTTATTTATAATCGGAACAGGATTAATGCGAACTGGATTAAGTGGTATGGCAGGAAGATTGTTATTGAAGTGGTCTGGAAATAGTGAATTAAAATTGTTTGTATTACTTCTTCTCATTGTTGCGGTTGTCGGTGCTTTTATGAGTAATACAGGTACGGTGGCATTAATGATGCCGATTGTAGTAAGTATTGCATTAAGTATTCAAGTAAGTCCATCTAAGTATTTATTGCCACTATCTTATATGGCCAGCATGTCCGGCCTAATGACGCTCATTGCATCACCTCCAAACTTGATTGTTAGCCAGACTCTTGTGGATTATGGATTTGGCAAGTTGGGTTTTTTCGCCATTACACCAATTGGGATGATTGCAGCGGTAGTGGTGATCCTTTATTTAGTATTCGTGCGAAATAAGCTGCTACCAAATAAAAACAAAGGAATTAGTTCAAATAACGCTTATCAGTTGTCTCCGGAGAAGATTGTAGAAGAGTATCATCTAAACGATAAATTATTTAAAGTTTACGTTCCAATGAATTCAAAAATTGTAGGGAAGAGCCTTGCTGAATTGAAATTGCCTTCGACATTCAATGTATATGTGATGAAAATACTGAAACATACAGAAGGACCAAAAGTATTTTCCTATCCTCATCAAATGGTAGCAGGGCCTAGATCTATTATCCATGCTCGAGATGTATTATATGTTCAAGGGGAGCAAGAAGATGTATATCACTTTGTAAAAGATTGTGGTTTGGTAGTTCGTGAATTTGATCGAGAGGAATCGAATGAATTAGTTTCAAAAGATATTGGTGTAGCGGAAGTATTATTAACTCCTCATTCAAGACTGATTGGAAAAAAAGTTGGTGAAATTGGATTTAGGGAAAAATACGATGTAAATATAATTGGAATTAATCGAAAAGGAGAATATTTCACAGAGAACATTGCTTCTCAAAGGCTTCGTTTTGGTGATGCAATTTTAGTTCAAGGAACTTGGGATGCGATTGAATTTTTATCCAAGGAAACGCAAGATGTAGTAGTAGTTGGACAACCAAAAGAAATGGCTGGACACATTGCAGCAACAGGAAAAGCCAAAATAGCAGCTGCCATTTTACTCTTTATGGTTGCATTAATGGTTTTTGAAGTGTTCGATGCGGTAATTTGTGTATTAATTGGAGCAGTGTTAATGATTATTACTGGTTGTTTACGGAATGTAGATGATGCTTATGATCAAATGAATTTTGAGAGTATCGTATTAGTAGCGGCAATGTTACCGATGGCGACAGCGTTAGAAAAAACCGGTGGAATGACGCTGTTAGCAGATGGCATTATACATGTATTAGGTGGTTTTGGCTCTTTTGGTGTATTAGTAGGGGTTTATCTACTGACCATTGTATTCGGACAATTTATTAGTAATACTGCTACTGCTGTTTTGTTTGCTCCAATTGCAATGAATGCCGCTTTGACGATGGATGCAAACCCATATACATTTATGATTGCAGTTGCCGCTGCAAGTGGAATGGCTTTTGCGACACCAATTGCTTCACCAACGAATTCATTAGTGTTAACTGTGGGAGGCTATACATTTACGGATTTTTTAAAAATCGGAATACCGTTACAATTAATTATGTTTATTGTGATGATGTACGTTATTCCTTTTATATTTCCGTTATAAGAAAAGGAGTGCCATCATCAAGAAGATGATGCACTCCCTTTATTTTGAATCTAAAATGATTTCAATCAATTCATCGCGATCGATTAAATATACATCGTTTGATTCTGCTAATTTTTGTGCTTGTTTTGTAAAATAGCTGTTTGTAATAACCCAAGCTTCTGTTGCATCGTACATTTTTAAAGCACCGATTACTTCTTGGACTGCTTTTACACCTACACTTCCGGCATATCTTTTCGCCTGAACGGCAATCGTATTTTCTCGGTCCTGTAAAATGAGGTCAGCGCCATAATCACCAGAGGTCTTTGTATACGTTACCTTAAAGCCACGTTTTTTAAAAAGCATGCCTAAAAACTCTTCAAATTCTTCGCCTGTCATTTCATCTATTTGCTTAATACCGGCTTTTCGAAGGCGAAAAAAGCCTCTTGTTTTCCACCATAATTTTATAAGGAAAGCAGTGAATAAAAAAATTCCTAATGAAATCAGTGTACCTTTCCAAGTTCTTGTAAAGTACCACCCTATGCAACCTACGATTATAAGCAGAAGCCTAAACAATGCACGAGTAAATCGATTTTTCTTTTTAGTTCTCTTTGCCAACAGTCTTAACCCCTTACTGCAATTCTCAACCTATATAGTATCATAAAAAAGGGTACGTATGTTTGTGTTTGTTAAATATAACGTTTTTTTGAACTGATGAAGGAAAATATAAATAAAATTATAGAAGTTGCAATAAACAGAATATTCGGCACTGTCCAGCTACCTGTTATTTCTTGAATGAATCCGAACAAAACGGGGCCAACTGCAGCAATTAAATAACCAAAAGACTGAGCAAATCCAGAAATTTCAGATGCTTCATAAGCGTTTCTGGTACGCAACGTAAAAAGCATTAAAACAAGCCCAAAGGAAGCACCTGCCGCAAGTCCTAAAAGCATCATCCAGATGAATATGGCATCTGTCCATTGGAATAATAGACCACTAAAACCGATGAGATAGCATAGAGTAAAGAAATAGACAATTGGTTGCTGAGATGATAATTTTTCAGCTAGTATTGGAACAAAAAATGTCATGGGCATTTGTGAGAGCTGAAAAACAGATGCCATTAAACCAGCTTTTTCTAAACTGAAACCTTGTGATACTAAGATTTCTGGTATCCAAGCAGTGGAGCAGTAAAACAATAAAGACTGCATTCCCATCGCAATTGCAATTGCCCATGCGAGAGGGGATTTCCAAATTCTGTTCCCCAATTTGGCCTCTTTTTCTGTTTTGCCTTGTTCAACGTGCTCACTGCGCAGAATGGGAATCCAAGCAATCATTGTAAGCAAACCGAAAATAACAGTACATCCAAGAGCACCTTGCCACCCAGCATGTTCCGCAATAGGTTGGCTAAAAGCGAGAGATGCTGCGGCGGAGATGTTCATTGATACAGTATATATTCCCATTAACAATCCGACATGATATGGATATTTTGCTTTAAAAAAACTCGGGAACAATACATTTCCAAAAGAAATAGCAACACCTATTAATATCGTACCGATAATAAGTAAGGGGATATTTCCGGCTGATCTCAAAATAATTCCGATTGTTAAAAGAATCAATGAGTAGAACAAGGTATATTCCATGCTTAATTTACGTGAAATCTTTGGTGCGAAGGGAGAAACAATAGCAAAAGCAAGAAGCGGAATCGTCGTTAAAAATCCTGCTAAAGTATTGGAAATGCGTAAATCCTCTCGAATATAGGAGATGATAGACCCAACTCCCGTTATCGGAGTTCTTACGGTCGTAGCAAAAAAGATGATGGCTATGAAAAAAATAAAGGTTGCAAAAGTAAAATGGAGTTTATTAACAGAACTTTCTTGTTCTATCTTCATAAAAAAGACCTCCAATAATTCAAAATAACCAAAATAGTGTTATATTAATAAAGTGCCTTCTTGAACGGATACAAGAATAATAATACCTTTCAATTGTAAATTTTGGTAGGAGAATGCTTTTTCAATAATAACTAAAAAATTTTTTTCAAAAGGAAATAATGTAAGAATAGAGGAAATGGAGTTAAAAGGAGATATATCATGGGAAAAGAGATTGAAAATGATAGACAACTGAGACGAGGATTGAAAAGTAGGCATATTACAATGATTAGTTTAGGAGGAACCATTGGAACAGGGTTGTTTCTAGCCAGTGGAGCATCCGTTGCCCAAGCAGGGCCAGGGGGAGCTTTAGTAGCGTATGCCTTAATCGGGTTCATGGTTTATTTTTTAATGACAAGTTTAGGGGAAATGGCTGCCTACATGCCTTCTTCAGGTTCATTTAGTACATATGCAACAAAATTTGTGGATCCTGCCTTTGGATTTGCAATGGGGTGGAACTACTGGTACAACTGGGCAATTACAATTGCTGCAGAAATTTCAGCTGTAAATTTAATTATGAAATTCTGGTTCCCTAATAGTTCATCAGCTTTGTGGACAATCCTTTTCATTGTAGTCGTATTAACTTTTAACATATTATCAGTCAATATGTATGGCGAAAGTGAATATTGGTTTGCCATGATTAAAGTAGCCACAGTGATCATCTTTATTATTACTTCCTTCTTAATGATTTTTGGCATTATTGGTGGAGAGCCAGTCGGTTTAACAAATTTCTTTATAGATGAGGCTCCGTTTAATGGTGGTTTTCTAGCGATATTCGGAATCTTTTTAGCTGCGGGATTTTCTTTCCAAGGAACAGAATTGTTAGGAATTACAGCTGGAGAGACTGAAGATCCTGGGAAAAATATACCGAAAGCTGTACGTTCGGTATTTTGGCGTATATTACTATTCTATATATTAGCCATTCTTGCAATTGGATTATTAATTCCTTATACAGACCCACGACTATTATCAGAAGATGTAGCGGTATCACCATTTACTTTAGTATTCGATAAATTAGGGATTGCCTTTGCTGCTTCTGTGATGAATGCCATCATTTTAACTGCTATGCTTTCAGCTGGGAATTCAGGTTTATATGCTTCTTCACGTATGTTATGGCAATTGGCTGTAGACGGAAAAGCTCCGAAGATTTTTGCCAAACTAAATCGTCGAGGTGTACCAATTTATGCCTTACTTGCAACTCTTGCAGTAGGTTGTTTAGCCTTTCTATCTTCCTTCTTTGGGGATGGAATAGTTTATATGTGGCTATTAAATGCATCTGGGTTATCAGGTTTTATTGCTTGGGTTGGTATTGCCATTAGCCATTATCGATTCCGAAAAGCATATATTAAACAAGGAAGAGACTTAAATGATTTACCTTACAAATCACCTTTATATCCATTTGGGTCACTGTTTGCATTAACTTTATGTTTAATCGTCATTATTGGGCAAAATTATACGGCTTTTATCGGAACAATCGATTGGTATGGAATTGCGGTTTCGTACATCGGAATTCCTTTGTTTATCATCTTTTGGTTAGGGTATAAGATTAAACACAAAACAAAATTGATTCCGCTTGAGGAATGTAATTTAGATGTAGAGAAAAAGTAAGCCAACAACAAAAGGATATATAAGAGGCTAAATCTGTTGTTATAATGGGAAAAATGGAAAGTTTTAAGGGTTTTTCTGTCTAATCAAGTGAAAAAGATCAAAAGACTGGTAAAGGATGAGTAAAATGACGGTCTCCGTGGGTTTTTTCAGAAAAATATACGAATGGATTGTGGATGGGCATTCTGACGATATTCAATATCGGCCATTTCAAGTGGATGGGAACCCTTATAAATCGAGAGTATTTTTAGTCGGTTTATATCCGGAATCACTAGCTTATTTTGATTTAAATGATATAAAAATGTATGCTGATTCACTCGTTGATGGAGAATTGTTTGAACAATTAAACGGACTTGAAATCATTGCAGCTTCTCGGGAATATAAAGGTAGCTTGAATTTTGCACAATGGATGAAAAAAGAATTTAATGAAAACGTTGTTTTGACGAATGTAAATTGTCTTCTTGCAAAGGATTATAAACAGTTTAAGCAAATGAAAAAAGAAAATCATTTACTATATCTCTCGGGAAAACAGTTGTTTGAAAAAGTGCTGAATGAATTTTCACCAGAAATTATCATCATTCAAGGTTCTAAAGCGTTTGATGAATTTCGAGAAATTTATCAAGAACGTTTGATTCATAAAGTAGAAACGTTTGAGACAGGTACTGTACAAGAACTTGAAAAATTAGGAGTTATTGCAGAATATCCCCTCGAAAACGGTGAGAATGTCAAAGTTATTGCATGCCGTAATATGTCTTACTTTGGCAAAGAAGGAGCAGCGTTTGGAACTGTAAAAGAAGTAATTGGCCGCCTATTGAAATAGTTTTTTGTGATAGTTTAGAAAAAACAGAAAATGCGAACAATTCATCTGCTCATTAGTTGAAATTTCACCGATTTCCGAATAATACATGTGTTTTTTTAAAGAAATATCTTGCATTCGACATATGACGTGTTTATAATAATAAACATTCAAAAATAAATACCACACTCATATAATCGCGGGAATATGGCTCGCAAGTTTCTACCGACTTACCGTAAATAAGTCGACTATGAGGGGATTGTCTAGATTTGTCGGATGTTAGTACATATGCACAAGTCTATGTGCTTTCGATATACTCGAAAGGCTTATTCCTCATAGGAAAGGTCTTTCGAGTTTTTTTATTAAAGGAATGATGAAAGGGCGAATTTTTAATGGATCTGTTAAAAGAAAAAATAGCTCAAGAAGGGAAAGTGCTTTCGGACACTGTGCTAAAAGTGGATTCTTTTTTGAATCATCAAATTGATCCGCTTTTAATGAGAGAAATTGGCGAAGAATTTGCGAATCGATTTAAGGATGAAGTGATTACAAAAATTTTAACAATTGAATCTTCCGGTATCGCACCTGCGACGATGTTAGGTTTGACTATTGGTGCAGAGGTAGTATTTGCACGCAAGAAAAAATCATTAACTTTATCTGGAAATTTATATACTTCGCAAGTTTACTCATTTACAAAACAAGAAACAAACGAAATATCCGTTTCAAAAGACTTTTTATCCCCAGACGATAATGTGTTAATCATCGATGATTTTTTAGCAAATGGTGAGGCGGTAAAAGGATTATTGGATATAGCTAAACAAGCAGGGTGTAAGATCGTTGGAGTTGGCATTGTGATTGAAAAAGGATTCCAAAATGGTGGGAAAGTGTTGCGAGAACAAGGTATTCGTGTAGAGTCTTTAGCCATTATCAAATCTTTAAAAAATAACACAATCGAGTTTGCTGAATAATTGATTGTTTAATTATTTCGAGGAGGAACATGATTTCATGACGAATGGAAAAGCAATTACCCTAGGTATACAGCATTTATTAGCGATGTATGCTGGAGCTATTTTAGTACCGTTAATTATTGGGAGTTCATTAGGGTTTGATGAGCAGCAGCTAACGTATTTAGTGGCAATTGATATTATGATGTGTGGCGTCGCTACCTTGTTACAGGTAATGAGGGGGAAAGCTTTCGGAATTGGTTTGCCTGTCGTATTAGGATGTACATTTACTGCGGTATTTCCGATTATTTCAATTGGCCAGAGTAAAGGTATCGGTGCGATTTATGGAGCTATTATTGCTTCTGGATTTATTATTATTCTCATATCAGGAGTATTCGGAAAGTTAGTAAAATTTTTCCCTCCTGTTGTGACAGGTTCTGTTGTTACAATTATCGCAATTTCATTAGTTCCAGTTGCCATGAATAACATGGGCGGAGGACAGGGAGCACCAGATTTTGCTTCGGCTTCCAACCTCACATTAGCGTTAGTTACTCTCATAATGATCTTATTGATTTATAGATTTACAACAGGCTTTATTCGTTCCATCTCCATATTATTAGGCTTAGTGTTCGGAACAATTATAGGTATTTTTATGGGGAAAGTTGATTTTTCGCCTGTATTAGAAGCAGGATGGTTCCATATGGTACAACCATTTTATTTTGGAACGCCAACCTTCGACTTGGCTTCAATCCTTACAATGACGCTTGTTGCGATGGTTTCGTTAGTAGAATCGAGTGGTGTCTATTTTGCATTAGGTGATATTGAGAAAAAGTCAATTTCAGCAAGTGATTTGGCACGCGGCTATCGATCAGAAGGATTGGCTTCAATCATTGGTGGAATCTTTAATGCATTTCCATATACAACGTTTTCACAAAATGTTGGATTAATTAAAATGACAGGGGTAAAAGATCGAAAAGTCATCATTATTACTGGGGTAATGCTCGTTGCTTTAGGCTTTTTACCAAAAATCGCAGCACTAACAACAATTATTCCAACAGCTGTACTAGGTGGAGCTATGCTTGCAATGTTTGGAATGGTATTGACGCAAGGTATTACAATGCTTGCACCTGAAATTTTGAAATCACCAGAAAACACGATGATTGTCGCAATTTCTGTAGCCCTTGGTGCAGGTGTTGCATTTGTACCAAATATTTTTGAAGTATTGCCAGGTAGTCTATCCATTTTAACGTCTAATGGAATTGTTTGCGGTTCATTATCAGCGATTATGTTAAACATCATATTTAATATGATTGGTCCAAAAAAAGTAGATTCCATGTATGCAACAACAGCAGAAGAGTAATATAAAAGAAATAACCGACGAGCCAATTGCTCGTCGGTTATTTCTTTTTTAGGGGTATGTTAAGGGATGAAAACACAAATTTAGAAATTTAAGCATTTGGATAAATCATCTTTTTCGGATCTACATATTCATCGAATTGTTCTTCTGTTAGTAAGCCAAGAGAAAGTGCAGCTTCTTTTAAAGTAGTGCCTTCCGCATGAGCTTTTTTCGCTATTTTTGCTGCATTTTCATAACCGATGTAAGGATTTAATGCAGTAACAAGCATTAAAGAATTTTCTAAGTTGCGCTCAAGTACTTCATGGTTCGGTTCAATGCCTATAGCACATTTGTCGTTGAAGGATTTCATTGCATCAGCTAAAAGTCGGGCTGATTGAAGGAAGTTATAAATAATGACAGGTTTAAATACGTTCAATTCAAAGTTTCCTTGACTAGCAGCAAAAGCAATTGTTGCATCGTTACCGATTACCTGAGTAACAACCATCGTCATAGCTTCAGATTGAGTAGGATTTACTTTACCAGGCATAATCGAACTTCCTGGCTCATTTGCTGGAATAATAATTTCACCAATACCGCTACGAGGACCACTAGCAAGCCATCTAACATCGTTCGCAATTTTCATTAAGTCTACAGCTAAGGCTTTTAAAGCACCATGTGCAGCAACAATTTCATCGTGGCTTGTTAATGCATGGAATTTATTTTCAGATGAAACAAATTGTTTGCCGGTAATATTACTAATTTCTTCTGCCACCATGTCTCCGAATTTTGGATGAGCATTGATGCCAGTACCAACTGCAGTACCTCCGATGGCTAAGCTCTTTAAATACTCGGTATTATGTTTAATCATTTGTTCTGAGCGTTCTAGCATATAATACCAGCCGCTAATTTCTTGTCCAAGTGTTAAAGGTGTTGCATCTTGTAAGTGGGTACGACCGATTTTAATGATATCTTTGAAAGCTTCTGATTTTTCTTTTAATGTATTTTTCAAAAGTTGTAATCGAGGCAACAAATAGTCTTCTACCATTTCAACAGCAGCGATATGTAATGCTGTTGGGAATGTATCGTTCGAACTTTGACTCATGTTGACATCATCATTTGGATGAACTTTCTCCGATGATCCTTGTTCTATTAATAATTGATTTGCACGGTAAGCAATAACTTCATTCACGTTCATGTTAGATTGAGTACCGCTACCTGTTTGCCAAACAACTAGTGGGAATTGGTCATCCCATTTACCTTCTAGAATTTCATCTGCTGCTGAAATTATGGCATCTGCTTTTGCTGGTGATAATTTATTTAATTTTTTATTGGCGATTGCTGCAGATTTTTTTAGTATTGCAAATGCTCGAATGACTTCTATTGGCATTTTTTCATCGCCAATTTGGAAGTTTTCTTTACTACGTTGTGTTTGGGCGCCCCAAATTTTATCAGCAGGTACACGTACTTCACCTAACGTATCTTTTTCTATACGATATTCCATTTTGTACAACTCCTTCGTATTAGTATATGTATTTCAAATAAAAAATAGTATTGATTATAGAATTTTGGCTGCAACATAATAGTTGCAGCCTAGAAATGTCTATATATAGGGGGATATAGACATAATTTGGAGAAAATAAAATGGAAAATATTGTTCCCGAGATATATTTTGGGGGGTTCAGCTCGGAAATTTCTATTTACGATAATGATAATCATTATCAATTAAATTGTCAACAGGAAATTCATCATAATTTGAAAAAATCACCATTCAGCTCTTTCTAATTCTTCTGCAATGATTTGCAAATCGTAAGACGTAATCACAAATAGCTCATATGGATTGCGTTCCATGTATTTCTCAACCAGTCGCTTTAAATATTTTGGAGATCCTTCATGTTCTTCATCATAGACAAGTAATAGGGCATCGGTATTTTGAATAATAAATTTATCTTTTTCAACAAATTGCCAAGGTGCTTCATATGGTCTTTTTGTTATACTTGTCACAAAATCTGCTTGACTAATAATGTAAGCGTATTGTTGTTGTCTTTGTTCATTCCAATTTTTCTCGATATCTAAAAAAGGTGTAATAACGGAATATTTCAATTGAGGAAATTCATTTTTTAGTTCAATGACAACTTCTGCAGTCCATATTTCAACACCGAGTTGTCCACTGACGATGACCCATTCTAATCCATCCTCAATCAAACTTCTCAATTCATTCTCAATGGCTTTTTTTATGATTTGGATGCCAGGATGTTTTTCGTTAAATATACCTAATTCATGGGGTCTGTATCCTGACACATAAAGCGATTGAATCATTCTAATCCCTCTCTTAATATAAGGAATAGTTTTGCTATATATTAATTGAATATCATAATGTAATGAGAATAAAAAAATCAATAAATAAGGCTGTTTAGAAATTTTAACTTTCTAAACAGCCATAAATGAATTGCATTTAGTGCATGTTAGTGAATATTATATATTCTCTTAATTTGCACTTTCTGCATTCTCAAGAACTTCTTTAATTCGTTCAAGTGCCCAATCAATTTGTTCTTTCGTAATGATTAATGGTGGGGCAAAGCGAATTACATATTCATGAGTTTCTTTACATAATAGACCTTTTTCCTTTAATTGTTCGCAATATTTGCGAGCAGGTTCATGAAGTTCAACCCCTATGAATAAACCTCTTCCTCGCACTTCCTTAATAATAGGTGATGAAATTTTTAAAAGTTCTTCTTTAAAGTATTGTCCTAGCTCAAGTGAACGTTCCACTAATTTTTCTTCTTCGATGACTTCAAGGGAAGCGATTGAAACAGCACAAGCTAGTGGGTTACCACCAAAAGTAGAACCATGAGAACCAGGATTTAATACCCCTAAAATATCATCGTTTGCCACCACAGCAGAAATTGGCATTACGCCTCCGCCGAGTGCTTTTCCAAGAATATAAACATCCGGCTCAATATTCTCCCACTCGCAAGCGAACATTTTTCCTGTACGGCCAAGTCCAGTTTGTATTTCGTCCGCAATAAACAATACATTATGTTCTTTACAAAGTTTTGCTGCTTCTTTTAAGAATCCTTCAGGAGGTACAATGATCCCTGCTTCTCCTTGAATAGGTTCAAAAATAAAAGCTGCAGTGTTTGGTGTAATAGCGTTTTTTAATGCCTCAATATCACCGTATGGAATTAATTTAATTCCTGGAATTAACGGTCCAAAACCGCGTTGATATTCTTTCTCAGATGAAAGAGAGACAGGAATCATAGTGCGGCCATGGAAGTTTCCATTGCAACCGATGATTTCAGCTTTATTTTCTTCAACGCCTTTCACATCATAAGCCCAACGGCGAGCAACTTTAATCGCTGATTCCACAGCTTCTGCACCAGTATTCATTGGTAAAACCATGTTTTTTCCGGTGATTTTACATACTTTTTCATACCATGGACCAAGTTGGTCGTTATGGAATGCACGAGAAGTTAAAGTTACTCGATCTGCTTGATTCTTTAATGCTTGAATGATTTTTGGATGTCGGTGACCTTGGTTTAGAGCAGAATAAGCAGATAGCATATCCATATATTCTTTACCTTCTGGATCTTTTACCCATACTCCTTCTGCTTCACTAATCACAATTGGTAGTGGGTGGTAGTTATGAGCACCAAGCTTTTCTGTAATTTCTATAATTTCTTTTGTTGTTTTAACCATTGAAAAATCCCCCTTAATGTACTGAAGCATAAAAAAATTGTGTTTTTTAGCAAAATTGCTTATAAATTCATTATATATGATAGATGTGATTTTTTAATCGAAAGAATTTAAATTATCAATAATATTATAATAATTTGCTCTTTTTATTAGGCATTAGAGTTCAATTGAAACTTTTTTCCAAAGACTTATGAAGGATAAAAATAGAAGGTTATCCAGAAACTGTGTTAAACTGGATAACCATTTTGATTAATGATAAGAATTCAGTTGGTTTTTCCAAAACATTGCAATGATAATACTTAAAATTAATATGATTGTTGCAAAGTAGTATGGATAATTATAATTCATATCAAATAAGATACCACCAATGATAGGGCCAAAGATATTTCCGATGCTTGTAAACATGGAATTCATGCCCCCTACAAAACCTTGTTCATTTCCTGCAATTTTTGAAAGATAGGATGTAATTCCTGGACGAATTAAATCAAAGCCAACAAAGACAATCCAACAAGTTAACATGATTGTCCAGTAAGAATTTACAATTGTCATAACGAACACTAATAGGCCTGACATAATTAAACTAATTCGAACAACGTTAATTTCTCCGAACCGCTTTGTTAATGCATCAAATAATAAAATTTGCACAACTGCTCCAACAATACCACCGCCTGTAACGATTATGGCGATATCTTTTGGTGTAAATCCAAATTTATGATCAATAAATAGGCTAAATAATGACTCGAAGGAAGCTAAACTGAATGTCGATAGGAAAATAATAATAAACGAAATAAGATACATTGGAATAAAAATTCGTTTCCAACCAATTTTTTCATCTTTGAACACTTTCGGATGCTCTCTACGTTCAGGCTCCTTCAAAATAAAAATGGAGGCAATGGCTACTAATGCTCCCAAAACACTGGCAGCAAAGAATGGTACACGAATTCCAAATTCCGCTAAAAATCCGCCTATACCAGGCCCTACAATAAATCCGGTATTAATCGCGGCAGACATAAATCCAAGGGCTTTCGGACGTTCGCTTTCAGATGTGATATCCGCAATATATGCAGTAATCGCAGGCATGATGCATGCGCCACTAATTCCACCTAAAATTCTTGATAGGAAAAGAATCTCAAGGCTCTTAGCAATACCAAATAACAACTCTGAAAAACTAAATAAAAAAAGACCGATGATAATCATTATTTTCCGGCCGTATTGATCCGTCCATTTTCCTGTAATGGGAGAAGCGATTAGTTGAGCTAATGCAAAAGCAGCTACCATGTTTCCTACTACGGTGCCGCTTAAGGATAATTCATTCATTAATGAAGGCAAGACAGGGATAACTAGGCTAATACCAACAAAGGTAATAAAAATATTTCCAAGTAATAGAGCTAAGGCAACTTTTTGAGATTTTGATTGCATAAATATCCCCTTTGAATTTTTTATCTATAAAATTATTTTTAAATAGCAGTAGTGATATTGTAACGGTACATTTACAGAAATTGAAAGTGCAAAAAGGTCTATTCCTATTTAAACCTTTACGAAAGACTGAGTCAAGGAAACACAAATGTTTCAGAATACTTACATAAAATAGTAAAAGGGGAAAAGACATAACAAAAAAAGGATGGCTACTTGCCATCCATGAATGATAATGGGATTTGTGGAAGAAATGTGTGCTCACTCACCACTCGCCGTCGAATAAGGGGTATACAATGGTTACTGGGAATGCAAATTCGGAGAGACGTTCCCAACTAAATAAATGGAGGTAACAATGATCAAACTATAAACTCCACCCTCATGCCAACCTAAGAAGTTAGGATACAATATGCGTCCAAACCATTCCTGTTGTGAAGGGATCTATTCACCATCGACTTAACTTTACAGATCCTTTTCAATGAAACAAATTCAGGCTCTTATTTTTACATCGTTATATAGGGAGTTCAAATTGATTTACTGCAGAGGGCTGTATTTGTTCATTTTCACAATATAGGAAATGGGTATCCTTGATTTATCCAATTCAAAGTTTGTTACATCAAATTGAAAAGGATAATTGTTGCCGTACATTTATATTCATAGGGTAATTTACTTCTCATTACAATAATTAAATTTCTCACCTCCTTTTGTTTTCATCATATTCATTTAATAGTTTATATGAAGGGACAATTAGCTAATCTTTTGATAATAATAAACAATTATAGCGAGAAAAATTAGAGATAAAAGTCTATTATTGAACTAAACTTTTTTCTTTACTTCACTCTTAAGAAAAACTACAACTATTTTCGGTTTCTCAAGTAGTAAAGAATTTTTATGGATTTAATAGTCCCTATTTAAATTATTATTCAGAGATAATGTGATGAGAAAATACTTTTTAATGAATTTGTATAAACGAAATACATATGTATTAATAAGGGAGAATTAATGATGAGAATTCATAAAGTCATTGTTCGTTATGTAAAAATGCCAATGAAAAATCCATTTACAACAAGCTTTGGCACGTTACATGATAAATCTTTTTTATTGTTGGAAGTTCACACAGATGAAGGAATTGTTGGATTTGGTGAATGCGTTGCTTTCGAAGCGCCGTGGTATAGTGAAGAAACCGTAAAAACTTGTTGGCATATGCTAGAAGATTTTCTGATTCCAATGATTTTACAAAAGAACATCCATCATCCAAATGATGTAAGTAAAATGTTTGCAGGCATACGGAAAAACAAAATGGCCATTGCATCGATTGAAGGGGCAATTTGGGATATTTACGCACAACAGTCTAATCAATCTTTAGCAAAAGTCCTTGGAGGAAATAAAGAAAAAATAGATGTAGGAGTGAGTCTCGGTATTCAATCGACAATCGAAAAGCAAATTGAAGTGGTCGGGAAGTACATTGCAGAAGGATATAAAAGAATTAAAGTCAAAATAAAGCCTGGATGGGATGTGGAAGTCATCAAAAAGCTGCGGGAAGCATTCCCAAATGTTCCGATGATGGCAGATGCGAATTCAGCATATACTTTAAGCGATATCGACTTATTAAAACAGTTGGATGAGTATAATTTGATGATGATTGAACAGCCGTTAGCTTATGACGATATTGTGGATCATGCGACACTTCAAAAGCATTTGAAGACACCTATATGTTTAGATGAAAGTATTATATCCCTTGAAGATGCACGAAAGGCAATTGAATTGGGGAGTTGTGGTGTTATAAATATCAAAATTGGACGAGTTGGAGGTTTGTCTGAAGCAATCAAAATTCATGATTATTGCCAATCAAAGGGCATACCGGTTTGGTGTGGTGGAATGCTCGAGGCAGGAATTGGCCGAGCACATAATATCGCTTTAACATCATTATCAAATTTTGTTTTACCTGGAGATACTGCAGGGTCAAGCCATTATTTTGAGGAAGATATCATAAATCCCGAAGTTGTTGTGAAAGATGGAACTATCCAAGTGCCGCAAACTGTTGGAATTGGGTACGAGCCTAATCGAAAGATTATTGATAAATATACAGTTTCCTCGAATGTTTACAATTGAATACGACAAACGATTATTGAGTTAGAGAAATGGGGGAAATGGTGAGAAATAGTTTAAAAATCGGGGGAGCATTTGTCGGTTTAATGATTGGGGGAGGCTTCGCATCTGGACAAGAGATATTCCAATTTTTTATCTCCTACGGTTGGTATGGACTGTTTGGGGTTTTCGTTGCTAGTGTACTATTTTCTTTTTTAGGAATGAATATAGCAACATTAGGATATTCTTTGAAAACAACATCCCATAAAGAAGTCGTGCTTTTTATTGCAGGTTCAACATTCGGCTCGATCATCGATTGTCTCATAACGGTGTTTTCTTTTTGTATTACGGTTGCTATGTTTGCAGGGGCAGCGAGTGCTTTTGAAGTGCTATTTGGAATAAATGGTTTTATTGGTAGTTTCTTTATGATGATATTCACAATTTTCACACTGATGCTCAATGTAGAAAAAATTATAAGTATACTTGCCTTAGCAATCCCCTATTTAATCATCGTGATTTTCATACTAGTGATTGCTTCAATTTTAACGATGGATGGTAGTTTCAATGAACATATAGAAATGGCAAATCAATTATCAACAGGACATTGGCTATTAGCAGCACTTTTATATGTTTCGTATAATTTAGCGGTAGGGTTGCCAATGCTTGCGGTAATGGGGAGTACTGTGAACAGTAGAAGAGAGGCAGGAATGGGTGGAATTATTGGTGGATTATTAATGGGCATGTTGATTCTATTAGTTTATGTGGCGCTAATGGCAAAAATGGATGTGATTTTTGGGAAGCCGATGCCTACATTAGTGATTGCCTTACATATACATCCCATTATTGGTGGGCTGATGGCTATTACTTTAATTATAATGATTTATAGTACAGCAGTCGGTGTACTTTATTCTTTTGTCATTCGATTTGTATCACCAAAGTCCAAAACGTATAAATATTTTCTCATTGTTTCTGCCTTCATTGCATTTTTTGCAAGCTTTATCGGGTTTACTACCATTGTGAAAACTGTGTATTCCATTATGGGATATTTTGGGTTTATCGTAATAATCATCACTTGTTGGATATGGCTAAAAAGAAAAGGGAGCTTAACCTGAGGCAATTCTCAGGTTTTTTTATTTATGAAAGAACCAATCACTCATTATTCACATATATAATGGGGTAACGGTATTTTACTCGTTAGGAGGAACAACATGTATCCATATTGGCAACCACATCAGTTTGACATCTTGCCTAGCTTAATGCCCCCCTTTGACCAATCAAAAGGCCCCTCTGTAGTAGCTTATCAATTGAGTGACGTTACCGGTGATGGAGTGCTTGATGGAATTTTTCTGATAGCCTCAAAACTCGACGATAGTCCTTATTTAAGCAATATGAGTCTAGTTGTTCAAAATGGTTTCACCCATGAAATATCCGTATATCATTTAAAAGATGTAGCAGGATATAATCCAACGATTTGGACGGGAGATTTAACTGGTGATCAGGTAAATGATATTCTAGTAACTGTTCAATCCGGTGGAAGCGGAGCGATAGTCTTTGCTTACGTATTTTCGTTTTTACATGGCAAGTTAGGGAAAATTTTTGATTCTATTAAGTTTAATGAAGAACGGCAGTATGAAGTAAACTATAAAGACAATGCAGAAGTAATGGTAACGAGCAGGAATCCTAACATACGTTATCTATTAAATATTCGTTATAAAGGAAAAGAGTATTTACATGAAATATATGATTCCAATGGAAAGCTAAAGGAACCTATTCAAGGTTGGGTAGATCCTGCTAGTGGGATATATCCAATTGATCTAACGGGGGATGGGAAGTATTCATTATTAACAATGGAAAAAATCGCCGGGAGATATCATGCAGATGGTTTAGGATACGTTGAGAACGTTTTAAATTGGAATGGACGGGAATTTGAAGCGGTGAGTCAACATGTTGCAATTAATGGAGCAAGTTTCTAATATATTTTCTGCAAATAAGTTAAAATGGTTTTGAATATAGTCAACGATTAATAAGTCGCTTCTTCAATGAAGCGACTTAATTTTTTCGATTTCTCTTAAAAAAATAATAGCCTACTGTTGAAATAAATACTTGTAAAAATTGGCTATTATTAGACTTTAGGGATGCAATGTAATGCTTCCTCTGCGCTTGAGAAAGGTGGCCGGATTAATAGTAAACGTTCAATATAGTTTTTTACTTCTTCAGGTAATTGTAATTCTTCTTGCCAACTTCTCTCTTTACTTTCTGTAGGAGTATAGGATGAGTAAAGTAAAAAGAGTAGAAAATGACCGAGAAAATAAAGATCACTACAATGATTTGCAGCCTTTTTTGGATTTTTAACTTCCTCAATCTTTTGCTTCGGGTTTAAATAAGTAGCTAATCCAAAATCAATAATAGAGAGCTTTCCTTGATGGACTAATACGTTAGGGATTCTTAAGTCGCGGTGCACAATACCTTTATGATGAATTTGGACGACCATTTCTAGAAGTATTTTTAAAATATGAAGGGATTCAGGTAAAGAATAAACATGACCTTCTTCAAAGATTGTTTGCTCAAAAGTGCGGCCTTCCATATAATCCATTACGAAAAAAGGGATATTTTCAACTTCATTTTCAACAATGACGGAAGGGACAAAGGGAAAATTCAATTCTTTAAGAATTTGGATTTCCTTTTGAAATCTTTGACGTAATTTCTTAGAATGTCGATATTTCGTTATTAGACGTTTCAGGACATATTTTTTTCCGGTCCGCTTTTCTATGATTAAATATGCTATACCATAAGTACCAGTACCAAGTACCTCAGAAAAACAATAATTTGTCTTTTCATCTATATACCTTTTAAATATTCGATGGTACTTGTTTTCAAGAAAATACCGAATCATCGTTTAACTGCTGAAGAAACTTCTTGAACTGAAGAAGCTACCGGAACGAAAAATACCACTGCTTTTATGTCCACGTTTGTAATAATGATGTCCGTAAAAGTTATGCCTTTTTGTGAATCTTCTATAGTTGGAAGAAGAATGACGTTTTCCCCCCATGATGGACTTGAAAAATTTATCGATCATGCTAAACTTCCTCCTTTTCAAAAAGCCTTTTTTGAATATGTACGAATTATCAATAAAGAAGTTTCATAAAAAACGATTCGACGACAGGAGTCAACATATTATTTATCACCCATTAGGTAGAATTAAAGAAAAACTTAAAAAATTTTGAAACCATTTTGATAGAATCTTCGTATCTATAAACGGGTCACATAAATTGGTAACAAATTATAAGAGTTTCCAGTAGAGGGATATGTTACAATTATTGTAAATGTGGCTAACTATTATGTGTCGGAGGAGGAGAAAAATGAAGAAAACAAGATTCTTTTCTATTTTACTAGCAATTGTTTTATTGTTAGCGGTCCCGTTTGGGAGTGCAGGTGCAGCTGGCTTTACAGATGTAAGTGGTAAACATTGGGCTTCATACGAAATCAACCGCTTAGTAAGCAAAGGGGTTATTAAAGGGTATGAAGACAATTCGTTCAAGCCAAATCAAACTATAACACGTGCTCAAGCTGCAGTTATATTATCAAGAGTATTAAAACTTGATACAAGCAAAGATTCAAAGATTGTATATAAGGATGTTTCAAAAGATTATTATGCATATGACGCTATTGCTGCTGTAACAAACGCTGATATTATGAAAGGGTCTAATGGTGAATTCAGACCGAATGATGATGTTACTCGTGCACAGATGGCGATTATTTTAACAAATGCCTTCAAATTAAAAGGTAATGGAACAACATCTTTTAAAGATGTAGCGAAAGATTTCTATGCATATGAAGCAATTGATGCTCTGTATGCAAATGAAATTACAACGGGTAATGAACAAAATGCCTTCAATCCAAATCAACCTACGACACGTGCTCACTTTGCAGTATTCTTATCAAGAGTATTGGATAAACAATATGCAAATGATCCAATTGTACAAGAACTAAAAGAAATTTATCAAAAAGAATTTGAATTGAATTCTTATGAATTTGAAGGAACAATGAATTACGGTTTTGAATTCCCTACAATTGAGGGAGCAACTGAAGAAGCAACTGCAATCTTTGATATGTTTAAAGATATTCATGTCGATTTCAAAGGGGTTTATCAAAAAGACCCATTACAACTTGAAATGGATATGACATTTAAACTAAACGGACCGTTCCCAATTGGTGATATTAAACTGCCAGTTGTGATGACTGCTGATAAAATGTGGATTCAAATTCCTGAACTGCCATTTGCCCCAACTCCAGAAGAGTATAAAGGTAAATTTATTGAAATGGATTTTGCTGAGCTTTCAGAAGTAACTGGACAACCTGCTCCTGTAATGGATATAGAATTACAGCAAAAACTTAATGAAGAATTGTTCGATCTCTTCTTTGATCACTTCGGTGGGGAGTATTATGAAGAAGTATCTAAAGATGCAATTCAAGTACCAGAAGGTATTGAAGTAGACAAAGTAATTAAATTTGAAATGACGAATGATGAATTAACGCCTTTCATTCAAAAACTATTTAATAAAATTTTACCTGAATTCGTTGCATTATTGGAAAACCCAGAATACGCCAAAGCACTTGGTGTTACTTCCGAAGATATCGAGATGTTAAAACAATCACTGGAAGCTGCAGAATTAGATATTAAAGATATTGTTGGTGAAATTAATAATTACGTGACATTAAATGAATTGAAAGAATATATTGCTGTACATCCAGAAAAATATATTGGCTATGATGTGTTAAATTTTGATATAGACTTTACAATGGAAGGCGAAACATTCGGATTAAAAATAAACTATAAAATGGGTAAATCGAATGTAAATGAAAAACCAAACTTTGTGATTGGTATACCAGATGCGACAAAGATTATTAAGTTTGAAGATTTAATTAACTTCGAAGGGGTCATTGAAGATTAATTTCTAATAATTTAGTACGAGTCTTTTAGTGTCCATTTTGCCGCACAGTGCATGTTAAGTGTCCTGTGCGGTTTTTATTCAGAATGAGAAGTGATGAAATAGAAACATTTAAGTTAATTCGAAACAGAAAAATAAAATAAATGTGAAAAGTAGCTAAGTAATACTTTAATAAAAATGATTTTTTTGTTATTATACCAATAAAACATATAAAACAACTTGGTATACTTTGGTTGTTAATATTCAACAAAAGGTGTTTTTAGGATACAAACACATCTTTTTCTCCTCTTTCAATGAAGATGAATATATGCCTATGTAGCGTTGAAATAGCTACATACATTGAAATTAGCTTGAAGAAAAGGGGGAAAAAGCGTGTATCCTTTTTTTAACGACAATGATAATAATAATCAATTTGATTTTGATGATGATGTAACGCGTAGAGGGTTTCAAGGCCAGCCATCAAGGTTCCCAGGTATGCCAGGAGGATTCCCTGGTGCACCAGGGGGAGGCCAAGGCGCACCGGGAGGATTCCCAGGTACACCAGGAGGATTCCCAGGTACACCAGGAGGATTCCCAGGTACACCAGGAGGATTCCCAGGTACACCAGGTGGATTCCCAGGCGCACCGGGAGGATTCCCAGGTACACCAGGAGGATTCCCGGGTGCACCAGGGGGATTCCCAGGTACACCAGGAAGACCACCTGGAGGACAAATGACTCCACCTGCAGCTCCGCCTCCAAGTTTCACACCTCAACTTAGCTCATTCCAAGGAACAGCTGAATTTGGTCGTCGCAGTGGAGGACGAGGAATTGGGAGATGTTTGTTCCGCAATACTTTTATTTGGTTAACGAATGGTAATAGCTTCTGGTTCTATCCGATGTTTGCTTTCGGTAACTCAATTATTGGTTTCCGTTGGAGAGGAAATCGAGGTTGGGTTTACGATGTATTAAATCGTCAACGTATTGCATTCTTCCAATGCTATTAATTTAATGATATACAATATTGAATTTCAATGGATATGCCTATGTTTGAAGTGAGCGATTTTCCGCGTCACTTTTAAACATAGGCCGTTAACTCTAAAAATAGTTCTACTCCGTTCATTATAAAAAGAATAAGTAGTTCTTTTTTTTATTTTGAAAGAATAATAATTAGAAAGAATGAAGGAGGGTAGCAAGAGTGGAAAAAATACAGAAAACCCGTGAAAAGCTTTTGCAAAGTGTTCGTTCCTTGTCTAATGAACAATTAAATGCAGTACCTGAAGAAGGGAAATGGTCAATCGCTCAAGTGTTAGAGCATTTATATTTAATGGAAATGAATACGGTAGATGGAATATTGGAAACGCTATCAAAAGATGAATACAATCCAACTGAAGAAAAACCCCTTTACCATATATTAGATCGTACGGTGAAACGAGTAGCGCCAGATGATTTAACACCTTCAGAGAAATTTCAAACATTAGAAGAGCTTATACAAAAATTAGAAAAATCTAGAGAAGCATTGTGGCAAAGTATTGAAGGTGTTAGTGAAGAAGATTTAGAGCAAAAATCTTTTATTCATAGAAGGTACGGGCTATTATCAATACGACAGTGGGTATCATTAATTGGCTATCATGAAGAGCGTCATTTGCAACAGATTGAAGAAATAAAAGGGACGTTATTAAAGAAGGTTAATTAATGAAACACCTTCGATTATCGTAGGTATAATCGAAGGTGTTTTTAGATTTTAGGAAGAAGTAATATGCTTGTTGTCGAAACTGAAATGTTAACTTGAAAAAACTGTTTCTCCTCTACTGCTTATGTTTCTTCCACTATTTCTCGTTTTATCCTCGTTTAAATTTGCATGATTACCACAACAATAAACTAGTAACATCTTATTAATGTGATTCTCAATTCTAGAGTAAATATCCCAAACATAGAATAATTTTTTTCTAAATGAATATATATACTATAAAGTTGTGTCCATTTTATTACGAAAAAGGAAATTTTTATAACAACATATAAAAGGGGGGAGGGCTTGAGTTGCCTATGGTGGAAATGGGATTTTCCATACTTATTTTGTTCATCCTTTCACAAGCTTTTATATATATACAAACAAAACGTAGAGAAAAATCAAGAGAATATAAAGAAATTGCTCAACATTTCGTCCTGCCATATTTAAATGAAGTGTTATTATTTATCGAGTTAAAAACTGATCATCGCAAAGAAACAGGGGTACCGATGATTGAAATTAGTTCAGATGAAGTCGTAGGTAAAATACAGGAAAAGATTAGTTATGGAAATGCGAAGTTAATGAATGCGCTTTATCGTTACTTTAATTCGGCAGCGTATTTTGAAGGTCGAGGAGAGGCAAAAAATCTAGCGACTTATGAGGTGTTCTATCATTATTTAGATCATGCTTATAATTCGATTGAAAAAAGCGAATTCAAAGACGAGCAATTATTAAATAACATATTAAAATGCCAAAAAATTTATGGAATTGCTTTCGTTTTGACTTCCATTTTAGGCAATGATGAATCGTTAAAAATTCTTTCGTATAAATGGCTTTGGAGTCATCACTTTTTAAATAAAATTCCACTGCATTTATTAGAAGATTTAATTCATAACTATAATAATTCAAAAACAGAAGAGCATAAGTTGTTAAAGTTTTTAAGCATTATAAAGCAAGATTTCCATGAGTCACCAGAGATCGATCGATTCCATGAATTAAAAAATTATTTGGAAGAAGCTTTCATAATTGTAGAAAAGCGCTGGTTAAATTATAGTAGCTAGTATTGGCTACTTTTTTTATTCATATTTTACTTTTAGTTTCATATAAAAAATGATAACTTCTATTTTTGTGAAGTTATTTATATATAATTATAAAGGGTTTAAGCGAGTCAGCACTAATTTATTTAGAAAGTAAGGTGAAACAATGAGAGCTTATATTTTAAAATTGACATTCGAAGGAATTAAACCAGAAGTTTGGCGAAAGGTGATTATACCGGTTGGAGCAACCTTTAATCGACTGCACGAAACGATACAGTACGTAACAAATTTTAAAAGCTATATGGAACCCTATCATCATTTTTGCTTCCCTTTGGAAGATGTTATGATCACAAATAATGAAGAATTAATTGAACAGAAAGAATTGAACGGAAAAAAGGTAAAGCAACCTAGCCGCATTAAAATTGATCAATATATTGAGAAGAACGGTAAAATTCTTTATCAATATGATTTCGGGGATAATTGGGAAATCACCATAACGTTAGAAGATACCGTAGATGATTATTATTTTGGCTATCCGACTTTGCTAGACGGCGGAGGTATGGCACCGCCAGAAGATGTTGGGGGACCAGTTGGATATATGAATTTTTTAGAAATTATTCATGACCCAACTCATCCACAATATACTTCAACTCGAGAATGGGCTGAATCGGTCGGATATAAACCGTTAAATATAGACCATATTAATTCTCTTTTAAAACATGTAAAATTCAAAAAGACAGAATGGGAACATATTCATCATGAAAATTATTTAATTATATCTGACAAATATAGGGGTTCTGAAGTTATCGATCCAGAAAAAGTAGCGAATAAAGAATTAATATATGACTATATTGTAAGTTGTACGAACTTATATGGAATTGTTCCAAATTATAAAGTAATACACATTTACAATTTGCAAAACAAGCCAAAAATTACGAGTAAAGAATTACAAGCAATTACAACGGATTCAAAATATAAAAAACTACTTGAAGAAGCTAATGTCGTTGTAAAATTAGATCGTTTTATTCATAAAACTCTTGAAGAGAACAATATTACGGAAAAATTGGAACAACTTGTGGTTGGGAAGCCATTTTACATTCCTGAAAAAGAAGAATTACTGCGTTATAAAGATGAGTTCTATTATGAAGAAACGAAGTATCATCGAGAACTTATTAAAATACTAGAAAGAGTTGAAGGGCTAGAAAGTAGATTGATTCAAGAGTTAGTGGATGATTTTGTATGGAAAATCAAGGTGATGAATTATAAATTTAATATCATCATGAGGGAATTTTTAAATCAATTTGTGTTTGAAAATGTCAATCAGGTTAACGAAATAACAAGGGTGATTTTTTCCATTGCAAATACTACAAGACTTTGGGACAATCGTGGGTATACTCCAAAGGAATTAACAGATCTTTCAAAACCAAAACAAACGAAAGTAGTAGTTGGTGCTAAAATTGGCCGCAACGATCCATGCCATTGCGGAAGCGGGAAAAAATATAAAAAATGTTGTGGTAGGTAATTAAAAAAACCAAGGTGATCAGCCAAGATCTCTTAGAGATTTATTTCACCTTGGTTTTTATTTTATTTAATTTCAATGCTACCGCTAGATACTTCTAAATCGATATTGTATTGTCCAGTTCCATGAGTGCCTCGTAAACGATTTTTTTCTCTCACTTCATTATTTAAAGGAAAACGATTATGAATGTTTCCGCTTGAAATTTCGCCAGATAATGTAAAGTCACTATCATCTGGTAAATCGAGTGCAATATGGCCAGAACTTACTTCTGCATCTATATCACCTATTAAATCATCTACTTGAATGGAAATATTTCCGGATGAAACATCAATCTCCAATTGGCCTGTCACATGTTTAATATTCACATTTCCAGAATTAACATCCAATTCAGCTTTATTTGCTTGTAACGAATCGATGCGAATGTTTCCTGATCTTACATCCATTTTGAATTCATGGAGTTCCATGTCTTTTGATAATTCAAAGTTAATGTTTCCAGAACGAACATCAAATTCTAAATCACGATTATAGTTTTCAGGGATTGTAATAATAAGCTCTGTTCGATCCCCGAAATTGAAAAATTCATACCATCTGCGATCATATTCTATTTCAATCGTATCGTCTTTTTTAGAAAGGGATACTTTGCCTTTACCTTTTAATTTCGCTTCAACATAATCTTGATTTTTAGTAAGTATTGTTGCATTTGCTCCTGCAAGATCTAACTCGATTGTATCAATTTCATTTGTAACTTCCGCTCTATAATCTTTTGAAAAGAATGAAAAGTGACCAATACTAATTAAACTAAAAAGCAATAACATAACGACGATGGCTAAAAGTATTTTCTTCACAGAAAACCTCCTAAATATTTTTGTTTATATCAACATATTAGATAAAAAGGGGATGGCCAACAACAAACCGGGGGTTTATTTCTTTATAGGTCTCGAGGTGTAGAAGAAATAGAAGCATTGAGTAAGTATTAAAGGGGAAAAATGTAAAAAGTCGAATGGATAAAAAATGGATATATACATATTGCAAAAAAAAAAAACGCCTGTTAAAAGGCGGGATAATAGTGAAATTTATTGAACTATTTCAAGTGATAGGAAATTGGCGATATTTGTAAAATAATTATCTTTAATCATGTTGTACGACAGGATGGGCGTCATCAATGACTCTGATAGGGCGCATCATATCGTGATCTTCATGTTCGAGCAAGTGACAATGCCAAATATAGTTCCCCGTATGTTCTTTCCAATGCATGATGACTCTTGTGACCATTCCGCTAGGAGCGCTCACCGTATCTTTCCATCCTCTTTCGTAGTCGAGAGGCGGTTCTGGATCACCTATAAACTCAAGAATTTCCCCGTTGGAATTTTGGTATAATTCAAGATCAAACGGTCTTCGATCAAGAATTTTGAATTGTACTAAATGAATATGCATAGGATGGGCAATTGGTGTGGCATTGATAAATTCCCAAATTTCAACACTATCTAAAGAAGGTTTTTCTGAGCATGGATCGTGATACATTTTATTATCTAGCATCATCATAATTCTACCGTATTGATCTTCTCCGACAGATAAAGGTAGCTTACGAATGACATGAGCGTGGTGTTCATGTAAATCCATTGATTCAGCAAGTTTAGTTGGAATCTCACTTGTATCTTTTCCTTTTAACGGGCGAGTTACACGAAACTCCATAATGTCCCTTTTGGGCTCATCTTCATCAAATAACGTATTAATTAATTTGATTTTTTGCCCTTTGAACGAGGAGAAGTCGACGATTACATCTACTCGTTCCGCTGGCATAAGCTGTATAGAAGTAACTTTAACAGGTGCAGTTAAAAAACCGCCATCCGTACCAATGAGATAAAATGGTTCCCCATTTTCAAGTTGGATATTGTAAGTAGAGCTGTTCGCACCATTTAAAATGCGGAATCGATATTTTCTTGGTTCTACCTCTAAATACGGCCAAGCTTTTCCGTTAACAACCATCACATCTCCGTTGAAAAATGGAACAATGGTAGGAATAAATGGTGCTGGAATTGGGAATGGTGCATCTTCCGGTGGACGATCTGGATAAAATAATGATCCATCTTCGTTAAATGACTTATCTTGGAGGAGAAGAGGATATTCATAATCTCCTTTTGGCAAATTTAATCGATCTTCTAATGCATCTCGGATGATATAAAAACCTGTCAGACCTGCATAAACATTTAATCTTGTCATCGCCATTGTGTGATCATGATACCAAAGGGTCGCTGCTGGCTGATGATTTGTGTATTCATGAACCTTTCGTTTAAATTTTGGTCCCGTATATTCATAGTTTTGTGTATACCAAGCTTCTGGATGACCATCGCTTTCCCAAAATACATTAGCACCGTGTACATGAACAACTGAACGAACTTCTGGTGAGTCACCTACACCGTGCAATGTGCGATCGATAGGTAAGAAATGCTTTTTTGGAAGTTTGTTTAAATATTTCACATAAATTTTTTTGTCTTTTCTTGCCTCAATTGTTGGCCCCGGATAAATTCCATCATATCCCCACACTTTTGTTAATGGAAAGTCTCGGTGAAATCGATGAAACGCTTCTTTCATCGTAATTTCAAAATATGAATTGGTTGGATAGTTAGGGTTGGGTTTCGGTTTCACTACAGGGGGTTTTTGTAAAGGCGTTACAAACTTTGGTATTGAAGCAGGATCTTTCGGGTTTACTTTCGTTTTAGGCAATTTTTCACTTCCTTTGTCATACTTTCATATCTATCCTATTCATCAGCATCATCTTATGTTTCTAATAGTGGGACAGATAGAACGTATGATGACAGACCATTAAAGTCAAATTTGAAGCTGATTGATGGTAATGATGTCTAACTATGCTGTAAAAACACATGGCGAAATGTAAATTAGTGGGTTTGCCTAATTGGAAGATTGTTGGTGGAAAAATTTATGAGAGTTTTGCATATTCGTTAGTGAATATTAGGCTATTGGAGTCGCATCTGATTCTTTCGGTACCTTATTCGCAACAGTAATTAACTCGAATAGAAGCATATGTTTAATTTATTCCTTAGTTCACAAGTTGGAAAATAGAATAAAAGACCCCTATCTAATGCGGGGTCCTTTATGTTAAAAAAGTTTTTATATTACCTTAAAGGGCACAATGAGAAGATTATCCAATCTATTTAATATTATGTTAAATGTTTAAGCTATCAATAAAGTTTTCAATTTCTTCTTGTGTTTTGCGGTCGCGGCTAACGAAACGTCCAATCTCTTTTCCATTGTTGTAAGCGATAAAACTTGGAATTCCAAAAACATCAAGTTCGCCGCACAAATCTAGAAAGTCGTCACGATCTACTAATACAAACGTATATTGAGCATATTTTTCTTCGATTGCCGGAAGGAATGGTTTAATGAATATGCAGTCTTTGCACCAATCTGCTGAAAACACAAAGATTACACGTTCGTCGTTTTTTAGTTCATGAAACTGTTCAATGGATTGTAGTGATTGCATTGTTTCTCCTCCAAGTGAATGTATTGTAAGTTAAAAGGTATCATACCATATTATTTAAACCAAAACAAACTAAACCACTATGTTTTATTTAATACATCTTCTATCATCAGAGCGATGCTTAAATTGGTTTTTGTAAAATTATCGTTTAAATCAACATCTAACAAAGATTCGAGTTTTCGAATTTTATAATTGACGGTATTTCGATGAAGGAAAAGTTTTTTGCTAATCCGATTTACACTTCCGTTTTCTTCTAAAAAAATTTTCAAAAATTGCACATAGTCCGATCCATTCATTTGGTCGTATACATATAGGGGGCCTAGCATTTCTTGATGAAAGGATTTGATGACAGGATCGTCGTATAATGCCAAAAGAATACGATATGCACCGATATCTTTATATTTAAAAAAAGAAGATTTTTGTTGCAATTGGGTTAAATGGATCACAGTGAGCGATTCGTTATAACTTTTTTTCACTTGTTGGATTGAGTGATATTTATTTCCCATACCAATGGTTAATTGTCTTGTCCCCAGTTCTTCGTATTCCTTTTTATAAATGTTTTGAAAGATGGATTCTATTGGAATTTTCTTAGCGTGTTCATCATAGGAAAAGATGACATATATCAATTGATTATTATGTTCCAAACAAAAGAAGTGTTTGAAATATTGTTGAAACTCATAATCAATCAATTTTCGGTATTGAAAATATTTATTATTTGGTTGATCCAATAAACAAGTAATCACGCAAAAAGATTCTTCTTTTGAAATACCACGTTGCTTCAATAATTCTTTTAATTCTTCGAGAGGGGAATCGATATCAAACAGTAATTGCTGCAAAATTCTTTTTTCATTGTTTTGTTGATAGTGCATATTTTGTTTTTTCGAAATAAACTCAAAAGTCATTTTTAATAAATCCGCTATTCGATATTTCCATTCAAATTGGAAAAGAGGTAATTGCTTTTCATTCGCAAATTGAATGATTGCATTGGGGACACGAGGAATGTAGGGTCCGATATTGATAATAAAACCTGCTATTTTTTTAGCATGTGAGGACTTAATTAATCTTTCCAGTTGCCTTTCATCATTATTCATTTGAATACCAGTCGTTACAATTAATTCATTTGGTCGACAAAATGGAACTAAGTCAGCCGATTCGATTACATTAATTCCAGAAAAACTTTTATGGATTCCAGCCTGTCCACCAATTAACTGCAGATGTTGGAAATTTGGATCAGATAATAGCTCCGAAATTTTTACCATAGAATCCCCCCAAAATAAATTGATACGCGTAAATCCCCTATTGGCTTATATGAAAAAAAATTATCAAATAGAACTGTGCAACTGCACAATAATTTTCGTCAGAATGACCATTAATTGAGGATTAAGTTTCTAATAAAATTATCGTAATAAGTCACAGTTTAGTTGGTATAAAGGGGGGGAGTTAATGTATAAGTGCAATGAGGCGAGGCTGAAAGAATCCATCATTCAGTTTAGTCAATTCGGTGCTACAAGTAACGGCGGTGTTACAAGGCTCGCCTTATCAAAAGAAGATCTTCAAGCAAGGGACTATTTCGTTCAATGTTGTGAACAACTAGGGATGGAAATAAAAACAGATGATATGGCCAATATTTATGCGACTTTGCCGGGAAAAAGGAATTTACCACCAATCGTGATGGGGTCGCATCTTGATTCCGTCGTGCGAGGCGGTCGGTTTGATGGAGTGCTTGGCGTATTAACTGCGCTAGAGGCGGTAAGAACAATCAAAGAAAATGGACTAGAATTAGAGATTCCGTTAACGATTGTGAATTTTACCAATGAAGAAGGTGCTCGTTTTGAACCGTCAATGATGAGTTCCGGGGTACTTTCTGGAAAATTCGATAAAGAACGAGTGTTAAAATCAACAGACGTAAGTGGCATCACGTTTGAACAAGCATTGAAAGAAAGCAATTATCAAGGAAGCGAAGAAAATCGGCTAAAAGAAGCCAGTGCTTTTATTGAATTGCACATTGAACAAGGTCCTGTACTAGAAGCGGAAAATGTTGAAATAGGTATTGTTGAAGGTGTAGTGGGAATGGTTTGCTATGAAATTCGCATTACAGGTGAATCAAACCATGCCGGCACAACACCGATGAAAATGCGTAAAGATCCTTTATTTTTAGCTAACAAATATATATCACTCCTCATAGAAAAACTAGGTCAAATCGATGAAGAATTAGTTTATACAATCGGTCGAATGAATGTCTCTCCAAATATTCACACAGTCATTCCTAACAAAGTTGTCTTCACGTTAGAGTCACGTCATAAAGATCCAGCAAAAATTAAACAAGTAGAAGAAGTAATCCATTCCTTACCAGAAGAAGAAGCAGGATGCAAAGTGGAAATTGAAAGGCTTTGGAATCGTGATACAGTCGTTTTTGACGAAACAATTTGCAATCAAATCGAAGAGGCTTGTAAAAGCTTTGGTTATTCATCAAAAAGGCTATATAGCGGTGCAGGCCACGATGCACAATTTATTGCAAGCTACATTCCTACAGCGATGATATTTGTGCCAAGCATCAATGGAAAAAGTCATTGCGAAGAAGAAGAAACCCCTTACGAAGATTGTGCAAAAGGTGCAGATGTATTGCTGGAAACAGTGCTGAATCTTCAAACAAAATTTTCACTAAAAGTGCAAGAAAAGCAAACTAATTAAAGGAGGAAAGGTGCTTATATGTCAAAAAAAATCATTAAAGGCGGCTGGATTGCAACTGCCTCAGATTTTTTCCAAGGTGACATTTTAATTGAAGGAGAGAAAATTGTTCAAATCGGTGGAAACATTGTTGATCCGGATGCTGAAATCATCGACGCAAGTGGAAAGTACGTGTTTCCAGGGGGAATCGATCCGCATACGCATCTAGATATGCCTTTCAATAATACTGTGACTGATGATGATTGGGAAACAGGGACAATTGCTGCAGCCTTTGGTGGAACAACAACAATAATCGACTTTGCATTAACTGCGGGGGAATCGAAGCTAGCAAATGCTGTGGAGAAATGGCACAAAAAGGCGGAAGGAAAAGCAGTTGTTGATTATGGGTTCCACTTAATGATTCATGACTTAAATGAAGAAACGGAAAAAGAATTGCCTATTTTATTAGAAAAAGAAGGAATTTCATCCATTAAGGTATTTATGGCTTATGCGAAAGAATTCCAAGCATCTGATCGAACATTGTTTAAAGCTTTCAAGATAGGAAAAGAAACTGGTGCTGTTGTGATGGTTCACTGTGAAAACGGTTCCGTAATCGATGAACTGGTGGAAGAAGCACGAAGAAAAGGCCATACAGCACCAATTTATCACGCTTTGACGAGACCGCCAGAAGTGGAAGGAGAAGCGACGAAGCGAGCAATTGAACTCGCTCATATTGCGGGAGCAAAGCTTTATGTTGTTCACGTGACATGTAAAGAAGCAGTTGAAGAAATTATTAGAGCCCGAGAAAAAGGATACGAAGTTTACGGAGAGACTTGTCCACCATATTTGGTGCTAGACCAAACAGCCCTAGAGAAACCAGGATTCGAAGGAGCAAAATATGTCTGGTCGCCTCCTTTAAGACCGAAATCTCATCAGGAGCCATTGTGGAACGCATTAAAGGCAAAACAATTACAAACGATTGGTTCGGACATGTGCTCATTTAACTACAACGGTAAGAAGCGTTTAGGGTTAAATGATTTCTCTAAAATTCCAAATGGCGGACCATTTATTGAAGACCGCTTCAGTGTATTATTCTCAGAAGGTGTTGCAAAAGGGCGCATTTCCATTACAGACTTTGTTGACATGATTGCAACGAGCGCGGCAAAAATCTTTAATTTATATCCGCAAAAAGGAACAATTGCGGTTGGCAGCGATGCAGATATTGTCATCTTTGACCCGACTGTAAAACGGACTATTTCCGCTGAAACACATCACATGAATGTCGATTATAATCCGTTCGAAGGAATGGAAGTGACAGGTGAACCGGTAAGTGTATTGTTGCGCGGAGAGTTCATTATTAAAGACAAAGAATTCGTAGGTAAAATCGGAGGCGGTAAATATATTCATCGCAGCTTAGCTAAGGAACCAAAAAAAGAAACTCAAATCATCAATTGATAGTTTAGGAGGGGGATGTATGACAAGCCTTTTGGGGGGTCGCATTTCATCTAATTTGACTGAAAATTTTGAAGAAATTTATAAAGGAATGACACCAAGCGAAGCTATCGAAGAAGCGAATCGTTGTTTGTATTGTTATGATGCACCTTGTATTAAAGCTTGTCCAACGGCGATTCCAATTCCTAATTTTATTAAGAAAATTGCATCCGGTAATTTAAAAGGGTCAGCAAAATTGATACTTGAGGCAAATCCTATTGGAGCCAGCTGTGCAAGAGTTTGTCCAACTGAGGAGTTATGTGAAGGCGCTTGTGTTTTAGGTTCTGTTTCAAAACCGATACAAATAGGCAACTTGCAACGATATGCAACAGATTGGGCAAGAGAACAAGAAAAACCTTTATTTGAAGCAAAACCATCTAACGGCAAAACGGTAGCCATTATCGGAAGCGGTCCGGCAGGATTATCTGCAGCAAGAGATTTAGCTCGTTTAGGCTACGAAGTAACGATTTTCGAAGCGGAAAAGGAAGCAGGGGGGTTAAATTATTTCGGAATTGTTCCTTTCCGCTTACCGAAAGATGTTGTGGAATGGGAAGTACAACAAGTTGAGCAATTAGGTGTTGAAATAAAAACGAATACTCGTGTTGGTGTAGATGTTTCCGTTGATGAAATAAAAAACAATTATGATCGAGTTGTGTTGGCAATCGGAATGGGTGATGTTCCGAATTTAGGAATTGAAGGGGAAGAATTAGAAGGCGTTTATGATGCAATTCAATTTGTAAAAAATACAAAATTAGGATCTATTACAGAATCTTTCAGAGGGAAAAAAGTTGTTGTCATTGGTGCAGGAAATACAGCGATTGATGCTGCAACATGCGCAATTCGTTTAGGTGCAGAAAACGTTCAAATTTTATATAGAAGAACTAAAAATGAAATGACAGCTTATGAGTTTGAATATGATTTTGCAAAAATGGACGGCGTTGAATTTAGATGGTTAACAACGCCTGTGAAGATTATTGGAAAAGACAATAAAGTCGTAGGCATTGAGTGCATCAAAATGGAACTTGGCGAACCGGGTGAAGACGGTAGACAAAAGCCGGTACCAGTAGAAGGTTCTAATTTTGTATTAAATGTAGATGCAGTAATTAAAGCCATTGGGCAAACGCGTCACATAGATTTATTAGAAGCCTTTGGTGTGAAACATTCAGGCGGAGTTGTTCAAGTCAATGAGTGTTTAGAAACGTCTGAGAAGAATGTCTATGCATGTGGAGATGTTATCTTTGGGAAAGGTCAAGGAGAGGCAATGGTTGTAACGGCTACACAACAAGGGAAAGAAGTAGCAAAAGCTATACACGAATCGTTTGAATTACAAAAGGAAAAAGCCTAGGGGGGATTGAAACATGGCGGATTTAAGCATAAATTTAGCGGGAATTAAATCACCCAATCCATTTTGGCTTGCTTCAGCACCACCGACAAACTCTGGCTATCAAGTTCAAAGAGCTTTTGAAGCAGGTTGGGGTGGAGCGGTATGGAAAACCCTTGGTGAGCCTATTTTAAATGTCTCTTCACGATTCTCTGCATTATCATATAACGGTCAAAGAGTGGCAGGATTTAATAATATTGAGCTCATTACAGATCGGCCTATCGAAGTGAATTTGAAAGAAATCTATGAAACGAAAAAGAAGTTTCCTAATCATGCTGTTATTGCATCCTTAATGATGGAACCAAAACGAGAGAAATGGCATGAGATTGTGAAACGTGTTGAAGATGTGGGCGTAGACGGGCTAGAGTTGAATTTCGGATGTCCACACGGTATGGCAGAGCGAGGAATGGGAAGCGCCTCTGGTCAAGTTCCAGAGCTTGTTGAAAAACAAACTTATTGGGTTAAAGAAGTTGCAAAAACACCTGTTATTGTAAAGCTGACGCCAAACATTACAGATATTACAGCAACAGCAGAAGCTGCGACTAGAGGCGGTGCAGATGCAATTAGTATGATCAACACAATTAATAGTTTAATGGGTGTTGATTTAGATACATGGAACACGATACCTCATGTTGCAGGAAAAGGAACGCATGGAGGATATTGTGGTCCAGCTGTCAAACCAATAGCGCTCAATATGGTGGCAGAATGTGCAAGAAGCCCTTATATCAATGTTCCGATTTCTGGTATTGGAGGCATTTCCAATTGGCGTGATGCAGTGGAGTTTATGCTGATGGGGGCTACAGGTGTTCAAGTATGTACAGCGGCGATGCATCATGGATTTAGTATCGTAGAAGATATGATTGATGGTCTTAATAACTATCTCGATGAAAAAGGAATTTCTTCTGTGATGGATATTGTCGGAAAAGCAGTTCCGAAATATTCCAATTGGGGAGATTTGGATCTTAACTATAAAGTAGTTGCAAAAATTAACAACGATGTGTGCATTAACTGTAACAAGTGTTACATCGCTTGTGAAGACACTTCTCATCAATGTATTGAAAGATTGAATGATGAGAATGGTAATCCGATTTTAAAAGTACGAGAAGAAGATTGTGTAGGATGTAATTTATGTTCGATTGTTTGTCCGGTGGATGGCGCAATTGAAATGGTTGAAGTGAAAGACCGATTACCGAAGATGACTTGGAACGAGCGTCAAGCGGCAATTGCAAAATACTCTATGGCCAATGTATCTAGTGAATAATTCATTCTGAAAACAGGGAGAGGAAATTTTGCATAAAAAGAGTAATTACTTAAAGTCTCCTGATTTGCTTCCGATAACGCATGCAAAGAGGAACATTAGTCCGTTCGGATTCGCTGTTATTTGGGTAGGTATGGCCATTGTACTTGCGGCATTTGCCATTGGAGCGGCAGGGATTGTTAATTTGCCGCTTCCAATGGTCATTCTCGCAACGATTATTGGTTCTGTTGCGATCGGAATTTTAATGACGATTATTGGGGATATTGGCGTTGAACATGGGCTTTCTTTCCCCGTTTATATGCGGGCTCCTTTTGGAACAATTGGTACTCATATCCCTTCAGCAGTTCGTGGGATTACCGCTTCATGTTGGTTTGGAATTAACACATACTTTGGTGCTTCGGCAATAAACGGGATTTTAAACATATTATTTGGATTTGATCAATGGTTTATTTGCTTTATCCTATTTGCAACATTCCAATTAATCAATGTGTCGTTAGGAATTAAATCCATTGAACGCTTTGCGGATTTTGCAGCACCAATCATCATACTCATTTCCATTTGGATGTATATTTCCTTAGCCGATAAAGCAAGCGTGCAAGGAAAAGATATTTGGACGTGGGTTGAATCACCTGCAACAGGTGTTGCTGCTTTTACTGCCTTCATGGTTATTGTAATGGCCAATATGGGATTCTGGGCAACGCTCGCAGCAGATATGCCCTCATTATCCAGATTCTTTAAAGCGCCAAAAAATGAGCGAAATTGGTTTAAGCGTAATAAAACGCAATTAGTAGGTTCAATCATTGTGATGCCGATTTTTAACACATTAATGATTATGATTGGTGCAGTTTGTTATGCATCGGTTGGTACTGGCGATCCAATTGTGGCGTTACAAGAAGCAGCAAGTGGATTCATCTTAGTCATCTTGCTACTAATGATTATTCTCGCCCAATGGTCAACGAATACGTCAGCAAATGTTATTCCAGCAGCAACGATATTTTCAAATATTGGTGGACCAAAAGTGCCTTTCTGGGTTGGGGTAATTATTGCCGGCATCATCGGTATATTAGCTCAACCATGGAATCTGTTTGATATTCTTACTCAGGCATTACTCATCATTGGTGGTATTTTAACATCGATTGTCGGTGTGTTGTTTGCAGATTACTATATCCTTCGTAAAAGAAGAGTGAATGTTAAGGATTTATATGAAGTAGATGGTCAATATCGTTATGCTAACGGAATTAACTGGGCAGGAATGCTTGCATGGATTATTGGGGGAATTATTGCCAATTTATTACCGACCTATTCTTCAATTGTAGGATTGGTAGCAGGTGCGGTTATTTATTATATTCTTGCAAAATATTGGTGGTTTAAAAAATATCCTCAAGCTGAAATAGTAGATCCAGATGATTCCAAATATTTAGGAATTACAGCTGGTAGGGACTGGATGATTGATGGTACAGAGACGGATGTAGAAGTGATCTTTGGAGAGCTAGAGGTGGAGGCAACCGGGCAAGTCATCCCATCGAAAAACATAGAATGAGGTGATTTGATGTCTGAAGAATATAAGGAGTTTCTTAAAGAAAAAGAAATTGTTGAAAAGTATTTAGAAAAGGGATTAAAAATAGAAAAAATTTACGAAAACTTAGATGGTACAGTTGTAAAATTTTCAAATAGTGATGAAGAAATAATACTTACAACTCCAAATGCTAGAAAATTAATAGTTACAAAGTTGATACATGCTTGATTCTTTCGTGCTTAACATGTGTTGTTAAGCACTTTTTTATTTGCATAAAACTCTCCTACATAAAGGAAATTGGTATGTAAAATAATGGACTTTATTGTCATAGGAAAATCACTCATGGTTTAAAAAATTCGGGATATTCTAATGAAGAAAGGAGGATTCGTTTTGGTTCGAAAATTATTTCTCCCCTTATGTTTGGCGATTGTATGCTTTTATATATTTCCGACTTACGTAAATGCAAAAGAAACGAAGGAAAATGTTTATCAGGAAAGAATGAATTTGTATAAAAGCTACGAAACGCCATTTGTCCCATGGTATCGTTTGGCGGCGGTCGATCAATATGAAAGAAATATCCAAGAAGTACGGAAGGATATTCCGAAGCGTGAGAGTATCATCGCGATTCAGTTTTCTCCTGAATTTTGGGTTGGAGAATTGAATCCAAATGAGGAAGATACTTCACCTTTTTCAATTGGATATTTTGGGGGGAAAGGTCTTGATGGAAACGGAGATGGCAAGGCAGATCGAAATCATGACCAAGATATTCTTTATACAATGGCAACGTATTTAAGCGAATTTGGCCCGTCAGAAGAAGATTTTAAAACTGCCTTATGGGAGTATTACAAAGATGAAAAAATTATCAATCAAATTATAACCATTCAAATACTTTATAAACATTTTAATTCTATTGAGTTAGACAAGCATATTTTTCCCCTCCCAGTTCGAGGCTATAATTACAGCTATAAAGGAACTTGGGGTGCTAGCAGGGGATGGGGCGGAAGACGTATACATGAAGGAACGGATATTTTTGCAGGCTATGGAACGCCTGTTCTGTCAACTTCTTATGGTGTTGTAGAAGTGATGGGCTGGAATCAATTTGGCGGTTGGCGAGTTGGCATTCGGGATAATCATAATACGTATCATTATTACGCACATTTAGCATATTTCAATAAAGATTTGAAAGTTGGAGATATTGTAGAACCGGGAACAATTCTTGGCGCCGTAGGAAGTTCTGGATATGGTAAAGAAGGAACGAGTGGAAAATTCCCTCCACATTTACATTACGGAATGTATAAATTTAATGGCCGTACAGAATGGGCATTTGACCCATATCCACATCTTTTGCAATGGGAAAAACAAACAAAGAAGGGACAAAAATAACAAGAGTTGCTTTAGCGAAAAATCGCTAGAGCAACTTTATTTTATGGTAGAAGCCGCAAACATTTTTAGCTAAAAGTATTTGAAGAATATCCAGTCTGCTAAAAAAGATTATGCTTTTCAATGAGACACTGGGAAGTAGAAAGTTATATATAGTTGGAATAAAATAACAAAATTTATATTCATTTTAACTTATTGAAAATTTTATGAGTTCATGTAACAATGATTGTAATTTAATAAAGCATTATAAATCACTAGGGGTGCTAATTCATTTTAGCTGAGAGAGGCATTGCCTCAACCCTTTGAACCTGCACTAGGTAATGCTAGCGAAGGGAAGTGGTTGTTGGGACTCGTATTATCTATTTTTATATCTTTTTGCATTCATTTCGAGTTTTAAGCCACTTCAATTTGAAGTGGCTTTTTTTAATGGTGAATTGAAAGGGAGGGAGAAATGATGAAATTTACTGACCGACTTTTTGAAAAGTATTGGTCAACTTGGAGAAAAAACCATGAACATCCGTTTGTGAAAGAGTTAGGTGCAGGCACATTGGACCCTGACAAATTCCGTTTTTATATGATTCAAGACTATTTATACTTAATCGATTATTCCAAATTGTTTGCTTTAGGTGCGGTGAAAGCAACTGATTTGGAAGTGATGACGGTGTTTGCCAACCTGCTTTATTACACAATGAATGGAGAAATGGCGTTGCACAGAAAATATGCAAGTCGTTTTGGCATAAGGGAAAAAGAGCTGGAAGAGGCAAAACCGTCTCCAGTAACGCTTGCATATACACACTATATGTTAGCTGTTGCACAAAATGGTTCCATCGCAGAACTTGCAGCTGCTCATTTAGCTTGTGCATGGAGCTATTGGGAAATTGGGTGTGAACTTGCAGAAATCAAGGGAGCTAAAGAACACGAATTGTATGGTGACTGGGTAAAAATGTACAGTTCCGAAGAGTTTGGCCAATCAGCGCAATGGAATCTCGATTTGCTTAATCAATTAGCAAAAGGAAAGCCGGAATCTGAACTTCTACGACTAGAAGAAATCTTCTTAAATACAACACGATTTGAATACATGTTCTGGGACATGGCATACAACAAGCAAATGTGGCCGACTGATGAAAAAGTCAATGCATGAAAGGAAGTCAATGGATTGGAACTGCATGCCATAACTGATGGAAAAAAATCAATTAAAGAGCTGAAAGAGATTATTACATCCATTGCCGATGTTGTTGATTACATTCATATACGCGAGAAAAGTAAAGTGCCCGCAGAAATCGTTGCGCTAGTAGAAGAACTTATTTATGCAGGGGTGGGGAAAGAAAGGCTTGTCATTAATGACAGGCTTGATATAGCCCTACTTACGGGTATACGGAACGTACATCTTCCTGGAAATGGTCTTCCGGCAGTAAAAGTAAAAACGGCGTACCCATATATGAGAGTCGGGGTCAGCGTGCATTCCGTTGAGGAAGCAAAAATTGCCGAAGAAGCGGGGGTAGATTATTGTCTTTTCGGTCATGTATTTAAAACGGACAGCAAAAAAGGATTGGCAGGTAGAGGAACGAATGCCCTAGGTAAAATCGTTGAACAGGTGCGGATTCCCGTGGTAGCGATTGGTGGAATTACGCCAGACAATGCTGAACAAGTGCTGGAGAAAAAAGTGCATGGCATTGCGGTGATGTCTACCATTTTCTCATCGAGTCAACCAAAGGAAGCAGCAATCCATTTAAAAAATATTGTTCAAAAAGGGGGATGAAGTTGCATCTTTACATTAATGGCCGTAAAACAGAAGTGCAAAGTAGTATTCAAAGTGTTGAAGATTTGTTGAAGTTTTATAAATTACAAGATCGCATAGTCGTGGTTGAACAGAATGGCGAAATTGTATTGAAAGAACAGTACAGCAAGCAGCTAGTAAATGATGGCGACAAAATTGAAATTGTTCATTTTGTTGGAGGGGGATAAACATGTTAAAAATTGCAGATAAAGTTTTTCAATCAAGATTGTTGTTAGGTACAGGGAAATTTCCGAATTTTGAGATTCAAAAGGAAGCGGTAGAAGCATCTGGAGCAGAGATTTTAACTTTTGCGGTCAGAAGAATGAATATTTATGAACCTTCCCAACCGAACTTTTTAGAAATGTTGGATCTTTCAAAATACACGCTTTTACCGAATACGGCAGGAGCCAAAACAGCGGAAGAAGCAGTGAGAATTGCGAAACTCGCAAAAGCTTCAGGGTTATGTGACATGGTGAAAGTCGAAGTAATTGGGGATGATAAAACTCTTCTCCCTGATCCTATTGAAACATTAAGAGCATCAGAAATGTTATTAGAAGAAGGGTTTATTGTCCTTCCTTACACTTCTGATGATGTAGTGTTAGCGAAGAAGCTGGAGGAATTGGGTGTTCATGCTATCATGCCAGGAGCTTCTCCTATTGGTTCTGGACAGGGTATTATCAATCCATTAAATCTTTCACTAATCATTGAACAGGCAAATATTCCTGTCATTGTCGATGCAGGAATTGGTTCCCCAGCAGATTGTGCGATTGCAATGGAGTTAGGTGCAGATGGCATTTTATTAAATTCAGCGGTGTCAGGTGCAAAAGATCCAGTTAAAATGGCAAAAGCAATGAAACTCGCTATTGAAGCTGGAAGACTTGGATATGAAGCAGGAAGAATTCCGAAAAAGCGCTATGCTGTTGCCTCCAGTCCAACAGAAGGGATTCTTTCATAATGGAGCGATATTCGCGACAAATTTTGTTTTCTCCGATTGGTGAGGAGGGACAGAAAAAATTACTGAAAGGCCATGTACTCATTGTTGGTGCAGGGGCACTAGGTTGCGCGAATGCTGAGATGTTAGCTCGAGCTGGCATCGGTAAAATCACTATCATTGACCGGGATTACGTCGACTTGACGAATCTCGGTCGTCAACAACTTTATACGGAAGAAGATGCAAAAAATAAAATTCCGAAAGCTGTTGCTGCACAAAAACATCTACAAACAATCAATTCAACCATTCAAATTGAAGGGATTGTTGGGGATTTTTCAATTGAATTAGAAGAGATGGTAAAAGATGTGGACCTCATCATTGATGGAACAGATAATTTTGAAACGAGATTTTTCATCAATGATGTTGCCATGAAACACGGCATACCATGGATTCACGGTGCGGTTGTAAGAAGTTATGGTATGAGCGTTTCGATCGTGCCAAAACAAACACCGTGTTATAATTGTTTGCTTCAAGTGATTCCATCCGATGGTATGACTTGTGATACCGTTGGAGTCATTAGTCCAGCGGTGCAAATCGTTGCATCTTATCAAACAGCGGAAAGCCTGAAATACTTAGTGAGTGGAGAGGTGTCTAAACAACTGGTTTCCTTTGATGTTTGGAAAAGGGAGCATTCAATTATTGACGTTTCTTCTTTAAAAAGAGAGGATTGTCCTTCATGTGGGAATAATCCCACACATCCTTACTTAACATTGGAAACAGGTTTGAAAACAGCAGTGCTGTGTGGCAGAAATACGGTGCAAATCAGACCGCACCAAAAACAACAAATTTCATTGGATCATATCTCAAAAAGACTCCAACCGCTTGTTCAAAATTTAAAAGCGAATCCTTACTTAATTTCGTTCCAAGCAGAAGATGTTCAAATCGTTCTCTTTCAAGATGGCCGGGCATTAATTCATGGAACGAGAGAAGAAGAAAAGGCTAAAAGAATTTATCATCGATATGTGGGAGCATAAAAGTGCTGAAAGTTGCTTGTCATTGGGAAAAACACGGACACCTGTTAACTATGAGCGATTTAGAAGTAGAATCAAAATAATAGAAGGAAGCGGGGAAGGTTCTCCGCTTATTTTTTTCAATAAATTAAAAAGCCCTCCTGATCGGAGAGCTCTTTTACAAACATTGTTAAGGTAATGTTTTTAGTGCAAGCCGCCTTGCCGTAATATTATAGAAAGTTTTAAAACCACGACTCCACCAAGTGGGTGTTCGCAGAAGATTTCCTGTATATCGTCATTCACCGTAGTGTGACGCTCGCCATTCCACCTTCGATCTAAAACTCCCTTTTTCAGTTCAAAGGTTAAAACTTAATATTCAACGTACAACGCAGCTTTAATGTAATAGTAATTGAATATGTAGCCTCGTGCAAGTAAGTATCTTTTAATAAAAAAGTCAAATATTTAATATAAAAAAGTAACGGATATTAGAGATAGAATTAGATACAAAATAAAAGCCTCACTATAGCAGAATCCTTACTCTTGAGGCTTTATTTTGTTCAATATTTCATTTGTTAAATCGGCGATATTAATTTGCGTATCTTCTTTCATGACATCCTTTAAAATTTCATTTCGGAAATAATTGACACTTACTTTTAAAGGCATTTGAAGAAGATTTGTTAATGCTTGTTGATACATAATAATAAATTCTTTATCCGTATTACCTCGCTTCAGTTCAGCGAATGATTCATAAAATTGATCAAGCTTATCCGCAAATTCAAGAAGGCGGCCTTCTAACGTACCATCTTTTCCCTCTTTCATTCGCTCGAAGAAAACTTCTTGGAATTCAGATGGAATCTCTTCTTTAATGAATTTTTCCATCATTTTTTCTTCCACGTGAGCAAGCATTTGTTTTAACTCTTCGCTTGCATGTTTTACCGGTGTTTTAATGTCACCAATAAAAACTTCTGCAAAGTCATGATTGATTGTTTTTTCGTAAAGGGATTTCCAATTGACTTTTGCCCCGTTCATTTCTTCAAGCGTTCCGAAAAACAATGCGTATTGAGCTACTTTCCAAGAATGGGCAGCAACATTATGTTCTTCAAATTTAAAGCGCCCTGGAGCTCGAAAAATACGTTCTAGATCATTTAAACTAGTAAAAAATTTATGGATACCGATTGTAAACACTCCTAACAACCATGATTATGAAAATCCTGTGTGTTAATCATACATCAAAGTTTATCCAATGAGAGGCGATAATTAAACATTTAACATAAAAGTAAAATAGTTTAATAAAATGCTAAAATGATTTGTCATTGAATTTATAAATTAAGTATTTGAAATACATGTTATAGTAGAAGTAGGTATTATAGATTGGATGTGAAAGAAATGATGCATACTATTTTTTTATTCATTCATATTTTAAGTGCAGTCGTTTCAATAGGTCCGTTAGTTACATTGATTCCTTTAACAAAGAAAATGGAAGCTGCGGATGAGATAGAAATGATAGGATTTGTACAGTCTTTTCGACTAGCTATTACCGTTGTCAAGCATGCCGGTCATGTTCTTGTACTTTCTGGTGCGATCCTTATTATTGTTAGCGGATGGAAATGGACTGATTCGTGGATTGTTTTAACGGTTGCCATTATGTTAATATCCATTGTTTTCCTAGCAAGTGCTTTCAAGCCCACATTAAAAACCTTTGGGACGAGTCGTTATAAGAAAGAAGAATTTATCAAGAAATTACGAAAAGCAACATGGAAATATATCATATTATTGCTGATTATGTTGTGGTTGATGGTTGATAAACCAATGCTATGGTGAATCTTATGTTGTTAGAAAGGTTGTAATATTATTCATATGATAAATGGTTCGAAATGCTACTTTTTGTTTTTTTAAAGATTCCAAGGAGTTTGTAAATAAAATACGAAGGGCCTGTCCAAAGTGCAAACTTTTTGGTCATGCTTAAATACTTATGATAAATAATTTATTTGCTCCTAAAGTGGTCACATCAAACACGCCTCTTCGCCGCAATTTATTTGAGATGAAAGGGTCATCGTTAATAGAAAATTGGCGCCTTAAATGACTTATCAGGCGCCAACTTTTCCATTATATTGACACGTCAATAACATTTCCTTTATACGGATGGTTTATTTGATGCTGTGCTTGATTTGATTTTTCCAACATCTCAATGACACCGGATGATCCTAAATTTAAGGATTTGTCTAGAATGCTTAATTGTAGAGTATGTTGGAGTGAGGCTAGCTGACTAGACATAATTGAATTGATATCCACGGAAATCCCTCCTTTCCATTAATATCGGAAAGTTTTTCGCCATTCCCATCTTTTTTGAATATTTATCCACTCCTTTGTCGAAACTTTTTTCGAGGGAGGGATGAGCATGAAAAACATCTTATTAAACAGTTTACCACTTAGCATATTACTTTTAGGCGGATGCAGTTTTTTTGGAGCTGCGAATGAAGAGAATAACGAAACAATCCCCACGAATGCAAGAGAAGCTTTAGCTGCAACAGCAACCATGATTGATACAGAGGGTAATGAAATGGGGGTTGTTGAATTGACCGAATCATCAGAAGGTGTGAGAATCCATGTAAAATTGGAAAATGTACCGGAAGGAGAGCATGGTTTCCACATTCATGAAGTAGGAAAGTGTGAAAAACCGACTTTTGAATCTGCAGGAGCGCATTTCAATCCTAAAGGAAAAGAACATGGTTTTGACAATCCGAAGGGCTTCCATGCAGGAGATTTACCGAACATATCACCAGATGAAAATGGCTCTGTTGATATAGAATTTATTGCAAAAAATATTACCTTAGAAAAAGGAAAGGAAAATTCCTTATTTGATGAAGACGGAAGCTCTGTTATTTTACATGAAGCTCCTGACGATTATAAAACGGATCCATCCGGAAATTCTGGTTCGCGAATTGCTTGTGGTGTAGTAGAGTCAAATTAACCAAAAAATCAGGATGTTTGCTCATTTTTAAGCGACATCCTAAATTTTTTTATTATTATATTTATTTTGTTAAATATAATAAATCAGATATTAGAAAATTTGAAAAAAGCTTTGTAATATAACACTTTTGTAATGTAAAACCCTATTTTTTGATATAAAAAATTCTATTATAATAAAATTATTATCTACTTAATGCGCTATTATTCTATAAAAATATTTGACATAAGTAATTTGCAATAGTTACAATTATACTGTGTTAAAACACCTATTATGCACTACAAAGAGGAGGGAATTGATTTGAAAAACAAAAAGTTTCTATTTCTAACAGTAATTAGCATCATGTTACTCATGTTGCTAGCTGCATGTGGTGGCAAAGAAGACACTTCTAACACAAATGAAGGTTCATCTGAAGGGGATAACAAAGAAACAACATCTGATATTAAATTCTTAAGCATGGTAACTGGTGGTACACAAGGTACTTACTATGCTTTAGGTGGTACATTTGCTGAATTAATCACAAGTGAAACTGGAATCAAAACAACTGCTGAAGTTTCACAAGCATCTGCTGCGAACGTAAATGCTTTAAAAGCAGGCGATGCTGAAATCGCTTTCGTACAAACAGACATTGCATATTACGCAAAAAATGGTGAATTAATGTTTGAAGGCGAGCCAATGGAAGATTTAGTGGCAATCGGTGCTCTTTATCCTGAAACAGTTCACCTAGTAACAACTGCTAAATCAGGTATTAAATCTTTTGAAGATTTAAAAGGTAAAAAAGTTTCTGTCGGTGCTCCAGGTTCTGGTACTTACGCAAACGCAGAACAATTATTAGAAGTTCATGGTTTAACAATGAGTGACATCCAAGCACAAAATTTAGACTTCGGTGAATCAACAGATGGCTTACAATCAGGACAAATTGATGCGGCATTCATTACTGCTGGATATCCAACAGCTGCAGTGGAAGCGTTAGGTGCGCAAGCTGAAGTAGTAATTGTTCCAGTTGATCCTGAAAAAGCAAAAGCATTAATTGAAAAATATCCATACTATACAGAAGATGTAATTCCAGCAGGAACATATGGTTTAGCTGAAGATGTTCCTACTGTATCTGTACTTGCAATGCTTGCTGTGAAGAAAGATTTACCAGAAGATGTAGCGTACGGAATCGCAAAAGCAATCTATGGCAATACTGATAAAATTGGACATGCTAAAGGTGCATTCATTAAGAAAGAAACTGCTTTAAATGGTATTGGAATTGAAGTGCACCCAGGTGCTCAAAAATACTTTGACGAATAATCACTGATTTTTGCAAAGTGAAGGGCTTGAAGGCTAATGCTTCTTCAGGCCCTTTATATATGGAGCGATAACATGAAAAAATTTGCAATTCTTCTAATCGCCATTTTAGCAGTACTTTCCTTCCTTCCTTTTTTTTCTGTTATAGCCTTCACGGAAACAAAAACGAATGAACCGCAAATGTATTATATAGATGTAGGTAGTGATACATTATTTCAAATTCGTTTTACCCATTCCATTCACCTTACGGATGTACTAGAAACATATGAAATAATAGACAATAAAATCAAAATGATATCAATGGAATATGAAGATGTAGCAATTGGTATGCCAGCTTATGCAGAAGAAGGGCAAACATTAATATATGAAGATGGGAAGTATAAGCTTTATTCAAATACTATTTTAGAAAACTTTGTTCTTTATGTCGGTGATGTCAATAGGGATTTATGGTTTTATTACGAGGATAAAGAATATGATTTAAAAAAAGCCCTTCAACGGGGAGGTTCCTATATCGTTGAGGTGAAAAAAATCTCTCTTTATGACAAGATGAAAGGAGTGCGAATAGCGCATGGCAACTGACAAACAACTAGAAGTTCTAACAGAAGAACAGCAGCAAGAGTTATTGGAAAAGTATGACACCGAATCCAACGTTCGGCGCTTAGGTGGAATAATGAAATGGATTGTGTTTGGTCTACTTCTTGCCTTTTCATTATTCCAATTATATACGGCTATATTTGGTCAATTTACAGCCTACATACAACGTAGTATTCACTTAGGATTCGGTTTAACCATTATATTCCTTTTATTCCCTTCACGCAAAAAGGGAGCCAAAACAAAAGTTCCTTTTTATGACTATCTGTTGGCGATTATTGCGGCTATTACAGGTATTTATTGGACGCTTAACTATCAAAGACTTGTAACAAGCTTAGGAAAAATTGACCAAATGGATTTTATCGTTGGTACGATAGTTATTCTATTAGTGCTAGAGGCTGCGAGAAGAGCGGTTGGTTTACCGATTACAATTATAGCCTCACTATTCTTGGTATATGCGTTTTTTGGTCCTTACATGCCAGACTTTTTAGCCCATCGTGGCCAATCTCTTGAACAAATCGTCAACTTAATGTATTTCTCAACAGACGGAATTTTAGGTACTCCTATCAGTGTATCTGCCACTTATATATTTGCCTTTCTATTATTTGGATCTTTTTTAGTAAAAACAGGAGTTGGAACTTATTTTAACGATTTAGCGATTGCCATTGCAGGGAAATTAGTTGGAGGACCTGCAAAGGTAGCAATTTTCTCCTCTGCATTACAAGGAACAATTTCAGGTAGTTCCGTTGCCAACGTAGTGACATCAGGTTCATATACAATACCAATGATGAAAAAGCTAGGATATAAAAAAGAATTTGCGGGTGCAGTAGAGGCAGCTGCCTCAACGGGTGGACAATTAATGCCGCCGATTATGGGGGCAGCAGCATTCTTAATGGTTGAATTTATTGGACGCGGTGTTACGTATTGGGATATTGCGAAGGCAGCCATTATTCCTGCGCTTTTATATTTCTCTGGAATTTGGATTATGACTCACTTTGAAGCAAAAAAATTAGGGCTTCGTGGTCTGTCGGAAGAAGAAATTCCTAATCGAAAAGAGATATTCAAAAAATTGTATTTATTACTTCCGATAGTACTTATTATCGTATTAATGATGTCTGGTGTTCCAGTAATTCATGCAGCGTTATACGGTATTCTATCTTGTATTATTATTGGTTTTATCAACAAAGAAGTGAAATTTAGTGTGAAAGATATTATTGAAGCGCTTGTTGATGGAGCGAGAACGGCATTAGCCGTAGTTGCAGCAACTGCTTGTGCGGGTATTATTGTAGGAGTCGTTGTAAAAACGGGTCTTGGCTTAGGCTTAGCAAACAGCTTAGTGAAACTAGCTGGCGGTAGCATTTTATTAACATTGTTCTTTGTTATGATTGCTTCATTAATTTTAGGTATGGGTGCACCTACAACAGCGAACTATGTTATTACTTCAACAATTGCGGCACCAGCGATAGTAGCACTACTCGCACCAGATGTTCCTCAGGCAGCAGTTCCACTTGTTGTGATGTTATCTGCACACTTCTTCGTATTCTACTTTGGTATTATTGCGGATATTACGCCGCCTGTTGCACTCGCAGCATTTGCGGCATCGGGTATATCGGGTGGAGATCCAATTAGAACGGGTGTGAATTCTGCAAAACTAGCAATTGCAGCGTTTATTATTCCGTATATGATTGTTTTCTCTCCAGCGTTATTAATGATTGATGTAACGCTATTACAAGTTGTTTGGGTTGTAATAACAGCATTTTTAGGTATGATTGCAATTGGTGCAGGTGTAATTGGATTCTGGTATAGAAAAATTAATTGGCTTGAACGAATCATTGTGATTTTTGCAGGTCTTGCCATGATCTATCCAGAATCAATGTCAGATATTATTGGATTAGTTGTATTCGGTATCATGTTTGCGATTCAACTATTCACAAAGAATAAAGGAAATAACACTAAATTAGATGCATCAATCAACTAATGATTTTAATCCGTCTCGATTGGAGGCGGATATTTTTTTGCAAAAATGTATTTCTAGCTACTCTATTAATAGATAATGATAGATTGAACTGAATTCGTAGGATATATGGAATACATGGAATAATTTTCGCACAAAAACTCTAATGATTATTTTATGATGGAAGTAATTGTTTTTGTGTAGGCAAAAGCAATTAATAAATATTACTACATTATGTATAATAGAGTAAGCAATAAAATAGAGGTGCGAAAATATGGGTCAAGTGAAAACATATGAAGAAGTCGTCTTTAGTTGGTTTGAGCTTTTTCATAACTGTCCAGAAGTCAGTTGGAAAGAGTATCAAACTACTAATAAAATCGCATCAATTTTGGATGAATTAAAGGTACCATATAAACGGTTTAACGATATGACTGGACTTGTTGCTGAAATTGGTCAAGGGGATGAAGTAATCGCAGTGAGAGCTGATATCGACGCCCTTTGGCAAGAAGTAGATGGTGTCATGAAAGCCAATCATTCTTGTGGACATGATGCGAATATATCAATGGTATTAGGTGCATTGCTAAGAATTAAAGACCTTCCTTTAAAGAAGCGGGTGCGGTTTATTTTCCAACCAGCTGAAGAAGTAGGCGGTGGAGCGATTGAAATGGTGAAGCGGGGAATAATCGATGATGTATCCTATCTATTTGGTATCCATTTAAGACCAATCGATGAGCTGCCTTTTGGTAAAGTATCTCCTGCGATTCACCATGGTGCCGCACTATTTTTACAAGGTGAGATCAGAGGTGTGGATGCACACGGAGCAAGGCCATATCAAGGGAAAAATGCTATCGATATCATTGTAGCGATTCAACAAATGTTGAAAAATATTTATTTAAATCCTTTTGAAGTGCATAGTGTGAAGTTAACGAAAGTGGTGGCTGATGGTGGAAGCGTTAATATCATTCCAGGGAACGCTACCTTCTCTATCGATATTCGAGCTCAAAAAAATAGAGTGTTAGATGCATTGCAATTACATGTAGAAAACGGACTTCGAAATATTAGCAAAATGTTTGATACAGAAATTGTTTGGGATTGGTATGATAAAACGCCTGGTGCTGAAGTATCCGAAGAAGCGAAGAAAATTGCGGAAAAAGCGATTATGGATACTGTTGGAGAGGGCTTCTTAGCAGAGCCGGTGCACACGCCAGGTAGTGACGATTTTCATTTTTACACTGTGTCGAAACCGGAGTTGAAAGCGACAATGATTGGTATCGGTGCAGATTTACAGCCAGGCCTTCATCATCCGCACATGACTTTCAATAAAGATGCGTTAATTATCGGAGCAAAAGTGTTGGCTAAAACTTTGTTTAATGCAACACAATATAAATAAATGTTGTTAGAAGGAAGTTGACTTTGATGAATATTAAGAGCATAGAAATTTTTGCAGTGGAATTCCCACTGATAAAACCCTTTATTGTTAGTTACGGTACGTATCCAACGATGCCATCGATTATCGTAAAACTTACAACGGATGAGGGATTCGTTGGATGGGGAGAAAGTGTACCGGATGAACACGTAACAGGTGAGACGTTTGAATCCACGTTTCATGTGTTAAAACATTCGTTAGCACCTGCGATGATTAATGAAACGCCTTTTCATTTTGAAAAAATTCATGACAAAATGAATCGCATATTAAAAGGCGCACCGAGTGCAAAGGCGGCAATCGATATTGCATGTTTTGACGTTGTGGGAAGAAAACTTGGAGTACCTATCTATCAACTCATTGGAGGAAGATTTCATAAAAAATTTCCAATTACTCACGTATTAAGCATTGATGAGCCTGATAAAATGGCAGATGAGGCAGAAGAGAAAGTAAAAGAAGGCTATCGATCTTTTAAGATGAAAGTTGGCAGAGATGTAGAAAGTGATGTAGAAAGAATTAAAGCTGTAAGACAACGGGTTGGTGAACAAATTGCCATTCGCATTGATGTAAACCAAGGATGGGTGAATAGCGCAAATACTTTAAAAGCATTGCGATATTTGGAATCCATGGGCATCGATTGGATTGAACAGCCAGTGGTTGCAGATGATATTGAGGCAATGGTTGAAATTAAATCAAAATCCAACATACCTCTTATGATTGATGAAGGCCTTTGCAATGTTCGTGATATGAGGGAAATTATTGCAAAAAAAGCTGCAGATAAAGTGAACATTAAGCTAATGAAATGCGGAGGAATTTATCCTGCGGTGAAACTAGCGACAATGGCGGAAATGGCCGGAATTGAATGTCAAATTGGTTCGATGGTGGAGTCATCCATTGGATCGGCTGCTGGTTTTCATGTAGCCTTTTCGAAAAAAATTATTACGAGTGTGGAATTAACGGGGCCACTTAAATTTAAAACGGATATTGGGGATTTAAAGGAAAGTTATAAAATTCCATTTATTGAGTTGAATGAAAAAGCAGGTTTAGGTGTAAAAATTGATGAAGAGGTTTTATCTCAATTAACAACAGATTCTTGCATTATTAAATAAAGGTGGAAGACATGTCTGAAGTGTTAGAACAAGGTGTTTTAGGGGATATTCCCTATTATGTCAGAAGATTAACGGTAGAGGATTTACAACGGATTTTAGATCTCCAACAAGAAGTTGTTAAAGCACTGCCAAATCAAGAAACGTTAGAGCCTCTTTCTGCGGAGGAATTTTTATTTATTCTAAAGGGCAATGGATTGATGATTGGAATTTTTAATCATGATCGTCTCATTGCTTTTCGTGCGCTCTTAATCCCAATTGTAGATGATCAGAGTCTGGGAAGAGATATTGGATTGACGGATGAAGCAGATTTGAAAAGAATATTATATCAAGAAATTTCAAATGTGCATCCTGATTTCCGTGGATATGGATTACAAAAAAAGATGGCAACGATTATCATGAACCAAATTGATACATCGAAATTCGATTATGTGCTAGCGACAGTCATGCCTTATAATATCCCAAGCATAAAAGATAAATTTCATCAAGGAATGCATATTGCTGCATTGAAGGAAAAGTACGGCCGGAAATTGCGATACATTTTCGTGAAATATTTGCACAAACACTTGCAATTGAGAGATGAATCGGTGTTTATTTCAATGGGAGATATTGAAGGTCAACAGAACCTATTACATAATGGATATGTTGGAGTTGCATACAAAAAACAAGATGACGATTGGTTGATTGAATATAAAAAAGTTTCAAACGAGGGCTTGGAATAGACCAAGCCTTTTTAATTTTCATTCATTTCTAGTATAAGGGTGAAAAGGATATCCAAACTAAGTGAAAAAAGGAAGATGGATATGGAATTTCACGAGTTTGGGAATCTCCGAAACCCGAAGTTGTTATTAATCCACGGAATGGCCGTTACTTGGGAAAGTTTTAATCCACTCATAGATGAATTATCAAAGCATTATTATTTAATTATTCCTTCTCTGGATGGACATAATGGAGATTCGTCATCTCATTTTGAATGTATTGATCAAGAAACAGAACAAATTGAAAATTATATATTAAGTCGATATACGGATTATGTACATGGGGCATACGGTTTTTCGATGGGTGGAACCATTTTATTAAAGTTGTTAGCGAATCAAAAAATACAAATATCAAAAGTAATTTTAGATGCAGCCTACTATCTTCCTTTAGGGATTTATTCGAAAACGGCAGCGATGATTTTATCAAAAATCCTGTTAGACTTACGAAATAATCAATTACATCCTAAAATGCGCTCGTTATTAAGTTATTACGATGTGGATGTTGAAAGCTTAAAGAAGGCTTTATATCCTCAAATTTCTCTCAAAAGTATTGAAAATTGCTTTCTAGAGTTATTCAAATTTTCATTACAACAATCCCTTCGGAACTCAACAGAAATGTATTATTGGTACGGCAGTAATGAAATCATCCCTGCAAAATCCATTAAATACTTAAAACAAGTTATACCTAACATAAAAGAAAAGGTTTTGAAGGATTTAGGGCATGGGGAATTTATTACAAAGTATTCAACTGAAGCGGTGAAAGAGATGAGAACAATATATGGGTGAGTATTTGTAAAAAAGAAAAAACAACAAAGTATTGAAACTTGTTGTTTTTTCTTTGGAATCGATTTTTTTGTAATTAATGGATATTTTTTTTCTTGAAATTGCCGCCACGAACTTCTGCAATATCATTGAAAGTAATAAATGCATTTGGGTCTTTCTGTCTGACAATGGTTCTTAATTTACTTTCTTCCATTCGGTTGATGACGCAATAAATAATTTCAACTGGCTCGTTGGCATATCCACCAATCCCATTTAAATATGTAACGCTACGACCTAATCGGTTGATAATCGCTTCTCCGATTTCTCGGGAATTTTTGCTTATAATAGTAACGGACTTCGCATCTTCAAGACCGTTTTCAATGATGCTAATAACTTTTGAAGCGATATAATAGGCGATTGCTGAAGAAAGGGCTCCTTCAACGCCAAATACAAAACCAACGAAAATGAAAATAAAGACATTGATAACTAAAATGATTTCACCAGTTGAAAAAGGTACTTTTCTACTAATTAATACAGCAAGCATATCCGTACCGTCTAAGGCGCCGCCGTTACGTAATGCTAGACCCATACCAATCCCGAGTAATATACCGCCTGAAATCGTGACTAATAAAGAATCCTGATTAATAATAGTTGGGATATGATGCATGATAGTAGTAGCAAATGATAATGTACCGATACCAATAATGGAGTTAATTGCAAAAGTTTTTCCGATTAATTTATAACCTAAGTAAATAAATGGGATGTTTAAAATCGCTAAGAAAAGACCTAACGGAAGTGGGGTAAGCGTAGAGAGAATAATAGATATTCCGGTAATTCCACCATCAGATACGCTGTTTGGAATTAATACGGCTTCAAGACCATAAGCAGCAATAAATGCACCGATGATAATAAAGGTAATACTTACAATTCTATTTAATAAAGTAGGTTCATGACTTTCATGCATATGTATTGATTCAAATCCTTTCTCCTAAGAGTGCTTTTTAATTTTATCAAAATTTTGAAAGTCTTGCATCTGCTAGCCCTAATAAATTTTTGATAAATCGAGAAGAAAATGTTATGAAAAAAGAAAAGATTTCCTATTTTCTCTATCAAAGTAACCTTTGATGAGCAGGAAATCTCTTATCATTATTATTTTATTGGACAATAAGTGCAAGCGTTTAATCCAGGAATATCTTTTGTAAAGCAGCAACTTTTTCGCACTGGCGAATTGACGAGTTCCATCGGATTTTTTCCTTTTGTATATTCATAAAACCAGGATTTATTTGAAAAACGTTGCCATACTTTTGTATCTTCAAGTATTTCGATATCTTCAAAAGCTCGGTCTGCCAGCAGAGGATTTTGTAGCAATACATTATAATTCCACAACATATATCCGAAAATGTTCTCCCAAAGAGTAAGAGGGGAGATGGATGTTGTTTGGCGAAGTTGTACAATAATTTGATGGGCTTGATAAAGGATTTTTGAAATAACATATTGCCTTTCATTATCTTCTACATAGCGGAAGTCTGTAGGTGTAATGTATGTTCCGAGCGTATCCATACCATATTCATGTACATGGAAGTAACGAACATCTTCTAATTTTCCGTCCCAAATTTCATCATAAGCAGTGAGAAAATAAAATTGGGTAGCAACGAATAATCCATAGCGACAGCTGAAATGGGATATAGCTGCAGCCTCTGTACTAGCTTGGGTAATTTCCATCATGAGCTTTAGAAAATCCTTTAGAAAAAATTCTTTATGTATATTTTCCAATGTAAATAAAGGATTTTTCGGCTCTTCTGTAACAATACTATAGGAATTTAAGAAAGTAAGTTGTTCATATGTTAAAACGGGCATCGTATCACCTCTATGTTATTCACTGTGTTTAACATAACATGTTTTTGCTGATTTTGTTTGGAGATGATATAGAAGGGGAAAGCCAAACGTCATTGGAGAAGTTTGGCTTTTTCTGATAGGTCTGATTTTTTTCCTATAATCGCTGTGTGATAGCTATGAAGTAGCATGCCTACGATAATAACCGCAAGACCGAAAAGTGCAATTGGATCTGGTAGAGGAACTCCAAGTATTATCATTTCTCCGATAATGACAAATACGACTTCCATCGATTGAGTGGCTTCTACTGCAGCAAGTTTTCCTTGATGATTTCGTACACGGTCTGTGGCAATAAAGAACAACGTCGTGGCGATTACACCGGAACTAACAGCGACAATTAAGGATTGTATGACTTGGTTCATGGAAGGGAGCCCCACTGTACAAATCGCAATAACAGCTAAAATAAACCAAGCTGGCAGCGATGCAATGGTCATACCAAGCACACGTTCAAACGTATCGATTCGACTGCCGCATAACTCCATCATTTTTCGATTACCAAGCGGATAACTAAAGGCAGCGATGACTACCGGAATCATTCCAAGCAGTAAGTGATTGAAAGTTACCTCTTTTCCTTGTGGTATTTGAATAAGCATAATACCAACTAGAATAATGCATGAAATGAATAAGGAAGTGAGCGGTATTTTTTGACGTATGATTTTGTTATCTACGACGGTTACAAATAACGGTGCAAGAATTACACCGGCAACAATCGTAAACTGCCACGTTCCCGACACAAGCCAACCAGGTCCATAAGCTGCTGCAAAGGTGAGTGGTGCGTAAAAAAGAACAAAGCCCACGAAACTCCAGAGCAACCATTTTGAAGTATTTTCTCTCATTTCTCTACGTAAATTTTCAAAACCAGTTCGGTAAGAAACAATGGCAATAAGGAAGGGAAGCATAAAGAAAAATCTTAGTGAAGAACTCCACAGCCAACTTCCTCCACTTAACTCCATGGACCGATTTAAAATAAAAGTAACCGCAAAAAATAAGGCTGCAAATATGCCAAGAGTGATTTCTTTCATTTTATTAATACCTACTTTCTTAGATCGAAAAATTCTATACTACAAATATATTAACAGAATATTCAAACATGAAAATAAAAAACTTACGAAGCAAAATGCTTCGTAAGTTTTATTTTGTTTCTTCTTCAAAGAGTTTGACGATTTCGATGATGACTTTTGCAGCGAGTTCCATAGTTTCGGCAGATACAAATTCGTATTTACCGTGCATGTATTCTCCGCCAGCAAAAATATTTGGAGTAGGCAGACCCATATAGGACAACTGAGAGCCGTCAGTTCCTCCGCGGATCGGTTCGACGATTGGTTGAATATTTAAATTTTCCATTGCTCGTTTTGCAATGTCTACGATTTCTTTTACAGGCTCGATTTTTTCTTTCATGTTGTAATACTGGTCTTCTAATTCGACAGTGATGGCATTGTCACCGTATTCTTCTTTTATTCGCTGTTCAACCATTCGGAAGTATTCTTTTTTCGCTTCAAATTTGTTGCGGTCGTGGTCGCGAATAATATAAGAAAGAGTTGCTTCCTCAATAGTTCCATTAAAATTCATCAAGTGAATAAATCCTTCATAGCCTTCTGTTTTTTCAGGAACTGCTTCTTGAGGCATGAAATTATGGAATTTTATCGCCATCGTGATAGCATTGACCATTTTTCCTTTTGCAGTACCAGGATGTACGCTGATTCCGCGAGTTGTTACTTTTGCAGCTGCTGCATTAAAGCTTTCGTACTGTAATTCTCCTAGTGGGCCGCCATCCATCGTGTAAGCAAAATCCGCACCGAAAGCTTTGACATCAAATTTATGTGGCCCACGACCAATTTCTTCATCAGGAGTAAAGGCAACTCGAATTTTTCCGTGTTTAATTTCAGGGTGATTTACTAAATATTCCATTGCCGTCATAATCTCTGCTATTCCAGCTTTATCATCTGCTCCGAGTAACGTCGTGCCATCTGTTGTAATCAATGTTTGTCCAACATAATTTTTTAAATTTGGGAATTGGTTAGGGGATAGAGTGCATTCATCGTTTAATTGAATATCTCCGCCGTCATAATTGTCAATTCGTTTCGGTTGGACATTTGTTCCAGAAAAATCTGGTGATGTATCAACATGAGCTAAAAAACCAATAGTTGGTACAGGCTTGTCTGTATTGGATGGTAATGTGGCAAATAAGTAGCCATTCTCGTCCAATGTGATGTCTGTAAGTCCAATTTCGGCTAGTTCATCTTTTAGTACATTTAATAAGTCCCATTGTTTTTTCGTAGAAGGGGTTGTAGAGCTTTCCGGATCAGATTGTGTGTCGATTTTAGCGTATCGAATCAATCGTTCAATAACCTTTTCTTTCATGACGCTGCCTCCTTATTAATACTGCCACTATTGTATCATTTTTCCTTTTTTATGATGAGAAAAATGCTGTGTCAAAAATTACTATTGAAATTATTGAAACTATTTATAGCTACCCACCGTAGAATAGAAGAAGGATGGTGAATAGGATGACACAATTACTCATCACGACTCTAATATTTTCTATTATTACAACGATTCTTATCGTTCCAATTACTAGAAGATTGCCGAAAGAAGCTACATTATCATTTAAACAATTCTTGCAATCATTATTATTTGTATTCATCGGTAGTTGGATTATTTATTTTCTATTCGTATATTTGACGAAAATTGATGTGCATTGGACAATTTTCATTTATGCATTACCTGTTATATTGTTAATGGGTATATTGGCATCTGGTGGAGCAGAACGAAATATCAAAGGGATTCTGTTTTTAGCTAGTTTAATTGGATTAATATATATGCTTACAGCACCCATTTTTAATGCGGATGAAAAGTATGAGTCTGCAAAAATGGAGCAAAAAGTCGAAATTGAACCTTTTGATGAAACAAAAACACCTGCCAGCGTACCGCCGCATTTTGCGGAAAATAAAATGAAAAAAGCATTCGGACAGGTGCCTAATACAAGTTACTATGAGCTTGGGAACTTGCAAATTCAAAAAGTAAACGGTGAATTTGTTTATATTGCTCCCGTTGAGTTTTCAGGATTTTTCAAATGGTTAAATGGGGATACAACGCCCGGCTATTTTAAAATGAGTGCAACGGATTCCAATGATAATCCAGTATTTGTTGCGAAAGAAATGGTCTATGTACCGTCTGCCTTTTTCAATAAAAATTTAGAGCGCCATATACGTTTACAATATCCAACACTTATTTTCTACGGTGAGCCTCAGCTTGAGGTGGATGATGATGGTACACCTTATTATATCCGTTCCTATGGTGAATTCATTTCTGCCCGAAATGGATTTGATGTAAAAGGGATCGTCATGGTTGATGCTTATTCAGGAGAGACGAAAAAAATTCCTTTAGAAGAAGTGCCGAAATTTATTGATGGTGCTGTATCGCCTGAAGCAGTGAGCCTTCAAAATAGTTATTTCGGAAAATATGTGCATGGATTTTGGAATAGTCTCTTTGGAAAAAAAGATGTGAAATTGCCTTCTGATGAAGGAACAGAAGCGAATGTGAGTCCAGTCTTTAATCAAGATGGAGAAATGTATTATTTTACTGATTTTACAAGTCCGAAAGAAGGCGTTGATTCGATGCTCGGTTATTCATTGACTCACGCGCGAACAGGTGAAGCGGTGTATTATACAGGGAATTTAGAAGAATCATACATGGATTCTCAAGGGGCATTAGCTATTATAGAGAAGAAGTTTATTGAAAAAGAGTGGCAAGGAGTAATGCCTATTCTTTATAACTTCTACGGTGAAGCGAGTTGGCTAGCTCCTGTGCTTGATTCAAACGGCTTCTTACAAAATTACTTTATTGTATCTGCAGCGAATCCGGAAATATCCGTTTATGGGTCAACACCAAGTGAAGCACTAAGACAATACAAAACTGCTTTAACAAGAGGAGCAAGTACGGTGGAAGGATCAAGTGATGCAGAACAAAAAACGATTAAAGGGAATGTTCTCCGCGTCTATAAAGAGCGGGTAGGGGATTACACAATTGTGTCCTTCTTACTGCATAATGGCCAAAACTTTATTGTTAGTTCTCAAAATGAACCGCTTGCCATTTACTTGCAAGAAGGGGATGAAGTGGTCATTCGATATTTTGAAACTGGAGAAATGTTTTTACCGGTGAAAGAGTTGAAAATTGAAGGTGTAGTCAATATTGGCCAATAATAAAAATCCCGAGGCATATGCTTCGGGATTTTTTATTTTTGTTCAAGTTTTTCGCTTTTAGTTGATTTTTTTGAACGCTCCTTTATAAAATGGAGCATTTGTTGTTTTCTTAATTGTATTTGTTCTTCTTTAAATGGGTTCACTGTTGAAAAGAGCTTTCTTTGTTCTTCGAGCTGAAGGCGTTCTGATTTAAAACGATTTTTTGGTTCATGCTCAAAAATGTAGTCTAAATGAAAAAACTGCAGTAGTGCCACTTCTGGATTCTCTAAATTATATACGAATTTGATATTCCAGACGTTTGTGTAGGAAATATATTGATTTACATATTCCGTTGCATAGCGATATTTTTGCTTCTGGATTCTTCGTTCGATATTACGATGAATATTCCCTAAGCATAAGTTAATTTCTGCTAATGTACGATAGTAACTTTTAACATGTTTGAAATGCTGTTGTTCAAGGGATAAAGTGACTTGTTTATCTTGTTTCATGTTCATCTTTCCTTTGTAATTACCTTAATCCTTTATGGAAAGAATTTTTATAACTTATTAATTATACCGTTAAATTGTTTGGATAGCTCTACTATTCAATAGATTATTTCCAAGTAAAACCTTTAGAAGCTAAAAATTCTTTAATATGAGGACGTCGTTGTTCGATTAAGAAATCTGCCATTTGTTTCGTCCAGTTTGCCAATTTTTGATTCGAGCTTCTAGAAGCATAATATTTTTCCATGATTGCATCGTATTCATCTAACAGTTCATCATATTTTTCAACATTATATTCATTTTCGTGTAACACAGCTTCTACTGGTAATCTCGGTTTCGTTTCATTAACTTTCGTTGGTTTACCAATCGTCATCGCAAAGAGAGGGAAGACGTAATCAGGCAAGTTAAATAATTCGCTGATTTCTTTCGGATTGTTTCGTGCTCCTCCGATATAACAAATTCCATAACCTTCTGCTTCTGCGGCGATGACAAAGTTTTGAGCAAAAATTGATACATCGGCCACTCCAACTAATACATTTTCCGCTGTGTCCACAGTGATATCAACACCATGTTTTTTTCCAGCCGCTTCTAAACGTTTAAAATCTACGCAGAATAGAAAAGCGGCGCCTGCTGTTTGAAATTGAAATTCATTGTTTGATAGTTTCGCAAGCTTTTGCTTCTTTTCTTCATCTGTTACCCAAATTACGCTGTAAGCCTGTACAAAATGAGAAGATGCAGCCATTTGAGCAGTTTGAATTAAGTCAATAACCGTCTCTCTTGGAATTTCTTCTCCTGTATATTTACGAACAGAAGTATGGCTGCGTAATAACTCTTTTACACTCATGTTTTACACCCCTTATGTATTCATCAATAATAGCGTGAATTTCATCCTTTAAGGCTATATTAGTACACTTTCTTCTAGATGACAAAAATTTGAATTATAGAAGCCCCAATCGATTTACAGTACGTTGTTTAAAAAGAGCACTAGAAGATAAGCTCCATTCATTAAGGTTATTTGCAATTTTAAAGAAAAAGCACCTGTGTAAGCCGACATGTTTTGTAGGGCACTTAATGATACTATGAAATAGATTGATTATTCATTCCTTTATTTTACCAGTTAGTATATGGTTAAAATTTTTCAGTAATTGAACAATTATTGAACTTGTATCAATACATAAAATGTATTCATTATTGAAAAATGAATATCCTATATTGAAATAACGTTCCTAAAGAAGCGAGGTGGTATACATGAAAAGACGTATTTTCATCGTACTTCTCGTGTTATTGTTGGTAGCTTTCCATTTCAAACCAATTGTTGCAGAAGAAGAAATTGTTCAAGCGGATTTAGTAATTGAAAATGTTGAAGTATTTACTGTCGACAAAGTAAACGAGAAAGCAGAAGCCATTGCGGTGAAAAATGGAAAGTTTGTTTATGTAGGAGATCGGGAGGGCGTACAAGCCTATAAAGGTCCAAAAACGAAAGTAATGCATTTAGATAATCAGCTGTTATTGCCAGGATTTGTTGACGGTCATAATTATGCATATTTAAAAGCCGAGAAACTGTATTTATTGGACTTAACCCCTTACTCAAATTTTGAACAATATAAAAGAGCGATTTTAACGTATCGTGCACAAAATCCACAATTAAGGCAGCTTCGTGCTGTTGGATGGAATCAAAATGTGACGGAAGAAGCGGGTCAAAAGAGTGGACAAACTCCAAGAGAATTAATTGATCAACTTGTTTCAGATATCCCGTTTGTAGCTTTTTCAAATCATCGAGACGAGCTTTGGGTTAACTCAAAAGCAATCGAAATTTCAGGATTGGATGTAGAAACAGAAAAACAGGAACAAGGACAAATTGACCTTTTAGAAAAAGGCGAGTTGGGAGTAGTTCAAGGACAGTTCATTAAAGTAGTTATCCAATCTTTGCCTCAACCGGATTTTACAGTAGAACAATATAAGATAGCATTGTTGGAATTTCAAAAAGAAGCGGCAACATATGGAATTACGGCAGTATTTATTCCGTTCCGATACCATTCGGAAAATTTATTAAAAGCTATTGATGAACTTGATCAACAAGGTAAGCTGACGCTTTCCTATGAGTTAGGGTTATACGTAGATCCTTTTAAAGGATTAGAACAAATTGATTCGTTAAAGGAATGGAGAGATAAGTATCAGGGAGAGAATTATAGTTACCAAACGGTGAAATTGTATGGTGCAGAAGTTTTATCAAAAGATGGTTCATGGAATAGGGACAAGTTTTATCAACTGTTGGAATTGTTAGATCGGGAAGGTTTTCGAATACATGTGCAAGCAGATGGGGAATTAGATGAAATTGTAAAGGTGTTTGAATATGTTCGAGAGCATAATGGAAAACAGAATTTCAAGCATACTATTACCAATATCCCTTTTATGACGAGGGAAAATTTAACCCAATTTCGAAAGTTTGGTCTGATTCCATCTGTTCAGCCATCTCTCTTTTATCACACAATGGGAGTTAAAGAAAAGGTGGAAGAATTAAAAGATTTGCATCGAATGAAAAGCTATTTTGAGCGGGGATTACCAGTTGCATCTTCGAGTAATTATCCTTTTGGCGAGTTGAATCCACTATACGGAATTGAAACGGGAATGACTAGACTTCATGCAAAAGAAGAAAAAAATCTTAAACCATTATGGCCAAAAGAAAGTGCTACGTTGAAACAAATGCTTCGTAGTTACACTATCTATCCGGCAAGACAAATAGGAAAAGAAGAATGGATTGGGAAGATTCGTGTGGGGAAACAAGCAGACTTTATCATATTAGATAAAAATATCTTTAAAATACCTCCTAGTGAGATAAGTGAAGCGAAAGTCGTGTTAACTTATTTTAAGGGAAAAGAAATATATCGTGATAATTCTCATATCGATGAATGAAATAAAAAGAACCTCCCGTAGTTGTTAGGTGTATTACCTTTACGGGAGATTTTTTTATGCGGTTTCATCTTTCTCTCTTTTAAAAGCTGCGTTGATGGTTGGTTCTGTCCCGAGTTTAATGCGTTTAATGTTTTCTAAATGTAAAATCGTTGCAACCAATAACAGCAATATTACGATGATAAATGGCCAAATAGTTGGTTCAAACAGCAAAGAGTTTATAGCAAAAACGATATACAAAAAGAATACACCGATAATTAAATAGTTGGATAATAAGGAAACTATGACAAGAGCTATCATAGAAAGTAGACCAAATTTCCAATTGATTGCAAGGAAAATTCCGATGAGGGAAGCAGTTCCTTTACCGCCTCTGAAATGCATATGAATGGGAAAATTATGACCTAGAATTACTGCGGCACCTGTCAAATAGAGCAATATTGAGATTTGTTCAGTTTCAAATAGTGTATAGTGATCTAAAAAATATCTTGTTAAGATAATCGCAAAAACTCCTTTTCCGATATCAATGAATCCAACAAGTATGCCGTATTTCCAGCCCAGCGTAAGGGTAGCGTTGGAAGCTCCTGCATTGCCGAGTCCAGCTTCTTTTAAATTCACACCGGAAAGTAATTGTGCTGCATTTGACCCATGAATACATCCAATAAAATAGCCGACAATAAGAAATGTAATCACTGCAGTTATCATTCTATTGGACTCCTTTATAGAAAAGTGCATTTTAATATATTATACTCAATAAAATAAAAAATAGTTTCAAATTTTTTAAAAAATTAGTTGACAGAGTGGCATACTATGTTTTATAGTTAATCCAACGATGGAAATCAAATCAATACTCTTATCAAGAGAGGCGGAGGGACTAGGCCCTATGATGCCCGGCAACCGGCAAGAAAATTGCAAAGGTGCTAAATCCTACAGATCATATTGATCTGAAAGATAAGAGGAGGAAATGTACGTGCATACAACACCCTCTTCTTATATAAGAAGAGGGTTTTTGTTTTACTTCAATGCCTCCTCAAGAAATCCATCAATTATTTATTTAGGAGGAGAAAACGATGTCCGAATTCAAGCCAGAAACGTTATTACTTCACGGTGGCCAACAACCTGACCCTACTACAGGTGCTATTGCTGTTCCTATTTATCGCACAACAGCATATGCATTCAAAGACACAGAACATGCGCGCAAATTATTCGCTCTTGAAGAAGTTGGTAATATTTATTCTCGCATTATGAATCCAACTGTAGATGTATTTGAAAAGCGTGTTGCTTTACTAGAAGGTGGTACTGCAGCTGTTGCTTTATCTTCCGGTCAGGCGGCGATTGCATTCTCCATTTTAAACATCGCTAATGCAGGAGATGAAATTGTTTCAGCTGGTTCCTTATATGGTGGAACATACAACTTATTTGCAAACACATTGCCGCGCTGGGGAATTACTACAAAATTTGTAGATGAAAGAGATCCAGAAAACTTCCGCAAAGCGATTACGGACAAAACAAAAGCGATTTATGCTGAAACGGTAGGAAACCCTAGTTTAAATATTTTAGATATTGAAGCGGTGGCAAAAATTGCTCACGAAAATGGCATACCATTAATTATCGACAATACGTTCCCATCTCCATATGGATGCAACCCAATTGAATTTGGAGCAGACGTCGTAATACACTCTGCGACAAAATGGATTGGGGGACACGGTACAACAATCGGAGGAATTGTTGTAGATGGGGGTAAATTTGACTGGACACAAGGTCGATTCCCAGGATTCACTGAGCCCGATCACACATATCACGGAATTCGTTATGGTATTGATACAGCCGAAGCTGCTTTTGCAACAAAATTACGTGTACAATTATTACGTGACTTAGGTCCAACTTTAGGGCCAGATGCAGCGTTTAGCTTCTTACAAGGTTTAGAAACCCTTCATCTTCGTTATGTAAGACATGGTGAAAATGCAGAAAGAATTGTGGAATTCTTGAAAAACCACCCATACGTAGAATATGTGAATTATCCAGGGGATGAAAACTTCCCATCTCACCACCTTGCGAAGAAATATTTAAAAAACGGTTACGGATCAATGGTAACATTCGGAATTAAAGGTGGTCGTGAAGCAGGTCGAGTGGTAATTGACAACGTGAAATTATTCTCTCACGTAGCGAATGTTGGAGATGCAAGATCGCTCATTATTCATCCTGCATCAACAACTCACCAACAATTATCTGCTGAGGAATTAAAAATTGCTGGAGTAGGGGAAGAACTCATTCGCTTATCCATCGGCTTAGAAAATGTAGATGACATTATTGCAGATTTAGATCAAGCTTTAGCAAAAGCTGAGGCAGAATTTAGTGTAAATAAGGCTTAATCATTCGTTCAAGCCCTCTAAGAACCGCTATTGAATCGCTAATAATAGCTGCTCATTTGCCGCTGTTAAAAAATAAAGCATTAAATGCTCCCCATAATAGTCGTTTATGAGAAGAGGTTGCTCATGTGCAACATTAAAATCCTCTATGGTCCAAAAGATAAAATGCTCATTTGCAGTGAAAATTTAATAGGAAAGTGCTGCTCATTCGCAGCTGATCCAATTATCCAAAGTTTCTTAAAATGATTGATTGAGTAAGGCTGCTCATTTGCAGTAGATAATTCAAATTTTCCTCAAAGGCGCTTAATCGAAAGGCTACTCATTTGTAGCAAAAATAATTTAATACGATGTGAGTTGTGTTCCCATTCGAATACAATTCACATTAATAAATAGGCTGATCTGTCATTTTGGTAGAACCAATCGTTCTCAATTCTAGACACCCCATTTTCGATATATAAAATTAATTCCTAGTAAAATAATTAGGTTACTTGAATTTTATCGTTTAATCATTTATAGTGTATATAAGAGTTGATTGAATGCTATTGTATTTGGTATTTTCAATAATCCCCCCTAAATGTTTAAGGAAAGCCTTTAATGGCTTTCCCCTTTAAAAGGAGTTGAATCCTATGAAAAAGATTTATAGTGCCCAAAATTTTGCGGCTTATATCATATACGAATTAAATGACATGAATACTTTTGTAAATGCAAAATCATTGCAACATTTGCTTGAAATAGTAAAAAAACAGTGGGAAAGTGTTTTTGGATACAGCCCGTATAAAGAGCAAACCTATACGCTTTTAACACACGGGTATATAGTAAAAGAAGTATACGATGCATATAAAGAATTGGGTGAACAACCAATTTTAGAACCTGCAAAAGAATGGTTTTTAACATATGGGGATTTCCAATTGATAAGAAGACCTTTTGCTGTTCCTGCCTTTTCAGCGGAAGAAGAACGATTGATGAGAAAGATTTTACGTAACTATCAAACTGCATTATTAGTGCATGCATCATGATAAGATGAATGACTGGTCAGTACAATAATATAGTACTGGCTTTTTTATTTTAACGAAAAATGAATCAGTTATGCATTTATCCGCCCTTCTGAAGAAAACAATTGTCCTTCTTGGGTAGAATTCCCTTGAGTTCCTTTGAAATATACGTTAAAATTTCTGTATGTTTCAAAAAATATTGAATTTTTTATTATTTTCATCCGCTGAAGAAAGTGTTTGTGTAGTACGAATTCGCTGCACTCACTATTCAACAATGTAATTTCATGGAAAGAAAGATGGAGGCGAAAAGGAAATGGCAACAATCAAGGCGGCCATCTTAGGATTTGGCACAGTAGGTCAAGGCATTTATCATATATTGAATGAAAAGCGAGAAGATTTACGTAATAAATTAGGTGTCGAACTAGAAGTGGCAAAAATTTTAGTGCGTGACACTACAAAGGAGCGAGTTCCAGGAACACGACATCTATTGACGGATAGTATTGATGATTGCTTATCTGTTAAAGGGTTGCAAGTTGTTTTTGAAGCCATTGTAGGAGAAGAACCCGCATACACATATTTGAAAAAAGCGGTTATGAATAAATGTCATGTTATAACAGCGAATAAAGTCATGTTTGCAAAATACGGACTTGAATTGCAGGAGCTTGCGAAACAAAATGGCGTTTTTGTTGGATTTGAAGCAACAGTGGCAGGCGGAGTACCTGTGATTAAAACTATGAAAAATATTTTGCTTGTGAATGATGTTTCAAAAATACAGGGCATTTTAAACGGTACTTCCAATTACATTTTAACAAAAATGCGTGCGGAAGGATGGTCTTTCGAAGAAGCGTTGAAAGAAGCACAAGCACTTGGATATGCAGAGGCGGATCCATTTATGGATATTTCGGGTCAAGATGCTTTTAAAAAGCTCATGGTTTTATCTGCCCTAGCTTTTGGTGAGCAGCCGAACTGGAATGATGTAAAAGTAATAGGAATCGATGACATTACGCCGGAACAAGTGAAAGAGGCAACTGAAAAAGGACTAAGGTATCGTCACGTCGCAGAAGTGGAAAAGTTAGCAGACGGTACAATTTTTGCCCAAGTTGGACCAATGCTAGTTGATAAAGAACACCCACTTTATCCAATTGACGATGTATTTAATGCGGTTACGATGGAAACAAACTATATCGGAACGCTGACTCTTGTTGGCCCAGGTGCTGGAATGTATCCAACTGCAAGTGTGATGGTAGAAGATTACGCTGAAATTATCGGAAAACGTGCTGGTTTTGTGGTAACAATATAAAATAGTTGCTTCTGGAAATGCTTCTGAAAAACTTTCGGTTTAAGAGGCATTTTATTTTCTATAAATCTTAAAGATTATATTCAAAAATTCATATGATGAACTTCATCGTAAGAATCAACATTTATATTTTATTTTAAGCATTGAGAATTGTGCTATCTGAAATGATGTCTTAATTTTATGGTAGGGGGATGAAGCCATTGAAAGGAAATATAATTGGAGAAAAAATGATCATCCATGTGGGGTTGGATGATCATTTTTTAATATGCTGCATTGACAACCCTTGTTAATCTTCATCTTTGACGTCAATATCTTCTGGTATCGGCGTGTTCCGCCAAAGTTCAATCTCTTCCTTTATTTGCTTTAATTGTTCGTGGTATGTTTCAAATTGAGCGCTATTGATGAGAAATTGTTCTCCATCATGAACTGCTTTAATACGCCCTTCATAAATGTAACGCAGGACCATTTCTTCAGGCATTGAAATATCTTTTGCCGTCTCGCTCACTGTTTTGTACACAACATGACCCGCCTTTCATTTATGATTTCCCTTAAAGAAAATTTCTGACTAATGGTAAGTTTATTTTACAATATTATTATGGGAATCGGAGAGTTTTTTAAATCAAAATTCCGATGTTGCCAATTAAAAATTATGATAGCATTACAGTAAATTGTATTTTGAGTGGGAGGATATGCAATGAACATATTGCCATATATCTTTGTATTGCTTGCAGCGATGTTTTGGGGAACCGTTGGGACAACCCAAACTTTTTTACAGGAAGGCATTTCACCGATTGCTGTTGCTGGAGTACGATCAGCGATTGGAGGAGGGGTATTACTCATTGCAGTCCTCGGGATGCGAAAAATCAACTTAAAAAAATGGTCTTGGAAATGGACAATTTTAGCTGCACTGACAATTGCTTTATTCCAAAGTTTATTTTTTACGTCTGTTCGTTACACAGGAGTTGCTGTTGGGACGGTCGTTACGATTGGAAGTTCGCCGGTGTTTGCAGGAATTATTGAATGGTTGATTTTTAAACGTCGCCCAAGTAGAGTTTGGGGAATTGCCACGTTGCTGGCGATTATCGGTTGCATCTTGTTATTTGTTAATCGTGGAGAAACGACGATTCATCCTCTAGGAATCTTACTTGCCCTATGTGCTGGTTCGATGTTTGCTCTTTACACGAATAGCAGCAAGCAATTAACTGAAAGGGAAGAGACGTTACCAAGTGTTGCGATAACCTTTACGTTATCCGCTATATTTTTACTGCCTTTTTCTCAAAATGGTGTTTCGTGGGTGTTAAATACGCAAAATCTTTGGCCTATGCTCTTTATGGGGCTCTTTGCCACGAGTTTAGCTTACATATTGTATTTAGCGGGTCTTGAGAAAATCAGTTCTTCTTCTGCGGTGACGTTATCGTTAGCGGAGCCTTTAACGGCAGCGTTACTCGGCGTGTTTCTAGTTGGAGAATATTTAAGCCCTACTAGTTGGATTGGCGTAATGTTACTGCTTGGAGGCATATTGGTGCTGACTCTTGGTAGTAGAAAATCGGTTAAACAGACGAAAGAAGTAAATTTACAACAGCAAAATGATGTTGTATCTAAAGAGACTACTTAAGGGGGACCTTGAGTAGTTTTTCTTTTCTTTTTGTTGTTCTTCAGAAATTCTTAAGATTTTCCCTAGCAATTTTGTAAGAAACATACTTTATGATAAAACTATAAGAAAAAGAGATGAGGAGATGCGAATGCAACTTACTGTACTTGTAACAGACGATGATCAGGACATTCGTGACGGCATCGAAATTTATTTAAAAAACGAAGGATACAATGTGTTGAAGGCAAAAGACGGAAAAGAGGCTCTCGAAATTCTTTCCAAAAATGAAGTGCATCTGATTATCCTTGATATCATGATGCCGAATTTAGATGGCATTCAAGCAACGTTTAGGATTCGGGAGGAACGAAATATCCCGATTATTATGCTCAGTGCGAAAGCGGAAGACACAGATAAAATACATGGACTTTCAATTGGTGCAGATGACTACATTACAAAACCTTTTCATCCGTTAGAGCTGATAGCTAGAGTAAAATCTCAATTAAGACGATATACCCAACTTGGTACGTACAATGGAGCAACCAATTCGAAAATCGAAGTAAATGGTTTATCAATCGATCGTGAAGCAAAAGAAGTTCGACTCAATGGAGAAATTGTCAAGCTCACCCCGATTGAATATAAAATTACCGAGCTATTGCTCACGAATGCTGGTCGCGTCTTTTCTATACAAGAAATATATGAACGGGTTTGGAACGAAGAGGCGTACAATGCGGAAAATGTCGTTGCTGTACACATTCGAAAAATACGGGAGAAAATTGAAGCAGATCCAAAAAATCCGAGATATTTAAAGGTTGTGTGGGGCATTGGTTACAAAATTGAAAAATAAGTTAGAAGTCGGTTTGATGGGAGCAAGTCTCATTGCATCGATTATCGGCATCATATTGATTATTAGCTTTACGATTCGATTTTTAACAAAAGAATGGAACAACATTATCACGTTCTTTGTCAAGATCTTTTGAGGAGGAAATGTTATGAAAGAAAAAAGTAAAATACTCCTCTCTCTTTTTCTTATATCTTGGACTCTTTTTTCAGTTTTCTTATTAATTACTTATGGATCGCAATATATCGGAAAATCTTACTTTGATTCGAATTCCTTTAAAGGAAATTTAGAAAATTTTAAAAGTGAAATAGGGCGATATGTATTAGATCCGTTTGATGTGGAAGAGGCAAAAAAGCAAATTACTGTAACAAAAGAGGAAATTGAATATCACCGAAATTATTTTGGGTCGCTAACCGATCAAGTGGAAAATATTAAATATCAATATCAAGAACGAATTGAACAAGCTGCTGACGATCCGGAATTGAAAGAATTGCTTCTACAAGAACGGGATCAAAAAATTGAAGATATTAAGAAAAACTTTCAGGATGATAGTCACGTAGAAGAAAAAATTCGAAAGCAAAAAGAGGCAATTATTCACCGGTACGCTGTTTTAGAGAATGAAAATAAAAAGGCGTTTTTAGATGAGTATAATTACTTTGCTTACAGTTTACGAAATATTGAAACGGGAGAAACCTTTCAATCTGGCGATGTGAATGCGGAAGCGGTGTTTAAAGAGAATTTTGGAGATAAAAATTCGTATTTAGTCGTAAACAGTTCAAGAACGATTTCCCCAAATGAATATGACTACACAATTATGAAACCAGAGATGACGATTGAAGGAAAAGTATCTCGTTATGAAGGTACTATCATCATTTCAAAATCGATGATGCAGAATACTCAATTTAAAGAAGATTATCAAGTGTTTATGACTGTAAAAATAATACTTTATAGCATTTGGGCTACTTCTTTATTGGCGATTGTTGGGTTGATGACGGTAGCGAAGCCGTCCTTTAGAGACTTTTTATTTGAAAACCGCTTAAAAGAATACTTTTTAAAAATGCCGATTGACTTACGTATTGCAGCAACGTTATTTGCAATACTGATTACGTCTTTAATATTTGACATTACAGGTAATTTCATCCGATTCAATTATTATTACATGAATCATGAATGGATTCAAATCGGCATTCATTTAGCAATCGACTTAGTATTAATTTATATTTTTACAAGCATTAGTATTTTGGGAGCACTATGGACTTGGGAATCCGTGAACAATGAAGAAAATATTAAATATGAGTGGAAAAGATCATTAGCTTATCGTTTATCTGACGGCATTCAAGATTTATTTTTAACTCGCTCAATTGGAGTGCAGGCTTTATTTATCTTATTTGTCGCCTTTTGTGCGGGTTTTGGTATTGCGATCGTTTTCATGCATCTTGAAGCAATCGTCATTTATGCTCCTTTATTTCTCTTTATAGCTTTACCAGCCACAATGATCTTCTTAAGAAATGCAGGGTATTTGAATCGAATTATGAAGCAAACGAAAGATATGGCAGAAGGACGTTTGACGAGAGAAGTACAGGTAAAAGGGAAATCACCTCTTGCACAACATGCACAGAATTTAAACGAGTTGCAAGAAGGGGTTCGGAAATCTTTAAGCGAACAGGCGAAAAGTGAACGATTAAAAACGGAATTAATTACAAATGTGAGCCATGATTTGAGAACACCACTCACATCAATTATTACTTATACAGATTTATTAAAAAATCCCAATATTACAGAGGATGAGCGGAAAAGATATATCGAAATATTAGAGAATAAATCCCACCGTTTAAAAACGCTTATTGAAGATTTGTTTGAAGTGTCAAAAATGTCTAGCGGGAACGTGGAATTAAAAAAGGAACGAATTGATTTAACACAGTTATTGCAGCAGGCGATTGGCGAACATAAAGAAGCTTTTGAAAAAGCGAATTTAGATCTTCGCGTTATGTTACCAAATGAGCCCCTTTATGCCTATGTAGACGGACAAAAATGGTGGCGAGTGATTGATAATTTAATTGTAAATGCATTGAAATATTCATTAGAAGGTACTAGGGTATATATTACATTGAAAAAGGTAGATTCAGTTGCTGAATTAGCTGTGAAAAATATCGCAAATTATGAATTAGGTGATAACGTAGAGGAATTAACAGAACGTTTTAAACGAGCTGATGAGTCGCGGCATACGGAAGGTTCAGGCCTAGGACTTGCCATCGCTCAATCGATTGTGGATATGCATAATGGAAAATTGAGAATTAGCGTCGATGGTGATTTATTTAAAGTTGTTGTGACGGTGACTGCGGAATGATGGAGAGGTTGCGATATGAAATTCGCAACCTTTTTCTTGTGTAAAAAAGAAAACCCCCTGCTAGGCAGGGGGTTCCGTATAGCTTACAGCGAGGTATTAAAAAAGATCCCACTTGATGCTAAAATAAATTTCGGTTCGCCAACCAAATTTTAGTACCAAGGAGGGACCTATTATGTCTTCTGACACAAATAGTTTAGCACATACCAAGTGGAATTGTAAGTATCACATTGTATTTGCACCAAAATATAGAAGACAGATAATTTATGGAAAGATAAAGAAGATATTGGACAAATATTAAGACAACTATGTGAAAGAAAAGGCGTAGAAATAATTGAAGCTACCGCATGCAAAGACCACATACATATGTTGGTCAGTATCCCACCAAAATTAAGTGTTTCATCATTCGTGGGATATTTAAAAGGAAAAAGTAGTTTGATGATATTCGATCGACATGCCCATTTAAAGTATCGATATGGAAACAGAAAATTTTGGTGTAGAGGATTTTATGTGGATACGGTAGGTAGAAATAAAAAGGTAATTGAAGAATATATTCGAAATCAAATACAAGATGATATCATTGCAGATCAACTCAGTATGGAAGAGTTCGTCGATCCATTTACAGGTGAAGAGATAAAGCGAAAACCTAGGAAAAAATAAAAGAGACCCTTTAAGGGTCAGCTGGAAAAGTAGTGCAGTTGGCGAACCATTCGATGCCCCTTTAGGGGTTGGCCAGTAATAAAGGCTTCTAGCCGCAGAACAAACCACCCGTTCACACGGGTGGTTTTGATTTTATTTCGTTCGTCAATTCAGTTGGAATACTTTAGCGGAAGAATAAATAATGTAGTAAGGGTTATTAAAGATGGAAACCAAAATGGAATTATTACGTTTTTTAAGTGATGGACATTTTAGAAAGTATCGTGTATTGTAAATTGAGTGAAAAGAGAGTAAGGGGAATTACGTCTTATGGAATTCATTGAATTATTAAAAGCACTCATCCTCGGGTTTGTAGAAGGGATGACGGAATTTGCTCCTGTCTCATCTACAGGTCATATGATTATTGTGGATGACCTATGGTTAAAGACGACGGAATTTTTAGGACAGGGGTCCGCAAATACATTTAAAATTGTTGTTCAGCTTGGTTCCATTTTGGCGGTCGTTGTCGTCATGTGGAAACGTATGTTAAGTCTTGTTGGTTTATACAAAATCGATGGACAAGAATATTCGAAACGTTTTAATTTAATGCACGTAATTGTGGGAATTATTCCAGCTGGCGTGTTTGGCGTATTGTTTGAAGATTTTATCGACGAACATTTATTCACAACCGAAACGGTCATTGTCGGGTTAGTTTTAGGTGCTTTCTGGATGATTATTGCTGATAAATTTGGACCAAAACGACCAGCAGTTACTTCATTAGACAAATTATCTTATGGTAAAGCATTTAAAATTGGATTAATTCAATGTCTTTCTTTATGGCCAGGCTTTTCCCGCTCTGGTGCGACGATTGCCGGTGGGGTGATGATGGGGCTTGACCATAAAACGGCATCGGACTTTACGTTTATTATGGCTGTTCCAATTATGGCAGGAGCTAGTGGATTATCTTTAGTAAAAAACTGGGATCAAATTAATCCTGATCATTTTTGGTTTTATGCTGTCGGATTTATTAGTGCATTTATCTTTGCGTTAATTGCTATTAAATTTTTCTTAAAATTAATTTCTCGTATTCGATTAGTACCTTTTGCTATTTACCGTTTAGTGTTGGCAGCGGTATTGATTGCGGTATTATTCGTAATGTAATGAAAAAAATCCTTTCTCAAAACGGGAAAGGATTTTTTTATTACATTTATAAATAAAGGGAGGATGTACATTTTTGTCGTGTATCGACATATCCACACAAGATTAGTTTATATCCACAGAAATAGGGAAACCAACTGCGCAAGTGAGAGCAATATCTACACGGGTAGGGGAACTATCCGCACAAGATTAGGATAAATCTACACGAGTAGGGTTGCCATCTGCATAAGGTTATGTCATATCCACCTAAGTTGAGGAACGAATAAATGTTAAGTATTTACATATTTATTAAAATAATGAAATAATGTTTTATGGATGTTAAATTTTAGATTTTAAATATATCTTTCATTCGTTTGGCTTCGTAATAGTAACCAACATTTTTTATTTGTAGTTTTATTTTGAAACTATTTCAATCATTTTAGAATCTACTTTTGATTTATAAAAAACAATGTCGTTTTATATATAATCTTGGTCTTTATTTGATTCAACATTAACACTAGCTATTTTTGTGAGTTCCTTCATATGCACGTCTCCTTTCTTAAGAATCATATAAGGAGTTGGTTTACAAATGAAATACGTTAAGTATTTTACTTTTATTGTCTTCCTTATTGTTGTTTATCAAACCGGATTACCGGAAAATAACAGTTTGCTTTACTGGGGATTAATCAGCTTTTTTATATACGAAATAATTCATTTCATTTTTGTTGATTTTGTAAAAATAAGTGATAAGTCAGATAACATTTGGCGTCTATTCAGTCTCTTTTTTATAGTTACACTTTTAGTTTTATCAATTTACTTAAAGGAAATATTTTTAATTTTCTTTACTTCTATTTTTGGATTGGCGTTGATAATAAGAATTTATTTAGGATTTAAGAAAACAAAGCCAAAGCATCATCAAAACATCTAGGCATCCCACATTTGGTATAGAAAGCGAAAGAATACTGTGTACAGTTTTCATTGTTTGCCGCAATCTCTTCTATTAATCTGCTCTACGATAATACATTTCAAAATATGTAGAAGATGATATCTGATAAAAACCTGTTAATTGAAAAAACGACTTTCAGCTATCTAGAGTTTCCCTTGATTAAGGGGGGCCTTTTTGCATTTAAGGGTATTTTGTGGGACTCAAAGAAATAGGAGAAAAGATAAGGTTGGGCTTTTTCTTTATTCGAATATAGGGCACTTTCCTTAAATAAGGAGAGGCCCTTTTATTATTAGGTCATATCCACACGAGTAGAGATATCATCCGTACAAGATACGAGTGTATCCACACGAGTAGGGGAGTCATCCACACAAGATTAGCTCCTATCCACACAAGTAAAGAACGATCCGCACAAGATGAAGATGTATCCACACAAGTAGGGGAGCAATCCACACAAGAGTGAGCATTATTCACACGAGATGAGTAACCATCTACACAAGTAGAAATATCATCCGCACAAGTGTAAGTCATATCCACACAAGTTGGAGTGCCATCCGCACAAGATGAAGATGTATCCACACGAGTAGGAGTGCTATCCGCACAAGATGAGAGTATATCCACAACCATTCACACGAGTAGTGGAGTCATCCACACAAGAGTGAGCAATATCCACACAACCAACATTAAAAATATTGGAAATTGCATCTTTTAATCATTAAATAAGTTAAATAAACCGCCGATACCGCCTTCACCTTTATCTTTTCCTCCTCCGCCTTGGGAAACAGGAGCTGCTGCGAATACGCGGCTTGCAAGTCTCGAGAATGGTAATGATTGAATCCAAACAGTACCAGGGCCTCGTAAAGTTGCGAAGAAGATACCTTCCCCACCGAACAGAGCGGTTTTAATGCCACCAACAGCTTCAATGCTATAATCCACTTCTGAAGTCATTGCGACAAAGCAGCCTGTATCGATTCGAAGAACTTCACCTGGCTGTAATTCTTTTTGATGAATGGCACCGCCTGCATGAATAAACGCCATGCCATCCCCTTCAAGTTTTTGCATGATGAATCCTTCTCCACCGAAGAACCCAGCAGAGATTTTCCGTTGAAATTCGATGCCGACGGAAACCCCTTTTGCCGCAGCTAAAAAAGCATCCTTTTGACAAATTACTTTACCATTTAATTTACTTAAATCCATTGGGATGATTTTACCTGGATAAGGAGCTGCAAAATATACCTTTTTTTTCCCCATGCCAACGTTTGTGAAGGTCGTCATAAATAAACTTTCACCCGTTAGAAGCCTTTTCCCAGCTCCCATTAATTTCCCCATGAATCCTCCACCGCTTTTAGAAGATCCATCACCGAAAATTGTTTCCATTTTTATGCCATCATCCATCATCATTAAGTTCCCGGCTTCAGCAATAACTGTTTCATTCGGATCTAGTTCCACTTCAACGTATTGCATATCATCGCCATATAATTTGTAATCAATTTCATGATTATTCATGTCCTTGCCTCCTTTAGCATTTACTTAATATATACGATATTTTCATACGTTTCCCTTTGGATAAAGTTTCAACTAGTTCAAGACATTTTATGAATTGTTGAGAAAAAAAAGGGATTATCGAGAAAATGTTGAATAATAGTACAATAAGTAATTAAAAATATAAGGAGGGTGTTATGGACTTAAAAAACTATATAAATGGCCGTTGGATTGAACAAGATTTAGAAAAAGTTGCAGTCATTAACCCAGCAACAGGTGAGGAATTAGCGAAAGTCCCTCTTTCAACGAAGAATGAAGTGGAAGAAGCTGTTCGTTCAGCAAAACAAGCTCAAAAAGAATGGGCTCTCATTCCAGCTCCTAAACGAGCTGAATATTTATATGAAATTGGTTATAAATTAAAGGAAAAGAAAGAGTATCTAGCTCAAATCCTCACAAAAGAAATGGGGAAAGTGATTGAAGAAGCCCGTGGCGAAGTGCAAGAGGGCATTGATATGGCTTTTTATATGGCGGGTGAAGGCAGACGATTATTTGGTGAGACGACTCCCTCCGAATTACCAAATAAATTTGCAATGAGTGTAAGAAGTCCCGTCGGCGTTGTTGGCATTATAACACCTTGGAATTTCCCCATTGCCATTGCTACGTGGAAGTCATTTCCTGCGATTGTTGCTGGTAATACAGTTGTTTGGAAACCTTCTACCGAAACCCCTCTCATGGCGTATGAATTAGGAAAAATTTTTGAAGAAGTTGGCCTGCCTGAAGGAGTTGTGAATATTGTATTTGGGTCAGGTTCTACGGTTGGTACGGCACTTATAGAACATCCAGATGTAAAAGTGATTTCTTTTACAGGTTCAAACGAAACAGGACGCAAAGTCGCAGAATTAGGTGGCCGACATTTGAAGAAAGTCTCCCTTGAGATGGGTGGTAAAAATGCCATTATCGTAATGGATGATGCAGATTTAAATTTAGCTGTTGAAGGAATTCTATGGAGCGCCTTCGGTACAACAGGACAAAGATGTACCGCTTGCAGCCGAGTCATTGTTCACAAAAATGTGAAAAATGAATTAGAAGAAAGGTTAGTCGCAGCACTTAGTAATTTAACGATTGGCAATGGTCTTGATCCGGATGTGAAAGTCGGACCAGTTATAAATCGGGCAGCTTTAGAAAAAATTTATCATTATGTGCAAATCGGCAAAAATGAAGGCGCAAGATTATTAACTGGTGGAGAAATTATTACAACACCACCATATAACCAAGGATTTTTCTTTGAACCAACCATATTTACAGATGTGAAACCTGATATGACCATTGCTCAAGAAGAAATTTTTGGACCGGTATTAAGCATTATTGAGGTAAATAGCTTGGATGAGGCTATTGAAGTCAATAATAGTGTGAAGTTTGGTTTATCCAGTTCCATTTACTCTCAAGATGTAAATCGAATTTTTAAAGCGCAACGAGATTTAGATACGGGGATTGTGTATGTGAATGCAGGTACAATAGGTGCTGAAATTCATTTACCATTTGGGGGAACAAAAGGAACGGGGAATGGCCATCGAGATTCCGGTCAAGCCGCTTTAGACGTATTTACAGAATGGAAAAGTATCTATGTAGACTATAGTGGCAAGCTTCAGCGTGCACAAATTGATACAGATAAATAAAAAGAAAAGGGGATGTTTGGAATGAAAGTAGTAGTGTTAGGTGCAGGACTTATGGGGAGAGAAGTTGCGCGAGATTTAAGTGCAAGCGACAAAGTAGAAAAAGTTTATTTAGCAGATTTAGATATTGAAATGGTAAATGATTTTATCAATGAAGCAAATTTACAAAAAATCGAAGCAGTGTATTGTAATGCAGAAGACGAACAACAATTGCGTGATATTATTTCAAAAGGAGACGTGTGTGTTAACGCATTGTTCTATGAGTTTAATGAACGTGTAGCAAGTGCTGCAATTGATGTTGGCGTACATTCTGTTGATTTAGGGGGACATATAGGGGAAGTAACAGAAAATGTACTGAAATTAGATGAACAAGCAAAAGAAAAAAATGTAACGATTATTCCAGATTTAGGTTTAGCACCGGGAATGATTAATATTTTAGTTGGATACGGGGCATCGAAATTGGATAGGGTAGAGTCCATTCAACTATATGTTGGGGGAATTCCAGTAAAACCTGAACCTCCATTAAACTATACTCGCGTCTTCTCCCTTGAAGGTGTCATCGACCACTATACGGAGCCAGCCAAGATTATCCGTGATGGACAATTGGTGAAAGTGGAGTCACTCTCAGGAGTAGAACCTATTTACTTCGATCAATTTGGAACATTAGAGGCATTCTATACTTCTGGAGGAACTTCAACATTATATAAAACATTCCCGAATGTGAAAACTCTTGAGTATAAAACAGTTCGCTATAAAGGGCATGCTGAAAAGTTCCAGTTATTGAGAGAATTAGGATTCTTCGATCGAGATAATATTGTCAATGTAGATGGTGTCGAAGTGAAAGTACGCAGCGTTGTTCGAGAAGCGCTAAAGAAAAAATTGTACTTAGGTAAAAAACAAGATGCGGTAGTGCTACGAGCAATTATCGTTGGTGAAAAATCTGGTGAACAAGTAACATACGAATATGAAACGATTTTAAAACGCGACGAAAATTCAGAAGTGACGGCAATGGCACAGGCAACAGCTGGTACGATTGCTTCCGTAGCGATTATGATTGGTGAAGGAACAATTTCACAACGTGGTGTGTTCCCACCAGAAACGATTGTACCAGGTAAAGAGTTTATTGAAAAAATGAATAAACGCGGCGTTATAATTAAAGAAACGTCTCATCGTTCATCGATTGTAAAATGGTAAAAACGTGTTCTAAAATTATTTGTCTGAATGTTCTGTATAAAGAGCGAATGGAGAAAAGAACGAGTTTTCCCATTCGTTCTTTTGCTTTTTTAACAAGACTTGGATGTCCACTAGAACGTGAAGTGTAATGCTTCACGTTTTTTCTTTTTCTTCTTTAATAGCATAAAAATAAAAGTGGCAAAATCGGAAATTCATTTTAAATGATGTAACTATATAGAATTTTGGCAGTCTAATTGATAAAAGGAAGAAAAAGGAGTGAAATGGGATGAATAATAAAACCAAGATCTTGGCAAGTGGATTCATTCTACTCGTTTTTGGGGTGTTTCTGAGCTTCATATTGCTCGGAAAAAAGGTTGAAGTAAATGCAGCTTCCGTCGTTTTTTATGGGCAGCCTTATGATGTTCATCTTTCCCATGCATTAAATGAACAGGCAATTCAACGCGGCAAAGTGTACGTTACTGATGAAGATGGAAACAAAGTGGACGCAACGGTTACATTAAGCAAAAACCAACGCACATTAACGGTTGAAAATTTAAAAATAGGCAAATACATTCTTCATATTGAAGATAAATCCTTCCGAAAATCTTCGGTAAATTTAAAGAATCAAAAAATTGAATTTGAAGTGATTGAAAAGTTGGAATCCATAAAGTCCGTTAAAGAATTAGAGGAATATTTCCAAGCATTGCTTAATAAGCATAATCAAAACGGAGTTAAATGGAAATTTTTTGAAGAAGAGCGTGTTGAGATGAAACAATCAACTGAAGCAGATACTGCTTCAAGTGGAGGAAACCATTCGACAACGAATAATCAAGTCGAAGGAATTGATGAGGGCGATGTCGTTATTACTGATGGCAAATATATTTATGCAACTGTAGAACAGCAAATTAAAATTGTTGATGCACAAAATCCGAAAAACTTAAAACAGGTTGCAACGATTCAACTAAAAGGCAACGGCTATCCTCATCAGTTAATGAAAGAAGGAAATTATTTAATCATCTTATTGGATGAGTTTGTAGAAGATCCACGAAATAGCCATAAAGAGTATTATGGCGGAAAAACGTTTACAAAAGCAGCGATTTATGATGTCAGTGACGCTTCCAAGCCAAAACTGGTAAAGGAATTTGGTCAAGAAGGTTACATGAATGGTGTTCGTAAATATAACGGTGTACTTTACATTGTTTCAAACTATACACCAAATTATTGGATAATGAAAGATGCAGAGGTCGAGCTAAGACCATACATTGTTGAAGATGATGAATCCAATCCTTTGGAAATTGAGAAAATCTCGATTATTCCAAGCTCTACAGAACCATCTTATACTATAATTTCAGCGATTGATTTGAACAATTTAACATCTAAAGAAGTAAATACTAAAGGATATTTAGGAAGTAGTTCTACTCTATACATGTCTAAAAATGCATTATATTTAACAGCTTTTGATTATGGAATGGCAGTGCCTTTGCCAATCGATTTAAGAGTGACGACTTCTGATTCTGAAGCAGAAAAGTCAATAGCTCCTATACATTCAGGTGAGCCAAAAACGAACATTTATAAATTTGCAATTGATGGAACAAATATTGAATTTACTGGGACAGGTACAGTGAAAGGGAATGTATTAAATCAATTCTCTATGGATGAACATAACGGATATTTCCGCATTGCAACAACGGAAGGAGTTGCTTGGGGTAATCAAGCGAATTCCAAAAACCATCTATTCATTTTAGATGAGAACTTGAAGAAAGTAGGAGAAGTTACAGGGTTAGCGAAAGGCGAACGCATTTATTCCGTTCGTTTTATGGGCGATAAGGCGTATATTGTGACATTTAAAGAGACAGATCCACTCTTTGTAATTGATACGGCAGAACCGAGCAATCCAAAAGTATTAGGTGAATTAAAAATTCCGGGCTTCAGCAACTATTTACATCCGCTTGATGAAAACCATTTAGTCGGAATCGGCTATGATACAGAACAACGGATGGATTCATGGTCGAAGGAACCGTTTACTGTAACAAAGGGAATGAAAATTTCTTTATTTGATGTATCTGATTTCGCGAATCCAAAAGAACAAGATATGGTTATTATTGGAGGACGCGGAACTTATTCGGAAGTGCAATATAATCACAAAGCACTTTTTAGAAATGAAGCTTTAAATTATTATGGATTCCCAGTGATATTGTATGAAGAAGGAAAGAATGAGGATGTGAAATATAAAGGATTGGGTGCGTTAGTGTATGAAATTACAACAGAGAAGGGGATTCAGTTAAAAGGAAACTTAATTACACCTGCGAAAGCCAATGAATTGTATGAAGATTGGGAATCAAGCATATCTCGTTTAGTGTATATTGATGATGCCTTGTATACAATATCACCGAAAGAAATTAAAAGCTATGATTTGAAAACTTTTGAATCAATTGGACAAATGAAAATCAAATAAGTTCAAAAAATCTGCTCTGGTTGAAGAGCAGATTTTTTATTAAGAAGGGAATATTACAAGTAAATCAACTTGAGTAGATAAGTGATCAGAACAAGCAGAGGAAATATCCACATGATAGAATAGACAATCTGCACGAGAGGGGAAAGTATCCACACAAGTAGAGGGATATCCACACAAGCGAAGTATAAATCCGTACCAGTGCGAGTCCTATCCACACGAGGGAGGTAAACATCCGCACCAGTGCAGTCCTATCTACATGAGTGGGAGATGCATCTGCACAAGTAGATAGTACATCACACATGGACACAATCTACCAAGTTGTTTCTACATAAATACAAAAAATCCCCAAGCTTCATCATTGCTAAGGGGATTTTTCATATTCAATGAATGTTTAATATTTCGCTTACCGTCACACATTCATAGCCTTCTTGTTGCAAATATGCTAATACGCTTTCAAGCCCGTCTGCTGTTGACTGATGAATATCGTGCATTAATATGATTGCTCCATCGTGCAAGTTTGCTTTTATGATTGGCAATAATTTATTTGAATCGCGGTATTTCCAGTCGTAAGTATCAATTGTCCATAAAATAACAGGTACATCAATTAAACTTTCAACGTATGAATTAGTAGCACCATAAGGAGGTCTAAATAGAGTAGGATATTCTCCAATCACATCATATATCACTTGACTTGTATAATCGACTTGCCAAGAAACTTGAGAGGTGCTTTGTTTCGTTAATACTGGATGGTTATATGTATGGTTACCAATTTCATGACCGCGATTTAACACTTCATGTACGATATTTTTATGGTTTTCCACTTGTTTTCCAAGCATGAAAAACGTTGCCTTTGCACCGTACTTTTCAAGGGTGTTTAAGATTTGCATCGTCACTTGTGGATGTGGTCCGTCATCAAAAGTTAAAGCTACTTTTTTGCGGTCTGTTTTAGGAGTCACAATAGTTACATTGCTTTTCACTTCGCTTTGGAATGCGGATGCTAAAATAGGATTCAAGTAATAGATTGGGATATTAATCGTTGCAGGACCTGCATGTTCTTCAGCAAGTTCTCCTTGGTTAAAGTAAAATATAACCGATTCGCTCGTTATGGCAAAGCGATTGAAATTATTCCAATTAGGTACTGTTGTTTGCACTAGTTTTTCATCGATTATTTCTTTACCATAATATTCCTTTAGTTCAGCTTGAATGAATTCAGCTAACAAACCTAAATGCCCGATATCTTTGTTTAATAATGTACTAGAATCGATTAACTCTCCGGTTTCTTTATTAAATACAATGGTTTTATAGGTTTCTTTATAAGAAACTCGGTTCAGCGATAGCCGTTTCTTTAATACGATTGAGTAAAACTGATTGTTAAATAGGTGAATTTCTGTGGAGATGTCTAAGTCACCAATCGTTTTTACTTTATTTACATGATTTTTCTCGTTTAGTGAAGTGATATAATCTCGCTTCGAATCTTTTATGTATTTAGTAATCTGTTCATTCACCAGATCAAAAGGTGTTTTTGGGTAATCTATCGAATATGGTATTAAGCTATTCATTGACGATTCGGAAACGATTCGGATTTCCGGAAATTTTGAATCTGTTTCATCAATTAGAGAGGGAATCTCCGGATATTTTGTTGTAGCAGAAACGGTTGGTTTTTGGAATTTAAACTGTCCCGTTATGGAAATTGTAATAACAATAATCGTAGTTAACGCAATGATGGAACCAATCAATATTAAGTCAATCCATGCGCGGTGTTTTGACTTCCGCTGTCTCATCTATGGCTCTCCTCTCTATAGTTATCAAAAGGTGGTTTTATTTAAGTTGAAAAAGATATGTACTTGAGATTTGCCTTTCCGTTCGGTATGATGCAAAGAAGAAAGGGAGAATAAAGCAATGGTAAATGAAAAGAATGATGAATTGGCGTTAGATTGCTTATTGTTAGCGGGACAAATTATGATGGAAAGCGGTGCTGAGACTTATCGAGTAGAGGATACGATGCTCAGAATGGCTCGCTCCCAAAATTTAGACGCCCAAAGTTATGTAACACCTACGGGGATTATTCTTTCCCTTGGTAAACAACAAAAAACAAAAATTATATCCATTTCAAGCCGTATTACAGACTTGCATAAAATTGCGAAAGTAAATAATGTTTCTAGGAAGCTTACACTTAAAATAATAACATTAGATGAAGCGTATGACGAGCTAAGAATGATACAAAAAACAAATTATTTTTTGCCAATTTGGTTGCAAATTTTAATGGCTGCCGTATCAAGTGCTTGCTTTTTAATTTTATTTAAAGGGACTTGGTTTGATATGCCAGCAGCTTTTATAGCAGGGGGCACAGGTTACCTTGCATTATTGGCCATTCAACATTTAACGAAAGTGAAATTTTTCTCTGAATTCTTCGCTTCTTTTGTCATTGCGCTCGTGGCATTTTCTACTGTTAAACTCGGTTATGGAAATGAAATCGATAAAATTATCATTAGTGGCGTAATGCCACTCGTTCCTGGGGTATTAATTACAAATGCTGTTCGAGATATGATGGCGGGTCATTTAACCGCTGGCATTGCGAAAGGGACAGAAGCGTTTTTAACGGCTTTTGCTATCGGTTCGGGTGTTGCAGTGGTTGTGGCATTTTATTAAGGAGTAATGGATATGGAATATGTAATTCAGTTGATTTTTAGTTTCCTTGCAACAGCGAGTCTTTGTGTGATTTTTAACGCTCCGATTAAAGCGATTCCTTATTGCGGATTAGTCGGGGCTGTTGGATGGATGATTTTTTATAGTGCCTTGCAATTACAATTAACAGAAGTATTCGCTTCTTTTTTAGGGGCTTTCGTTGTCGCAATCTGTGCACAAGGATTTGCAAGAAGATTAAAATCTCCGATGATTGTTTTTATTGTCTCAGGGATTATTCCTTTAGTACCTGGTGGGCTTGCATATAATACATTGCGTTATTTTGTGGAGCAAAATTATACTTTAGGATTGGAAACCGGAATTCGTGCGTTTTTAATTTCAGGGGCAATTGCTATGGGGATTGTTTTTTCTGAAGTTATATTTCAATTGTTCGTTCAATTTATGAGGAATAGTCTGACTTCTATGCAATCTTTTAGTCGAAATAAAAGACGACAATAAATGCATTATTTAAAAAGGCTACTCAAAACCCTAAGGAGTAGCCTTTTTTATTTAAGAAGATAAAAGCTGAGGTATATTGTCTGCTGTAACAGGTTTACTGATTAAAAATCCTTGTATAGCATCGCATTCATATTGTTCTAACAGTTCTTTTTGTTCATTTGTTTCTACACCTTCAGCTAACACTGTCAAGTTCATGGATTTTCCGAAATGAACAATGCCCTTAATTAAGCGTTGCGTTTTTTCGGATTGCGTAAGTGAATGAACAAAAGTTTGGTCGATTTTTAATGTATTAATCGGTAAAAGTTGCATGTATCGGAATGAAGCATAACCTGTTCCAAAGTCGTCCAATACAAAGGTAATGCCTTCCTCTTCTAATTTACGCATTTGTTGAATGATGGATGTTTCCGCTTCAGCTTCTAATGCAAACTTTTCTGTAATTTCGATTTGTATGAGATGAGCAGGACAACCTGTTTTCGTCAATGTATCTAATATGAATTTTGCCATGTTTTTATCCCTAAATTCTCGAACAGATAAGTTAATCCCTACTTTTAATTCGAGGCCTTGTTTTTTCCATTTAGCTGCTTGTTGACATGCTTCTTCAATCACAAAAGAACCGATATCGTTAATTAAACCAGTTTCTTCAGCAATTGGGATTAATTCGTCGGGACTAACTACGCCAATTTCTTCGTCATCCCATCTCACAAGAGCTTCGACCGCATAAATTTGTCCTGTTTTTAAATCTACTTGTGGCTGATACAATACCTTTAAATTATGCTGATCGAGCGCCATTAACAAACGTTTTTCAATGATGGATTTCCGATTTAATTTTTTATGGGCAGCTTCAGAAAGAGATAATATATTATCTCCACCAGCTTCGCGAACATTAGCAATCGTTGCAAGAGAAGCGTTCATTAATTGAGTAAAGTTCGATTGATCTTGCGGAGAACGAGTAATTCCACCGCTGATTGTAATCGGCATTGCACGATTGCCAAGGTAAATTGGATTTTGTTTTAAATAGGATAAAAATCCTTGGATAAACCATTCGCCAAGGGGAGTAATCACAACAAAATCACTTTCGTTTATGCGAGCGAGTAAACTATCCTGGAAGTAAATTTTTAAGCGTTTCGTGAACTCTAAAATAAAGTTGTTGTCCAGCTCAACATGATGAAGTTCCTTCAACGTGTAGAATTTATCGATACTCAAATAAACGAAGTAAAATTGTTGTTGCTCTGCAATCATTTCTTTTACAACGTTTTCTAAGCGATGGACATTCATTAAACCAGTTTCTGCATCAACGTAAGCAATTTTTTCGAGTTTATGTTGCAATTCTTTTTCATTTGTAATATCTTGCTCTATTAATATGTAGCGATATTTTTGTTCACTATGAGAATAAGTGGGAATGGCAGTTAAATGTACCCAATAAGTTTCACCGGTTTTTTTCATTTTTTGTACATCGCCTTGCCAAATTTTCCCTTGAGATATAGTATTCCATATAGTATCAGCTATTTCATGGCTTTCTTCTGTATCAGGGAATAGTTGCCAAAAGGTTTTTCTTAACACTCGTTTTGGCGTCCATTTACTTGTTTTTAAGAATAAAGGATTACAGCTAACAATAAATCCTTCATGATCTAACGTAACCATCATAAAGGATGAGAGAAGCCCACTCTTTAAATCAGATAGTTCTTGGTCAGATTCTCCTAACTGAGAAAATTGGTGTTCTGGTAAGCAATAAAAAACAATGCAACGATTGTAGTTAATCGTGCATGGGAAAACGATTACGTCTGCTTTGATAAGCGTTTCATTTTTATGAATCAGTTGTATATGATTTAATCGAATGTATTCTTGAGCATTCAGTATGCGCTGCCAAGTATTTTCAGATAAAGTAGAAAATAATTGTTCTTTTAATGAATCAACACTCTGAAAGTCCTGTTTTGTGTAACCAAAATATTGTTCACATATGGTGTTCCAAGTGATTGTATCTGCATTTACATTTAATGCAAAAGATGGGAAGGGAGCTTTCAGTAGCAAGTTTTCATCATAGCTTTGCGTTATATTAAGGTTCATCCTAATTCCGTCTCCTTGCATACCGTAATTTTATACCATATTTATTATAAATTATTTTGAAGTCAATAGTCACTATTGTAGGACTATCAATTTTTTGACATTAAACAATGATACTAAAATGGGCCTATAAAAATAGTAAATTGTTACAATAATAATTCTATATTATAAAAAGGAAGTTCATGCTATGCAACATTTAAAAGGAATTATATTAATCATCATAGGAGCAATGCTGTGGGGGGCAACAGGGCCACTAACAGAGTGGATTTTAAAAGATTCAGGTATGACGGTGAATTTTTTTCTTACTGTTCGATTGCTTGTTGCTGGAGTAGCGATTTTATCATTTTTACAATTTACCAATAATTCAGTTATGGCTGTTTGGAAAACAATATATTGGAGTCGCCAACTTGTTATATATAGCGTAGCCGGTATGCTTGGGCTACAATTTTCTTTCACAATGACCATTCAAAGTAGCAATGCGGTTTTTGCAACACTATTGCAGTTTCTAGGGCCACTTTTTATTCTTGCTTATACATCTATTAAAGTTCGAACATGGCCCCCTAAATACCAAATATTAGGTGTCCTTGGTACGCTGCTTGGGTTATTTTTATTACTAACAAACGCGAAAATTGATCAGTTATTGGTTAGTCGTGAAGCGCTTTTTTGGGGTCTTGTACTAGGAATTACTTTCGCTATTTATACGTTATATCCTGCACGTTTAATGGCAGAGTGGGGGGTTTTACTTGTAGTTGGTTGGGGAATGTTGATTGGTGGAGTCGTGTTAGGAATGGGATCGTTTATTTGGCAAAGCGATGAATGGGGGTTGCTCTTCGATATTAAATTATTGATTTCTATGTTTAGTATCATTTTCTTTAGTACCGCAGCTTTTGTTATGTTTTTAAGCAGCATGAATTATATTAGCCCGGTATTAACGAGTATATTATCCACAATGGAGCCGCTCACTACAATGGTTATTTCGATGATTGTATTTTCAACAAGATTTGGTCTATGGCAAGCAATTGGAATACTTCTTATGTTAGCATGCGTAACGTGGATTTCAGTAGCGAGTGAAAAAGCGGAAAAATACAATAAAAATTAGCGCTGAATAAATGGTACGATTTAGCGAGATAAATGTTCCCAAATGTTTGGGAGCAATGCACTTTGATTTAAAAATGAATTTGGCGTTGTTTTATAGATTGGGGTGGGTTTGTGAAAGTTGTTTTGAGTTATTTAAAGCCATATAAATGGTTTGCGCTAATTGCCTTAGGATTAATGTTGTTAGAACTTGTAGCTGAATTGGCACAACCGATCATCATCGCCAAAATTATTGATGAAGGTATTGTCTTAAAGGATTTTCATGTGATTTTCTTATGGGGATGCATGTTGATAGGAATTGCATCTTTAGCCTTTTTATGCGGAATTGTAAATACATATTTCGCTGCACATGCGGCACAAAGTTTTGCTTTGGATTTACGAAATGCTTTATTTAGAAAAATTCAATCATTCTCCATGACAACTTTTTTGAAATATCCAACATCCAGTTTGATTACAAGGCTCACCAACGATGTTCAACAAGTACAAAGCATTTTATTTATGAGTCTGCGCATTATGATTCGTGCTCCTTTAGCGGTTGTACTGAGCCTTGTAATGGTGTTTTTCGTTAATGCCAAGATGGCGATGATATTAATGATTGGTACACCGATTCTCACTATTTTTTTATATATAATTGTAAAAAACGGGAGTCTTTTATTTGGACAAGTACAACGTCGAATGGATCGAGTGAATCGTGCGCTTCAAGAAAGTTTACAAGCGATTTATTTAGTGAAAGCTTATATGCGAAATGCCTACGAAACGGAAAAATTTAACCGGATAGCCGAAGATTTAAAACTGGATACGATGAAAGCTCTCCGAATGATGGAGTTAATGATGCCCATCATGAGTTTTGTGCTGAATGTGAGTTTACTGCTTGCTATTTGGTATGGTGCACGTGAAGTAAGCATGAACGAGGCGCAAGTGGGGGAATTAGTGGCAGTTGTCAACTACGCTTTACGTATTACAGGATACTTCGGAATGTTTGCCTTTATTTTAAACGGGTTTACTCGAGCTAAAGCTTCCAGTGAACGAATGGCGGAAATATTAGTCATGGAAGAGGGGCTGGAAGAAGAAAAAAGCGGGACGGAAACACCGAAAGAGGAATTCGGAACGGTTCGTTTTAAAGGCGTTTCCTTTAAGTATCCAAATACAAAAAAATTAGTCCTTCAAGATATTTCTTTCGAAGTAAAGCAAGGAGAAAAATTGGCGATAATGGGGACGACTGGCTCTGGCAAAACCACGTTACTTAGTTTAATTCCCCGTTTTTATGAACCCAGTAAAGGAGAAATTGTAGTTAACGGAAGAAATATTTCCGATTGGTCATTGAAGGATTTACGTAACATGATTGGTTATGTTCCCCAAAAGGCATTGTTATTTACAGGTTCGATTGAAAACAATGTAAAGTGGGGGAAAAGAATGGCAGAACATCGTGAAGTTGTGGCTGCTACGACAAAGGCACAAATCCACGATACGATACTCAATTTTCCTGAACAGTATAAAACAAGGGTTGGCCAAAAGGGCGTCAATTTATCCGGTGGCCAGAAACAGAGATTATCGATTGCAAGGGCGATTATTCGAAAGCCTCAAATTTTAATACTAGATGATAGTACAAGCGCTCTCGATGTAAAGACGGAAGCTGCTTTATGGGATGCCTTAAAAGATACAGAGGCGACGATGCTCGTTGTGACTCAAAAAATCCATACAGCAAAAGGGGCAGATCGCATTGTATTGTTAGATGAAGGAAAGATTGTTGCTATCGGTACACATGACGAATTGATGAAAAGTAGCAAGCTTTATCAACAAATCGCCAGCACCCAAGAGGAACAGGTAGGTGATGAATGATGGAAATGTTCAAAAAACCTTTTGGGTACGAACCGATTTTGACGAAAGAAGATTTACGCAACGCGGAGAAAAAACACAAAGGTCCTAGAGCAAGCGATTGGAAAAGAACGCTCCTTCGTATTTGGAAATTAGTGGATGAACAAAGAGGGTTGTTGATTGCAGTTTTCATCATGGTCATCATCAGTTCGATTGCCGGGTTATTAGGACCTTTTCTGATGGGATATATCATTGACCATTTTGTTATTCCGAAAGAATTTCAACGTATGGTTCCGATGATTGGTGTGCTAATTGGTGTGTACATTGTTTATGCAGTGACATTGTTTATGCAAAACTATTGGATGGTAGGCATTGCACAAACAACGGTATACAGAATGAGGACTGGTGCTTTTAAACATTTGTTAAAGCTCCCAATCTCTTATTTTGATAAAAGGCAGCATGGAGAAATTATGAGCCGTTTGACAAATGATATTGAAACGGTGAGTGCTACGCTAAATACGTCTTTTATTCAAGTGTTTTCGAGCCTTTTAACCCTTGCCGGCACAATCATCGTGATGCTCTATTTAAGCCCGTCTTTAACACTCATTACAATGATCGTCATCCCGCTTATGTTTATAGCAATGAGATGGATTACGAAAAGAACGAGCAAGTTGTTTAAAGCGCAGCAAGAAGCTCTTGGAGATTTAAACGGGATGATTGAAGAAACGATTTCTGGTCAAAGTATTGTGAAGGCTTTTTCTCAAGAGGACCACGTGAAACAGGATTTTTATATGAAAAGTAAACGTCTAAAGAACGTTGGATTTTGGGCGCTTGTATATTCAGGTTATATTCCAAAAGTCTTTAATTTTCTAAACAATATGAGTTTTGCTATTATCGCCGGAATCGGAGGAATTTTTGCGTATTACGGGTGGGTAACAATCGGAACTATTGTGATTTTTACAGAATACGCTCGGCAATTTACCCGACCATTAAATGATTTAGCGAACCAAATCAATACCGTATTATCAGCAATTGCAGGGGCAGAGCGAGTTTTTTCAATTATGGATGAGGAGATTGAAGAGGACCGAGGAAACCTACCTGATGATTACCTAATTCGAGGTGAAGTAGAGTTTCGAAATGTGTCTTTTAAATACGAGTCAAAAAACAAATCTGATACATTGCATAATTTGAATTTCCGTGTTCAACCAGGTCAAACGGTGGCGCTTGTTGGGCCTACTGGAGCCGGGAAGACGACAACGATGTTATTGATTGCCCGCTTTTACGACGCAAATAGCGGTGAAATTCTCATTGATGGAAAGAATATTCGCGATTATAAGCGGCAAACGTTGCGACGACAAATGGCTTTTGTGTTGCAAGATCCCTTTTTATTCGAAGCGTCTGTTCGAGAAAATATCCGTTATGGAAGGCTTGATGCAACCGATGAAGAAGTGGTGGATGCAGCAAAAAAAGCCAATGCTCATGATTTCATTATGAAGTTGCCAAAAGGCTATGACACGGTGTTAAAAGCGGATGGTAGTGAAATTTCGCAAGGTCAAAAACAATTGTTATCGATTGCAAGAGCATTTTTAGCGAATCCTGCAATTTTGTTATTGGATGAAGCGACAAGTAGCATTGATACTGTAACGGAAAAGAAAATTCAAGAGGCATTAGAGGAGTTAATGAAAGGACGAACTAGCTTTGTCATCGCCCATCGATTAAATACCGTTCGTCATGCAGATATCGTGTTTGTGATGAAAGACGGAAGAATTGCAGAATCGGGGTCTCAGCAAGAATTAATCGAAAAAGATGGAATTTATGCAAATATGTTAAAACAATCAAAAGGAGGGGGTGTTTAGAAAGGTGTAACTTTCTAAACACCCTCACATCATTATCATAATCTTTTATCAATTTTTGATTCTGCGGTGTGTGAAATCAGTTTCCACCATGCTTGTCAGAATTTGTATAACCAGTTTTGGGTTAATTACAATTTAAAATCACACCCTAAACATGCTATATATGAACTTTTACTCAATTAAAATATTTCTCCCAAATCAATCGTAATTTGGTTAAGATAGATTACTTAAAGCTATATACAAATCCTACCTCACTCTTAGAATCTAAGGATAGTAAATTAATATGAAAGGGGATTATTGACATCAACTCTGCTCTAGCCTATGTTGATGAAAAAACGGCAATTGAAAATATGAAAGTGGCTATTAATACTATTCGTGAGGCTTATGATAACAGAGTTTCAACAATTGACAAAGCTTATTTAGAAAAATAGAAAGAGGTGAACGATATGGATAAGGAAATATATCCAAGATATGAGCTGGGTAAATTACTAAATATTACGTACCAAACTAAAATCCTCCCAAATTCCATCAATCTTTCTATAATTTGGTATCCACTCTGTTGCTTCAGATATAGTAAAAAATATCTGTGACAATAAAAATACTCCAATAGCAGATACTATTTTTAAAAAACGGAACCGATTTTTGATTATCAGCCTATCAATATCCCTCTCTGTATTAAATAACATTTAGGTTAATAAAACATAACTAACAATATCCTTATATAAGGATGTAACCTGATTTCAAACATTTCCATAATTTTATTTTCAGGACCTTTTAGATGTTACGTCAAATTTTAAAAATCCTTTTAACAATCGTCTTTAAAAAACTTTTCTACTATATATTCGAATCGAGAGTATCCACGAAAGAACATAAAGAAGTGCAGCCGATAATATTATGGCAAGATAAAACAGGGAATTATCCAAAGATAGTACCGTTTGGACTACCTCTCTTACTCTATCATTCAAATTAGGTATAAAACTTAGGGTAACCATATAAATAACAAACACACCACCAAATCCAATCAATAAATATTTACTGTTAAATAGATAAGAAAATGGGAAAGCAAATGAAATTAAACCCATTACAATGCTCGTAATGAACAATAATACTTCCCATTGCATGATTTCTCTATGAATCATCCAATTTCCTATAAAAATAGTCAGCAGAGTAAGAAAAATAAAAATTAGCGCACCAATATACTTTGAACTGACAATTTCCTTTCGTGTATATGGTAAAGAATTTAAAAGCAGATTGGCTGACGATGTTTCATCCGTTTGAAAAGCATTCATGATGATTACAATACAAAAAACGATAGCCACCCAAGAAGTAGAAACATTTACAAATAAATAGATAAACAAAAATAACAACATGAATGGCAATGTTTTCTTCTGTAATATCATATCTTTACGAATAAGATTTAGCATCTCTCTCTTCTCCTTTCTTTGTATATAGCATAATATCCTCAAGTGTCGGTTTCTCTATAATGACCGTATCACCAAAAATATTTTTTGTACGTTGTTTATTCGCTGTCAATGCTCGGAATCCGTGATTAGTTTTATGAATTCCGATAAATTCTTGTTCTGTATCACGATCTAATAGATTCGTTCCTCCTTTTACTATTGCGAATTCCTCTTCGATTTTATAATACTCTTTTGTAAAGATATGTTGCCCATTATGAATAAAGGTTATATAATCTGCTATTCGATCTAAATCTGTCGTAATGTGCGTTGAAAAAAGGATTGTTCTTTCTCCATTCTGCATAAGGTTGTGTAGGATATTTAATAATTCACTGCGAATGATTGGATCTAATCCCGATGTAGGTTCATCCATGATAATTAACTCAGCATGGTGGGATAATGCGATGGTTAATGAGGCTTTCATCTTCATCCCTTTTGAAAAGGTTTTTAAATTTTTCTTTAAAGGCAGTTCAAACATATCTACATATTGATTAAATAAGGTATCATCCCATTTACGATAGGCAGGTTTAATAATTTTCTTCATTTCAGCCAATGTAATATTTTCATAAAAAATGTTACTATCGAACACAAAGCCGATTCGTTGTTTTATTTCTTTTTCATTTTTTTTATAATCCATACCAAAAATAGAAATTGTTCCACTATCCGGTTTTAACAAATTCATTATCAGCTTGATGGTTGTGGATTTTCCTGCCCCATTACCACCAATAAACCCTGTAACAAAGCCTTTCTTAACTGAGATAGATAAGTCTTTCAATTCAAATCCTTTAAAAGCCTTATATACATGCTGTAATTCAATTACATTTTCCATCATGTATCCTCCTTATATAACAATGTAAGAAGTTCTTTTAATTCTTCTAATTCTATCCCTACTTCTTTACTATTTTGAATTGCAGATAAAAGTTGTTCTTCAATGACTTTCATTTTCCTTTCCAGAATCATTTCATTATTTTGTTCACATACAAACGATCCTTTTCCAACTATTGAGTAAATAAAGCCATCATTTTCAAGTTCTTCATATGCTCGCTTTGTTGTAATGACACTTATATTTAAATCCTTCGCTAATTGACGCATGGAAGGCAGGGACTCGCCAGGTTTTAGTTCATTCGTTAAAATTTGTTTCTTTATTTGAGCATAAATTTGCCTATAAATCGGTTCTTTAGATTGGTTCGAAATTATAACTTGCATGCAAAAACCTCTCTCGAAAAAAATGTATATATTATATATATACATTTTACACATTATTGAATTGGCAAACAATACCTTTTTAGGGTATTTCCTTATGATAAAAATGGGTGAAATTCGTCCAAGCTATATATCTCAAGGGGAGTTGAAAAAAGCCCGAAACTTTAACGGATACAACTGCACTCGGCTGTCTCAACATGACTTTTCAAACGGTTACTTTTAGAAATATTTGACGTTTTATTAACGAAGAATGGATGAAGCGATGAAACTTGAGAGAAAAGGTGAAAAAGAGCGAATGACGTAATTTATGGGAATGTGATGCAGCTTGTTGCAGTGGGCGAATGCTTTGTCTAAAATGTTAAAAGTAAAAGAAATAGATCGGAGTATTAAAGATGAACATTGCCTTTATGACCACATCGTTACCTATAGATGAAGAAACATATCAAGAAATTCAAAATTTATCTCGATTTGCAACAGAAGTGGACCAATGCCCTTATTCCTATGCTTTAAATCTACCTTTATTAAATAAAACATATAGCAGGGGATTTTGCATCCTTGCTTACGATGAAGAAACAAATGAGTTAGTTGGTCTTATTACGGCGGTAGATCGAATTGGTTTGGATACATATGAATGGACCATGCTAGTTGATCCTATGTACAGACAAACAGGCATAGATGATGCATTACTTAGTTTATTATCAAAAGCTTTTAAAGATCGACACGCTGTTGGAGAATTAGTAGTTGTCCTAGAAAATGACCTATACGGAAGAAAAATCATTGAAAAATACGGATATACATATAGCTTTTCGGAAGCGACTTTTGAAGCGGAAGCGGAAATGGTTGAAATGAATGATTCTATATATATAAGACCGTATAACGAATCTACGGATTTGGAACCCCTTGTTGAAATATTTAGAGAAACATTTGGCGACCTCAGGGAAGAAACAATCGAACTCATTGAATTGAATACAAAAGTTCCAGGAAGAGTGATTTGGGTTGCAGAAAAGGATGGAGAAGTTGTCGGAACTGTAACTACTTCAAAGGAAGAAATGAACCAGTGGATTACTTCCTTAGCAGTACATCCCCTCCATCAACGAAAAGGGATTGCGACAGCTTTATTGAACTGGGTGAAAGACTTTGCTTATCGAAGCGGAGCAAAACAAATTTTCCTTGAAGTAGAGATGGAAAATGAACAAGCTTTATCAGTTTATCAAAAGGCTGGATTCCAGAAGACAATTCAAATAGATTTTTATGCGTATGGGGAATCTTGATTGCCTAATGAATATAAGTCCACAACAAAATTGTGGGCTTCTTTTCATGTCATTTCATAAGTACCTGTGAATCATTGGAATTTGTTATAATTGTTTTCATGAATGATAGAAAGAGGATGAAACCAGTTATGGAAAAGAATCACGAAATTTCATCATTAAAGCTTATGTGGCAGATGACTCGTCCACATACGTTAACGGCAACTTTTGCGCCGGTCATTTTAGGGACGGTAATGGCACTGTATGATACAAAGATCGATTGGTTGCTATTTCTGACGATGATGATTGCGTGTTTGGCACTTCAAATTGCGACAAATTTATTTAATGAATATTACGATTTCAAGCGAGGGCTGGATACGGAAGAATCGGTTGGCATTGGCGGAGGAATCGTTCGCCACGGCTTGAAGCCAAAAAATGTATTGGCGGTAGCGATTCTTTTATATGTTTTTGCTGGGATTGTTGGTGTTTATATTTGCTCGAATTCTAGTTGGTGGTTAGTAGTCATCGGATTGTTTGGAATGGCGGTAGGTTATTTATATACTGGTGGTCCGCTGCCGATTGCCTATACCCCTTTTGGTGAGTTATTTGCAGGAGCTTTAATGGGAACTGCTTTCGTGTTAATTGCCTATTTTATTCAAACAGGTGATGTCACGCTGCTTTCAGTACTCCTCTCCATTCCATCAGGGATATTAGTAGGCGGAATCAACATGGCTAACAATATTCGAGATATTGAGGAAGATAAAAGAGGCGGAAGAAAGACGCTTGCCATATTAATCGGTAGAACCAATGCAGTGAGATTACTAGCAATCGGTTTTATTATCTCCTATTTTTGGATTGTCGGATTAGTGGTGACGGGAAGCATCAGTCCTTGGGCGCTAGTAGTGCTGTTAAGCGTAAAAAAACCTATAGACGCTATTCGAGGCTTCCAAAAGGGCGAAAGCGAAATGCAGTTTATGCCTATTGCCATGAAATCAACAGCCATGACGAACACAATTTTCTGCTTTTTATTATCAGCTGGGTTGTTACTAGGATATATATTTTAGTAGGATAAATGAAGGTTTATGTTAAAATCTTGCCCATTCGAACGAATCGCTTCCTTTTGGAGGCGATATTTTATTTTAGTAAAACAATACTGTTAAGTTAATTTACAAAAATTATAACTGTTTGTTGGATAAAAAGATGATTAAATAGAAGTGAATAGGAGATGTAGGAAAGTAGTATTTTTTATTGCAATAAAGAAATGCTGAAATTTATTTGGTGTCGCTTGAATTAGATGGATTGTTCTTTAGTTTGAGGAAATACTGAATGTGAATGATGTGAAATGCTCGTTATTCTCGTGGGGGAATAATAGCCAAATCCATGACAATAATAGTCATTCTATAAAGCATAATAGTCAAATTTGTGAACATAATAGTCAATCAAACAAAAATTGCTCTTGAAATTTATGATAATAGTCAAAATCGAGTCAGTTATAGCCAAACTACAGAAGATAATAGTCACACTCTTCAACTTATTAGTCAATCATCTAAAATCGCCTCTTGGAGAATACGATAATAGTCAAAATTTAACCAATAATAGTCAAGCTACTAAGGATAATAGTCAAATCTAACAAAATAATAGCCAACAAAGAGTGAGTTAGAAAATTAACTTATCCGCTCTTTGTTGGCGTGCATATCCTCATATTATTTAAATAATTCATCAATTTCTTCAATTTCTTCTTTACTTAATGATACTTTGGCTGTTTTTAAATTGTTCAATACTTGCGCAGCACATTTTGCTCCTGGAATGATGGCAGTTACGGCTTCTCGTGTCAAATACCAAGCAAGAACAACATTTGCAACCTCTACATCCTTCGATTGGGCGATTGTGCGTAATCGTTCCACTTTTTCTACGATTTTCTCATACGTTTCTTTTTGGAAGAACTGAGATTTTTGACGATATTCAGGTATTTCGGTATCCTTTGTATATTTTCCTGTAAGCAAACCAGAAGCCAAAGGAAAATATGGGATAAAAGCAATCTGGTTTTTTAGTGTGTATGGAAACATCTCTTTTTCAGCATCTCTATAAATTAAGTTATAGTGTTCTTGAACCACATCCACATAGCCATCTTTATTTGCTTCCTGTAATTGTTCTAATGAGAAGTTAGAAACACCGATTGCTCGAATTTTTCCTTCATCCTTCAATTCTTTCAATGCTCCAATCGCTTCATCCTTTGGTGTTTGCTCATCGGGAAAATGAATGTAAAGTAAATCAATATAGTCTGTTTTTAAGCGTTGCAAACTTTTTTCCACTTCTTCTTTTAAAAATAAAGGTGAGTTGTCCATTACTCTTTGGCCATCAACTATTTTAGCTCCGACTTTTGTTGCAATGATCAGTTCATCTCGGTTGCCCATTTCTTTTAAGACTTCTCCAATGAGTTCTTCTGAACGGCCTAATCCATACAAATATGCAGTATCAATGAAGTTGATTCCGTTTTTGATGGCAACACGAACAAGCTCTTTTCCTTCTGTTTCACTTAGATGAGGGTGAATATTGTGTCCACCGACTGCATTCGCTCCTAATCCAATAGGGTTCACATAAAAATCTGATTTTCCTAATCGCACATATTTCTCCACAAAAATCATGCCCCCTTATTACTTATTAATTTACTGGGAGCTGATATTAATTACAAGAAATTTACAAAACTAAGAGAAAATGAGTTGTAACACAAGGGACATTGGCTGCTGAACTAATGTGGATTTTGTCGATATAAGAATATACAATTTTTGGTTGTCGAATTACTGAGCGTCAGTAGATATTTGAATTAGTAGAAATAGGTATATTGAGAATTCGATTTAAATTTATTGTAAAAAAGGTTGTCAAAAGAGGTGGCAAGTTTGACGTTTCTTGTGAAAATTTGCGCATAATTTCTTATTGTGTAATAGATAAAGTCAAAATCGTGATAAAAAAACGAATTAGGCATACTATCAACTGATTTTTTGTGAACTAATGTTTACAAAAAGGAATAGTGCTGTCGAAAACGATAGAATGGGTATGTTTCAATACAAAAATAATAATCTTACAATCGTGATATTTAAATAAAATAGAAGGTAACATTAACAATAACCAAAATGAAATGAATATTGATGTCAACTAAGTTAACGATATATCTTTATTGAGATAAGGGGATGTCGAAATTTAAATGTTATTTCAAGAAAACATCTAAAATGAAAAGATATGTAAAAATCAATTAATTTTTATATATTAATAAAATAATGTGTCGTATTATTTCGAGTAATCATTAGTACAAAATGTATGTGAATTAAATTGTCGAATATTAATTAATAAAATTATCAGCAAGGCTGTCAAAATTTAGAAGATAAGAAGGGAATGCGTACTCTTTAATTGGCATTTCAAGAAGCTCGCCCTTCAACAACATGAAGAGTAGCCCAGTGAGGAGGGAGCCAATTGTCTATTCTTTCTTGTAAGTATTCGATCGGGACAAACAGCCAACTCTCATGTCTTACTGCTGCGTAGATAATTCCAATTACAATTCCATCTTCATTCATGATAGGGCTTCCACTGTTACCCGATATACAGGTGCATTTATCATGTATACATCCTCTTCCCATTCAGAAAGTAAAATGGGTTTCATTGACAATACCAGTGAAAAAAAGCGGATTTCCAATAAAGCACAAAGTCCGTTAATTAACGCTTTATTGATTTCCGTATATATAAGTTTCTAAAGCTTCCTTTTGTGCTTCTAATACGAGGTCCACTAATCGCGCTCATCCTTTTCCTCTTTTTACATTTTGCCTCTCCTTTAAGGAATTCTGTTTATGTTAATAATGCTGCGTCTTACATTCATTCTTTAAGAAAAGCTTCGTTGACAAAATACCTATGGGGGTATATATTGTAATTAAATTAGTTCTTCTTTGAAAAATTACTGTTGATGCACAGAGGTTTTGGGAATGAAACAAAATACCATTCAGGGTATAAAGGAGTGCTTGATATGAAGAAAGTATTGATAGTGGGAGGCGTAGCTGGTGGTGCAACAGCTGCTGTGAGAATTCGCCGTTTGGATGAGAAAGCAGAAATTATTATGTTTGAGAAGGGGCCGCACGTGTCCTTTTCCAATTGTTCATTGCCGTATTATTTAGGGGGAGTTGTTGAGTCAAAAGAAAAATTAGTGTTGATGACGCCTGAGAGCTTTAAAACGAAATACAATATTGAAGCCCGCGTAAATCAAGAAGTAATTCGAATTCATCGGGAAGAAAAGACAGTGGAAATAAAAAATTTAGAAACAAATGAAGTGTATAAGGAAAGCTATGATGTTCTCATTCTTTCACCGGGGGCAAATCCTGTTGTGCCTCCTTTTGAAGGGGTGAACCTGCCTCATGTATTTACTGTAAGAAATGTAGCCGATATTGATCGATTACATCAATATGTGAATCAGTCGAATGTAGAAAGAATTGCTGTCATTGGCGGTGGATTCATCGGAGTAGAAGTGGCAGAAAACTTGAGAGAAGCTGGAAAAGTAGTCACATTGGTTGAGTACTCCCCGCAAATTATGGCACCGTTTGATGAAGATATGGTGCAGATTCTGCATAAAGAAATGCTTGACCATGGTATTCAATTAATTGTGGGAGATGGGCTGAAGAAAATAACAGAAAATGCAATTGAACTTAATTCAGGAAAACAAGTGGAAGCCCAAGCGGTTGTGCTGGCAATTGGGGTAAAGCCTGAAATCACTCTTGCGAAAGAAGCAGGACTTGAAATTGGCGAGTTGGGCGGCATTAAAGTCAATGCCAACTATCAAACGTCTGATCCATCCATTTATGCGGTAGGAGATGCCATCGAAGTGTACCACCGCTTAACGCACAAACCAACAAGACTTGCTTTAGCAGGACCAGCTGTGCGACAGGCAAGAGCGGCAGCAGACCATATATATGGTCAAAAAACAAATAATAAAGGAGTTATTGGTTCATCAAGCGTCAAAATTTTCGACTTAAATTGTGCCGTGACGGGATTAAATGAAAGAGCAGCAAAAGAGGCTAACATCAGATATGATAGTGTTTATGTGATTGCACCGGATAAAGTGGGACTCATGCCAAACAGCAATCCGCTTCATTTTAAACTCATTTTTGAAGTACCTACAGGTAGAATCCTTGGTGCTCAAGCCATTGGAAAAGGAAATGCAGATAAACGAATTGATGTGATTGCCGCTTTAATTACGATGGGGGGTACCCTTGAAGATTTAAAAGAGCTCGAATTAACCTATTCTCCAATGTATAGCACCGCTAGGGATGTTGTGAATATCGCTGCTCTTGTCGGATTAAATATTTTACATGCAGATTATAAGCAAGTTCACGTTTCCAAAGTGCGAAACTTAGTTGAACAAGGAGCAACATTTATTGATGTTCGGGAAAACCATGAATTTGAAAGTGGTCATTTAGTAAATGCTATTAACATTCCGTTGAGCGAATTGCGCGAGCGGGTAGATGAAATTCCTCGCGATAAACCGGTTTATATCCATTGCCGTTCAGGACAACGGAGCTACAATGCAGTAAAAATCTTACAACACTTAGGCTTTACAAATGTTTATAACGTTTCCGGTTCATTTTTAGGGATTTGTTTATATGAATACTTTACAGATGTGACAACGAGCAGAGAAAAAATCGTAACAGATTACAATTTCAAATAAACAGTTCGAATTTGCAACTTTCTTGCCAATATGGCACAATAATTATCAAATTAAACAAGAAAACAGTTTTCTAGGGTTCCGCTATTTGTAGGTCTGGTCCGAGAGAAAACGACGCATTTGCGTACACGGAAGGATAAAAGCCTGGGAGATAAATCTATCTCTTTAGGCTTTTTTTGTTGGAGGAGTGAATATGAACAAACAGTGGATGAAAGTCTATATCGCAGCTTTATTTGAAGTGCTTTGGGTTATTGGTCTTGCTCATGCAGGTACTTTCCTTGAATGGTTAGGAACGATCATCGCCATCATCTTAAGCAATTATTTATTAATCAATGCATCTCAATATTTGCCTGCAGGTACAGTATATTCGGTATTTGTTGGATTAGGGAGTATAGGGGCTGTCATCAGTGAAATTATATTTTTTGGCGAGCCTTTTCATCTTTTAAAAATTTTATTCATATTGCTCATTTTAGCAGGTGTGATTGGATTGAAACTTGTGACTGATGAAGAGAAAAAGGATGTGAATAAGGAATGGCATGGGGAGCGTTAATTATAGCTGGATTATTGGAAACGTTAGTTGTTGCGGCGATGAATCAATATGCAGCTCGTCGCAGTTGGAGACCGATTGTGATATTTAGTGCAAGTTTTGTTGGAAGTTTGTTTCTATTGCAATTTGCGATGCAAACAATTCCAATGGGAACAGCTTATGCAGTTTGGACAGGAATAGGTGTTGTCGGTGGTACCCTAGTTGGTATGTTCTTTTACAAAGAATCACGTAATTGGAAAAGAATCATGTGTATTTTTATTATTCTACTAGCAGTGATCGGTTTAAAATTATTAGAGGGGTAAATACTATAATGAATTGTTAATTAGGAACGGGGGATTTTATTGGCAAAGCATCATTATTTTTTTGCAGTAAAATTACCGAAAGAAGCAAAAGATTTCTTATATGAATGGATTCAAGCGAGAAAAGGAGATTTCCCTTTTGCCCGGTGGGTCCATCCGGAAGACTACCACATCACCTTAGCTTTTTTAGGGTTTGCTGAAAAATCGATGCTAAATGAAGTCGTGGAAAAGGTAAAACCAATCTTAGAAAAAGAATCTTCTTTCACCTTGACGTTGAATTCCTTAGGGATTTTCGGTCCGAAAAAGGCTCCCAGAATTTTTTGGGCAGATGTGGAATCATCAGAACAGCTCGATTCCATCCAAAAATCGGTATATAGGGAATGTGAAAAAACGGGTTTTCAATTGGATAAAAAACCTTTCCGTCCGCATATAACGTTAGCGAGAAAATGGAAGAGTGAGGATGCTTTTGAAGAAGGAACGTTATTACAAATTCGAGAGAAAGATGGAAAAACCTTTTCTTTCAATGTAACGGAAATTGTTCTTTACGAAACACATTTAGATCGAACGCCGAAATATCATGAGTATGTAAGCTTTCCTTTAGCAATTCCAGGCGGTTAAATTAAAATCCGTATCATAAGCTTACCCCTTCCTTAATAGGATAGTAGTAAGACAGATGAAGGGGTTGCTTATGAAATTAAGACAAGCTTTCGTATACTTAATACTTTTATTTGCTATTGCTTACTTTTTTATTTATGACCGTGAACCGCTGCAATCCGTTCAGTTTTCCATTATAATGTCTGGATTATTAATCATGATTCGTAGATGAAATAAAGCGATTCGTTCCTTGAATCGCTTTTATTATAGTTGACTTTATACCTACGAGGGTATAAACTGAAATTAGAATAAGCGTCAAGAAAGAAGGGATACATAATTGAAAAAATATGATGCGAAAACAAAAAATCGCATTAAACGTATTGAGGGGCAAATACGCGGAATACTGCGCATGATGGAAGAAGGAAAAGATTGTAAAGATGTTGTAACTCAACTTAGCGCTGTGCGTTCTGCAGTCGATCGAACAATTGGCGTTATTGTAAGCGAAAATTTAATTGAATGTATGAATAATAGTAAATCAGAAGATGTAGATGAATTAGTACAAGAAGCCATTAATTTAATCGTAAAGAGCCGTTAAAAGATAGCTGTATAATCAGCTATTTATTTAGCTTAAAAATTATACCTATAAGGGTATATGGGGGTAGAAATATGGAATGGATAGTGTTAGCAGTCATCATTGTGTTCATTGCATGGCGCTTAAAGCCGGTAAATGTGAATACTATTTCAACAAACGAATTGAAGAATATGTTAAATGACAAGGACAAAGTATTGATTGATGTACGAACTCCTGCAGAATATAAAGCCAATCATATTCGGCAATTTCAAAACTTGCCATTAGGTTCAGATTTTACAAAGCTTCCAAAGGATAAAGAAATCATTGTCATTTGTCAAAGCGGGATGAGAAGTAGCCAAGCTTGCAAACAATTAAAAAAGCTAGGTTATGAACGTGTCACAAATGTTCGTGGAGGCATGAATGCTTGGAAAAATTAAAAGGAGGATTTATGCATGAAAGAAATTAGTGCGAAAGAAGTGCAACAACGTTTAGAAGGTGGAGAGCGACTAAATATACTGGATGTTCGTGAAATAGAGGAATACCACGGAGGGCATATTCCGGGAGCAATCAATATTCCTTTAGGGTTACTTCCTATTCGCATGAATGAATTATCAAAAGATAAACCGTATATTGTCGTTTGTTTAGCAGGTGGTCGCAGTGCCCTAGCAACAACGATTTTAGAAAATAATGGGTTTAATGCTACAAATATGATTGGTGGCATGAGTGCTTGGGAAGGGGAAGTTGAGTAGTCGTTTTGTTTAATAAATTATAGGGATTTCACGTTTAAAACAAGTTTTCTTGTGAAGAATACTTTTGTTCATCTCTAAATAAGATATACAAAAGGAGTTGTTTATTGTGAGAATCCCTGGATTACCAAAGCCTAGTGCACCAAAGAGAGAACGAGGACTATTTAAAGCATTTACGGAAGCTGCCTTGAAAAGAGTGAAGAAGAGAGGGTATGTTCGAGTACCTCCGAGAAAATAAAGCTGTTCTACTATTTAGGAACAGCTTTATTTTATAGTAAAATTTAACTAATTGTTTTGTGCATTTAGCTTTGTTTGAATGGGGGATGGAGAAATGTTGATAGAAGTCTTAAATGGCATAGCTATATTATTTTATTGGACCTGGTTTGTTTGGCCGTTTGTTTTTGTGTTTTCCCTCGTTTATTCGATTGCTTCATTTATAAAGTATGAACGAGCATCTACAAAGCCTATTTTTATTGCAGGTTTTGCATTACTAATCATGATTTCACCTATGGTCGCTGTATGGAATTAAGCAAGTGTTGTCAGGAAATACGATTCAAACCGTGCATCTTCTACTAGATGTACGGATTTTTTTATTTATTACATTCAAATAAATATTTGAATATTAACCTTTTACATGATATACTAATATTCAAATAAGTATTTGAATGATAGTGGGGAACGATATGCCAAAAGAACACGATGTTTGTGAAGTTACCTGTATCGATGAGGTAAAAGTAAAGAGAGTTCAGGAGCAACTTGCTCAACAAAAAACGCTGGAAGTGGCCAAGATTTTTAAAGCCCTTGCTGATGAAACACGCATAAAAATTGCATATGCATTAGCCGTGGAAGAAGAGTTATGCGTGTGTGATGTAGCTAATATTATCAATGCTTCAACTGCAACTGCTTCCCATCATTTAAGGTTGTTACGCAATTTGGGGCTAGCAAAATATAGGAAAGAGGGAAAGCTTGTTTATTATTCTCTCGATGATGATTGCGTGAAGCAGCTCATAGAGATTGCTTTCAAGCACCAACAAGAGGTGACGAAAGTTGAAAGAAGTTGAGAAACAAATTTATCGTGTAGAAGGCTTTTCATGCGCAAATTGTGCGGGGAAATTTGAACGGAATGTGAAGGCATTGCCGGGAGTGGAGGATGCAAAAGTCAATTTTGGCGCATCTAAAATCACCGTATTTGGGCATGCGACAGTAGAAGAATTGGAACGAGCAGGAGCCTTTGAAAATTTAAAAGTATATCCGGATAAAGTGATTCGAAAATCCTCGACAAAAAAAGAGAATCAGCAAGAATCGACAGTTCCCTTTTATGAAAAATATCAAACGTTATTATTCTCTGGGTTACTGATTGTTCTCGGGTATATTTCAACCTTTGTAAATGGGGAAGATAATCTCATTACTGTGTTACTCTTTATTTCTTCTATCATCATAGGAGGATATTCGCTGTTTAAAGTAGGGTTAAATAATTTAATCCATCTCGACTTTGATATGCGAACGCTCATGACAGTTGCAATTATTGGTGCGGCTATTATCGGTGAATGGGCGGAAGGTGCCATCGTCGTCATTTTGTTTGCCATTAGTGAAGCTTTAGAGCGATATTCAATGGATCAAGCGAGAAAATCCATTCGTTCGTTAATGGAACTTGCTCCGAATGAAGCATTGATTCGACGAGGCGGTGAAGAATTAATCCTTCCAGTTGAAGAGATAAAGATTGGGGATATGATGATTGTAAAACCTGGCCAGAAGATTGCAATGGATGGCGTTGTGGTGAAGGGGACATCAACTGTAAACGAAGCAGCAATTACCGGTGAATCGATTCCTGTTGAGAAAAAGGAGAAAGATGAAGTTTACGCTGGAACCCTCAATGAAGAAGGACTATTAGAGGTTCGAATTACAAAATATGTAGAAGATACAACCTTATCAAAAATCATTGAATTAGTTGAAGAAGCGCAGACAGAAAGAGCTCCTGCTCAAGCCTTCATCGACCGATTTGCTAAATACTATACGCCTATTATTATGATGATTGCTTTGCTTGTAGCAATTGTTCCACCATTATTTTTCGGTGGAGTTTGGTTAGAGTGGATTTATCAGGGATTAGCAGTATTAGTCGTTGGTTGTCCATGTGCCCTTGTAATTTCAACGCCAATTTCGATAGTTTCTGCTATTGGTTCTGCTGCGAAAAAGGGAGTGCTCATCAAAGGCGGTATTTATCTTGAAGAAATGGGTTCATTAAAAGCTATCGCCTTTGATAAAACAGGTACGCTGACGAAGGGATTACCTGTGGTGACAGATGTGAAGGTAATGGATGAAGCGTCAAATGAAAAAGAAATACTGGCGATCGCTTATGCATTAGAGAAAAGCTCCAGTCATCCGCTTGCATCGGCCATTGTGCGAAGGGCAGAAGAGGCAGGAGTGAATCATTCGGAATTGGAGATAGAGCAATTCAAATCCATCACTGGTAAGGGTATTCAAGCAACCATTGAAGGAGAGTCGTATTATATTGGAAGTCCCAATTTATTTATAGAGATTTTCCAAAATGGCTTGACGGAAGTTATCCAGAAGGAAACGGCGATACTCCAGAACGAGGGCAAAACGGTGATGTATTTAGGGACAAAAGAAAAAATTCTCGCAATCTTTGCCGTTAGAGATGAACTTCGCGAATCTAGCAAAGAAATGTTGGAAAAATTGCATGAGTTCGGCATTGAAAAAACGGTGTTATTGACAGGCGATAATGAAGCAACCGCAAAAGCCATAGGGAGTGAAGCAGGAATATTAGAAGTAAAAGCGGATTTAATGCCTGAAGACAAGTTAGAGTTTGTGAAAACGTTGCGAAAACAATATGGTAAAGTAGCGATGGTAGGGGATGGTGTAAACGATGCTCCCGCTTTAGCGGCCGCCACAGTTGGCATTGCTATGGGTGGTGCAGGAACAGATACAGCCCTTGAAACTGCTGATGTTGCGTTTATGTCCGATGACTTAAACAAACTACCCTTTACGATCAAATTAAGTCGCAAAGCATTAGCCGTTATTAAAACAAACATCGCCTTTGCTTTAGGGGTAAAACTTCTTGCGTTGCTACTTGTCGTTCCAGGATGGTTAACTCTCTGGATTGCCATTTTCTCCGATATGGGCGCAACGTTATTAGTTACATTAAATAGCATGCGGTTATTGAGAGTTAGAGAATGAAGTCATTCCATCAGCAATAATTTGATTTTTGCTGATGGAATTTTTTATTGGGGATAGGTAAATATTTGGGAAGAGGTTTTCAAAGTTACGACTAGACGTGACTTATAAGTTTGTTATGCCGCTCATACCAAAAGAAGATTGGTATAACACCGTCGATGATATTTCGATACTTGCCTTTTTCCAAGGCTATCCTTCCCAACTGGATACAGTGTTTTATCATAAGTATGCCTTTGTTGGTTCTCGCTTGAATTTTAAAGACCGTATTTTAGCAGGAGAAGTTGATGGATATAAGCGATTTTGGTATGAGTCATGCGAATTCCCTTATCAAGCAGATGAAATCTATTCATCTAAAAGGGATGCTGCCAAAAATGGATATAGCGAAATGGATTGTCTAAATAATTAGAAGGGGTGTTGCTTTATGGTGTCCTTATTAAAGGAAGAAACTCATTCACAACCGATTGGAAGTATCACTTGTACATTAGTTACTCCTTTATATCGAAAAGAGGGTGATAGATTAATTGAAAGCAAAGAATACTTAGATAAAGGAACCACGAAGTATTTATACCATATTGAAGGTAATATCGGCGAAATTGAAGGTGGTTTATACATTAAAGATATAGATAGGAAGCAATTCATTATTAGTCTCGGAGAACTTGAAGTATTAGGCGATCATGTTCGGACATGTTCAAGAAATGGCATCATCCTACGCAAGCTCAAAAAAGGAATGAAATACAGAGTTGTATCCATTCATCAAAAAGAAAACGGCGTTATGATATACGGAATAAATGACAAAGAATTTATTAGTAGCGACGAAGAAATTACTTTTCAGAAGTTTATTCCACAACTCCCTTTGACGAAGCATGTTTAAAAGCGTAACAACCGAGCGAAATTTGCGACTATCGGCATATAAGGTAAAATAAAGGTATAGAAAGAAGTTTCTAGGAAGGGAGTCATGTATATGAAACTATGTAAGAAAAAGTCATTTATCGCAGCATCCGCATTAGCATTGGCTTTAACAGTACCAACTGTTTTCAATCCAATAACTGAAGTAAATGCTGAAACATTACAACAAGAATTACGCACATCGGTTTATACGGTTGCGGCGGTAAAAACATTTAAAGATGTACCAACAACTCATACGTATTATGACATTATTAATGAGATGGTGAACAAAGGCATTATTACAGGCTATGAAGATGGCACATTCAAGCCGAATCAAATGATTAGCCGTCAACATGCGGCGGTCTTAGTTAGCCGCGCAACAGACCTAAAACCAACTGTACCATATCAACAATATCGGGATATTCCACCAACACATGTTTACCATGACCAAATTAAAGAACTTCAAATGGCGGGTATTTTTGAAGTGGATAGTAGAAGATTCTTTAATCCAACTCAAAATATGACGCGCGGCGAAATGGCGAAAGCGTTAGCCATTGCTTTTAATTTGGATATTCCAGAAAAGGTAACGGAACAAACATTTAAAGATATCCCAATGGAACATCCTTTTGCTTCATATATAGAAGCCATTCAAAAAGCTGGCATCACAACTGGATTTGAAGATGGCACGTTCCGCCCAGCAGAACCGTTATCTCGTATGCATTATGCGGTTTTCATGTACAGAGCCATGAATAATATCGGACTGCCAACTGAGGAAGATGAAAAAATTGAAGATGATTCGGATCTTATTATGTTAAATACTTCTGATGAAATCGCAAAACAGTTAATCGCTATTTATAAAGAAAATCAAGATGTATTTACGGAAAGAAAGCCGTTTCTAGTGAATTCTTTTGATTTGAATCCTAAATCTTTAAAAATTTATCAAGAGGGATTAGACGAGTTACGTTCGTTAGACTTAAAGATACAACCAATGACTGGATTTGCTTATGCTCATGAAATTCAAGTAACTCGAGAAGGATATAAAAACCCTATCAAGAGACTACAAAATGTCATGTTATATTTCATAGGTCATGGGGAGGATATGGGTAAAATCAATTTCGATTATCGTGAAAAAGATGCGGAACAATTAGCTCAAGCATGGTTAAAAATCGCGTACCCTAAGAAATTCGTTGATATTTTGAGTCCGATGATTGCAGAAAAAGCGGAAGAGGCAAGAATAAATAGAAATGATGTTTTCTTCGAAAATATGGAATTGATTTATATTGATGGGTATGAAATCCAAATAGGTGTCAACCAATTGAAAGAGGAATTTATTATGCATGTACGAGAACCACAATATAAGTGTCTTGAAATGGATGGCATTCGATGCAAGAAACACGATTATGCAAATCCATTATGGTAAAGAATTACTCACTTAGAAAGGGGGTGAAAACTGATTGAAAAAAAATATCGGAAGTAAATTAAGAGTATGGTTAATTATTGGCTTTATTGTAATCTCTAACTTTTTACCCTATCTTCCATCATGGCCAACGATAACTGCACAAGCAGCCAATGACAGTATTCCCATGTATGATTGGACAGTAAATACATTATTATATACAGATGTGCTAACTCCTGGACCTGCGGGTCGTCAAAATGGATTTATGGCGAATCATTTAGGTCGGTTACAATGGTTCGGGCCATTACGATATCCAACGGTTTATCGTGGTCATGTAGAGGATGGCGCAACACCTTTGCCAGAATCCAATGAATATTTTAACGCTGAAGGACGTTGGGGAGATCATACAGTTTACGCCTATAAGAAACCGTTTTATTATCTACTAGCTCCTGTTGATGTCAATTTTGCGAAACCAAATGAGCCTGTGCACCCTAGTGAAGAAACAGAAACATTTAACGTACAATTAATTGAGATGTTTGATGAAACCGATATTGAACGAATGTTTAACGGAAATCCTGAGTACGTTTTAAGCTACACACCAAAATATAATTTTAGTACGTATACAGGGGAAGTACTTGGAACTTATTACTACATTCGAGAGTTAGCAAGTTACAGTGGTGGTGAAGCATCAAACGAATGCAGAAGTAGCAATGAAACCTGTCTAGAAATCTATCAAACGGATTATCCAGACATTACATCATTCACGTTGCGCAATACCAATGATTATTCGACTCCGAATAAACCGATATTCATGGATTTTGAAGGATTCGAGTATGTTGCAAATGATAGATATGGGAATGTGCGTGACCGAGTCTATTATAAATTAGAGGTAATTGAGGGACCTTCAATTGTCGGTCAAAAGGTAGAAGGAAATTTGATTACGAATAAAGGGGTTGATAATCCTGAAAAGCCACATATGAATCGCTATGACGGAAGTTATATCAGCCCTACAGCCTTAACGCAATTCACGCCAACCGCAGAAGGAACCTATAAGGTACAATTAACCATCACCGATGCGGTTATGCGTACAGCAACAGCCACTGTAACCTTTACCATTGGCCCGAATGGTGGACCTGGTGCTCCAGATGATGGTGGAGGAGAATATGGTTCGTGTGCAGTCAATATCTCGACCAATGCAACTCAAACTATACAAAGCTCCCCAGCGGATATATCACCAGTATTTGAAATCTCTAGTATTATCTAGTAACAATCAATAAAAATACGCACCTTGTCTAACAAAGTACGCAAAAATTATCCTCATTTCTTCTCTTTTTTTGGAAAGATCACGTATGATAGACAGATGATGAAGTCTATAACCAATACAATAGTCCACAAATTTAAAACACGCATAAGTGGATCAATTTCTTCCCCAACATACCATATCATAAGGCCAAGGAGGCTACATCCAATGATATACGCTAAAAGATGGCGGCCCCACATCTTCATTTCATAAACAGCTTTAGCCTTGCCATATAATATTTTTTTCTTGGAAGGCTTCTTTAATATCCAACTTTGGAATTTGCTGTCTGCCCAGGCAATCATAGATTTACCGTAAGCAATGGATACACCAATATAAATAGCAGCAAGACCATGGGCAAAACTTGCTGTGGCTCCGTTTTTCAAATCGATTGCAGTTAGTACTAGCAATGCAAAATCTATAACGGGTGTGAGTAAGAAAAAGAAGATGCTGAGTCTATTTCGTTTCCATATATATCGAGTGAAAAGCCCTGCCATAATCACAATCCAGAAAGCAATTTCAGCGGCAATGATCCAAAAGAGCATTCAATAGCTCACCTCACAATTTATTTAATACATCTGTATTAAAATAATACTACGTTTTATTATTTAATACAACTGTATTAAAACATGTTATAATAAAAACATGCCAAAAATTGTTGACCATGAAGAAAGAAGAAAAATCATCGCGAAAGCAACTTGGAATGTAATTGCAAGGGAGGGGTTAGGTGGTGCTTCTGTTCGTTCGATTGCAAAGGAGGCGAATCTTTCACTAGGAGCTGTTCGTCATTATTTTCAAACGCAAGAAGAATTGTTGGAGTTTGCGATGCAGCTCGTTCAAGAACAAGTAACAGAACGAATCATGGAGCACATCCAAAGCCCGCTTCCTCCTAAAGAGCAAGTGCTCAATATATTAATGGAGTTGATTCCTCCTGAAGAAAAGAAAATAGAAATGCAAGTATGGCTAGAGTATATCTCCTATAAAATTCGCAAAAAGGAGTTACAAAAAGAATCAGTGCATGAAGCTATTGTGGGGATTTTACATCGTTTGCAAAAAGCGGGTTTATTAAAAGAGGATATCCTGTTGGAAGAAGAAATTGTTTTGTTGCATGCGTTAATTGACGGAATTGCTTTACATATATTAATGGGGCTGGTTCCAATTGAAAGAGACCGCATACGCTATTTATTGGAGAAAGAGTTGAATCGAATTTTTGTGGAATAGTTGAATGAGGAGTGCAAGGTAAAGTGTTCGCAGCCCTGCATGAATAGAGTGAATCACATCTATATGGAATTGTTTAGCGAAGGGAGTTACTTCATGCACATTTTTGCCCATAGAGGCTATTCATCAAAGTATCCTGAGAATACACTCGCGGCTTTTAAAGCGGCGGCAAAGCTGAAGATTACCGGTGTCGAGTTGGATGTTCATCTTACAAAGGACAGAAAAATTGTTGTCATTCACGATGAAAAAATTAATCGAACGTCCAATGGAAAAGGATACGTTAAAGACATGACGTTGGAAGAATTGCGGAAGTTTGATTTTGGTTCTTGGTTCCATCCAAAATTCCAGGGCGAAAAAATCCCTATATTAGCGGAAGTGCTTGATTTATTCAAAGATACTCATCATAAGATAAATATTGAATTGAAATCAGATAAATTTCTCTATCCAGGGTTGGAAGATCTTGTCTTACAAGAAGTAGATCAATTTCAATTAAGAGATCGGGTCATTATTTCTTCCTTCGATCACGAAGCTGTTAAGCGAATGGCAGAGCTAGCACCAGATATTGAAACGGCTCCGTTGTTTTCTTACAGCATATTAAACATGAAGTGGTACCGGACTTTATTTCCAGCAAATGCTCTTCATGTAGCATATAGGGCAGTAAGGCGGCGTTCGGTATTGGAGGCATTAAAGGCTGGGATACCTATTAGGGTATATACAATCAATGATAAAGAACAAGCGAAAATGTTACTGCATTTAGGAGTGGCAGGAATCATTACGGATTGTCCAGAAGAACTGTATGAAGTTCTAAAGAAATAATTAATAAAGCAAACCTCTTTGAAAGAGTCGAGATTCAAAGAGGTTTTTTCTATTTTCAAGATTGAAAAGGTAACTGGAAGAGAAAAATTGGTGAAATTGTGATGGAACAATTAGGTGGGAAGAGCAAGGTAAAAGTTTCCAATTCTATTTTGGCGAATGAAAATAAACAATTAATCATGTAAATTAAATGAAAAAAGAGCCTAACCGAAAAGTGCCAAACTTTTGGTCAGGCTCAAATTCTTTTATTCAATCTTTTCGTGCGGTGGTTTACATCGTTGCAATTGTTTTGTGAAAATACGTAAGCGTCAGTCAGTAGAAAAGCATCAACATAAGCTTTTAATTCACTTTTGTTACCACTTAGCAACATGTTCCTCAATACAGCCTAACATTTGTTGAATGATGAGGGTACTTCCATCTTCCAATTTGACTTTACCGTTATAATAGCCAACTAGCTGATGCACTTCTGATTGCACAAGCTTTAAATCGGTTTTTGCTACCCTTTCAAAAAATGGATGGAAGGTAAGCATGATGGAGTCGGTAAACTTTGTTGTAATGTACCAAGGTTTTTTGAAATTAGAGCGATCATATTCAAAAATGACGTCTTCATGGATTTTTGTCATTTTTCCATCTACGAATACAGCGTTTTCTGTCATACCTGTACCGTCCGTCCACTTACCTCCAAAATTTAACCCTACTCGCTTATTGCGAAGTCGCTGGGAAGCATTTGCCCAATTCCATATCACTTCCCGTGGCCAGACACCTCTTCCAAAATCCAATACGCTAAAACATTCTTCCTCATGAAACTCATATCGCTTATTTCCAAGTTTGATAAATCCTTTCGTCGGCAGTATGTGATGCTTTGCGGTAAATTGGAAAGTATGGCGGTTCCAAGGTACGACGACATTCAACGATTCATCGTCAACAGGATGCAAGATCTTTAAATTGACATTTAGAGGTTCGTTGTCAAAGTTATCGCAACTAACCGCTAGCAATGTTTGATTTTGAAAATTAGAGATATTGACATTGATTTCGCCGTTTGTAAATCGAATTGGTTCAAGTACACGAGTTGGCATTTTCAATTTTTTTACAACGCCTAATGGAATAGTAACGGTTTTTTCAAAGAAACGTTGAGTTTCATATTCTAGAAAGTAAATAAAGCAAGAAACAGCGTAATCAAAATGACAAATCGTAACAGAAAATAATACATCTTCTCCGTAACAACACCAATAATTCCATTTCTTCTTTCGCATAAAATGTCCAGATAAATTACATTCGATAATTGGTTTTCTAGCATAACCAATAGCAGCAGGATTTAAATTTCCCTTTTTATCGCATAAACGAGTCCACTCAAAAATTTCTCTTTCAGCATGCTGCACCAATGTCAACATCCTCTCAATCCATAATTCAAAAGAATTCCCTAATAAATATATGATGAAATTTCAAAAATTTACCATTAAAATAATTTGGATACATAGATATTCATAAATAATATTGTATCAGAATTTTACAATTTTTTCTTGATTAGAACAATATGTAGGAAGTTCAGAAAACAGCGATTTATTCATAAGATGATGGAAAAAAGGAGGTAAGCAAATAGCAATTTATTACAATCGGCAAGCAGCTGTCGATTATGCAAGAACTTGGTGGGATTCGTTTAATCCAAATTATCCTATTTTTACAGTGGATTGTACAAATTTTGTATCACAAGCGCTGCGTGCAGGAGGAGCTCCGATGTCAGGTTATCCGAATCGAAACAAGGGTTGGTGGATTACGGATGGCTGGAAAGTTGGAGCGAGAGAATACTATTATCCAAATGAAACATGGAGTTATAGTTGGGCGGTTGCTCATAGTTTAAGATGGTATTTGGAGAGTGCTAAAGCAGGGTTAACGGCTAAGCGTGTTTATACTCCTTCCGAATTAGAACCTGGAGATGTAATTTTTTATGACTTTCAAGGGAATGGAGTCATCGATCATAGCACTATTGTGACAAGCGTGATTGATGGTGTTCCTTACGTTCATGCCCATACAGGACCTAGTGCGGACCGACACTATGATTATTCCAATTCATATGCCTATACGCCAAATATACAATATTATTTCTTTAAAATAGATGATATATTCTATTAACGTTTTCGACCGAATAGGAAGTGTGTTATATAATAAAGAATAGAGGCTCTAATAATGGATATTTAAATTCAACAAGTTTTGTGATAAGGTTGTTTGGAGATAAACGTAATAAAGTTCAACCTATATTTTTAAGGAGAGTAATGAACGAATGAATGAACAAGCGTTAACGGTAAGAGAAGCCATTATCGGAAGACGATCGATTAAAAAATTCAACGGACAGCCTGTAGATCGAGCGGATTTATTGCAAATTATAGATGATGCCGTTTGGGCGCCAAATCATCAAAACCGTGAACCTTGGCGACTTGTCGTGGCATGTGGTAAAGAACTGTTCCAACTTCATGATTTACTGCGCAATACAACGATTCCGGATTGGAGAACGCTTTCGGAGGAAGAAGTAGAAAAACGCATGCAAAAATTCACAACACCAGGTGGTTATGTGTTTGTGATTGTTCCAGAAGACCCTCGCCAAAAGGAACGATTAGAAGACTTTGCAGCAGCATGTGCACTCATTCAAAATATGATGCTTCTAGCATGGGATTACGGCATTGGATCTTGTTGGAAAACTCCGGAATTTTTAGATAAACCAGATTTTCGTAAAGCACTAGGAGTAAAGCCTGGAGAACGAATTGTAGGCATGGTGCAATTTGGTTATTTTGATGAACTGCCAAAAGGAAAAGATCGTAAAAAATCTGACGAGATTGTGACAATTTTTGGTGAGAACGAAGAAGAGCATAAAGAAGAATAGATGCAATGATTAAAATACGAAAAAAATGCGCCTCCGATTTGGTTAATGCAAGCAAAACAATTCGGAGGCGCTGATTTTTTAATCAACCTGACGACTTAAGGTTAAGTGGGTCAAGCTTTGATTTTCTGTTTTTCTAAACAATTGCATAAAAATTCATCTAACCGTCTTTGCATAAGACGCAAATTGCGATGAGAAACTTGGCATATACCGCCATTTGTCATAATGACAATGCGATCTTTTTTATTTATTTCTTTTACATGCTGTAAATTGATGACGTAACTTTTGTGGCATCGGAAAAAGCGGTCATCAATTTTCTCAATTTCTTTTAGTTTCCCATAATACTCATAACAGCCATTTTTTTCATAGAGCATGATTTTATGAATGATATGGGATGTTTCAAAATAGTAAATATCGTCCAATAAAATATTTTTAATTTTTTCTCCTATTTTAATTTGGAAAATGGGTTCTTCCTTCGATTCACCCAGTTGTTTATAACGCTCGAAGGCCACTTTTAAAGCATCGATAATTTGTTTTGATAGTAGAGTGGGGCTATCTTTTACGATAAAGTCCAATGCAGCGATTTTATACGAAAAAGTAAGTTGAAGTTGATCTGCGTGTTGTGTAATAAAAATAATGTTGGTCAATGGATCTTTTTTGCGTATTGCAGCAGCTAACTCCAAACCCCTCATCTTTTCATTATTTAGCTCAATGTCGAGAAAATAACAATCCCCTCGTTGCTCTTCAATAAAACTTAACACATCCTCGGCATGCCCTGTAGATAATACAATTTCTATACTAGGTTCATGAAAAGTTGAATATTTTAAAATTTGAGATTGAATAAATTGTCGATGTTCATAGTTATCTTCACAAATTACAATATTCACACTCGGCACCTCCGTCTAGCGAAATTCTAATTCTTGGATAAACCATCCATTTTCGATGCGAGTATTCATAGTTGCATTCGGGTATTTATGCAATAGTTTTCTTACATTGACAAGTCCGATTCCGCGTCCTTCCCCTTTTGTAGAATAATATCCTTTAAATAATAGATTCATATCCGGCATTTCATCAAAAGTATTTTTTATGACAATTAACATTGATGAAGGAGTTTGAATGAATCCAATTTGAATTTGTTTAGTAGATGCTTTTTCACTTGCTTCAATTGCGTTATCAATTAAGATTCCAATGATTCGTGATAAGTCAATCATATCAGCGGGAGCTGTATGGACCTCTTCCGGAATTTCTAGATGAACATTTATCCCTAATTGTTCAGCAATGAGCAGTTTTGAAGCGATTAACCCCTTTAACTCCATGAGTTTTAAGTTTTTAATTTGGCAAAATGCTTTGTTGGTTAGGAGTGTTTGCTGTTCTACTTTTAAGATTCGAGATTGGAAATAATGTTTTAATCCTTGTATGTCTTCTGTTTCGATAAATGTTTGCAGTGTAAAGAGGATATTAGCATAATCATGGCGAAAATGCTTCATATCTTCATTAATTGTTTCAAGCGCAACAATATAATTTGACAACTGATTCTGTTTCACCATTTCCATCTTTAAATGCTGATTTTTGTGGAATTGACGTTGCAACAAATACAGCACGGTCAATAGAATAACGAGATACAGAAATTGTGTAAAAAAATAAACATATATCCAAAAACTATCTACCATTAATGTGCTAAAAAAAATGTTTATCAGAAACACTATGAATGAGGAACATAAAATAAAAAAAATAAATAATTGCATATTCATAGTGAAATTAGTAAATTCAATTCCTTTATTTAATCGCTTGAAGAAAATATATACAAAGATTACATTTAATAGAATCATAAAAACATGCTCTAGCCAAGCGAAAGCGTTTAACTCAATTGGCAACATGAAAATTTTCGTTAGAGAGTATGAAATCATTTGTCCAATAATTAGTAATAACACATGATAGAGAGCTTTAGTTGTTCTCGTAATATAGAAAAATACAACACAAATCGTAATGAATGATATAAAAATCCCAACCCAAACAGGAAAAAAATAATATGAGATGAGGGAGGGAAGCACAATCAAAAGCATGATATAAAATACATTTTTTAATGAAAAACTAATGTTTAACGTGTAATGAAGGGCAATAATCGTGTATAGAGTCCCAATCAGCCCTAAACTATATTGGATAATATGAATCTTCCTCTCTAAAGGAAAAAGTAAATTTCCTAGAGTATCTATCAAAATATCTATTTTTCGGAATTTTATAATTTCATAATTTTGCAATTTTTATGGGATAAATATACTATCAAAATAATGATAACAAATATAAAAAGATATTCATAAGAAAACTCATAATCGTTCTATTTAACCTCATTAACGTTATTGATAATCAGTTGAAAATCAACGATATTAGAGAGTTTATCTATATTGGAATAATAATGAAGGAAAATATAAACGATCCAAAAAAGTAGTGAAAAAGAACTATGATTATTATTTCGGAAAAGATAATTTTATATGGATGAAAGACTTGACTATATTGTTTGTATCTTAAAAAAGAACATTAGAAAAGAAACCATAGTAATTTTGATTTATTATTTTTATTTGAGGATAGTATTAATCGATAGAACAATGATAAGGGTGGTCAAATTGATTACGATGATAAAAAAAGGATTACAAACGATTTCACCCCACGAAAAAATTCAAGAAATTCATCCAGTATCCGGCGGCGATATTAATAAAGCATATTATGTGCTAACAAATCAACATGAATATTTTGTAAAGCTGAATCAACAAATGAATATCGGCTTTTTCCAATTTGAAGAGCGCGGGCTGAAAATGATTCAGGGGACCGGTACAATCAATGTACCAAATGTATTAAGTTGCTTAGAAATAGAAGGCATTCCCATGCTTTGGCTAGAGTGGATTGAAGGGAAAAAGACTTATGAAACGGATGCGCTATTAGGAGAACGTCTAGCAGCACTTCACCTTGCCGATGCAAAAGGATATGGTTTAGAAGGGGAAAGTTATATTGGAAAGTTGCCGCAACAAAATCGATTGATGGATGATTGGGTAGAATATTATCGGGACGTGCGTTTAGTTGGCCAATGGAAGCGGGGAAAAGCTTCAGGTACAATGGGACAGACACGCGAAAAAAGGCTTGTAAAACTGATGGAGAGATTAGATGAGTGGATTCCGAGAACACCAAAGTCTTGCTTATTGCATGGGGATTTGTGGGGAGGTAATTGGATGACGGGTCCGGAAGGGGTTCCGTATTTAATTGACCCTGCAATCCTATTCGGAGATCATGAAATGGAACTTGCTTTTACGGAATTATTCGGTGGTTTTTCTCGACGATTTTACGAGGCATATCAATCGGTATTCCCGCTTTCACCAGAATATGAAGAGCGCAAAGAATTGTATCAACTCTATTATTTATTAGTACATTTAAATATATTTGGGGAATCATATGGTCCATCGGTGGATCGCATATTACGCCGATATGTAGGATAAAAGCATATTATAGGGGTGTCTAGAAAGTCGTATAACTTTCCAGACACCCCCACTTGTCCAATAATCTTTTACTCTTTGCTTCTGCGGTTGTCGAGACAAGATTCCGCAATCTTCGCTGTCTCAAAATGAATTTGTTATGAATGATTTTTATGTTTTTTCATTCGATCAACAAGGAAACCGCCTTTAAAGGATTTCGGTTCATAGGAAATAATGAATGCTTTTGGCTCGATGGAGTTAACGAGTTCAAAGAGCTCTTTCTCACGATTTCGTTTTGCTAAAATCTCATATTTGTAACGTTCGCTGTCTCGTCCTTCACCAACGTAGGTTGTAACAGCAAAACCGTTGGAGCGGAGTGTATTAATTAATTCATGGTTTTTCGTTTGAGTATTGATGGTTACATACACGTAACCAATCGCTAATTTATTTTCAATTTTCGTTCCTAAAAAGATACCTAATCCAAAGCCGACTGCATATACAATCATTGCAAGAAAACTTTGATCCCCGCTGAATACGAGGGAAAGCCCAAAGACGTAAATGAGCATTTCTAACGTTCCAATCATTGCTGCTAGGAACGTTAAGTTTTTGACTAAAAAGATTGTGCGCAATGTAAGCAATGGAACATAAATCAACTGTAAAACTAAGATGAGGAGAATATTTGTCATCCTTAATCCCTTTCTTTAGCGATTATCGCTTTTAGTATTGTACTCATAACTAGGCATTGTCTAAGATACTTATATCCATTGTAGCTAAAATGCAAAGAATTTCCTGATTGTGTCAATAATTTGAGTGAAAGTGTTTCTTCAGTGAATGATTTTAATCCGTTTCCGGTAATGCTATGCAATAATATTGATATTAACAGAAGATAAAATGTTTTGTAAGAAAAGAGTGATAATAAATGAGTAAATTTGAATGGAGAAAACATTTAAAAGAACTTTACTTGCCCGGCACACAACCAACCACTATTCATGTGCCATCGATGAAATTTTTTCCGATTGATGGCAAGGGAAATCCGAACGAGAAACCATTTCAAGAGCATATCGAAATTCTTTATGCTTTATCCTATGCGATTCGAATGATGCCGAAAAAGGGGATTACGCCGGAAGGGTATTATGAATATACCGTGTTTCCATTGGAAGGGCATTGGGATTTGGATGAAGAGGGGAGAACGAAAGATTATTTGGATAAAAATCATCTCGTGTATAAATTAATGATTCGGCAACCGGATTTTGTAACGGAAGAATTGTTTCAATATGCACGGGATACGGTGAAGAAGAAAAAGCCGGATTTGGATGTCAACCAAGTTCAATTTGAAACGATTTCGGAAGGGTTATGTGTACAAGCGATGCATATCGGCAGTTTCGATGATGAATGGGAAACTTTCGAACGGATGGAACAGTATTGTGCAGAAAATAACTTAAAGCGGGCAGAAAAAACCCATAAAGAAATCTATATTTCAGATCCGAGAAAAACGGCACCGGAAAAATTAAAAACAGTGTTAAGGTTTAAAGTGGAAGAAATGAAATAGGGGTTTATCAGTTATTGTAGCTTAGGATAAAATGGTGGGTCTCCGTGCAAGGATATTTTGATTACTTTCACTGGCTGATTAGCAGAATGTTAGAGGGGCATAGCAGAAAGTAAATGAAACTGCTATGCCCATTGATTTTATTTGGCATGAAAAAGAAATATTTTTATTTATTTAATGAAGTTTCCAACGAGCCAGCCTCCATCTTCCTGCTGCTAGTCCAGTTCACTAAGAAGATTCCAGTAAATATGCAAAGACCTCCGATGGTCACATACCAATTAATCGTTTCATCTAATATTAACCATCCAGAAAGAACCCCGAAAAATGGTGCCAAGAACAAAAAGGCGCTTGTTTTGCCGGGATCGCCTTTTTGAAGCAAATAAAACCAGCCTGCAAATTGGACGATGGATGCCATAATGGCGAGCCACAATACGATAGAAATGGATGTGCCGGTTATTCGGAAGTAGGGATTTTCTAAAATCAGACTTCCAATTAACAATATGATGCCGCCAAATAACATTTGGTAGGCCGTCAATACCCATGTATTAAATTCATTTCCCCATTTTTTTATGAGCAATGTGCCAATTGCCCATGAAACTGCAGATAGAAATGCGAGGATCGACCCGATTTCAAAACTTAACTTCGCCCCAAGGGTTATGAATACTCCAATAAAACCTAATATCACACCTGTCCATTGGCGTAGGTTATACGATAATTTCATAAAAATCGTTCCAAAGATAACGACTAAAAGTGGGTTCATAAATGTTAATATGGAAGATTGCCCCGCTGAAATTGTCCTTAAGCTGAGAAAGATACATGACATAACGCCAGCTGTTTGAAAGGAACCGATGACAGCGATTTTGATCCATTGGAAAAAGGCTTTAGGATGAGGGATTCTTAATAATCGAACAGCGATGGCCATAATCACTCCTGCTAAAGAAAAACGTATGCCGACTAATAAAAGCGGTGTTGTATATGAAAGGCCAATCTTACCGATAGCAAAAGATGAACCCATTAAAAAGGTTGTTAAGATGACTAACATGCTAAAAAGCCATTTGTTCATTTTAAATCCCTCCCCATAGAGATTGATTCATCATTAAGCGATAACAGGATATAAATTTAGAAGATTATTAATATTCGATAAATTAAAATCAAGAGATAGACTATCATTACATATTCGTATTAGTCAACTAGTAGACATTGAGAAATATGAACAGAGGGGGATAAAATAGTATGGTTTCTACGTTTCTATAGATATTTGGTGAATTGTAGAGGGCAGATTAGCGAACGAAAGCAAAAATAAAAAGCGTTGCAAAAAAGAACGCCTTTAGAACACATCAGTCCAAATAAATAACCCCATCATCGACAATAGTTTATTTCAACAGAACAACACGCATGCTTTGAAGAATATAACTACCTTAATTCTTGAATCTCCTTTAGAGATAGCCCAGTGATTTTTGAAATGGATTGGATATCCATTTGTTCAGCAAGCATTTTTTTTGCAATTTCCATTTGCAGCTTTTTTGCTCCTTTTTCAAAGGCTTCATCTTCACGACGTTTTGCTTCCCGCACTTCCACCTCCTCTTCAAGTGTTTGCTTCAAGCGTTCCTCATAGACTTCCATTTCATCTTTTGACTGGCTTAACTCTTTCCAACGATTCAATGCTGCTCGAATGTGGTCATCCCTTAAAGAGATTAGATCTAACTCTTTATAAATGTCGTTATATACATTTCCATTGCGATGGTCAACGATTGCAAGCAGTAAAAGCCATCTTGCCTTTGCGTCGTTCCAAGGATCGATTTTTTTCGCTTCAAAATCCCGTATTATTTTTGGATATTCGATGAAATGCAATTCGAATACATCGGGGAGGGGAGTGCCAGTATGTTGCTCTTGCAAAAGATAAACCGCATGAAAGTTTTCGGTTTGATTGAATAATTCATAGCTTAAAAGGTTGATGAAAATAACAGGTTGCAAGTCGTTTTCACTTTGTTCTGCATAGGCTTTCGTTGCGTAATAAAGAGAGCGTTTTACAATATCGAAACGATTAAAAAAGTTAATTAATATATGCAGTTTTTTGCTGTCTTTTGTAATACCGATAAAATGGACGGGTGCTAGTATATTTTCTTCATAAAAGTAATTGGATGGAACGGTGATGCGTTGAATCTTTTGTCTCGGCTCTCGGTTCAGGATCTCATTTAAAAAAGTGAGCGTCACGTTATGATGCTGTTCCCAGCCAATCACCTTTTGGAAGGCAACATCAATTTTCAAATCCATCAATTTTTGAAGAGCTGCTTTTTTATAGTTGCTCAAACTCATCACCTCGTAGGAATCAGGAATTCTCTTACACTACTTTATCGTTTAATGATTGGTGCTATGACAGCGGTCGGCGGCAGATATAAATAAATCCAGATGTCCTTTGGTAGTTGTGTTTATCAAGGTTTACAGGATGAAACCGTAATTGGATATAAGTCGAAATGGGAATGTGAATTTCAAGCTTTCTTTGAGAGGTTTGATGTACTTTGGTGCAGTCGTTACGAAAGAACAAGTGAGGGGGTTGCCTTTTATTTTAAAGCTACATCCATTGTAATGATATGGATGTTTCCACAGTATAAAATAAAAAAGCGTGGTTTCAACGGCCACGCTTTTTTGTAGTTTTAACTTTGTTTCGCTTGAACTTTTTTCTTCCGCCAAGGTTTTAAGTACGAAATAACGAAGATGAAAATGGTTACGGTGATTTGGAAGAACACTGCAGATTGCATGACTTTATGGTTTTGAACGAAAGTTGGATTGCTGATTGCCATTTCTTTTTGCGCTTCCAACAATTCCATATTTCTCACCATTAATTCGTCAACAATAAAAATACCGACGATTGTTTGGATGATATATAGAACAAATTTAACGCCAACCCATCGATGCTTAAAAAATCCCCAATTGGTGAAAAAACCGTAAACAAATCCGATTAATAAAGTCCCTACAGCACCCAATCGAACGATATAATCGCTAAGGATAATCATATTTTTATAGCCGAGATAGGATTCATCATATTTTGTGAAATCAATATGTAAATTTAATACAATCGAACTTAAAATGCCTCCGAAAAAGACTACTACTAGAAACACATGGATGATCTTTAACCACTTCATGCCTTTTGGGCCGATTTTTTTCATATTATTAAACCTCCGAGTTGCTTAATGGATGGATGATTATTAACACAAGAATGATTATAGTAGGAACATAATAAGCTTTTAATGAGCGGCAGGTGTATTTTTCTCTACATCTATGGTCTTACGCAAGAGTGGAGTCATGACTATATCAATCAATGAACTTATACATTCTGTTAAATAAATTCATTTTGTTGTTTACTATCTGTCCATTACATTTTCATTCCGTTTCCATTACAGTTATGGATAACAGGACAACAGCTGGACATATTTGGAGGAAGAGAATATTTAAATTAAACAATACAAGGGGTGTATAATATGGCAGTTGAACAAAAAATTCGTGAGTTACAACATTTTATAAATGGTTCGTTAGTGCCTGGAACAAGTGGTCGTTTTTCGAATGTGTACAATCCGTGCACAGGAGAAGTTATTGCACGCGTACCACTTGCGACTCGAGAAGAAGTTCGACATGCGATTGAAGTGGCGAAAAATGCTTTTCCAAAATGGAAGGCGATGTCTGGCGGAAAAAGATCTGAGATTGTGCAAAGATTCCGCCAACTGATTGCAGAAAACCAAGAAGAATTAATCGAAATTATTTGTGAGGAAAGCGGTAAGACGAAAGAAGACGCTCGTGGAGAAATTCAGCGCGGTTTAGAATCAGTAGATTTAGCGATTAATGCTCCACACATGGTAAAAGGGGAGTATTCCGTAAATGTAGGTGGCGATATTAATGCATTCTCCCGCAAAGATCCTCTTGGAGTTGTGGCAGCTATTTCACCGTTTAACTTCCCAGTTATGGTGCCGCTTGCTCAAACAAGTATGGCGGTTGCCGTAGGAAATGCCGTTATTTTAAAACCATCAGAAAAAGTGCCGATTTCTGCGCTATATATTTCAAACCTTTGGAAAGAAGCAGGATTACCAGATGGTGTATGGACGGTTATTAATGGAGATAAAGAGGCGGTAAATGAATTGCTAGAAAACGATACAGTACAAGCGATTCACTTTGTAGGTTCAACACCAATTGCGGAGTATATTTATCACACTGGAACGAAATATAATAAGCGGGTAGCGGCGCTTGGCGGCGGTAAAAACTTTATGATTGTCATGCCAGATGCGGATTTAGAAAAGGCGGCAAATGCATTTATTGGAGCGGCTTATGGTGCAGCTTCCCAGCGTTGTATGGCACTATCAGGAGTAATTCCAGTGGGGAAAGAAACGGCAGATAAACTCGTTGCCATCTTAAAAGAAAAAATCGAGAAATTAAAAGTAGGTCCATATACAGACGATAATGTAGACTTCGGTCCGGTTATTTCGAAAGAATCAAAAGAAACGATTCTTGGCTATCTTGAGCGAAGCCTAAAAGAAGGAGCAAAACTTGTAACAGATGGCAGAAATCCTGAAATCTTGAAAACTTTAAATGGTTTCTATTTAGGTCCAACTTTACTAGATGAAGTGACGCCAGATATGGAAATCTTTAAATATGAGGTATTCGGCCCTGTACGAATTGTGGTGAGAGCAGATTCTTTACAAGAAGCAATTGATATCATTAATTCCCATGAACTTGGTAATGGTGTAACAATCTTTACGAACAATGGTGCAGCTGCTCGCAAGTTCCAAGACGAAATCGAAGTAGGAATGGTTGGTGTCAACGTGCCAATCCCAATTCCAGTAGGATATCACAACTTCGCTGGTTGGAAACGTTCAAATTTCGGTACAGGTGTAATGTTCGGTCCAGATCAAGCGAACTTCTACACGAAGAGAAAAACAATTTCTGAAAAATGGCTTGATGTGGATACAGAATCAAAAGTTACATTTGCATTCCCTAGCAATGACAATACAAAATAATTCTTCATTTGGGGTAATAGGTTCTTTGCTTTCCTAAGTAAAAATATAAAAATCCCCCTTATGAGGCTGTCTAGAGAGGGTATTTCCTTTCTAGGCGGCTTTTTTTATGAGATGATGTAGGTTTTCATTGCAGAGAACAATGCGGCCTAGTTTTAAAGAATGCCGCGTCCATTAATATCGATAAATTATCTTAATATAGAGAAGATAGGTAGAAAATCCATTGTTCAATGCAGATTCATAAAAAATGAATACAATAGTGAAATATTTTATGAATGACAATTTCGAGCATTCATGGGAAAATCTTAGAGTAACCGTTTCATACTAGATCGTTATAAAAAGGGGATTAGTTATGAAAATAAGAGATTTTACGCTAACAACCGTATTTTTAGCAATCATTTTATTATTTGCGCTTACACCCATTGGATTTATTCATTTAGGTGTGATTAAAGCTACAATTATTCATATTCCAATCATTATTGCTTCTATTATTTTAGGACCAAGAATTGGGGCTTTTCTCGGACTTGCCTTTGGAATTTCAAGTGTTATTACGAATACAATTGCACCAACCTTATTATCTTTCGCTTTTTCACCAGCTATCCCTGTGTTAGGGACAAGCCAAGGCAGTTTATGGGCGCTATTTATTGCCATTGTGCCAAGGGTGATAGTCGGTATTCTTCCATATTTTCTTTATAAGTTCCTTCAAAAAGTTTTGGCAAAGATGAAATCCAATCTGAAAGTGTCTTTATTTTTAACGGGACTATTGACTACGGTTTTACATACGTTTTTGATTATGGGGTCTATTGCTTTAGTGTTCCATGACGCTTATGCGCAAGCAATGAAAGTGGATAGCGTGCTTGGCGTTATAGCTGCCGTGTTAACGGTGTTTTTCACCAATGGCATTGCCGAAGCCACGCTGGCAGCAGTAGCTACAGCAGTGGTGGTGCCGCCGTTGCTAAAAATCGCGAAGAAATAAGAACGAAAATATTCGGTATTACATGCTACTAAAATTCCGCCGGTTTAATAAATTTGCAGCTAACAAAAGACAGTAGAAAGAGAGCCATCTAGAAAGTTGGGGTTTTTCTAGATGGCCAATTCTTGATTGATTGTTTTCTTTATGGAATTTTTCATTGGCGGTAAAGTTGCTGGATTTGGCAATTCTCAGCTACTTAGACGATGCTTTAAAAAGAAAAAGAGCAAATCAGAAACCCTTTGCTCTCTTCATTTTCTCTTTTTCATATAATAGACACCAGCCCCAATCATCCCAATGACAATCAATGCGATAAACAGCTTATTCGTCAAAATGTTCATGGGATGAAAAGGGGCTTTCTCCATATAAACGGCCTTTACCCAATGTCCGTCATGTTCTACTGCAATGGCTGTTGAAGTGGGAATGCCTTTTATTTCAAAATATTTCGTTCCCTTTTTAAAAAAGTTTGAAGCATCTCCATAATATTCACCTGTCATATCATCCGCTTCAACTTTTACTTTTCCTATAACTTTTCCAATATCCCATTCCTCCACTTTTTCCTCAAGCATTACTTCGTAAATTTTTCCATCCCAAACAACAAAAGGGTATGCCCAATTTAAAGCATGAACAGAAGAAGCGATAAAAAATATAAAGAATAATGTTAAAACCGCAGCTTTTCTCATAACTCATCTCCAATTATGAAATGAAATTACTGGAAGACTGATAGAAAAATAGCATTCCCCAATGGAGAATGCTAATGGTATTTTTATTGATTTTTCGAAGCTGATGAATATTTTGATAAATAGTGATCGTGAAGGGAAAGTAAAGTTTGCAACAATACGTTGGCACCTTTATAACAATCTTCGTAGTAAGTTAACTCTTCTTCACAGTGGCTGCGTCCACCTACACTCGGTACAAAAATCATCGCTGTTGGAACAATGCTTGCAATAAACTGCGCATCGTGGCCAGCCCCGCTGTACATTCTTCTAGTAGAATATCCTAATGATTTGCTTACGGATTCAATTGTATTTACAATCGTTTCATCAAATGGAACTGTATCACGGCCCCAAAGCTTCTCAAAGCTAACGGTACATCCATTCGACTCGGTAGGGAGTGAGTGAATGATTGTTTCCACTTGTTTAATGACGTTCGGATCTTTATGGCGAGATTCTAGCGTAAATTTCACTAGATTTGGCACCACTGTATGAATGTTTGGATGCACATTGACTCGCCCCATTGTATACACGAGTTCTTCATCAAGTTTTCCGAGTTCTTGTTTTAAATGTGTAATTAAATCAGCCGCTAAGAAGAGGGCATCCTTTCGATGTTTCATTGGGAAAGTACCGGCATGGTTGGATTCACCTTTCACTGTAATTTCGTAGCACACCATTCCAACGACGCCTTCAACCACTCCAATTTCTTTCTGTTCGGACTCAAGGACAGGACCTTGTTCAATATGAAGTTCGATAAAGGCTGTTCCTTCTTTCAAACGGTTTTGCTCATCACCTTTAAATCCGCTATTTTCGAGAGCTTCTCCAAAAGTAATGCCGTTTTTATCTGTGGATTTCAGCATTTTTTCTTTATCAAATTTCCCTGTCAGTACGCCAGAACTCATCATCGCTGGGTCAAAGCGGGCGCCCTCTTCATTCGTGAAGTTCACAAGTGTAATTGGAAATTCTAGTTCTATGTTTAAATCTTTCAAAGTGCGAACGACTTCTAACGGTGTCACCACTCCTAAAACTCCATCGAAACGACCGCCTTTTTCAACAGAATCTAGATGCGAACCCATAAGGATAGGAGGAAGATCCTTTTTACCTGGCAGTGTGGCATAAATATTGGCCATGTCATCAATTTTTATGGACATTCCTAACTCTTCACAGCATTTAATAAAATATTTTCGTGCTTCAATATCTTCTTTAGAGAGGGATAGGCGCGTTACACCATTATTTTTCGTTTTCCCAATCTCTGCAAAAGCTTCAATCGTTTCACGAAGTCGATTTGCATTACAAACTTTCATATTCCATTCCTCCAATCAAATTATTTTGTGATAAATGTTTCCTCTAGTTGTGCAGGGCTTTGTTGCAATACCGCTTCTTCCTCTTTTTCCTTCACCAAACTTTTCGTTAGCAAACTCACGCAAATGGCAACAATGAAGTTCAGGATTAGAGCAAGCATGCCTGTACTAATGTCGTTAATAAATGTTGGAACGTTAGGGAAGAAGGTTGCAATCTTAGCTCCTGTTAAACTCATGTAGAAAATCACTGCAACCGCAGCTAAGATCCCTGCAATAACCCCGTACTTATTCAACAATGGTTTCTTTGAGAAGCTAAACAACAGTCCAGGTGCTAATTGCGTAATAATCGCATACGATAAAATGTTTAACATCGCTAGAGCATCACTACCATTTACAGCGAAGTAAAGGGCGATGATGACGATAACAACGATAAGTATTTTGGATAGGAGCAATTGCTTTCGTTCGCTAGCATTTGGATTAATGACACGGTAAATTCCTGTTGTAAGACCAATGGAAGCGGAATTTAACATAACGGAAGCAGGAACTAACGCTGTTAATAATCCAGCTGCACCAACGACTCCAATTACCCAAGGGTCAAAAGTTTGAATGGATAAACGCAATAACGACAAATCTCCTTCAGAACCTTGCAATCCAGGTATTTGCACGATTGCCGCAAAGCCGATGAAAAAGGCGAACAATAATAATAATGTATAGAGTGGCAATGTAATCGCATTCTTCCGTAATGCTTTTTCACTGTTAGCCGTTAACGCGACAGAGAACGAGTTTGGAAGCAAATAAAAGCCGAGTGCGTTTAATAACACAGTTGAAATAAACCAAGAAATACTAAAACCGGAATCTGCAAGTGTTAATTTTTCTGGCTGTGTAGCTTGTACAGCTTCAAACAATGGTCGGATTCCACCGAAGTAATGATAAGGAATATATAGCCCTAAGAAGATAATCACGGCTAGAATCATTATATCTTTCACAACGGCTGTCCAAGCAGAACCGTGCATACCTGAAATAATGACGTACGTTGTTACAATAACCGCTCCAATTGTACTTGCGATAGCAGGGGAGATTGCGCCATAAGATGCCTCTGATACAATAATCCCTAAACCTTTTAATTGAATCATAATATAAGGAACGAGAGCGGCTGTTCCGAGAATCGCAACGATAATCCCTAAAGCTGTACTTTTATAAAAGGATGCAAAATAGCTTGGCTGAGAAATAATGTGATGATCTTTTGAATATCGCCAAACTTTTGGAATGAGCCAATAGGATAACACGTACGCCAAGCAAATATAAGCAGGGACATAAAAGGCTGCTGCACCATTAGAATATGCCCAACCACTACCTCCTAAGAACGTAAATGTTGTATAAACTTCCCCAGCAATTAACAAGAACACAAATAGCGTTCCGAAACCTTTATTACCGACAGCAAATTCATCTAAATTAATATCTTTCCCGCGAGATGAACGAATCCCTAAATACAAAGCGAATAGGGCAAAGGCAAAAATAATGATTAATGAAGTATTCATTCAGCTTCACCTTCCTTATTATCTGGATCAAATCGATAAATAATGGCCATGATGACTGATGAAAGAATCATCCAAAACACAATCCAAAATAATAAAAAAGGCAAGCCAAATACATAAGGTTCAATGCGATTCACCATTGGGAGACAGACAATCATCCCAATAAAAGGAATAATCAGCAACAATTTAATGTACTTCATAGAATCCTACCTCCTTTGAATCCTTTCTCTGATAAAGAATGTTTCCATCAATCATTGTTAAATCCACTTGTAAATCTTTAATGTGATGAGGATGAATATTCAAAATGCTATCATTTAGCACAACGAGATCAGCAAGTTTTCCTGGTTCGATGCTACCTTTTATGTGCTCTTCAAAGGAGGCATAAGCACCGTTGTAAGTATACATTCTGATTGCTTCTAAAACGTTGATGGATTGATTTTCTCCAATCGGCGTCCCTTCGCTCGTTTTACGATTCACTGCTGTATGAATTCCAATTAAAGGATTGTAGTCTGTAACAGGGGAGTCTGAACCAGCTGCTGCCAGAATGCCTTGATCAATGAAATCTCGAACGGGGTACATGTAACGAACTCGCTCTCCGTAATTGTGGATATACGATTCACCAAACTCATAATGGAATGGCGGATTTGGAACAGGAATCAAGCCTAGTTCCTTTATTCGCTTTTGCAAATCTGGAGTCGAAATGCCAGCATGTTCAATACGATGGCGATGATCTTTTCGCGGGTGTTCTTTCAATGCTCGCTCAACAACATTCAAATACATTTCAATTGCCTTATCTCCTTGAGCATGTACGGTAATTTGATACCCCAGTTTATGAGCATGTCCTAAAATGTTATAAATCTCTTCTTCAGAGTAATAGAGAATGCCATGATTTGCTGGATCACTTGTATATCCTTCACGCGTTGCAATGGTTGGGCCAGTGCTGCTACCATCCAAAAATAATTTAACGGGTCCTAATTTGAACCATTCATTGCCTGTCCCAGTGAGCGTTCCAGAGGCTATGATTTTCTTTAGAAAGTCTTTTGAATCAACTAATGAACCTAATAATGCATATATTCGTAATTGCAACAAGCCTTGTTGACTCGCAATTTGGAGTGCTCGAAAACTATCCGCATTAAACGCTCCAGCTTCACCAACACTTGTTATGCCAGCTGCTAAAAAATCCCGATTGGCAATTTCAATCGCTTTTAACAACTCTTCTTCCGTATAGCTGGCAACTTGATTCATTTCCATATTTGCTGCTTCAATAAGTCGACCAGTAAAATGGCCGTTTTGATCTTTTTCAATGATACCTCCTTGAGGATTAGGTGTGTGTTGATCAATATTTGCAAGTTTCAATGCTTTGCTATTGACAACGGAAATGTGGCCACATGTTCTAGTAATGATAATAGGGTGTTCTGTTGAGATGGCATCTAATTCCTCCAGTGTAGGGTAGCGCTGTTCTGTTACTTTTCTTTCATTAAATCCCCATGCTCGAATCCATCTTCCGGGGGGAGTGCTTTTCGCCTTTTCTGATAAGGCATGAAGAATGGCTTCTAAGGAGTCCATTCCAGATTCTTTGCAATTGATGGCTAGTTGATTTACTCCATATAAAACAAGATGTAAATGGGCATCATTAAACCCTGGAAGAAGAGATCTTCCATTTAAACGAATCCGTTTTGTATTTGGACCTATCAAGTGTTGGAGAGAATTGTATTCACCTGTTGCAAGAATTTTTCTTCCTTTTACACAAACACAATCAACGACTGAATCAAACCGATCTACTGTGATTACTTCTCCATCATAAAATACATAATCTGCAAAAAACATACATTCACCCCTTATACAAAAAATACCTATACACCTAGAAAGGGATTAGTGTATAGGTATAATAAATTTAACATTTATAAAATTCAGAAAAATATAGACACTTTGTTAAATACTTTCAAGTATGATTATACATATCGTAACTACAAAAAGTTATATTATTTCTCTATTATACTGAAAATTTGTTAGTTTTGTTCTATCAGACAATGTATTAACAATATAAATAAATAAGGAGGGATAGCGATTGAATCATTACTCCATGCAAGTTCAAGATATTTTGCACAACAAACATTTTCAAAAGGCGGAAGTGATCGCAGGAAGATTAGGTTTACACAATGTCATAAAGTGGGTACATATTATAGAAATTGTCAATGTTGAAAACTTTGTAAAAGGCAATGAGCTTGTATTAACAACTGGACTGGGCATCCAAAATGATGTAGATAAATTTTTACATTTTGTAAAAGGGCTAATTGAATCCAATTGCGCGGCTCTTTGTATTGAATATGGGCAATATATTCAACAAGTGCCTTATGAAGTGGTTCAACTTGCAGATAAGCATGCCTTTCCTATCATTGTTTTTAAAGAAGAAGTGGCCTTTATAGAAATTACTCAAGAACTGCATTCCCTCATTATTAATAGGCAATATGCGATGGTTTCAAAGCTAGAGAGCTATTCCGAAATGTTGAATAAAGAAACATTGTACGCACAGCAACCGGAAGAAATCTTAAAAATTACTTATAAATATTTAGAAAAACCACTTGTCTTGAAAATCGATGGACAAGAACCCATTTTATATCCAAACACTTCAAAAAAACAAAAAGCTTGTTTGTTACAAAAGCTAGAAGAAGAATCATATGTTCAAAAACTACTCGTGCAACCTATCCATCTATTTGAACATAAATATGCAGAAGTGATGTTAGTAGAAGAGAAAGCTTCTATAACTGAATTTGAAACACTCATTTTGGACAGAACAGCGACTGCCCTTGGCCAACTTTTTATTCGAAAATTATATGTGGAAGAGAAAAAGGGAATGGAAGACGCTCACTGGATAGAGGGATGGATTGAAGGGAAGCATTCAAAGGATGAAATTCATCACTACCTATTTTCGCAATGGCCAAGCCTTTCTTTACAAGGCGGAGCGGTATTTATCACCCAATTTAATGAATCTTTCTCACAGCAGAAACTTGATATTACTTACTACAAATTGTTAGGGCGGTCTATTTTCGAACAGTACGGATTTTTAACATTAATTATAGAAAAGAAAAAGTATATTATTTTTATCTTGTTAAATAAAAGAGAAGGTTCAATGAAAGATCGAATGAAAGAAGCCCTGAGCAAACTGGGAAATTCTGAAGTGTTAGCGAAAATTCATCCATCTTCTTTCCAATTTGCTGTAGGAAAAATCACCAATGATCTACATTGCATGCATGATAGCTTTCAGACGGCGTTGGATACGTTATATATTAAAAGAAAAGTAGGGACACCTGCTCAATTTTATGATGATTTGCATTTATTCCGATTGATTTATAATTTGCAAAAACATGTAGATTTAGAGCAAATGGTAGAAGATTATTTGCAACCGTTAATTGAGTTTGATGAAAAGAACAATGGCCAATTGCTTGAAACGTTAGAAGTGTATTTGCAAACGAATGGTTCGAAACAGGAAACCGCAAGAAGGTTATATATAGTACGGCAAACGTTGTATCACCGCATTCGAAAGATAGAAAGTTTACTAGGGGAAGATTTTATGAATGGTGAAAAAAGGCTTGCATTAGAATTTATGCTGCTTGCAAGAAAGTTTTTAGTGCCGATGAAGAAAGGGAGCGCATGAAAAGTCATTTTGATGGGTCTCTTTTATGGCTCGCTCTGCTTTCGTCGCAGATATATTGCGACGAGTGTGACCATTGGTGGGAGAGATTAAAAAAGATATTTATTGATAAGATTTGAGCCTGACCAAAAAGTTTTACATTTTTTGGTCGGCTTTTTACATTTTTTGAAAAGCCTTTTACGACAAGAGCGGAGGGGAGTTATTTTTACGTTTTGTACAATATTTTGAATTTTATTTAACGTTTTGTTCAATGAAAAACACCTACTTCCCATTCATAATATACATACAACAAGTGCCTTTCTAGCTAGCATTCTATTGATTTTTGAAAAGGGTTTCTTTTGTAAGCGGAATGATGAAAGTAATGAATAGGAGCGTGATGAAATGTTAAGTACAAATGCTGGGAAAGAGTTGTTGGCAAAAGATGAAAAATATGTGTGGCACTCCATGAAACCATACAACCCTAATGCAACCTTTGTAATTGAAAAATCAACGGGCGCAAGAGTTGTTGATGTGGACGGAAAAGAGTATATCGATGCGATGGCAGGGCTTTGGTGTGTGAATGTTGGATATGGTCGGGAAGAGTTAGCGAAAGCAGCATATGATCAAATGATAAAAAATGCGTACACGCCACTATCCTTTTCCCATGCACCAGCTATTGAGTTAGCAGAAAAAATTAATGAGCTGTTAGGCGATGACTATGTCATTTTCTTCTCCAATAGTGGTTCTGAGGCAAATGAAACAGCCTTTAAAATCGCAAGACAATATCACCATCAAAAAGGCGAGTCATCCCGCTGGAAAATCGTCTCCCGCTACCGTGCCTATCATGGGAACTCTATGGGCTCACTGGCAGCAACTGGCCAAGCAGAACGAAAATACCGTTACGAGCCTTTAGCACCGGGATTCATACATGTAACACCGCCTGATTCTTATCGCAACAATGAAGATCATTATACAGACCCACTTGAAATTCCAAGTGTAAAAGAAGTCGACAAAGTCATGACTTGGGAGTTTAGCGAAACAATTGCGGCAATGATTTTAGAGCCAATTATTACAGGGGGCGGCATCCTCATTCCTCCAGAAAACTATTTAAAAGGAATCGAAGCAGTATGTAAAAAGCACGGAGCATTAATGATTGTTGATGAAGTGATTTGCGGATTCGGCCGCACTGGAAAACCATTTGGCTTTATGAACTACGGCGTTAAACCAGATATCATTACGATGGCAAAAGGTATTACGAGTGCTTATCTACCTTTATCAGCAACTGCGGTGAAACGGGAAATTTATGAAGCCTTTAAAGATAGTGGAGAATATGATTTCTTCCGCCATGTGAATACGTTCGGCGGAAATCCAGCAGCATGTGCAGTAGCGATTAAAAATATTGATATTATGCTAGAAGAAAATCTATTCGAACGTTCAGCGGTAAAAGGTGCTGAAATGTTGAAAGCATTCCAAGATGAGTTGAAAAATGCACCGTATGTTGGCAATGTGCGAGGAAAAGGATTGCTGATTGGAATTGAACTTGTGAAAGATCAAGCTACAAAAGAGCCGCTTGATGTGAAACTAGTGAATGAAGTCATTGCGAAAAGTAAAGAGAACGGAGTCATTATTAATAAGAACGGCGTAACAGTGGCAGGCTATAATAACGTTTTAACAATCGCACCACCATTAAATATTTCAGATGAAGATATTGAAACAGTTGTGAAAGTCGTTTCTAAAGCAATTAAAGAGTTGAAATAAAGTTACGTACACACATACCTTTAAAATAATGTTGTAATAAAGTGAACGACATTGTACGAATTCAAAGTGGACACTTGATGGTTCTATCAAATGAATCCCTAAAAATTGAAGGTTGCATATGTTGCGTTTTGGTGATAATTGCATAAAGTGCATGATGTAAGAAACTCAATTGAATCTCTTTCGAATGTGAAAGTTGAAGCACATCCCTATGAAGAAACCGGCGAAACTACTTTCGTCCGTCCCCCTTGTTTTAAATAGAACGTGTTAATTCGAATAAATTTTTATGAATTTGTGATAATTACTTTGAAAGTTGAAGCGAATCTATTAAAATATTTAATTGCGTGTGGTTATGAATGAAGGAATAGATTGCATGGACCAGTCGAATTTTAGTTTCGACTGGTCTATCTTTTTGTAGATATAAATGTAGAAAACGGAAGATAATTAATCGTTAGAAAAGATGAAATGTTGCATTATTTCCCGAGAAATGTCTTATTTTGGGAGGGGAATTTCCTTGAATGTCGAAGATTTGATACATGAAACAGAAGGGGTTGAATTCTATCTGAGAGACAACTAAATATGATCTTCTATTGGAATAAAAACTTTTTGGAGGGAAGGAACTTTTTCGTAGCGACAAATCGTTATCCCCGTTAAGTGGCTATTCCTTTATTATCTGACGAGGGGAAGTAGGTGTTGGACGAAAGTTTATTATTCGAAAATCTCGACTTCATTTCGCCTTCGTGAAGAAAAAGCCGCTTACTTTTGCTATTGTAAATAAGGCATTAAATGACCCTTTAATATTGAGAAAAACGAGGAGAAGTCCCCTCGTTGTTGATAAGTTGAGATTAAACCCGTATCTATTCATCAATTTAACTCTAGTGCAATGGTTTCTGTTTTGCCATCCCATTCTATTATAGCTTCAATTTCCGATTCTTTACTCACATTAGAACATCCAAAAGGTAAACTGAATACTCCTTCAGGTTCTAGTGAAACATCTCCTTCTAAATTATCAATGGAGAACTTTATACTTTCGGGAACTGGCTCATTGCCTATATATTTAATAGCTCCACTTGATTTTCCGCAAACTTCACTTTTATTCACTTCATAACGTACACTCCAATAATCGCTTTCCCCAGTAAATAAAAGAATTTCTTGTATACATGCTGTCAAGGGAAGAATACAAATAAGCAAAATCATTAACATACGGACTTTTTTCAAAATTTAACACCTCCCGCTTAGTAACTAAATAACTTTACTAGAATTGCAATTCGACATTATTAATATATTACTCATGAATTTCAAAAAATCCTTGCAGTTTGTCGATAAATTAACTAAAGGTTTAAACAGTTTTGGCAAATCTCCTTCCTTTTGAAGAAATCAAAAATAAAAAACTGTAAACTCTTTACATTTTCAATTTACAGAATAAAATGAATATTATGTAGATTGATTGATGGATTATACAGGGGGGAAGGAGAATGGTTCAATATAGAGCAACGACAATGGCAATGAAAGGGATGGTGACGTCGCCACACTACTTAGCATCACAGGCAGGCCTTTCTGTGTTAAAAGAGGGAGGGAATGCAATTGAAGCTGCTATTGCAATGGCTTCAACCATTGCCGTTGTTTATCCTCACATGAATGGCATTGGTGGAGATAACTTTTGGCTCATTTATAACGCAAACAACGGGGTAATCACAGCGATTAATGGAAGTGGTCGTTCCGGCGAAAGGGCAAGCATTGAATTTTATCGCTCCAAAGGATACGAAACAATTCCTGCGCGCGGTCCACTTGCGGCTATTACGGTACCCGGTGCAGTTCGGGGATGGAATGTAGCATATCAATACGGACAAGATGAAATGGGAAGTACCATGCCATGGCATAAGCTCCTTGAACAAGCGATTGCCTATGCAAAGGAAGGCTTTCCTGTGACTCCAAGCCAACACACATGGACGAAAGTAAATTTGGATGAAAAAGATCAAACGTTTCGTGCATTAAATCGTTTTGAAGAGTTTTCTCGCATCTTTCTAAAGGATGGTAAGCCTTACAAAGTGGGAGATATCTTCATTCAAGAAGATTTGGCACACACATTGGAACTCATTGCACAAAACGGCGCGGACTATTTTTATGATAGTGAATTGACGGAACGTTTGGTGGAAGACTTGCAGAAACACGGAGGCATTTTGACAAAAGAGGATTTCCAAAAACATACGAGCGATTTAGTGGAGCCCATTTCAGTGCCTTATCGTAACTTTGTGGCTTATAATCTTCCTCCAAATACACAAGGATTGGCGTCTTTATCCATATTGAATATTTTAAATCAATTGAATTTAGCGGAGATTGAAGAAGGCTCTGCACAGTATTATCACCTATTAGCAGAAGCCATCAAACATGCCTTCCGAGACCGTGACAAGTATTTAACTGATCCAACATACAACCATATTCCGCTGAACGAATTGCTCAGTAAAGAGCGAGGAGTTGGCTTTGCTGAAAAGATAAAAGAAAGTTGCCATGCGACGGCATTACCTGCCATGGATCCAAAGGGGGATACGGTTTGGTTTGCGGTGGTGGATGAAAAAGGAAATGCTGTTTCCTGCATTCAAAGCATTTATCATGAATTTGGTTCCGCTTTTATTCCAAAAGGAACAGGGGTATTATTGCAAAATCGAGGCAGCTTCTTCTCTTTAGATGACAAACACGTGAATTCCTTGCAACCGAGAAAACGCTCCTTCCATACGCTCAATTCTGCCATGCTGATGAAGGATAATCGCCCCGTCTTGATTTACGGAACTATGGGGGGAGAAGGTCAGCCACAAACGCAAACGCTCCTTGCAACACGCATTATCGATTACGGTATGAATGTACAGGAAGCTATCGAAGCTCCGCGATTTTTATATGGCAGGACTTGGGGAGCAACCACTAATACATTAAAAGTGGAAAGCCGTATTCCAAAAAATGTGCAAAAGGAGTTGGAACGATTTGGGCATGAGGTGGAAGTGGTAGAAGAGTTTTCGGATTTGATGGGACACGCAGGAGCGATATATATCGATGAAAAGGGAGTGAAGTATGGAGGAGCAGATCCTCGTGGTGATGGTATAGCCATTGGATATTAAAAAATTTTCCAATTCCTCTCGTTCGTAATATAACAATTGATTCACAAAATGTGAAAATTTTGTAAAAATATATAGAGAAAGATATAAAGTATATAAAAATAATATAAATACTATTCTATAAGAATTTTACCTACATTACGATAAAGGGGGATAAAGTATGGCAAGGCAGAGAGATATATTTATTGCCTTTTTCCGTTCTGGCATGTTGGGATTTGGTGGAGGGCCATCAACTATCCCTCTTGTTCAAAAAGAAGTAGTGGATACCTTTCAAATGATGACCGATGAAGAATTTGCGGATGTGTTAGCAATAGGCAATACTTTACCTGGCCCCATTATTACAAAAATGGCTGGATATATTGGCTATCGAGTAGGTGGATGGCTAGGTTTAATCAATGCTTTAATCGCTGCTATTCTCCCATCGGTTATATTAATGATTCTTTTCCTTGCCACACTCAAACAATTTAAAGATTTTGATTTTGTAAAAGGAATGTCGAATGGAGTTATTCCAATTGTAGCCGTAATGCTTGGAGTACTCACTTGGGATTTTCTTAAAAAATCTCATAAGTCTCTTGGGTGGAAAGTCGGAGGCATTATTTTGTGCGTTTCAATCGTTGGAATGCTGATTCTGAAGCTTCATCCAGGCATCATCATTGCAGGATTGCTTTTGATTGCATTACTTCTCCCAATCAAAAAAGAGGAGAGAATAGAATGATTTATATACAATTATTTCTGGCTTTCTTCTACCCAGGGATTTTAGGATATGGAGGGGGGCCTGCTTCCATTCCGTTAATTGAATATGAAGTTGTTGATAAGTATGGATGGATGAATACATCAGAGTTCAGCGAAGTATTGGCGTTAGGAAATTCATTGCCTGGACCGATTGCGATTAAAATGGCAGGATACATTGGCTATGAGGTCGGGGGCGTTTTGGGGGCGATTGTAGCATTGTTTGCAACAGTAGGGCCTTCATTAGTTGCCATGTTGATTTTACTTAACATTTTATATCGCTATCGGCAATCCCCGAAAGTCAAAAGATTGTCTAGTTTCGTTTTACCGGCAGTTGTTGTATTGCTTGCAGAATTGACCTTTGATTTTTTGATAACGTCTTATGATACAATTGGAATAATTTATACGATTATACTCATCGTAGGCGCATACATAGCTCTTGAAAAATTAAAAATTCATCCTGCTTTTGTTGTGATGATGGGCCTTATAATTGGTGGGATATTTCTTTAATACAAGTTGTTATGATAGGCAATATGAGGCATTCTTTGGGGTGTCACCATTTTGCCTTCTATCTTTGTGTCATGAAAATACTTTTCAACTATGAAATATAGGTGGTTAGATGAAATATAATTTAAGGGTCAAATTAATTGTAAGTATCGTAATATTAGCGATTATGAGTTGCACTTTTCTAGCAATCGTTTCTTTTTTTCAGTTGAAGAAACAAACGGAGACGGAAAATGAATTCGTATTTAAAAGGATAGAAGACACAATCAAAGATTCTTTAAAATCCTATGAAAAGGCGATTCTACTACTAGATGATAACAGCGCTGAAAAAATGAAAGAATATACGGAGATGTTAATAGAGAAGTATAATGAAAATCCAAACTTTGATGAATGGGATTTCCAAGGCTTGAATCAAGCATTAGGGATGCATATATACATAATCAACACAGAAAATGTGATTACTCATAGTAGTTTTGAACAAGATATTGGTCTAGATTTTACAAAATGTTGTAAAAAACTAACCACCCTATTAAATGAAAGAAGAGCGACTGGAGAGTTTTATCATGATGCGTTAGATATAGAGCAACAAACAGGGGAATTAAAGAAGTATAGTTACATGGCGACACCAGATAAAAAGTATATGATTGAATTGAGCTACTCTTTAAATGAAAATAATATTTTCAAGGCGTTTAACTTTTTTAATCACATCCAAGAATTAAAAGGATTATATCCATTTATTTATGACATTCATATTTTGAACATTGGAGGATTAACGCTTGGCAAATCTACTAATGAAAGGCGCTTAACGGAAAAAGAAAAGGAAGCCTTTGACAGAACGTTATCATCGAAACAACCGACAGAAATAGATTATTATTGGAATGGTACACCTGCTACTTTCCGTTACATGTTTTATGAATCAGAATTTGATCGAGACTTTGCTCAAAACAAAGTAATTGAAATCATCTATGATGAAAAACTATGGAATGCCAATCTGCATCAAATAAAAAAAATGTTTGTCATTCAATTAATCATTATTTTTAGCTTCGTACTAGTGCTATCTTTTGTGATTGCAAGACCAATGTATTTAGCTTACCATGACCGCTTAACGGGACTTGCGAACCGCTCTGCATTTGATGAATTTATAACGGCAATCAAAACAAAAAAAGGGAAGAAAACAGCCTTTTTCATGATTGATTTAGATCATTTTAAGGAAGTTAATGATGTGTTAGGACATCAATCAGGAGATGTGCTGTTAAAAAAGGTGGCTCAAATTATTCGCACCCTCATCCCGAAAAATGGGGAGGCTTATCGTTATGGTGGAGATGAATTTATTGTTGTTCTGAATTCAACAACGACCGAAGAAGCGAAAGAATTGGCACAGAAAATCATTACGGAAATTAATCAACTTGTTAAACAAAATACAGACATTGATAATCTTGGGGTTTCTGCAAGTATTGGCATTTCTTTTTATCCTGACGATGGGGATAATAAGTATTTGCTTTATAAAAAAGCGGATGTGGCTTTATATACAGCAAAAGAAAAGGGAAAAGGCCAATATTCTATTTTCGAAACAGAGTATTAAAATCTGGATAAATCATGGCGTCTTGATATGAAAAAGACGCCTATTTTGTTAACATGTTGCACTAATCAAACCATTAATGAAAATAAAGAAGAATCGAGGTAGCAATCATGGATTTACGACAACAAATTGAAAACTATACGCCATATAACGCACAAGAAGCAAAGGATCAAGAACTTATCTTACGTTATATGGATACTTTTGATAACTTATTGACACGTGACAATGAATTTGCCCATTTTACTGCATCTGCTTGGCTTGTGAATAAAGACCGTACAAAAGTGTTAATGGTCTACCATAATATTTATCAATCATGGTCATGGGTGGGGGGGCATGCCGATGGAGATGCCGACTTATTAGGAGTAGCTATTAAAGAGGCGAAGGAAGAAACGGGTTTAAAACAAGTAACCCCTGTATTGAAAGATATATTTTCAATCGAAATTTTAGGGGTAGCAGCCCATGAAAAAAAAGGTAAACATGTGGCGACTCATTTGCATCTCAATGCTACTTTCTTACTGGAAGCAAATGAACACGAATTATTGCATATTAAACCAGATGAAAACAGCGATATCAAATGGTTTTTATTAGATGAAGCGGTGGAAGCAAGCACGGAAAGGGAATTACAAGTAGTGTATAAAAAATTAAATGAAAAGTTGCGTTTATTACAAGGAAAATGAACCATTTAGGGGTGATTCTTCCATATCTTAATGGTTAATAATATGAATATTTATGCATACGAAGAATTTTTCTATTTTAAACTAGCATGGAAGCCGGCAATACCGGCTTTTTTGCATGTTTGAGGGAATGTGGAATGAGAATATTGTCATAAAGAACAATTGAATATGGAAATATATAATTCTATCATCTATAAATATAAAAAGGAATATGTTAATTTGCAATAAGAAGAAAAAATTGCATCGAACAGTTAAAAAATTGTTTTTTAATATAAAATAAAAAGAACCGCGGAATGATTAGCGGTTCTTTTAAAATGGAGCATACCGGGCTCGAACCGGTGACCTCTACGCTGCCAGCGTAGCGCACTCCCAACTGTGCTAATGCCCCGATTAATCAATATTATACCTATTTTTATAAAGTTATCAATCCTTTAAGAAAAGTTTGAAAAAGCAATTATTTCTATATAATGATAGTTTTTTTCTATTATAATCATAGAAATCTTTTATTAGACGAATATATGGTTCATATTTACAATAAAATTTAAAGGTAAGTGAAAAAATATACACTTTTTTTAGGCTTCGTATTGGAAAAATTGTGCTTTATTTAAAAATTTTTCATATATTTAATACTAAATTATCATTAATACGAGGTGACATGTTAATGGAAAAGGATTTAAGCCAAGTTATTCGACACAAAGCTTTCTTAGACAAAATTGTTTCTGCTGAGGAAGCGGCTTCTTGGATTGAAGATGGAATGAACCTTGGTATGAGTGGTTTCACACTTTTCGGTGAGCCAAAAGAGTTCCCAAGAGCGCTTTCAGAACGTGGCAAAAAGGAAAACTTTAAAGTGAATGTTTATACTGGTGCTTCACTTGGACCAGCTGCTGACCAAGCTATGGCTGAAGCAGGAATCATTAATTTACGTGTTCCTTATCAAGGAAATGCGGTAATGCGTAAAAAAATCAATAGTGGCGAAATGTACTATATCGATCAACATTTGTCTCATACGGCTGAAGAAGTAAGAAAAGGTACTTTAGGAAAAATTGATTATGCGATTATTGAAGCGGCAGCAATCACTGAAGATGGCTTAATTATCCCAACTGGTTCTGTAGGAAACTCCCCAATTTTTGTTGAGAAAGCTGAAAACGTTATCATCGAAGTAAACTTAACTGCACCTAGAGCATATGAAGGTCTTCACGATATTTATGTACAAAAAGAACAAGGTGAACGTCGAGAAATCCCAATTTACAACGTTTCTGACCGCATTGGTGAAATTGGAATCAAAGTTGATCCTGCAAAAGTAAAAGGTGTTATTTTATCTGAACAACCTGATATTCCTTCTCCTTTATTTGAACCAAATGAAGAAACACAAGCAATTGCAGACCACTTAATCGACTTCTTAAATAAAGAAGTAGAAGAGGGAAGATTACCAATTTCTTTAGCTCCACTACAATCTGGAGTAGGTTCTGTTGCTAACGCAGTTCTTAAAAATATGAAAGATGCTCAATTCAGAGATGTAGAAGTTCACTCTGAAGTATTACAAGATGGAATCTTTGACTTAATTGATGCAGGGATTGTTAAATTCGCATCTGGTACTGCGTTCTCGCTTTCTAAGAAACGCGTTGATTCATTAGCGGAAGACTTGGAAAAATACAAAGGCAAAATCATGTTCAGACCTCAAGAAATTTCAAATAACCCAGAAGTTATTCGCCGATTAGGAGTTATTTCATTTAACACAGCTTTAGAAGTTGACATTTACGGTAACGTAAACTCAACACACGTAAGCGGTACTAATATCATGAACGGTATTGGTGGATCTGGTGACTTTGCACGTAATGCTCGCATTACAATCTTCGTAACGCCTTCATTAGCAAAAGGTGGAGCAATTTCAGCAATCGTACCATTCGTATCGCATGTTGACCATACAGAGCACGATGTAGACGTAATTATTACTGAACAAGGATATGCAGATCTTCGCGGACTTCCACCAGTGAAGAGAGCAGAAAAAATTATCGAAATTGCACATCCTATGTACAGACCACAATTACGTGCATACTTTGAAGAAGCAAAAGCTAAAGTGGGTGGACAAACACCACACATCCTTGAAAAAGCCTTCTCCTTCCATACAAACTTAAAAGAAAAAGGTACTATGCTTTTTGAAGGAGCAGAAGTAAAATAATGTAATATAAAAAGGGTTACGTTCTCCAACACGTAACCCTTTTTTAATAACCTAATAAGGAGCGTGTAGAAAATGGATGTACGTTACCCGATTGGAGAATTGAAAGTTCCCGAAAAAGTGACTTTGGAACAAGTTCAGAAATGGTTAAAGGACATCGAAACATTTCCGGTTCGCTTGAGAGAAACGGTAGGCGTATTGAATGATGAGGGGTTGAATAAAACATATCGTGAAGGTGCGTGGACTGTTCGCCAGCTGGTTCATCATATTGCAGATGCCCAAGTGAACATGTATATTCGATTAAAGTTAGCGCTAACAGATGACAATGCGAAAGTATCTGTATTTGATGAAAACTTATGGGCAGTGTTACCGGATACAAATCTTCCAGTTGAAAGTTCTGTGAAAATGATAGAAGGCATCAACGAGCGGATCGTTTCTTTAGGACAAACTTTAACGGAAGAACAATTATATCGAACATATAACCATCAAATCAACGGTAAAACGACGGTAGCATCAGAACTTACAAAACTCCATTGGCATGCAGAACATCATTTAGCTCAAATTCAAATCGCTCTATCCAAATAACATATAATCGGTTTTCTGAAAGTTGGTAGGCTGGTAAAAATATCTTTCCTTAGTAGCAAAAAAAATTTAGAATGTTTGCCTTATCAGAAGAGAAATGTATAAGAAAAAGTCGATTTGAATCCGCTTACAGATTCAAATCGACTTTTTGTCTACAAATAGATTATAAGAAAATATCGGTAATTAAGAATAGAATGGTAGGACACAACAAACAGCCTAAACCTGTATAGAATGTGGCAGTTACAGCGCCATATGGTACTAATTTTGGATCAGTCGCTGCTAAACCACCCGTTACGCCGGAAGTTGTCCCCATTAATCCTCCATAAACCATGGCAGACGTTGGATTATTTAAGCCTATGAATCTAGCAACAAATGGAGTGCCAACCATCACTAATACCGATTTCACTAAACCTGCCGCAATACTGATGGCAATCACTTCTGAACTTGCATTTAATGCAGCACCTGTTACAGGACCAACGATATACGTAACGGTTCCAGCCCCGATGGTTGTAATGCTCACCGCATCTCGGTAGCCGAATACAAATGCGAAAATCACCCCTACAACAAAGGACAACACGACGCCTATAAATAGGGAAATGATGCCTCTAAAACCTGCTTTTTTAATTTCATCAAAGTTTGCACCAAAAGAAGTAGCGACGATGGCGAAGTCTCTTAACATACTACCGCCTAAAAAGCCCATTCCTGCTAAAAAACTCACATCTGCTATTCCTTTCGTGCCACCAGTTGCTACTCCACCAAAGTAAGCTAATACTAAACCAATCACAATGGCAATAGCAGATCCATGAATCCTACCTTTTGTGAATTTATCAGATATGAAATAAGCTAACCACATCGTTAATCCGACTACAACAAATGCAGTAATCAAACCATTATTTACAAATACATTTTTGATTAAATCAAGCATCCGTTTCCCCCCTCACGATGGCTTCATGAAATGTTGATTCAGAATGTTTTTTTCCACTGAGTAAAGGAACGCATGCCCAACTAATTACAACCACACCGAATCCCGCAATAATGGCTAATGGACCGCCTGTTAAAGCTCCCAATACGTTTTGACTGGCAGCCATAGCAATGACAACAGGAATATACATCTGATTCCAAAAACTTAAACCATCTAAAGAAGGTTTAGAAATTTTCCCTGCTTTTATCAACTTATCAACAATAATGATTAAAAGCAGCATGGCAATTCCTACGCCACCAACATTTGAATCAACTCCCATCAACACCCCAATGAATTCACCGACAATTGAACCAACCAAAAAACACCCAGCTAAAATTGCAACCCCGTAGATGACCAACATTTAACACCCCTTTTCATAAATTGAAAGAATATTCAGTCGACTGTATATTTGTAAGATATCATATTTCACAGAATGAAATAAATCAAGAACAAAATTGAAATAAATAGAAAAAAATTGAATTTTCGATTGAAAATATGCATTTCCTATATTATGATTTATGTACACAGTCGACTGTATATTCTAAAAAGAGAAAAAATACAGAATATAGAATAGAGAAGTGATGAACATGGAATTTTTTATTAATTATCCATCAGATAACGCATTATCAAGAATGGTTGCAGAAAAAATCATCGAGCAAATATTAAAAGGGGAACTAAAACCGGGGGATAAAATTGTTGAAAGCACTTATGCCGAATTGTTTAACATCAGCCGCTCTCCAGTTAGAGAAGCGATTTATTTGCTCACAACAGAAGGATTAATTGAAAGAATTCCAAGAAAAGGTGCTTTTGTCAAAGGGTATACACTATCTGAAATACAAGATTTATTAGATATTCGAAATAATATCGAGCTATTATCAGCGAAAAAAATTCGAGATCCACATAAAAAACAAGATTTATTAAAAGAATTGAAGCTTATTTTGGATGAAATGGATGACTGTTGCAACCGACTGCAATACGTATATCTTAACTACGCATATCACTATACGCTCATCAAATTTAGCGAAAGTTCCGTATTAGAAGAAGTGTATAGTAAAATCAGCCTTCCTCTTATTCGAATTCAAAGCATTCACTTTTCATTAACGGAAGCAGTAGAAAACTCGAAAAATGAGCATCGAAAAATGTATGAATTTTTGAAAGAAAATAGAGTAGAAGAATTTATTTCACTGCTTCGCAAACATACGGAAGATGTAATTACCAATGTTAGTAAAATTTTATTCTAGAGAGGAGGCTTATATTGAAAAGTGCTTTTCTCTTTCCAGGGCAAGGTTCTCAATACGAAGGAATGCTCTATGATTTACCTGAAGATCCAGCCGTAAAAGAAATCTTAAAAGAAAGCGAAGAAATATTAAATATTTCAATTGATTCATTGCATACAAAAGAAGCTCTCTCATCAACTAAGGCGGTGCAACAATGTTTATTAATTGCTTCTGTCAGTGCATTGAAAGTGTTTGAAAAAAATGGGTTAATCCCTGATTTTGTTGCGGGCCATTCTGTTGGCGCATTTGGAGCTGCTGTAGCTTCAGGTGTTATTTCATTTGAAACAGCATTAAAGTTAGTCACAAAAAGAGGCGAACTCATGGAAAAAGCCTATGATTTGGGATACGGAATGGCTGTTGTATTAGGATTAGATGAATATAAACTATCCGAAATCGTTAACGAGCTATTCGATGAAAAAGAACCGGTATATGTCTCTAACCGAAATGCGCCAACCCAAATCACCCTGTCTGGTTCTATCAAGGGTTTAGAACGAGTCATCGAATATGTGAAAGCCAATGGTGCCACATCAGCACATCTGCTAAATGTATCGACTCCTTCTCATTGTCCGTTGTTTCAACAGGTAAGTGAAGAGCTAATGAAGGAATTGGATAATTGTGTTCTAAAAAATCCGAAAATTCCGATTTCAAGCAACATCAATTCAAGATTATTAACGACGGCTGATGCGGTAAAAGAAGACTTAGCAAAAAGTATTTGTTATCCGGTTCGATGGCATGATGCTGTCAACTTGCTATATGAGATGGGAACAAAATGTTTGATTGAAATGCCGCCTGGGAATGTCTTATCGAAGTTAGCCCAACAAGCATTTCCTCTCGTTCAAACGATGTCTGTCTCAATGAATGGAATAGACGATTGTTTATACGTCATGTCAAATCAATAAAGGGGTGTTCAGAATGGTGATTTCAAAGGTAGAAATGGAAAGGAAATCTTGGACTAAAAGAATCGAAGCGAAAAAGAAAACCATCGAAAGCGTCCAAGGTCTTGTTGACGGAGTGATTATTCCGACCGAGCGCATTGTAGAAGTTTTGGAGCGATTAATTAAACCTGGCGATCGAGTTGTACTGGAAGGGAATAACCAAAAACAAGCTTCATTTTTATCAAAATCTTTAGTGCAAGTAGATCCGAAAAAAGTTCACGATTTGCACATGATTATTTCAAGCATTTCAAGACCAGAACATTTAGATATATTTGAATACGGAATTGCTAGAAAAATAGATTTTTCCTATGCGGGTCCACAAAGCCTTCGCATCGCTCAAATGATAGAAGATGGAAAAATTGAATTAGGCGACTTGCATACGTATATCGAGCTTTATGGGCGATTGTTTGTAGACTTAATTCCGCAAGTGGCTCTTGTTGCAGCAGATAAGGCAGATCGATACGGAAATCTTTATACTGGCCCAAATACAGAAGAAACGCCAACATTGGTAGAAGCTACTGCGTTCCGTGACGGCATTGTCATTGTGCAAGTAAATGAAATTGTCGATGAGTTGCCTCGTGTTGATATTCCAAGTTCATGGGTGGATTTTGTGGTTGTGGCAGATGAACCTTATGAACTGGAACCGTTATTTACGAGAGACCCGAGACACATCACCGATATTCAAATTTTACAAGCAATGATGATTATTCGCGGCATTTACGAAAAGCATGGGGTTAAATCGTTAAACCATGGTATCGGCTTTAATACAGCCGCTGTGGAATTGCTGTTGCCAACGTACGGTGAATCATTAGGGTTAAAAGGGAAGATCTGTACGAACTGGGTTTTGAATCCCCACCCAACACTGATTCCAGCAATTGAGTCTGGATGGGTAGAGAGCGTCTATTGTTTCGGCGGCGAGTTAGGGATGGAAAAGTATATTGAAGCAAGAAGAGACATTTTCTTCACAGGAAAAGATGGCAGTCTTCGCTCAAACCGAACTTTAGCCCAACTAGCTGGCCAATATGCAGTGGATTTATTTATTGGCTCAACTTTGCAAATGGATGCTTTAGGAAATTCATCCACTGTAACGAGAGGGCGAGTGGCCGGCTATGGTGGAGCACCGAATATGGGGCATAACCCTGGTGGACGAAGACACGCAACAGATGCTTGGTATAATCTCAAAACTTCTGATGATCCGCTGGCAAGAGGCAAAAAGTTAGTCGTGCAAGTGGCTGAAACATTCCAAGAAGCAAACAAGCCAGTATTTGTTGAATCTCTTGATGCTATTCATGTGAAAGATCAGGCAAAGCTACGAGTGGCGCCAGTGATGATTTATGGAGAAGACGTAACACATATTGTGACGGAGGAAGGAATTGCTTACCTTTACAAATCAGATAGTATGGCTGAAAGACGAGAAATGATTGCGGCGATTGCAGGGGTAACACCGATTGGTATGGAGCATAATCCGAAATCAACTGAAAAATTGCGAGAGAAAGGGCTTATTGCAATGCCTGAAGACTTAGGAATTCGCCGTTCTGATGCCAAACGTTCATTGCTTGCCGCTAAAAATATTGATGAACTCGTGCAATGGTCAGGAGGATTGTACAACCCACCAGCTAGATTCCGCAGTTGGTAAGGAGAGGGGGGAGACAAGTGATCGATGCATACCAATTATCATCCACATTAGCAGAATTAGCAGTTGCCTCACTCATTGAGGAAGTCTCGCTAACTCCTAAACCTGGGCTTGTGGACCGAAATGACCAAGGTTCACATGATGATTTAACGTATCACATGATGATTGAGTCAGCGCAAAGTTTACGAGAAACCTTTTATCAAATGGCCTTTGAGTCATATGGTGAAAAGCCTTCTCAATATTTGCGGGAAAGAATCGGTGAGATTGGTAGACAAGGCGAAATGAGGATGTTTCAAGTGACAAAGGGCGTCAACACCCATAAAGGAGCCATTTGGTCGCTTGGATTAATAACAGCCGCAGCAGCCATCCATTGCGGAGCGTGCGATGAAGAAACCCTTTGTTTTACTGCGGGAGAAATTGCGCGATACGAAGATCGATTTATTCCCTTTCAACGAACTAATGGCATGAAGGCGATTCAAAAATATGGAGTTTTGGGTGCGAAGGCAGAGGCACAACTGGCTTTTCCCCACATTCGCCATTACAGTTTGCCGGAATTTAAGTCATCGTTACAACGTTATAATTATGAAATTGCAAAGTTCAGAGCGTTACTAGCGCTAATGGCAAATTTAGATGATACGTGCCTATTGCACCGTGGCGGAATGGAAGGTTTAATATTTGCCAAACGGTACGCCAAGAAAGTTCTGAATAATGGGAATTTAGAAGAACTGGAAGATATGAATGAGCAATTTGTGAAGCGGCACTTATCGCCAGGAGGGAGCGCTGACTTACTAGCCGCTACCATTTATATCTATAAAATTTGTCAAACGCAATATGCACATCAAATGGAAGTTGTCACAACCACTTAAAAAAGGGGAGAGGTAGAGTGGAGAAGTTCACATATTCATTTCCAGCGACAAAGAAAATTACAAATCGAGCCCATGTTGGCGTTGTCGGATCAGGCGATTTGGAAGTGCTTGTGGAACCGACTGATGATAATCAAGCAGTATTTGAAATTCGTACGGGGATTAAGGGCTTCCAAGATACGTGGAAAAAAGTCATCGAGCGTTTTGTCAGCCTAAATGATGTTTCAGCCCGCATTACGATTAACGATTTCGGGGCAACACCGGGAATCGTTTCCCTTCGTTTGGCACAAGCAGTGGAGGTGAGTGGAAATGGTAAAGGTTATGACGAATAGTTTAGTAGAAAGTTTAGCGCGGGAAAGAGCATTCCAGCTACTGGACCAAGGAAGCGCTTATGAAATATTAGGCCCTTTTGATCGATTTGGGTCTCCGCACTTGGAAAAACAAAACATCGTACCACAATTTGATGATGGCATGATTATTGTCAAAGGAAAACTGAATGGCAATGATGCCGTCGTGATTTCCATTGAAGGAAAATTCCAAGGCGGCGGAATTGGAGAAGTGTCGGGAGCCAAATTCGCAGGTACATTGGAAAAAATCTTAAAAGAATGCAAGAAGGGCTATAGAATATATCCTATTATCATTTACGATACAGGTGGAGTGCGTTTGCAAGAAGCAAATTACGGCTTGCTCTCTATTGCGGAAATTAGTGCGGCCATCGTGGAATTGCGCGAGTATGTGCCTGTTGTTGGCATCATTCCAGGAAAAATCGGATCTTTTGGTGGCATGTCCTTAACAGCAGGATTATGCAGTGCATTGATTATGACGCGGGAAGGCCGTTTAGGAATGAATGGACCGGAAGTCATCCAGCAAGAAGCGGGAATTCGAGAACTGGATTCCAGAAACAATCCATTAATATGGAAAATGATTGGTGGAGCAGCTCGTAAAGAAGCTGGATTGATTGATATTTTAGTAGAAGATGATGTACAAAACTTTAAAGAAGCGATTTTGAGCGTTTGGAACGGAGAAATTGAATTCAAAAATAGAACAAAACAAATTGATCATTATTTATCCTTATATAAATCTTGTACATTAGAAGAAAGAATATTGCCAGAAGTCGCAAGGGAATTGTTAGCGACAGACACAGAAATTCAAGATACAGAATTGCCAGTTCCAACAGAAGTTGTAGAAAGCACAGGAAGAAAGTGGTTCAACTTATTGACGAATGGCAGACCATCCATTAGTGAAGTTCCATCGGTATTAGTAGCAGATACAACGATAAATGGTATCAAAGCGCGAGTCATTGCGGTTGTGCCAAATCCAGAAAACATTTATTACCGTGCTCGTAAAGGGGAAGTTGGTTTATTAGAAGGATGGACCATTGCAAAATATGTACAGCAGGCGATTAATGAGGACGATGATGCAGCTGAAAAACGACTAATTATTCCAATTGTCGATGTACCAAGCCAAGCCTTTGGTTATCACGAAGAATTACTCGGCCTTTATTTGGCTTGTTCTGCAGCAATCGATGCCTATGCAACAGCGAGACTCGCTGGGCATCCAATTGTTACTGCGATTGTTGGAAATGCCATTTCTGGAGCTTTCCTATCCCACGGCATGCAAGGGAATCGCTTAATTGCTTTAAATGATGATGGCGTCAACGTCCATGTAATGTCGAAAAAATCAGCGGCAATCATCACGATGCGTTCCATTGAAGAACTGGATGAAGCAGCGAAGGAAGTTCCGGCGATGGCTTATGATATCCAATCATTCCAAAAGCTTGGAGCACTCTATCAATTGCTGGATGGGGTAAATGGGAAAAATCCAAATGATGATGACAAAAAGGTGTTAATGGATGCTATTATCGACGCATATCACGACATTCAAAAGCACAATGATCGAGATTTATCTTGCCGATTAACATCTGAAATTGCTAAAAACGGCGGCAGAGCAGCTTCTATTAAAGTAAGAGAGATGATTGAGGCACAATGGAAATAAAGGTACATGATATTGTGAAATTTGAAAGCATTGATGTTCTCGAAAAAACAACGCCGATTCCAGATTGGGTGTTTAATGCACCTGCAGCGAAAAGCTTTGGGGTAGTCAGAAGAATGCCCATTATGGACGATATGGTTCCCATCGGTTTACGCGGCAATACAAGAGAACAACGCTTCGGAACGTTTATTCATAAAAGCCGTATTGTAGAAGTGATGACACCTATTGAATTAGTGGATCGAATTGAAGGATATACCAATGAAATACATCTTCCCACTTTGAAAAAAATAAAACAGGCTTTTGAACAATTCAACTTACGATGGGGGCCGACTGGAAGCGTCGGATTTGAGCTCGCAACGGGTATTTCGGTGACGACAGAAAGAAGCGATATTGACGTATGCATTTATATGGATGTAATAGATAGGGAATTGCTAGTAGAAGTAGGGAAGTTTTTAAAAACGTTGGAGCGAAGAGTCGACGTACAGGTTGAACTGGCTTCTGTCGGTGCGTTTTTATTACATGACTTTTTAAAACACGAAAAATTAGGGTTTGTGATAAGAACGCCATTTGGTCCTCAATTATGCACGACAGTAGAAAACCAAATTCGATTACTTGTAAATCAATAAAAGAGATGCGAAAGCGTCTCTTTTTTATTGCAACTCAATCACTTCACAAAACGGGATAATAGGGTCACAATAAGAGAAAAGGCATGTTGGTATAAGCGTAAATGCAAGAAAAAAATAGGAATGGAAATAATCAAACAGGAGACATGTGATGGAATACTATAAATTTTTAAGACAGTATGTTGGGACAAAACCGTTAATTTTACCGGGATCGGTAGTGATCATCTGCAACGAAAAAGGAGAAGTGCTGTTGCAAAAACGGCCAGAAGGTAGATGGGGGCTTCCAGGAGGATTAATGGAGCTGGGGGAAAGCTTTGAAGAAGTGGCGGAGCGGGAAGTGCGAGAAGAAATCGGTTTGGAAATCCGAAACTTAAAACTCCTTCACGTTTTCTCGGGGAAGGAATTTTACACCAAAACCCCAAACGGTGATGAGTTTTATAGCGTCACAGCGGTATTTTATACGAACGAATTCGAAGGAACCCTGCAATGCCAACCCTCCGAAACCCTCGAAGTCCGTTTCTTCCACCCAAACAACCTCCCCGACAACATGGTAGGGAGTCATAGGGTATTTGTTAAAGAATTACTAAATTAATCACATTTGATTTAATTAAAGTAATAATGTTCCAAATATAATTTATCCATTAAAATAACAATATTCTGACAAAATGATAGGATCCGAATCTCTAGAAATAGTGAATATTTTCTTTCTGATCATTTGAATTATCTAGTAGAAATATGTAAAAAAACTCTAATTACTAGTTATAATAAAGATAAATTGGAATTTTTATCTAACATTATCAAGACATATCAATTTAAGTAATTTTAGTTTTTTGAAAAAAGGTGTTTCAAATGAAAACAAAAAGTATATGGGTAAATGAAATTATTGAATCATTGAAAGTATTGGGGGGGAAGGGTACATTAAATGAAATTTATGATCAAATAATTAAACGTAGAAAAATAAATTTAGAAAAATATATTGATTGGAAAGCTCAAGTGAGAAGAAATATTTATGAACATTCAAGTGATGCTAAAGATGGAGTATTTAAAGGAAAACCCGGAGATAGTAACGACCTATTCTATACCGTAGAAGGTAAAGGGAGTGGGATATGGGGGTTAAGAAATTATATGGTAGAAAAAGAATTACCTCTAAGAGATGATATTATCAAAATAATGGATGATTATTTAATAGAAAGAACAAAACCGTTTAAAGCAAATCCTTTGGTTAATTTTATAAAGCACAAAATTACTAATGAATATAAAAAACTTTCATTTATAAATAAAAAGTATAAAGTAATAGGTTCGGCAGGAGTCGGGAATTGGGCTGCTGTACCATGGATAGCAATTATGAATACAGAAATTACAACTTCTACCCAAAGAGGATTTTATCTTGTTTATCTTTTTAGCGAAGATATGAAAAAGGTATATTTGACTTTGGCTCAAGGAGTAACAGAGACTTCTAAATCTGAAATGGAAGAAATAAATAATGAGATTAGAAGTATATTGCCTCTTAATACTCGTTTTAAATATGAACCTAAAATTAAGCTTGGTAAAGGTAATTTAGCAAAACAATATGAAGATTCGGTGGCTGTTTATATCGAATATTCAAAAGATAATATTCCATCTAATGAGGTACTTATTAAGGATCTATATGAAATGCTGGACCTATACGAAAAATACATTGCTTATAGAAAAGACAAAGGCCCAGTTATTAATGAGGATACAAATCAAGTTACAACTAATATTGTAGAGAATATATCTAAAAAGGAAGTCATAGAGCATATATATAATTTTATTAAAAATCGAGGATTCTATTATAGTTCTGCAAATATTGTTAACCTGTTTTTATCATTAAAAACTAAACCTTTCGTTATAATCTCAGGAATATCGGGTACAGGTAAAACAAAAATTGTCCAGCTTTTTGCTGAATCAATTGGTGCAACAGAGGAAAATGGTCAATTCAAATTAATTCCCGTTCGGCCAGACTGGAGTGATAGTTCGGATTTATTGGGCTACAAAGATATAAAAGGCGATTTTATTAAGGGGCCATTTACCAAGATGGTGGAAAATGCTCTTCAAAATCCTGATTTGCCGCATTTTGTTCTTCTAGATGAAATGAACTTAGCTCGGGTCGAGTATTACTTTAGTGATGTGTTGAGTGTGATGGAGAGCCGGAAAATGGATGAGGATGGGAACTATACTTCAACTCCTTTAATTACTTATGAAGATGAAAATGGACTAGAAAAAACGTTGACATTGCCAGGAAACCTTTATGTGATAGGAACTGTGAATATGGATGAAACGACTCATACATTCAGTAAAAAAGTGTTGGACCGAGCAAATACCATTGAATTTAATGAAATCGATATAATGAATTTTAATACTTTTGAAAATATCGAACAAGAAGTGGAACTGATTCGGGTTTCTAATGAGGTGCTTCAATCACGTTATATTTTCTTAAAAGATGTTTTTAAAGACCATGAGTCACTTATAAAAGAAGTTTCAAGCAAAATTAATAAAATTAATGAATACTTAGAGCCCATTTATGCTCAAGTAGGTTACCGAGTACGTGATGAAATTTGCTTCTATATGATACATAATGCAGAAGCAGGAATGTTATTGACGGAAAACGAAGCGATGGATTTTTGTATTATGCAAAAAATTCTTCCCCGAATTAGTGGGACAGAAAATGTGATTCGACCTGTTCTTGTAAATCTAGAAGAAGAGCTAGAACAATTTCCTAAATGTAAAGCAAAAATTGTGGAAATGAAAAAGAGGTTAGATAACAATGGTTTCACTTCCTTCTGGATTGCTTAAAAATGAACCTCTAATAAAAATAAAGACAGAAGATTTATATTTAGTTATATCAGGAGATGTTGATTTAAATAGATATGAACAAGAGAACTATAAATCTTTTATTGAAGAAAATGAATCCATGTTTTTTAGTACATCTAGAGATGCCTATGTAGAGATATTTGATGTAACTCAAAGGAAATTAGTTGAAAATTATAAACAACCCTTCCTACCTGTATTTTTTGAAAATGGAAGATACGAGATTCAAGTAAAACCATTAAAAAAAGATTTGAAAATTCAGTTCTATCATGAATATGAAAGTTTTAGAAAAGCGATTCGCCCAATTCTAAATACAAATATACTCAGTGGTACTCTTCATTTTCTAAATGAAGTGGGTTTTAGTAATTTTGAAATTCATGATAATCAAGGAAACTCACTTTTATCGGTTGTTATTGAGGTATATCCAGCAAAGTTAGATTATAAAAAAGATTATCGTGCATTACTAGATGAAGTAAGTGAAGAAGTATATAACCTTGCTTATGACTTTTTAAAAAGAACCTTCTTAACTGGTGCTACAAAGCAAGTAAATACTGAGCCAACCGGTGCAGAATTTTATCGATTGATTAGGAAGCATTTTGAATCCTACATTAAAGCTGTGGACTTTGTTGAACAAAAACCACATATGCAGTTAAATACTGTCTATGAAATCGCACGTGGAGATCGTTTACGTAAACAAGATGCTACTGGGAGAACGTATTTAAGAAAACATGCAGATCTTTTTATTGAGGTTGGGAAAGGAATTGCTTTGAATGGTAAGCAAATGATGCCGCAAAAAGGATTACTTATTAAAAAAAATCACACATTTGATACACATGAAAATCGATACGTTAAATGGACATTAGAACGACTATATCAAAGAATTGATCAACTGCATATAACAATCCAAAAAGCAAAAGAAAAATATCATTTAGAACCAGATCAAGAAGTATTAAATATATTAAATTCATTGAGAAAAAAACTCTCTAACAAATTAAAAAAGCCATTTTGGAGAAGGATCGGGCAATTAGACCGTTCTGTTATGAGTGTTGTATTGCAGATGGCAACTGGATATAGAGAAATCTATCAAATCTATTCAACCCTATCGAAAGGTATAGTTTTGAGCGGTGAAATATATAAGATGTCAGTAAAAGATATTGCAATACTTTATGAATATTGGACATTCTTAAGACTAGGTAAAATTTTGCGTGAGAAATGCGAAGTAGTTTCTCATGATATTATTAAAGTTACTAATAATGGATTAGTAGTAAATTTAGAAAAAGGAAGCAAAGCAAAGTGGGTATTTAAAAATAAAAAGACTGGGGAATTTATTAAATTACAATATCAGTATTCAACTGGAAAAAACGCAACTGTTACTCAAATTCCAGACACAATGCTTATCATTGAAAAACTCGGTAGGGACTATGACTATCTATATATTTTTGATGCGAAATATCGAATCAATTTTGGAAGTGAAGAAGGGATAAATGGACCAGGGCCAATGGAAGATGATATAAACACCATGCATAGATATCGAGATGCGATAGTAGCTGAAAGTGAAGGTCGCTATGAACGAGAAGCGTTTGGAGCTTATGTATTATTTCCATGGAATGACCAAGTTCGTTACAAAGAACACCATCTTTATAAAAGTATTGAAAAAGTTAATATCGGAGGACTTCCTTTTTTACCAAAAGCTACGGACTTAGTTGAAACAATTATCGATAATTTATTGAACAAGACAGCAGAGGAATTACAAGCAGAAGGCATTTTACCTATCGGAACTAAAGAGTTTTTATATAGGAATGATTCGGATTATGTATTAATTGTTCCCGCATTAAATTCTAACGATTTAATGGTTCGAATAAGAGAAAATGAATTGCCAAAACATTGGCACAAAGCCAAGAAAATTGCTTTAAGTACTTCAAAGGGTATTCATCATGAAAGTTTTATTAAGAACATTACCCGCGAAGGTAAGTATATCGTTTTTCAAGTTGAGGGTTGGCCATCACCATTGAATGATATTCAATCGGGGGGATATTCATTAATAGAGCCTCTATTAGTTGAAGAACATCTTTATAATGGAGCTTACTTATTACCAGAACTGCTAATGGAAAATAATGTTCAACGACAGTTTTTGAAAATGTTAAAAGAAATAGTAGGCCATGTAGAAATTGAATTGGGAACAAAAGTGATAACGCAAAATACAAAAATTTCGTCATTTAGATCAGGTGAACACATTTTCCATTGGAAAAGCAATTCCTTGTTTCATGAGCGAGATGGAGAAATAATAAGAGAGATACCAAAGAAGGACTTGGAAGACAATCTTTTTGAAATATTTAAAGAGCTAGTAGCTGAGATTTAGCTACTTAGTACTTAGATAAAAGGCTGCGAAAAGTATTTGGAATAAAGGAACATGTGACAGTTTCATCTAAGTAATTATAAAAGAGGTATTCAAAAGCTCTACTTTTGAGTACCTCTTTTTGATTAATTAGTTAATTGTGCTAAAGGTTGGTTATCTATATGTTATGTCTAAATAGAAACCCCTCTTTCCATACTAAAGTTTAGATTGAAATCCTCGATTTTTATCGAAAAATTATTGATTTTCGAGTATTATCAAACCATAGCAGTATTTTGTACGTGGTAGAAGTGCTGTTATATCAAAGCATGGGAAATGCGTACACTGAGTAGTGTTTGCTGCTTTAGGGGAGGGAAAGAAATGTCTAGTAAACTAGAAATCCAAAAACTATATGAACAATGGATTGAAGCATGGAATCGACGGGACGCAGAAGGCATGGCTGCTTTGTTTGGAGAAGAAGGGGTGCAGATTGGATTTGATGGAAGTATGGCGATTGGACAGGAAGAAATCCTCTCGCATTTAGCGCCTATTTTTGAAAGTCATCCAACGGCTCCTTATGTAACGAAGGTGAAGGATATTCGTTTTTTAGGAAGCGATATTGCCTTCTTACGTGCGATTGCTGGGATGGTCCCGCCTGGAGAATCGGATATTGAAACTTCCGTCAATGCTCATCATACAGTTGTAGCGGTGAGAAAAGACGATCACTGGTTTATTGAATTGTTTCAAAATACACCTGCTCAGTTCCATGGAAGACCTGAACTTGTCGAAGCCATGACAATAGAGTTGCGGGAACTACTTTCGTAATTTGTTCGCTATGGGTATTTAGGCAACCAACGTTTTGTTGATTGCCTTATTTTTATTTACTTTTGAAACAATGTTCCGTACATATCCTGTAATTCTTTTGCGCTATTTTGCCATTGAACAGGTTCGCCATTCCCCATTTGGACTAGTATATTTAACATCGATAGCTGTTTATGGGTAATGTCATGATGCCTCCTTGTTCCACATCATCTAATGAATTAAATCCACTATTTCACGTGAAGAAAATTGTTTTGGCAATTCTAACGTTAGCGATATAGGTCGTTCTTTCCCATCATCAAAGTGTATCATCCCACCAACTTTACATTCCATTTCTCCTGTTGCAAAAAGAGTGTAGCACTCAAGGGCGATTAAAAGATCAAATCATTTCTTTTTGGAAAAAGCGTTATACCGACCGTTTACTTCATCCGTATTCAATTATCTTCTCAATACTCCACACAGCTTCTAGAAGATACGCACGAAAAAATTACGAATGATTGGAATTTCTGTAAACAGAGTTCTATTTCCTGTGGAAAATAATACATTGGGGGTAAGAGGGGAGGGATTGTTTTGTCAACGCATCAAAAAGAAGAACTCATCTTATTATTAAAAGCATTTAGTGCTGCATTTGTTGCGACATTTGTGCACATGTTTACGGTCAATGTGCTGAATGTTCATCCGTGGGTTTTATTATTGTGTATTGGTGCAGTGCTGTTTGTGGTGTTTGTAAAGTTTGTCCCGAAACTAACTCCCTTTGCGATTACCTACTTTATAACATCCGTCGTCTGGACGGTCGTGTATTTCTAAAGTGTTAGTAGTGGGGGAAATGGAACGTTGAAAATTGTTGTCTGCTTAGTGATTACAAACGTTGCCATTTTCCTCACAATTTCCATGACAAAGTGCCTTTCTCTCCTTTAAACGACTTTTGCATAAGTCCATTCCCATAAATCCTCATTTAACCTCAATTCTTTATTTTGAATGTAACCTTTATTGAAGAAGCCCTCGTATTCATTGTTTGCACAAGTGCCCAATTTAAGTCCCCAAGACTCTTATTAATTAAGGGGATGGATCTTAAACCAATCCTCAACAAACTCTTTCCATCGTCAGTCCCGCGACATTTCTGAAAAAATAATATTTTCCCCATTCGAAAGTTATATTGAGGAAAATATTTAATTATCATGTAATAAAATAAATCAAGAAGGCTGTAGTGGGCCGGACAATCTTTTAGAAAAGGTGACTTATGCATGCTTTCCATTAATCCAAAAGAAATAAGTGAAAGAGAGAATTATACTTTACTTACTGGTATGATTATTCCTCGACCGATTGCCTTTGTTACGACGATGTCCACTGAAGGCGTTGTCAATGGAGCACCTTTTAGCTATTTTAATATCGTTTCAGCCAACCCACCGATGCTTTCGATTTCTGTACAACGAAAAGATGGAAAAATGAAAGACACTGCTCGAAATATTTACAATACGCAGGAATTTGTTGTGCATGTTGCGGATCATGAAAATATAGAAAAATTTAATTTGGCATCGGCAAACTTACCAAGTGATAAAAGTGAACTGGAATATGCAAAATTAACTCCAGTAGAAAGTGAAATGGTAAGTGTTCCGGGAGTAGAAGAAGCGAAAGTGCGATTGGAATGTAAACTGGTAAAAGGGATTCCTTTAGGGGGCATCAATGGTGAAGGGCCGAGCTGCGATTTATTTATAGGTGAAATTGTGCTCGTGCATTTAGATGAAAAAATCTATGACCATTCATATATTAAAACAAGAGAACTCAATCCTATCAGCCGATTAGCAGGTCCGAAATATGCTACGATAGGCAATATATTTTTAATCGAAAGGCCGAAATAATACAATATGAAAATGTATAGTTTCATCTTGGTTTTCTGACAATAACAGAAGTGAGCGTCTCATGTTGAGACCCTTTTTTTATCCTTCAAAGGAGAGAATGGAATGGATTTTAAACAATCTGTAGATCCTGATGTATTGGAACTCGTATGGAATAACTCCAATGATGCCTTATTTACTGTTGATTATGATGGGAAAGTGTTAATGGCAAACCCTGCTTTCGCAAAGATTCTTGGGTGTGCGGAGGAAGATTGGCAAGTTCCTAATCATTTACTTGTTTTTCAGGAGCAAGACCAAGAAGAATTTCAACAACTATTGAATACTTTAAAAAGCGGAAAAAATGTTCCCTATTATATGACGAAAAGAAAACGAAAAGATGGAAAAGTATTAGATATTTTAGCTTCCTATGGTGCAGTAAATGAAGGCAATGTCCTTGCGGTTGGTACGTATAAAGATTTTACAGAGCAAATGGAAATTCGACGGAAACTCGAATCGAATCAAGAAAGTTACCGCAATTTATTGGAGTTTTTTCCATATGCGGTTTTTATGATAAAAGATGATGCTGTCATCTACATCAATCAAACTGGCATGGACCTGATTGGCGCTCGTTCCAAAAAAGACGTATTAGGTATGTCTGTATGGCAATTGATTCATACGGAGCAACAGTTTTCGATTAGAAAGTTATTAATAGAAGGAATTCAAACAACAGTACTCGAGAAAATGAAGCGGGTCGATGGGGAAGTTTTGTGGGCGGAAATTACAATGATGCGTGTGTTTTTTGAAGGGCAATATGTGAATCAGCTTGTAGTGAGAGACGTAACCGAGAAGAAACACTATGAGGAACAGTTAAAATATTTTGCGTACCACGATCCGTTAACAGGACTGACGAACCGGCGTTATTTTACAAAAGAAATGAAAAAAGTCGTAGAAGAAGCAAGAAGAAATAATGGCATGTTCGGTGTTATGTTTATCGATATGGATGATTTCAAAAAGGTGAATGATACTCTCGGCCATGAAGTAGGGGACCAATTATTAATAAAATTTGCCAATCGGTTGAAAAAGAATGTGCGTGAAGGAGATGTCCTTTGCCGCATTGGTGGCGACGAATTTCTGATTTTAATTAAAAATATCCGTGGAAAACAAACCCTTGTTGAAATTGCAACGAGGTTACAAAAAGCCTTTCAAGTTCCTTATCAAATAGAGGATCAATCGATAGTCGTCACTTCGAGCATCGGTATTGCCATCTTCCCTCAAGACGGCATTGATGTAAAGACGCTTATATCCAATTCTGATCAAGCTTTATATGAAGCAAAAAAATATCGAAAAGGATTTGTATTCTATAAAGAGTAGAAGAAATGGTATGAGTATAAGATGATGTGCCCGGTATAAGGTCAAAATAAAAAGGAAGAAGCGTATTTTTTTCTTTTTTTGACCATACTCTTTGTGAGGTGAAAAATATGGAGGATTGGCAATACGCACACTTATCGGAAGAACAGTTGGCAGAAATTAAGGCGCTGGAGCATAAACTTGGTGTCGCATTAATAGCCTACGAAAATGAAAACAAACAGGACCATCAAGAACATTTGGAAAGAGGCTGGGACAAAACTAGCTTCTAGATAGGAAAAAGGAGAATTTGAGCCAACTCAAATTCTCCTTTTTCCATTTATCCCCATTATTTTTGGTTAGTTGATCTTTGTTGGCCGTGTATTTTCGTAAATTCACGGCCATTAAGGCAATGCCTATTTCATTTTCCACTTTCGATTTTCCTCGAACGGAAAATCGAGTGAAACGCAAATTAGCCTTCAAGAATCCAAAAACTGGTTCTACGTCTATTTTACGTTGACGGAAAATAGAACCAGCTTTTTCTTCTGAAAGCTTCGCTCTTACATATTCTTTTTGTTGTTCCCATTTTTCATTCACCATGACCTTTCGGTGATTGCCTTCCTTTGCTTTTGTACATGATGAACGAAATGGACATCCTGAACAGTTTTCACATTCATAGATTTTCAATTCTCGTTTGAAACCGGTCTTATCTGTACGTACAGAACGATAACGGAAGGTTACTCGCTGCTGATTTGGACAAATGTAGGTATCACTTTCTTCGTCGTACATCCAATTGTCTGGATGAAATGGATTTTGTTTATATTTCTTCTTTTGTTCTTTCTCATACATGGTATATGGAATGAGTGCCTCACATTTTCGATTCGAAAGGATGTCTTCATAGTTTTGTTCACTACCATAACCAGCATCTGCGACAATATACTTTGGCAACGGAAAATAATCCTTTTCTATCTTATTCAAGAACGGAATTAATGTACGTGTATCAGTAGGATTTGGAAAGATGCTATAAGCTAGTGCGTATTGACCTTCTGTTGCGATTTGTACATTGTATCCAGCTTTCAATTGACCGTTTTTCATATAGTCGTCTTTCATTCGCATGAACGTTGCATCTTGATCTGTTTTGGAATAACTGTTCCGTTCCCCCAAGATGTCCAAGTCTTTTTGGTATTTTTGTTTTCGTAGAATGAAGTCTATTAATTGTTTGTACGCTTGTTTTGGATATTTTCGTTCGCTTCTTAATGCTTTTCGTTCTGTGGCATCGGGCGATGTTTCTATCTTTTGGTCATATTCCTTAATGACTTCATCGACTTGTTGCACCATTTGAGCGAGTTCTTCAACGGACAGTTCTCCCTCATTTTCCCGCTCCATTTCAGGGATGATTTCTTTTTCTAATAGTTCGTTGTATAACTGATTGGACTTTTCAATTAAGTTTTGGTTGTATTTTTCAATGGATTTCTTCCATACGAAAGTAAATTTATTGGCATTCGCTTCAATCTTCGTACCATCGATAAAAATGGCTTCTTGATCGATTAACTTTTCTTCCACCAGTTGGCAACGGAATTGGACAAAACATTGACGAATTAATTCTTTTACTTCCGGATGCACACGAAAACGATTGATCGTCCGATAACTTGGTTCATATCCTTGTGCCAACCACATCATTCGTATACTGTCCTTTAATAGCGCTTCAATTTTTCGACCTGAAAAGACAGACTGCGAATAGGCACACAAAATAATTTTTAGCATCATGCGTGGATGATAAGCAGGACAACCTGTATTTCGAAGAAACGGCTGGAAGGCTTCATCTGGAATACTTTCAACTAAATGGTGAATGTGGAAGGCAATATCATTTTCTTGTAATTTTATTTCTAAATCTAGAGGCAAAACTAATTGATTCATGTTATAATATTTGAACATAAGGTCCCTTCTTTCTGTTAGGTTTTGTGTGCTAACTTAATTTTAACAGAAGAGGTCCTTATTTTTTATTGAAAAAATGAAAAACAGCCCATGAAATTTCATTCCAAAATTTCATGGGCTGTTTCCATTTTAGAGGGGGTTTTGTCCCAGCCTCTTTTTATTTGGAAAAGAAATCGTTAATAAAAAAGCGACATGATAGGTTTCCCTGAATTCATGAATTTCAATTGCACTTGAATCGAGTAAGTGGAGGGAAGTCGTTTTCGTGCGACTTGCGGTTTATGTGTGATTCTCAATGTAAAGTGCTGTTCCTAAACAAAAGTATTTTCTTCATCTTTTGCATCATATATGATAAAGAAAAAATTTGACCGAAACGGGGGAGGAACATGCACGTAGAAATCCATGAGGGTGTAAAAGACTGGATTCGTTCAAAGGGGAATCAATTAACGGTGCAATTGTTAGAAGTGAAAGGGTGTTGTGCTCCAGATATCCAAGAGCTCGTTGTGTTGCCAAGAAAACCGAAGAATGTGCAAAACTATCGAGAGTTTACCATAGATGACTTGTCTGTTTATGTACAAACTCCTATTGCTATGAAAGAAAAGCTCGTTCTTCAATTAAAGGGATTTGGCATTTTTAAAACGGTTATAGCAAGAGTGCAATAAGTAGTTATCATGGGGCCGTCTGAAAAGTCATATTGAGATGGCCCCTTTGCGACGAGGATTGTGCAAACTTGTTTCGACTACTGTAGGAGAAAGTTTGTTAAAAGCTTAAGAAAGCGAGGGGGGGAAAGTCCCTATTTCTTTTTGAAAATCGTTGTGTTTTCGATTCGTATGGAATCTACTTCTCCACAATGTAAACAAAATGTGTAAATTTTATTTGCACCACTCATCGACATGAGGCTTGGTTTAATTGGCATGTAGTCTGTGCCTTCTGCAAATTCCGTTCCTCCGCATTTAAAACATTTTTTTGTTTCCATATCCATCCTCCCCTTTTTATTCATAATTACGATTCTTTTTCCAATTGGTTTCAAAAGCGTTTGAATTAGGGTTCAATCAGGCAGATTTATGTATATAAAGATTAAAATTGACAAACCTAATAATAAAAAGCAGGGGAGGGTTTTCATGAAAAAAAATTGGACTTTTACATTATTTTTACTATCTTTTTTATTCACTGTTGTAGCATGTGGGGATACATCTGAACAAATAGACAAGAATAAAGTGGAAAATCAACAAACTTCTGAAGAACAAGTAGAAACGAAACAAGCAGATGCCATTGAAGATCGTTCTGGAAAAGTACCGTTAGATTTAAAAGTGGCAGACAATCCAGCCTTTCCAGTTGGCAGTAAAGTAAAAATTTATGCAAACCATATGGATGGCATGGAAGGAGCAGAAGGAGTAGTTGTCGGAGCTTATGATACAACGGCTTACTCTGTATCTTTTAGACCAACAGATGGCGGTGAGGAAGTAAAACATTATAAATGGGTGATTCATGAGGAGTTAGAAGGAGCAAGTGGAGATCCAATGGAACCTGGTAGGGAATTGGTAATTAATACGGAACATATACCAGGCATGAGAGGTGCATCGGCAACGATTGAAACGGCAGAAGAAGGACCTGTCTACATGGTGGACTTTACAACAACAACAGGGGAAGAAGTAAAAAACTACAAATGGCTAGTTGAAGGGGAACTTGTTGCTCCGTAAACGCACACTTTTTGACCGATACTTCCGCTTGACAAGGCGGTACGCTAGATGTGATTACTATAAGGAGAGAAATATTCATCATAAGGAGTCGGGCCTGATCCAAAAGTTTTGGACTTTTAGATCAGGCTTTTTCACGTCTAAGTAAATACAGAAATAAGCAGGCTAGCCGCAAATAACAAATAGCTAACTTGAATTAGGATATACATCGTCCGTTCAAAAGCAGTCAACGCTCGGTGTTTTCGTGCTTTTTCTAATTGGCGTAAATAAACACCAGAAGTAATAATCATGATGATGACATAAATGGAAAATAAAATTTCTGATACAATATTATCCAAATTTTCAACTCCTTTACAGAAGTTATTTATCATCCTCAATTTTAATCTTCATTTTCTTCAATTTTCATTTTCACTAGTAGGACATACTTAGAGTCTTGAATCATTTGTTCGACTTCTTTTTCATCTTGTAAATCGTAAACTGCCATTTCATTTTCTGATGCTCGATATACTCCTAATAGATAGGACTGATTTAATTCTAATGTTTCTTCATTTAAAGCATATTTCCATTCGCTAATGATGTTTTCGGAATTGGGGATATCAATTTTTGTTGGCTTCAATGAGATGTTGTTGGAATAAATAAATAGATATGATCCATCGACGGTTTCAAACATACCGATTCCTAAAGGACCCTGCTCTGTTTTGTTAGGGCTTAATCCATAAGCCAATTGAGCGGCCGATTGTTCTTTTTGTTTTCCATCCTGGTAACTTTCCACCCAAAGCGTTACCCACGTTTGATCCGCATTATTTAATTGGAAATCAAAGTTTAATAGGTTGCCAATTCTGAGTTCTTGAAAGGTTTTACCATATCCGGTGTCAGGGTTGGCTTCTATCGTTGCAGGAACGTCGTCATTGGTGGTAGAACAAGCGGCGAGAAGGATGATTGAAAACAACAATAAGTTACTAAATAACTTGTATTTCAAATGAATCACCTCAGTAAAAAATTTCAAAAAATGAATTTTGTTAAAAGGAGTGTAGCAAGGAAATGAAAAAAGAGAAAGTTGCAAATGTCCTGTTTTTTTGGAGGGAGAAGGAAGGGAAGAAATGAATGTAAAATAAAGTTGCAAGTATTTCGCCAAAGTTATCATGTTCAAAAAAAACAGACTGCTAAGCAACCTTAACAGCCTGTACAAATCAAGTCTAATATTACAACGAATCAATAAAGCGTTTAATTCGTTTCATTGCTTCTTTTAACTCTTCCATTGATGTTGCGTAAGAGCAGCGGATATGGCCTTCGCCGCTTTCGCCAAAGACATCACCTGGTACAACGGCAACGCTTTGTTCTAACAATAATCGTTCTGCAAATTCTTGAGAGCTTAGACCAGTTGATTCAATGGAAGGGAAGGCATAGAAAGCACCGCCTGGCATGTGGCAAGTAAGCCCCATTTCATTAAAGGAATTCACAATGAAATTACGGCGGAGACGATAACTTTTCACCATTTTCTCCACTTCACCTTGTCCATTGCGCAACGCTTCCAAACCTGCATATTGTGAATTTGTGGATGCACACATCAATGCATATTGATGAACTTTCAACATCGCACTTGCAATTTCTTCCGGTGCACATACATAACCTAGTCGCCAACCTGTCATGGCAAAGGCTTTTGAGAATCCATTCACTAAAATGGTTCTTTCCCGCATACTAGGGAGAGTGGCCATACTTGTAAAGGAATCATCATATGTAAGTTCGGCATAAATTTCATCAGAGATTACGAGTAGATCATATTTTTTGGCAATCTCAGCTAGAGCTTCTAATTCAGTTCTATTTAATAGCGTACCTGTAGGATTGTTAGGGAAGCAAATAATCATCGCTTTCGTTTTGTGAGTGATTGCTGCTTCAATTTGGCTTGGTAAAATTTTAAAGTCATTTTCTTTTAACGCCTGCACTGGGACTGGGATGCCGCCTGCAAGAGTGACGGTAGGGCTGTATGATACGAAGCAGGGTTCTACAACAATAACTTCATCGCCTGGATCGATAATCGTGCGCATCGCTGTATCGATTGCTGAACTTGCCCCCACTGTGACAATGACTTCGGAAGGGGAATACTCCACATGATAACGGTTTTTTACATAATTTGTGATTTCTTCGCGTAGTTCTAGAAGACCCGCATTCGGTGTATAGGAAGTATATCCTTCTTCAATGGAACGGATCGCCGCTTCTCGAACATGCCAAGGAGTGACGAAATCAGGTTCACCAACACCGAGGGAGATGACGCCTTCCATTCCTGCAGCTAAATCAAAAAAACGACGAATACCTGAGGGTTTTAATTCTCTAACTGTTCTGGAAATATATGTACTTTTTGTTGCCTTCATTTATGACACCACAATTCTTTTATCTTTTTTCTCTTGTTCTAAAATAATTCCATCATGTTTGTATTTTTTCAAGATGAAATGAGTTGTTGTTGATACGACAGATTCCAATGTAGACAATTTTTGTGATACAAAATTTGCCACTTCATTTAAAGTGTTGCCTTCAACAATAACGGATAAGTCATAAGTACCGGACATTAAATAAACAGATTGTACTTCATCATAACGATAAATTTTTTCAGCAATCTCATCGAAGCCAACGCCTTGTTTAGGGGTTACTTTCACATCAATCATTGCTCGAACGCCTTGATGTTCATCGATTTTTGTCCAGTCAATCATTGTTAAATATTTAACAATGACTTGATCACTCTCAAGTTTTTTTAGAATGGATTCTGTTTCTTCTATACTTAAGCCCACCATTTTTGCAAGGTCTGCTGTTTCGATTCGCGCATCCTTCTCTAACACTCCAAGTATTTCTAATTCTTTTTCGTTAAGTTTCATGAAAAAAAGACCCCCAACTTTGTGTAGTTTATTTATAGATTTTAGCACTATGAATAGAGAGTTCAAGTACAAATCTGACGAAGTTATTTCGTAATTCTAAGCATTTAAGTCATCCAAAAGGTGATGGAAAATTTTTGTAGAATTAATTAGATAGGGGAGGGAAATAAATGAAGAAATATGTATTTATTTTTATGCTGATGTTTTTAGCAGCGTGTCAGACATCTCAATTCAGCATAAGTGAATTAGAGGTTGTTCCGAAAAAAGTGCAAGAGAGAATAGATGAATACGCTAAGCTCCAAATATTGAATACGAAAGGGAATGTTTTTTATATTGTTTATTCATCTACTGCAAATGTAGAAGCAGATTTAGAATTGAACGGGACTACACTAATTGTAAAGCTTGATGAACAAGAAGAGCAAAATACAGAAAGAAAACATGTGTTTAAGGTAACAAAGGACTCTACAAAGGTTGAATATTTAGAAGCATATATAAATGGTGAGTTTGTACCTTTTGATGTCTCTACAGGAGTATAACCTCTTTAAAAAAACACCACGCATCAATACGTGGTGTTTTTAGTGCGCCTGGCATGGGTGTAATCTATAGGGTGTAAGTCCCGAACTGTGAAGGCAGAAGTAACAGTTAGCTTAACGCAAGGGTGTCCGTGGTGACGCGGAATCTGAAGGAAGCGAGCGGCAAACTTCCGGTCTGAGGAACACGAACTTCATATAAGGCTAGGTATCATTGGATGAGTTTGCTAAACAAAACAAAGTCCTTTCTGCCAAAGGTGGTACAGAGTAAATGAAGCAGATAGATGGAAGGAAAGATTACATTCTTACCCGGGGAGGTCTGGCGGATATGTGAAGTACGCTTCATAACCTACTTAGTGATAAGTAGCTGAACCGTCAGAAGTCAGCAGAGGTCATAGTATTAGTTGGTTTAGAACTACTAAGAAGGACCGAACAATTAAGAGAGAATAGCCCTTGGCATTCAGTGAGTCATGATGAACACAGAAAACGTAGTACCTCACTTGAGGAAGGAAGCGGTGAATCCCGTGGGAGACCTCTTGGAGGGTGGAGTGACCACTGGCATAAAGAGAACAGCTATTCACGGAAGTTATAAAGACTTGCGTCAATCATCTTAATTGAACCGCCGTATACGGAACCGTACGTACGGTGGTGTGAGAGGACGGGAGTTAATCGCTCCCTCCTACTCGATTTTATCTTGGTAATGTAAAAGTAACTGTCTTTCCTTTAAATTGATCTTTTCCTTCATCATTTGTGAATGGACCAAATTCTAAATCAAATCTCTTGAAAATTTCAAATTCATCTTTTCTCACTACCGTCGCATAAATGATGTCTGAATTTTCAGTTTTATTTTTTCTGGACTTTAGAGAAAAAACGAAAACACCTAAGCGAGGGTAGTAAACATCCATTTTTTTACTATAACCTATGACTTGTGCAACAACGACTGGCAAACCTTTATGGGACGCCGTTTCCTTCGATTTTTCGTAACCAAATGTGAGCGGATTTCCACAAAGAAGCCTTCAAATAGCGACTAATTTGTAAGTAACTGCGTTCGCTATTCGTGTTCAGCTGAGCTAAAACATTCAGACAGTACACTATCATGGCTACGTACACTTGATTATGTACAGCTTGTTCACTGTGACCAAAAAACTTTTTAATGTTCAGATGTTGTTTCATCCATTTGAAAAAAAGTTCGATTGCCCAACGTGATTGGTAGATTTCTGCAATTTCATCTGCGTCAATGTCAAACCGATTTGTCAGTAAATGAAGCTCATTTCCTTTTGTATCATGCAATTTGAGTAAGCGAAACACGTTTTCAGAACGATTTTGTGGTGTTCCAATGACAACCATTTCATCAGAGAATACGGGTGAATCTTCTGGTAACGAAAAGGATTCTAACACTCGGACAACAGCGTTTTTACGCAAACGGGTCACAAAGAAATAGCCATCTTCCGTCATTTGATCAAAGCGCCCATAATCCAAGTAACCACGATCAAACACGTACATGCATTCTTTGTCATCCACGAATACTTCTAGTTGACCACGATCATGTTCGTTGGCATTCGTGAGTACGGCTTTATCTGGATAGGAGAGTCCTTTTTCCATAAAAACAAGTCGTAAGTGAAGCTTTACTCCTGATTTTGTTTTTCGAAACTCTGCCCACTTATGATTGGTCAAATTAAGCGGTAATGTACTCGAATCAATGATTTTCAAAGGCGTTGTCACTTTTCTTCTTGTTTGGAAATTGGTTTTCCGATGAATTTGTGCCACTAAATCGAGAAAAATCGTTTGAAAGAACTCAGTTGGGATGGTATTGATTCGTCTCCCTAACTGTGAAAAACTAATCGATTCCAATCCCGTTGCTCGTTGTAATTCTTCTAAAAAGACAGCGTCACTCAACGCCCGTAAACTCTCGGTTTCATGGAGTTGGGCATACAAAAGCAGTTTCATAAATGAAGCCATATAAAGCTTCTTGGTATAGTGATTTAATTGATGTGTTTTCACTAGGTCGTCAAATAATGGACGATTAATCGGTGAAAACCATTGTTCAAATGATGTTTTTCGTGTAAACTTATCCATGGTTTTGTCCTTTGTATTGGATTTGGATGGTTTACTACCACCCAACCATTATAAAGGATTTTTTTGTGTTTAGATTATATTTCAGAAAATTCGGTTTATTTGAAGGTCTTAAATTATTTTAATGCGACGCTAGTGATCTTTTCTAAATAGAAAGACATGATGTTTAACGCCTTGTTCTCCTGGTTGCACTTCTCTTTCATCAGAAGGTTCCACCATGCCGCTAGCAATAGCTGTACCGCGGTTATCATCGATTCTTAATTTTGAACCAATTTGATCAATATTAACTTTTTCACTGGATTGGTTATCGATCAAAAGTCTCACCGTAATTGCCACGACACCGCTATCGCCAAAGTTACGGAAACGTTCTTCATTGCCAGCCGTTGGAATGACTTCTGTATATTGAACACCATCTAACGTAATGATTACATTGTCAATTTGTTTTGTTTCATTGATATTTGATTTTTCAAAAATCATTACTTTATCAGCCCAGTTTGCCGTTGTTAAACGATCTGGGTAAAATTGTGGTGCGTTTCCAACTTCTTTTGCATATTCTTCACTATATACGAAGTCAAACACAGCATCATCAAGGAAGCTTTCTTTGAATGACTCATTTTCAGATACGCCACCTTCAATGACAAACTTCGGTTTTACAGAAGATATAGCTTCAAATTGTTCATTTGTTAAAGTGAATGTGACATAGCCTTCCGCTATTTCACCTGGAGCCCAAGCACGTGTTTGTTCGTTTTGTGGGCGAGGGAAAAGTTCTTTTCTTAAAAATGTAAGGTCAAATGGGATGTAATCTGTTTCGTGTGTTAAACGAATATTAAAATTGAGGTTGTAGTACATATCTTTCTCTGTTGTATTGTGTATGATTGTTTTAGCAATGATGATATAACCTTCTTGTTGGTCATCAAATTGAATAAGAAAATCTCGATTCATATCAGTGACTTTCACAATTTGATAGGCAGGAACGTCGACAATAAAACCTTTCATATCATGGGAATAATTTGCGCTCTCGTTTGTGTATACAACTTCTATATTTCCTTCTGTTGCTTCTTGAATGAGTTTATTTACTTCATCAAAAGATGTAGTTGCTCCGTTTACTTTTTCATTTTTTTCTTCGTTTATGTCTACTTCTACATCTGCATTTTCTTCAAGGTTTTTTGATTCTTCATTTCCACCACAGGCTGCTAATAGCATTGCCAAGAGCGTGACAACGAACCAATGAAATTTACTCACTTTTTCACAACCTTTCAAATTTTTGGTCACGTGAACCATTATATAGAAAATTTTCTCTATTATAAAAGCATCCATCAAAAATGAGAGAAAGGTATAGCATTTTCGAGTTTGGATTATGAAAAAGGTTTGTAAGTAAAGTGGGATAATGTTCATAACATTGAAAAGTTTAAATAGCTAATTGGTATAATTTGTTTTTTGTACAAGCTTGTCAGAAGGAAATGCAATGGCTCTTTATTTAATTAAAAAGGAAAACCTATTCTTAAGCATTTCATTGGAAAAGACTAGAGCTGGCCAAATACATCAGTCATTAAATAAATAGCAGTGCCCCAAATAAAGATGGCTGAACATTTGTTAAAAATCATTAAAATCCTTCCGGAGCGATCTAATTTTTTCAAGACTGCCCCTGCTACGGTTAAGCCTAAGAACCAAATCCAAGATACGCTGATGCAGGCAAAGGTAAATAATAATTGTTCAATATCTTCATATTTCAGCGCGCTCGTCCCAATCACACCTATAATGTCTAAAATAGCATGAGGATTCAAGACGGAAACGGAAATCGCAAAGATAATTTGCTTTTTGGCTGGCAACGCGTTGTTTGTTTCAGTGATTGCTGGTTTGCTTTTCCAAATGGCATACCCCATATATAACAAAAATACGACTCCCACCATTAAAAGCCCTATTCGCAACCATTCAAATTGCAACACAATTGCGGATAATCCAAAAACAGCAAGTAAAATTAACAATGTATCGCACATCGCTGCAGTAATTGTCGCAGGAAAGGCGCGGAAAAGATTCGGCTGCATAGCACCTTGTGTAAAAACAAATACATTTTGAACCCCTAAAGGTAAAATCAATCCAAATGCTAAAATGATTCCGTGTAATAGTGGTTCCATTTCTTCACCCCGCTTTCTAAATCAATCATACTTTGTTATAACTAAAAGAAAACGACCAATTGGATGGATTTTGCACCATCCAATTTTAAAGAGGTGATTTTTTTGGACTGGAAACCAGAACGGAATTCCCATTTAACCCTACAAGAACAAATTGTCAATTGGATGCGGTCTCGCATTGAAAGAGGAGATTGGACGGTTGGCACAAAAATTCCACCCCAACGAAAACTTGCGAGCCAATTGAAAGTAAATCGTAGCACGGTGCAACAGGCGATAGAAGAATTAAAAGCGGATGGCTTATTGGAATCGAAAGTGGGTTCTGGAGTCTATGTGGCGAATCATTCTTGGAATGCCCTGTTAAACAAATCCCAACCGAATTGGAAACAACATATTGAATCGAGTATTCATAAACCAAACATTCATACCATTCAATTGATTAATGAATACGAGCAATACGATGACGTCATTCGCCTTGGAACAGGGGAGTTGTCACCGGAATTACTTCCGACAAAAGAGTTGAAGCAGTCTCTTCAATCAATTTCTCTTGATGCGAAAGTAATCGGCTATTCATCGCCTCTAGGGAATGAACGATTGCGAAAGATTTTGTGCGAATATTTACAAAAGCGGGGGATTTATACTTTTCCTGAAAATATCTTAATTGTTTCAGGGGCACTTCAAGCATTGCAATTAATTGCTCTTGGCTTGTTAGAGGAAGGCTCAATCGTATTTCATGAAGATCCATCTTATTTAACTTCAGTGCATCCATTTCAATCTGCGGGGATGCAAATGATCTCGGTTCAGCGAAATCAGCATTTACAAGAAACCCTACAATCTTTAAAAAAGAAAAGGCAGTCTATTTTTTATTGCATTCCCTCATTGCATAATCCAACAGGAATAAATTTTTCAGTGGAAGAAAAGAAACAGTTGTATGAAGTGTGCAATGCTTTGCAAATTCCGATTGTGGAAGATGATGTGTACCATGAATTATTATTTGATTCTCCGACACCGCCGATTAAATCCTTCGATTCTTCAGGACAAGTGCTATACATCGGGAGCGTTTCGAAAACGTTAAGTCCAGGATTACGCATTGGTTGGGTAGTAGGGCCAACGCAAGTAATCCAGAGATTAGCCGATATTAAAATGCAAACAGATTATGGGTCTAGCTCCTTCTCACAAGAAATTGTGGCTCACTGGTTATCAACGGAATTATATGAAAATCATGTTTCATGGCTCCGACATCAACTAAAAGAGAGGGTTGCCTTTGTAGAAAAGATATTGGAAGAAGAGTTTAAAGATATTGCCTCATGGAATAAGTCAGCAGGGGGCTTTTATATTTGGCTTAGGTTCCATCAGCCGATTGTCAATAAAGCTTTCTTTTTAAAACTGTTGAATGAAAAGGTTTTGATTAATCCCGGATATATTTATGCTGCAAACGACTTGCATCATATACGACTTTCATACGCATATGCATCTTTTGATGAATTGGCTAAGGGGTTAGAAATTTTGCGGAAAATCTCTAAAGTTTCGATGAATAGAGGAATAGAAGGAAGCGAATAGGAATTTTAAAATTGGAGCTTTGTTTTTTAGCAAAATTCTCTAAAGAGAATGTTAAATTTTTCAATTATCAATATCCATCCTTTACAAAAAAGAGCGAATCGTTCTCTACATTCGCTCTTTTTATGGGCTAGTACCCATTGAAATTAAGTATTTCGGGGTTTTCTTACTTCAGCAGGAGGATTGTTGTGGATTACTTGATTAAACTCTTTTGAATATTCTTCCCGTTGATTAGATCTTTTATTCTCCTTTTTATCTTTCTTAAAACTCGTCTTATTTTTCTTCGCCATCCTTATCACCTCCCAAAAATCTTGAATTTAGCGTGCGTCAATTCAATGAAACTATTCCTTCAAAATTTTTCTCTTTAATGCATAGATCCAAAATGATTTCATAGGAATACGAATGAAGAGGTGACAAAGTGATAAAAAGAGCAATTTTTGTCTTCATTGTTCTCATTGTGCTTACAGCATGCCAAAATACGAAAGAATGGACTTTTGTAGGTGAAACGAAAAATTGGCGAGTTGTCTATGAAGTGGTAATGGAGAAAAAACAGGAATCATCCATACTTCAAATCGAATACATCGGGAAGAAACCAATTCCAAAACAAATCGGCTATCGTATAGAAACACCATCCGGTTCTTCCACTGAAATCGGTTTATTAAATGATCAGGGGATCTTAATGATTACAGATGTTTGTGGGGAATGTACAAATGTAAATGAAGAGACGGAAATCAACATGGCCGTTGAATGGGGCAGACAAATTGAATTGTTTACATTACAATTTGAAAAGATTGAAGAGTGATATGTTTGGATGAAATAAAATGAGTCGTTTCTTCCCATGAGAAACGACTCTTATATGTTTACCCCTTTGTTCATGCCATTAAATATCCGTTTCCATTTCAAATCGAGAATACGCAAAATCATACGTAGCTTCTAACATACGATCAGAAATGTTTACAAGCTGAATTGGTTCAAGTCCAAAATACTTCACCAAAAACTGAACCATATTTTTACGCTCTTTATTGCTCAACAAGGCCATCCCCTCCTATGTGATATATAACAATTATATTATATATAAAACTGATATACAACAGATAAACGCCTAATATTTCGTAAAAATTGTGAAAAGTTTATTTTTAAAAGGATGAAGAATAATAAAAGTAGTCCAAATAGGAGGAGTGCAAACAATATGGTGAACCCACTAAATTTCACGCTGTGGGGTGAGAAGTGATGAACATTTTTCGTGGAGACGCTCACAAAATTTATAAGCGGCTTAAAGAAAATCAAGATGCCATTCATGAATCAAAATATTTAAAAGATCTTTATGAAGTTCGAAAATTTTATGAGTCAATTGAAAGCGATGTGTTGCAATTAATTTACTATCGATTAGTAAAAGAGGAAAATGGGTCAGGCATGATTCCGATTTTTGTTTCGTCCATCCCTTTTTTATTTTTAATTTTTTCCGAGCATCTTCAGAAAATCCTGTTTCAAGAAGGAACGCGAAATTGGATGATTTTCATTGTTTGTTATATCACAGGTATTACATTTGCTTTGTTTCTTCATTTTAGGGAAAAGGCATGGGCGTCTTCCCATATTGAAATGATTAAAGATATTTTGGAAGAACGAAAGAACAAACAGCATGACATATAGATGTGAATATCAAGACAAAATCTATCCATAAAAATTACATTTTCCGACATCATAACTTTTCGACAAATTGGCAACATTGTTATCATAAAGAGTTTTTTAGAAAAATAATTAGGAGGAACTTACAATGTCAGAGAAATTAAAAATTGGGATCATTTTAGGAAGTACACGGGAAGGTCGAGTAAGTCCTCAAGTTGGCAAATGGGTAAAAGAAATAGCTGATAATCGTGAAGAAGCGGAATTTGAAATCGTTGATATCGCTGATTACGACTTGCCTTTTTTTGGTACGACAACATCTGATACAGTAGATCCTCGAGTAGCTAAATGGAATGAAAAATTAGCAAGTTTAGACGGATTTATTTTTATTGTGCAAGAATATAACCACAGTATTACAGGGGCTTTAAAGAATGCGCTCGATTTAGCTAGAGAAGTTTGGAATAATAAAGCGGCTGGCATTGTCAGCTACGGTTCTGTTGGAGGAGCACGTGCTGCTGAACATCTACGCGGGATTTTGGGAGAATTAGCGGTGGCAGATGTTCGGACACACCCTGCGTTATCTCTTTTCACTGATTTTGAAAACATGACAAAGTTCAAACCAGCAGAAATGCATACAAAAACTGTAAATGATATGCTCGACCAACTGCTTAAATGGTCCAAAGCTTTAAAAACAATTCGCAATAACTATTAACTTTATAAAATCTGCTTCAGTTCATACAATGGAGCAGATTTTTTTGTGTAAAAAAGAAAACCCCTTGCTAGGCAGGGGGTTCCGTATAGCTTACAGCGAGGTATTAAAAAAGATCCCACTTGATGCTAAAATAAATTACGGTTCGCCAACCAAATTTTAGTACCAAGGAGGGACCTATTATGTCTTCTGACACAAATAGTTTAGCACATACCAAGTGGAATTGTAAGTATCACATTGTATTTGCACCAAAATATAGAAGACAGATAATTTATGGAAAGATAAAGAAGATATTGGACAAATATTAAGACAACTATGTGAAAGAAAAGGCGTAGAAATAATTGAAGCTACCGCATGCAAAGACCACATACATATGTTGGTCAGTATCCCATCAAAATTAAGTGTTTCATCATTCGTGGGATATTTAAAAGGAAAAAGTAGTTTGATGATATTCGATCGACATGCCCATTTAAAGTATCGATATGGAAACAGAAAATTTTGGTGTAGAGGATTTTATGTGGATACGGTAGGTAGAAATAAAAAGGTAATTGAAGAATATATTCGAAATCAAATACAAGATGATATCATTGCAGATCAACTCAGTATGGAAGAGTTCGTCGATCCATTTACAGGTGAAGAGATAAAGCGAAAACCTAGGAAAAAATAAAAGAGACCCTTTAAGGGTCAGCTGGAAAAGTAGTGCAGTTGGCGAACCATTCGATGCCCCTTTAGGGGTTGGCCAGTAATAAAGGCTTCTAGCCGCAGAACAAACCACCCGTTCACACGGGTGGTTTTGATTATAGCAAAGACAATTGTAAAGAAGGGAAGCTTCATTAGATAAATAGATACTAATTATGATTTTAAATATATCACCTTTAAAATAAAGTTGACAAATAGGAATAGTTTGAATAAAATGATGATTATTATAAATGATGTAGTTGATTGGACAGACCAAAGACTACAAAATTCTCAATTCTTTTATTTATTGAGGATTTTGTAGTCTTTTTTCATTTTATCAGGAGGAGAGATTTTCATGACGAAGTTTAGCTATATTTCACATCTAGAATGTCCTAAATGTAATGAACGTTATGACGAAAGTAAAGTTCAACAGTTATGTAAATGCGGATCGCCTCTACTGGTTCGATATAACTTGAAAAAAGTAAAGGAAAACGTTTCGAAAGAAGAGCTTGTAAATCGCCCAAAAAGTTTATGGCGATACCACGAAGTTCTTCCAGTCAAAAATGAAGAACATATCATTTCACTAGGTGAAGGTGGAACTCCTTTAGAACATCTCCCAACGTTAGGGACGAAATATGGTTTAAAAAATCTTTACATAAAAGATGAAGGGATTATACCAACTGGTTCTTTTAAAACAAGAGGAGCGAGTGTCGGTGTATCGAAGGCGAAAGAACTTGGTGTGACACAACTAGCGATGCCGACTAATGGAAATGCGGGGGCTGCGTGGGCGCTATATGCATCAAAAGCAGGTATTAAAGCGACGATTGTCATGCCTTTAGATGCACCGCTCATTACTAGAAAAGAAGTGTATATAGCAGGTGGTGATTTACATTTAATAAATGGTTTAATCAGCGATGCAGGAAAAGTGGTTGCACATTTAATTCAACATGAAGGAATTTATGATGCTTCTACTTTAAAAGAGCCATATCGAATTGAAGGAAAGAAAACAATGGGCTATGAAATTGTGGAGCAACTTGGTTGGAAAGTACCAGATGTCATGTTATATCCAACGGGCGGCGGAGTAGGAATCATTGGAATTTATAAAGCTATGCTTGAAATGCAAGAAATCGGTTGGATTGAGAAAGGGAAATTGCCTCGTTTAGTTGCTGTTCAAGCAGAAAGATGTGCGCCAATTGTGGAAGCTTGGAAAAAGGGAGAAAAGGAATCCGTATTTTTCGAAAACTCTACAACTTGTGCATTCGGCATCAATGTACCGAAAGCACTCGGAGATTTCTTAGTACTTGAAGCTATTTACAATACGGATGGTTGTGCAGTCGCAGTCTCTGAAGATGAATTATTGGAAGCGCAAAAACATGTAGCTTCTCTTGAGGGCAATTTCATTTGTCCAGAAGGCGCTACTACATTTGCTGCTGCAAGAAAGTTACGAGAGCAAGGATGGATTCAAGAAGAGGAGCTTGTTGTATGCCTGAATACAGGAGCGGGAATTAAATATCCTGAAACGGTAGATATTCAAGGAGTACAAGTCTTACAACCGGGAGATACGCTCTATGCACAATCTCCACAAGACAGTAACTGGAGAGATTAATCATGGACTGGCAATACATTGTTGAAGTATTACCGTTTTATAAGACTGCGTTATGGCTAACGATTAAGCTTGCAGCAATCGGCATTGTTTTTGCTACGATTACAGGCTTCATTTGCAGTGTAATCCAATATTTTAAGGTCAAAGTGTTGAATCACATCGTCCAAGTTTATTTAGAGATTGCTAGAAACACACCATTGTTAATTCAATTATTTTTCTTATATTTTGGGTTACCGAAAATAGGATTAACGTTAAGCGGGGAAATGTGTGCAATTATCGGTTTGACTTTCCTAGGCGGAAGTTATATGGCTGAAGCATTCCGCGCCGGCATGGAAGCTGTCACAAAATCACAAGTGGAAAGTGGGAAAGCATTGGGACTAAGCAATTTTCAACTAGTACGTTACGTTATTTTTCCGCAAGCCTTTTCTTATAGCGTGCCAGCCTTTGGAGCAAATTGCATTTTCTTAATAAAAGAAACATCCGTATTTAGTGGAATTGCCATATTAGAACTTACCAATACAACGAAAAACTTAATGGGAATTTATTATAAGACGAATGAAGCATTGTTTATGCTTGTCATCGGCTATTTGATTATATTACTTCCTTTCACATTATTTTTAATGTGGCTTGAGAGGAGAGTTCGTTATGCTGAATTCGGGCATTAGTGTTTTATTTGAGGGAATCAATTTCCTTAGGCTGCTTGAAGGGCTTTTCCATACGTTAAAAATTGCGGTGATTGCAATCATTATTTCGATTGTTTTGGGCACGATTATCGGCATAATACGAACGACGAAAAATAAGTTTTTGCAATTCCTGTTCAAAATTTATTTAGAGTTATTTCGTATTATTCCCATTTTAGTATGGTTGTTTGTCATCTACTATATTGTTCCGGTGAACTTTAATGTGGAGTTAAGTGCAGAAGTGGTTGCACTGATTGTTTTCAGTTTATGGGGTACAGCGGAATTGAGTGATATTGTGCGAGGAGCCATTGTTTCTCTGCCAAAACATCAAGTGGAATCGAGCCTTGCACTTGGGCTAAGTAAAGTTCAAATGTATCGTTATGTGCTAGTTCCACAAGCGGCAAAGCGTTCAATTCCTCCAACAATTAATCTTATTACACGAATTATTAAAACAACAGCACTACTTACAATGATTGGTGTTGTAGAAGTAATCAAAGTAGGTCAACAAATTATTCAGTTTTACAATGCTGAATACCCTACTGTTTCATTTTGGATATACGGGATTATCTTTTTCTTATATTTCTGTATTTGTTTTCCGTTGTCTCGAATCTCACGCAAGCTAGAACAAAAATGGGCAACTTAAGGAGGTGGAGTAACTTTGGTTGAAAATCGTCCAATATTGCAAATAAACGGTCTCGTAAAGAAATATGGCGATAAGGTTGTATTAGACGGCATAGATTTACATGTTGAACAAGGGAAAGTCATTGCAATTTTAGGGCCATCTGGCTGCGGAAAGAGTACGTTTTTACGATGTATTAATGGCCTCGAAGAAGTACAAGATGGCGAAATTATTTTCGAGGGAGAGGATTTGACGAAAACTTCAAAATGGCGGGAAGTTCGCCAAAAAATTGGCATGGTATTTCAAAGCTATGACCTCTTTCCGAATATGACAGTAATGGAGAACATTCTCCTTTCACCTATTAAAGTACAAAAAAGAAAGCGGGAAGAAGTAGAATTACAGGCGAGAGAACTACTAGATCGAGTGGGGCTTTTAGATCGTGCTAATGATTATCCGCGGCAATTATCAGGAGGACAGAAGCAGCGAATTGCCATTGTTCGTGCGCTCTGTACTAATCCAAAGATTATGCTATTCGACGAAGTTACGGCTTCCCTTGATCCAGAAATGGTAAGAGAAGTGTTGGAGGTCATTGCACAATTAGCAAAACAAGGAATGACGATGTTAATTGTTACTCATGAAATGAAATTTGCTGAATTAGTAGCAGATGAAGTGATTTTTATGGATAAAGGGAAGATTCATGAACGAGCACAAGCTAAAGACTTTTTCTCAAATCCCCAAACACAACGTGCGCAACAATTTATTAATATATTACAATTTTAGGAGGAAGAAAGATGAAGAAAATTTATTCGTACTTATTGATTGCATTATTAATACTAGTATTAGCTGCATGCAACAATAGTAATAACAACGAATCAGCTAATGAAGAAGAAACTGCTCAAACTGAAACAAAATCCGTTATTGATGAAATTAAAGAGCGCGGGGTACTACGTGTTGCAGTATTCAGCGATAAACCGCCATTTGGATATGTTGATGAAAAAGGCGAAAATCAAGGATATGATATTGTTTTAGCTAAACGCATTGCAAAAGATTTACTTGGTGATGAGTCAAAAATCGAATATGTGATTACTGAACCACAAGCTCGTGTTGACTTATTAAAATCGGATAAAGTAGATATCGTATTGGCAAACTTTACAGTTACACCAGAAAGAGCTGAGCAAGTAGATTTTGCACATCCTTATATGAAAGTAGCAATCGGTGTTGTATCATCTGAAAAATCGCCAATTTCTTCTGTGGAAGAATTAAAAGGAAAAACATTAATTGTGCCTAAAGGGACAACTGCAGAAACATTCTTCATGAAAAATTATCCGGAAGTAGAATTGGTGAAGTATGATCAAATTAATGAAGCATTTGAAGCGCTAAAAGATGGACGCGGTGATGCTTTAGCTCAAGATAACGCTTTACTATTTAGTTGGGCAAATAATAATCCAGGATTTACAGTAGCATTACCTACTTTAGGTGAATTGGATTATATCGCTCCAGCTGTTAAAAAAGGAAATACAGAATTATTAGAATGGTTAAATGAAGAAATTGAAAGTTTATATGAAGAAAAATTCTTTACAAAAGCATATGAAGAAACATTAAAACCTGCTTTCGGTGAAACAATCAAGGCTGATGCTGTAGTAGTTGAAAGTAAAGTTGAATAATGTTAAAAAATGCTTGCTGGAGTGTTTTATCCAGCAAGTTTTTAGTTCTATCAATAGTTTTCTAATTGTCAAATTTTATGAAAAAATCAAGATAGTTGATAAACCTAGTGCAAGTTTTATATGATAGCAATAAATAAAATCTAAGGAAAAAGAATTTACTAGCAAAGGGGTTCCTTTCCTTTCCTTCGAAAAAAAATAGGGTGGTGGATTCATTGAAATTAGATGAATGGTTAAACAATGGTGTACCAAACATCGCCAATTCATTGCTCGATGTTCATAAACAACACTTTCCAATTGAACAATCTATCGGCTTTGAAGGGCAAGAAAAGATTATTAAAATTTTGAAGAACTTCCGTAAAGTGTTATACCCTTGTTTTTGCGACACCTTTAAAGACGAATTGCGCATTGAGACAAACATTGGGAATCTATTAAGATCAACTGCACTAGATTTAAAAGATATCATTTCGAAAGTGCTCAAAAATAATGGAGAAAGCCAACCGGAAGTAAGAGCAGAAGAAATCGTTGTGGATTTACTCAACAAATTACCTGAAATTCGTGAAATTCTACAAACGGATATTCAAGCGGCTTACAATGGAGACCCTGCAGCTTTATCATTAGAAGAAATTTTATTCAGCTATCCATCCATTACAGCCATTACGATACATAGGATAGCTCACGAATTATACCAAGCAGGCGTTCCAATTATCCCAAGAATTATGTCAGAGCATGCTCATAGTTTAACAGGTATTGATATTCATCCAGGAGCAAAAATTGGCGAGTACTTCTTCATTGACCACGGAACAGGTGTGGTGATTGGAGAAACAAGCACAATTGGTAAAAATGTTAAAATCTATCAAGGTGTAACGATTGGGGCAAAAAGCTTCCCGTTAGATGAAAATGGAAACCCGATTAAAGGAATTAAACGTCACCCAGACATTGGGGATAATGTAGTGATTTACGCGGGAGCAACAATTCTAGGTGGAGATACGAAAATCGGACATGATTCCGTCATTGGCGGTAACATTTGGTTAACTCAATCCGTTCCACCATATTCAAGAATTTACAACTCCCAACCGCTTCCAAATATTAAGCAGAAAAAAGAATAGGATTGTCTATCCCTTAAGCAAACATGATTGCTTAAGGGTTTTTTATATCTTCATGTAGTCTTATGGTCTCAATATTCCAAAAACAAAAACGTGGAAAAAATTGATATTTTATTTGGATACGGGTACAATATTAGAACGAATGTTCTTATCTATCTTTTCAAAAGAATGGAGGCAATTTTTTATGTATGTAACAATTAAAGATTTTATAAGAGAATGGAATTGGGAGGCGAACTTAACGCAAAAGGTTTTGGAAGGGCTAACCGATGAGTCTCTAAAACAAAAAGTTTATCCGGAAGGGCGTACGCTCGGAAGAATTGTTTGGCATTTTACAACTAATATTCCGGAATATTTAGTGCATTTTGGTTTGAGAATGGAATTAGTCGAAAATGCAGATAAAGTTCCTGATTCGGCGAAGGAAATTGCGGATACTTTTAAAGAAGTGAGCGCTCGTGCAGCGAAAGTCATTCAAGAACAATGGACAGATGAATCACTGAAAGAAGTGCAAATTGCTTTTGGAAGAGAAGAAACAAATGCCCAAATATTAATGGGGCTTATTAAACACATTATTCATCATCGTGGACAAGCAACAGTACTAATGAGACAAGCAGGGCTAAAACCGTTTGGCGTTTATGGGCCGCCGAAAGAAGATTGGATTAATCTAGGAGTAGAGGAACCACCACTATAATTTCATAGGAGGATTTTAAGATGGTATTGAAAAAAATTTCACCAGAAGAATTGTTCCAAAGAATGCAGCAAGGTGAGCAACTCACGATTTTAGATGTTCGAGATCAAGAGAAATATAATACCTTCCATATTGAAGGGGAAAACATCCAATCACTTAATATCCATAAAACAGAGATTTTCGAGTTAGAAAATAATCAAGATAAAAACATATCAGCTTTACCTGAGAAAGGCGAAATCATTGTCACTTGCACAACAGGCAATTCTGCAACAAAATGTGCAAACATTCTATCCAAACATGATTATGATGTAGTTGTATTAGATGGGGGACTCACAGCTTGGAAGGATTATATAAAGAAGTAAGTCGTAAGACGTTTTAATGTTGTATAGTAGCTGTGGGTATTGGATTGGCTTTCTGAAAAGTTTGCTTTTTTGGTGGATTTACATTGAGGATAGAAGTTAATGTATCTGAAAGGAGGATATGCTATCCTGTCTTGGAAGCACTTTGGCAGGATAGTTTATTATTTTGGCGCGCCCATTTCATCTTTAGTATTACAAGATATCCGCTAAGAGTGAAATTGGCAATCAACCAAAAAAGGATATCGGGTCATGTGATAATAGTCAAAGTCATGACAATAATAGTCAAGCATAGAGGGATAATGGCCAAATTTGTGAGCATAATAGTCAATCGAAAAAAATCTACACTTGAAAAGAGAGATAATAGTCAGAATCGAGCTGATAATAGTCAAGCTCCGGAAGATAATAGTCAAACTTGCGAATATAATGGCCAATCGACAAAAAATGGCATTCGGGGCATGTGATAATAGTCAAAGTCATGATAATAATAGTCAATCATCAAGGGATAATGGCCAAACCTGTAAACATAATAGTCAATCGATTAATTTCATAATAGCCAAGTAAAAGAGCGAATGAGAAAGCTGATCTCTTCATCACTTTCTACATCCGCTCTATCACTTATATCAATTAATTCCCCAACGCTTGTAGTGGAGCTGGAATGCGTCCACCTCGGCGAATGATTTTTTCAGAGCTAAATGGATTTACTCCCATCACAGGTGCTCGTCCAAGCAGGCCGCCAAATTCCACCATTTCGCCTTCTTTTGCACCAGGCACAGGGATGACGCGAACGGCTGTTGTCTTTTTATTAATCATACCAATAGCCGCTTCATCTGCAATCATTGCAGAAATGGTACTAGCAGGTGCGTCTCCCGTAATGGCAATCATATCAAGCCCTACTGAACATACGCATGTCATCGCTTCTAACTTTGATAAGCTTAGAGCACCTTCTTCAATACCACGAATCATACCGTTATCTTCACTAACTGGGATGAAGGCACCGCTTAATCCCCCCACATAGGAAGAAGCCATCGCTCCGCCTTTTTTCACTGCATCGTTCATTAATGCAAGGGCGGCGATTGTGCCGTGTGTACCAACACGTTCCAAACCAATTTCTTCTAAGATTTCAGCAACACTGTCGTTCATCGCATTTGTTGGTGCCAGTGACAAATCCATAATGCCGAATGGGACCCCTAAGCGTTTTGCTACTTCTCGGCCAATTAATTCACCAGCGCGGGTAATTTTAAATGCGGTTTTCTTAATAATATCTGCCACTTCACCTAAGTCCGCATCTGGATAACGCTTTAGTGCATTCAACACAACTCCTGGTCCGGAAACTCCGACATTCAACACAACTTCTCCTTCACCGGATCCGAGGAAAGCTCCTGCCATAAACGGATTATCTTCTACAGGGTTGCAGAACACAACAAGCTTTGCACAGCCGAGACCCGATTTATCTTTTGTAAGCTCTGCTGTTTCTTTAATGATTTCACCTAATTGACGAACTGCATCCATATTGATGCCGGCTTTTGTTGTTCCAACAGAAACGGATGCACAAACTCGCTCCGTGACTGCTAGAGCTTCTGGTAGGGCATCAAATAATACTTGGTCTCCCTTCGCAATTCCTTTATGCACGAGGGCCGAAAATCCACCGATAAAGTCAATACCGAGGGTTACAGCAGCACGGTCTAATGTTTTGGCAAGTTCCACTGCTTGATCTTTTGTTGCATTGCCTAGAAGATCTGCAATTGGGGTCACGGCAATACGTTTATTAATAATAGGGATGCCGTATTCTTTCTCCACTTTTTCAGCTGTTGTCTTTAAATCTTTTGCGTAGTGAGTGATTTTATCATAAATTTTTTGATTCATTTTATCGAAATCGGAATTTGCACAGTCTCTGAGATTAATCCCCATCGTAACTGTACGGATATCCAAGTTTTCAGTTCGAACCATTCGGATGGTTTCCATCATTTCTTGAATTTCAAAATTCATATTTGCACGTCCTTTCACACACGATGCATTGCTTGGAAAATTTCTTCAAGTTGTACAGTAATGACAACGCCAATTGATTGACCAAGTTCATTAAGTTCTTGTTGTAGAGTTTCAAGATTAGGTAAATCGGTCACATCAATCACCATCATCATTGTGAAGAAATCTTGTAAAATCGTTTGGCTGATATCCAAAATGTTGATGTTTCGATCTGCAATCACAGTCGTTACTTTTGCGATAATGCCAACTTGATCTTTTCCAATGACACTTACAATTGCTTTTCTACGTTCACTCATTTGTTTCACCTCAATTGATGTAATAAAAAAAGAGATTGGCTTCCCAATCTCAAACACAAAAGAATAATAAGGTTTATCATTCTTCTGTCCTTTTGCCTGAGATTGTGAATCCTTCGGCGCCACAAAACGTGGTCTCTCCAGAAGCTGCTCCTGCGTGTAGTTTTACCCACAGCATTCATCGCTACACCTATTCAGTTCCAATACTAAAAGATACTAACACCTTTGGAACAATTGGTCAACAAAAAATATATTGAAATTTTTCATAAAAAGGAAAATTCAATCTATGATTCAAAATGTAGATTAAATGTTTTTTTCGTAAAGAAGAGGGAATATATGAAATAAAACATGAGATTCATAAATGGAAGGATTGACAAAAAAATAAGTGCATGATATATTTATCTCGAATTCAAAATAAATTAATTCGAAATAAATATTCATATATATCTTGAATTCAAAATAGGATAATATGGGAGGTATGAAAATGGCGAAGTGGGTTGTTGATAAATCACACTCAGAAATTAGTTTTGAAGTAAAGCATATGATGGTGTCAAAGGTGAGAGGGCATTTTGATTCTTATATGGCTGAAATTGAAGCGGAAGATTTAACGGATCTGACAACTGCTACAATTGCATTTACCTTTGATGTTGCGAGCATTAATACAAAATCAGAAGATCGCGATAATCATTTAAAATCTGCAGACTTTTTTGATGCGGAAAAATATCCAACAATTACGTTCCAATCCAAAGTGATTACGAAAACAGATGATAACGAATTTGAAGTGACAGGGGATTTAACAATTAAAGATGTAACAAAACCAGTCACATTCGAAGTGGAGTACAATGGTAAAGGGAAAAACCCTTGGGGCGTGGAAGTTTACGGATTCGAAGCGGAAGCAAAAATCAACCGTGAAGAATTCGGGCTTACATGGAACGCTGCCCTTGAAACAGGTGGCGTATTGGTAGGAAAAGACATTAAAATAAAAGCAGAATTAGAAGTGAACCCTGCAAGCTAATTAGTGGGGGAAGAAGAGGGTGTCTAGAAAGCGAAAACTTTCCAGACACCCTTACTTTTTGATAATAATTTTTCTTTTACCGAACATTACTCCGGCGGGAAACATATCTTCGTCGCAAAGGTGTTGACTCAAATAGAGAACTTTTATTAATTATGAAGGAAAGAAAAAGCTTATTGTTTTAAAATGATGCTCAAGCGAAAAAAAGCTTGTTGCACTCATGGCAACAAGCTTTTTGATTCTATTTTTTATTCAATACACTATGCGTCCTTCCATACACAAAATACACTAATAAACCAATAATCATCCAGATAAGACAAGTAAACATTGTGAATGTAGATAATTGGACGATCATGAAAATACAAAGGAGGCAAGAAAGAATTGGCACAATTGGGAACAATGGTACTTTAAATCCTTCTTTTAATCCATCAATTTTCATTTTTCTAATAAAGATAACGCCAATCGATACAGCAGCAAAAGCAATCAATGTACCGATATTCACAAGTTCTGCCAACTTATCAATCGGAATAAAACCAGCGAATAAAGATACAAATATTGCATAAATCCATGTATTTTTTAACGGGATTTTACGGCGAGGGTGAATTTCTGATAACACTTTTGGAAGCATTCCGTCACGAGCAAAGGAGTACACTAAGCGAGTACCTCCGTAAAGCATAACGAAAATCACCGTCATCATACTAATGACTGCTCCGAGCGAAATAACACCAAATACCCAATCAAGATTTTTCATTTCCATCGCATAAGCAACAGGATTTCCTACATTCAATTCTGTATATGGAACCATCCCTGTTAACACAAGGGAAACGGCTACATATAAAATTGTACAAATCACGAGCGTTCCGATAATTCCAATTGGCATGTTTCGCTGTGGATTTTTTACCTCTTCAGCAGCGGAAGATACCGCATCAAAACCTAAATAAGCAAAGATTACTAGTGCCGCTCCTGATAAAATCCCACCAAAACCAAATGGCATAAATGGTTGCCAGTTGTCAGGCTTCACATAAAACATTCCAACAAGAATAAAGAGTAAAATAATCCCTAGTTTAATGAAAACCATGATTTTATTTAATCGGTTAGACTCTTTCATTCCTAATGATAGGAAGGAAGCTAAAAGTAAAATAATTATAATGGCTGGTAAATTGATATATGTTCCGTTTGCTGGACTGAATGGACCTGATAATGCTTGCGGTACGTGAATGCCAAATCCTTCAACAAGAGATTGAAAGTAAGCAGACCAACCAGTTGCCACTGCTGCAACAGCTAAACCATACTCAAGCAAAAGACTCCATCCGATTATCCAAGCGATTAGCTCGCCAAAAATCACATAGGAATATGTATAGGCACTACCAGCTACTGGAATCGATGAAGACAATTCCGAATAACATAAGGCTGAAAAAGCGCATACAATTGCTGCCAAAATAAATGAGAAAACGATGGCAGGACCTGCATGAACAGCAGCTACAGTACCTGGTAAAATGAAAATCCCTGTTCCGACAACTGCTCCAACACCAAGAGCGATTAAATCAAATGAATTCATTGTTTTATTAAACTGTGATGTGCCTTTTTGATTCAATAATTCGCTTAAAGATAATTTTCGAAATAATTGATTTTTCATAGCTCATTCCATCCTATTTTGATATAATAATTTATTTATTGGTGATTTTTATTACTTAAAAATAAAATCGAATAAAGTATAGCACTTTTTCGCGTTGAAGTGTTGAAGAATCAAAAAGTTATAATTTTTAATTAATTAACAAATTTCTGATTATTATATCAATTTTTATTATTGTAATATAACAATATAAATTATTCCCATCCTTATTAAGTTGTCCTACATTTTAAAAACATATTCAAAGCATGTGAAGCATATCTAGTAAGGCTCTCTCATACAATGGGGAAAGTGTAATTAACTTGATAGAACATTATTAGAAAAGGGAGAATCAAAATATGAACATATTTATATGGATGGGGATATTTTTATTGCTATTTGGCGTTTATTTTTCAAAATGGACAGCCTTCGCACTAATTATTTCCATTGTCGGATGCACGGTCATTTTTGGGGGATTTATCTTAAAAGAACGGCAAAAAATAATGAAAAAAAGCCATTAAAACAATGGCTCCAAGTTTAATCGATAAATAATAAAACGTTCTTGCCAATTTTTTTCGTGCAATGTAGGAATGGGAATTTCCATTACTTTTTCAAAAGGAGTGTAATGATTTATATAATCGATGTAGTCATTTGATGGATAGTATAAAATTACGTCCACAGGTCGCTTTTTCTCTTCGATTGAGAGCATGATATGATGTAGCACTTTCATAAATATCTGCAAGGAAAAAGGGTTGAAAAAATAAAATTTATTTTCTGTCGGTTGAATTGGGTAATCTTGAGCGAAACAGCGGAGAAACTGGATTTTATCTTCCTTTTTTTTAAACTTCTTGCAATATCGTTCTCGGTTTTTCATTGCTTCTTTTATGAATTGCTCGTTCATGTCGATACCCAAGACAGACGCATTTGTTTTGTAGTGGAGGAAAATGCTTAATCTCCCTAATCCACAGCCAAAATCGACAATGGAGTCGTTCTCGTTGATTTGATAATTTTTTAGCAATTCTTCTAAGGCAGAATAAGGAGTGGGTTCATAGCGATTATAATGAATGGATTGATAGATACCGTTATTCGATCCACAAGTTTCAATATGGAGGAAGCGATCATATTCTGTTTCGTTCATCATTATTCTCCCATCTTTATAAGGTGTTTTTTAGTATATCGAAGAGGTGAAAAGGTGTACATCCTTTTAGTTGGTTTGTCAAAGTTTATTCACGATGAAAAGAGTAGAACATAGTATAATATAATTAATTAACGGTTTACATAGTGAAGGAGTGCGCACATGTTCAAAAAATTATTCGGTCGAAAAAGTGAACCTTTCAAACATAGAGTTGAATTTTGTGTATCGAACAAGGCTTATTGCCATCCAGATGTATACGATGAGTTGGAACAGAGAGAAGATGTAATAGTGGAAGATACAGGGTGTAATTCCTATTGTGAAATTTGCGACGGTCATTATTATGCCCTTGTTAATGGCGAGCCAATTTCAGCAGACAACGCAAAAGAGTTATTAGAAAAAATCGATGAAGAAATCAAGTTGAATCCGATTGAGTGAAGAGCCGCAATTTGAAGAAGCAAACAGGTGGTTTACAGTTTTCTTCGATGAATACAGAATTCCTCTAGAAGTAACAGTTCAACCGTTTTTGCATATATCAAAAGTGAACGAATCTTCTGCAACGGAGGGAAGGAAATGGGTTATTATCCCATGGGTTATGGATTTGAGCAGATCTTAATCAATATTTTATATTATTTAGGTGTCTTCATTATTATTGCAACAATTGTTTGTGTCATTTACGGCTTCATATACAGTTTGATATTCGGGGCGGGCGTTTAAGGAATTTCCTTAAGCGTTTTTTTATTTGATCGAAAAATGACAATCACATGACGATTTTCGTAAAATCCTATTTTTATAGAAAAGATGTTATACAATAAAGATGTAAACGGAATACATCTTTAAGTTCAGCAAACTGTTTGGAGGAATAGTTTATGGAACAAAATGAAAAAGCAGAACGTCTAAAAAATATGTTAGATGGAGAATTACAACCATTGCATGAAAAAATTGATCGGCTTGAAGATGAAGTGAAATCCTTGCAAGAAGACATAAAAAGCCTAATGAAGTTGCTTTCATCAAAGGAATAATTTTTCCGACTTTACACAAATTATAGCTACAACTTTAACCTCATAACCTCTCTTTTCTAAAAGGCTGTCCGTAAAGACCGTTAGCGGTTTGCGGTTCAGCTTTTTTTAAGCCATTTTCTCTCTTGTAATGAAATACAAGCTATTCTTCCCCCAAGTCAATTTCATTCTCATATGCAAGATGTGTTTTCTCCCAGAAACGAAAATTCCTATCAATTTATTGAATTTTTTCTCCTCACAAACAATAGTATATATCTAAGCATTTTCGTTTTATCTCGCACAGAAAAGCTAGTTCATCTTCTTTCAATAAATTTATTCAACATTCACCTTTTGTTAATTTTTACGTTACTATAAGGTGGAAATCCAATAAAATATGCTCTGCAAATAAAATTAGAGAAATTATGACATAATTTCAACAAATTTATAAAAATTATTCATTTTAATTATTACTTTTTAACCTTAATTATTGCTTTTTGTTAATATGATATTATAAAAACAGTAAAAAATTAGTGTTATTTCCAAGAGCGCTTAAGTATGGATAATAGAAAAATGGTATTTTTTGGATAATTTTCGTTTTCTGTAAAGGAGCATTAATGATTTATGGATGATAAAACAAATGTTTCGTTCAATGTTGAACAGCAAATTGACATACAAAGTTTGGCTGAAGAATTGAAAGAATTAAAAGAACTGAAATATGCATTAGATAAATCCTCTATTGTCGCTATTACGGATGCACAAGGAAGAATTACATATGTCAATGAATTATTTTGTGAAATTGCCCAATATTCTCGAGAAGAATTAATAGGGAAGACTCACCGTGTCATCAATTCTGGTTTTCATTCAAAAGAATTTTTTAAACAAATGTGGAGTGAAATAGGGAAGGGGAACATATGGAGAGGCGAAATAAAAAATAAAAAGAAAGATGGCTCTTATTATTGGGTCCATGCGACTATTGTTCCTTTTTTAAATGAGAAAGGAAAACCATATAAATATCTCTCCATTCGAACAGATATTACGAAAGAAAAAGAATTGGAAGAAGAACTAGAACGAAGCTACAAAAAATATGAGTTAATCGCCGAACATTCCGACAACTTTGTAGCGTTAGTTGATGCAGATGGTGCTTTTCATTACGTCTCTCCAACATTCCAAATACTACTACATTATGATTTAAAATCATTAGAAAAACAAAATTTATTTAATTTAATTCACTTGGAAGATTCAGAACTGTTAAAAAAGGAAATCCAAAAATTATTGAATATGTCCAGAGGGAAATCTTCGCGTAAGTTGGAGTTTCGATTGCTCCATGGTGATGGAAGATACATTGATGTGGAAGCGACGATTAAAATCGTTCATGATGATGAAAATCCGTTAAACAATTTAGTATTAATTGTCATGAGCGACATAAGTGTTCGTAAAGAAGTAGAGCAGAATCTTTATCGCTTAGCCTATCACGATAGTTTAACAAATTTCCCTAATCGTCCAACTTTTATGAATGAGCTTCGATCGTATGTTATGGATGTTCGATTAACGAATAAAAAATTTTCTATCTTATTCATTGACTTAGATAATTTTAAATTAATCAATGAACAACTTGGGCATGATAATGGGGATTTAGTCATTGTGAAAGCTGCTGAAAACATTCGAGAATCGATTCGAGAGATCGATTTAGTGGCTCGAATGGGCGGTGATGAGTTTATTGTACTGTTGCGTGATATTAAAGACGAACAAGATACTATTAACATAGTGAATAACATAATTGAGAAGTTTCAAAAACCCATTGTTGTAAACGGAAAGGACCATGTATTGACTTGCAGTATTGGAGTGGCTTCATATCCTGAACATGGCACAACACCGGAAGAGCTTATTAAAAACGCAGATTCTGCTTTAACTCAAGTAAAACAAAACAGTAAAAACAATTATGCTGTTTACAATAAAAAATTGGAGAATATGTCCTTAGAGCGACGCATAATTGAGAATGCTATGCGAAAAGGATTAAACGAACATCAATTCTTTTTAGAATATCAACCAAAATTCAATATTCATAGTGATGAGATTGTCGGTATGGAAGCGTTGGTTCGATGGAATCATCCAGATTTAGGAACAATTCCTCCAGGGAAATTTATTTCTCTTGCTGAAGAAACAGGCTTAATTATTCCATTAGGGGAATGGATTTTAAATGAAAGCTGCAAACAAGCAAAAGAGTGGCAAGAAAAAGGTTTCGGGCAGTTAATTGTATCTGTCAACGTTTCGGTTCGTCAATTGCAAGATCCAAAATTCGTTCAACAGGTAGAGCGAGTGTTGAAGGAGACCGGATTTAATCCGAAATTGCTTGAGTTGGAAGTGACGGAAAGTATTTTTGCAGATTTAAATTGCATAACTCCGATATTGAAACGCCTTCGCAGTCTTGGAATTCATATCTCGGTGGATGATTTTGGCACGGGATATAGCTCATTAAGCTATATTAAGCATCTTCCAATTGACACGTTAAAGGTAGATGCTTCATTCGTTAAGGATATTCATAAAAATGAGGAGAGTAAGGCCATTGTAAGAGCAATTATTAATTTGGCAGAAACAATTGGGTTAAAAGTAATTGCGGAAGGGATAGAAATTGAAGAGCAAGTGAGAGCGCTTCGCAATGATGGTTGTATCTTTGGACAAGGCTATTTTTATAGCCGTCCATTGAGAAAAGAAGCATTTGAAGAATATATCCGTAGTAAAGGTTTTATTACATCTTAATCAAGTAATATAGTTTGATTGTACAAAATTTGTCCTGCGATATCTTTAATCGCAGGATTTTTTTTGCGTTTTCATCTTTGTTTTATATGAAAATAATTTTGTCTTACTTTATAAGAATAAAGAAACTGAAATATTAATAGAAATTCTCTGTTAAAATACTATTTTATAAAAATAGTTCATCAAATAGCATTTCTATATAAAATTTAGTTAGTTTTTTCTAAATATTCTTTTAACAATTGTTAAAAAAAGTATTATACTATTTTAATAACAGAAAAATTTTTCTGAATATTCAACAAAATATTGGAGGCTTTACTATGACAGAAATAACAGTAGAATTAACAGACAAACCGAAAGAAAAGCCAGCTCCGGACGAACTTGGCTTTGGACATTATTTTACTGATCACATGTTTATAATGGATTATACAGAAGGGAAAGGATGGCACGACCCCCGCATTGTACCTTATCAAAAAATTTGTCTAGAGCCATCCAGTATGGTATTCCATTATGGCCAAACAGTGTTTGAAGGTTTAAAAGCGTATCGTACACCAGATGGAGAAGTTCAGTTATTCCGCCCGGATGCAAACTTTAGACGATTAAATCATTCCAATGAACGATTAGTCATCCCACCAGTGGATGAAGATCTTGCATTAGAAGCGCTAAAAAAATTAGTGGATATTGACCGGGATTGGGTACCGGATGCACCAGGAACTTCTTTATACATCCGTCCATTCATCATTGCAACTGAGCCGTTTTTAGGTGTACATCCTGCTAAAAACTATTTGTTTATGATTATCTTGTCTCCAAGCGGTTCTTATTATAAAGAAGGCATTAATCCATTAAAAATTATGGTAGAAGAGCGATATGTTCGTGCAGTAGTGGGTGGAACAGGTGAAGTAAAAACAGGTGGTAACTATGCAAGCTCCTTAATTGGACAAATTAACGCTGAAAAAGAAGGTTACTCTCAAACATTATGGTTGGACGGTGTTGAAAAACGCTATATTGAAGAAGTAGGGAGTATGAACATCTTCTTCAAAATTGATGGTAAAGTCATTACGCCAGCGCTTACAGGAAGCATCTTACCTGGTATTACGCGTGATTCGATGATTAAAGTATTACAATCTAAAAATATTCCAGTAGAAGAACGACGCATTTCAATTGATGAAGTAGTGGAGGCTGCTCAAAACGGAACGCTCGAAGAAGTATTTGGGACAGGCACTGCCGCGGTGATTTCACCAGTAGGGGAATTAAAATATTTAGACCATCGCATCATCATAAATGATGGAAAAATCGGCGAAGTATCTCAAATGCTCTATGATACGTTAACGGGCATCCAATACGGAAGAATTGAAGATCCATTCGGATGGACTGTACGCGTATAATTTAATTTAATTTTACTCGCACCTTTCGCTAAGGTGCGAGTTTTTCAGTTTTCATCTTGTGCATTTTCAACGGTAAATATATTGAGGAGTTTGACTAATATCCTTTGAGATTTGACTATAAAGTTCTAGCATTTGACTATTATCGTTCCTTGGGGGAACCGATTTTATTCGGTTGGCAAATATATTGAAGTGTTTGACTAATATCTTTTGGGATTTGACTATAAAGTTCCAACCTTTGACTATTATAGTTCCTTACGAGAGCCGATTTTGTTTGGTCGGCAAATATATTGAGGAGTTTGACTATTATCCATTGAGATTTGACTATAAAGTTCTAGACTTTGACTATTATCGTTCCTTGGGGGAGTAGATTTTTTTCGGTTGGCAATTATATTGCAGACTTTGACTAATATCGGATGAAGAATGGCTATTATTGTCGCTGCTTTGACTATTATCTCTTATAACAAGTAAGGCAAATTTTATAAAAGAAAGGGGATTGTCTAAAATGCCAACGATACCTATTTATCAAATAGATGCATTTACAAGTGAACCATTTAAAGGGAATCCAGCAGCGGTCGTTCCTCTTGAGAATTGGCTTTCAGATGAAATAATGCAACAAATTGCGGCGGAAAATAATTTATCAGAAACAGCTTTTGTCGTTCATCAACAAAATGAAGAATACGAGTTACGTTGGTTCACACCGAAAACTGAAATCGATTTGTGTGGACATGCTACATTAGCAACAGCATTTGTCGTTTTTCAATATCTTAACCGGTCCATGACACAAGTAAAATTCCATACAAAAAGCGGTATCTTAACCGTGACAAAGAATGGTTCCTTGTTAACGATGTCGTTTCCATCTCGGGAAGGGCAGCCTTGTGAAATTCCAGAAGCTCTTGTGAAAGGTTTAGGCAAAAGACCGAAAGAGGTGTATGTAGCTAGGGACTATTTAGCGGTGTTTGATACAGAAGAAGAGATTCGAAATATAAATATCAATGTGGAAGAATTAAAGAAATTAGATGCTTTCGGCGTAATTGTGACTGCGAAGGGGAAAGAGGTTGATTTCGTTTCTCGATTTTTTGCACCAAAGGCTGGAATAGATGAAGATCCGGTGACAGGTTCCGCCCATTGCACATTGGTTCCTTATTGGAAAAGAGTTTTAAAGAAAGGGGAGTTCACAGCGTTGCAATTGTCCTCCCGTGGAGGAAAACTTTTGTGTAAAGATGTAGGAGATGAAATTCAAATATCCGGCGAAGCGGTTGTTTATTTAGAGGGGAAAATATTTATTTGATGGAAGAAGGTTATTAGGATGCAAAGGGGGAAAAAACCCCCTTTTCCAGTTAGATATTTTGAAAACGGCCATTCATATGGAATACTAGAACGGCACTTGCCTTATACTTGAATTCTTTCTTTTCCACTTACCTTATGATTTATCATGAGAGGAATCAATAAATATAACGCATACGCAAAAGACATCCATGCAGTAAATGCAATAACTTGCGAATCATCTAATTTCGGAAAAACGATATGATGAAAGGATAACGAAAATGTATCTAATACTAAACCAATCATAGTACCGATTAATCCAAACTTTAATGGTGCATTATTGGTCTTATCAAAGATATGATAAACATAAGTTACACCCCACAATAAAGCTGCAGTTCCAACTAATAATAGGATAGTGCTAATCAAAAACTTACTCGTACTTGGGCTAAAGAGAACATATTCACCGAAAAATCTGAAAAATAATGTGGCAAATAACCAAACTGCCAACCCCCACATAGCTGTGAAGAAGTAATTTTTCATTATTTCCCCTCCATACCTTTCAAATGACTAAGCCCATTAATGAAATGCTCGAGTTCTTTGTATATTTGATCAATAGGCAAGTCTTTTTGTAATAATGCTTGCAATGCCAATCCATCCACTACAGCATTTAATAAAATCCCCCATGTTTCAAAAGAAACGCCTTTTATTGGTGATTCCATCCACAAGTTTGATAATTTCTCGGACAGAGTTTTATTTTCTAACTGGATGATTTCGCCAAGTTTACTTCTTATCTCATCGTTGTTAAAACTGGAAGCAACCAATGAAATAAATAATTTATGGAAAAACGATTCATATGAACAACGACTTTTTGCTGATGCAATCGCTTGCTCCATCATATTTTCTTTATTCTCCGCTATTTCCCGCCAGCTGTTGTCACAAATGTCCTGAACAATATCAATTAACAATTGTTCCTTCGTTCTAAAATGGTAGTAAATTGTGCCTTGTGTTACACCTGCCGTCTCAGCCACTGCTCTTAAGGTGAAATTTTCAATCCCTTTATTCACTAAACATTCCTTCGCATATTTAATCAGTTCACTTTTACTGATACCATTAGGTTTTGCCATTTCATCACCCCATCTTAGTTATTCAACTAACTAACTTAACATTATAATAACAACGAATATAAAACATGACAATCAACTTGTTAAATATTTTGCTTATCAATTTATATACGTATATCTTTAAGAGGGATAATTCTTTATGTATATCATTCCTGAAAATTACAACTAAACACCCAAAAATAAATACTAAAGTTGGAATTAGCATTCCTATATCGAAAGCAATTAATAGAACGGATAAACCCATTAATACTCCTCCAATATAAGAAATCCAATTCCACATTGATTTGTCCCCCTTTCATTATTGATTTTACAATAAATCCCTAAAAATCCAGAACTCATACAATTTCATCCTAGGAGTAGTTTATTGTTTTTTCGATTGAAATAGTAGGCAGTAAAAATCTATAATTACTAAAAGTTTACATGAAGGTGATAAAGTGAAATTTCGTTTGTTCATTATAGTATTAGCAACTCTAATATTAGCTGCTTGTAACAATCAAGTGACAAAGAGTAATACGATTAAGCAAAAAAATTAATCCGATGAAGAACGTAACAGGTTAATGGCAGCAGTTGGGGGAAAGATTTTTCATTATGAATACAAAGCGGAAAAGGAAAAATTATTGCGGGTATGGGTGGAACGTTATGAATACGGAAATTTAGTTGAGCAGGTTGGAGACATCGGGGGAATCATTGAAAATGAAGAGGGAGAAATTCTCGTTTATTTTCTAGAAAATCTTGAGTGGGAACACTATTATTTGCGTAGTGCAATTATCAATGAAACAGGTCATTTATGTCGAGTAGCCATATTTCCAAACCGGGTGAAACATTAGAAGCGGGATCTTGGAGTTCGATTGTCAGTGATAAGGTTCCTCTGACAGAGGATGTAGTATTAGGGTATATGGGACTTTTTGAAGCACATGACGGGAGCTCGATAAGTGTCCGTACTAGTCAATCACCTCCTCAAGAATTGGTTGAGGAGAATACACATATTCCTGTACTTTACCTCATTCGAGCTTCATTAACGGATGATACCGACTTGGACGTCGAGTAGGAAGGTGGAATGATGATGAAGCGTTCGGAAAAAACATTAAGAGTTTGTGAGAAGGGTCATCGATATTATAAAAGCAGTGATTGCAACACTTGTCCAACTTGTGAAGCAGAACGAAAACCAACAGAGGGTTTCTTAGCTGGATTTTCCGCCCCGGCAAGAAGAGCACTTGAAAGCCAGGGGATTACAACTGTTGAAGAACTTTCGAAATATACGGAGAAAGAAATCATGTCCCTTCATGGCATTGGTAAAACTGCGCTTCAGAAAATGAAAGAGGCTTTAGATGAAGCGGGATTAAGTTTTAGTAAGGAATAATTTTAATCTTGAAATCTTTTCCATTTGCCGTCATAAATAAATGAACACTCTCTAATATCGGGCTTTATTTTAAAATTTTTTCTCATCGTCGACTTCACAAACAATTGCATTCGATGAAATTTCCGCATGGTCGTTACTTTTCATTATTATTGCTGCTTCAATTGCCTTCTAAAAATTCAGAAAGGGGAGTAAAAAATGGATATCAATCAATTAAAAAAAGCAATTTCAAATCTCAGCGAGCAGGAAGTCAAAAGTTTATTACATTTGATTATGATCCGTTCTGAACATATTGATGAAGACTTCCCAGAATTTATGCAATCCTTGAAAAACGCCCTTATTAAAAGAGAAAAAACACCGAACATGAAAAATCCTGAAACCATCCATATAGTATTCGGTGCTTCTGCAGCTGGTGGTTTGAAACACGCTTTTAAAGATCAACAAACAGAGGAAATCATCGAATTACCGGATTATTTTGCAGAAGGTCCATTGAAACATTATCATACCCCAGAAGGTTTCGAACAACGTTATCAATGGTTTAAAGAAAACTATCAGTGGGATTCAGAGCATGCAGAGTGGTACAAATTTAAAATGAAAGAAGCGTTTGAAAAAATTCAATCGATTAACCCTGAGCAGCGAGTGGTGATTTGGACTTCTTCAAATGCAAGTGAACAAACAGGATTACGCCTAGTGCTTTATTTATTGAAAGAAAAAACAAATGCGGTATATAAAATCAATACGTATGAAGCTTATCACAAACTTTACAAAGGAAAAGAAGAAGATTTTCCTCGCCATACGGGAGAATTAAATATTGAACAGTTGCGTGCATGTTACGAACTTGTAAAAATGAAGGAATTGACGGTAGAAATGCGCCATTCTTTAGCAAAAGAAGGGGAACAATTATTCACTTCCGAGTCGATTTTACGAACGTATAAAAATGGGCAAATTTTGAGCGCTGAAAGTAATCGGGATGACGAGTTCATCATTGAAAAATTGAAGGAGATTCATGAAACGCAAGGGAAAAAGGATTTCCTTAAAGCTGCTAGATTAATTGGAGAAGTTCTTGGTCATATGCAGCAGCATACGAGCTATGAATGGCTTGAGTACCGCTTGCGCCAATTAATTGCCGAAGGGAAAGTAGAATATCAAGGCGAACTCCGAGGCATGAGATATTATGAGGTCAAATTGAAGGAAGCGCTTGTTGGTTAAAGCATGTTTATACATGCTTTTATTATTATAGGGTGGCGTTATTTTATTGCTCTTCATTGTATGAATTTGTGATGATGCAAGTATTTAGCGGTAAACCGCAAGTAATTATCAAGTGTTTGAATAAAGTTCAGTTCATTTTATCGCTCAGATTCATTTAATGAATTTAAGTATCTCCGCAAACAATAACAAGAGGAGGAGGGCAAAATGAAATCAGCGGTCTTTTTAGATCGAGATGGCGTTATTAATGAAGTGCTTACAGAGAGAGTAAAATTCGTAAATAAACCAAAAGATCTTTACTTTTTACCGGGCGTACCGGAAGCTATTCGAAAACTAAATGAACATTTTGATTATATTTTCGTGGTGACGAACCAAGGAGGCGTTGGGCTTGGATTTATGAGAGAAATCCAGCTTCAAAAGGTTCATGAGCATATGGTGAATGAATTGAAAAAACAAGGGGCAATTATACATGATGTTGTCTATTGTCCACATAAACCGAAAGCTGGATGTGCCTGTCGCAAACCAGGTTCTAAAATGATTGAAGATTTGGCTGAAAAATATAACGTGGACCTGCCCAAATCTTACATGGTGGGGGATACGGATACAGATATCCTAGCAGGGAAAAATGCAGGTACAAAGACGGTTTTTATTGGAGACGAGGAACCTTTAGCCGATGCAACCTTTCCGAATTTATTGACTGCAGTCGATTGGATAATCAAGGATTCAAAATTGCATTAATATGAGAGATGCGAATATTTTATTGAAAGCTGCAAGTAAATGGGCGCATGTCGCAAGTATTTGATTAATTGCCAAACTACCTTCGCTCGATACCGCATGAATTTGTTCATCACATATCCTAAATGCGAAGAAAGTATAAACCGCCACTTACTTGCAAAAATAAAAAAGAAAAAAGGAACGATTCAAATGCAATTAAAACCTGGATGGAATTTCCATAACAGTTATGCAACATTACCACCCATTTTCTATACACAACTAAACCCTACACCAGTAGCATTTCCCAAGCTGGTTGTTTTCAATGAATCTCTTGCTGAAGAATTGAATTTGAATAGTGATGCACTGCAGACAGAAGAAGGGGTTGCTACATTTGCGGGTAACAAAATACCGGAAGGAGCGGAACCGCTCGCTCAAGCTTATGCAGGGCATCAATTCGGTTATTTCACTATGTTGGGCGATGGACGAGCCATTCTTTTGGGAGAGCATGTGAATACTCAGAATCAGCGCTTTGATATACAGCTAAAAGGTTCGGGAAGAACGCCATATTCCCGCGGCGGTGATGGACGAGCAGCTCTTGGACCAATGCTTCGAGAGTACATTATTAGTGAAGCGATGCATGCCCTTGGGATTCCTACAACGAGAAGTTTAGCCGTTATCACAACAGGGGAAACGGTCATTCGAGAACAACTGCTTCCAGGTGCTATTTTAACAAGAGTGGCTTCAAGCCATATCCGCGTTGGAACTTTTGAATTTGCACGAAAATTTGGTTCAAAAGAAGACTTACAAGCTCTTTGCGACTATACTATTGAAAGACATTATCCTCATCTTGCAAAAGAAAAGAATCCATATCTGCAGTTATTAAAAGAAGTCATCGAAAAGCAAGCAGCACTTATTGCTAAGTGGCAACTCGTCGGCTTTGTCCATGGTGTGATGAATACTGATAACATGACCGTTAGCGGGGAGACCATTGATTACGGGCCATGCGCTTTTATGGATCTTTATCATCCTGAAACAGTTTTTAGTTCGATTGATACTTACGGTCGCTATGCTTATGGAAATCAACCCAAAATTGGAGGATGGAACTTAGCAAGGTTTGCCGAGGCACTTATTCCGCTGCTTGATGAAAATAAAGAGAAGGCGGTCAGACTGGCAAAAGAAGCCATAGAAACTTACCCAGACCTTTACGTATTTTATTATCTCGACGGTATGCGTAAAAAATTAGGGCTCCTTAATGAAGAAGCGGAAGATGAAGCACTCATACAAGATTTACTTCAATTAATGGAAACACATAAACAAGATTATACAAATACGTTTAGAGCGTTAACTTTGCAAAAATTCGAAGAACCATTTTTCCAAACTCCAGAATTTCAAGATTGGTACCAACGTTATCAAGCTCGCTTAAAACGCCAAAATTCTATAGATATTATGCAAATGATGAAGCAACATAACCCTTCTGTGATTCCTCGAAACCACCGGGTAGAAGAAGCAATCGAAGCAGCGGTGGAGCGAGGAGACTTCACCGTTATGAAAAAATTGCTATCGATTATCACGAATCCTTATGCATATTCAGCGGAACAAGAGGAATACTGTACATTGCCTGAATATCCAGATGAACCGTATATTACCTATTGCGGTACGTAAAACTCGCAAAGAATGGAGGAACTCAAATGGAAAAAATCGAAGTTGGCGAAGTGTTTACCATCGGGGATGACGAACAAGAAGAGGAAGTTGAAGTTGTTGCAACGCTGACAGTAGATGGACAAGATTATGTCGCAGTTGCCTTTACAGATGATTTACATGAAGAGAATGAAGAGGATATCGAAGTCTTTTTCTTGAAAGTGGATGATGAGGGAGACTTCGACGTGATTGAATCCGATGAAGAATTCGATAAAGTGTCAGAAGCCTTTGATCAAATGATGGATGAAATGGATGAAGAGTAATATGTTTACGGGAGCAAGATTTACAGGCTCCCGTTTTTTTCATCTATAGAAATAATAATCAAATATTTATGATTATTGCAGCCCTCCATATTGGCAAGCAGATTTTAAGCATTTCTAAATTATGTTAGATTTATAGAAAGAAAATGAAAAAGGGGACTTCTATGTGCACAAAATTCAATCGATGGGCATTGTACTAGTTATCAGTTTATTGGGCGTATACCTTTTTAACATTTTGCATTTACCCGTTCCTTGGTTACTCGGTCCGATTTTTACAGTGTTAATCAGTCAATTTTTTATCAAAACACACCTCTATTGGCCATCAACATTACGCAACTTCGGATTAATCATCGTAGGAATTACCATTGGCCAAAGCTTTCAATTAACTGTTTTTTCCGGCATGGGCTGGCTTATTGGAATCATGTTGTTATTGAACATTATGATTATAATATTTAGTGTTCTATTAGCATTTGGACTTGTGAGAGTGGGGGAGCTTTCATTAAAAACCGCATTGACATGTACGGTTCCCGGAGGACTTTCTCAAATTGTGGCCTTTGCAGAAGAGGAAGAAGGTATTGATATTGCCATTGTCACGTACTTTCATGTTGTTCGTGTAATCACTATTGTGATTGGTATTCCCTTAATATTACATGCCCACGCAGTAGCTGATAAGAAAGAAGCGATGTTATCCTTCTCTTCAATGATGGCATTATTGCTACTGATTCTCGGATCTATAGTAGCTGCAAGGATAGGGAAGAAGATAAAAATTCCGGTTTCTTCTTTTTTATCTCCCGTATTATTCGTGATTGGTCTCCAATTGTTTTCAATTGAAATGCCAGAAGTCCCAAACCTCTTTCTCAATATGGCACAGTTAATGATTGGTGCTTATATAGGACAGCTGCTAAAGCCTAACATGCTAAAATTGGGGAAGCGGGTTCTATTATTAGGTATTGGAACTGCCATATTCCTGTTGCTCTTTACTTTTGTACAAGGGTGGATGTTAACACAAATGATGAAATATTCCTTGTCAACAAGTATATTAAGTACAGCGGCAGGAGGGCTGGATCAAATGAGTCTACTTGCCAATGCCATTGGAGCGGATGTATCGATCGTGACGGTCTTTCAAATGTTTCGAATTTTATTTGTTTTTATCGTTGTTTTACCATTATTAAAAGTATCTTGCCGATATATTGATGAAAGGAATACTAATACTTAAAAGAATCAGAAAGGTTGTTTCTAGTAACATTTATAGATACTATTAATGGTAGGGTCGCCATAAAAACCAGACGAATATAGTAAAAAACTGTCGATTGTTGATTCACAAGAAAAAATGGTATGATATATATTAGTTTGTCTATGAAATGATAAGGGGAATATGACATAAAATGCAAAACAAAAAAATAGAATTGTGGAAAAAAGCTGTGAAAACAGGAATCATCAAGTCGAATTTAATTCCGATGTTCGCCGCTTTAATGCTTGCCCTTTATACTTATCATTTAAGTTTTATTGAAAATATACCGAATATGATTTTTGCTCTTATCGGTTCGGCGGCAGTCATCGGAGCAGCTGGAATATTCAACAATATATATGATCATGATATTGATGCGAAGATGTCCCGTACAAAATTGAGACCATCTGTTACTGGTGAAATTAATCTTCGCACGTTGTTGATTGTCGGAATACTATTACTGATTATCGGACTTGGATTTTTAGCCTTAACAACACTAACAGCTGCAATTCTTGGATTCCTTGGTGTATTTTTCTACGTTGTTCCATATACGATGTGGACGAAGAGAAGAACTATTTGGAACACTGAAGTGGGGAGTATTTCTGGTGCGGTTCCACCGTTAATTGGATGGGCGGCTGTTGCACCTACGATCTGGCACCCAGCATGTTGGGCGCTCTTTATCATTATGATCATTTGGCAAATGCCGCATTTCTATGCACTGGCCATCCGTAAGAAGGATGATTATGCAGCAGCAAAAATCCCAATGCTTCCAGTTGTAAAGGGCGTTAAACGCACATATATCCAAACGAATGTGTACTTAATTTTGCTCATGCTAACGAGCTTTCTGTTTGTTCCGTTAAGCTGGGGGTTAACGCTTTCTTCACTAATGCTTGGCGGCATTTGGCTATGGATTAGTTTAGTAGGATATAGACAAATGGACGGGAATAAATGGGCAAATAAAATGTTTGGTTATTCATTAATTTACATGACAGCAGTGTTTGCCACAGTCATTATTTATGCCGGAGTAGGAATGATATTACGTTAAAGTATGATGAGACCGAAAGTTCATTATTGTTAACTTTTGGTCTGATTTTGTTTACATATATCAATAAATTAACATAGTTATTCATAAAAACTCTGCCATAACTATGTCAATAAAGTTTAGTTGCAAGGAAATTCCTGTATATGTAACAAAAAATGCAATGATGAAAAAATAAAAATATTAAATTTGTGAACAAAAATATGATAAAAATGTGACATATTTCGAGAGTTGATGTACAAAGAGATGATGGGGTGCTATAGTAATATTACAATACAGCGAAAAATGTAGTTGCTGTATAAAAAATTGCTCTTTTAGTAAAAGTATCATGTAAGCTCATAAGAACCTAAAATTTGTTCGACTGATCAATAAAACCTCCCCTATATTTTTTATAACTAGCTTATAAGGTTTGGAAAAGGCTGGACGCATTGGCGAACCAGCCTTTTTGTATTTTAACAGTTTTCATTTGAGAGGTAGACAATTTGATTTTTTCCTTGTCTTTTTGCCATATAGAGAGCTTGATCGGCAACTTTAAAGATTTGAGTGAACTTTTTAGCATATGGAATGCTATTGGTACATACTACTCCGATGCTAACAGTCACTTTAATTTCATTTGTTAAATAGTTTATCTGAAAGGAAGTAATTTCATTATAAAGTTGTTTTGCTCTTTCCATAATTGAATGTGAAGGATATCCTTTTAAGAGGACAATAAATTCATCCCCACCGTAACGACCGACGATGATATTTTCTTTATCTTCATTAGCCACCTTTAAACAAGCCTGTGCGACCCCTTTAATCACTTCATCACCTATTAAATGGCCAAAGGTATCATTAATATTTTTAAACGAGTCAATGTCGATGACGACACAACAAATATGTTCATCTGTTTTTTTCATTTCTTTGAGCCACTTGTCACATGTTGTTTCAATATAATAACGATTATATACTCCTGTTAAACTGTCCACATTTGCCCGTTTTTCTATCGCTTTAATGCTTTGATTGACATCCAATTCTCGTATTTTAGATGAAAGGCGAGTGGAAAACAGTTTTTCAACAATTGTTAAATATTCTTTCATCGCTTCGTAAGATTTCTTATAATTGCCAAGGGATTCATAAATTTCTGCAATTACTTTCAATATAGACTTTAATTTCATTTGATTATTATAATCAGAATATATGTTGAAAGATTTATGTAATAATTGCAATGCTATATCATGCTCACCTTTGGAACGATGAAATGTGGCTTTCACATGGAGAAAGTGCGCTTTTTCATGAGGTAGGTTGTTGATATACTGGTTGAGCTCTAGTTGATTGATAATTTTTTCTGCCTTCGATAATTCATTCAAACCGATATAACTTGATGCAATACTTAAATAGATATGACATTGCAATAATATTTCACTAGGGCAATGTTCTTTTGCAATGGCTAATGCTTTTAACGCATAGTGAAGTGCTTTTTCATAGTTTCCTTCATGCAATAAGTAGTTGCTGTAGGAGTTGAAACTGCTGCTTACTGAATAAAACATTTCTAATTCTTGTGCAATCCGTATACATTGCTTCATCGCTTCTTTTGCTTCTTCGAAATTTTCTTCATAAGCATATATCAAAGCACTCAAATAATATAAGTAATACTTATCCCGATCGTCTCCGAATTCATCACACAACACTTTATAATCAAGAATATGTTGGAAAGCGATTTCAATTTCACCTAAATAATAATAACAACAAGCAAGATTCAAATGGGCATTCATCGTGGCCTTAATATCTTCGGTTTTTTTAGCGGTTTCTAATAGTTCTTTACCCAACTCAATAGCTTCTGTATACTTGCCATCGATAAAAAGGTTTCCTGTGAGCGATTCCAACCTTGTTAAATGGTACAATTGAGCGTTCATTTTTCTACCCCTCTCTTTGAAGGAAGGAAGAAATACCTTGGAAATACAATGGTTTTCTGGGTATTTCTTCCCTATTTATATTATAAACTTCAAAGGGATACTAAAATGTATACAATATTTGACAATATAAAAGTAATTTCATGACTTTTCATAAGGGGTCTAAATAGTACAAAATTCTTAAACGTTTTTTATGGAAAATTTAGGTTAGTGAGAAAAAAGTTTTAACGAAAATTTTGCTACTCAATTACAAAGAGAGGTTGGCAACTTCACATAAATAATCGCAGAGAACACGCAATCCTTTATCAAAGTTTTCTAAGTGGAAGTGTTCATTTGGTGCATGGAAGTTTTCTGTACTTAAACCAAATCCCATTAACACGACAGGGATATTTAAGATTTGATCAAAGGTTGCAACAATTGGAATAGATCCTCCGCCGCGAGTGAATGCAGTAGGGGATTCATACACTTTTTCATACGATTTGCTTGCTGTTTGAATTAATGGGTGGTCAAAAGGTGTAAGATATGGTGCCCCGCTGTCAAATTTCGTTACAGTGACTGTTACCCCTTTAGGTGTATGTTTTTCAATATGATTTTGTATTAACGCAATGATTTTGTCGGGATCTTGGTCTGGAACAAGTCGGCAAGTTATTTTTGCTCCTGCTTCATTTGGTAAAACGGTTTTAATTCCCTCTCCAGAAAATCCACCGAAAATTCCATTGATTTCTAAAGTAGGGCGAGCCCAAGTTCTTTCAAGATAGGAGTAGCCTTCCTCGCCAAACAATTCATTAACTTCCAGTTCCTCTTTTAATGCTTCTTCATTAAATTGTAGGTCAGCAAAGGCTTTACGTTCCTCATTTGATAGTGGTCGAACGTCATCATAAAATCCTTCGACTAAAATTTTACCTGTATGATCTCGGAATGAATCAAGAATTGCTACTAACGCATGGATTGCATTTTGCACTCCACCACCGTAAAGACCAGAGTGCAGGTCGCTTTTCGCTCCACGCACATCGATTTGGAGGCCTGTAAGTCCTCGTAATCCATAGCAGATTGCCGGTTTACCTGGACCATACATATTTGTGTCAGAGATTAAAATGAAATCTGCTGCTAATTTATCTTTATTTTCCTCTATATAAGAAGGAAGGTTAGCGCTTCCAATTTCTTCTTCACCTTCATAAATGAATTTTACATTGACAGGCAATGTACCGAGAATCGAGAAAAGTGCTTCAATTGCTTTTAGGTGCATGAATATTTGTCCCTTATCATCGGAAGCTCCTCGAGCATACAATTTATTTTCAATGATTTTAGGTTTGAAAGGTTCTGTTTTCCATAAGTGCAATGGATCAACTGGTTGAACGTCATAATGTCCGTAAATTAATACTGTTGGTTTTCCTTCAGCATGAAGCCATTCACCATAAACGACAGGATGCCCAGCTGTTTGGTCAATGGATACATTTTCAAGGTTCAATTGTTCCATCTGATTTTTTAGCCATTGAGCTGCACGCTCTATATCTTGCTTATGGTCGGATAGTGCGCTGATGCTAGGAATAGATAAAAATTCAAATAGCTCCTGTAAATGCTTTTCGCGATTTTTTTCAAAATACTCATGAAAACGTTGCAAGTCCATATAAATCCCCCGATTCAAAAAAATTTTCTAAAAATTAGTATATCATAGAATTGGAAATTTCAAGCGAATGTCAGAACATTTTGAGAAAGGTAATAAAAAGGGGAAATCAATAATAGAAATCTTACAGGAATGTAATGTAATTGAAAGCTAATCATATAGAGTGTAATACAAATTTTTGGGAAAATGTATACAGAAAGCTCTTAAATACGGAGGAATTGAACGATGAGTAAAATTTGTGATGTTTACGAAGAGTTTAATCGTTATATATATCATTTATGTTTAAAATTAACGCGCAATCCTTTAGAAGCTGAGGATTTAATGCAAGAGGTGTGGGTAAAAGTTGTCCGCAACCAAAAGCAAGTGGAACAAGTTGATCATGTAAAAGCATGGCTTACGACCATTACAATGAATACGTTTCGAGATCGTTATCGGAAAAATGTGCGCCGCAGTAAGTATGTAATGAATCAACCTGAAACTTTAGACGTTCCAATACTAGAATTGGTTCCAAATAATGAAGTTTCCACAGAAGAACAAATTGAAAAAGTGGTCATTACTAAAATTGTGCAGGAAAAAATGAAACAATTAGATAGTATTTATCAAAAGACGCTTTGGTATTTTTACGTTGAGCAATATTCTTTAGCTGAAATATCCAATTTAATGAAAGTATCAATCGGCACTGTAAAATCCCGCTTATTCCGTGCGAAGCAAAGACTGAAAGAAATTTTAATGTCAGATAACAACTTGGTAGATGTGGTTATGCCTGTATAACAATGAAAAGTAGCTTGTGGTCATCCTATGGCCACAAGTTTTTTCTATGGAAACAGTAAATGCAAGCTGCTATTATAGGCAACTTGCATTTTCCTTATCATTCGACGTACAAACATACTTCCAACCCCTTTTTATTTATAAGGATAATTTTCTAAACATTTTTCAAAAATGTTATGCAATGTTTGGATTTCTTCGTTTGATAACATACCAAACATGGAATGAACTAATGCCATCACCTGAGTTTTGGATTGTTCTAATACTTTTCTTCCTTCAGGAGTAATTGCGATTTGAGATACGCGGCGATCGTTTGCACTTTGTGTTTTTTGAATATATCCGCTTTTTAACAGTTTCGATGTTAAAACGGTTACTCCGCCTGTTGTAATTTTTAGTCGTTCCGCAATGAGAGAAGGGCGTTTTGGACCTTCTTTTGCAAGTAAATCTAACAAAAGAATATGGGTTTTTGAAAAACCTAAATCATTAATTTGATTCCATTCATTAGACCATTTTCGCTCTAGCGTTGAAACCACTTCAAATAGGCTGGAAATGGTTTCATATCGTTGGTTATCCATTATTTTCAGCTCCACTTTCATTTTCAGTACAAGGGTAGGGGAAGATAATTTAACTTACAATTTCGTCAGCATGCTTTCTCAATTCATTTAATTCATATACACGAACTTTGCGTGGAATAAATCGACGGATGTCCATTTCGTTATAACCGACTTGGATGCGTTTTTCATCAATTAAAATTGGACTACGCAGCATTCGAGGATGTTCTTTAATTAATTCATAAAGCTCTTGGATGGAAAGTTGATCAATGTCAACATCTAAGTTTTTGAAGTCGTTTGAGTTTGTTGCAATAATTTCATCTGTTCCATCTTCCGTCATGCGCAATATGTTTTTAAACTCTGATAATGTTAGTGGTTGAGATGTAATCCGTTTTTCTGTAAAAGGGATATTGTGTTCTTTTAGCCATTTAATTGCTTTGCGTGAAGAAGAACAACTAGATTGGGTGTAGATGGTAACTGTCATATATACCGCCTCCAATAATGGTTTAGAGTTGTATTTTGTTATTGTAAGAGAAAACAGCATTAGATATCTTATCAGTAAGATAAATCAAAGTCAATTTTGAAAAAAGTGGACGACTAAATAATGTATAACCATTTTTCTAATAATAATTACGTTTTTATTGGGCGAAAGTTTCAATTTTAGGGAAATTATTTTAGTTGAATATTACAGAAGGGGAAATTTTGATTTTCACAGTAAAAATTAATTTTCTGGAAGAGTAAGAGAATTTAATGGATTTCTTAATTATAATAATGCAAAGTACAATTTCTGTTAGAAAGGGAAATGAATTGAAAAAAAGAAAAAACTCGCGATTTACATTTCCGCGAGTAGCTTATTGAGCTCTGCTAATTTCTTTTCCATACGAGCTAGTCGTTCTTCTGCTTGCATTACCGAATCAATATGGCCAGTATTTTCAAGTTTCTCTATATCGCCTTGCAAATTGATATAATCCATTTTAATTTCAGCAATTTGCTGTTCAATTTCTCGTTTTGTCAACATAATTAACTCCCATCTTTCATGTTCAGTCACATTAATATGGTTATTGTATCATAAAGGATTGGAGTTTTCATTCATCTAAAAAAACAATGGCCGTATTCGACCATTGATGCAAATTAATGGATGTTCACTTTTTCGGGATTTGTAGAAAGGATTAATTGGAAGGATCCTTTTTGAGTTTTCACTGTTACCGTTACAAATTCGCCTGAGACCTTGACATTTTCTTGGAATTTTTGAGGATTCATAGAAAGTTCTGTGCCCCAGTTCGACATGTTGACTAAATAGATTCCGTTATGTAAATTTAGGAATTCACTAAAGGCATCTTTGGCAAGTTCGTCAATTTCAGTTAAATTCTCTTCTGCATAGTTCGATGCAATGTGCAGCAACGATTGATCATCAGCTGCAATTGCTGTAAATAGTGGAGCACTTCCAGTAATTTCTTGACTTACGAACCATTTTGAATGATGAACTTCTTCGTTTGAAATTTTAAGGAATGTTTGGCGATCAATGAAGCGAATCATATTTTTCGCAAAAAGGGAAATGTAGTCTCCGTATTGTTCACGAATTTCTTTGTGATCTTTAGTTAAAATGTTTTCCACTAATGCATCGATATTTCCGCTTTGAATTTCCTCAAACTTTTCGGTGGATAGACTATATTCTTTCTTATAGTCATTTAAAGCTGAACTGAATTCGTCCATTGTCATATAACCGCGGTCTATTAACGCTTGTGCTAAATATAAATGGCCTTGTTTTTGATGGGAAATAAGCTCTTCAACTTGTTCTTCTGTTAGATATCCAAGTTCAATAGCAATTTCACCGAAACGCTTGTCCATTTGTTTTTGTTTTTCATGGACTTCATTTACTTGATTAGAAGTCATCAAACCTTTGTCGACAGCAATAACACCAAACTTTACGTGCACCGCTTCTTGATACTCTAGCACATCTTGAAGTTGTTCATTTGTAATCAATCCACGATTTAATAAGTAGTGACCGAAATATTGGCTAAACATGGATTATCCCTCCTTTAAGGCTTTCTCAACAATGTTCGTAAGAGTTTCAAATTGAATAGGTTTTTGAATAAAATCATATGCACCAAGTTGAAGGGCTTCTTTTAATTTGCTGCTTGTACCAACGGAAGAGGCCATTATAACCTTCGTCTCAGGACTGATTTCTTTGATTTCTTTAAGTGTTTCAATTCCATCTTTTTCAGGCATAACGATATCTAAAAATACTAGATTTGGCTTATATTTTTCTACTTGTTCTACTGCTGAAATGCCATTTTGTGCTTCATAGATTGCTTGAAAATTTAATTCTTCGAGGGCTTCTTTTAATTTCTTTCTAATGAGGAGAGAATCGTCACAAATTAGAACTGTAAATTTTTCCAATGCCATCAGCTCCTTTTATTAATACCTGCTTATTTATATAGTACTACATACCTATGAAGATTTTCTAGATGACTATCCAAAAATTTTAACAATTAACAAAATTTATGGATATTTAATATAAAAAGACAGCCGATTCTAAAATCGAACCGGCTAAAAAGTTTAGATATATAGGAAAATAGTATTGAAAAGCTAGGTTATAATGATACAATATTATGCCGTTCATAGGCGAAATCTAGTAGAAGCGATTTTAATACTTCATTATTATCTTGGATTTCTAATTGAATTTGTTTTCGAACTGCTCGTTCACGTCTTGCTTCATGGAGTAATAATTCCATAACAGCATTTTGAATGTTAGACTGCTTCATTTTGCGGCCCAATCCTAAGTTTATAAAACCGTTATTTTCTCTTGGGAAGATATTATTTAATTCCCGTTCATTTTGTGCTGATACGATGCAAGGGATACCGACGGCAGCCACTTTATATGGCGTATAGTTGGCGTTACAAATGACGATATCTGCAACTGGCAATAATTTATCGAGTGGTTTATCATCTTTGAAAATTTTTGTATTTCTTCGGCTCAACGCCATCATTTGTAAATCGCTGATTGAATGCTTATATTCTCGATCGATTGCTATTGTCACTTTTAGTGGGATTTGTAGGTGGGTTAAGTGGCGCAAAGTGCGGTATGTTAAGTTGTTGTCGTCTCCATCTTCATAAGCAACGATGATATGTGGCGGGTTTGATAATTCGTTAGAAACTCTAGATTCAGCAATTGATTTTAGTGTATCCGTAACCGCGAAGGCGAAGCTTCCTGCTAGAATATTTTGAGCAGTCGTTTCTCTCGTTTCTTCTAATATAGACATAATATTACAATCAGCAAGCTCTGCTCCCTCACCAAAATCATCGAAATGCACTAACGTTTTGCACAGCGGTCTAATCGTTTCTACATATTCAACATACGTATCTTTTCCATCTTGTACAATTAAATCTGGCTGCAATTCTTTCAGGTGTTTTACTAGTTCGTCGATATGGTCATAGAGTATCGGTGAAAGTTGTGCATCTGTAAATATTTCTAATGCTTCATCTGATACATTTTTAAGAAAAACCGTAACGTCCTCTTCAGTTTTTAATAGTTTTGCAAGGATGCTCGTTCTTTCAAATGGGTAGTAGCCTTTAATAGCACTATACTCAACGATAAAAGCAATTTTCTTTTTTGGTTTTCTACTCAAATCATTCTGCATACCAATCCCATCCTTTCCCAATCATTATTTAAAATATGGTTAAATATTTGAAAGTATGTGTGAAATTATAAATAAGTAAAAGATTTTCAACTTTCTAGCTTTGAAATATTGATTATTTTATGATGGGGAAAGGAAGAAAATGAAAGGTTGTTTACTATGAACAGACGTTCAGCTATGGTTTTTGGCGGAACAGTGGGAATGCTTTCTGTTATCATATCAGACCTGGCGAATAGTTTGAGAGAAACCGCAAGTCCGAAAACTGGCAAGTGTTTGTAAATAATTTGATTTTGTTGATGAATTAAAAAACAAAAATAAATTTTCGTTTAGTATAAATTAAATGAATGCTCCATAATAATATGAGAATGCGCGTTAAAATACCCGTCAGTAAACTAACAATGGAATAATATTTTCAGCCTAAAGACTGAACTTTTTCTTTTTTAATACGGTTCCCTATCGAAAGATTTGTGCATTTGCTACAATTAACAGATGGATGATAACAATAGATGGAGGATTTACAACATGAAAATTCTACTCGTAGATGGTACAGTTTTTGGTACAAAGACGGGTGCGCTCTTAAGACAGGTGGAGCAATATATAAAAGAATTTGATTCCAGTTTGGAATTGGAAATTTTATATTTTTCTAAATTAAAACATCAAATTTTAGATGGAAGTCCGCTAAATGACGATATGAAAATGATGATTCAAAAATTCGAAGAAGCGGATGGCTATATATTTGCAACGCCTATTTACCAAGCGTCCATTCCTGGCGTATTAAAAAATGCTTTAGATATGTTGCCACCAAAAGCGTTGCGCTATAAACCAGCAGCAATTGTGGCTAACGGTGGCACATTCCAACACCATTTAGTTGTGGAAAATCAATTCAGACCGATTTTAGATTATTTCCGCTGTTTAGTCACTCCAAACTATGTATATACTCATACATCCCATTTTGGTGAAAATGATCAAATAATCGATCAGGATATTCATGAGCGTTTACGTGAATTAGCTCGCGTCTTCGTTCAATATTGCAAAATGAGCGAATCGCTAACAAAAGAACCGATTGATAAACACTAATTTTGAATAAATCGCGACTAATTAATTTTTCTAAATTTGAAAATAGAAAGACTTTAATTGAAAACACCTGTAATTCTTTGTGAATAAGATTTACAGGTGTTTTTATTTTTTCAATTCATCACTAATTTTTATCCTTTTTGTGTGTAAAGAGCATAAATCGTTTTCATAAATTTACGGTTAGCAAGTATGTGAATTGGATATTCTAAAATATATACTGCTTCATACTATAGAAGATTGGAGATTATACCAATGTCTTCAAAAGTAAATCTTTCATGGATTGCCAGTCAATTTGAAGATAAGAATGATTTGATACAAAAGAAGTTAGAGTTAGATCATAAACAAATTACAGTATTATTTATTAAATCGCTAATTGACCAAGAATTATATCAAAAATACATTATTAATCCATTTTTTGAATTGCCGACACAAGAACAATTTAACCTTTACTTATTTGCATTACCTCAATTTCAAGAAGTCCCTTCAAAAGAAAAAGCACTTTATTTTGTGATGGAAGGGAATGTACTTATTGAAATTCAAGACAATTTATATTCCCTTGATTTCAAGTTATCAAAAAATAGTGATGTCAATTCTACTTCTGTTGAAACAACCATCCATGGATCTGAATTGGCATTAAGTGATAACTTGATGACCAATATTAATGTGATACGTTCTTCGTATCATCAACCGTCTTTAATGATTGAATATTTCGAAAAAGGTGAAGTAAATAAGCCAAAAATGGCGCTAATTTATGATGATAAAAAAGTAAAACGAAAGGCATTGGAAAGTATCAGGGAAAAATTAGAGAAAATTGATATGCAAGTCATTACAGAGGCACCTCAATTCAATACTTTATTAAATGATCAACGGTATTCCTTATTTCCTAAAATGTTACTAACAGAACGACCAGACCGAATTGTTTACAACCTTGCTGGTGGGAAAGTGATATTGTTGGTAGACGGTAGCCCTCAATCAATGATTGCGCCTGTCGTATTTTTCGATTTTATGACAACCATGGAAGATAATTACCACACATTAGCGATTTCATATTATTTAAAATTGCTGCGTTATATTGGTATATTCGTATGTATTTTACTTCCAGGAATTTATATAGGCGCTGTGTCCTTTTCACCAGAGGTATTTCGAACAGAATTAATGTTGACCATCGCAGGAAGCAGAATGGGAGTTCCATTTACTTCCTTTGTAGAAGTATTATTTATGCTTTTTTTTATGGAACTGTTACTCGAGGCGAGTATTCGACTTCCGAAGGCGATTAGTGCAACGGCAGCAACGGTTGGAGGTCTTATTTTAGGAACAGCTGTAACGGAAGCGGCCCTTGCTTCTAATATCATGGTCATTATCGTATCGGCAGTTGCAATCTCGACCTTCGTCATTCCTGTTAATGAAATGGCGTTTGCAATACGCATCGTACGATTAATTTTAATTGTGATTGCGAGTATTTTTGGATTAGCTGGCCTCACATTAGGTTTTTTATGTTTCATTATGTATCTAGTAAATTTGACAAGCTTTGGGGAACCGTATTTAAGGTTTTATAACTACCGAAAAGGTAATCAGGATTCGGAGGGACAGGCTTGAGTCGATTTTATTATTATTTAGTCATGATTAATATGATTGCAAATATTATTTCAGCTGTTCCTACCATTCTTTTGCGGTATCGAAACGATGGAGCTGTATTGTCTTTAATTGTCGGTATCATATTAGGGCTAGTAATTGTGATTGTTTATACGAAATTTTTTAATGCCTTCCCAGGGAAGACATTTCCGGAACTGTTGGTACAAACGACATCTAAATGGTTTTACTATCCATTATTATTTTTTATGGCGGTTATGTGGTTTATTGCAGGGATAAGCACATTAATTACTTACTCTTTTTTGCTTATACGGTATTTAACTCCTGATATACCAATTATGCTTATTGGGTTAACCTTAATTTTATCTATTATATTTGGATGTTTTATGAAAACCGATCGAGTGTTATACACCATCGAAATCGTTTTTGTAATTAATTTTCCTATCATTATTTTTATTATTATCAAAGCATATACAAGCAAAAATTTAAATTGGGATTTTATTAGGGAAGCAATGTTACATGTTGTGCAAGCACCCAATATACATGCAGTTTCTTCAAGTATATTTTTATTTCTTGGCGTAGTGAATCTCGTGATTTTTAACCGTTTCTTTACCCAAAAACAAAACTTTGGTTTAAAACAAATCATTGTACTTGTTTTTATCGCCATTGCAACCACTTTTACGACTTATTTTATACCAATCGGTTTTCATGGTTCGGAGACAGTTGGTGAGCTTATTTATCCATGGATTGCTACGAGCGACTCCATGAGAATGAGATATTTTGTAATAGAACGTCTAGTATATGTTTTTTTACTTCTTTATTTATCAATGGCTTTTTTAAGTATCTTGATTCACTGGCATGTAGCGGTCGAGTTATTCAAGTATATTTTCAAATTAGAAAAAATGAAATTTAAAGGAATAAATATCGGTTATATCATTTTGATTGTCTTTTTCACCGTTAGTTCTCTCTATATAATCGTATCATTAACAGAGTATCAGTTGTTTCAATACTCCAAATACTTCTTCAACATAGCTGTTGTCAATTTCTTTGCTATGATTTTTTTATTTATCTATATCATTAGGAGGATGAAAGGTGCTAATAAAAAAGCGAATGAAAGTTAAATTATTCATCCTAATAACGATTCCATTCCTAGTCGTCCTCACAGGTTGCGGAGAATTCAAAGATATAGATAAAATGGTGTTTGTTTCGATGATTGGGATTGATGAGACCGATGATCCTGAAAAACCATACAAAATCATCTTAAAGCTTTATGTTCCATCGAGTTCGTTTAGACAAAATCCAACGCCTGAGTACACATATCTTTCAAAAAACGGTAAGACGTTGGCAGAAACGATTTCGATATTGGAATCTCATTTAGATAAAGAATTGGATTTTGGCCACTCGAAGCTAATTGTGGTTGGGGAGAAAATACTTCAAAATGATAATTATAAGGAAATATTGGATTTTCTCATACGAAGACCTGATATTCAAATGATTTCTTATTTTGCAGTGGGTAGACCTAATGCTGAAGAGATTATTAAATTTTTACCTGCAGGGGAAACAGCATTACAACCAACCATCTTCAATTATTTTGACAATAACGGAGCAGAAAGTTCATACATTATCTCCACTTTTTTATTTGATTTTCGAAGAAGGTTAAAAGAAGAAGGAATTGATCCAATTTTACCGATTGTTGAAATGAACGAACCGAAAACACATTTTATTATTAATAAATCAATAGTACTGGCAGATAATCGGCCTCCATACGAATTAGATACCGACAAAACTTTACTTTTTAAAACACTTTCTATGAATGCAAAGACGATATTCTTTGCTGTAAAAAGAGAACGTGAATATTTTGTTTCTAGAATTGACTCCATCAAGTCAAAATACAATGTAAATGTAGAAAATAATAAAGCTTCCATAAAGATCGAAATGAAATTAGCAGGGGTGATCACAGAATCAAAGAATACATTAAGCAGTAAAGAATTATCAAGATATAGCAAAATGTTAGATGAGGAAATGAAGGAAAAAGTATCAGAATTTATTCATGAGATGAAAAGGGAAGGATATGACCCGTTCGGTTTCGGTTTAAAATATTATGCTCATACTTTGCCTAAAAATCGAATGACTCACGAGGAATGGCTAGAAGCATATAAAAACGCAGATGTAGAAGTCGTTGTGAAGTCAAATTTGAAAAGTACAGGTAGCATTCAATAAATTGAACCAGTATAGGGGAAAGTCGTGGAAAAAGATCGAGTTGGAAAAAACACTTCCATATTAGATCTTTTTTCTTTCTTCTAATTAATTGCATACCATACCACCGTATAGTATAATGAGTTTAAGGATTGGAGGTAGATGAAACTGGAAAATCTAAATGAAGAGCATTGTTCTCACCGAAAGAGCCACCATCCAGAACATGTAAAAAAGGATTTAATCACCCGTTTGAATCGAATTGAAGGACAAATTCGTGGCATTAAAGGTATGATTGAACGGGATGTATATTGTGATGATGTGATTACGCAAATTGCTGCTACTCAATCGGCTTTAAATAGCGTCGCCAAAATCTTATTAGAAGGACACATTAAAGGATGTGTTGTCGATCGATTAGCAGAAGGAGATTCGGAAATCATCGATGAATTGGTTATAACGATTCAAAAGTTGATGCGCAAATAAATTTGAGGGAGGAAACGTGATGGAAAACGTTACATTACAGGTAAAAGGAATGTCTTGCAATCACTGTGTAAAAGCCGTTGAAGGAAGCGTTGGTGCTTTAGATGGTGTACAAGAGGTAAAAGTGAATTTAGCAGCTGGCGAAGTAAATGTAACTTTTGATCAATCAAAAGTTACAATCGATCAAATTAAAGAAACAATCGATGAACAAGGTTACGATGTGGAATAATAAACGTAATTAGGGAAAGTGCTTTTCAAATGAAGCACTTTTCTTCTTCCATTTAATATACCCTATAAAGGTATACGCAAGAGGTGAACCTCATTATGAATCAAGAACAAAACCCTAATGTAAAAGAAACATCGCTGCAAATAACAGGAATGACTTGTGCAGCTTGTGCTAATCGCATTGAAAGAGGATTAAAGAAAATGCCCGGGGTTGAGAATGCCCATGTCAACTTGGCATTAGAAAAATCAACGATTGATTTTGATCCAAACAAGATTAGTGTAAAAGAATTGGAAAAGAAAATTGAAGATTTAGGTTATGGCGTTGCAAAAGAGAAAAAGGAACTCGTCATTACAGGAATGACTTGTGCGGCTTGTGCCAATCGCATTGAAAAAGGGCTTAATAAAATGTCTGGCATTTCAAATGCTACGGTCAATCTTGCTTTAGAAAATGCGACGGTCGAATTTCATCCTTCTGAAGTCAGCCTTTCAGATATTATTCAGCGGATTGAAAAATTAGGTTATGGCGCCCACGTAAAAGAAAATGATCAAGAAGAGCTGGATTATCGCGCTCAAGAAATCCGCAAACAAAAGAGTAAATTCATCATTGCTGCTATCTTTTCTTTACCATTATTATGGACAATGGTAGGGCATTTTCCGTTTACTTCATTCATCTATATGCCTAAGTTTTTAATGAATCCGTGGGTACAATTGGCGTTTGCTACCCCAGTGCAATTTATCATTGGATGGCAGTTTTATGTTGGTGCATATAAAGCATTAAAGAACGGCAGTGCCAATATGGACGTTCTTGTTGTGCTCGGTACGTCCGCCGCATATTTTTACAGTTTATATCAAACACTGAAAACATTTGGTACTCATATGCACCCTGAACTTTATTTTGAAACAAGCGCAGTATTAATTACATTAATTCTTTTAGGGAAATTATTTGAAGCGAAATCGAAAGGACGTTCATCAGAAGCGATTAAGAAACTGATGGGGTTACAAGCAAAAACTGCCCTTGTTTTAAGGGATGGTGTGGAAAAGGAAATTCCTCTAGCAGAAGTAGTTGTTGGTGATATTATTTTCGTAAAACCAGGAGAGAAAATTCCTGTAGACGGCGAAGTGATTGAAGGAATAACGGCTGTAGACGAATCGATGTTAACAGGCGAAAGCATTCCAGTAGATAAAACAGTTGGTTCCATTGTATACGGTTCAACTATTAATAAAAATGGTTTCATGAAAATAAAAGCCACAAAAGTTGGGCGCGACACAGCACTTGCTCAAATTATAAAAATTGTAGAAGCTGCTCAAGGATCAAAAGCTCCAATTCAACGACTTGCCGATCGAATATCTGGCATTTTTGTCCCGATTGTAGTAGGTATTGCGATTATAACTTTTATAGCTTGGATTTTCATTATTACACCGGGGGAAGTGACACCGGCATTAGAAGCAATGATTTCCGTTTTAGTCATTGCTTGTCCTTGTGCACTAGGTCTTGCAACACCGACATCTATTATGGCTGGTACGGGAAGAGCTGCAGAGTTCGGGATTTTATTTAAAGGTGGAGAGTATCTTGAACAGGCTCACCATATTGATACGGTCGTAGTGGATAAAACAGGGACTGTTACAAAAGGTGAACCAGAATTAACGGATTTTTCATTGGCAGAAGGTGAAGATGAAGAAACTTTTCTTTCCTTAATTGGTTCTATTGAAAAGCAATCAGAACATCCTTTAGCCCAAGCTATTGTGAAGGGGATTGAAAAGAAGGGAATTGCCTTTCGAGAAGTTCAAGCATTTGAAGCAATTCCTGGCATGGGTGTTAAAGGAAGCGTCGATGGAAAAGAAGTGCTCATCGGAACTAGAAGGTTAATGCAAAACAATCATGTGGAGATAGCGGACGTTTTACCTCTTATGGAACAGTTTGAGCAAAAAGGAAAAACCGCTATGTTAGTGAGCATTGACGGCAAGTATACAGGGTTGGTTGCTGTCAGCGATACGGTGAAAGATACGTCAAAACGAGCAATTCAACGACTAAAAGAAATGGACATTGAAGTGATTATGCTGACAGGAGATAATGAACGAACGGCGAAAGCAATTGGAGAGGAAGTTGGCATTAATCAAGTAATCGCTGAAGTGCTTCCAGAACAGAAAGCAGAAGAAATTAAAAAATTGCAGAATGAAGGAAAAAAGGTCGCAATGGTCGGAGATGGCATTAACGATGCTCCTGCTTTAGCTGTAGCAGATATCGGAATGGCGATTGGTACCGGAACAGACGTAGCAATAGCGGCAGCGGATATTACGTTAATGCGCGGTGATTTAAATAGCATTGCGGATGCGATTTTGATGAGTCATAAAACAATGCGAAACATTAAGCAAAATTTGTTCTGGGCCTTTGCCTATAATACGATAGGTATTCCGATTGCGGCTGCAGGATTCCTTGCACCATGGGTTGCCGGTGCAGCGATGGCCTTCAGCTCGGTATCGGTTGTATTGAATGCATTAAGATTGCAACGAGTAAAACTAAATTCATAGCGTTATGAGGGGTGTTTAGAAAGTCGACAATTTCCTAGACACCCTTATCTCTTGATAATCTTGATTTTTTAAAAATCTTTGCTCCTGTGGTAGTCGAAACTAGTTCCCATTATCCTCGTCTCAAAGCGTTCGTCTCAAATGACTTTTCCGGCGTCCCCTTTTTCAAAAATTATCGTTACCTCGCAAGTTTCGGGAAAATTTGAAATACTTGCGACTTTGAATAAAATACTTGCAACTTCCTATTTAACTTCAACGCATAAATCCCTATGAAATGCAAATGCTGTAAATATAACAAATGTGGAGTCTGCCAGAGAAACTTCATCACTAACAGGAGGAATTCCAATGAAAAAGCAGCTTCTAATACTCACAGCAGCACTTTGCGTTTTTTCTTTAACTGCATGTGGAAAAAAAGATGAAAACATCTCTATGGAAAATTCAGAAAATCCAGCTCAATACACGGATAACGATTCAGCTGACAATATCGTAACAAACAATCAAGCAGACGGAGATAAAGTAGTTGGGCCAAACATGGATGGTGTAGAGAGTCATGCCGATGTATCGCATGCTACTTGGGGAAAAATACCGGAAGGATTAAAAGAAGCTAAAAACCCGAAATATAAAATAGGAGACAAAGTCATCATCAATGCAGCTCATGATGATGATATGCAAGGATCAGAAGGAACCATTGTCGGAGCCTATGAAACAACAGTATATTCCATTTCTTATGTATCGACATACGATGAAAAACTGGAAGAAAACGAAAAATGGTTTGTTCGGGAAGAAATCCAGCCACTTGGTGAAAAAAAATTAGATGTTGGATCTAAAGTCATTATTGAAGCTGACAGAGAAGAGGGGATGAAAGGAGCGGAAGGAGTCATTGATACCGTTGAAGAAACGGTAGTTTATATGGTAGATTATATCGATAAAGAAGGAGATCCTGTAAAAAATTATCAATGGCTCAAAGAAAGCGAATTATCTCCAGCAAAATAAATATTGAAACTGTGCATCCGAAAATGAAACAATCAAAACACACCATTTTGCATTAGAGCTCAAAATGGTGTGTTTTTTATTGTTTATGAACGTTGCTTTGTTTCTATTATTTGTTAATAAGCAGATTTTTTTATTAAGATATTCTTATTAGCACTCATATAAAGGAATGAAAGCCATGAAGAAGAATATTCTTGTCACGGTTGATTCCAATTATCTTTATCCTTTAAAAATAATGTTAAAATCACTGTTTATGAACAATCCAAAAGAGCATTTCTCCATTTATCTTGTCCATTCTTCAATATCTGCTCAACAACTAGAATCATTAGAAACTTTTATTGCTAGCGAAGGTCATGAATTTCATCCTATTCAAATTGATGAAGAGTTGTTTAGCGAAGCCCCAACTCTTTTGCACTATACGAAAACGATGTATTATCGATTACTTGCCCATAAATTTTTGCCGCAAACAATTGACCGTATACTTTATTTAGATCCAGATATATTAGTGATTAATCCAATCAGAGAACTGTATGAGCTTGATTTGGAAGGGTATCTTTATGCAGCAGCAGATCATCGAACAATGCCAATAGTAGAAATTAATAAAATACGATTCAATCCATTTGATTTGGAAGCGTATTATAACTCTGGCGTTTTATTAATGAACTTAGCATTGCAACGGGAAGTTATTGATGAAAAGGATATATTTAATTTTGTAAAAAAATATCATTCTAAGCTTATTATGCCTGACCAAGATATTATGAACGCCCTTTATTCCAAGAAAATTAAAGGGATTGACGAAGTAAAGTACAATTATGATGCTAGATTTTATAACATTTATAAGCTAAAAAGTAATGGTAAAGTAGATATGGATTATGTCATGAATCATACAGTTATCCTACATTTCTGTGGGAAAAAGAAACCATGGAGGAAAAATTACAGCGGGAAATTTTATTCATTATATAAACATTACGAGAAAATAACGAAAGACACAATTTTAGCATTGGAAGATTGGAAAGCTGAATCTACTAGTGGAAAAGTATATTAAGTGGCAATAGTATTGTAACAGTTATCCATGAAGCATAGTGAAAATGGAAATACAATAGTTGGCTCGAAAATGAATGGAGAGACGAGATATGCTATAGTTATCCTATGACTGACGAAAGGATGTAACCTATGGCAAAAAGTGTAGTATTAGCCGAAAAACCATCAGTAGCTCGTGATATTGCTCGAGTGCTCAATTGCAAAAAAAGCGGAAATGGATTTTTAGAGGGGAATCAATATATCGTTACTTGGGCTCTTGGTCATTTAGTAACCCTTGCAGACCCTGAGAGTTACGATGTGAAATATAAAACATGGAAACTTGAAGATTTACCAATGCTGCCAGAACAAATGAAACTTTCGGTCATTAAGCAAACCGCGAAACAATTTCAAGTGGTAAAAAATCAACTGCTTCGAAAAGATGTAAAGGAAATCATTATTGCAACCGATGCCGGACGAGAAGGGGAGTTAGTTGCTCGCTGGATTATTGAAAAAGCGAAAGTTCGTAAACCCATCAAGCGTCTTTGGATTTCATCGGTGACAGATAAAGCCATTAAGGAAGGTTTTAATAATTTAAAGCCTGGTAAGCAATATGAGAACTTATATGCCTCAGCGGTTGCCCGTTCAGAAGCAGACTGGTATATCGGATTAAACGCTACCCGTGCTCTTACGACAAAATACAACGCCCAACTTAACTGCGGACGGGTGCAGACACCGACGCTTGCCATTATTGCTGCTCGTGAAGAAGAAATCAAAAACTTCGTACCGAAAAATTATTATGGAATACAAGCGACTAGCGACAAAGTGAAGCTAACATGGAAAGATGCAAAAGGAAACACTCAAAGTTTCCACAAAGAAAAAATCGAATCGATCATCCAAAAATTAAGCAACAAACATGCTGTCGTTACAAACATCGAGAAAAAGACGAAAAAATCTTACGCTCCTGGCCTCTATGATTTAACAGAATTGCAGCGGGATGCTAATAAAATTTTCGGCTTTTCCGCAAAAGAAACGTTGAATATTATGCAAAAGCTATATGAGTATCATAAAGTATTAACGTATCCAAGAACGGATTCGCGATATCTTTCATCCGATATCGTAGCTACCATTCCTGAGAGGCTTAAAGCATGTGGTGTAGGGGAATATCGACAACTTGCCAATGAAATATTAAAAAAGCCAATCAAAGTTAATAAATCTTTTGTGGATAACAGTAAAGTGAGCGATCATCATGCCATTATCCCGACAGAACAGAACGTCAATCTTTCTTCTTTTTCCGATAAAGAGCGAAAAATTTACGATTTAGTTGTAAAACGATTTTTGGCAGTACTCCTTCCTCCAACCGAATACGTACAGCTTACAATTAACGCAAAAATTGGGGACGAAACATTTATTGCAAAAGGAAAAAATATACTAACACCTGGATGGAAAAAAGTATATGCAAATGATTTTGTTGAAGAAGATGAAGTGGATGTACATGAGCAAATTTTACCGCAAATGGAAAAAGGGGATACACTAACGATTACGAGTATTCAAATGACTCAAGGACAAACAAAACCACCTGCAAGATTTACCGAAGCCACATTGCTTTCAGCAATGGAAAATCCGACAAAGTATTTAGAGTCGAGCAATCGAAAGCTTGCAGATACTTTAAAATCTACCGGAGGACTTGGGACGGTAGCGACCCGCGCGGATATTATTGAAAAATTATTCAATAGTTTCTTAATTGAAAAACGGGACGGAAAAGAAATTTATATAACTTCAAAAGGGCGTCAACTCTTAGATTTAGTGCCAGAAGATTTAAAATCTCCAGCTCTAACTGCTGAGTGGGAGATGAAGTTGGAACAAATTTCGAAAGGCAAAATGAAAAAAGAAACGTTCATCAACGAAATGAAGCAGTATACAAAAGAAATTGTTGGAGAAATCAAATCGAGCGATAAAAAATACAAACATGACAATCTTTCAACAAAAAACTGTCCTGAATGTGGAAAGCCAATGCTAGAAGTGAACGGAAAAAAAGGGAAAATGCTTGTTTGCCAAGATCGACAATGCGGTTATCGAAAAAGCATTTCTCGCTTCACGAATGTTCGTTGTCCGAATTGCCATAAGAAGCTGGAATTGCGAGGAGAAGGAGAGGGCCAAATTCTTGTATGTCAATGCGGATTCCGAGAAAAATGGTCCACGTTCCAAGAAAAACGAAAACAACAAACGAATGGTAAAGTGGATAAGCGCACTCTGCAAAAATATTTGAAGAAAGAAGACGAAAAAGAACCGATTAATAACGCTCTTGCGGAAGCATTAAAGAAATTAAAATTAGATTAAATAGAAGAACTAGGCAGATAAGATGCTGCCTAGTTTCTTTTTATAGCATCTTTAAATATGAAGAAACTCAAAAAGAGACTGAAACTTGCTCCATTAATAAACATCGTACTTGGGCAAATGATTAGTCCAAGAAGCTCCTCTGCTGTTGTCGTCGCTGTACTAAATAGTATATGATAACCCAATTTTTTATTTTGGTGATTATCATAGCGACTTGAGCCGTAGCAGATCGTTTCGATGATGGAACAACTTTTTTATATTAAGAATTTCAGAATCATACTTTCAGAAATTTGAAATTTTTTGTTATGATATAAATTACATTCATTGGAAGTGAAGGTGATGAAGGGTTGGCTAAAAAGAAAATCGCAAAAACGAACGCAATTCGGTTATTAGATTTACAAAAGGTGCCTTATCAGACGATTACTTATGAGACAGCAGGAGCTATTGATGGAGTATCCGTTGCACAGAAAATCGGTCATCCTGCAAATCACGTTTACAAAACGCTTGTGACAACAGCAGGTACTCAGAAATTTTATGTGTTTGTCATTCCTGTTGAGGCAGAGTTAGATTTAAAAGCAGCAGCTCGGGTGGCGGGGGAAAAGAAAGTAGAGATGCTTCCACTAAAAGATTTACTTGCTACAACTGGTTATATACGAGGTGGTTGTTCACCAATTGGAATGAAAAAATTGTTTCCAACTTTCATAGAACATTCGGCAAAAGAACTCGATTATATCATCGTGAGCGGCGGAAAAATTGGACTGCAAATACAATTGGCGCCTAACGATTTAGCGAATGTAGTAAATGCTACTTTTGTTCCGGTTACGAAACCATGATTTTTTGCATTAAAATAATGAACATAGAAATTTACGATTTAATAGATAGAAAGAAGGCGCATTTTCAATGAGAAGAGAATATTCATGGCGATGGGGATTTTACATTGTCGGTTTAATCATCATGGGATTAGGAATTGCGATGGTAATTAAAGGAGAGGATATAGGGGTTAATGCATGGGACGTGTTGCATATTGCCTTGTATAAAACAATCGGCTTATCGATTGGTTCTTGGGTAATCATTACGGGACTCGTCATTTTGGCATTTACTTCGTTGATGTATAGAAGTTTTCCGAAGATCGGCACATGGTTAAACATGCTGTTGATTGGTGCATTTATTGATTTCTTCTATTGGCTTTTGCCCGATGCGGAGTCATTTGCCTTCCAACTGATCTATTTTATTGTAGGAATTTTTGTTCTAAGTTTTGGTACGGGTATGTACATATCACCGAATTTAGGTTCTGGTCCTAGAGATGGTTTAATGATGTGGATTGTAGAAAAATTAGGCGGAAGCATTAAAGTAGCTCGCATCTCTATTGAATTAGTTGTTGCCGTGATTGGATGGATGTTAGGTGGTCCACTTGGCGTTGGTACAATCATTATTGCCATTGTTTCTGGCTATATCGTGCAATTTTCATTACCTTACTGCCAAAAACTATTGACAAAATGCATCGGGGAAGAAGAGATAAAAGAGGAAAAGCCGCTTATTCATCAGTAATCATGAGAGTTTGCGAGAATTGAATAGGTGAATTTTTCAATTGAAGACCCAAGAAATATTTTATCGGTATTTCTTGGGTTTTTGTGCTTTATTCATGTCGTAAATTTAGTTTACCTTTTTCCCAAGAATGACTAAATCTCTTTTCACACCATCTAAATTAGCAACTTCTGGTAAATGCCCCCACTTTTCAAAACCCAAACTTGAAAATAAGCGAATGCTAGGTTCATTATGTCCGAAGATAAAAGCGATTAGTGTATCGATTTCTAACTTAAGACTTTCCTCAATCGCTTTGCTTAGAATCTTTTTTCCGAGTCCTTTCCCTCTATAGTTTTCGTGAATGTAGATACTAATTTCAGCAGTGGCATCATAAGCGGGTCTTCCGTAGAACGATTGAAGACTTACCCAACCACAAATATCTCCTTCATATTCTACAACCCATAAAGGTCTTTTTTCAGGCTGATGTTCATGAAACCAATTTAGTCGATCTTCAACTGATACCGGGGCGATATCGGCAGTAACCATTCTACTTGGAATTGTAGAATTATAGATATCCACAATAATTGGCAAATCATTAAGGGTAGCAATTCGAAATATCATTGTCATTATCGTCATCCTTTTATCTTTATTCTTTATTTCTAGTATAAAAGAAATAACTTCCATATGCGCTTTTTATTGTTTGAGAAAGGAACTACAATATGATTTTCTCGAGTTAGATGTAGTCATAAAATTCTTCATATTATTACGAAGTACGTTTCAAACGGAAAAGTTAATCAAGACTAGAAAAGAATCTATAGTTTGAATCATATATTGTTTCTAGAAACCTGGTCTGGAGGTGCAAAATTGGCAAAAGCTTTAGATTCTTTTCTTGAAGAAAACTTACAGCAATTGAAAAGCCAAGGGTTATACAACGAAATTGATGTGGTGGAAGGGGCAAATGGTCCTGAAATCCAAATCAATGGTAAACGGTTAATTAATTTATCTTCCAATAATTATTTAGGATTAGCGACGAATCAAGAATTAAAGGAAGTGGCGAAACGCGCTATCGATCAATATGGAGTTGGAGCAGGAGCGGTTCGCACAATTAATGGAACGCTAGATTTACATGATCAATTGGAAGTAAAGATAGCAGAATTTAAAGGAACAGAAGCGGCAATTAGCTATCAATCTGGGTTCAATTGTAATATGGCCGCCATTTCAGCTGTCATGGGAAAAGATGATTGCATTTTATCGGATCAATTGAATCACGCTTCCATCATAGATGGGTGCCGATTATCAAAAGCACATATTGTTGCATATACTCATTCTGATATGGATGATTTGCGGAAAAAAGCAAAAGAAGCTGTAGAGTGCGGACGTTATCAAAAAATCATGGTCATCACAGATGGCGTGTTTTCAATGGATGGGGACTTGGCGAAGCTTCCGGATATTGTGGAAATCGCAAAGGAATTTGATCTCATCACTTATGTCGATGATGCTCACGGTTCAGGGGTCACTGGAAAAGGAAGAGGTACGGTAAAACATTTTGGGTTAGAGAAAGACATTGATTTCCAAATTGGTACATTATCAAAAGCGATTGGCGTTGTCGGAGGATATGTGGCAGGAAAAAGGAAGTTAATCGATTGGCTGAAAGTGCGCTCCCGTCCGTTTCTATTTTCAACGGCAGTGCCTCCAGGTGATGTAGCGGCTATCATTGCGGCGATAAATATGTTAATGGATTCAAATGAACTAACAGAGAAATTATGGGAGAATGGAAATTATTTCAAAGAAGGATTAAAACAGCTTGGATTTGATATTGGAAATTCGGAAACGCCGATTACTCCGTGCATCATTGGAGAAGAAAAACTGACGCAACGGTTTTCCAAGCGTCTACTGGAAGAAGGTGTTTATGCGAAAGCGATTGTGTATCCTACAGTGCCTAGGGGAACAGGGCGTATTCGCAATATGCCTACAGCAGGACATTCAAAAGCAATGCTAGATAAAGCACTTTCAATCTACGAAAAAGTGGGGCGTGAACTAGGCGTAATCTAGGTGTAAAGGATTGAATTTGCAAAATCTAATTAGAGGTGCCTGGCATTCCAATAAGAAAGGATGATCATTTGAAAGGTTCCATTACGAAGTTTTTCGGGCAGGCGATGACCGGGCAAGGAATGAAAAATCTGTATCAAGAGATTATCAAGGAAGCCGATAAAGTCTACTTTTTAAAAGGAATTTTTGGATTTAATGTATCCAATTTATTGAAAGAAATTGGCTATCATTATGTAAACAAAGGCCATGATATTGAATTTTTCTATGACCCTCTTTTTGAAAATACAATTCAAGCAGTATTCATAAAAGACATCCATACGTTATTCCTCAAAAGTTCCACTCCTTCTATTGAACCGACTCACCTGGGTACTCGCGATCAAATTATTTCCTTTTATGAATGTTTAGATGAGGCATCACTTAAAAAGCATGGTCAACGAATAAAGGAGCTTTCTGAAGAAATAAATAATTGGCATAATAAATGTTTTGCTTCGCTCCAATCCGCCATTGAAATACATGATGAGTGGGAAAAACAGACGCAGTCTCATATGGATTGGAAGGGGCTTGAACAACATCGGGATGAACTGTTTGATCAAATTTTTGATGGCATGCTTCTTAATAAAAAAGGGGTGTTAACTCATCGATTATTCGGAACGCTTACGCCAAATGGGGCAAGAGATTATTTGCAAAATATTACGCGAAATTTAGAAAGAAGATACTTTATTAAAGGGCTACCGGGAACAGGCAAATCCAGCATGTTAAAAAAACTAACTCAAGATGCGCTAAAACGGGGATTTGATGTACAAAAAGTATGGTGTGGACTAGATTCAAAATCAATTGACATGGTTATTTTACCAGAATTAAAGCTTTGTATTTTTGATAGTACCGCTCCCCATGAATACTTCCCTGAAGATGGAAGAGCCGGTGATCAGATTGTTGATATTGTAAAACATTGTAAACTAACAGAAGAAGCAGAAGAGAAGATTCAAGAGATTTCAAAAGAATATCGGAATGCAATTCAACATGCAACAAACTACGCAAAACTGTATGCAGAGGCCGAAAAAGAAATGCGTGAAATTATTGACTTATCAACGAATCTATCAAAATGGAAAACGCAATCTGCGCATTTGTTTTAACGATCAACTTAAAACCCTTGGATTTCTCTTGTGAGAAACCAAGGGTTAAAGAATTGGGTGAAGAGTGAAAATCTCTTTAGGAACCCTTATATATAAGGAGGCAGGGGAGTGAATGACTCACTCCTTTTATTTTTTATAAAAGCAAACGATAAGGGTCTTGCAAATAATCAGCAATTTTACTTAAAAACTCAGAAGCAGGTGCACCATCTATAATTTGATGATCGTATGTTAAACTGAGAGGCAATTTTAATTTTTCTACAACTTGGCCATCTTCTAGTGCCAGTTCTTTTTGGATGGCCCCCACACCTAAAATACCTACTTCCGGTGTATTCAAGATTGGTGTGAAGTATTCGATTTCATAGCCGCCTAAGTTGGTAATCGTAAAGGTTGACCCGCTATAGAGGCTTCCATCAAGCGTACCTTGTCGTGCTTCTGTTGTTACTTTTTGAATAGCTGCACCGAGTTGGGATAAGGACATGAGATGCGTATTTTTAATAACAGGAACGACTAAACCTTCTTCGATTGCCGTTGCCATTCCAATATGCACTTCATCTACGCGGATATATTCGCCGTTATGATACCAAGCATTCATATCCGGCGTATCTTTTAAGGCTAAAACTACCGCTTTTGTTAATAGGGTATTGATGCTTAACTCGCCATTTGTGAGCGGTTCTTTTACTTTTGTTTTTATTTCTTCACGGAATTTCATTAATTCCGTAATATCCACTTTTCTATGGTTTGTTACTTGAGCGGTTGTCTGAACACTGCGCATCATCCGTTGAGCAATGGTTTTGCGCATTCCGGATAGTCCAGCACCATAGGAAACTGATTGTGTGGATGGTGCATTTTCTATTGAAGGAGCTGCTTGTTCCATGGAAGCTTGATATCTTAATATGTCTAATCGAGTAATGCGTCCATTACCGCCAGTACCTGTTACGTTACGAATATCAATGCCAAGTTCATTTGCCATTTTACGGGCAACCGGCGTAATAAAGATTCGTTCTCCAGCTTCTTTTTCTATCATCTCCGTTTTTGCGGTTGGAACTGCTTTTGCTGTTTCTACTTTTTTCGGTTCTTTTACACTTAATGATGGAGAAGGGGAGTTGATTTGTTCATTTGGTTTTCCAATAAAGGCAATTGGCTTTTTGCTTGGTACGACATCTCCTACTTGAGCGACAATTTTAATGATTGTACCGGACTCTGGTGCAACGACTTCACTTGTCAATTTCTCTGAACTGATTTCCGCCACTGCATCACCTGCATGAACTTCATCCCCTTCATTTACAAACCAATGTTCCACTGTACCCTCTGTCATCGTCAAGCCTAGCTTAGGCATCAATATTTCCGTAGCCATGATGAATCACCCCTCTCTATTTAACTCTCAAGTCATCGATAATTTCTGTCGCTACTGTCAATACTTTATTAGCATCTGGGATATATAATTTTTCAAGATTAGCAGCAAACGGAACAGGTGTGTTTGGCGCGCATACACATTTGATCGGTCCATCTAAATAATCAAAGGCTTTGTCTGCTACAACTGAAGCTATATCAGTTGCCGTGTTGTTGTGCGGATTGGATTCATCGATGATAATTAAGCGGCCTGTTTTCTTCACAGACTCCAGCACTGTTTCTTCATCCCATGGTGCAACAGTGCGCAAGTCAATGACTTCGACTGAGATATTATCCTTTTCTAAAATGTCTGCAACTTCTAAGCCGACGTACAACATTTTTCCAATGGTAACAATTGTTAAATCTTTACCTTCACGTTTGATGGCAGCTTTGCCAATTGGGACTGTGTAATATTCTTCCGGTACTTCGCCTTTCATTCCGTACAATGTTTTATCTTCCGAAAAGATGACAAGGTTATCATCTTCAATTGCGGAGAGGAGAAGACCTTTTGCATCATATGGTGTTGCAGGGACAACGACTTTGACGCCAGGAATTGAACCGAATAAACCGTAGTAGGAGCCGGAGTGTTGAGCGGCTGCATTCACCCCTGCACCGTGCATTGTGCGCACTGTCATTGGAACTTTCGCTTTTCCGCCGAACATGTAGCGCATTTTTGAACCTTGTCCGATGATGGAGTCAAAGCAAAAGCCGATAAAGTCGCTAAACATCAGCTCAGCTACAGGACGCAAACCGGTAACAGCCATACCTACAGCCGCAGCCATATAACCCATTTCGGAAAGCGGCGTATCGATAACTCGTTCACGGCCGTATTTTGGTGCAAGGCCGCGGGTTACGCCCATTACACCGCCCCAAGCATCTTCGTTGGCCTCTTCCAAATGTTGGACTTCCGCTCCGCCTGCAATATCTTCACCTAATAAAATGACGTTTTCATCTTTTGCCATTGCTTGATCAAGCGCTTCATTAAGTGCATTCATGAACAAAATTTCTCTAGCCATTCTCTATAACTCCTTTCCAAGTTTTTTAGATTAGTCCGCAAAAACATCTTGATAGAGTGATTCAGGTGATGGTTCTGGACTTTCTTTCGCGAATTCAATTGCCTCTTCAATATCGCGAACGGATTCTTCTTTCAATTGATCTAATTCTTCTTCCGTCAACAAGCCGTTTTCAATGGCGTATTGACGGAATACTTCAAGCGGATCCACTTCCGCCCATTCTTTTTCTTCTCCACTAGGTGCTTTGTAACTTTGTTCGTCACCTTCAAAGTGTCCGTGGTTCCGGTAAGTGACGCATTCAATTAACGTTGGTCCTTCACCTTTGCGTGCGCGTTCAATGGCTTCGCCAGCTGCTTCATATACGGCGACAACATCTTTTCCGTTCACCCGAACACCAGGCATATTGTAGGCGGCAGCTCTTTCCGCGATTGTGCGGGAAGCGGAAGAATACCATTGTGGAGTGGATTCGGCGAAAAGGTTATTCTCACATACAAAAATCACTGGCAACTTCCAAATGGATGCCATGTTCAAACATTCATGGAATACACCTTCATTAGCAGCACCATCACCGAAGAAGCAAACGGCAACCCGGTCCGTTTTCTTATATTTGTTGCGCATGGCAGCACCTGTTGCCAGTCCGAAACCACCTCCAACCATTCCGTTGGCACCTAAAATTCCTTTATCCATGTCGGCAATGTGCATGGAACCGCCTTTACCTTTGCAAAGTCCTGTGGCTTTGCCAAAGATTTCAGCCATCATTCCTTTTAAATCGCCGCCTTTCGCGATACAGTGGCCATGTCCCCGGTGGGTACTTGTAATGTAATCTTCATCGGATAGGTGAGCACAAACCCCTACAGCAATTGCTTCCTCACCGGCATATAAGTGTACAAACCCTGGAATTTCTCCGGCAGCAAAGAAACGTTTTACATTTTCTTCAAAATTGCGGATATCCTCCATTGATTTATACATGGATTTTGCCTTATCTTTCGTTAATTCCGCTGTATCCGTAGCTGTACGAATTTCTAAATCTACCAATTCTTTCACCGACGTATCAACACTCGCAAACAATTTAGGCATGCCTTTTGCTTTTTGCGTCATTCTTGATTCCTCCTTAAATTTATTGATGTTTTATAAATTCTTTTTGCTGTTTCTTGGATTAACTCGGATACAGTAGGGTGGGCGAAGACTGTGTTTGCCAATTCATCAACAGTACCTTCGGATTCATAAACTGCTAGAATTTGGTGAATTAAGTCTGCTGCGTTAGGTCCGACAATCACGGCACCTAATATTTCCCGATATTTGGATTCGGATATGATTTTGACAAAGCCTTCTGTTTCATTGGCAACAATGGCTCGTCCATTAAATGAAAAAGGCATTTTTTCAACGATTACGTCATAGCCTTTTTGTCTTGCTTCTTCTTCGCTCATCCCAAACTCAGCAACTTCCGGTTCGATGAAAAGCGGGCGAGGAATACTGTATGGAGATACAGGCCTTTCTTTTTTTCCATTTATGGCACGAACAGCTTTTATGCCTTCCGCACTGGCTGCATGTGCCAATGTATAACCGCCAATTAAATCGCCAATGGCATAAACATTTTTCATGCTTGTTTCATAATATTCATTTACTTTGACAAAATGTTTTCTTTCATCCAATTCAAGTCCCATTGCTAACGGGATTTCCAAGTTTTGTTTTCTGCCTGTTGCCACCAGCAGTTGATCAAAAGGAATTTCCTCACTGGAAAGAAGGACGCATCCTTTTTTCACTTTTTGGATGGAAGCCTTCGTAATGATTTTTATACCCATCCTCTGAAGCTTTTCTTTCACAATGGAACGGGCTTCCGAATCAACCGTTAACAATATATCCGGTGCGGCTTCGATAATCGTGACATCGGCGCCGAATCTTTTCATGGCATAGGCCAATTCAACACCGATTACCCCGCCGCCGATAATGGTCAATTGATTTGGCAATGTTTCCATGTCAAAAAAGGAGTTCGTCGTTAAATAATCTACATCGCTTAATCCTGGGATGTTTGGGACGAAGGGGGCACCGCCCATGGCAAGTAACACATTTTTTCCGTAGTATCGCTCTCCGTTCACTTCGAAAATTTTTCCTTCTACGTATTTTGCTTCACCTGTAATATATTGGATACCATTCTTTTTAAACGTCAAGTGAATACCGGATTGCAAGGTGGAGATAATCTTGTTTTTTCTTTTCACAACGGAGGGGAAATCAATTTGATTCACTGTAACTGATAAACCGTTTGCATTAAGAGCATGAACAGCGGACAACCAGTGGCTATATTGCAGGTAAGCTTTGGAAGGAATGCAACCGACGTTGAGACAGCAGCCACCAATGGCATTTTTTTCAATCACGCAGACTGAATTACCGAGCTGTGCAGCTTCTTCTGCGGCAACATATCCACCGGGTCCGGCTCCGATAATGAGTACATCATAAGTTTTCAAGGAATCACCTTCTTTTCTTTCGCATGAATTGCAAAAGTTAGAATTTTCGGAATAATGAAATGATTGTAAATTAATTTTAGCGAATTAAAAAAAATCCGTCTATAGTACTTTTTGAGAATTATTGTAATCTCGTTGCTGAAAATAACTATTTTTGAGATTTATGGGATGGAATTTTAGGAAAGGAGAGGGAATAGGGGTATTCCTCTCCTACTTGAAAGTTGAAATTAAATCGGTTCGTAAAGAAAAACTGGTTCATTATTTTTGATGGAAATAGTAATACGGACATTTTCTTCAATTTGATTGGCGATAATATCCCGAGCCAGTGGTGTTTCAATATGTTGGACGATAAACCGCTGAATTGGCCGTGCGCCATTAATTTGGTCGTAGCCATTCTCCGCAATCCATTGGATGACTTCCGAAGTCGTGTGAAGAATTAATTTGTTTTCTTTTAATCGTTCATTGAGTTCTTTCATCATGATTTCGGCAATTGCCACCATTTGTTCTTTCACCAATGGGTTGAAAATGATGGTTTCATCAATCCGGTTTAAAAATTCCGGCTTGAAATGGGAGCGCAATTCGTTAATGACCGCTTGTCTTGCTTCAGATGTAATAACATTATATTTTTCTATCGAATCCAATAGTAGTTTCGATCCGATATTGCTTGTCATAATTAAAATTGTATTTTTAAAGTCCACCGTCCTACCTTGGGAGTCCGTAAGTCTTCCTTCATCGAGCACTTGTAATAGAATGTTGAAAACATCCGGATGGGCTTTTTCGATTTCATCGAGAACGATGATGGAATGGAGCCGATGCCGGACCGCCTCCGTCAAGTGGCCCCCTTCGTCATAGCCGGCGTATCCCGGCGGAGGACCAATGAGTTTTGCGACTGCATGTTTTTCCATATACTCTGACATGTCCAGCCGTACCATATCCAGCTCTGTACCGAACAACACTTTTGCCAGTACTTTCGCCAGTTTCGTCTTGCCGACACCTGTAGGTCCAAGGAACAGGAAGGAGCCGGTTGGTTTATTTGGGTTTTTAATTCCAGCCCTTGAACGCAAGACGGCATGAGTTACTTTTTTCACCGCTTCATCTTGTCCCACGATGTATTTGTGTATTTCGTTCTCCAAATTCAATAGTCGTTCCCGTTCATTTTTCATGACACCTGTAATTTTAATTCCAGTTAGTCTCTCCACGACGCGCTCGATATCTTCAGCGGTCACTACATTATCGATAAAGGTTTTGCTTTCCTTTAATAGACCCCATTGTTGTTCCAGCTCTTTCAGTCTCTTTTCGGATGCAGGAATGTCACCGGTTTCCAATTGAACGATTTGACCGACTTCATTATTCTTTACCGCTTTTTCATATAACTTATGCAATCTTGCCAAATTTCTTTTTTCCCGCTGCGTGAAATGGAGCATTTCCAGCTCTTTGGCCCATTGCTTTTCCATTTTTTCCTTTTCGGTTTCCAAATTTTTTAGCTGTTGTTCAAATGTATGCCGGTCAAATGCCGGGTCGGGTTCCAACTCATGCTTATAAAGGGCGATTTTTGCTTGCAAAATTTGTTCGTTGATTTTTTTGATGGAGTGGGGGACTTCATTTAAGGAAATCCGTTTGACTGCGCTGGCTTCATCCATCAAGTCAATGGCTTTATCCGGCAAATACCGGTCGGTGATGTAGCGTTTTGAAAGTTTGACGGCCGCTTCGATGGCTTCATCGGTGATAAGGGTTTCGTGATACAATTCATAATCCTCTTTAATGCCCCGCAGAATTTCAATGGTTGCTTCAATCGACGGTTCATTGACGATCACACGTTGGAAACGGCGCTCCAACGCTTTATCTTTTTCGATATATTCCCGATATTCATCTTGTGTGGTTGCTCCAATACAGCGAAGTTCACCTCGGGCAAGCATCGGTTTTAATATATTTCCTGCATCCATGGAGCCTTCTGTTCGTCCCGCACCGACGATCGTATGAATTTCATCAATGAAGAGGATGACTTGATTATTTGATTGTTTCACTTCATTTAATACGGCTTTTAATTTTTCTTCAAATTCCCCGCGATATTTAGCCCCAGCAAGAAGGGAGCCCATATCTAGACTATAGACGACTTTATCGAGCAAATTATTTGGAACATCTTTGTTCACAATTTTTTGAACCAACCCTTCAACGATGGCGGTTTTTCCAACCCCAGGGCTGCCTATTAAAATCGCATTATTTTTATTTTTTCTTGTTAAAATGCGGATAATATCATTGATTTCCTTTTCCCTTCCAACGATTCGGTCAACTTTTCCATCTACATATCTTTGATTCAAATTGACTGCATATTTGTTCAATGCGTCGTATAGCGTCTCCTGATTGTCGGATGTGACCATTTGTCCGTTTCGAGTTTGATGTAATTTTTCATATATGGATTCTTTCGTTACATGATGTTCGGCTAAATATTTTGTAATAGGATTAAAATCTTGTTCGAACAAAGCAATCATTAAATGCTCAACAGAAATAAAGCGATCTCGTAGCCGTTCCGCTTCAATCTCCGCTTGTTTAAACAGCCTTTTTAGTCGTTGGCTTTCTTTTTCTCCATAAGCGATATTCGTACCTGCTAAAGAGGGGATTTTATCTACTTCTTTATTTACTAGTTGAATAAGCTCGTTCATATTAATATTAAATTCTTGATAAAAGTTATAGGCAAAGTTGTTGGGCTGTAATAAAGCGGTCCATAGATGAGGAATATCCAGTTGATAGTTTTGTTTGCTTCGAGCAAGTTTCTTTGCATGGAGGATTCCTTCTTTAACTGCGATTGTATATTTGGCAGTCATGTTATCACCCTTTGCTGTGGAATAGGCAATCTTTGTAAATATATCGTAAGCGAAAAATCATATGAAAATCAATCTTATTTCTGAATTTTTTGTCAATTGAAGATTCAGTCGGGGGAATCTTTGGAGATGCAGGACTGGCAGAGAGGGTAAAAAATTTAACCCCTTCGCTTAAAAAAGGGAAGGGGAGTGATATCATTTTTGAACTTTTGCTATTTCTTTTTGGAAAATCCCTAATGCTTCAATGCGGCGGATGGCTTCTCGGAGCCTCTCTTCTTCCACAAGCAGCCCCACCCGAATATAGCCTTCGCCATGTTCGCCAAATCCGTTGCCGCTTGCGACTGCCACATCCGCTTTATCCAATAGGTAATCGGAAAATTCTTGGCTCGTAAACCCTTCCGGAACCGGCAACCATGCAAAGAAGGAGCCTTTTGGCGCTCTTACGTTCCATCCGATCCGACGGGCTTCTTCCACCAGCACATTGCGGCGGGATTCGTAAATGCTTCTCAGTTCTTCCACACAAGATTGATCGCTGTTCAATGCATAAGCGGCTGCCTGCTGTACGGCAGGGAAGAGGCTGCAAAACAGATGGTCTTGCAACAAGTTGATGGCTTCAATGATGTCGCGGTTACCCACCGCAAAAGCGACACGCCAGCCGGCCATATTATAAGTTTTGGATAATGTATAGAACTCTACTCCAACTTCTTTTGCCCCTTCCGCTTGCAGGAAGCTCACCGGTTTCTCTCCGTCAAATCCAAGGGCACCGTATGCGAAATCGTGAACAACAGTAATATCGTGTTCTTTTGCAAATTGCACCGTTTTATTGAAGAACTCTAAAGTGGCAGTGGCGCCCGTTGGATTGTTTGGATAGTTCAAATACATCAATTTTGCCCGTTTCTTCACTTCATCAGGTAAAGTGTTATAATCCGGGAGAAAATCATTTTCCTCAAGCAATGGCATTGTATCAAAATGAACATCCGCCAACACCGGACCGGATAAATAGTCCGGATAGCCTGGATCCGGTAGCAGCATATAGTCGCCAGGGTTTAACACGCACAACGGAAGCTCGACCAATCCGACTTTTGCACCGCCTAAAATGGCCACTTCTTCATTTGGATCGATGTCTACGTTGTATTCTCTTTTGTAAAAGTTGCTTACGGCTTGTTTTAATTCTAGCATGCCACGGAAAAGGGAATATTTATGAGTATCAGGGTCGGCTGCTGCTTCTTGAAGCGCCTTGACAATGTGAGTAGGTGTTGGGCGGTCTGGATTTCCCTGTCCTAGATTGATCACATCCCGTCCTTCAGCAATCGCTTTATTCACTTTTTGCACAAGGGAAGCGAAAAATTGAGTAGGAAGTTTTTGGAGTTTATAGGATAATTCCATGTGCATCCTCTTTTCTTATTGATTTAGTTGGTGAATGTACAACTTGATTGAATTCTCAAAATCTGTCATTCTGTATTTTAAGAAAATACCAGTTTATAATTATAAGTAGATATGTAGGAATATTATTATTTTCTTGAATAATTGTCTAGGGGGATTCAAGATGAAAATTGGTTGCATTCAAATGAATGTCGGGTTTGGGAAAGTGGAGGAAAACTACGAGCGGGCGGAACAATTGATTCGGGAAGCGGCAAGTAAGGGTGCTGACATTGTGGTATTGCCTGAAATGTGGAATACAGGATATGCTCTTGAAAAATTAGAGGAGTTAGCAGATGAAAATGGCAACCGCACAAAAGCTTTTCTTCAACACCTTGCCAGTGAGCTAGGAATACATATTATCGGTGGTTCTGTAGCGACAAAAGAAAATGGAAAATTTTATAACACGATGTATGTGGTGAACCGCGATGGGGAATTATTGAGTGAATATAGTAAAGTTCATTTATTTAGATTAATGGATGAAGAAAAATATTTAGAAGCTGGCGAATCCATGAACCGCTTTGATTTGGGAGATCTTCCGGCAGCGGCGGTGATTTGCTATGATATCCGTTTCCCTGAATGGCTTCGCGCCCATGCATTAGCGGGAGCAAAAGTGTTGTTCGTTGCTGCTCAATGGCCGACACCAAGAATTGATCATTGGAAAACACTTTTGCAAGCCCGTGCCATTGAAAATCAATGTTTTGTTGTGGCAGTAAATCGAATTTCCCGCAAACCGGAAAACTTTAATGGACAGTCAATGGTGATTGAACCTTGGGGTGAAGTGTTATGGACTGGTGCAGAAGATGAGGAGTTGGCGATAATTGACGTAGATTTCTCAAAAGTGGATGAAGTCCGCACACGAATTCCGGTATATGACGACCGCCGTCCAGAATTATATGGGAAAGTAGTAGAGCAAAAGTAAAGGAAAGTGAGCCGAGCAATGTAGGAAATTGCTCGGTTTTTTAGTGCGCCTGGCATGGGTGTAATCTATAGGGTGTAAGTCCCGAACTGTGAAGGCAGAAGTAACAGTTAGCTTAACGCAAGGGTGTCCGTGGTGACGCGGAATCTGAAGGAAGCGAGCGGCAAACTTCCGGTCTGAGGAACACGAACTTCATATAAGGCTAGGTATCATTGGATGAGTTTGCTAAACAAAACAAAGTCCTTTCTGCCAAAGGTGGTACAGAGTAAATGAAGCAGATAGATGGAAGGAAAGATTACATTCTTACCCGGGGAGGTCTGGCGGATATGTGAAGTACGCTTCATAACCTACTTAGTGATAAGTAGCTGAACCGTCAGAAGTCAGCAGAGGTCATAGTATTAGTTGGTTTAGAACTACTAAGAAGGACCGAACAATTAAGAGAGAATAGCCCTTGGCATTCAGTGAGTCATGATGAACACAGAAAACGTAGTACCTCACTTGAGGAAGGAAGCGGTGAATCCCGTGGGAGACCTCTTGGAGGGTGGAGTGACCACTGGCATAAAGAGAACAGCTATTCACGGAAGTTATAAAGACTTGCGTCAATCATCTTAATTGAACCGCCGTATACGGAACCGTACGTACGGTGGTGTGAGAGGACGGGAGTTAATCGCTCCCTCCTACTCGATTTGGTTATCGAATCTTGAGTGGACGTAATTTTTTCGAATGGCGATGATTTTTCAGGAGTTGGCAATTATTAGATCTCTGAAATAGGGATTTTTTAACTGTTGATAAAAAACTTTAATCCTTTGAAACTTTTCCATTATCCCTGAAGCTCTAATTAATGAAAGGAGGATTAAGAGAGTGAAACATGATATCGAACTAGTAGAAAAAGCAATCAAAGGAGATGCGACAGCCTTTGAACAATTGCTAATTAAGGAAGAACAAATGCTTTATTACAAAGCGCTTTCCTATGTAGGAAGGAAAGAAGACGCACTGGACGTCATACAAGAAACAGCTTGCAAAGCATTTCTAGCGATTAAAGATTTGCGAAATCCCGAATATTTCTCAACATGGCTTTTTAGAATTCTCATTCGTGAATGCTACCAATTATTAAAGAAACGCAATCGAATGATTCCGTACGATGAAATGGAGTTATTAAAGAAAATGGATCACAAACAGGAGCTACCAGCTGATTCTTTTCACTTAGGTGAAGCGTTATCAAAATTAAATGAATCGTATCAAACTTCGATTATTTTATTTTACTATCACGACCTGTCCATTCGGGATATTGCCGAAGTGATGGGAAAACCGGTTGGAACAATCAAAACCTATTTGCGAAGAGCAAAAAAACATTTAAAAAATGAATTAGAAAGGAGTTATAAGTTCAATGAAAGAACAATATGATCGTTTCGAAGTGTTTCCGCAAGATGAAGTTCGATTGGCGATTCGAACTGGAATTGCTCAAGCACAAGAGCAAATAGATGGAAAGGTGAAAACTCCTTTATATAAAAGAAAAATAACTTATCTTTTAAGCAGTGTCGCTGCAGCATTTGGATTATTCATTTCAGCTCAATATTCTCCTGCGATTGCAACGAGTTTATCGAAAATACCGTTAATTGGTTCTGTTTTTGGTGATTCCGACTTTATTGGTTTACAACATGCCTACCAAGAAGGGTTAATCGACGAAATTGGCGAAACACAAACGGTTAATGGAATATCCGTTACTTTAAATGAAGTTCTGTATGATCAAAGCAATATTACAATCGGCCTCATTATTGAGTCTGAAAGGGAATTAGGTGAACATTATTTCGGTTCTGGTATGGATATTACAATTAATGGAAAATCGCCCAAAGCAGTTACAGGTTCTTATGGAGAAGAAATAGTATCATCAACAACTCGTACAGCCATTCAAACGATCAACATTACAGAAGACATGCCTGACCAATTTGAACTGGGGCTAACGCTTCAAGGAGAAAAGGGTGAAAAATGGCATTTCTCAACACCAATCCAAAAAATAAAAGACATAAAAACAATTCCTGTTCAACATAAACAAACAGTAGATGGCATACAACTTACGGTAACAGAAGTGTCCATAAGTAAAACAGGTGTCAGTGTATCTTTTGTGAGTTCTGAAAAAGAGAGCGATTTTGATAAAACGAGAGGGCATTATATCGATTTCCGAGTAGTAGACCAAGATGGTAACAAACTGACAAACCTTTCAGGTGGAGTGACAGGGGAAAGAATGAAAGATACCATCGTGTATAAAAGTACAAAGCAATTTGATCCAATTGACTCAAAGGTAACGGAATTAACCATTACCCCATATTTAGTGATTCCATCTAGTGGTGGAGGGGTAGATGAAAACGGAAAATATATCGAAAAGGATTATAGTGCAGTAAAAGACGTTAAATTTGAATCATTTACAGTGAAAATACCTTAATAATTGAAAGGGTGTCTGAAAAGTCATTTTGAGACGCCCCCTTTGCGGCTGTCGCACATGCTTTCGCCGCAGATAAATTGCGGCAGTCGCACATGCTTTCGCCGCAGATAAATTGCGGCAGTCGCACATGCTTTCGCCGCAGATAAATTGCGGCAGTCGCACATGCTTAGCCGCAGATAAAATGCGGCGAGGAGGTGCGTTTGATGTGACCACCACAGGAGCAAAGGATTTAAAGAAAATATTACTTTAAGAATTAAGGCTGTTCAAAAAAATTATCGACTTGATATGCTCCCTATTAGGTAGACAGATGAAAAAATAAAAATTCATCTGACCTAATAGGGGACTTTCATTATGACCTTTTACAAGTATCCTAAAAAGTTCATGTAAAAACTGATTCATTTATATTTAACGGGAGATTATTCATTTGAAAAGTTTGCTCGTCAATATAAAATTCACCAAAGCACTTTAAAACAATGGGTTCGAAAGTATGAAGCTTTTGGTGAAACGGTCTTTCACTCTAACCACAAATCCGTTAAAAACATGGACTGTCAATATATTTATAAAACGTGGCAATATTGTCACAATATCAGTAAACATAGCCATAAATACTGTAAATAAAAACATGTTCTCCACCCCAAAATTTAAAATGAATGATAATATATTCAATGGCACTAAACTTTTGAGGTGAACAAATTGAATCTACCACAAACCTTTAAAGACAAAATGCAAACATTATTACAAGATGAATATGATGCGTTTATTCGAAGTTACGAAGAAGAAAAAAATCAAGGCTTGCGCATTAACACACTAAAGATTTCAATAGATGAATTTTTACAAATTAACCCTTTTACGACTGAGAAAATCCCTTGGGTCAAGGAAGGATATTTTTATCCTAACAATGAACGTCCAGGAAAACACCCATACCATGAAGCGGGATTATATTATATCCAAGAACCAAGTGCGATGGCGGTAGGGGAATTGGTAGATCCCAAACCAGGGGAATACATTCTCGATTTATGTGCAGCACCGGGCGGGAAAACTACACATCTTGCATCGAAAATGAATGGAGAAGGGCTGCTTGTTTCGAACGAGATCCATCCGCAACGGGCAAAAATTTTATCGCAAAACGTCGAGCGAATGGGCATCAAAAATGCCATCGTGACCAATGAAACACCGGAACGTTTAGCAACGCGTTTCCCAAGTTTTTTTGATCGAATCTTAGTGGATGCCCCTTGTTCTGGAGAAGGAATGTTTCGAAAAGATGAAGAGGCTCGCTTGCATTGGAGTCCCGACAATGTAACTCTTTGTGCCAATAGACAAGACGATATTCTTGAGTATGCGCAAAGCATGTTAAAACCAGGTGGTCGTCTTGTGTATTCTACGTGCACCTTTTCTCCAGAAGAAAATGAAGGAACGATCAGCCGCTTTCTTGAAAAGTATCCACACTTCGAGATTGAACAAGTGGAAGTGTATGAAGGCTTTAGCCAAGGAAGAGCGGATTGGGTGGAAAATACGGCCTCAAATATTGAACAAACGATTCGCATATGGCCTCATCTTGTGAAAGGGGAAGGGCATTATATTGCGGTGTTAAAAAAGAAGGACGGGGACGAGGCGCCTCGCATAAAGTATCCGAAACAAAAACTGGACCCGAAAATGATGAAGGCGTACCAGGATTTTGCCGGCGAAACATTAAATATCATGCCTTTTGGATATTTCCTTGCCTTCAACGACCAATTGTATGGATTGCCTGAAGAAGTACCAACATTAGAAAAATTAAAGGTGCTCCGTCCAGGATTGCATTTAGGAACGTTCAAAAAGAACCGCTTCGAGCCTTCCCATGCCCTTGCCTTGGCTTTACGAAAGGATGAAGCAAAAAGCGTATCGAATCTTTCCGCGGATTCGGATGAAATCATTTCCTATTTGAAAGGAGAAGTTTTACAAGCTAGCGGTCCAAAAGGATGGCACTTAATCACCGTTGATGGTTATTCGATTGGTTGGGGAAAACTCGCGGGGAATATGATGAAAAACCATTACCCAAAAGGACTGCGGTGGATGGGGAATTAGTTTTTATCTTACGAAAAGAGTTGGGGGAATAACGCTAAACTTTCACCGCGAAGAATGAAATTCCTGTTACATGTAGCAACAAATTCAAAATTCTACATACATTAGAATTAACCTCTCGAGGCTGCTCTGGCTTTGGGGGGTGTTTTTATTTATAAAATTGTAAATTTCCTTCCAATGGATGTAAATTATAGGATAATATATAAGTATAAATAATTAGTGAAGGAAGGGGAGTTATGAGTAAAGTACTAGGTCTGGATATCGGGGTATCATCAGTTGGTTGGGGGATTATTGACACTGAAAAAATGGAGATAATTGATGCGGGTGTCAGACTATTTGAGGAAGCAACGAGAAATGCCAATGAAGAGCGACGTGGATTTCGGGGGGCAAGAAGATTAAAAAGAAGAAGAAACCATCGATTAGAGCGAGCTAAAAAATTATTTGAAGAGTTTGGTATACCGACAAATTGCATCGGCACAGGAAATCCATATGAAATTAGATACAAAGCGTTAAAAGAAAAAGTATCGTTGGAAGAATTAGCAATTGGTCTTTATCACATTGTAAAAAGAAGGGGTACCGTACTAGATGCTCCTTTAGAAGAAGAAAAAACGGGTGGAGAATTATCAACAAAAGAACAATTAAAAAGAAATAGTAAGGAACTAGAAACAAAATATGTTTGTGAAATACAGTTTGAAAGATTGAAAAAAGGATTAGTTCGTTCCCATGAGAACCGTTTCCGCACGGAAGATTATATAAAGGAAGCAAGAGCTATTTTAAATAGACAAGCCCAATTCCATCAAGAAATCAATGATGAATTTATTGAAAAGTATATTGAGTTAGTTCAAAAAAGAAGAGCTTATTATGATGGCCCTGGATCTAAAAAATCTCCTACCATTTACGGTAGATATTTTATAAAAAATGGGAAATTCCATGAAATGTCGATGATTGAGAAAATGAGAGGGAAATGTACTTATTTCTCGGATCAACCTCGCATTGCAAAAATGTCATTTACAGCGGAATTGTATGATTTATTAAACGGTGACTTAAATAAATTGCAAGTAAATGGGGAGTATTTAACTGAGGAAGATAAAAAATATATAGTTGAAGAAATTGTTAAGAAGGGCCAGAAGGTTACAATAGATCGAATTTTAAAATATAAAGGGCTGCCAAAACAAAAGAAGGTACAACCGTTTCTGTACTCTTCAGTCATGATTTCACTTAGTATGATTGTCTGCCTTTAGGAATAGGGTGTCCTCTTGTTCGGATAGCGTGGCAACTTGTTCGGATAACACGTCCACTTGTTCAGATAGCGCGGCAACTTGTGCGAATAGGGTGTCCGCTTGTTCGAATAGCGTGGCAACTTGTGCGAATAGGGTGTCCTCTTGTTCAGATAGAGCGTGGCAACTTGTGCGAATAGGGTGTCCTCTTGTTCGGATAGCGCGGCAACTTGTGCGAATAGGGTGTCCTCTTGTTCGGATAGCGCGGCAACTTGTTCGGATAGCGTGGCAACTTGTGCGAATAGGGTGTCCTCTTGTTCGAATAGCGCGGCAACTTGTTCGGATAACACGTCCGCTTGTTCAAATAGCGTGTCAACTTGTGCGAATAGGGTGTCCGCTTGTTCGAATAGCGCGGCAACTTGTTCGGATAACACGTCCGCTTGTTCGGATAGCGCGGCAACTTGTTCGGATAACACGTCCTCTTGTTCAGATAGCGTGGCAACTTGTGCGAATAGGGTGTCCGCTTGTTCAGATAGCGTGGCAACTTGTGCGAATAGGGTGTCCGCTTGTTCAGATAGCGTGGCAACTTGTGCGAATAGGGTGTCCTCTTGTTCGAATAGCGTGGCAACTTGTGCGAATAGGGTGTCCTCTTGTTCGGATAGCGTGTCACTTGTTCGGATAGCGCGGCAACTTGTTCGGATAGCGTGTCACTTGTTCGAATAGCGCGGCAACTTGTTCGGATAACACGTCCGCTTGTTCAGATAGCGTGGCAACTTGTGCGAATAGGGTGTCCTCTTGTTCGGATAGCGTGTCACTTGTTCGAATAGCGTGGCAACTTGTGCGAATAGGGTGTCCGCTTGTTCGAATAGCGCGGCAACTTGTTCGGATAACACGTCCACTTGTTCAGATAGCGTGGCAACTTGTGCGAATAGGGTGTCCTCTTGTTCAGATAGCGTGGCAACTTGTGCGAATAGGGTGTCCTCTTGTTCGAATAGCGCGGCAACTTGTGCGAATAGGGTGTCCGCTTGTTCGGATAGCGCGGCAACTTGTTCGGATAACACGTCCGCTTGTTCAGATAGCGCGTCAACTTGTGCGAATAGGGTGTCCGCTTGTTCAGATAGCGCGGCAACTTGTTCAGATAAAATGTTCCCTTGTGCAGATAACCCCTCAACTTATCTAAATAGCATGTCCGCTTGTGAAGGTAACATCCTCAATCCAATCCCCAACCTTATCCTCCTATTTCCATATAATCTCACTTGTCGTCTCAATGGTCTCGTTTTAAAATGAGTTATAGAACAAATGTTCCCTTTGTATAATAAAATAGGGAGGTGGTTAAGTATGCGCATAAATACATTCAACTACACGAACTTTAGCCCAGAAGAATTATATCAACATCTCCCAAACCGTTCGATCATTTGCATTGATATGCGTTGCTTTTATGCTAGCTGCATGGCGATGCTTCACAATTTAAATCCAATGGAAGTGCCGATAGCGGTGGTGGGCAATTTTGAGCAAAAGGGCAGTATCGTGCTTGCTGCATCACCACCGATGAAGAAACGATTTGGCATCAAAACAGGCTCCAGGCTTTATGAAATACCCAAACATCCAGACATTAAATTGTTCGAACCGAAAATGGAATTTTTCGTGCAAATGTCGATGGAGATTACGAATTTAATCAATCAATTCGTACCGAAAGAAGCGATTCATGTATATAGCATTGATGAAAGTTTTGTTGATTTAACAGGCACGGAAAAACTTTGGGGGCCACCTGAAAAAACTGCTAAATACATTCAAGAAAGAATATATAGCCAGTTTCAAATTCCGAGTGCGGTAGGGATGGGGCCGAATATGCTCATGGCAAAACTAGCTCTTGATTTAGAGGCGAAGAAAACAGAATTTGCTCAATGGACGTATGAAGATGTTCCGAAAAAATTATGGCCTGTGGCGCCCCTTTCTGAAATGTGGGGAATTGGTCGACGCACGGAACGCACGTTAAATAATATGGGCATTTTCAAAGTAGGAGATTTAGCGCAAACCGATTTACAACTGCTGGAAAAGCGCTTCGGTATTTTAGGAAATCAATTGTACTATCACGCTTGGGGAATTGACTTATCCCCTCTTGGTGCGCCACTTGCAGAAGGGCAAATTAGCTTCGGCAAAGGGCAAGTGCTTATGCGGGATTATCGCACACGCAGCGAAATTCTTACCGTCATTTTAGAAATGTGTGAAGATGTGGCGCGGCGAGCAAGGGAAGCGTATCAAGTAGGAAGAACGGTTTCTCTTGGTGTGAATTACAGCAAAGATGCCTTTGGAGGAGGATTTTATCGCTCCCGAACAATCGATGAACCAACGAATGATACGATGAAAATTTATGAAGTATGCAAAGAATTGCTTGATGAGTTTTATGCCGAACGCCCTGTAAGACAACTTGCTATCAGTCTCTCTAAACTTGAAACGGAACGCTCCATGCAATTAAGTTTTTTTGACCAGCAAAAATGGAAAAGGCGAAAACTTGGCGCGGTAATGGATACTTTGCGCTCTAAAATAGGGCCCACTGCTGTGCTTCGTGCGGTTTCTTATACAGAAGCAGGAACGGCCCTTGAGAGAGCTCAACTTCTTGGTGGACATAAGAAATAGAAGGAGGACGCGGCTTGTTGTGTGTATGTCTGAGAAGACGGCGGATTAACTCCTCGGCGAATATAACAAATTGTAGAGGTATGTTCCCTAGCAAGAGGCGGATTATCTCTTCGAACGAAGAGAAAAAGGAAGAAACTTGCTATGCCCAAACACACCTCCAACGACCTGCAACAAATGGAGTGTAAAAGGGGTGAGAAAGTGATTCGAGATCGTGGAAATATTAAATGGAATGCCATGATGCTTCCGGAACATGTGAAAGTACTCCGGGAATGGAGAGAAAAAGATAAATATGAAGAAAAACCAACTCTTGATGAAGGGGCATTGCAAGATTTAAACGAACAGCTGCTCATTGCCTTCACCAATCGCTATGAAGTCGAATTAAAAATTTGGCACAAGGGGCGCATCTTCAAAGCGACAGGGAAGATTGCCAAGCTCCATGCTGAACATGGCTGTACATTCGAAGATGGCCGCACCTTCTCCTTTGAATCGATCTATGGCATTACGATTATGGAATAAAAATAGAAAAATCCCTTCCTCTAGTCAAAAGAATAGCCCAACAAAAAGCACTGGCATATAAATAGTTTACAACATAATTTATATTGTTCGCGAATCGTGAGAATGTCGCTTTTAAGCCTGTAATTCACCAGAGGAGGGGCAAGATGAAAAGAATTCTTGTAACAGGTGCGCTTGGACAGATTGGTTCGGAATTGGTGAGAAAACTCAGATTTGAATACGGAAAAGATAATGTACTAGCAACGGATATTCGAGAAGACAAAAATCATGACGGTCCCTTTGAAGTGTTGGATGTGCTCGATGCATTAAAAATGTACGAAGTGGCGAAAAGATTTAATGCAGATACGATGATTCATTTGGCAGCATTGCTTTCCGCAACGGCAGAAATTAAACCAATCCTTGCATGGGAATTAAATATGGGCGGTTTATTAAATGCGTTAGAGGTTTCAAAAGAATTAAACATGCAATTGTTTAATCCGAGTTCTATTGCAGTCTTTGGACCAACTACTCCGAAAATCGATACACCACAAGAAACATTGCAACGGCCGACGACCATGTATGGCGTGAATAAAGTAGCAGGAGAATTGCTATGCGATTATTATCACTTACGCTACGGTGTTGATGTAAGAGGTCTTCGATTCCCAGGTTTAATTTCACCAGGAACACCACCTGGAGGAGGAACGACGGATTATGCGGTGGAAATTTATCATAAAGCGGTAAATGAGGGAAGTTATACTTCTTATATTGCAGAAGGAACATATATGGATATGATGTATATGCCTGATGCATTGAATGCGATTGTGGATTTAATGGAAGCAGATCCTGCCAAACTAACTGTTCGCAATGCCTATAATATCTCCGCAATGAGCTTTGATCCATCAGAGATTGCAGCGGAAATCAAAAAACATATTCCTCATTTTGAAATTAAATATGACGTCGATCCGGTGCGGCAAAGTATTGCGGAAAGTTGGCCAAATTCCATCGATTCTTCCCGAGCGATTGCTGACTGGGGATTCAAGGCAACTTATGATTTAACGACAATGACAATCGATATGCTTGATAAAATCGGTGGAGGCATTAAAAGCAAAACGACACTATAACACGTAAAAGGGATTTTATTTATATATGATACGTAAAGAAAAAGGAGAGTTAGAAGTTCCGAAACTTTGCGACTTCTCTTAACGAAAAAATTGCATAAGAAAAGGGGAGTTCGAATTCGAACAGCCCCTTATTTTTTCAGCAATTCAAATACTTGTTGTACATCTTTATCACCACGGCCAGAAATATTAACGATAATGCTATCTTCAGGTGATAAAGTAGGTGCCAATTTCAGAGCATAGGCAACGGCGTGAGAGCTTTCAAGAGCTGGAATAATACCTTCCGTTTTGGATAACGTTTGGAATGCTTCTAATACTTCTTCGTTTGTGACCGCAACATACTCGCCGCGGCCTGTTTCATGCAAGTAGGCGTGTAGTGGTCCAACCCCTTGATAATCTAAACCGGCAGCGATGGAATTTGTATCGAACAAGTTGCCTTCTTCATCTTGAAGGACATAGCTTTTGAAGCCGTGAAGGATGCCAGGAGAACCTTTCGTAAGGGTTGCAGCGCCTGCAGGTTCCACACCGATTAAGCGCACATTTTCATCATTAATATAATGGGAGAAAGCACCAGCTGCATTGCTGCCCCCACCGACAGCAGCGATAATAGCTGTTGGAAGTTTGCCTTCTCTTTCTAAATGTTGAGCGCGGCTTTCACGGCTAATCACTGATTGGAAATGTTCCACAATTTCAGGATATGGAGTAGGGCCTACAGCAGAGCCTAGCAAATAGAAAGTATTTTCATAGTTATTAACTAAATCAAGGAAGGCTTCATCTACCGCTTCTTTTAATAAGCCGTTTCCTTTATCCACCGCTACTACTTGAGCACCGAGAAGCTCCATGCGGAACACATTTAAAGCTTGGCGTTTCGTGTCCTTTGCGCCCATGTAAATCGTGCATTCCATTCCGAACATCGCAGCAGCTGTCGCAGTGGCAACTCCGTGTTGTCCAGCTCCCGTTTCTGCAATAATTCTTTTTGCCCCCATGCGTTTAGCAAGCAATATTTGACCTAACACGTTGTTCAATTTATGGGATCCTGTATGGTTCAAATCTTCCCGCTTTAAATAAATTTTCGCTCCGCCCAATTTTTCCGTTAAGTTTTTAGCAAAGTAAAGGGGAGTTTCACGGCCAGCATATTCTTTTAAGTAATAGTTTAGTTCTTCATTGAAAGTTAGGTCGTCTTTAACTTTCGCAAATTCTTCTGCAATTCGGTCGAGCACTTTTTGTACCTCATCTGGAACAAAGCTGCCACCAAAATCTCCATAGTAACCATTTTTAATTAAAGTTTTGCTCAAGATTTACAACTCCTTTTTCAAAGTGTTGATTTTGTCACAAAAACAGTCAATATGTTCACAAAATCTGTACCTTCGAAGCTTTCACAAGACTTTCAATTGTATCCCAATCATCTTTTGCTAAACTGTCAACGATTTTACTGCCGACAATAACACCGCTTGTAAAGGTGCCGAATTGTTTAACCTGTTCAGGGGTGGAAATGCCGAACCCTGCTAAAACAGGCGTATCTGTATAGCTTTGAATTTTTTTAAAGTGGCTTTCTAAGTCGCCTTCGAAAGTGGAGCGAGCACCAGTGATTCCATTAACTGTCACCGCATAAATAAATCCTTCGCTTGCTTTTGTAAGCTTTTCAATTCGCTCTGGCGTACTTGTCAATGAAACAAGCTGAACTAAGTCAACGCCATATGCCTTAAGTGAAGGGTGAACGATAGTACTTTCTTCTAGTGGCATATCTGGAATAATGACGCCGCGAATGCCTGCCTCATAAGCATCTTTTGCAAATGCATCGATTCCGTAGGCTAAAATCGGGTTTAAATAGGTCATTGCCACTAATGGAACGGTAATTTCATCTGCGAAAGAGGCAAGAGTTTCAAGTACTTTTCGTAATGTTGTGCCCTTTGCTAATGCTCTTACAGCAGCCTCTTCAATCGTCGGTCCATCCGCTACAGGGTCGGTGAAGGGGATGCCCACTTCAATCGCAGTGACTCCTAGTTGTTGCAATTTCAAAATCGTCGGTTTCAACGTATCAAGCCCGCCATCGCCAGCCATTATGTAAGGAATAAAAGCTTTATGGCCTAGGCGAGTTGCTTCTACAATTGCTTCAGTTAATTGGCTCATGATAAGTCACCTCCAAGGGCATCAAAAATTGTATGAACGTCTTTATCTCCACGGCCGGATAAACAAACGACAATAATCTGATCTTGGTTCATTGTTTTTGCAAGTTCAGTAGCATAATAAACGGCATGGGCGCTCTCTAAAGCAGGGAGAATCCCTTCTGTTTGGCAAAGAAGTTTAACCGCCGCAAGCGCTTCTTCATCAGTTGCCATGACATATTGGGCGCGGCCAGTTTCATACAAATAGCAATGTTCTGGGCCGACTCCCGGATAGTCAAGCCCTGCGGAAATGGAGTGAGCTTCTTGTACAAATCCGTCATCATCTTGCAATAAGTACATATAAGCGCCATGCAATACACCCGTTTTTCCACCGTTAATAGCAGCTGCATGTTTTCCAGTTTCAAAGCCTTTTCCGGCAGCTTCCACACCGTATAGAGCAACCTCTTGATTTTCAACGAAAGGATAGAACATACCAATGGAGTTGCTGCCACCTCCGATGCAAGCAACAACAGCATCAGGCAGTCGGTTTTCCTTTTCGATAATTTGTTTTTTCGTTTCATCGCCAATGATCCGCTGGAAATCACGGACAATTGTAGGGAAGGGGTGTGGCCCCATGGCAGAGCCTAAAATGTAGTGGGTTGTTTCGACATTTGTCACCCAGTAACGCAACGCTTCGTTGACCGCATCTTTTAATGTTCTTGAGCCTTTATCGACAGCCACCACTTTTGTACCTAATAGCTCCATGCGGAATACGTTCAATGCTTGACGCTTTACATCTTCTGCTCCCATGAAGACGATGCATTCCATGTTGAGTAGGGCGCAGGCAGTTGCAGTTGCGACACCATGTTGACCAGCTCCAGTTTCGGCAACAATTTTTGTTTTGCCCATCCGTTTTGCAAGCAATGCCTGGCCGAGAGCGTTGTTAATTTTGTGGGCTCCTGTATGGTTTAAATCTTCTCGTTTTAAATAAATTTTTGCGCCGCCACAATGCTCAGTAAGTCGTTCTGCAAAGTAAAGGGGCGTTTCTCTGCCAACGTAGTCTTTTAAATAGTAGTGAAGTTCCTGTTGGAAAGACTCATCATGTTTATATTGTTCATAAGCTTCTTCAAGTTCCAGTAAGGCTGTCATTAATGTTTCCGGAACAAATTGACCGCCAAAACGACCGAACTTGCCTTTTACTTTCGTCATGTCATTTAGCTCCTTTAACCGTTTATTGTAAAGTTGTTGCTGCTTGGATGAATGATTGAATCAGCTCACAATTTTTCTTTCCATCTTGCTCAACGCCGCTTGAAACATCTACAGCGAAAGGTTGTACCGCTGCAATCGCCTGCTGCACGTTCAAAGCATTCAGTCCTCCTGCAAGTATTACTTTCTCTTTAGGGATGGAAAGTTGATCAAGTAAAGACCAATCAAATGATTTACCACTCCCGCCAGCGAAATCTGTTCCGGGAGCATCGAATAAATAGTAATCTACGTTGTACTTGCTAGCTTTTTCAACATCGCTAAGCTCGCGGATGGAAAAAGCTTTGATAGAAGGGAGTCCTAGTTTTTCGATAAAAGTTGGTTCTTCATTGCCGTGATATTGAATGAAATCGAGTGGTACTTTTTCAAAAGCTTCTTTTACTTCATCTTCTGTCGGATTGACAAATACACCAACTTTTTTCACATGTTTCGGTACTATTTGTGCAAGTTCACAGGCCTTTCTGATGGAAATTTGTCTTTTGCTTGGCGCAAACACAAAGCCTAAAAAATTCGCTCCTGCAGCAACTGCACAATGCACGTGAACTTTTTCTTTTAATCCGCAAATTTTCACTTTCGTCATCGCTCTACATCCTTAAAGGGAGGAAGTTTTATTTGGAAAGATTTTAATGTCTCTTCCACATTGCCGCTTCTCATCAACGATTCGCCGACAAGAATTCCACGGGCTCCCGCTTTAGCAACACGTTCGGCATCCACTGTTTCAAAAATGCCGCTTTCACTGATGAAGGCTATACCTTCAACGCGATTGATTGTTTCTGCCAACTTTTCAGTTTGAGCTAAGTTGACGTGGAATGTTTTCAAATCTCTGTTATTGACACCAATCAATTTTGGTTGAAGGCGAAGGGCGCGCTCCAATTCTTCTTCGTTGTGTACTTCAACAAGTACCTCCAACCCTAAACCTGTTGCGTACTCATATAATTCCGATAAAGTTTCGTCATCTAAAGCAGCGACAATCAGCAAAATAACGGATGCACCTGCATGGAGTGCATAATCGATTTGCACTTTATCTATGATGAAATCTTTATTTAAAATTGGAGTATCTACATGATTTGCAATGCTGGCCAAGTCTTCAAAAGATCCTTTGAAAAACTTTTCTTCCGTTAAAACAGAGATGCATGCTGCACCAGCTTGTGCATATCGTTTTGCTTGTTGTACTGGGTCAGCGTCCTCATTTATGATGCCTTTAGAAGGGGAGGCTCGCTTCATTTCTGCAATAATTTGAAGAGTGTTAGATTTTCGTAATGCATCGTACAATGATGGCCGTTTTTTTAAAGGAATGTCCCATTGGGGCTTTGATTCTTTCAATTTTGGAAGAATCGCTTTTTTATGTTCAATTATCATATCTAAAATCGTCATTAAAGTGCTTGCTCCTTTATTGTGTTTTGGCTAAATTCAATCACTGCTTCTAGTTTCTTATAAGCACGACCGGATTCGATGGCATCACGAGCCATGGAAACACCTTCTTTCAATGTTTCGGCAATGCCGTAAGCGAAGAAACCGAGAGCTGAATTTAAAACGACTGCATCATAGTATGGCGAGCGTTTTCCTTTCAATAATTCTTTTAATATTTCAGCATTTTCTTCCGGTGTACCACCACGGAGGTGTGATATCGATGCAGGTTGTATACCCAGTTCTTCAATGTTGATGGTGAAAGGTTTAATTTCGCCATTTTCCAACAGGGCAGAACGGTTTCGGTGGTCGAGAGAAGCTTCATCCATGCCTTGTGATCCTGAAATAACGATAGCTCGCTTTCTCCCTAAAATACTTAATACTTTTGCATATTCCTCCACGAAATCTGGACGATTAATGCCGACTAGTTGAACCTCTAAGTCAACAGGATTTGTTAAGGGGCCAACTAAGTTGAAAATGGTTGGCTTACCAATTGCTCGTCGAACTTCACCGATGCGTTTCAGTTTTGGATGAACGGCCGGGGCATATAGAAAAGTGATTCCTTCTTGTTCCAATAACTGTACGGACTCATGGACAGTAAAATCTGTATGAATACCTAGTGCTTGTAGGACATCGGCACTTCCAGAAGAACTAGAAATTTTCCGATTGCCGTGTTTTGCAACTTTGACACCACTACTGGCTAACACAAAGGCAGAAGTTGTACTGATGTTGAAAGTTTTCAGACCGTCGCCCCCAGTACCGCAAATATCGATATAAGTATCTTTTGGAACAGGGAAATGAATGGCATTGGATTTCATCACGATGGAAAGGGCGGCAATTTCCTCTGCTGTTTCACCTTTTTCATGAAGTGCTACTAAAAATTCAGCAATTGCTTCTTTTGGTGTTTCCTCGTTAAAGATGATTTCTACCGCTTGAATCATATCGTCATAAGATAAGTTTTCCTTCTGTTGAACTCGTTTGATATAAGCTTGAATGTTCATTCTATCATCCTCCAAATTTAAAATTTGAAGTTTAGATAGAATAGCCGGTGGGAGAAATAAAAAAACCTCTGCAAAAGGGCATGAAAACCCATTTGCAGAGGACGACCTTGCTGCCGCGTTGCCACCTCTATTGAAGCAGTTATGACTTCCACCTCGGTGTGCTCACTGTCGTGAACACTTCCCAATAACGCGGGAAAGACGTCAACCACTTGCGCAGTTGCTCTCGTAAGGCCCATTCACGAAAAGGAATGCACTAGTTTCCACCAACCACTAGCTCTCTATCGCATTACACATTTCGCTACTTTTCCTTACTCATCAATTTTGCTCGGCTATTCTCAACTAAACTCAGACTCTACTCAACTAAGATACCGGTGCGGTGATTGTGCTTCCACAACCTTTCTCCGCCACGTTTGATTTCAGTATATTTTATTCTGAAATTATATGAATGTCAATAATTTTCGGTAAATTTGGGAAGGAAAATGTTATTCGAATAAATAAGTATTTTCGAATTGATAAATTGCTAAATTCAAAAAAATAATTACTGATTGTAAAAATCAAGCAAATCCAAAAGAGTTCGTTCGTTTTTAATCCTAGTATAAAAAAATAGCACAGACTGTACATTAGTCTGTGCTACTAGTTTTATATTATTGATCGATTAAATTTTTGAAATTTAATCGTTTATCTAGCAATTGCATAATTGGAATACCGATTAGTAAAACAACCGCTTCACCAATGGCTGTAGTTAACCACGAAAGCCAGAAGGGAAGCTCTAACGCTAACTTTAATTCTAAAGCGATAATCCACATCATGAATGTGAAGACAAATGAGTTAATCAACATACGATAGGCGATGTTTTTCACATATTTGCTAACGATGATAAGAATCGTTAAGCAAATAACGGAGTGGGCTACTCCGAAGACTAAATCAAACCAGCCTAGAGGTGAAAATAAGTTTGATATAAATACGCCTAATACAACACCTAGCATATAGCGAGGGTTAAAGGCAATTAGGTGGTTAAAGATTTCAGCGATGCGAAATTGAATATCGCCAAAGCTTAAAAATGATAGCGTATACGTTACCGCAATATAAAGTGCAGCTATGATTGCGGACATTGCCATAAATTTTGTTTTCATTAAATTTTCACTCCTTAGTTTTTTATCGTGGGATTTCGCGAACCACGGTGTGATAAGCACACAAAATATAATTCTATCATAAACAAAAAGAAAATCAAATTTAGCTTTGGAAAAAATTAACGATGATAAAGGGAAGATTTCGTACAACAAAATAAAGTTCGCAATTTTGTCACAAAATATTCATTATTTCAAAAAAACAATTTATTCTAGAAAATCCTCGTAATTTAGCGATTTAAAGCGATAAATTAATATTACTAAAGTAATAAAAAGAATTTTCTTAAATTCAGAACATTCCTAATGTTATTGACTCTTGAACTATGAGAATGTAATATATCGTTAAACTCTAGCTTTATTTGAATAAAGCGAAAATATTTTTTATTCGAAATTGTTAGTAATTTTTCGAAGGATAGTGGGGGATATTTGTATGAAAAGTAGCATGAAAAAACTATCATTTTTGCTCTTTGGTTTAGTGTTGCTTCTAGCTGCTTGTGGCGGCGGCGGTAATGATACATCTGAATCGAGCGAAAACAACACAGAAAACGAAACAACAGAAGAAGTAAAAAATTATAAGATTGGTGTAACACAAATTGTTGAACATCCATCTTTAAACGCTGCATATCAAGGATTCCAAGATGCATTGAAAGATGCTGGTTTAAATGTTGAATATGATTATCAAATTGCACAAAACGATAATAGTTTGAATACGCAAATTGCACAAAACTTAGCAAGTGCAGGAGTAGATTTGATTTTCGCCAACTCCACTCCATCTGCACAAGCTGCTAAAAATGTAACAACTGAAATTCCAATTGTTTTTACATCTGTAACAGATCCGGTTGCAGCTCAATTAATTGATTCGATTGAATCACCTGGTGCAAACGTTACTGGTACGATTGACTTGCACCCAGAAGCAATTAAAACAACGGTAGAATTCATGAAAGACGCTTTAGACGTTAAATCAATCGGAATGGTTTACAACGCAGGTGAACAAAACTCAGTAGCTCAAGTAAACCAAGTGAAAGAGATTGCTGATTCATTAGGTTTAAAAGTAGAAGGTGCTACTGTATCTCAAAGTTCAGAGATCAAACAAGCTGCAGAATCTTTAATCGGAAAAGTTGATGCATTTTATATCATTACAGATAACACAGTCGTATCCGCTCTAGAATCTATTATTCAAGTAGCAGATAGCAATAAACTACCGCTTGTTGTTGGTGAATTTGACTCTGTAAGACGCGGCGGATTGTTGGCATTTGGTTTCGAGTATTACGATATCGGATATCAAGCTGGTGAAATGGCTGCAAAAATCTTAAAAGGTGAAGCGACACCTGCAGATATTCCAGCAGAATATCCAAATACATTGAAATTAGTAATGAATAAAGATGCAATTGAGAAACTTGGTCTTGAAGTGAAAGACGAGTGGGAAGCTGAGCTTGTCGAAACACAACAATAAAATATTTTCAACATGTTAGGAGAGATGATTCAATATGTTTACAGCAATGTTCGGTGCAGTTGAGCAAGGAATCATCTACGCAATAATGGCACTCGGAGTGTATCTAACATTCCGAGTGTTAGATTTTCCAGACTTGACGGTAGATGGTAGCTTTGTTTCGGGTGCGGCTACAGCTGCAACAATGATTGTTTTAGGTTATCACCCAATATTAGCTACGTTAGCAGCGATTGTCGTAGGATTTATTGCAGGATGTATCACTGGTTTGCTCCATACAAAAGGAAACATTAATCCGCTCCTTGCCGGGATCATTATGATGATTGGCCTCTATTCCGTAAACCTGCGAATTATGGGCTTCTCAAGTGAAAATGCAACGAGCCTTCCGAACGTTCCTCTACTAAATAGTGAAACAATCTTCACTAAAATTTATTCTTTCTGGGAACATTTAGGGATTGATGCATTTTTCAATAACATTTTGACGAGTTTAGGAGTAAAAAATCTTCCACAAACTTGGGAAATACTTTTTGTCATGATAATTCTTACAACAGCAATTAAGTTCATAGTGGATTGGTTCCTCAAAACAGAGATTGGTCTAGCGATTCGTGCTACGGGGGATAACAAACGAATGATTCGCAGTTTTTCTGCGAATACGGACACTTTAATTATTTTAGGTGTTGGATTATCGAATGGGTTAGTAGCGTTAGCGGGGGCTTTAATCGCCCAATATAATAAATATTCCGATGCGACAATGGGGATCGGGATGATTACAGTTGGTCTAGCATCTGTCATTATCGGTGAAGCGATTTTTGGAACGAAATCAATCATGCGCACTACTTTTGCGGTAATAGTTGGAGCAATTGTTTATCGGATTGTACTTGCGATTGCATTGCGAGTGCCATTCCTCGATGCAAGTGATATGAAATTGATTACAGCCATCATTGTAATCTTAGCGTTAATCGTTCCGCAAATGATTGATAAGCAAAAAGATAAGAAGCGGAAGGCGAAGCGACTGCAAGAAAAGCTAGCCGCTGCTCAACTAGAAAAGCAAGGAGGCGATCACCTTGCTTAAGCTAGAAGGCATTAACAAAATTTTTAATGAAGGTACACCAGATGAAAAGGTGGCTTTGAATAACATCAATCTTCATTTAAAACCTGGAGATTTCGTAACGGTTATCGGAAGTAATGGTGCGGGAAAGTCAACGATGATGAACATGATTTCTGGAGTATTAAAACCAGATGTTGGGAAAGTATGGATTGATGGAAAAGACGTAACCCATTTACCTGAATACAAGCGCTCTCATTATATCGGGCGCGTTTTCCAAGATCCGATGGCGGGTACGGCACCATCTATGACGATTGAGGAAAATCTTGCAATTGCCTATGCCCGAAATTCCAATCGTTCATTGAGGTTAGGTGTGAATCGACAACGCCGCGACTTCTTCCGTACCTCCCTTGAAAAATTGCATTTAAATTTAGAAAATCGCTTAAATGCAAAAGTAGGATTGCTATCCGGTGGGGAAAGACAGGCATTGTCATTATTAATGGCAACATTTACGCAACCTGCGATTCTATTACTAGATGAGCATACGGCAGCTCTTGACCCATCACGAGCAGAATTGATTACGAACTTAACAAAGCAATTGGTAGAAGAAAATCATTTAACAACGTTAATGGTAACGCACAACATGCAACAAGCCATCGATTTAGGCAATCGTTTAATTATGATGGATAAAGGGCAAATCATTTTAGAAGTAGATGAAGATCAAAAACCAAACTTAACAATTCCTGACTTAATGGCTGAATTCGAACGCATCCGCGGTGAAAAAATGAATTCTGACCGAGCGTTGTTGGGGTAATTAATGTTGATATAGCCAACTCTTTATTATAAGGGTTGGTTTTTATTTTTTTTAAATGCCAAAATAAAAATGAATACTATCCTTCCAACTTGAAAAAAATAATACAAAATCTGTTAATAAAATCTAAAACCCGAGCGCTTATCACATTAAACGCTCGGGTTTCTTTTTGTTAAATCAACAATCCAAATAAAGTGCTGTCTTTATTCACTTCTTTAAACTCAAAACCATTCACTCGCATGCGATCGATTAAGCCTTCATAATCTCCCGGTTTGCTTACTTCAATTCCGACTAGTGCAGGACCTTCTTCTTTATTGTTTTTCTTCGTATATTCAAATCGGATAATATCATCATTAGGGCCGAGAACAACCGTTAAGAATTGGCGTAATGCTCCTGCGCGTTGAGGGAAGTTGACGATAAAGTAGTAAAGCAAACCTTCATATAATAATGATTTTTCTTTAATCTCTTGCATACGGCTGATATCATTATTGCCACCTGTAATAATCGCAACGGCCGTTTTTCCTTTTAGCTGATCCGCATAAAAATCAAGGGCGGATACTGGTAATGCGCCGGATGGTTCTGCAATGATAGCGTGTTTATTATATAAGTCAAGAATAGTTGTACTTACTTTTCCTTCCGGTATTGTAATAATATCATCTAAATATTTGCGGCAAATTTCATAAGTTTTTTGCCCAACAGATTGAACTGCTGTACCGTCGCAAAACTTATCAATTTTTTCTAAAGTGACAGGTCCGCCATTTTCAAAGGCTGCTTTCATGCTTGGAGCGCCTTCTGGTTCAACACCAATCACTTTTGTATTTGGTGAAATGTTTTTAATATAGGCAGCAACTCCGCTCATTAATCCTCCGCCACCGATACCTCCAAATACAAAATCAAGAGGTTCTTCAATGTCATTTAAAATTTCTACGCCCAATGTGCCTTGTCCAGCGATGATATCATAATCATCAAAAGGATGAATAAAGATCATTTCATGTTCCAAACAATAATCCATCGCTGCATTTGCTGAATCATCAAATGTATCGCCAGTTAACACAATCTCCACATAATCGCGACCGAACATGCGCACTTGGTCGACTTTTTGTTTTGGAGTTGTCAACGGCATGAAAATGGTTCCTTTAATCTTTAAATGAGCACAAGAATAAGCTACCCCTTGGGCATGATTGCCGGCGCTGGCGCAAACAACACCTCTTGCACGTGCTTCATCTTCAACTTTTTTAATTTTATAATAAGCACCCCGTAACTTAAAGGAGCGCACTGATTGTAAATCTTCACGTTTTAAATAAATATTCGCACCATACTTTTCTGACAGATATTCATTTTTTTGTAATGGCGTATGAAGTACTACATCTTTTAATTGGTGCTGTGCTTTTAAGATGTTTTCAACAGTAAAGCTTTTATCCGCAACTTCCATTTTAAATTTAACCTCCGTTAGTTCCAGCATTTATTTATTTTAACATAAGATTCAGTATTTTATGAAATTTATAAATGCCATACTGTAAAGTCCCTTTATATGTATATGATTTCATACATAAAACTTTTGAAATATAAATAATATACAGAATAGTCTAAAGACAGCTTTTAAAAAAATCAAGGTATAAATCGATAAAAAAAGAAAAAAATTTGTTTATTTAAAACGTTAAAGTGTTAAAGTTATTTGAATAATCGACATGCTTCCATTAGTAGGAGCCGTATTTAAAAAAACACCATTTTCTCAAAGGAAAATGGTGTCACATAAGTTAAAAGATTAAGTGAGCGATGAAAGCAACTATCGGTATTGAAATGATTGTGCGAATTAAGAAGATAATAAACAAATCCCAAATTTTTATTGGAAGTTTTGTACCTAAAATCAAGCCACCAACTTCAGACATATAAATTAATTGCGTAACAGAAATTGTTGCGATAAAGAAACGAGTTAATTCAGACTCGATTCCAGCTCCTAATATAGAAGGAAGCAACATATCCGCAAATCCAATAATCATCGTTTGGGCAGCTTCGTCTGCGTAAGGAATTTGGAATAATTGCAAAATCGGTTCGAATGGCATTCCTAAAATTTTAAAGAAACTAGTATATTCTGCAAGAATTAATGCTATTGTACCGAATGCCATGATGACCGGTGTAATGGCAAACCACATCTCCAAAACATTTTTAAAGCCTGAGCGAACCACATTTAATAAATTTCGATTGCTATGGGCTTTATCTAACGCATTATGTAAGCCAAAAGTAAATGAATTAAATCCTTCCGGAACATCTTCACGGCGACTTTCTGGAGAAGACCCGTCAAAATTCGTATTCGGTTTATTTCGTAAAGGATAAATTCTTGGCATAATGACAGCCAATATTAAACCAACTAAAATGACCGTGCCGTAAAATTGCAAGAAATAATGGCCGAGATCTACCGTTTCAACGATTACAAAACAGAAAGTAATTGAAACGACGGAAAAGGTAGTGGCAATTGTAGCAGCCTCTCTCGCAGTATAATTTCCTTGCTCATATTGTCTACTTGTGAGAAGCACACCAATTGTGCCGTCACCAACCCAAGAAGCTAAACAGTCAATAGCAGCTCGTCCAGGAACTTTAAAAATTGGACGCATAATTTTTACCATCATGGAACCAAAAAACTCTAATAGACCGAAATCTGTCAAAAGCGGTAACAATAATCCAGCAAAAAAGAATAATGAAAACATCATTGTTACTAAGCCGCCATCAGGATTTAATAACAAGCCAGATGTGTTTTCACTAGTGAAGGCTTCAGGTCCAATTTGGAATAAATATAACGTTGCAAATACGACCGCTAAAACTCGCATTACTGTCCAGAATGCATGAGTACGGAATAAAGCATCGAAAATGGTCACTTTTCCTGATTGTGGTACAAAGTGCATCACAATAGATCCAACAGCAGCAATAATAAATACAACATACGCAAACCAGTGGATAAAGGTTACGACATTTACAGAAAGACCGTTCGCCAAAAGTGCTATTGGAACCTTAAGTCCATCAGGCGTACTAACAGGAATAATGAATAGAAAGATACCTAAAATTGAAAGACATGAAAATAAAAACCATGTATATGGATGAAATTTTTTTACCATAATATACCCCTCATTAATTTTTGTTGCATATTTATACACTATAAATGGTATTTATACTGATGTCTATACAAATAGAAAAAATAATAGTATTTCGAAAATTTTATACTTTTCGTCTTTTATACTACACTAAAATAGCAAAAAACTGCATAAAAGAGAAGAGGAAAATAAAAAAAACACCATTTGTGAAAAAAATGGTGTTTTTTTTGATGTGCGCCCGGCATGTACATGAACTATAGGGTGTAAGTCCCGAACCCCGAAGACAGAAGTAGAGGTTAGCTCAACGAAAGGGTGTCCGTGGTGACGCGGAATCTGAAGGAAGCTGGAGGCAAAACACCGGTCAAATGTTAGCGGTATTAACTAAACGTGACGATATAGTAACGGCACATATGATTTATTTGTCAAAATTAGATGATATGGGCGTTAGTGAGAAAGAAAATGAGGAAACAATTCGCTTTGAAAGTCCTTTCAAATTTAATGGGGAAAAAGTTGTCGGATTAGTATTACCTAGGGTACAAAATTTAAAAAAAGGAAAAAAGGATCTACTGGAACTTTTAGTTTACTTTGCTGACATAGAGAAATGGAAATTAGAAGCTATGGAAGAAGTGAAGTACGATAAAATCAATATCTTGTTTTCTTAACTTGATTTTTGCAGAAACACGTAACGGATTTCAATAAAAAGTCTCGGAAATTACTTTTCCCAGTATAACCATTTAAAGGTTTTTCTGGTACATTGGTTTATATTGATATTTTTAAGAAATTAATTGTAATTTCTTCACAAACCCTTCTTCGTATATAGATAGTTTTTGAAAATTATCATCATCAATTAACTCTGTGAACTTAATAGCGTCGATTAAATATTTTCTGTTTCGATTATCTAAATCACGTATGATTCTATCTGGAAAAACGTGCTGAATATTATTAATGTTGCTTTATCGAAACTAATATTTAGTTCAGGGTAATTGTACATATCAGAGGTAACTTGAAAATAATAATCTCTAACAAGAGCTGTATATTCTTTGTCCTTTTCACTATACAAAGGCATAGCACCCTCGTATCTGAATTGGATCACTGGATAACCGTTAACCATTATTGGCTGGGCGAATTGCTCGATTGGTCTGTTTAGCATATTTTTTGGGAGTTCAACTTGCACTACTTGTTCCAAATACAAACTTGTTCTTATACGTTCTAAGTTTCTTAATGTAAGTCCGATCATAGAAAACATCCTTTCTTGGAATTTTTGTAAAACACTGATTATATCAAGCTTTTTAGGTGAATACGTCAGACGTTATTCCATCTTCTTATTTCACAACGTCAGACGTAACTACAACAAAACCTTATAATATCAACGTTTGTGAAAGGAATTTACGTCATAACTATAAGGAATTAATAAAACATGATGTTATTTACTTTCCAATATTCGAGATATTCATTAGGGAACTCCGCACGATCTTCAAAAAAAGTTCTTATAAGCATTTTGCAAATGGATCTGTGCATTTGCTAAAGCTAAAGAATCCACCTCTTTTAGAAACGGGAATTCTTTCTTATTTTTTGCTGGTGTCGGAAACTTTTGCTTTTTAAGCGTTTCCTTATCGTCTTTGAACTTCTCATATGTTTCTTTACGTTCTGCTAGCATCTTGTTGTAGACAAAACGAACACAACCAAAAGTTTGCATAAATCTAAATAATTATAGTTTTTGAGGACTGAATAAGGTAAAAATATTTCACTCAAATCGATTCTTCTTTCTTCATAATTCAACATTGGCCTTTCAATATTTAAAGGAGCCTCACAAACATCGTATTCTATTAATTCATTAACAGAATAACCATACTGACAAACTTTAATTTTTATCATAATCATCCCTACTTTCGTATTTTTTAAAAGGTGGCCGTGATAGATTGTTTTATATATTTTTGATATTTTTCCAATTACTTGAATATATTGTAATTGTAGTAGTATATTCAAAGGAGGAAATAAAATGCGTAGATAACAAAAATAGGAGTTGCTGCATTATGTAGTGCTACGTTAATAATGCCAACTACTGCTTTTGGAAGTTCAAATGTGAATTCTATCAACAAACAAGAAATCGTTTCAAACTCATCTATCTCAAATTTCTCTAATCTAACAGATGAGTTGGTAAAAAAGACCCTTATATCGAGTTAGTTGATTTTAAATTCATAATCAACAATGAAGCGGAGCTAATGAAAAATATTACACAATCAGAATTCGAACAAGTAAACAAAATATTAGAAGAAGTTAATGCACATTTACAAACAATGAAGTTAGAATCGAAAATATATAACAAGTATTCATTAGAAACTAACGGGGATACAATTATTGTTTCATTAAACAAAGAATCATTAAACAAACCACTGAGTTCAGTCAAGACGGCTTCTAAAAGTGAAGAAGGAAAAAGAGGTATAAAAGTATATTGGAATCATGTGGAAATTTACCTTACAAAAACCGATGTTAATGCTATACTAAAAGGCGGAGTATCAGGTGGAACTGCTGCTTTAGGTGCTTTAATTGGTAGTTATGGTGGCATCCCGGGAGCTATTGGAGGTGCTGCTATAGGTGCTGCTGCTGCAACAATTATTAATGAATATATAGATGCGGTTCCACTAGTGATTTATATCCCATATTTGAACCCGACTACCGGTGTAAGAGTTTATAAACAGTAAATTAATTTTAAATGAAAGGTGATTAACATAAAAAAAAGACTTTATCCTGCAATTTGTGCTGCTCTAGCTGTATTTTTAGTTAATTCCATCTTTGAATATTTCTTTAATGATTTATCACTTTCAATTAAAATTATATTAAATATGATATCTGCAGCAATAGGAGCAGTTTTCGGTGTTGCTATATTAAAAGAAAAACAAGACTAATACAATCAAGTAAGAGAGAATTAATCACTCTAATACAAAATTATAGGAATTAGAGAAAGAGGTCGGGACAACCCCCTCATCTAAACACATTATTTACACAGAACCCTTGGTAACTCCTATTGGAGAAACCAAGGGCCGAAAAGTCTTGAAGCTCGTTATGAAAACTTGCGTCAATTATCTTAATTGAACCGCCGTATACGGAACCGTACGTACGGTGGTGTGAGAGGACGGGAGTTAATCGCTCCCTCCTACTCGATTGTATAAAAAAGCATGCTTTTTAATTAATCAACAAACGAAATTGTATAAAACTTCTCATAATGAAACCAACTATCACTCATCGGTTGACCTTCATCAATCCGTTTTTGATTTTCTTCAACCATCCATGCTGTTTGAGAATTATGAGCTAGTAATGCTTTTAATTTATCTTCCTTGACGGTTGTAATATCAATAATGACGTCTGGTTCTCCTTTTTCAGCGATTGTATTATTGGCAAATCCGACACCGTAAACTGTCGGGCGATCATCTTTCGGCATTCGACGAACTGCCTCAACAACTGCTCGGCCAGTGGCTTCATGATCTGGGTGAACGCTGTAATTTGGCAAGAATGTGATGATGAGAGAAGGGTTCAATTCGGAAATTAAATCTTGAACGAGCTTCACCATTTTTTCATCATCTTCAAATTCAATCGTTTTGTCTCGGAAGCCCATCATTCGTAAATCTTCTATCCCCATTGCTTTACATGCTTCTTGCAATTCTTTTCGACGAATTTCAGGCAATGATTCACGAGTAGCGAAAGGAGGATTCCCAAGATTGCGTCCCATTTCTCCTAAAGTTAAACAAGCGTATGTAACGGGAACTCCCATATTGCGATAAAGTCGAATGACGCCGGCAGATGAAAAAGCTTCATCATCTGGATGTGGAAAAACAACTAAAACGTGGCGCTGTGGTTTTAAAGTCATATTAATCCCCTCCTTAAGAAAATGGCGTTTCACTAATTTCTAGTGCAATCGCTAATTTTCCTTCGTGGTTTAACCCAGCCATTAATAGTCTACCTTGTTCATCTAATTCATAATGGGTAATCCCTTGCGCATAAACCCATCCGTTTTCCAATTTAAGCCCGACGCGGTGGGGATTATCATTGATGACTTTTCCATGTTCATATCGAATTTTCGCGTTGCGGATAAATGCGCTGGCATTAAAAAATTGTTCGTTATAGTGAGTGGCATAAGAGCCATTTGTCGTTTCGAGGTGTATATAAACATCTTTATTTGCAAATGAGTCAATTAACTTTTGAAGCTCTAGCACATCAACTTCCTTCATTCTCATTCCCCTTTCCAGAGACTTATGTTATTAGTATAGTAAAAAATTGCACTCGATGAAAAGAAAAAGCAATGCGAATGAAAAATATTGAAATGAATGAAAAACACCCGTACATTTTCATTGTACGGGTGTTTTCTTAATAAAATGCTATTTTTTTGAAATTTCATTGCTTTTGGGGAATGGATGAATGTCATTGGGAAAGTGTATTTGGAAATTAAATTTCTTTTATTGTAACTTTTGGAGCTCCAAATACGTTTTTTGCTCCATGCATCACTGGACCAACATATTGATTCAATCGCCAGCCGTGCTGAATTGCTGCTGCAACAAATTCTTTTGAAGCAACAACTGCTTCTTGTACGGATAAGCCATTTGCTAAATTTGCAGTAATGCTTGCTGCGAAAGTACAGCCTGCGCCGTGATTATAATTTGTTTCAATAGGGTCCGTCTCTAATGCATAAAACTTGTCCCCATCGAAAAATAAATCAATGGCTTTTTCTGTTCCGAGAGAACGGCCACCTTTAATAACCACATTTTTTGCACCTAATGCATGAATTTTTTCTGCCGCCTCTTTCATTTCTTCAATGTTTTTTGGTGTTTTCATTCCAGCTAATTGTCCCGCTTCAAACAAGTTTGGAGTTGTGACAAGGGCAAGAGGTAGAAGATATTGAATCATGGCATCCACATTACCTGGGTTTAATACTTCATCTTCCCCTTTACATACCATCACTGGATCAATTACAACATTATTAGTTCCTGATTGTTGAATGCCTTCTGCCGCAACCTGAATCACTTCTTCATTAGGAAGCATTCCAGTTTTCACTGCATCAATGCCGGTAGAAATGGCCGTTTTTAGTTGTTCTTTCAATACATCAATAGGCAATGTATATACACTATGTCTCCAACCATGATCTGGATCCATTGTTGCAATGCAAGTTAAAGCTTGTATTCCATAAGTGCCGTATTCTTGGAAAGTTTTTAAATCTGCGTGAGTTCCGGCGCCGCCTGATGCATCAGACCCAGCAATCGTTAATGTTTTCTTCAATGTCAATTTGCTCAACTCCTACTTAATGATTGTGTTTTTAGTATATACCTAATCTGACTTTATAAAAATGGTCAGAATGATAAAAAATGATGTAGCCAGAACGCAACTAGCTAGGTATAAAATATAAATAAAGAGAAAGTTTCCCAAAGCGTGTCCGAACAGATTATATAAAACTATTGATAATCTTCACGTAATCAAGTAGGTTGAAAGAGAGGTGTTCTGATTTGAAAAAAGTATTCAATAATGACTGGCAAGAAATTTTGCAAGATGAATTCGAAAAAACTTACTACAAAAATTTAAGAAAATTTGTAGCTGAAGAATATAGTACAAAAATTGTTTATCCGCCAATTGATGAAGTTATGAGTGCTTTTTACTCTGTTCCATACAAAGATGTAAAAGTTGTCATTTTAGGTCAAGATCCATATCACGGACCTGGACAAGCTCACGGCATGTGTTTTTCTGTTAAACCAGGTGTGCCTCATCCACCAAGTCTACGAAATATATTCCTTGAATTACATAATGATTTAGGCTGTCCTATTCCCAAGGACGGCTATTTAATGAAATGGGCGAAACAAGGAGTATTCTTATTAAACACGGTGTTGACAGTGAGACAAGGGGAGGCCAACTCCCATAAAGGTATGGGCTGGGAGCAATTTACCGATACAGTTATTGAAAAATTAGCAGAGCGGCAAGACCCAATCGTTTTTGTATTATGGGGAAGACCTGCACAAATGAAAAGGGCAATCATTCAACGAAAGGGGTCTCATCACTGCATTTTACAAGCGCCCCATCCAAGCCCATTAAGCGCTCATCGCGGATTTTTCGGGAGTAGACCTTTCTCTAAAATCAACGCACAGTTAATTGAATGGGGAAAAGAACCAATTGATTGGTGTTTAACATAAAATGAGCACCAACTTTTTAGAAAGTTTTTGAACAACTTTGATTGAACTTTTCACAACATTGGAAATTTGGTAGAGTGAAATAAAAGGTGGGTTTCCCATGGAAGTCAACTGTTTTAAGTGTAAATATTTTAAAGTAACGTGGGATCCAAACAATCCACGAGGTTGTACAGCTTATCAATTCAAAACAAGACAATTACCGTCTGTTGTTGTAAAACAATCTTCCGGGATGGATTGTTTAAAGTTTGAACGAAAGGAATTACAGGGGGAAAGAAAATGATTTCCTACGAAAGATTGTTTAACGAAATTGAACGTTATGTGGTACAAGCAAAACAAACGACTAGTGAACAAGAGTTACGTGAATTGTTGAGCGCCATTCGAGCGTTATGTGATGTAGCATTAAACTCAGAAAAACGACCAACGTCCTTTGCCCAAAAAGACCAAGTGCAAAGTTATGTGCAAAGGCAAATGCCAAGCTATGTGCAAGTATCTCACGGAAATCAACTTCCCCCTTCAACCAAACTAGATGAAGAGGATGCAAACGGGGAATCAATTTTTGATTTTTAAAAATAAAAATAAAAAAGAGGTTTTGTAAAATGAAAGGTTCTATTATAACAGGTGCAGTATTTGGCTTTTTAGCGGTTGCATTAGGAGCATTCGGTGCACATGCATTAAAAGAAGTATTGGATGACTATGGTGCAGGAATTTGGGATACTGCTGTTCAATATCAAATGTTTCATGCAGCGGGCATCGTTCTAGTGGGTATTTTAATGCATCCAAGATTAATAGGAGATACGTCTCCTTTAAAATGGTCGTTTCTCACTATGTCCATTGGTATTTTATTCTTCTCTGGCAGTTTATACATACTCGCTGTTTCGGGTATCGGAATTTTAGGTGCTATTACCCCAATCGGTGGAGTATTATTTTTAACAGGATGGGTTTTGCTCATCATTGGTATAGCAAAAAGCAGAATTTACTAATCAAAACTTTAGCAGTTTGAAGTCCATATGAACGGCTTTAAGCTGCTTTTTTTATGGTTTTAGGAATATATTAAAGAAAGTATAAAAAGTATAATTTGATATTCCGCAATATTTCGACACATTCTATGGTGCTTATTCATGGTACGATAATATGTAAAAGGACGCAACTTGGAAAGGGGTTTTTACATTGGAAAAATTATTGCTATTGTTAGATCGATACTATGAGGAAATGGTTTCCATTCGAAGATATTTACATGCAAATCCAGAGCTATCTTTTCAAGAAGTGCACACACCTCAATATATTGCGAATTTCCATCGTGAAATAGGCCTTGAAGTTCGAGAAGGAGTCGGTGGAAGAGGAGTTGTAGCCACTTTACGTGGAGCAAAACCTGGAAAAACAGTGGCGCTCAGGGCTGACTTTGATGCATTGCCAATCCAAGAAGAAAACGATATCCCTTATAAATCAAAGGTAGATGGAGTTATGCATGCTTGTGGGCATGACGGTCATACGGCAACGCTCTTAATATTAGCTAAAGCACTTTACGAAATGAGGGAAGAAATCAGCGGGAATATTGTGTTCATTCATCAATTTGCGGAAGAAGTGCTTCCGGGCGGTGCAAAACCGATGATTGAAGATGGTTGTTTAGATGGGGTAGATGTGATTTTCGGAACGCATCTTTGGGCTCCTACGCCATTAGGAGAAATCCATGTAAAAAGTGGTGCGATTATGGCAGCTCCAGATATGTTCGAAGTGACAATTCATGGTAAAGGTGGACATGGAGCAGAGCCTCATAATGCTATAGATTCCATCGTCCTTGGTGCTCAATATGTAAGCCAGTTGCAAACCATCATTTCGCGAAGAATTAGTCCACTCAAACAAGCGGTCATTACGGTAGGACAATTTGAAGCTGGGAAAGCGTACAATATTATTTCGGAAAAAGCTACATTAAAAGGAACTGTCCGTACACTCGATGAAGAGGTGCGCAATCAAATTGAAAAAGAGTTGGAATCTCTGCTTAAAGCGATATGTGATGGAGCAAATGCGACTTATGAATTTAAATATACGAGAGGTTATCCTGCCGTTGTGAATCATCCAGATGAAACAGCCTTTTTAGCTGATATTGCAAAAGCCATTTCTGAAGTAAATCAAGTAAAAGAATGTGAACCATTGATGGTTGGAGAAGACTTTGCTTATTATTTGCAAAAAGTGCCCGGTACATTTTTTATAACTGGTGCAAAACACCCAGATTGGGAAACAGCATATCCACATCATCATCCAAAATTTAATTTTGATGAACGAGCGATGTTAATTGCTGCAAAAACGATGGGACTTGCTACACTATCTTATTTGGAAAATAGAAAATAATATTAATTTTTATAAAATCTTCCTTATATCTAATAAAAAACGAAAAAGAAAATAGTATAATAGACTTATAGTATATTTCCATATGATGAGGTGACCAGGATGAGCATCGGGGGAAAAATGAATGTAGCTTTTTATTCCTTAATCGGGCTACTGTGTATATCGATGATTGTTAGTTTTATAAATTTTAATAGAATCGATAATCAAGTAGATGAGGCATTAAATGAACGAGTGGTAGCGCTTCAAGAAGTCTCTTCAGTTCGTTATCAAGTAGCCAAACTTGATAATTCAATCACAAAATTTCTTCTTACGAAAGATTATTCCAATTATGAAATGGTCAGTGTATACACACAATTAATCGATCAGCAAATAGCAAAGTTAGAAGAATTAGCTGCTACCGATACGATGAAAGGTTATATTGATGAATTAAAGCAATATAAACAAGCATTTGATGCAGAGTTTGCCATAGTAAACGAAACTATTAATTATGAAGAATTAAATAACGAAAATATTCAATCCATTCGCCAAGGTCTTATTGATACGATTGATAAAATAACTCAATACCAGACGGAACAATTGGAAGAGATAAAAAAAGAAACCAATGATGCCATCTACTCATCCAACTTTACTGCCGTGATTGTCTTAATTGCCAGCTTAATTGTCAGCGGAATTTTAGTATATTTTGTACGAAAAACAATTACGTTACCTTTAAGAAAAGTAATGGAAGCAGTAAAAGTGGTTTCATCCGGTAATTTAACGGAAAAGGATTTAAAAGTGAATTCAAAAGATGAAATTGGCCAGCTTTCAAAAGCATTTAATACGATGAAAAATAATTTAAAAACACTCATTCAAAGCGTACAGCAAAACTCGGAACAATTAAGTGTTGCAGCACAACAGCTTTCTGTGAGTACTGAGGAAATTACTTCCACAAGCGAGGATATGTCTCGTCGCGTTAATTCGACAGCGGAAGTGGCTCAGACGAACTCTCAAGCGGCAAATGATTCCGCTCGAGCGATGGATGAAACAGCGATCGGCGTACAAAAAATTGCTGAATCCACTCAGCTTTTACATTCCAATTCTATAGATACGAGCAATATGGCCGTACACGGTGGAGAAATTATTTTACATGCAGAAAAACAAATGGATACCATTAGTCTTTCTACGAGCCTTGTTAATGATTTAGTTCAAAAATTGAGCAAACAAACAGAAGAAATCGAAAATATATCAAGGGTTATTGCTGAAATTACAGATCAAACGAATTTACTAGCATTAAATGCTGCTATTGAAGCGGCTCGGGCAGGGGAACATGGAAAAGGATTTGCTGTAGTTGCTGAGGAAGTTCGTAAACTTGCAGAAGAATCAAAAGAATCGGCAAGTCAAATTACTGAACTGACGGTGGAAATTAAACGAGATACCGAAAATGTCGAAAAAGCTGTATCCAATTCATTACGTTCAGTGGAAGACGGCGTAAAAGTCATTTCAGAAGCAGGACAAAACTTCGCTAACATTGTGAAAGCAATTGAACAGATGAAAATCCAGATTGAGGAAATATCTGCAACAAGCGAACAAATTTCTGCAAGTGCTGAGGAGGTTTCTGCTGCGATCAATGAAATTTCCATTGCATCCACTGAATCTGCGAGCGAAATTCAAATGGTTGCTGCAAATATAGAAGAGCAGGCTGCAACAATCGAACAAGTGAATAAAGTGGCTGCCGAATTAAATGATAATGCTCAAAACTTACAAAAGGAAATCAGAAAATTCCGCATCGAATAAAAGGATTAACGACTTGTCCGAATAATCCATAAAAAAGAGCGAATAAGGAAATGTAAAGTTTCCATTCGCTCTTTTTAATTTTGTGTAGTCTATTAGTCTAATAGTCGATGTTTGACGAAAATGTGTAGCGTTAGAAATTAAGTAATTGCATTTTAGTTGAAAATGTAGATTTTGTTTCACTAACGCTGAGGTCTAGTCGGTGTATTAATATATCTAAATCCTTCTTCAAATCGCGCATAGTCAAAGTAAATCATTGGTAATAAGTATACGTGATTTGTATTCGCTTCTCGAATCACCGCATGATCTCGACCGGCTTGCATGACTACTCCGCGAATGCGCAATGTATTTCCTTTGTTTTCGCTTGGATTTTCTGCACTTGGGAATGTGAAAGAAAATGTACCTGTTACACCGATATTTTCACGTAAAATGTTTTCAATGTAAGATTCCTCTGTTTGTCTACCCCCAGTACCAGGCAACACAGTTCCGGAAGGTGTCATCCAATTTCCGCTTTGTACAGAAGGTGGCGTTTGCTGCATTTGGCCTTGGCCAATAAATGGTTGTTGATAGTATTGATTTCCCGATGCACCAGGACCCCAATAATAGTAAGTCACTCAAAACACCCTTTCATAATAATTTAATGCTTAAATACCAGGACAAACGCCTTCAGCAGGTGCAAAAAAACAGTGGGACTTATAACGACCGGTATTCCATTGTCCATACCATTGAGCAGGGCAGCTTCCTGTAGGCATGAAAAACCAAAGAGCTCTGTCGCCAGGAACGAAGCGTTCTCCATTAATCACTCTGCGTGCTAATGCAATATCTTGCGGACGTGCTCGTTGGTAAAAATAACTTTTTTGTACTGCCTCAAAACCACCAGGGCTTTGATAAACCATATCTTCAATGGACCGTATGTTTTTAAAATCTAGACAGTCTGCCCGTACCCGATTCACCCCTACATTCCCAACTAACAACATGCCAAGGTCTCCATCTCCTTCTGCTTCGGCTCTCATCAATCGAGCAAGTAAGGCAACTTGCGCTTCATTAGTTGCAATGACGGCGATTTTTCATACCTCCTCAAAATAATGTATGCAAGCCATCACGAATCAGAATAAAATTTGCAAAAAATGTTTCATTTACTTGAATAAAGATATTTTACGGCATGGAGTTGTATAAAGTGAGACTCATATCAATAAACTAGAATTGAAAAGTTTGACGTGTTTCGACATGCAACACTATTGAATAGAATATGAGTAGAGGTGTTAGTTTGTGACGAATTGGGGAATAGATAATACTAAATAGAGGGGAGAAGAGAGCAACTAGATTATTTTAGTGGGAGTTGGTGAAATTGCAATTAGGTGTATGGATTGGGATTGTCGTCAGTGCTATTTTGGCGTTTATTATTGCAAGTTTCTTCAATCAACCGCTCCATTGGTATCTGTTTATTTTAATTCTTTTCATCGGCTTTTTACTTCAAACAATCATTATGATTTTAAAAACGCCTGATGAAAATGAATGAGCGAGACGCAACAACACGTCTCGCTTTTTTAATTACCGAATTTCAAGTAATTTTGCGAATTTTTCTTGATCTAATAAGTTGCCAACGAGGAACTCGCCAAATTCTCCGAAGCGGGCAGAAGCTTCATCAAAGCGCATTTCATAAACAATTTTCTTAAATTGAAGCATATCATCTGAGAATAATGTTACGCCCCATTCGTGGTCATCTAAACCAGTAGAACCAGAAATAATTTGTTTTACTTTTCCAGCATATTTGCGTCCAATTTCACCATGAGAGCGCATTAAATTACGGCGTTCAGACATTGGCAACATGTACCAGTTGTCATTACCTTGACGGCGCTTGTCCATTGGATAGAAACAAACATATTTAGTTCGAGGTAGTTCCGGATATAAACGTGAACGAACATATGGATTTTGATATGGATCTTCGTTCGAATCGCTTGCTAAATAGTTTGAGAGTTCCACAACAGAGAAATAAGTATATGTTGGAATTGTAAAATCAGCTATTTTTAATTTATTAAATTCTGTTTCTAATTCGTGAATTTCTTCAGGCGTTTCACGAAGAATCATTAACATAAAGTCCGCTTTTTGGCCAATTGTAGAATAAAAGGCATGAGAGCCAGTTTTAGCTTCGTGAACTTGATTTAATTTATCTAGATATTGATTAAATTCTTCAATCGCTGCTTGGCGTTCCTCTTCAGAGATTAATTTCCAAGAAGCCCAATCCATTGCACGAAAATCGTGCAGACAGTACCAGCCATCTAAAGTTAATGCTGCTTCGCTCATTGCTTTAACACTCCTTCGAATTGATATCATTCACAATAATCTTAGCATAAATTATAAAATATTCCTTGCAAATAAACTTAAAATTAATGAACCTTTCATGAAATCGTTTACTTTCATTCAAAAATACTTTTGTGTATCCTTGAAATAGAGACGCTTATTAATATACAAGGAGTATATACAATGCAAACATTATTACAGCAAAAAACGTGGCGTTTTATCGATCAGTCAATGTCTTTTAACCGTACCCCACTCGAGTCTTTTGCGATGGATGATACCCTTTGCCATTTAGTGGGCCAAGGCTTGTCTTTTCCAGTTGTTCGCACATGGGTGCATCATCCTTACGTTGTACTTGGTATTCAGGATCATCGTATGCCATACATTCAAGAGGGAATTGAAGGATTAAAAAAAGCACATTATGAAGCGATTGTCCGAAATTCCGGTGGTCTTGCAGTTGTACTCGATCGAGGCGTATTAAATATTTCCATTGTCCTTTCAGAAGCACCAGGTTCCATTAGTATAAATACTGGCTATGAATTAATGTTTCAATTTATTAAGTTGTTATTTTCAGAAGCTGCACATCAAATCGAAGCCTATGAAATTGTCGGCTCATATTGCCCAGGTTCATATGATTTAAGCATCGGAGGAAAAAAGTTTGCAGGGATTTCTCAACGTCGAATACGAAATGGGGTTGCTGTACAGATTTATTTATGTATTGAAGGAAGTGGAAGCGAGCGAGCAGAACTTATTCGGGCATTGTATGAAACGAGTTTAAAAGATGTACAAACTAAATTCCAATATCCGAACGTTCAGCCGGAAGTGATGGCTAGTTTAAGCGAGTTGTTAAATCGCTCCATTACTGTTCAAGAAACAGTCTTCCAAGTTCAACAATTGCTCGCTTCACTTTCTGGAAACGTTTTGTTTCAGCCGCTGGTGGAGGAGGAATTAGATTTATATTCTTTTTATTTAAAGAGAGTATTGGAGCGTAATGACAAATTGATTGGAAAAAATAAGTAGATGTGCATTAGTTCGGCACATCTACGTTTTCTTTACTAGAATTCATGTGAGTATAATCAGCGACTAAGTTTCCGTTCTTCTCCATTTTGAAAACAGGTGCAATGCGCGGTTCTTCATCTTCCAACGTAACAAGTCTGCGAGCGCGATTCATAATTTGAACGAATTGTTCGTAATCTTCCCGGATTTGTTTGTTTTCCTTGCGCAATCTTTCGATTTCTTTTTCTAATTCTTTTATTTTTTCAGTAGCAGAGTTTGCGATTTGACGCCATTTAGTAGCTTCATTGTCATGTCCACTTTGAGACTGTAAACGCAACAAATAAGCAATAACAATATCTAAATTCATATCAGATAAGGAGATTGGCTTGGATTGTTCTCCATCACTGCTAGGAAGTAAATAAACACCTGGTGAACGTCGTCTACCGTTCATCCCTAATAATTTCATTCGCTCTTTACGAATTCTTTTTGCTTCTTCTAGTTCTTTTTCATAGCGTTTGCGAACAACGGCATTCCATCGGAAACCACATGCTGCTGCAGTTCTATTTAATTTGTCTCCTGCTTCCTCAAAAGCATTTAGTTGAGTACTACCTTCTTTCACATGTCTTAATACTGCTTCAGCAAGTAGTTCATCGTTTTCTTTCAGCCAAGCATCTTGTCGAACTTTAACCATCGTTTAACCTCCTGTTAATATAGTAGTTTTTTATTATCAAAACTTATCGTGTCCAACAAGTTCCAAATTTATTCATTTTTCTTTTAAAATTTTTATATGAATTTACTAAAATGCTCCTTTCGTAAATGCATTTCAGTCCTTTGATGGATATTTGTCTTTTTTACTTGAATCGTTGTAACGTAATGGTCTAAAATATCACTTAGGCTAAAAGTAGAATTGAATTTGTATTATAGAAAGGGTTGTTGATCTTATGGCGGCAAACGAATTTAAAGTTTGCGATGAATGTCAAGCCGTCAATTTAAAAACGTTGATTCCTAAATTAAAAAAGCTTGATCCTGATGCAACGATTGTCATAGGCTGCCAATCATATTGCGGACCTGGTCGCAAGAAAACGTTTACTTTTGTCAACGGGAGACCAGTTAATGCATTAACAGAAGAAGAATTAATGGAAAAAGTCAAAGCGAAATTAAAAATGGATTAAACAAAAGCTACTTTCTATTGTGGTAGAAGGTAGCTTGTTTTTTTATTAGTTTTTGAAAAATGCGTTGTTTTTAAACGAAGGATTTGGGGAAATCTACAAAATACTTGAAAGTTCTTGTATTTACTTGCGGTTTCTTACAATTTGAAACGATACTAAAAAAACTTCTCTGAATGATACCATTTACGTGTAAATAAATAGAAACTTTCTTATAATAGATAGTAAGAATTGGAAGGAACGAGGTGCAGTCATTTTGGTGGAATATGCAAAAAGAAAACTTGCAGAAGAAAAAGTATTTAAAGATCCCGTGCACCGATATGTTCATGTTCGTGACCAAGTGATTTGGGATTTAATTGGAACAAAAGAATTTCAACGGTTGCGTCGAATTCGCCAATTAGGTACAACTTACCTTGTATTTCATGGTGCAGAGCATAGTCGCTTTAACCATTCTTTAGGTGTATATGAAGTCGTTCGTCGCATTGTGGATGATGTATTTCATGGAAGATCTGATTGGAATGATGATGAGCGACTTCTTGTGCTATGTGCAGCACTACTCCACGATTTAGGCCACGGACCATTTTCTCATGCCTTTGAAAATGTATTTAAAACCGATCATGAATATTTTACGAGGCAAATATTATTGGGAGAAACAGAAGTCAATACGGTATTAAAAAGAGTATCGGAAGATTTTCCTGAAAAAGTGGCACAAGTCATTGAAAAAACCTATGAAAATCAACTGGTCGTAAGCTTGATTTCCAGCCAAATAGATGCGGATCGAATGGATTACTTACAAAGAGATGCATATTATACTGGCGTTAGTTATGGACATTTCGATATGGAAAGAATTCTTAGAGTAATGCGGCCGAGAAAAGGAAAAGTTGTTATTAAATCAAGTGGAATGCATGCGGTGGAAGACTATATCATGTCCCGCTATCAAATGTATTTGCAAGTCTATTTCCACCCGGTTTCTCGAAGTGCGGAAGTATTATTAAATAACATCTTGAAAAGAACGAAGCATTTATATGAGCAAGGTTATCAATTTACTGTCGAACCCGTTCATTTTAAATCCTTTTTTGAAAATAATATAACAGTAGAAGATTACCTTGAATTAGACGAATATTTATTGATCACTTATTTTAAATTGTGGATGAAAGAAAAGGATCCTATTTTACAAGATTTGAGTACGAGATTCGTGACCCGCAAACTGTTTGAGTATATTAATCTCAATCCAGAAGAAGAGATGGAGCGCTTTGAGAAATTAAAAAATTTATTCCAACAAGCTGGTATTGAAACAGAATACTATATTTATCATGATTGCACTTCTGACTTACCTTACGATTACTATGAACCGGATGAAGAAACGAACCGAATGCCGATTTTTTTAGAAATGCCTAACGGTGAAATTAGAGAGCTATCAAAGGAATCTTATATTGTTGATGCTATCGCAGGCCGCATGAAAAAAGATCATAAAGTCTATTATCCAAAAGAAGTATTAATGGATTCAACTTTAGATCAATACTTGAAAGTAGAAATCGAGAAATTATTGAACGAAACAAAATAGCACCTTTTTGGAAGGTGTTATTCTTTTTGCTTAATTCACGAATTAATCATGGGGATATGGAAGATTTAAAGTTTTCTGTAATGATTTAGAAATTATATTATAATAGGATAATAATATATTTAATATTTTTAGAAAGGATTAACGACATGAAAATCGCTCATAAAATTATCGCTTTATTGCTTCCGCTTGTTTTTATGGCTATAAATATGGGGGAAGCAAGTACGGTTCGTTATGCCGTCCCATTGCAGGATAACGTCAAAATTTTTGATAATCGTACTGGTGAATTTATTCCTGTTGCCACCATGAAAAAAGATCAGCCGCTTGTTATTAATAAAGAATATGAACAAGATTGGTGGGAAATAAAATTTGGAAACGGCTATGCCTATATAAGTAAAAGCGATGTTTATCAATCAGAAACATGGACAACCCGTAACGTCAATACAAATGCAAAAAATTCAAATCAAACGGTATTAATCAATTACGATTTAGAAGTATATGATAATACTTCCGGAAAATTAGTTCCAATGGTATCCATTAAGGCAGGATTACGATATCCGGTGATTAGTGAGTTCGGAAACTTCTGGAAGGTAGATGTTGGCGGTCGAATTGGCTATATGCCAAAAGCAAGAACAAGTGTTGATAACGGTATACCGATATTGATGTACCACCATATTTTAACACCGGAAGAAAAAGCAAATTCTGTATATGCGAATGCTTCAACAACGATCACAACAACAGAATTTAACAGCCAGATGGAGTGGTTGAAGAAAAATCAGTTTGAGACGATTTCGCTATATGACTTAGAACGATATTTACATAAACAAGTTAATCTCCCTGCGAAAGCAGTTGTGCTGACCTTTGATGATGGGATTACAAGTATTAGGGAATATGCATATCCAGTGTTAAAGCAATATGGCTTCATTGCGGAACAATTTATTATTACGAGTAGAATTCCGAAATCAAAACAGCCTTTTCAATGGGACACGCTGCGTTTTTTCAGTCAACAAGATATGGATGAGATGAGCGATGTCTTTCACTACGGTAGCCATACCCACAACTTACATAGTTTAATCGGTAATAAAGCGAAGGGGCTTACAGTTTCAAGCGAAGAATTATATGAAGACTTATTAACAAGTCAAAATATTTTAGGTACATATTATTTTGCCTATCCTTTTGGTCAGTATGATCAACGCTTTATTGATACAGTGAAAAAAGCAGGTTATCGAATGGCTGTTTCTACGAGAAGAGGAAAAGTGAATTTAGGGGAAGATTTATACACACTCGAGCGTTTAGGAATTGAGCCGGGGCTTTCCATTAATGAATTTGCAAAAAAAGTGAGCAATTAAAAAATTTGAGGGTGCCGAATTGGTCACCCTCATCCTTTTGTACATTACTTATCTGAAGCGCGAACGCCGCCTGTAGCATAATGATTTTTAGACATTTCTTCAATAATAATTGTTACCGCTTCAGGTTTTGCATTAATTGTTTCAACTAGAGCTTCTGTAACTTTTTCAACCATCGCCTTTTTCTGTTCATCTGTGCGACCTTCTAACATTTTGATTGTAACTACTGGCATGACGCAACCTCCTAGTGGATAAATTTGAAGTATAATCATTATAATAGGTTTAAATGGAGGGGATGACAATATGACAAACGAAGAAAAACCAAAACAAAAAATGTCTTTTACCATTATAAAAAACGATCCAACAGATGGTCATAAAGGATTTGGAATAGGTACAATATCATTGGAGAATGTAACGCCAGTATTTATTGATATAGAAGAAAAACATGCATTTATCGATATGGGAGCAATGCATGCCAAGAGTGAAGTGGAAAAACGCATTAAATTTACGACAAACCGTGAAGATTCAGCTGGCGGTAAACCATATTGGCTTGTATGGGTCACTGTCGATATAAAAGAAGATGGACCATATTACGCAGGGGTTGCAGCATGCGAAATGGTTGTCAATAAAGAAAAGCGCAGAGGTTATAAGATACTTGCCGACCATGTAAATAAAATGGACAAATCATTAAAACGCAAAATTGTTGTCGATCATATGGATGATGATTCGAAAAAAATATTGGCGGATTTTCTACAAAATCACGATCTCGGCATGTGGGAACGAAGCAGTCAACAATTAAAAGATGAATTAGCTATAAAAAAATAAAAAATATATATACAGCAGATTTTATTGTCAATAGGATTTGTGAAAAAAGTATCTAAAAGTGTCAGATTTGTGACGAAACGTTGTAATATTCATTCCTTTGTTGAAACCATTCTAAAAAATAAGTACACTGAATTTATAGTTAAAATAATAGTATAGCTAGGACAAGGACATTTAGTAGATAGAGTAGAATCAATGTGGCATTTTATTTTCCCAAGCAAAATGTCTCATTTATCTCTGTTTACGAAAAAAGCTTTCTCTTTCGTGAAAATTCCAAGAAAGAGAAAGCTTATTTTTTTATCTTTTTTAATTAAACAAACCTTTTAATGACTCGAATGGAAATAATTCAAAAAGACCATTCCAACCATCTTCATTAAAGAAATCAAAGTCTGTACATTTTTTCGTTGGAATATCTTCTTCCTTTAAATACATAAGACGTTGTTTTGGGCATGCGTCTGTCGCAAGTTTACCCGTTTCAATATCAATCATAACCCCTCTGACGCCTTTTGGTACTTCAAAAGATTCATTCGGTTTATCACGATGAACGGCCTCCATAAAATCAATCCATACTTGTTTATGGGCGGACATATCGGAAGAAGAAGATAACGTTTTTCCTTGATCATAGCCGTTCCAAACTCCAGTCGTAATGGATGGACTATAACCAATCAACCATTGATCTGAAACCGTTGTTCCCGATTTTGCCGCATACGTATGCGTCATTCTAGAACGAAGGGAAACCCCAGTTGCAGGGGAATAATCACTGAATACCGGGTCAAAAATGCCTGTCATCATTTGAGTTAATAGGAAAGAATCTTGTTCAGAAATGACTTGTTCTTCAGAAGGTTCTTCATATTCATACACAAGTTCGCCTTCCGCATTATGAATTGATAGAATTGTAGTCGGTTTTCGATATTGCCCTTTTGCAGCAATGATATTGTAAGCATTTGTTAAGTCATATAACGAGTTTTCAATCGTTCCGAGCGCCATGGATGGATTGTCTTTGTTGGAATATCTTAAATTAAATCTTTCAGAGATTTCTCGGAATTTATCGTAGCCGATTTGTTCTAATGTTTTAACTGCGTAAATGTTATCTGAAATCGCAATCGCCTGAGCCATCGACATGTCGCCATCTGCAAATTTTCCATTGACGTTTTGTGGCTTGTAGGTAGCCCGTCCATCATCGTAAGTAAAAATCGTTTCACCTACGTCTAAATAGGTGAGCGGTGTAAAGCCATTTTCCAGTGCTGCTGCATACAGGATTGGTTTTATCGCAGAACCGGGTTGACGAAGTGCTTGTGTTACGCGATTATAGGAACTTTCTCGATAATTACGTCCACCGACAAGGGCGGTTACTTGGCCAGTTTCTACATCCATGCTGACAAGTCCCACTTGTAATTCATTATCAGGCATATTTTTATTAATTGCCTCTTCAGCAGCCTTTTGGTGAGCTTGGTTTAACGTCGTTTTAATAATCCAGCCACCTTCTCGAATATTGAGTTTTTTCTCTTCCAAAATTTTCGTCGCTTCTTGCCACACAACATCCAAGAAATAAGGCGCAATCGTTTTAGAAGCAGTCCATTGATCATTTTTTAACACGATGTTTTCAGATAATGCTCGTTCCTTTTCTGCACTTGAAATTTTATTTTGATCTTCCATTAACGATAAGATTAACTTTTGACGATTAAAGGCTTTGTCATAATTATTAAGAGGAGAATAGATACTTGGCCCTTTAGGGATGCCCGCAAGCAAAGCAGATTCAGCTAACGTTAAATCGCTTGCGGATTTACCAAAGTAATATCTACTTGCTGCTTCAGCTCCATACATGCCGTGACCATAGTTCACTGTATTCAAATAGGCTTCTAGTATTTCATCTTTAGAATAAAAGAGTTCCAAACGATATGCGTAAAGTGCTTCCATTATTTTACGAGACCATGTTTTTTCTAAAGTTAAATATAGATTCCGTGCTAATTGCTGGGTGATTGTACTTGCACCTTCCGCTTTACTGCGCGTTTTTAAGTCATTTAAAACGGCACTCGCAATTCTTGAATAATCAAAACCATTATGTTGATAGAAATCTTTATCTTCCACTGCAATCGTTGCCTCTATTAAATAAGGTGAAATTTCATCTAGTTCTTTCCAATATCGACGTTCAGCAGTAAAATAATCGCCAATTTGATTGCCGTTCCGGTCTAAGAATACGGATGCTTTCGTTATGATGAGTGGTGGAGCTCCAGCAACTTGCGCATAGATTCTTAAACCTACAAACGATACGACAATTGCACATAGAAAGGCAATCAAGTAAAAAGCAATATTTCGAATCTTTTTTTTCCGTCGAATATGTCGCTGATAACTACGTCTATCCATCCATTTCACCTCTTTTCAATCAACTAATTATAGTATGGACTTGAAATTTACTGTTTAATCGAAAATATACATAAAAAAACTGTTGCCTTTTGTCTAAAAACGTCTATACTTTTTTTGTATGAAAATTGTTTCATCTTGAAATGAAGTTTTTGTTTTCGTAATCAATAGTGAATACGAAAAATGTCGAATAAAGTTCCGGATTCTTTTGGATTCGAAATTTTCAGCTTTCAAGTAATAGGTACTAGAATTAGTGTAAGTAAAAGATGAATAGAGTAGGTGATTCATATGAGATTTGACGAAACATATTCTGGCAATGTTTTTATAAAAAGCCATCCTAATTACGAAGAATCAAAGGCAGTCCTATATGGTATGCCGATGGATTGGACAGTAAGTTTCCGCCCAGGTTCTCGCTTCGGTCCCGCAAGAATTCGTGAAGTTTCTGTTGGATTGGAAGAATATAGCCCATATCTAGACCGTGAATTAGAAGAAGTAAAATTTTTCGATGCAGGGGATATTCCACTTCCATTTGGGAATGCTCAAAAATCATTAGATGAAATTGAAAAGTTTGTAAAGAAAGTGTTAGCAGATGGGAAAATTCCTATCGGCATGGGTGGAGAGCATTTAGTGTCTTGGCCTGTAATGAAAGCTGTTTATGAAAAATACCCAGATTTAGCCATCCTTCATTTTGATGCTCATACGGATTTGCGCACAGATTATGAAGGAGAGCCATTAAGCCATGCTACGCCAATCCGAAAAATTGCGGAATTGATTGGTCCTCATAATGTATATTCTTTCGGTATTCGTTCTGGACTTAAAGAAGAATTTGAATGGGCGAAAGAAAACGGCATGTATATTGCGAAATTTGAAGTGTTAGAGCCTTTAAAAGAAGTACTTCCAACGCTTAAAGGTCGCAACGTTTATATCACGACGGATATCGATGTGCTAGATCCTGCATTTGCTCCTGGTACTGGTACAGTAGATTGCGGCGGCATTACATCAAAAGAACTGCTTGCATCAATCCATGAAATTGCAAGAAGTGAAGTAAATGTCGTTGGTTTTGACTTAGTAGAAGTAGCTCCTGTATACGACCACTCTGAAATGACAGCCAATACTGCTTCCAAACTATTAAGAGAAATGATTCTAGGTTGGATTAAATAAAAATCTTGATGCGATTAAAGTTCATTGGAAAACTTTAATCGCTTTTTTATTTGATATGGAAAACAGTTTAAAATGAAGCCAAAGCCTTGATATTTTTGAATTTTCATTCGTTCCCTTGAAATTTCTTGCAAGGCAATAATATAATGTATTAGTTATAGTAATACATAAGGAGTGCCCACAGGAAATGAGTGTTGAAAAAAACGTAAAAATAAAAGTCATTTCGACGATTTGCCCAATTGAAGGGGACGAGGAAACATATGAACTGTGGCTTCAAGGTGTTTGGCTAAAAAAGAACGGTAAAATGTATTTACGCTATGAAGAAATAATAGAAGACCAAACAATTCGTACAACAGTAAAAATGAATAACGACGATGCACTCATTTTGCGAAGTGGAGCTGTCAACATGCGGCTGCCTTTTAGCACAGAATGTAAACAAAATGGTCACTACGACACAATGTATGGCACGTTGCCATTGCAAACAAAAACTTATCACCTAGGGTTCGAACATGTAGATGAAGATAATATAAGTGGCAGATTTAATGTGCAATATGATTTAATTATTAGTGGACAATCAGTCGGTCATTATACATTGGAAATACAATACACGGAGGGACAAGCATGAATGCAGTAGGACAATTGCAAGAATCATTGAAAAACGCTTTAAAAGCTGCTGTTTTAAAAGCGCAAATTTTAGAAGAAGGAACGGATTTTCAAGTTCATATTGAAGTGCCAAAAGATCAAACAAAAGGTGACTTCGCAACAAACTTGGCGATGCAACTAACGAAGCTAGCAAAAAAACCCCCACGCCAAATAGCAGAAGCAATTGTTGAAAATTTAGAAACAGAAGGAACTGATATTGAAAAAGTTGAGATTGCAGGACCGGGCTTCATCAACATCTTTGTTCGCAAAGATTTCCTTGCAGATATTGTAAAAGCGGTGTTCGAACAAGGTGAAAATTATGGTCGCTCAAATAGCGGAGGCGGAGAAAAAATTCAAGTGGAGTTTGTATCGGCGAATCCAACAGGTGACCTTCACTTAGGACATGCTCGCGGTGCTGCATTCGGCGACTCCCTTTGCAATGTTTTAGATTTTGCAGGATATGACGTTACTCGTGAATATTACATTAACGATGCGGGAAATCAAATTAACAACTTGGCTTATTCCCTAGAAGCGCGTTACAAACAAGCGTTGGGACTTGATGCGGAAATGCCGGAAGATGGCTACTATGGCCAAGACATTATTGAGATTGCAAACAAACTTGTTGAACGATACGGCGATTCTATTTTAGAAAAATCCGATGAAGAACGTTTTAACTTCTTCCGTGAAAATGGATTAGCTCTTGAATTAGAAAAATTGAAAAAGGACTTAGAAAACTTCAGAGTTCGATTTGATGTATGGTATTCCGAAACTTCATTATATAAAAATGGAAAAATTGACCACGCTTTAAATAAATTAAGAGAAAACGGCCACGTTTATGAACAGGATGGAGCGACTTGGTTCCGCTCAACAACATTTGGCGACGATAAAGACCGCGTTCTCATTAAATCAGACGGTTCATACACATACTTAACACCAGATATTGCATACCATGAAGATAAAATTCAACGCGGTTTCGATAAACTGATTAACGTTTGGGGAGCAGACCATCATGGTTATATTCCGCGTATGAAAGCGGCAATTCAAGCTCTTGGCTATGATCGTGATAAATTAGAAGTCGAAGTCATCCAAATGGTGCAGCTTTATAAAAACGGCGAAAAATATAAAATGAGTAAACGTACAGGTAATGCTGTAACAATGCGTGAGCTGGTGGAAGAAGTAGGGCTTGATGCGGTACGATACTACTTCGTGAAAACCGCTTGCGATTCCCATATGGACTTTGATCTTGATCTTGCAGTTGCAGAATCAAACGAAAACCCTGTATACTACGCACAATACGCTCATGCACGTATTTGTTCTATTTTGCGCAGTGCAGAAGAACAAGGATTCCAAGCGTCATTAGAAAACTTACATTTATTAACGGATGAAAAATCAGAGGAAGTGTTGAAAAAGGTAGGTACTTTCCCACAAATCGTAGCAGAAGCAGCAAAACATCGCACTCCTCACCGCATTGCGAACTATACTCAAGAATTAGCAGCGGCATTCCACAGCTTCTACAACGCGGAAAAAGTGTTAAATCCGGATAATAAAGAATTAACAGAAGCGCGTCTCTCATTAATTCAAGCTGTTCGAGTAACTCTTGCCAACGCATTAAGACTAATCGGCGTTTCAGCACCAGAAAAAATGTAATTTGTTTTAAACCAGCTTCATAATAGGGGCTGGTTTTTTCTTTTGTATTCTTATAAAATTTATAGGAATTATATTGACATTGAATGTACGATTGAGTAAAATTTGATTAATATAAATCCAACTAAACAAGTTGGTATTAAGTGATTGATAAAGATGTAGTTTCTATAAAATTACAATTCCGACTAATGAACTAAGAATATATTGACTAATAATGTCGAAAAAAGTAAAATCATGACGTAGTAAATATCATTAAGTTGGGTTTTTTTGTTGGAAAAATAAGAGATCCCTTTTTATTGTGAAAGGCAGGTAAATCTTACTTGAAAGAACTATTTATTAAAACCGAAAAACAACGGGAATGGCTTGAAAAGTTAGCTGTTTTGGAAAAATCTATGAAAGAAAATGCCCAACGAAACGATGAAGAATCGATTTTCCCTCATGAAAATATAAAAAGGTTACGTGAGATTGGATATCCAAAAGTTACTTTGCCTACCGAATATGGTGGCGAGGGGATGAATGTTTATGATGCAATATTACTGCAAGAAACGTTAGGTAGTTATGATGGCAGTACAGCTCTTTCCATTGGATGGACTCTGCTCACGGTAGGGGATGTATATGAAACGAAAAGCTGGGCAGAAGAAAAGCTTAAAGAATTTGCAAACGATGTAAAAAACGGAGCAATCATCAATAAAATTTTCAGTGAAGTCATTACAGGAAGTCCAGTCCGTGGTGGCCGTCCTGGAACAAGCGCTGTTAAGAAAGGAAACAAGTGGGTGATCAATGGTCGTAAAGCTTATGCAACATGTTCACCTGAGTTAGATTATTTCTTAGTAACCGCTTGGATTCCAGAAATTGAAAATATCGGAAACTTCCTAATTCATAAAGATACAGAAGGCCTTTCAATCGATGAAACTTGGGACGTAATAGCCATGAAATCGACTGGCAGTCACGATCTAGTTTTAGAAAATGTAGAAGTAGATGAATCAAATTTAGTAGAAATTCCGAAATACCAAACAGGCTTTAAATTGAATGGATGGCTATTAATCATTCCAGCTACATATCTAGGAATTGCGCAAGCAGCTCGCGATTATGCAGTGGAATTTGCCAATACACACTCACCAAATAGCATTAAAGGAACGATTGCAACATTGCCGAACGTTCAAGCATTAATTGGAGAAATTGATTTGCTACTGATGCAAGCTCGCTATACCCTTTATGGTGCAGCCCAAAGTTGTATCGATTTAATGCAAAAAGGTGAAATTTCAACAGAAGACGCTGCCAACATTGCAAATGCAGTCAATGTAGCAAAATATACCGTTACAAATAATGCAATTCAAGTCGTGGATAAAGCAATGCGCGTGGTAGGAGCAAGAAGTTTACAACGCAACAATCCGCTTCAACGATATTATCGCGATGTTCGCGCAGGACTTCATAATCCACCAATGGATGATTTAACAATAAAAAAATTAGCAGAATCAGCATTAAAATTATAATTTTAGGAGGAAACAACAATGAATTTTAAAAAATTTTTTAAATTAGGAGCGATTGGTTTACTAGCAGCATCCCTTGCTGCATGTGGTGGAGGAAATGAAACATCTACTACTGAAAACGAAAATTCTCAAGATTCATCCGATGTGAAAAAAATTAAAGTAGCTTATGCAATTTCTTGGAAGCCGATTACGTATCAAGATGAAAACGGTGAACCAGCAGGATACGAATTAGATATGCTAAGACTTGTTGATGAAAAATTGGAAGACTATGAATTTGAATATATCGGAACTACAGACGATGATTTATTAATCGGTGTAGAACAAGGGAAATACGATTTAGGGGTTAAAAACATTTTCTATACAGATGAACGTGCAGAAAAATATGTTTTCCCTAAAGAATTCACAGGATTAAGCAGTGTTGGATTACTATTGAAAAAAGAAAATGAACATATTAAAGATTTATCAGATTTCGCAGCTGCTGGTTTAGAATTAGCTCCAATTGCAGCTAATAACGCTCAATACACAGTAGTAGCGAAATACAACGAAGAAAATCCGGATAACCAAGTGAAATTAGTTGCTGGCGATACATTTGCTGTGGACGCTGTACAATGGGTAAACGAAGGACGTGCAGATGGTGCAATTGCACTTGAACCAGTTATCGATAAACAAATTAACGATCCAGAAGGTCCATACCATAATCTAAAAGACGAAGTAGTGTATAACGAGTTCACTGTGATCAAAACTTGGACATTATTTAACAAAAACAATCAAGAATTGGCAGATGCTTTCGACGAAGTAATTAAAGAAATTAAACAAACAAATGCATTAAACGAATTAATGGTTAAACACTATGGACGTGACCTATTTGAAGTATTAGAAAGAGTAGAAGGTCAGTCTAAATAATCATCTTGATATATGGGCTGTTGGGTACCAATCACCTTACAGCCTTCATTTTTTCATGAAAAGTGGTGAGAGAATGTTTGAAAAGTATTTTGATATTGGCTATTTATGGGGAGCATTTCCGCAATTATTGCCATACTTAAAAATCACTTTTGCAGTGGCGGGTCTTGCCGTATTCTTTGGTACATTGCTTGGCTTAGTCCTTGCTTTTATGAAAATGGGCAAAAGTAGGGTACTACAAGTAATCGCCCATGGATATACAACGATTATGCGTTGTACGCCATCCATCGTTCTATTGTTTTTAGTCTATTATGGTGTTCCATTTTTAGCAGATTCATTGTTTAATGTGAATTTACAAAATATTTATACAGGTGTTTTTGTCGTTATTACGTTCTCATTACAATTTGCAGCCATGATGTCTGAAGTGATTCGTTCCGCAATTCAATCTATTGATAAAGGACAATTTGAGGCGGCGGTAAGTGTTGGGCTGACGCCATGGCAAGCATACAGACGCATCATTTTCCCGCAAGCTTTTGTTGTAGCTCTTCCTAACTTCGGAAACGGTCTAATTGCCATTTTACAAGAAGGGGCATTAGCTTACACAATTGGTTTTATCGACATTGTTGGAAAAGCAAACCTGATTATTGCAAGTAACTTTAATTCCCATGCGTTAGAAATTTACATTGCATTAGCCGTGATTTATTGGGTTATTTCCATTGTCATTGAAAAAATATTCGAACTCCTTGAAAAAACTTTCAGCAAAGGTTCCCGCTCGATAAAGGCATCGTAGGAGGTGGAGTAACAAATGTTAAATACAGAATTTTTAATAGATACGTTTTTCGTTGCATTATCAGGAGTGCCGATCGCATTGCTTGTGACTGTTGTTGCTCTTGCGATTGCTTTGCCGATTGGGTTTTTCTTCGCTTTAACAAGAATTAATAAAATTCCGGTGCTGAATCAACTAGCGAAAATTTATGTATCATTCGTTCGCGGTACGCCAATCATTATCCAAATTTTCGTTTTATATAGTTTTATACCGATTCTATTAAATATGACGTTTGAAAAATATAACATCGATTATGAAGTGTATAAAATTCATCCGATATGGTATGCATTCGTTATTTTCGCTTTCAACAAGTCAGCCGTTTTAATTGAAGTATTCCGCTCGGCCTTATCGACTGTTGAAAAAGGACAATTGGAAGCTGCCTATTCTGTCGGTTTAACGACAGCTCAAGCATATCGAAGAATTATTATTCCGCAAGCTCTTGTCTCTGCCTTGCCAAACATTGCGAATACAACTGTAAATTTAATTAAAGCAACCTCATTAGGTTATGCCATCTCCTTACAAGAGATTACATTAAAGGCAAAAGTAGCAGCAAACTTTGGTTATAACTATTTGGAAGCATATATTGATATTTTCATTGTCTATTTAATTATTTGTATTGCGGTCGAACAATTATTTAAGTATTTAGAGAAACGGTTAAGCCGTTACAAAGTTGCCAATGCTTAAGGAAGGAGGCAAATAATGTTAGAGATTAAAGATATTCATAAATCCTTTGGTAAAAATGAGATTTTAAAAGGTGTAGATTTAAAGATAAATAAAGGGGACGTTGTAGTCATTCTAGGTCCAAGTGGTTCCGGGAAAACGACACTGCTTAGATGCATTAACTTTTTAGAAAGAGCAGATAAAGGAACTGCAAGATTCGGGGACTTAGAAGTAGATTTAAACAATGCGACGAAAAAAGAAGTGCAACAAGTACGTAAAAAAACTGCCTTCGTATTCCAAAACTATAATTTATTTAACAATAAAACGGCCATTGAAAACGTAATGGAAGGGTTAGTTATTGCTCGCAAAGTGCCGAAAGCCGAAGCGAGAGAAATTGCGAAAAAAGCATTAGATAAAGTCGGTTTATCCGAAAAATACGACTATTATCCAAGCCAGCTATCAGGAGGGCAGCAACAGCGTGTTGGAATTGCTCGTGCTGTCGCTTTAAACCCGGATATTATTTTATTTGACGAGCCAACATCCGCTCTTGACCCAGAACTAGTAGGGGAAGTATTAAATACGATGAAAGAGATTGCCAATGAAGGTACGACGATGCTTGTTGTTACCCATGAGATGGGCTTTGCAAAAGACGTCGCAAATAAAGTGATTTTCATGGACGGCGGTGTGATTGTTGAAGAAGGTACACCACATGATATTTTTGTTTCGCCTAAAGAGATTCGAACAAAACAATTTTTACGTCGTGTATTGCCAGGTTCTTTTGATTACGAAATTTAATCTTCATTTAATGAAACGCTCTCATGTTAAAGATTTGAGAGTGTTTTTTTGTACCTTTTTCTGTTTTTTAGAATTCGTACGATAATTCTTATAGAATAAGCTATAATTAAGAATAATTATGATGAAATTTTCTGGGTGAAGAGTGCACAATCTTCGAGGGAGAAAGGTACGCATGTAGGCTATCTGTTTCTCGTTTTATGGCGGGAGTTTTTTTATTTTTCAAAAGTTGATACGAATCAATTGGAGGACGTATGGAAACTTACTATACATATTTTAGAGGGGTAGAGGATAGATGATGAAGAAAAAATTATTACTCGCTTACGGCTCCTCTATTTTTCTATTACTTATAAGCTTTTGGTTTGGGGTATCAATTGGTTCTGTTGATATTCCATTATCATCTTTATGGAATGAAGAAACCAATCCAAGAGCATTTAGTATTTTATGGAATATTCGCATGCCTCGCGTTATATTAGCTGGGTTTGTTGGAGCATCTCTTGCCATCGCAGGTGCAGCCTTTCAAGGATTGCTGCGAAATCCGTTGGCTGATCCATACACGATTGGCGTTTCATCAGGGGCTTCTGTCGGGGCTATATCCACCATTTTTTTTGGTATTTCAATTCCTTTTATTGGCTCCTATACTATTGCAATTTTCGGGATGTTAGGAGCCTTTATTACATTAATTACTGTACTTATTTTTGCCCGCCTCATCGACCGATCATTGAAAATGGAGACGCTTATTTTAACAGGAGTGATTTTTAGCTCCTTTTTAGCATCTTGCATTTCTTTATTAACTGCATTATCCCATGAAGAATTAAAGCCCATTGTAGGCTGGCTTCTTGGAAGTGTGGCGATGCGAGGGTGGTCTTACGTTAATATATTATTTCCGTTCTTGCTGATTGGCTCTTTTATTTTGTGGCTGAATCGAAGAGAATTAAATGTGATGATGTACGGAGATGATCGGGCTACTGCTTTAGGAGTCAATGTAAAGCGAAGCAAGTACGCCATTTTAATTGGTGGATCTGTATTAACGGGAGCTGCGGTCAGCGTTTCAGGAACAATTGGTTTTGTTGGTTTAGTTGTCCCTCACATGACAAGAATGGTTTGGGGAACAGATCATCGTCATTTACTGCCATTATCTTTTATGAACGGAGCGAGTTTATTAATCATTTGTGATTTAATATCCCGTACCATTGTTGCACCAGAAGAATTGCCGATTGGGGTCATTACGGCATTTATCGGCGCACCTGTATTTGCTTATATTTTCTATAAACAACGCCGCAAGTAAGGGGGGGATATTGGTGCTAAAGGTAGAACAGATTTCTGGTGGCTATCATCAAACCCCAATCGTTCGGGATATCTCTTTTTTGGTAAATAAAGGAGAGTTCCTCGGCATATTAGGTCCGAACGGATGTGGGAAGTCCACCTTGATTAAAATGATTAGCGGCATATTAAAACCAACTTCAGGAAAAGTTTTAATTGACGGGATACCTATTGAAAAGCTGAATCCTCGTCAATTAGCAAAAAAAATGACCGTTTTGCCGCAAATGCAAAGCAATACATTTTCTACAACCGTTCGGGAAACCGTTGAAATAGGCCGTTATCCACACCAATCTGGATTTTTCTCAAGTTGGTCGGAAGAAGATGAAGAAGCGGTTATAAAAGCTATGGAACTGACGGACGTACTAAAATATCAGGATACCAATTTAGAATTTTTATCCGGTGGAGAGAGGCAACGGGTGTTTATTGCCCAGGCTTTAGCCCAATCCTCTGAGCTTCTATTGTTAGATGAACCGACAAACCATTTAGATATTGCACACCAAAAACAAATTTTAGATATGATACGTAAAGAAGTGACGGAACATGGTTTAACCGTTGTATCGGTATTTCATGATATCAATTTAGCTTCCCTATATTGCGATCATCTATTGCTCATGGAGGCTGGGAGTGTAAAAGCATACGGTGAGCCTCATGAAGTGATTATTGAACAGCAAATCATGGATGTATATGAAGCACGTATTTCAACGCAAGCCCATCCTGAGCAACCGAAACCGCAAATGGCGATTCTCCCAGATTTTGAAGAGCAGAGAAAGGAAAAATCCGTTTCCTTATCCAATATACAAAAGGGAGAGGATTACATTGCCTTTATTGCTGAATTTCCTTTAAAAGTGTTGTCATCAGCGGTTCATAATGCAGGTTTAGGATGGTATGCAACATTCATCAATCGAACAGTTCCACAAGAATATGATATAGAAAATGTGAAAACTGAATTTTTGCAATATATAATTGAAAAGGGCTTTTCACCAACGAATACAGTAGGAATGATGACGGCGGTCGATACGAAAAAAGCGGTGATGAAAGAATATCTTGCACCTTTTGGCAGCCTTATTGTCATTGTCACAGCTGGAATTGGCGGAGCTATCGATGTATCTCATGCCTATGAACGAACAGCATATCAAACCATTGGGACAATCAATACATGGGTAATTATCAATGGAAAGCTGTCCGAAGAGGCTTTCGTGCAAGGGATGATGACTGCAACAGAAGCCAAATCGAAGGCACTACAAACAGAAAAGGTTATGGATAAATTATCAAATACCATTGCCACTGGTACACCGACTGATAGCCTGCTAGTTGCTGCGACGCAACAAGGAGAATTTATGCAATATGCCGGTCCTCTTACAGAAGTAGGGAAAATGATTGGCAAAGGGGTTTATGAAGCAACGGTGGAAGCCATTCAAATTTATAAAAGGGAGATGGAACGATGAAAATTTATACAAAAACAGGGGATCAAGGGAAAACGAGTTTAATTGGTGGTCGAGTTAGTAAAGATCACGTTCGTGTGGAAGCGTATGGAACAATCGATGAATTGAATTCATTTATTGGTAAAGCTGTAACGGAATTAGATCCAAATAAATTTCAAGATATTCTGAAGGATCTTGAAACAATCCAACACGAACTTTTTGATTGCGGTGGGGATTTAGCAAATGTCATGAAAGAAAGAAAATACAAATTGCAGGAAGCTTCCGTAGAGGCGTTAGAAAAACGTATTGATGTACTTTCTGAGGAAGTGCCACCAATTAAACGATTTATTTTGCCAGGCGGATCACCAGCAGCAGCAACACTCCATATTGCTCGAACGGTGACAAGACGCGCAGAGCGACAGGTTGTTACGCTGATGAATGAAGTAGAAGATGTCCCAGGAGTAATTCAAAAATATTTAAATCGTCTTTCAGATTATTTCTTTGTTGCTGCTCGTGCCGTGAATTATCGCTTGAATGTAAAAGATGTGGAATATATTCGAGGCGGCGATGTATTTAGATAATACTGTATATTAAAATATTGAATTTGCTATAGTAAAAAAAATCCAAGTGTGAAATTTTTTATGTTGCGCTTGGATTTTTGTATTTTAGGCAATATTTTTGTAAAAATTTCTACTTTTTTAATTGTGTAAAATTATATATCATATTTAGTAAATATAGTATTCTAGTTCAACCAGCTAAAAATTTAGAAATTTTCGAATAGTTGTTGACTGAATGCTCATTCATAATTAAAATGAATGATATAAATTGTTGTGTTCACATGACAAACAAGGGGGATTAGATATGAATGGTTTTTTGCTAGTGAACGGGTTATTATTTATAGCCGTTGTTCTGTATGCAGTTTATCTGTTTGTTTATTCAGTGAAAACAAGATTAGAATATATTAAACTTGGTAAAAAAGAAGAGTTGGAAATCAGTTTCAAAGAGCGATTTGAGAATTTTTGGATTAACGTTCTTGGACAAAACAAATTGTTCAAAGATCGTAAAAGTGGTGTAATGCACCTTATTTTGTTTTATGCATTTTTTATTATTCAATTAGGATTAATTGAATTAATCATCAAAGGATTTATTCCAGGATATACATTTCCGTTAGGAGCTCTTCATCCATTCTTCACGTTTATGCAAGAGTGGACGATGTTTTTAATGTTATGTGCTCTTGTTTATGCAGCTTATCGCCGTTATGGTGAAAAGCTAACACGTTTACAATGGAAAAGAGATAAGAAAGCGGCTTTTGTATATATTGCGTTAATTACACTATGTCTTTCTATTTTCCTTGCTCTAGGTTTTGAAACGGTTGCACATGAAAATGAGCCGAATTTTGTCATTGCTCCATTTTCAGGTATATTTGCATTCCTTTTTGGCGGCTTAAGCCCGGTAGTTGCAAATGTGCTATTTAATGTATTTTGGTGGGTACATATGTTAGCGGTGTTCACATTCCTCGTATTTGTACCCCAATCTAAACAATTCCACGAAGTATTTGTTACGATTGGTCTTTTCTTCAAAAGAGCAGGAAAAGCTGGTCGCTTGCGCAAAATCGACTTCGAGGATGAAGAAGCAGAATCATTTGGTGTTGGAAAAATTGAAGATTTTACAAGAATCCAATTGTTAGACTTATATTCTTGTGTAGAATGCGGACGTTGTACAAATATGTGTCCAGCATCCGGCACTGGAAAAATGTTATCGCCAATGGATTTAATTGTTAAACTACGTGACCATTTAACGTATACTGGTGCCGTTGTGACAAAGAAAAAACCTTGGGTGCCAACGTTAGTTTGGAATAAAACGAAAGGTAATCAACTGGCAATGGCGGCAGGTGCTGAAGGTGCGGTCATTGAAGATATTTATTCTCCATCATTAATTGGTGATATTATTACAGAAGAAGAGATTTGGGCTTGTACAACTTGCCGAAATTGTGAAGATCAATGTCCAGTAATGAATGAGCATGTTGATAAAATTATCGATTTACGCCGTTATTTAACGATGACAGAAGGAAAAATTAATCCTGATGCACAACGAGCGTTAAATAATATTGAGCGCCAAGGAAATCCATGGGGGCTTAACCGTAAAGAAAGAGAGAACTGGCGTGACTCAGATTCAACTGTTCACATTCCAACAGTAAAAGAAGCAATGAAATCTGAAGAAGGCTTCGAATATTTATTCTGGGTAGGTTCCATGGGTTCATTCGATAACCGTTCACAAAAAATCGCGATGTCTTTCGCTAGATTATTAAATGCAGCGGGTGTTAAATTTGCGATTTTAGGAAATAAGGAGAAAAACTCTGGTGATACACCGAGACGTCTTGGAAACGAGTTTTTATTCCAAGAACTAGCTCAAGGAAACATTCAAGAGTTCGAGAAATATGGCGTGAAAAAGATTGTAACAATCGATCCACACGCATACAACATCTTCAAAAATGAATATAAAGATTTCGGATGGGAAGGGGAAGTTTATCACCATACGGAATTGTTATACAAGCTCATTGAGGAAGGCAAGCTTGTATTGAACCACCGTGTGGATGAAACAATCGTATTCCACGATTCCTGCTATTTAGGACGCTATAACAACGTATATGATGCGCCACGTGAAATTTTAAAAGCAATTCCTGGCGTGAAATTAGTAGAGATGGAACGCAACCGTGAAACAGCAATGTGCTGCGGTGCAGGCGGTGGATTAATGTGGATGGAAGACCGTGTTGGAAATCGCATTAACGTTGCTCGTACAGAACAAGCATTAGCGACAAATGCATCTGTGATTTCTGCAGGCTGTCCATACTGCTTAACGATGCTTACAGACGGTACGAAAGCAAAAGAAGTGGAAGACAAAATCGGAACATATGATGTGTGTGAATTGTTAGAACGATCTGTCTTCGGAGAAAGAGCAAAAGAAATCGAATCGGATGAATCATCACAAGAAGAAACTGTAGAAGTACAGTAAAAAAGTTTGAAGTAGTGCAAATCGTGTATTTGCACTACTTTTCGTGCGCCCGGCATGTACATGAACTATAGGGTGTAAGTCCCGAACCCCGAAGACAGAAGTAGAGGTTAGCCAAGAGCAAGGGTGTCCGTGGTGACGCGGAATCTGAAGGAAGCTGGAGGCAAAACACCGGTCCGAGGAACACGAACCTCATATAAGGCTAGGTATGATTGAGTGAGTTTGCAAAACAAAACAAAGCTCTTTCTGTCGAAGGTCATATCGAGTAAATGAGGCGGATAGATGGTGTGAAAGTGCATGTACTTACCCGGGGAGGTCTGGCGGATATGTGAAGTACGCTTCATAACCTACTTAGTGATAAGTAGCTGAACCGTCAGAAGTCAGCAGAGGTCATAGTATTAGTTGGTTTAGAACTACTAAGAAGGACCGAACAATTAAGAGAGAATAGCCCTTGGCATTCAGTGAGTCATGATGAACACAGAAAACGTAGTACCTCACTTGAGGAAGGAAGCGGTGAATCCCGTGGGGGACCTCTTGGAGGGTGGAGTGACCACTGGCATAAAGAGAACAGCTATTCACGGAAGTTATAAAGACTTGCGTCAATCATCTTAATTGAACCGCCGTATACGGAACCGTACGTACGGTGGTGTGAGAGGACGGGAGTTAATCGCTCCCTCCTACTCGATTATTTGGGAGTTTGGATGCAATCCCGTTTTTTAGAAATCGTGTGTATTAGGTGTTGGCTATTAAATGCGCAAGTTTGACTATTATCTTTTGAAGAATGGCTATTATTGTTAGGAAGTTGACTATTATCATAAATGTCGGAAACAATATTTGCTCCCTTGGCAATTATGTTTGCGACATTGACTATTATCTTTTGATGATTGACTATAATGTGATGAATTTTGACTATTATCTCGTCCGTCAGCGATTGTTTTTATAGGATTGGCTATTAAGTACACAGCTTTGACTATTATCTTTTGAAGAATGGCTATTATTATCAGGAAGTTGACTATTATCGTAAATGTCGGAATCAATATTTGTTCCCTTGGCAATTATGTATTCGACATTGACTATTATCCCTTGAAGATTGACTATAATTCTTTTGAATTAGACAATTAGCGAATTCTTTGGGAATAAAAATATTGATTCACGAAGAGGTTAAAGTATTGGCGAGGCGAGTACATCCAATAAGGATAAAGAGAGGTATTTGGGGTAAAAATATTATACTGAAATATTAAATTGTTAGAAAAATAAGAAAAAATCATTGCTAATCTACTTAATTTTCAGTAAAATAAATAGGGAGAATAGAAAAAGGGAGTTCTAAACAACTCCGCTTTTTCTTATGATTAATACTGAGCGAGCGTTCAATCGATTATCAACACTCAGTACTACTATTATTGTATTCAACAAAATAATGAAACATTCAAGATTTACGCACGTTTCGATAAAGGGGTGGAATGTTTGAAAACAGTTATATTAGAGGGTGCAAGAACACCTTTTGGCAAATTCGGTGGCGCATTATCAACTCTTACTGCTTCTGATCTTGGAGGTATTGCCATTAAAGAAGCATTGAAAAGGGCAGATGTCAAGCCGGATCAAGTGGATGAAGTAATTATGGGTACGGTTCTTCAAGCAGGGCAGGGACAAATTCCTTCTCGCCAGGCAGCAGCAAAAGCGGGAATTCCTTGGTCAGTAAAAACAGAAACAATCAACAAAGTTTGTGCATCAGGTATGAGAAGTGTGACACTTGCTGATCAATTAATTCGCCTAGGGGAAGAAGAAGTCATTGTTGCTGGCGGAATGGAATCGATGTCCAATGCTCCGTATTACTTGCAAAAGGGTCGTTGGGGATTACGCATGGGAGATTCAACAGTTGTTGATGGCATGATTTATGATGGCCTATCTTGTTCCTTCCATCCAGATAAGGTTCATATGGGGACTTATGGAAACGGAACAGCGAAGGAATTCAACATCTCAAGAGAAGAACAAGATGCATGGGCATTGCGTAGCCATCAACTAGCAATCCGAGCGATTGATGAAGGAATATTTGCTGAAGAAATCGTTCCGGTAGAAGTAAAAACTCGCAAAGATACATTAGTTGTAAAAGAAGATGAAGCGCCTCGCAGAGAAACATCATTGGAAGCGCTAGCAAATTTAAAACCTGCTTTCGACCGAGACGGCACAATTACTGCTGGAAATGCTCCGGGAGTAAATGATGGCGCTTGTGCACTTGTATTAATGAGTGAGAAAAAAGCGAAGGAAGAAGGACGCACACCGCTCGCGTATGTATTAGCTCATGCGGAAGTTGCTGTTGAGCCAGAAAACTTCCCACAAACTCCAGGACTTGTGATTCGTGAAATTTTAAATAAAACAAACAAAACGATTGATGAAATTGACTTAATTGAAATTAATGAAGCCTTTGCAGCAGTTGCTCTTGTAAGCAACCAAATTGCTGGACTCGATCCAAACAAAGTGAATGTAAACGGAGGAGCAGTTGCATTAGGTCATCCGATTGGTGCTTCAGGTGCAAGAATCATTTTAACTCTTTGCTACGAATTAAAACGTCGTGGTGGTGGAATTGGCATCGCAGCTATTTGCTCTGGCGGTGGTCAAGGGGATGCCATCATGGTAGAAGTACCGAAAAATTAATTCAAACAAATGGGGGAAAGGAAATGGCAATTAGAAAAGTAATGGTTGTTGGTGCTGGACAAATGGGTTCAGGCATTGCTCAAGTATGTGCTACAGCAGGATTTGAAGTAAAATTAAACGACATTAAAGAAGAATACTTCGAACGAGGTCTTACAACAATTACGAAAAATTTGTCTCGCGATGTGGAAAAGGGACGTAAAACTGCTGAAGAAAAAGAAGCGATTTTAAATCGAATTACGAAATCCTTGAGCTTAGAAGATGCTCGTGATGTGGATATTGTAATCGAAGCAGCTACAGAAAATATGGAAATAAAGCAATCTATTTTTAAGCAACTAGATGAAATTGCACCGGAACATGCAATTCTTGCGACAAATACATCCTCACTTCCAATTACGGAAATTGCAGCAGTAACGAAACGACCTGAAAAAGTAATCGGTATGCACTTCATGAATCCAGTGCCAGTTATGAAACTGGTGGAAGTAATTCGCGGTCTTGCAACGGCTGATGAAGTATACAAAACGGTAGAACAAATGGCAATTGAGTTAGGTAAAAAACCGGTAGAAGTTAATGACTTCCCAGGATTTGTATCCAACCGCATTCTCCTACCGATGATCAACGAAGCGATTTATGCACTATATGAAGGCGTTGCGACAAAAGAAGCAATCGACGATGTTATGAAGTTAGGCATGAATCATCCAATGGGACCACTTCAATTAGCAGATTTCATCGGTTTAGATACATGTCTATACATTATGGAAATCTTGCATGAAGGATTAGGAGATAGCAAATATCGTCCGTGTCCTCTACTTCGCAAATACGTGGCAGCTGGTTGGTTAGGGAAGAAATCAGGCCGCGGTTTCTACATCTACGAATAGCAGGGAGTGAAACCGATGAATTTGAACTTCACAGAAGAGCAACTCATGATGCGTGATATGGTTCGAGATTTTGCACAAAACGAAATTGCTCCGTTTGTCGAAAAAATGGAAGCAGGTGAATTTCCTAGGCCGATTTTAAACAAAATGGCTGAGCTCGGTTTAATGGGGATTACTGTTCCAGAAGAGTATGGCGGTTCTGGAATGGATTTTATTTCGTATATCATCGCCATTAATGAACTCTCCAAAGTAAGCGCGGTAATTGGTGTTATTCTATCTGTGCACACTTCTGTTGGTACAAATCCAATTCTATATTTTGGAAATGAAGAACAAAAACAAAAATATGTGCCAAAACTCGCAAAAGGAGAATATTTAGGAGCCTTTTGTTTAACAGAACCATCTGCAGGAAGCGATGCTGCTTCCTTAAAAACAAGAGCGGTGAAAAAAGGCGATAAATACATCATCAACGGCTCAAAAATCTTCATCACAAATGGTGGAGAGGCAGATGTTTATATCGTCTTTGCTAAAACAGATCCTGAAAAAGGTTCCCGCGGGGTAACGGCGTTCATTGTTGAAAAAGATACTCCAGGCCTCATCATAGGAAAAGATGAGAAAAAAATGGGCTTACACGGTTCTAGAACAGTTGAACTGAGCTTTGAAAACATGGAAGTGCCGGAAGCAAATCGCCTCGGAGAAGAAGGAGAAGGCTTTAAAATCGCAATGGCAAACTTAGATGTGGGCCGTATCGGGATTGCAGCACAAGCTCTTGGTATTGCAGAAGCGGCTTTAGATGCAGCAGTGAAATATGCAGGCGAGCGTCAACAGTTTGGTAAGCCAATTATTGCGAATCAAGGAATTGGGTTTAAGCTTGCAGATATGGCAACAGCGGTAGAATCTGCAAGACTACTCGTTTATCGTGCGGCAGACCTACGTTCAAAAGGCTTGCCTTGCGGTAAAGAAGCGTCGATGGCGAAGTTGTTTGCATCACAAACAGCGAGAGAAGTGGCAATCGAAGCAGTTCAAGTATTTGGCGGATACGGTTATACAAAAGAGTATCCGGTAGAGCGCTACTTCCGTGATGCAAAAATTACTGAAATTTACGAAGGCACAAGTGAAATTCAACGCATTGTAATTAGCAAACATTTATAAGATTCTGGTACTGTCTCAATATCCAAGTAGAAGTGCCAAACTCAAAAAAGGGGGATAACCATGAATTTCCAATTGTCAGAAGAACATTTACAACTGCGAGAAATGGTACGAGATTTCGCGCTAAATGAAGTAGCACCTACAGCTCAAGAACGTGATGAGCAAGCACGCTTTGATAGAGAAATTTGGGATAAACTAGCGGAACTTGGACTGACAGGAATCCCTTGGCCAGAGGAATACGGTGGAGCTGGCTTTGATTATTTAGCTTATGTAATCGCTGTAGAAGAACTTTCTCGCGTATGTGCGTCAACTGGTGTAACTCTCTCAGCTCATACTTCATTAGCGGGTTGGCCAGTTTATAAATTCGGTACTGAAGAACAAAAGCAAAAATACCTTCGACCTATGGCAGAAGGGAAGAAAATCGGTGCATATTGCTTAACTGAGCCTGGTTCAGGTAGTGACGCGGGAGCGATGAAAACAACAGCTGTTTTGGATGGAGATGAATACGTGTTAAACGGTTCAAAAATCTTCATCACAAATGGTGGTATCGCAGACATCTACATTGTCTTCGCATTAACAAATCCGGAAGCAAAAACAAGAGGAGTTAGCGCCTTTATCGTTGAATCAAGTTTCCCAGGTTTCCAAGTTGGGAAAAAAGAAGACAAAATGGGAATCCGTTCATCACCTACAGCAGAAATTATCTTTGACAACTGCCGAGTTCCAAAAGAAAACTTACTTGGTGCAGAAGGAGAAGGTTTTAAAATTGCAATGCAAACATTAGACGGTGGACGAAACGGAATTGCAGCCCAAGCGGTAGGAATTGCCCAAGGAGCGTTGGATGCAGCTGTTGAATATGCAAAAGAACGCGAACAATTCGGAAAACCAATCGCAGCAAATCAAGGGATCTCTTTCAAACTGGCAGATATGGCTACAGCTGTAGAAGCATCAAGACTATTAACTTATCAAGCAGCTTGGCTAGAATCCGAAGGCTTGCCTTACGGAAAAGCAAGCGCGATGGCAAAATTGATGGCGGGAGATACAGCAATGAAAGTGACGACAGAAGCTGTGCAAGTCTTTGGAGGATACGGTTATACGAAAGAATATCCTGTTGAGCGTTACATGCGTGATGCAAAAATTACGCAAATCTATGAAGGAACGCAAGAGATTCAAAGACTTGTAATCTCTCGCATGTTGACAAAGTAACAGGTATGAGCAAGGAAAAAATTATCGTACAGACTTCCGTCAAAGATGAAAGCCTTATCGAATTAAGACGCCAACAAATCGTTGAAGCAAGCGTTAAATTATTTAAAGAAAAGGGCTTTCATCGTGCAACAACAAGGGAAATAGCCAAAGCTGCTGGATTTAGTATTGGAACATTGTACGAATACATTCGAACGAAAGAAGATGTACTCTATTTAGTTTGTGACCACATCTACAATAAAGTAACGATGTGTTTATCAGACATTTCAACGCAAAAGGGAACAATTGAAGAACTAGAAGAAGCAATTCGACAATACTTCTTGTTAATTGATCGCATGATTGATGAATTTACAGTCATGTATCAAGAGACAAAATCATTGCCAAAAGAAGCAATGCAATACGTATTAAGCAAAGAGCTAGAGATGGTTTCGTTATTTGAGAAAATATTGAAATCTTGCGTGAAATCAGGAGAAATAGAGCTGACAGATCAAGAAATCTATTTAGCAGCAAACCACTTAGTAATCCAAGGACAAAGCTGGGCATTCCGCAAATGGGCGTATCACAAAAAATATACAACTGAAGAATTTATTGCATTGCAAACGAGATTATTCTTATCGGGGATTCTACATTTTCGTGAAAAATAGGGGTAAACACCGCTAAATTGCATACGATACCTTCGTTTGCAAAGCGGTGTTTTATCGCCTCAACCTTATTTTTCTTCGATGTGCATCTTTCATGAAAAGAAGTACACTTTAACAACCGGGAGATTTCGTTCACTTTTAAATGAAAGGGGTTTTATTATATGGTTCAAATGCAAACAGAGAATAAGACATCAAAGACTGAAATAAACCGTCCAACAACGGAAGTATATCGTCCGAAGAATCATGTTCGATTCGTTACAGCATCTAGCCTTTTTGACGGTCATGATGTATCGGTTAACATCATCAGAAGAATCCTTCAAGCAAGCGGGGCAGAAGTAATTCACCTTGGCCATAACCGATCTGTAGAAGAAGTGGTGAACGCAGCGATTCAAGAAGATGCACAAGCTGTTGCTGTTTCTTCTTATCAAGGCGGTCACATGGAGTACTTCAAATACATGTACGACCTGCTTAAAGAAAAAGGGGCACCTCACATCAAAATTTATGGAGGTGGAGGTGGAGTTATATTACCTAGAGAAATAAAAGAACTCCACGACTATGGTATTGCAGGTATTTTCTCACCAGAAGACGGCATGCGCCTTGGGTTGCAAGGAATGGTAAACGAAAAACTCAAAGGAGCAGACTTCTCAACACTGAGAGGGAACTATTTAGAGCTTCTAGATAAATTATCGACAGATCGACCAGAAATATTAGCGAACTTAATTACGGCAGCGGAAGTTGGCGGCGACCCTGAAATTACCGAAATGTTGAAACAAGCTCGCCAAAGAAGCAAAGGAACGCCGGTTGTCGGCATCACCGGAACAGGGGGAGCTGGAAAATCTTCACTTACGGATGAACTTGTACGAAGATTTTTACGAGAGTTCCCAGATAAGCGAATCGCGATTCTCTCTGTTGACCCGACAAAACAAAAAACAGGTGGGGCATTACTTGGTGACCGTATTCGCATGAATGCTATTTTCGATAAACGAGTATATATGAGAAGCCTTGCAACGCGCGGATCTCGTTCAGAACTTTCTGCATCTATCGGCGATATTCTTGAAGTGGTGAAAGCAGCGGGCTTTGATTTAATCTTTGTAGAAACAAGTGGAATTGGTCAAGGGGATGCGGAAATTACGAAATATACAGACCTATCCATGTATGTGATGACGAGCGAGTTCGGTGCACCAACGCAATTAGAAAAAATCGACATGATTGATTTTGCTGATTTAATCGCTATCAACAAATTTGAGCGAAAAGGTTCTGAAGACGCTCTTCGTCAAGTGCAAAAACAATATCAACGTTCTCATGAATTATGGAACCAACAATTAGACGAAATGCCGGTTTACGGCACAATCGCTAGTCAATTTAACGACAAAGGAACAAACGCTTTATTTGCAGCGCTTGTGAAGAAAATCAACGAAAAATTCGGCTACAATTGGGAAACTTCCTATGAAATCGTCTCTAAAACAGAAAAACAGGATGTGATCATTCCAAATGACCGCCGATTCTATTTGCGCGAAATTGTAGATACAGTTCGCAACTATCATAAAAAAGTAGAGCAACAATCAGAACTTGCAACAAGACTTTACCAAATCGAAGGAACAATCAAAGAATTAAAAGCAAAAAATCCGGATGAGGTTCTTATCAAGTCTCTCGAAACACTAGCGGAAGGAATAAAAAATGAATTAACACCAGAATCTAAACGAATTTTAGAAAACTGGGAGAAAGTAAAAGAAGCATATGCAGGCGAAGAATTTGTAACAAAAATCCGCGATAAAGAAATTCGAACATTACTTACAACAACATCTTTATCCGGAACAAAAATCCCAAAAGTGGCATTACCAAAATTCAAAGACTACGGCGAAATTTTACGCTGGGTATATAAAGAAAATGTTCCTGGTTCCTTCCCGTATACAGCAGGAGTATTTCCATTCAAGCGACAAGGAGAAGATCCTAAACGCCAATTTGCTGGAGAAGGAACACCAGAACGTACAAATAAGCGATTCCACTACTTATCAAAAGATGATCCGGCAAAACGTTTATCAACAGCTTTTGATTCTGTAACGCTTTACGGAGAAGATCCAGATGAACGTCCAGACATTTTCGGAAAAATTGGTGAATCGGGTGTAAGTGTCTGCACGCTTGATGACATGAAAAAATTATTTGAAGGCTTTGATTTGTGCCACCCATCAACATCTGTATCGATGACAATTAATGGTCCAGCGCCAATCATTTTAGCGATGTTCATGAACACAGCGATTGACCAGCAAGTGAAAAAGAAAGAAAAAGAATTAGGTCGCATTTTAACAGTGGAAGAGTTTACAGAAATTAAAGAACAAACGCTACAAGTTGTTCGTGGTACGGTACAAGCGGATATTTTAAAAGAAGACCAAGGCCAAAACACTTGCATCTTCTCAACGGAATTCGCCCTTCGTATGATGGGAGATATTCAAGAATACTTCATTAAACATAAAGTTCGCAACTACTATTCTGTATCAATTTCCGGCTATCACATTGCGGAAGCTGGGGCAAACCCAATTACTCAATTAGCCTTTACGCTAGCAAATGGCTTTACGTACGTGGAATATTATTTAAGCCGTGGCATGCACATTGACGATTTTGCACCGAATTTATCATTCTTCTTCTCAAATGGCCTTGACCCAGAATACACAGTGATTGGTCGAGTGGCTCGTCGCATTTGGGCAATTGTAATGCGCGACAAATACGGTGCAAATGAACGCAGCCAAAAGCTGAAATACCATATTCAAACATCTGGCCGCAGCTTGCATGCGCAAGAAATTGACTTTAACGATATTCGTACAACGCTTCAAGCATTGATGGCGTTACAAGATAACTGTAACTCACTTCATACAAATGCATACGATGAAGCGATTACAACGCCAACGGAAGAATCAGTAAGAAGAGCGATGGCTATTCAAATGATCATTACGAAAGAGCATGGTTTATCGAAAAATGAAAACCCATTACAAGGCTCATTCATCGTAGAAGAATTAACGGATTTAGTAGAAGAAAAAGTGCTTGAAGAATTTGAGCGAATTAATGACCGTGGTGGCGTTCTTGGAGCGATGGAAACGCAATATCAACGCGGAAAAATTCAAGAAGAATCCATGTATTATGAACAATTGAAACATTCCGGAGAACTACCAATTATCGGTGTGAATACGTACATTAATCCGAATGCTTCCATTGAAGAAATTGATAAATTAGAAGTGGCTCGTGCATCGAAGGAAGAAAAGGAACAACAAATTCGAAACTTACGAGTATTCCAAGACCGCAATAAAGATGAGTGTGCCCAAGCATTAAAACGATTGCAAGAAGTTGCACTTTCTGGCGGCAATATTTTTGAAGAATTAATGGAAACAGTAAAAGTAGCAAGTCTCGGTCAAATTACGAAAGCACTGTACGAAGTTGGCGGCCAATATCGAAGAAACATGTAATGTTTATGGATAGAATTTTTTACAAATATAAAGTGCACATAGTAAAATATTAGGTGTTGTAATTTTCACCTAGTTGTTAATATTCAGGGGGAACGTTCGAAGTTTTTAGCTTCTGAGCGCTTCCTCTTCTTATACATATACATAGAAAAAGTTGAAAATTTTTCTCTTCTTCATAAAAAATTGTTGCAAATTTTATCATCTTTGGAGGAAAATTGGCTATAATGTTTGTTACAAGAAGAGGAGGGTTGCAAGTGAAACAATACGGACACTATTTTATGATTTTATCATGCCTAATTGCAACCTTCTTTTTGTATAATAAACAATTAGGAGCAATACCGCTTCTCATCTTGTCAGGTTATTTATTTTATATGGCAATCAGAGATTTTTATAAAATAAAAAACAATAAATGAATCTAGCATAGTATACAATTATTTGTATATAATGGTTAACATGTGTAATGTATGTATTAAAGAAAGGGCGTGCACGAGTTGAAGATTCGTGAAATGACAAAAGAGCAAATAGCAGAAGAATCGTTAGTAGACTTAGCGTTTGCAATTCTAGAAGAGAAAAAAACAGCTACTCCATTTTTCGATTTATTAGATGAAATTAAAGAATTAAAAGGGCTTTCTGAAGAAGAAGTTAAACAAGTATTGGTACAATTTTTTACGGATTTAAATGTAGATGGTCGTTTCTTATTAAACCACGATAACACGTGGGGACTTCGTGAATGGTATAAAATCGAAACAATCGAAGAAGAAACAGCACCTACTATTAAAACTCGTAAACGTAGAGCGAGAATGGCTGTCTTTGATGATGACGAAGAAATCATTGATGAAGATGATTTAGTATTTGAAGAAGAATTTGAAGAGTTCTTGGATGAAGATGAAGAAGATATCGACTTCGATGATGAACTTGTGGACGACTTCGATGATGCTCTTGATGATTTAGATGTAGATCTTCCAGATGATATTGATGAAGTCGATGATGATTTAATCGATGGTGATGAAGAGTTATTAATCGACGATGAAGAATTAGATGTAGAAATCGATGAAGAGGAAGAATAATAAATTTTTGTAAATATGTAAATTTAATGGTTTTTATATAAACTACTTGACTTATTAATTTGTTCCGTTTAATCTTTTATTTGGGCTCCTTAAGAAGGAGAATGAACGTGATATATTCACGCTCCCCCTGCAAAATGCAGGAGGAGCGTTTTTTATTTTTTGTTCTTGAGGAAGCCTATTTCCTATAAACATGTTCCACAGAGAAGTGTATAATACAAGCCATGAGGAAATTTCGGTAATTGTGTTTAGTGCTTTCTCTTTTGGAACGTTGCTTGTAAGCATGGAAATGTAGGAAAAGGAAAAAATGAATAAAGGATTATTGATGAGTTAACATTCAGCAATGATTTAGTATAAGTTATTTAATTTTATAAAAGTGGAAATATTTGAGGAGGAATTTTACAAATGACGAAGTATATTTTTGTAACTGGTGGAGTAGTATCGTCCTTAGGTAAAGGGATTGTTGCTTCATCATTAGGTAGACTATTAAAAAATCGAGGCTTGCAAGTGACGATTCAAAAATTCGATCCATATTTAAATATAGATCCTGGTACGATGAGCCCTTATCAACATGGTGAGGTATTCGTTACTGATGACGGTGCTGAAGCAGACTTAGACTTAGGGCACTATGAACGTTTTATTGACATTAATTTAGGTAAACATTCTACGGTAACTTCCGGTAAAATATATCAAACAGTTTTAGCGAAAGAGCGTCGCGGTGACTATAATGGAAAAACAGTTCAAGTTATTCCTCACGTGACAAATGAAATTAAAGAGCGCATTCAACGTGCTGGAAGAGAAACAAGTGCGGATATCGTAATTACGGAAGTAGGGGGAACAGTTGGAGATTTCGAAGGGCTTCCATTCTTAGAAGCAATCCGTCAAATGAAATCTGATTTAGGTGCAGAAAATGTGATGTATGTTCACTGTACACTAATCCCTTACATCAGAGCTGCAGGTGAATTAAAAACAAAACCAACTCAACATTCAGTAAAAGAATTGCGTTCTTTAGGTATCCAACCAAATATTTTAGTTGTGCGTACAGAACAACCAGTTTCTGAGGACATGAAAGAAAAATTAGCATTATTCTGTGATGTATCCCCTCGCAACATTATTGAGTCTCGAGATGTGGAACATTTATATGAAGTGCCATTAAATCTACATGCTCAAGATTTAGATGGTATTGTATTAGAGTATTTCGGAATCGAAGCACCAGAAGCTGATATGTCTGATTGGAAAGAGCTAGTGCATAAGGTGAAAAACTTAAAACATAAAACACGCATTGCGCTTGTTGGAAAATATGTTGAGTTACAAGACGCATATATTTCAGTTGTTGAAGCTTTAAAACATGCTGGTTACGTTTACGATTCCGATATTTGCATCGATTGGATTAACGCTGAAGATATTACAGAAGTAAATGTGCATGAATTATTGAAAGATGCAGACGGAATTATTGTACCTGGCGGATTTGGTAATCGCGGTACAGAAGGAAAAATCACAGCAATTAAATATGCTCGTGAAAACGATGTGCCATTCCTTGGTATTTGTTTAGGAATGCAAATGATGGCAATTGAATTTGCTCGAAATGTTCTAGGATTAAAAGGAGCGCATACAACAGAAATTGTGAAAGATACTCCATATCCAATCATAGATTTACTACCAGACCAAAAAGAAAATATGGATTTAGGCGGAACATTACGCTTAGGTTTATATCCATGTAAATTAAAAGAAGGTTCTCGTGCTGAACAAGCTTATCAAGATGAGTTAGTATATGAACGTCATCGCCACCGTTATGAATTCAATAATGAATTCCGTGAAGCAATGGAAGCTGAGGGACTCGTATTCTCAGGTACAAGCCCTGACAATCGTTTAGTGGAAATTATCGAATTACCAGAGAAAAAATTCTTCCTTGGATGCCAATTCCATCCTGAATTTGTTTCTCGTCCACAACGCCCGCAACCTTTATTCCGTGAGTTTATCGGAGCAGCTTTCAAATACCGCAAAAATCAATAAATGCTAATGAAAAAAGACTACCATTTAAGGTAGTCTTTTTATTATGATGAAATATCAGATAAAAAAGGAAAAACTGTATTTTTTTACTATTTTCATTATATTAATAAACAATTGACTATATTTGAAAATAACAAAAGGTAAACAAAGATTATATTTCATCTTCTAACATTTCATCATAAGCAAGTTTAATTGCTTCATAAATAAAGAGACCAGCATGTAGGTGAGGAATAACAACCCGTTCGCCTAAATTCGTAGGATGGGGAATTAATCCACCTCGAACATGCATCGATATATAAGTATAAGCAAGATCGCTTAACTCATTATCATTGCTTGGAACTTCGCTTGCTACTGCTGCAAAAGGGATAAATTGTTCATATAATTTCTTCGCAAGTTGAAGGGCTTCTTTATCTTGACAACTTTTTGCAAATATTAAAACTCGATCAGTTTCACGAATTTCAACATCAGGTGACCATTTTACGAGATTTAAAAATGGTTGTTCTTTGTTAGATAAAGCGTAGGATTCAATTGCTTGCAGTTCATCAAAACAAGCAAAGTAAATACTCCCTTCACCGACACTGGCTTGTGCGAGAAGGCGGGCAGTTTGTTCAATTGCATCCTCTTCGTTTTGAACAATTTTTTGATATAAACCATTTAATTGTGTAGCGAGTATTTTTGACATATTTCCACCTCAAACCAATTATAATTTTCTATTCTTTGAAATGCAAAATTACATAATTGTGATGGAAGTATGTAAATTTTTTATATATCAAAGTAAAATTCCACTAGCGTCGCATTAAAATAATTTAAGACCTTCAAATAAACCGAATTTTCTGAAATATAATCTAAACACAAAAAAATCCTTTATAATGGTTGGGTGGTAGTAAACCATCCAAATCCAATACAAAGGACAAAACCATGGATAAGTTTACACGAAAAACATCATTTGAACAATGGTTTTCACCGATTAATCGTCCATTATTTGACGACCTAGTGAAAACACATCAATTAAATCACTATACCAAGAAGCTTTATATGGCTTCATTTATGAAACTGCTTTTGTATGCCCAACTCCATGAAACCGAGAGTTTACGGGCGTTGAGTGACGCTGTCTTTTTAGAAGAATTACAACGAGCAACGGGATTGGAATCGATTAGTTTTTCACAGTTAGGGAGACGAATCAATACCATCCCAACTGAGTTCTTTCAAACGATTTTTCTCGATTTAGTGGCACAAATTCATCGGAAAACCAATTTCCAAACAAGAAGAAAAGTGACAACGCCTTTGAAAATCATTGATTCGAGTACATTACCGCTTAATTTGACCAATCATAAGTGGGCAGAGTTTCGAAAAACAAAATCAGGAGTAAAGCTTCACTTACGACTTGTTTTTATGGAAAAAGGACTCTCCTATCCAGATAAAGCCGTACTCACGAATGCCAACGAACATGATCGTGGTCAACTAGAAGTATTCGTGGATGACAAAGAATGCATGTACGTGTTTGATCGTGGTTACTTGGATTATGGGCGCTTTGATCAAATGACGGAAGATGGCTATTTCTTTGTGACCCGTTTGCGTAAAAACGCTGTTGTCCGAGTGTTAGAATCCTTTTCGTTACCAGAAGATTCACCCGTATTCTCTGATGAAATGGTTGTCATTGGAACACCACAAAATCGTTCTGAAAACGTGTTTCGCTTACTCAAATTGCATGATACAAAAGGAAATGAGCTTCATTTACTGACAAATCGGTTTGACATTGACGCAGATGAAATTGCAGAAATCTACCAATCACGTTGGGCAATCGAACTTTTTTTCAAATGGATGAAACAACATCTGAACATTAAAAAGTTTTTTGGTCACAGTGAACAAGCTGTACATAATCAAGTGTACGTAGCCATGATAGTGTACTGTCTGAATGTTTTAGCTCAGCTGAACACGAATAGCGAACGCAGTTACTTACAAATTAGTCGCTATTTGAAGGCTTCTTTGTGGAAATCCGCTCACATTTGGTTACGAAAAATCGAAGGAAACGGCGTCCCATAAAGGTTTGCCAGTCGTTGTTGCACAAGTCATAGGTTATAGTAAAAAAATGGATGTTTACTACCCTCGCTTAGGTGTTTTCGTTTTTTCTCTAAAGTCCAGAAAAAATAAAACTGAAAATTCAGACATCATTTATGCGACGGTAGTGGTAAAATTCATGTTTATTATAATAAAATTAAGGGAAAAGGAAGGTTAGGGAAAAAATGTTTTAAGGGGAAAAGACTGTGAAAAAAATATTGATTGTGGACGATCAAAGAGGAATCAGAATGTTGCTCGACGAGATTTTCAAAAGGGAAGGAGTGAAAACGTATTTAGCATCAAATGGGCCTGAAGCACTTCAATTAATAGAAAATTCGAGAATGGACGGTGTCCTTCTTGATATGAAATTACCAGGAATTGATGGAAAAGAGATACTAAGGAAAATGAAAACTTTGTACCCTGAAATGCCAGTATTTATCATGTCCGCATATGAAGAAGCTGAAATGGTGAAACAAGCTAATTGTTATGGAGCTGACTATTATTTTACGAAACCCTTTAATATTTTTGAATTAAAAGATGCTGTGATTAAGATGATAAATAGAAAGAAAGTTTTATCCGAATAAATGGCCGTTCCATGTTTTGGGACGGTTATTTTTTTCAGGTAATCGTAGAAGAAAAGATTCATTATAATTGGGATGAAGAATAAGTGTAGACACACATGCTAGGATTCTATCTGCACAAGAATAGCGTGCATCTACACGAGTTAAGGTTGTATCTGCACGAGAGTAGGGTTCATTCGCACTAGTCAGGGGATTATCTCTCAAGACAGGGTATATCCACACGAGTTAAGGTTATATATGCATAAGTCAGGAGACATCTGCACGAGTCAGAGGTAAATCCACACGAATCAAAGTCGTATCCACACGAGCAAGGAAAATATCCGCACAAGAAGGGCGCATTCGCAAGAGCAAAAGTTGCATCTGCACAAGCCAAAGAAGCACCCCCTGAATAAGGATTCATCCGAACAAGCCAAAGAAGTACCCTCTCCAGTAAGAATCCATCCACATAAGAAGTACCCGCCCGAGTAAGGATCCAACACACAAACTCAAGCGTTCCACAACATTTGCTCACTACTTGTGGGGGAAAGTTGATTTTGGTACTATTAAAACGGAAATCATTATTAAATTAACCATCCTGAGGAGGATTTGTATAATGCCATTAGTATCGATGAAAGAAATGTTGATTAAAGCGAAAGAAGGAAAATATGCGGTTGGTCAATTTAATATTAACAACTTAGAATTTACACAAGCCATTTTACAAGCTGCTGAAGAAGAAAAATCACCGGTAATTCTTGGCGTTTCTGAAGGTGCCGGAAAATATATGGGCGGATTCGTTGCTGTTGTACACATGGTGAAAGGCTTAATGGAAAGCTACAACATTACAGTTCCTGTTGCCATCCACTTAGACCACGGCTCCAGCTTTGAAAAATGTAAAGAGGCAGTAGATGCTGGCTTCACTTCTGTTATGATTGATGCATCCCACAAACCATTTGAAGAAAACGTAGAAATTACAAAAAAAGTTGTTGAATATGCACACTCAAAAGGTGTTTCTGTAGAAGCGGAACTTGGTATCGTAGGCGGACAAGAAGATGATGTCGTTGGAGAAGGTATTATTTATGCTGATCCGCAAGAATGTAAACAATTAGCGGAGTTGACTGACATTGATTGCTTAGCTCCAGCACTTGGTTCTGTTCATGGTCCGTATAAAGGCGAACCAAAACTTGGCTTCAAAGAGATGGAGGAAATTTCTCAATTAACAGGCCTTCCACTCGTACTTCACGGCGGAACTGGAATCCCAACAAAAGATATTCAACGTGCAATTTCATTAGGTACAGCAAAAATTAACGTAAATACTGAAAACCAAATTGCAGCAACAAGAGTTGTTCGTGAAATTCTAGAAAAAGATGCGAACCTTTATGACCCAAGAAAATACTTAGGTCCAGCTCGTGAAGCAATTAAAGAAACAGTAATCGGAAAAATTCGTGAATTTGGAAGCTCAAACAAAGCATAAAAATAGTTCAAAATAATCGTTTATTTTTTAACAATAAGTGTCTAGTATAGTTTTTAATAACAAAAATATCACTTCGAAAACAATACAAGGGAAGTGTCGAGCGTACGACCTTCTCTTCATTTTTAATGAAATTGGGGAGGGCTATCATGAAATTTTTTATTGATACAGCGAACTTCGATGAAATAAAAGAAGCGCACTCTTGGGGGATTCTGTCAGGAGTAACGACAAATCCATCATTAGTTGCAAAAGAAGAAGGAATCTCTTTCCATGACAGACTACGTGAAATAGCGGAACTCGTTGACGGATCTGTTAGTGGAGAAGTGATTTCGCTAGATGCAGAAGGAATGATTAAAGAAGGACTAGAATTATCAAAAATTGCTCCAAATATTACAGTAAAATTACCGATGACACCAGAAGGATTAAAAGCATGTAAATATTTTTCCGAAAAAGGCATTAAAACAAATGTCACTTTAATATTTAGTGCCAACCAAGCCCTTCTAGCTGCTCGTGCTGGTGCCACATACGTATCTCCCTTCTTAGGTCGATTAGATGATATCGGACAAAATGGTGTACAACTAGTGGCGCAAATTGCAGAAATCTTTGATATTCATCACATTGAAACGGAAATCATTGCTGCGTCCATTCGCCATCCGCAACATGTAGTAGAGGCTGCTTTAGCTGGTGCGGATATTGCCACAGTGCCATTTAAAGTGCTAAAACAACTGTTTCATCATCCATTAACGGATAAAGGAATTGAAGCATTTTTAGCTGACTGGGAAAAACGTAGTAATAAATAATATAATTCCCAGGATGTAGTTTAGTTTGTTCCATTATCAGAAAAGAATAAAGAAAAGACAAAATTGTTATCTCACTTTTTGTGATGTAGAAATAAACTAAATATTACAAATGAATTTATTTTAAAAATGCGTAGTTAAGCGGAAAAAAGACCATAATAAAGGAAACTTTCCAATCACGAGGGAGAACGCTTATGGATGTATATAAAATTATTGGCGGAAATCGTCTTAAAGGAACAGTCAAAGTCAGTGGAGCCAAAAATAGTGCCGTTGCGTTAATACCCGCGTCAATCCTAGCTAATTCTCCGGTGACAATCGGTGGGATTCCCGAAATTTCAGATGCTTTCACGTTGAAAGCTCTACTTGAGGAAATAGGTGGAGAAGTTATTTTCGAAAATGGACAAATGACGATTGATCCTACAAATATGACGCCGATTCCATTACCAAATGGCAATGTGAAAAAACTTCGTGCCTCCTATTACCTCATGGGAGCGATGCTAGGTCGGTTTAAAAAAGCTGTCATCGGTCTTCCTGGAGGATGCTTTTTAGGACCGCGCCCAATCGATCAACATATAAAAGGATTTGAAGCATTAGGGGCGAAAGTGACAAATGAACACGGCGCAATTTATTTAAGAGCAGAAGAATTAATTGGTACGAAAATTTATTTGGACGTTGCGAGCGTTGGTGCGACGATTAACATTATGCTTGCAGCTGTTCGAGCGAAAGGCAGAACGATTATCGAGAATGCTGCGAAAGAACCAGAAATTATTGATGTTGCCACACTTTTGACGAACATGGGTGCAAACATTAAAGGAGCTGGAACAAGTGTCATTCGTATTGAAGGTGTCGATGAACTTCATGGTACGAAGCATGTGATTATTCCAGACCGTATTGAAGCAGCCACTTATATGATTATGGCGGCTGCGTTGGGAGATGGAGTCACGATTGATAACATCATTCCACTCCATTTAGAAGCGGTAACAGCAAAATTACGTGAAATGGGAGTAAGAGTGGAAGAAGGAGAAGAGAGCATCTTTATTCCAAAATCGGATGAATTGCAAGCGGTAGACGTAAAAACCCTTGTATATCCAGGATTCCCCACTGATGTTCAGCAACCACTCTCAGTATTGATGACACAAGCAATCGGTGCCTCAAAAATAACGGAAACCATTTATACTTCTCGTTTTAAACATATTGATGAATTAAGACGAATGAACGCAAATGTTCGAGTAGAAGGAAATACGGCAATCATTCAAGGACCAACAAAATTGCACGGTTCAAAAGTGACTGCAACAGATCTTCGAGCAGGTGCAGCTTTAGTGCTGGCAGGTTTATTAGCAGAAGGAGAAACAGAAATCCGGGATATTTATCATATTGAAAGAGGATACAGTAATTTTATTGAGAAATTGCGCAGTCTCGGAGCAAATATACGCAAAGAATCAATAACGGTAAGCACTGTTGAAAGAGTTGAGAAAATTTAAGACATGACCGTAAGAAGTCTCTCACCAGAAAAATGTAATTGTTAGCCTAGGGGAGAGACGAATTTTCTCGTAAATGTTGATACAAGTAAAGGTTAAATGCCCACACTCCATACTAGGTGGTGGGCAGTTTACAATTATGGTACAATGGTATATGGAAGTTTTCGTACTTGTAGCAGGAGGAAAATAAAATAATGGAACGTAGTTTAACGATGGAAATAGTTCGCGTCACTGAAGCAGCAGCAATTGCATCTGCCAAATGGATGGGGCGCGGTCTGAAAAATGAAGCAGATCAAGCAGCTACTTCAGCAATGCGTGCTTTGTTTGATACAATCCCTATGCACGGTAGAGTTGTGATTGGTGAAGGTGAAATGGATGAAGCACCAATGCTGTATATTGGTGAAGAACTAGGCCTTCGCAATGGCGGTCCTGAAGTGGATATTGCCGTAGACCCTTTAGAAGGAACAAACATTGTTGCTAAAGGTGGAAATGGGGCAATGACGGTCGTTGCCATTGCGGACCGAGGAAATTTATTAAATGCACCAGATATGTATATGGAAAAAATTGCGGTCGGTCCTGAAAGTAAAGGGAAAGTTGACATAAACGCTTCTGTCACAGAAAATTTAAGGGCCGTAGCAGAAGCAAAAAATAAATCAATTTCTGACGTCGTTGCAATTTTACTTGATAGACCTCGCCACCAACATATCGTAGATGAAATTCGTGCTGCTGGAGCCCGCATTAAATTCATTCAAGATGGTGACGTGAGTGCTGCAATTAGTACAGCATTCGATGAAACGGGTATCGACATCATGTTCGGTACTGGAGGAGCACCAGAAGGCGTGATATCCGCTGTAGCATTAAAATGTTTAGGCGGAGATTTCCAAGGGCGATTAGTCCCACAAAACGATGATGAATTGAAACGTTGTATTAGCATGGGATTAGATGTTTCCAAAGTGTTATACTTAGATGACCTTGTAAAAGGTGATGACGCTATTTTTGCTGCGACAGCAGTGACAGATAGTGAACTATTAAGAGGCGTTCAATATAAAGGGGAATATTGCTTAACAAACTCACTTGTTATGCGTGCAAAAACAGGTACAGTTCGTTTCATTGAAGGTCGCCACAATATGATTAAAAAACCAAATTACGAAAAATAAATAAATTCTTCCCATATTAAGATGTCTGATAGTATATTAAAAATATGCATCAGACATCTTCTACCTTCCAAATCCACTAGTAATTTTCCATAGACATTAAAAATTTATAAAGACTGGAGTAATGCTATGACTCTTACGATTGCTCAATTAGAAAACATGACATTGAAAGAATTATATAATCTCGCAAGGGAATATAAGATTTCTTATTATAGCAAATTAACAAAAAAAGAATTGATATTTGCCATATTAAAATCTCGTTCAGAACAAGAAGGATACTTCTTTATGGAAGGGATATTAGAAATTGTCAATTCTGAAGGGTTTGGCTTCCTGCGACCGATTAACTATTCACCTTCCAAAGAAGACATTTATATTTCTGCATCTCAAATTCGCCGTTTTGACCTTCGAAATGGTGATAAAGTTTCTGGTAAAGTACGCCCACCAAAAGAAAACGAACGATATTACGGATTACTTCAAGTAGACGCGGTTAACGGAGAAGACCCGGAAATTGCGAAAGAACGCGTTCACTTCCCAGCTCTAACTCCACTCTACCCTAATCGACAAATCAAACTCGAAACAACACCTGATAAATTATCGACAAGAATAATGGATTTAGTTGCTCCCGTTGGATTTGGACAACGAGGATTAATTGTGGCGCCACCAAAAGCTGGTAAAACTACATTGTTAAAAGAAATTGCTAATGCTATCACTACAAACTATCCGCAAGCTGAACTAATTGTATTATTAATTGATGAACGTCCAGAAGAAGTAACTGATATTGAACGCTCTGTTAAAGCAGATGTCGTTAGTTCGACATTTGATGAATTACCAGAAAACCATGTGAAAGTTGCAGAATTAGTATTGGAACGTGCACGTCGCCTCGTTGAACATAAGCGAGATGTAATTATTTTAATGGATTCTATCACAAGACTTGCACGCGCTTACAACTTAGTAATTCCGCCAAGTGGAAGAACATTATCCGGTGGTATTGACCCTGCGGCATTCCATCGACCAAAACGCTTCTTTGGGTCAGCGCGAAATATTGAAGAGGGCGGCAGTTTAACAATATTAGCGACTGCTTTAATCGATACGGGGTCGCGTATGGACGAAGTAATTTACGAGGAGTTTAAAGGGACAGGTAACTTGGAGTTGCATTTAGATCGTAATCTTGCAGAACGCCGAATTTTCCCGGCACTCGATATTCGTCGATCCGGCACAAGGAAAGAAGAATTGTTAATTCCGCAAGAGCAATTAGATAAACTATGGGCAATTCGAAAAACCTTTACCGATGCTCCAGACTTTACAGAACGTTTCTTGAAAAAACTTCGTTCAACAGAATCTAACGAAGAGTTTTTTGAAATTTTAAACGAAGAAATGAAAAAAGCAAAAGGTAGAGGTCTTTTATAAAGGATTAATCCTTTGATTTCTATTTTAAATTCATTTATACTTTACCTTGAATATTCAAAAGTAGTATGATAATATAGTCGAGTATGTAACGTGTGCATATGTAACTGGCATATTCGGGTTACGTAAGGCACAGTACGATAAATAACTCTGTTCCAGAATGGTTCAGGGCGGGAGGAGTAAACGAATATGAAACAAGGAATTCATCCAGAGTACTACACTGCAACAGTTACTTGCTCATGTGGTAACACATTCCAAACAGGTTCAGTGAAAGCTGACATTCGCGTTGAGGTTTGCAACGAATGTCACCCATTCTACACTGGACGTCAAAAATTCGCGGCTGCAGATGGTCGTGTGGATCGTTTCAACAAAAAATACGGTCTCAAATAGGAAGCATAAAATGCCTGCCAACAAAATGGCAGGCATTTTTTTGATAGTATTTCTACATACCACCTAGTAGTAAAAAAGAGGGAGAACGATGGCTCAACTATTTTTTAAATATGGTGCAATGAACAGCGGAAAATCAATTGAAATTTTAAAAGTTGCACATAATTATGAAGAGCAGAATAAACCGGTATTAATGTTTACGTCTGGAATTGATGATCGGGATGAAGTCGGATACGTTTCAAGTCGCATTGGATTACGCAGAAAAGCTATTCCTATTTTTGACGATACAAACATTTTTGAAATCGTGAAAAACCATCCGGAAAAATTATTTTGCATTCTTGTTGATGAAGTGCAATTTTTAAAGAAGGAACATGTATTACAATTAACGAAAATTGTGGATGTATTAGATATTCCGGTGATGGGCTTCGGTTTAAAAAACGACTTTCAAAATGAGTTGTTTGAAGGTAGCAAATATATGTTAATTTACGCGGATAAAATTGAAGAAATGAAAACAATTTGTTGGTTCTGCCATAAAAAAGCAACAATGAATTTGCGGATTGATGAAAATGGAAAACCGATTTACGTTGGTGAACAAATACAAATTGGTGGTAATGATACATATTATCCTGTCTGCCGTAAATGCCATGCCAATCCGCCATTGTGATTAACTACGCAATGATGTTAGGGTGTTAACCGAGATAAGGTAGTACCTACACAAGCAGTTGTACTATCCGCACGAGCGAGGGTGTTATCCACACAAGTGGAGTGCTATCCGCGCAAGCCAAGGGTCTATCTGCACAAGCTGGAGTATTATCCACACAAGCCGAGGATTCATCCGCACGAGCGAGGATGTTATCCACACAAGTGGGAATGTATCCGCACGAGCAAGGGAGTTATCCACACAAGTGGTAGTGCTATCCTCACGAGCAGAGGATTAATCCGTACAAGTGGGAATTTCCTATTCTCATGAGCAAGCACCAATTACCCAGGCATTGCATCCATTTGCACAAGAAAGTATCACTTTCCAAAAATTGATGAATTAGTAGCACATCACTTGCATTTTCTTTATACTAATAAAGTCTAAGAAATTACAAAGCACAACACTCTTTCATATAAACCTAACAAAAATAGAGGTGAACTACATGTTTGATAAACTGCAAGCAGTGGAAGATCGCTACGAAAAATTAAACGAATTACTCAGCGATCCTGACATCGTAAACGATGCCAAAAAACTTCGCCAATACTCAAAAGAACAATCAGACATACAAGAAACGGTTGAAGTATACAGAGAATATAAAAAAACAAAAGCTGAATTAGAAGAAGCAAGAGAAATGCTTGAAGAAAAACTCGATCCAGAGATGCATGAACTGGTGAAAGAAGAGTTCAACACTTTAAAAGGGAAAATCGAAGACCTTGAACAGCAATTAAAAATTCTGCTAATTCCTAAAGACCCGAATGATGACAAAAACGTTATTATGGAAATTCGCGGAGCAGCTGGTGGGGATGAAGCAAACATTTTCGCTGGGGACTTATTCCGCATGTATACTCGTTACGCTGAATCTCAAGGATGGAAAGTAGAAGTGATGGAAGCTTCTCCAAGCCCAAGTGGTGGATATAAAGAAATTATCTTTATGATTAATGGTCATGGCGCTTATTCGAAATTTAAATTCGAAAACGGTGCTCACCGCGTACAACGGGTACCACAAACAGAATCCCAAGGACGTATTCATACATCTACTGCAACAGTTGCCGTCCTACCAGAAGTGGAAGAAGTGGAAGTAGAAATTCATGAAAAAGATATCCGAGTTGATACTTTCGCATCATCCGGAGCAGGTGGACAATCCGTTAACACAACAATGTCTGCTGTTCGTATGACGCATATTCCAACTGGGATTGTCGTTTCTATGCAAGATGAACGCTCCCAAATTAAAAACCGTGAAAAAGCGTTAAGAATTCTTCGTGCGCGTGTAGCAGATTTATACAACCGAGAAAAGCAACAAGAATTAGATGCAGCGAGAAAATCTGCTGTTGGTACAGGAGACCGTTCAGAGCGCATTCGCACGTACAACTATCCGCAAAACCGCGTCACTGACCATCGTATCGGTTTAACCATTCAAAAACTAGATCAAGTAATGGAAGGGAAGCTTGATGAAATCATTGATGCACTCATCATGGACGAACAAGCTTCCAAACTAGCTCAGCTAAATGAAGAAGCATAATACTGTGTTTGAGGCCCTCCATTGGGCTTCTTCTTTTTTAACGGAACATGGTCGTGACGAAAATGCTGCAAGAATTTTATTGCAATATTTATACGAAACAAATTACTCAGGGCTCATGATGCGCATGCACGAAGAAATGCCACAACAAAAGCTGGAACAATACCAACAAATGGTGGAGCAACATGCGAATGGGAGACCGGTTCAATATATTACGGGGATAGAAGAATTTTATGGAAGAACCTTTCATGTAGATGAATCTGTATTAATTCCACGTCCTGAAACGGAAGAATTGATTGTCGGAGCCATTGACCGCATGAAACAACTTTTCGGTGAAAATAAGGAACTAAACATTGCAGACATCGGTACAGGCAGCGGCATTATTGCGATTACGATGAAGCTTGAATGGCCAAACGCAAAAGTGTCAGCTACGGATATTTCAGAGGCAGCCCTTAATACTGCTAAAAGCAATGCAGAAAATTTGCAGGCAGCTATTGATTTTCGCTTAGGCGATTTAACAGAACCAATCGCAAATGAAAAATGGGATGTGATTTTATCGAATCCACCATACATCGCCTATCAAGAAGCAGAAGAAATGTCTGATGTTGTATTGGATCACGAACCGCATCTTGCGCTCTTTGCAAAGGATAATGGGCTCGAGTTTTACAAGCGATTAGCTCAATCACTACCAAACTTATTAAATAAACGAGCTTTGGTGGGAGTAGAAATCGGATACAGACAAGGAGAAGCGGTGGCAAATCTTTTAAAATCAAGTTTTCCACAAGCTAATGTAGAAATAGTAAAAGATATTAACAAAAAAAATAGATTTGTTTTTTGTATAATCGATGTATAAAAATCTTCCTTCCTGTCCATTATGATGGCAGGGAGGGATTGAATTATGTTAAATGATTACGAGATTATAAGAAATGAAAAAGACCCAATTCAGCCGATAATCAGTATTTTAAAATTAATTGCTTCTAGTTTGGCTGTATATTGTTTTCTATTAATGGTTCCAGATATGGTAGAAAAATTCTATGAAGCTCGAGAAAACATGCTAGATGATTCATTAAAAATCCGCGTCATTGCAAACAGCAACACAAAGGCCGATCAACAATTAAAAAATGAGATGGTTGCAAATCTACAGCCGATCTTTGCAGAAATTTTACACAATGAATATAACAATGTGGATAATGATGAAGCTTTCGCAAAATTAGCCACATATGTTCAGCAAAATTATTCACAATACGATGTAAAAATTAATATCGGTGAACATTTAACGCCACCAAAAATCGAAGGGAATACTTTTTATCCACAAGCGTATTACGATACATTAGTATTAACGATTGGTGCAGGACGCGGGGACAACTTCTGGTGCAGTATTTTCTCTAATTTGTGCGAACGTCCAAGCGAAAAAGAAGAAGTGAAACAAGAAGAAGAGCAAAAAGAAGTTCGTTTCATTGTGTGGGAATGGCTAAAAAAGTTGTTTGCTTAAAGTTATACACATACGAGTTTGATTTTGGGTACCCAATAGAAAAATTTCGACATAGTTTTCCACTATTTTCAGAAAAGTTATACACATTTTGCACAAAACTATCCACAAAATGTGGATAATATTTCAGAAATTCAGTTTTTTCAGGAGATGACATACATGGAAACAATCCAACTAACTGTGGATAAAAACGTGGACAAAGAAAAAATTTATTCACAAGCTGTGGATTTATTAAATCAAGGGGAAGTTGTTGCTTTTCCAACTGAAACCGTATACGGTCTTGGAGCAGTGGCAACAAACGATGAAGCTGTGAAAAAAATTTATGAAGCAAAAGGGCGCCCATCCGATAATCCCCTCATTGTACATATTGGAACGGTTGAAGAAGTGACGGATTTTGTGGAAGAGATTCCAGAAAAGGCAAAAACTTTAATGGAACGTTTTTGGCCTGGTCCACTCACTTTAATTATGAAAGCAAAAAAAGACGTACTTGCTAAAAGCGTGACAGCAGGCTTATCAACGGTTGGACTTCGCATGCCAGATCATGAAGTGGCATTGACTTTGCTTAGAATGTTGAAAAAACCGGTAGCAGCTCCTAGTGCAAACCGCAGCGGAAAGCCGAGTCCTACAAAAGCAGAGCACGTTTATGAAGATTTACAAGGACGAATCCCATTAATTTTGGACGGTGGCACTACTGGAATCGGTATTGAATCAACGGTAATAGATGTAACGGTAAATCCACCAGTTATTTTACGTCCAGGTGGTGTAACGAAGGAGATGATAGAGAAGGAAATCGGTGAAGTTATTGAACCGACTCCAAAAGAACAGCAACTTGAATCCACTCCGAAAGCTCCTGGCATGAAGTATACCCATTATGCCCCAGATGCACCTGTTTATTTAATTGAAAATAATCGAGAGCGAATCGAACGAGCCATTGACGAATTGAAACGAGAAGGACATAAAGTGGCTCTCCTTGCTCCATCTAACTTTTCATCAACAACAGCGGACTATTTTTTCCCGTATGGTGAAGAGGAAGATAAAGAGCAGATGGCGGCGAAATTATACGACGATCTCCGTGCGTGTGATAAAACGGATGCTTCAATCATATTAGCAACAACCACTACAACTGAAGGAGTTGGCGCAGCAATTATGAATCGCCTCCACAAAGCTGCTGGAGGAAAATGGTATGGAACACCTAGCACCACTACTTGAAAATTGAGACAATCATAGAAGAGCCAGGCACCTCCTGAAAAGTGCCTGGCTCCCTTAATATTTGTGTCTTCTAATTCATAAGATGGTATAAATCTTTCTGGGAGAAAAGAGGACGCTGATTGCAAGAAATTTTTTCGGGTCTTATTGTTTCACTTGATGTGGTAGCACTCTATTTATTAATTACAGATGTAAAAAGCCGTTTTTTACTTTCTATGTGGACAGCCATTCTTCATATGATTTTTCCAGTCATCGGATTTACTTTAGGAAATTGGATGCTTCAGATTTTTATGCAATGGTCCAATATTGTATCTAGCATTCTTTTATTTTTTATCGGATTACAAATTATTTTATCCTCAAAAAATGGACATCGCACTCTTCCGATTGGATTATTAGCCATTACAGCAAGTTTAGACACCTTTTCAGTGAGCATTTCTTTTGGTATGCTTAACTTACAAAAGTATTACTTTATACTAAGTGCAGGAATATGGACTTTTATCCTATCATATATAGCATTACATATAGCAAAAGCTGGCATTTTATTTAAAGGTACGCCATTTAAATGGATTGCGGGCTTATCTTTGATTACAATAAGTGTATATACATTATGGGATCAGTAATAAGGAAGAGTGAGAGGGTACCATGAATATTTATTTTGTTTGTACAGGAAATACATGTAGAAGTCCGATGGCAGAAGCCATCTTAAAGCACAAAAATATCGATGGCATCCAAGTGAAGTCAGCAGGGATATACGCACTAGAAGGAGGGAAGATATCAGAACATTCTAAAAGCGTTTTAGAGCAAGAAAATATTCAATTTCATCACACAACAAGACAAGTAAATGAAGAAGATATTGCATGGGCAGATTTAATTTTAACGATGACAGCCGCTCACCGCGATATGATTCTACAATTTTATGAACAAGCAAGAGGAAAAACTTATACTCTTAAAGAATATGTAACACCATATAGTTCTTTGGATGTATCCGATCCTTATGGTGGTGATTTGAACACATATAAAAACACATATGAAGAATTAAATAGACTCATTGAGGAATTAGTGAACAAAATAACTGGAGGTGGTAAAGAAGATGAAGAAAACATTTAGTATTCGCTGGAAGCTTGTTCTATTTGTTGGAGTTTTAGCCATTGTCACTTATTCAACAAGCTTTGTATTCATCCGCTTTTTACATCCTTACTTTTTCTCGCAATTTAGCATATTTTCAAACAAACTTATCTTTGAGATTATTACATACTTACTAGGTATTACTTGGTCATGTATTTTAGCTGCCGTATGTAGCGTTGTATTGACGAAACCGCTTGAAAAACTTGAGAAAACAGCAACGAGAGTAGCGGAAGGTAAAATTGGGCAAGATGTGGAAATGCCAAAAACTCATGACGAAATTCGTTCAGTGGCAGAAGCTTTCCAACTGATGTTGCAAAATTTACGTCAAATGGTTGAAAGCATTGATGTAAACTTCCAAAAAACGAATGAAACCATTATTGAACTATCCGAGCAAACAACGAGAGCTACAAGAAAAGCAGAGGGTATTGCTGAAACCGTTGGACAAATTTCAGCGGGGGCAGAAGCTTCTGCAATTGCGGTTCAAGAAACAGTTGAAGCCATTGAAGATGTGAGACAATTGGCTTCGGAAGTAAATCGAAAAGCATTGAACTCAAGAGAAGAATCTTTGCAAATTATCGAAAACTTAAAAATTACTTCGAGTGCTTTTAACAACTTGATTGAAAGCATTCAAAAAATTACGTTAGGAAATGAAAAAGCACTTGAGAGCATTCATCAATTGGAAAAAAATGCTGAGCAAATTGGGAACATCATTAGTCTTGTTGGTGACATTGCAGCACAAACAAACTTGCTTGCACTGAATGCATCAATTGAGGCAGCGAGAGCTGGTGAGCATGGAAAAGGTTTTGCTGTTGTAGCTGAAGAAGTGCGTAATCTTGCAGATGAAAGTGCGAAGGCAGTACAAGGAATTGCAGATTTAATTAAAACTATGCAAGAAAACGTGCATGTCGTTGTAAGACAAATGAATGAACAAGTATCATTCGCGAAAAAAGAATCAACGAAAATTACAGAAGCAACAGCGATTGTTGAGCAAATGTCAACTAGCGTACGCGAAATGGCAGATGCTGTTATTCAAATTTCACAATTAATTGAGAAACAAATGGAAAATATTGAAACGACTGCTCGTCAATCCCAAGAAGTTGCAGCGATTGCAGAAGAAACATCTGCTGGTGCTACAGAAGTGAAAGGTTCAACAGATGAACAAGCTGTAAGTTTAGAGCAAGTAGAAAAACTTTCCCAAGAATTAAAACAACAGTCTGAGCAATTATACAGATTCATTCAACAATTCGATCGTTCAAACTAATTTCTATGAAACTGGGGATATGTTTAAAGGAACTTTCTAGGGGGATATAGTTTTGAAACGATGCAAAGGGGTTTTCATCATAAGTATTGGATTAATCTTGGGACTCAGCGCATGCAGTGGCGTTCATGATGAATCAACTGAAGCAGCATCAGAAGAAACAATTAATGAAGCACTTGCTGCTGAGGGAGAAAAGATTGTAAATTCAAGTTGTACCGGTTGCCACGGAATTGATTTATCAGGTGATCTTGGTCCGAGTTTACATAATCTATCATTATCAAAAGATCAGATTATTGAAATTTTGATAAAAGGCCGAAAATCAATGCCACCTGGTACTGCAAACGGCAAGGAAGAGGAAGTAGCCGAATATTTATTGACATTAAAGTAGGACAAGCATTTGACACAAAGCTCGAACGGAAAATGATGACGTTCGGGTTTTTTATTTTGGGAGTGAATTTGCCGAAATTAATTCATGAGTTCAAAATGTGGGCTTATGTAGCGTGGGATATACGCCATAGTGAAATAAAATGGAAGCGTACCTGAGAAATTAAAGAACTAATCCACCGCCAATCAAAAATTAAAGGCTGTTTAGAAAGGGTTTTTACTTCCTAAACAGCTCTTTTCATCATAGCTATGCGTGCCATACAAAGATCATTCTGTGATCTCAAACATCGCTCGAATTGCTGGAATACCCGTGCCTGGATGATCATCTCGATAGGTTAACATCGGTCTTAAATAATATGTCGGTTGCGTTTGTTGTCCTTTATAAATGGATGGATAGATATCGATGAATTGATACCCTGGATCACCAGTTGCAACTAATTTTACTTTCACTGTACCTTGCGTATTAAATCCACAAATATATCCAACATAACTGTTGTTATATAAAACCGCTAATGCATTATCGAATTCAGTCCAACCAGAACCTTTGATTGTTATCACAAACTCAGTGCCAACGGGTCCGGATGAAGGAGAAACTGACACAAGGGAAGGTAAAATTCTTAAATATGTTTGACCGTAGACTTCATCTCCCACTTTGACATCTATTAAATGCGGAAGCCCACCTAAATCATCAGGAATTGCAAATTCATAAGTTACAGTTCCTTTGTCATCAGTCGTTGCTTCTCCCAAGTCAAAAATTTCTGGGCCATATCCCTCTGCCGTAACACGAGTACCGACCATTGTATGCCAATCAAACTTCACTTTTTCATTTTTTGGTAATCCAGAAGCAGTTAATACAACAGGTTCGCCTACTGTACCTTCAGAATGATTCAGTGTTACTGTCACGCCATCTTTATTTTTCGGTGTAGGCATCTTGATTCCGCCATCTGCTGCTTTTGGAGCCTCTTCCACATAAGACTCAGTTGTAATTGGTTTATCGTCTGTAATTTCAAAAGTGAAATAATGGGTATCGATATAGTTAATGGCGGAACTGCTTCGGCTCAAATAAGGGAATCCACTTGCTCCGCTTTCAACTGTGATGCTGTGAAGCCCCTTTTTCCCTGTAGCTCGGAATACGGCTTCCGCTTTACCGTTAGTTGTAATCGCTGTAATCATACCTGTATACTTATTATCCCAGTTTACGTGCCATAAACTACCGAACATTTTCCAACTTAAGCCTTCTCCTTTTATAATCACTTCCGTTCCAGGAGGGCCAGAAGTTGGGCTCATCGTAAACACCGTTTCAACAAAGAAATTGGCTTTTGCGACAACTTCATCTTCTTGATAGATGAGAATATCGTGGTCATCGCCAAATCCATTTGGAATAGAAAAAGTTCCTTTCCATTGACCAGAAGTATCGGTTGTTCCTTCTGATACAATTTTTTCCACCGGTTCATAAGCGGCTCCGATAAAAGAATAATTATCTTCTATCTGATATGAACCAATCATATCTACCCATACGACTTTTAATGGTGTATCAGGCTTTAATGATTCAACGGTAAGAGTAACTTCATCTCCAATACGGCCGCTATTTTGACTTAATGACACTTTTCCTATTAAATTCATATCTTTTTGTTCGGAAGCATTTTGTTCAGACTCATTTCTAGCTTCATCATTTGTTTTTTCAGATTCTTGACTAGTAACAGTACAGCCTGCCATGATTGCGATCAATAATAGTAGTGTGATGAACCGATTTCTATTCATCATGAAGCAGATTCCTCACCTTCAGAAGGTGCCGTTTCTTCAGATGAATCTTCTTCTGGTGTTTGTGTCTCCAATAACATTCTCGCTTCCTCACCCTTTTCAAGAATCGTTAATTTAGATAATGAAACATTGAATGGTTCATAGAAAAATTCTTTTCCGTCCACTTCCGCAACAATCTTGTAATCTAAAGTTCCAGTAGGGAAGTCATCTGGTACTGTCCAACTTACTGTATAAAGGAGAGTTCCTTCTTGTCCGTGCGGTCCAAGCTTCATTTCGTACTCATCCCCAGTTGCTAAAACCACTTTGACTTTCGCGTTTTCTACTGTTTCATTGGTAGTTTGGTCAACAACATTTGCACGGAATACAATCGTATGTCCTCGTTCAAATCGGCTATCTACTACACAAACTGCATCAGCCTGTAGGTGAGAATTAATTGTGTCAGCAAGTACAACAATAGAATTTTCTTCGGTTGTTTCACTTAATTTGTTGCTATTTTCCTCTGATTTTGAATTTCCTCCGCTACAGCCTGTAACGAGAAGTGCAGCAAATAAAACCCCTACAAACCACTTTCCCCCAGCTATCATTAACAACAAATCCCCCTTTAAGTTTTATATTTTCTTCCAATAAAATGGAAGATATGAACGTCATATTACAGTAAAAGTGGAAAAATCAAGAATTATCGATCCTGTATATGGAAATAGTACGATAGGTGAAAGGATTTAAGAACTATTTGGTATAAAGAAAATTTCCGAATAATTTAAAGAAAAAAGGGAAATTTGATAAGATTTTGTATGAAAAATGAACAATTTTTTATGTTTGGTGAAAAAATATTCGTATTTTCATAAAAAATAGGCTGAAAAGGATGTGAAAATCCGTGTTAATCTTTTATAATTAGTGGTACACTGTTGGTAAATAAGCTTTAGGAGGTAAACAGGTGAAAGTAGCAATTTCATCAGACCATGGTGGTATGAATTTACGCAAAGAAATCATGGATCTGTTAGACGAGATGAATATTGAATATGAAGATTTTGGTCCAAAAATATCTGAATCGGTTGATTATCCAGACTATGCTCTTCCAGTGGCGGAAGGAGTAGCAAGCGGAAAGTACGACCGAGGTATTTTAATTTGTGGAACGGGAATTGGTATGTCCATCGTTGCCAATAAAGTAAAAGGTGTTCGATGCGCACTAGTTCACGATGTATTTAGTGCCAAAGCTACGAGATGTCACAATGACTCAAATGTACTTGCAATGGGAGAAAGAGTCATTGGTCCAGGTCTTGCGCGGGAAATCGTAAAAACATGGTTGAATACTGATTTTGAAGGCGGTCGTCATGAACGTCGTGTAAATAAAATTACTGAACTTGAAGGGTGAGTCGTCAAATGGCTCTAGAAACCATTCGGAATCAAATAATACAGCTATTGAAAGAGTTTGAAGTGCAAGTTGAAATGATGCCTGGACAGTTATTTGTCGTAGGTTGCTCTACATCAGAAGTAAAAGGTTCTAAAATAGGAACTGCTGGCTCTATGGAAATTGCTCAAGTGCTATATGAAGCATTGGATGAATTTGCGAAGAAACATCATATTTATCTTGTTTTTCAAGGATGTGAGCACATTAACCGCGCATTAACATTAGAACACGAAGCGGCGGTGAAGTATGGCCTAGAGCCAGTCTCTGTAATTCCTGTTGCAACTGCTGGAGGATCGATGAGTGCATACGCTTATACGAAAATGAACAATCCAGTTGTCGTAGAACATGTTCGCGCGCATGCAGGAATAGACATAGGACAAACTTTCATTGGCATGCATTTAAAAGAAGTAGTCGTTCCTGTTCGCACATCGGTACGTCAAATCGGAGAAGCGATTGTTACTACGGCAAAAACTCGGCCAAAGCTCATCGGTGGTAGCCGTGCAGTTTATGAACGGCAAGAAGGAAGAACATGCCATTGATCATTTTAATTGATAGATTTTTTAATAATTTTCGATAACTCAATGTACCTATATAATAGTGAAAATAACTGTGATTTGTTTTATATTTAAATCAGAAAGAATAGTTAAAATAATTTAAAGTTTCGAGCAGTTGGAAAACTTCTATTTAAACTAGTTGCATAATAAGTGGAACCTTTTCCCACTTAATTTTAAAAACATAACAATAGGGGGATCTTTGATGGCTTACGAAAAACTAGCAGCACAGGACAAGGCAGTTTTAGAAGCAATTTTAAATGAAAAGAAACGTCAACAAGAAAACATTGAATTAATTGCATCTGAAAATATCGTGACTGAAGCCGTAATGGAAGCACAAGGTTCAGTGTTAACAAACAAATATGCAGAAGGTTATCCAGGTAAACGTTATTACGGTGGATGCGAACATGTGGATGTAGTAGAAGAGATCGCTCGCGAGCGTGCCAAAGAACTATTCGGTGCAAAATTTGCCAATGTTCAACCACACTCTGGCGCTCAAGCAAACATGGCGGTGTATTATACAATTTTACAACCTGGCGATACAGTATTAGGGATGAATTTATCTCATGGTGGTCACTTAACACACGGTTCACCAGTAAACTTCTCTGGTGTTCAATACAATTTCGTTGAATACGGCGTAACAAAAGATACAAATGTGATTGATTATGATGATGTTCGTGCAAAAGCATTAGAACATAAACCAAAATTGATTGTTGCGGGAGCTTCAGCATATCCAAGAGAAATTGATTTCAAAAAATTCCGCGAGATTGCGGATGAAGTTGGCGCTTATTTCATGGTGGATATGGCTCACATCGCTGGCCTTGTTGCTGCTGGTGAACATCCGTCTCCTGTACCATATGCTCACTTCACAACTACAACAACGCATAAAACGTTACGTGGTCCTCGCGGCGGGTTAATACTTACAAACGATGAAGAATTAGCAAAGAAAATCGATAAAGCAGTATTCCCTGGAATTCAAGGTGGACCATTAATGCATGTTATTGCTGCAAAAGCGGTTGCATTTGGAGAAGCGTTAAAACCAGAATTCAAAGAATATGCAAAACAAATTAAGAAAAATGCTCAAGTTCTTGCGGAAACTTTAATTTCTGAAGGATTACAAATTGTTTCAGGCGGAACAGACAACCACTTATTGCTTGTAAATGTTAAATCCGTAGGTCTAACTGGTAAAGTAGCTGAAAAATTATTAGATGAAGTAAAAATTACAGTAAATAAAAACTCTATTCCATTCGATGAAGAAAAACCATTCGTTACTTCTGGTATTCGCATCGGTACGCCTGCAATTACAACACGTGGCTTTAAAGAAGAAGACACAAAAGAAGTTGGTTTAATCATCGCGAAAGTATTGAAAAACCCTGAAGATGAAGCTGTAAAAGAGGAAGCACTTGCACGTGTTAAAGCTTTAACAGATAAATATCCTATTTATGAAGACTTAGTAGTAGGGGAATAATTCCTCTTATGCCCGCTCAAGCTGTTTGAGCGGGATTTTTTTATGAGGGAGTGGAGAATAGCTAATCCAGAAACGGCTTTTTACAAAATAAGAGCTAAAGGGAAAAATGACTTTTCGAATGAAGAGATAATAGTCAAAATTTAAAGCATAATAGCCAACCAGAGGAAGATAATAGTCAACCCTGTGCACATAATAGCCAAAGGGGAAAAATGACTTTTCGAATGAACGGATACTAGTCAAAATTTAAAGCATAATAGCCACCCAGAGGGAGATAATAGTCAACCCTGTAAACATAATAGCCAAAGGGAAAAAATAACTACTTGAATAAATGGATAATAGTCAAAATCAAAAGCATAATAGCCAACCAGAGGGAGATAATAGCCAAACCTTTAAACTTAATAGCCAATGGAAAAAATCGCTCCAAAAAGAAGGGATAATAGTCACCACCCTAGCAGCCATCAATAAAATCCACGTCCCAATTCCTTGTAGGAACAGACTTCATCGCACAGAATACTGTAATAATTCACTTGAAAACCTGCGAAAATTACATAGGACATAAATAAACTTCCAAAACATTTTCGACTTTTAAAAGAAATTGACAACTATGTAAATGCATCGATTATTTGTTTTCTAATGAAATGTTTTTTGTTATACTGATTTGGATAATGTGGAACAATAAAATCCACCTTTAGTCCGTATAGACGATAAAAATTTAATCTTTTCAGAAGTTAGGAGCGAACTACATGAGTAGAGTATATGTATTTGATCATCCACTAATCCAACATAAGTTAACGTATATTCGCGATAAAAACACTGGTACGAAAGAATTTCGTGAACTTGTTGATGAAGTAGCAACATTAATGGCATTCGAAATCACTCGCGATTTACCATTAGAAGAAATTGAAATCGATACACCGATTACAAGAGCAAAAACAAAAGTACTTGCAGGTAAGAAAATCGCTCTTGTTCCGATTTTGCGTGCGGGAATCGGAATGGTTGACGGAGTATTAAAATTAATTCCTGCAGCCAAAGTTGGTCATATCGGATTATACCGTGATCCTGAAACGTTAAAACCAGTTGAGTACTATGTAAAACTTCCTCAAGATGTAAAAGAACGTGAATTTATCGTAGTAGACCCAATGCTTGCAACTGGTGGTTCTGCTGTAGAAGCGATTAACGCGTTGAAAAAGCGAGGAGCAGTAAACATTAAGTTTATGTGTTTAATTGCAGCACCGGAAGGAGTACAAGTATTACAAGAAGCTCATCCGGATGTAGACATCTTCATTGCAGCTTTAGATGAAAAATTGAATGAACATGGCTACATTGTTCCTGGTTTAGGTGACGCGGGTGACCGTCTATTCGGTACGAAATAAATAGAAAATAGATGCGTCCTTCAAAATGAAGGGCGTTTTCTGCAAATTTTGCACAATCAGAAGGGAGTATCATCCGTTGACAAATAAAATTAAAGTAATGACCATCTTCGGTACTAGGCCTGAAGCAATCAAAATGGCACCGGTCGTGTTGGAGCTAAAAAAATATCAAGATGAAATCGAATCAATTGTCACAGTAACGGCACAGCATCGACAAATGCTTGATCAAGTGCTTGAAACTTTCGATATTACACCTGACTACGATTTGAATATCATGAAAGATCGACAAACGTTAATCGATGTGACGGTGAATGCTCTTCAAGGTTTAGATCAAGTCATGAAGGAAGCAAAACCAGACATCGTTTTAGTTCATGGTGATACAACAACAACTTTCGTAGGTAGCCTTGCTGCCTTTTATAACCAAATTGCAATTGGACATGTTGAAGCAGGATTAAGAACTCACAATAAATATTCACCGTATCCAGAAGAAATGAACAGACAACTTACTGGCATCATGGCCGACTTGCATTTTGCACCGACTGAACAATCTAGACAAAACTTGCTAAAAGAAAACAAAAATCCCGACACGATTTTTGTCACAGGCAACACAGCTATTGATGCATTAAAAACAACGGTGAAAGAACACTATACACATCCGATTTTAGATAAAATCGGAAACGATCGCATGATTCTCTTAACAGCACATCGACGTGAAAATTTAGGAGAACCGATGCGTCACATGTTCCGAGCAATCAAACGCTTGCTTCAAGAACATGAAGATGTGCAAGTAGTTTATCCGGTTCATTTAAATCCAGCTGTAAGAGAAGTAGCAAATGAAATTTTAGGTGATGATCCGAGAATTCATTTAATCGAACCGCTTGAAGTATTTGACTTCCATAATTTTGCTGCCCGCTCGTATATGATTTTAACGGATTCAGGAGGCGTGCAAGAAGAAGCACCATCATTAGGAAAACCTGTACTAGTATTGCGTGATACAACAGAGCGTCCAGAAGGTATTGAAGCGGGGACATTAAAACTTGCTGGAACAAATGAAGAAACTATCTATCATTTAGCGAAGGAATTGTTAGAAGATCAAAATGCATATGAGAAAATGGCGAAAGCATCCAATCCATATGGTGACGGCTTCGCATCTCGTCGAATTGTTGATGCGCTATTAACATATTTCCATGAGAAGAAACAATAATTTTACATGAAATTAGATTCTATTAAATAAGTAGAAAATATTGTGAAAATTAAATTTTGTAACAATAAAAATCGTCTAAAATAGATTCTCTGTTGGAAATTTGTCAATATTTTGACAAAGTAAGTTCACTGTGAAGTTTTTCACTAAAACTAATTGACATCAAAAAGCCCCTATTGTATGCTTACAAAGTGTATGAATATTAAGGGGATTCTATTACAAAATGATTTTCAAACCCTTGTAATATCAAGTTTCTACTATGCAAACAGTGGAAACGAAGAATGAAATTTTGCAACGTTGGAAGAGTCTGAATACAAGAGCAATAAAAAGGGAAAAATACATAGCGGTAAAAAATTTTGCCCTCAGAGAAAATATGTAAAATTTGTTTCCACTTGACACTAAACTCTTGTATAACTCAATAGGTACGGCGAATAAATAGGATTCAGGAGATTGAACCAATGTTGGATTTGCACCAAATTTTTATTAAGCAGAAAAAAGCTTTATTTTTTTTGCTTGCCCTATGTATAATAGGATGGTTTTTTACGCCATATCCGACAATTTTCTCGGGAATAGGGATTGGTGCGCTCTTTGGTACTTACAACTTTTGGATTCTTGTTCGAAGAATGGACAAGTTTGACCGTTCCTATCAAGAGGGAAAACGAACAGTGTCTCTTGGTTCAGGTTTACGCTTTGCCTCTGCAGTAGCTGCAGTAGCAATACCGATCGCGTTGCCAAAATACTTCAATGTTGTTAGCTCAGTCATCGGGCTAATGATTCCTTATATTTTCCTCTTTATCGAGGCCTTCATCAGTTTACTCAAAACTAGAAAATAGGTCATTTGAAAGTGAGGTGAGTGCAAGAAATGGAACATGGAGCACCGGAGGTTACTCTGTTTTTAGGAAGCCTTCCTATCAAATTTAATTTAGCGACTGTCTTAACGTTATTAGTAACAGCAGCAATAGTATTTTTAATCGCGTTCATCTCAACGAGAAACTTAAAGTTGAAGCCGACGGGAATGCAAAACTTCATGGAATGGGTAATGGACTTTGTAAAAGGGATTATCAAAAGCAACATGGACTGGAAAACAGGTGGTCGATTCCACGTTCTAGGAATCACGCTTATTATGTTTATTGCAGTTGCGAACCTTTTAGGTCTACCATTCTCAGGTATTTATATACATGGAGATTTATGGTGGAAATCACCAACTGCAGATCCTGTAGTAACATTAACGTTAGCATCAATGGTAACAGTACTTGCAACATTCTATGGTATTAAGTTGCATGGTTTAGGACACTATGCTAAAACTTTTGTTCAGCCAAAAGCATTCTTATTACCATTAAAAATAATCGAAGAGTTTGCAAACACGTTAACACTTGGTTTGCGTCTTTACGGTAACATCTATGCAGGTGAGATTCTATTAGGTCTACTTGCTGGACTAGCTAGCTCAACAATATTCGGCTTTATCGGTGCCATTATCCCAACAATGGCATGGTTAGGATTCTCAATCTTTATCGGCTTTATCCAAGCCTTCGTATTTACAATGTTAACAATGGTTTATATTTCACACAAAGTGAGTGAAGACCATTAATTTTATAAAGTCATAGTGTAATATTCACATTATGCATTTCATCTCAAAAAAATAAAAAAATAATTCCAAGGAGGAAATATTAAGATGGGTTTATTAGCAGCAGCAATTGCAATTGGTTTAGCAGCACTAGGTGCAGGTATTGGTAACGGTTTAATCGTATCTCGTACAGTAGAAGGAATTGCACGTCAACCAGAAGCACGTGGCGTTCTTCAAACTACAATGTTCATCGGGGTAGCGTTAGTAGAAGCCTTACCGATCATCGCTGTAGTAGTTGCGTTCATCGTAATGAACCGATAATTGGTTCCGTGTGGCGAAGGATGATTTGTATAAGAAACTTCGCCATTCCTTTTATTTAAAGGTTTAACTGCAACCATTTTTTATAAAAATGACTGTTAGAAACAATTTTAAATCACAAACAATAGATTTGAAAATAAAAGGCTCTCTTCAAATTTTCGATTGGAAATGAACTGAAGTAGGGCAGACTAAATGGAATTTGAAGCTCTTGAAGGGAGTGAAACAATCGTGAATTTTGAATATCTAGTATTAGGTTCAGATGTTGCTGAAGTAGTTAACCTTGGAGATATTCTTGCAACATTAGTAATCTTCCTCGTATTAATGGCATTATTAAAGAAATTTGCATGGGGTCCATTAATGGGCATCATGAAACAACGTGAGGAATTAGTTGCAAGTGAAATCGACGCGGCTGAAAATGCTCGCAAAGAAGCTGCAAAAGCTTTAGAAGAGCAAAAAGCATTATTAAAAGAAGCTCGCACAGAAGCACAAAAAATTATTGAAAGCGCGAAAAAGCAAGCTGAAGCACAGCGTGATGAAATCGTTGAAACAGCTCGTCAAGAAGCAAATCGCTTAAAAGAATCTGCTGTTCGTGAAATCGAAACAGAAAAAGAAAAAGCGATCGCTTCATTGCGTGAAGAAGTGGTTTCACTTTCAGTTCTTGCAGCATCTAAAGTGCTTGAAAAAGAAATTTCTGAAGAAGATAACAGTGCATTAATTAAAGAAACGATTGCTAAGGCAGGCGAAGCGAAATGAGTAAATCTACTGTAGCTAATCGCTATGCCGAAGCACTTTTTTCTGTAGCACAAAAACAAAATATCGTCGATGAAGTGAATCAAGAACTTCAAGAAATGACAAAAGTCGTAAGTGCAAATCGTGATTTCATTTCATTATTGACGAATCCAAAGTTTTCTTCTGAACGAAAAAAGGAAATCGTTTCCGAACTTTTCAAGGAAGCGAATTCAATCTTACTAAATACAATCAAATTATTAATTGATAAAAAACGTATCAATGAATTAGTGAATATTGCAGAAGCATTTAAAACATTAGCAGCTGACGCTCAAGGCACTGCGGAAGCTACAGTATACTCAACACGCGAACTAACAGAAGAAGAGAAAAAAGACATTTCTACTTCTTTCGCAAAATTAGTTGGCAAAGAGTCATTGAACATTACGAATGTGATTGAACCATCAGTGATTGGTGGAGTTCGAGTTCAAATTGGAAACATGATTTTCGATAACACTGTAGCGAATAAATTAGATAGTCTCAGACGCACGTTAGTCGTTAATAAATAGAAAAGTGAGAGGTGACATTCATGAGCATCAAGGCTGAAGAAATCAGCGCTCTGTTAAGAAAGCAGATTGAAAACTACCAATCTGAATTAGAAGTAAATGAAGTTGGTACTGTAATCACTGTTGGTGACGGTATCGCACGCGCTCATGGCCTCGACAACTGTATGGCAGGAGAACTTCTTGAGTTCGAAAATGGTGTAATGGGTATGGCACAAAACCTAGAAGAAGGCAACGTCGGTATCGTTATTCTAGGTAACTACCTTGGCATCAAAGAAGGCGATACAGTTCGTCGCACAGGTCGTATCATGGAAGTTCCAGTTGGTGAAGAATTAATCGGTCGTGTAGTAAACCCACTTGGTATGCCAGTGGATGGAAAAGGACCTATCAATACAACAAAAACTCGTCCAATCGAAAGCCCAGCTTTCGGGGTTATGGCTCGTAAATCTGTACACGAACCATTGCAAACAGGTATTAAAGCGATTGACGCATTAGTACCAATCGGCCGTGGTCAACGTGAGTTAATCATTGGTGACCGTCAAACAGGTAAAACATCTATCGCAATCGATACAATCTTAAACCAAGCTGACCAAAACATGATTTGTATTTACGTTGCAATCGGTCAGAAAGAATCTACAGTTCGTACGGTTGTTGAAACGCTTCGTAAAAACGGTGCGTTAGATTATTCAATCGTTATCACAGCATCAGCTTCTCAACCAGCACCATTATTATACTTAGCACCATATGCTGGGGTTTCAATGGCTGAGCACTTCATGTTACAAGGTAAACACGTTTTAATTGTGTACGATGATCTTTCTAAACAAGCAGCAGCTTACCGTGAGCTTTCATTGTTATTACGTCGTCCACCAGGTCGTGAAGCTTACCCAGGTGACGTATTCTACTTACACAGCCGTTTACTAGAACGTGCTGCGAAATTAAGTGACGCAATGGGTGCAGGTTCTATTACAGCTCTTCCATTCGTTGAAACACAAGCTGGGGATATTTCTGCTTACATCCCAACAAACGTAATCTCAATCACAGACGGACAAATTTTCTTACAATCTGACCTATTCCACTCAGGTGTACGTCCAGCGATCAACGCCGGTTTATCCGTATCCCGTGTAGGTGGTGCTGCGCAAATCAAAGCGATGAAAAAAGTTGCTGGTACATTGCGTCTTGACTTAGCTGCGTACCGTGAACTTGAAGCATTCGCTCAATTCGGTTCAGATTTAGATAAAGCGACACTTGCAAAACTTGAACGTGGTAAGCGTACAGTTGAAGTGTTAAAACAAGACTTAAACAAACCAATTAAAGTAGAATATCAAGTTGTAATCATTTACGCTCTAACTCGCGGTTACTTAGATGATATTCCAGTAAAAGATATCCGTCGTTTCGAAAATGAGTTGTACAGCTGGTTAGATGTAAACCACACTCACATTTTAGAACATATTCGTACTACAAAAGATTTACCATCAGACGAAGACTTCAAAGCAGCTCTTACAGAATTCAAAAACCAATTTGCTAAATCAGAAGAATGATTCTTTCAGCTTTGCTGAAAGATCTTCTGCTGATTCGTAGCACGAATGATGACTAAAATGAAAAGGTGGTGAAATACCAGTGGCAAGAAGTTTGCGCGATATTAAAAACCGAATCAACTCAACGCGTAAAACAGGACATATTACAAAAGCGATGCAAATGGTGTCCGCTTCTAAAAGATCAAAAGCGGAAGAAAATGCAAAAGCTTACGTTCCTTATATGGAAAAAGTGCAAGACGTTGTTGCATCGATTGCTAGCGGCGCATCAGATGTCTCACACCCAATGTTGACAGCTCGCCCTGTTAAGAAGACGGGTTATATCATTATTGGTTCCGACCGTGGATTGGCTGGAGCTTATAATGCGAACGTAATTCGTGAATTATCACGTACGATAGAAGAACGTCATAAATCAAAAGACGAGTATGTCATTTTATCAATAGGGCGTGTACCTACAGATTATTTTAAAAAGCGTGGCTTAAATGTTGTTGATAGCGTTGTCGGCCTTCCTGACCAACCATCATTCTCCCAAATTAAACAAATCGCACGAAAAGCTGTTGGTATGTTCGCTGATGGTACATATGATGAACTTTATATGTACTATAACCACTACGTGAGCGTTATTTCACAAGTAGTGACAGAGAAAAAAGTATTACCAATTACGGATTTAGCGCCTGCAACAGAAGGGCTTCAAGCATCGTATGAATTCGAACCAAATGCGGAAGCAATTCTAGAAGTATTGCTCCCTCAATATGCTGAAAGCTTAATTTATGGTGCTCTACTTGATGCGAAAGCAAGTGAACATGCTGCACGTATGACTGCCATGAAAACAGCGACAGATAATGCGAATGAACTTATTAAAACACTTACACTTGAATACAACCGTGCTCGTCAAGCATCGATTACACAAGAAATTACTGAAATTGTTAGTGGAGCAGAAGCCATCCAATAGGCTAGCTTCTTGTTGCGTATAAATGTACGATAGGAGGGTACACAGGAATGAACAAAGGACATGTTCTTCAGGTAATGGGTCCAGTCGTTGACGTAAAATTCCCGAACGGACAATTACCAAATATCTACGATGCTTTAACAGTTAACATCAATCGTCCTGGTGAAGATACTGTTACTTTGACATTAGAAGTAGCATTACATCTTGGTGACGACTCTGTCCGCACAATTGCCATGGCCTCTACAGACGGTCTTCAACGTGGCGCGGAAGTAACAAATACGAATGCACCAATCTCTGTTCCAGTTGGTGAAGTAACACTAGGACGCGTATTCAACGTTCTTGGTGAACCAATTGACGAAAAAGAAGATATTCCAGGAGAAGCTCGTCGTGATCCAATTCACCGCGAAGCTCCAACATTTGAAGAATTATCTACAAAAGTAGAAATTCTTGAAACAGGTATTAAAGTAGTTGACTTATTAGCTCCTTATATTAAAGGTGGTAAAGTAGGTCTATTCGGTGGTGCCGGAGTAGGTAAAACGGTACTTATCCAAGAATTAATTCACAACATCGCACAAGAACACGGTGGTATCTCTGTATTCGCTGGTGTAGGTGAACGTACTCGTGAAGGTAACGACTTATATCATGAAATGAGCGATTCCGGAGTTATTAGTAAAACTGCCATGGTATTCGGACAAATGAACGAACCACCTGGTGCACGTATGCGCGTTGCCCTAACAGGTTTAACAATGGCAGAATACTTCCGTGATGAACAAGGTCAAGACGTACTTTTATTCATCGACAACATCTTCCGCTTCACGCAAGCAGGTTCGGAAGTATCAGCCCTACTTGGTCGTATGCCATCAGCCGTTGGTTACCAACCAACACTTGCTACAGAAATGGGTAACTTACAAGAACGTATCACATCTACAAATAAAGGTTCTATTACATCTATTCAAGCGATTTATGTACCAGCCGACGACTATACTGACCCGGCTCCAGCTACAACATTCGCTCACTTAGACTCTACAACAAACCTTGAACGTAAATTATCTGAGATGGGTATTTACCCTGCGGTGGACCCACTAGCATCTACTTCTCGTGCGTTATCACCAGAAATCGTTGGTGAAGAACACTATCAAGTAGCTCGTGGTGTACAACAAACATTACAACGTTATCGTGAATTACAAGACATCATCGCAATCTTAGGTATGGATGAATTATCTGAAGAAGATAAGAAAACAGTTGAACGTGCACGTCGCATTCAATTCTTCTTATCACAAAACTTCCACGTTGCTGAGCAATTCACTGGTCAACCAGGTTCATACGTTCCTGTAAAAGACACAGTGCGCAGCTTCAAAGAAATCTTAGAAGGTAAATATGACCATTTACCAGAAGATGCATTCCGTTTAGTAGGAAGCATTGAAGACGTAATCGAAAGAGCTAAAGCAATGGGCGTAGAGGTATAATGTTACGGACGGAGGAGGAAAAAAAATGAAGACAGTTCAAGTCAATATTGTCACTCCGGACGGCCCAGTATACGATTCAGAAATCGCAATGGTAATTGCTAAAACAGTTTCTGGGGATATCGGTATTCTTCCAGGTCATATTCCTTTAGTGGCACCGCTTGAAATCAGTGCGGTAAAACTAAAGTTAGCAGACGGTTCACAAAAAGCAGTAGCCGTTAGCGGTGGCTTTATTGAAGTTCGTCCAGATAAAATCTCGATTCTGGCACCTTCAGCTGAAGTTGCTGAGAACATTGATCTTGCTCGCGCTCAAGCAGCAAAGAAAAGAGCAGAAGAACGTTTACAAAGTAAGTCCGATGACATTGATTTTAAACGGGCAGAATTAGCTTTGAAACGTGCGATCAATCGTATCAACGTTTATGAGGGTAGAATTTAATGAATAAGCGGGCAGTTTAACTGTCCGCTTTTAATATGTTATATCCTTCTTTGAAGATACATCATTTTAATTAGACTATCCTGTTTGAGGAGACGTGCATATGAATAATATTTATCAAACTATTGGAATTCAAGCCGCAATTGGATTATTTTCCCATATTCTATTTATTTGTATAGCATTCTATGCATTGCAATCTATTCGATTAGATGTCGTGTTTAAAAAGGGAAAGACTTTTCAAATTCAACTCATGTATATATTGTTAAGCATTGTTTTAGGATACAGTGTATCAAAGTTTGTCCTTGATTTTACAGGTTTATCAAAACAATTACCGTTTATTTTTTCGTAATGTACTTTTATTTTGCACAACAGTTCCCTTCTATTATTTATATGGTTTGTAAGGGCAAATGACAATTTATGACTCCTTTGTCGTTACAATACATATACGTGTTATTTCCTGGGCAATCATGTAGATAATTTTGAGACAAAAATGACATAAAAAGTTGGAAAAGTAAGCAAAATTTAATATTTCGTAAAAATTCACCATCAATCCTTGTTGTGCGTAATATATAATTGTAGATATATGATGAAAAATATCTGAAATTAGTATTTTTAGTCACTTGTAAATATTTGATTTAAGCATTACTATGAATATGGTTTGTTTTTTTATTGATTGATTGTGATAGACATCATTGGAGAATGGATTCGGAGGGACGATTTGTGGATAAAATGATTGTTACAGGAGGCCGAAGATTACAAGGAAAAGTTAAAATAGAAGGGGCAAAAAATGCTGTATTGCCAATTTTAACTGCTTCGTTGCTAGCTTCTAAGAATACTAGTGTTATAAAAGACGTCCCGAACTTAGCGGATGTTCATACCATAAATGAAGTATTAAAAAGCTTAAATGCTGAAGTAAAATATGATGTTGAAAATAATGAATTTCATATAAATGCTGAAAAGAAATTGTTAAGCGAAGCTCCCTTTGACTATGTTAGCAAAATGCGCGCCTCAATTTTAGTGATGGGATCTCTTTTAGCTCGAAATGGATATGCTCGTGTTGCAATGCCTGGTGGTTGTGCAATTGGTTCCCGGCCTATTGAATTTCATTTAAAAGGTTTTGAAGCCATGGGAGCAAAAATTTCCTTCGGTCATGGGTATGTGGAAGCAAAAGTGGAAAATCGTTTAAAAGGTGCGAATATTTATTTAGATTTTCCAAGTGTGGGAGCAACAGAAAATATCATGACGGCTGCTGCTTTAGCTGAAGGAACAACAATTATTGAAAATGCAGCAAAAGAACCGGAAATTGTCGATTTAGCAAATTTCATCAACAAAATGGGCGGTCGTGTCACAGGAGCAGGAACTGACACAATCCGCATTGAAGGTGTGGATGAACTGCACGGAACAATTCATCATGTAATACCAGACCGAATTGAGGCAGGGACTTTTATGGTAGCTGCAGCAATTACTCGTGGTGATATTTTAATAGAAAACGTGATTCCTGAACATTTGACAGCTTTAATTGCAAAAATGAGTGAAATGGGCGTGAAGATTACGGAAGAAGGAAATGGACTTCGAGTATGTGCATCTGAACCGTTAAAAGCAGTTGATGTGAAAACGATGCCATATCCAGGATTCCCTACAGATATGCAAGCCCAAATGATGGCGTTAATGTTAACAGCTCAAGGAACGAGTATCATTACTGAAACGGTTTTTGAAAATCGCTTTATGCATGTTGAAGAGTTTCGTCGCATGAATGCGTCGTTGAAAATTGAAGGCCGTTCAACGTTTGTCGAAGGACCAGTGAAATTGCAAGGTGCAGAGGTTGCAGCAACAGACCTGCGTGCAGCTGCAGCATTGATTTTAGCTGGGTTAGCTTCAGAAGGAGTCACTCGCGTAACTAAACTGCATCATTTGGATCGGGGATATGTCGACTTCGAAAAGAAATTGCGTGCACTTGGAGCAAATATTGAACGCGTTTCTAACAATACAATTGAAGAGAAACCAATTGTTACGACGGAAACTACGTTAAATGTGTAAGTGATTTTAAGGGCAATCTATTTTTCTATTGCACAATATGTTATGTGTGTTTAATTTATTCCCATCAATCGTGGAAAGAACGACAAAATCTTGTGGGTGAGGTTTTGTCGTTTTATTTTTGTCTTTCATTTAATAAGCAGAAAGGGTTATTTGCTTCTTGAAAGACAAGATAGTGAATGGAGGAGTTATTCGTTAAATTTGTGAAAATAATCCTTATATATTGGATAATAGTCAAACTTAGGAAGATAATAGCCAAACTTGATAGGATAATAGTCAAGTCCCCGAAAATAATAGCCATTCGAAAAAAATCTCTACATGAGAAATCCGATAATAATCAAACTTAGGAAGATAATAGCCAAACCCGACAAGATAATAGTCAACTCAAAGAAAATAATAGCCATACGAAAAAAATCGCTTCCTGAGACATCGGATAATAGTCAAATTCGGGAAGATAATAGCCAAACTTGATAGGATAATAGTCAAGTCTCCGAAAATAATAGCCACACGAAAAAAATTCCTTCCAGAGACATTAGATAATAGTCAAATTCGGGAAGATAATAGCCAAACCCGACAAGATAATAGTCAAATCAACGAAAATAATAGCCACACGAAAAAAATCTCTACATGAGAAATCAGATAATAGTCAAACTTAGGAAGATAATAGCCAAATCAAACAGAATAATAGTCAAGTCAGCAAAAATAATAGCCGCACGAAAAATTCTCTTCCAAAGTAATTAGAGATACTAGCCAAATAAACCTAATGTGCTTTCTAAATACAAAAAAATTAGTTAAGAAATACGCCAACTTTAAAGCAATACCACTTCTTCCAACCAAATGAAAATTCCTATCCCCAAAATCTTCTATAAAAAAGATATATTTCCTCATTTCAAATCATAAGTAATATGTATGAAACCATTAAAAATTCACAAAAATCTAATCCCCATTTTCTCGATTGCACTATTTATTTTAGCTTTATTTTTCTTGCCGTTTTTATTCAAAAACTCAAACAAAACTTTAAAAGAAGCGTCAGGGCCATTAGTAGTTGCAGAAGAAGAATGCAATATTTATATTCGCATTACAGGACAAAAGGATCCTATTCCTCTAGAAGAATATGTCGTTGGTGTGGTTGCAGCGGAAATGCCGGTAAACTTTCATCCTGAAGCGTTAAAAGCTCAAGCGATTGCCGCAAGAACCTACGTGCTAAAATCAACAAACAATGGCCAAACGGAAATCGAACCGACTGTTTTAAGACAAGTATTTTATGATGAAGATACGAGAAAAGCAAACTGGCAATCAACTTTTGATGAATACGAGCAAAAAATTAGACAAGCAGTAGAAAGCACTAGAGGAGAAGTACTGAAATATGACGGTGAACTTATTACTGCGATGTTTCATTCAATGAGTAACGGCAGAACAGAAAGCTCCCTAAATTACAGTGGGGTCGACTTACCATATCTTCAATCAGTGGCTAGTGCGGACTTTCATGCAGAAAACTATGTTTCGAAAAATACGCTCACTTTAGCAGAATGGAATAAACTATTAAAGGTCAACATGACGCTCGATGATATTAAAAAAATCCGTACGAAACAAAACAATACTGGGAGGGTAGAAAAAGTAATTGCTGGCAATAAAGAATGGACAGGTCGTGATTTTCGAACATTGCTTGATTTACGATCAACAGATTTCACTATACAAGTTGTGAATGACAAGATTGAAATCACAACAGAAGGCTACGGACATGGTGTTGGTATGAGCCAGTATGGAGCTGATGCGATGGCTAAACAAGGAAGATCAGCTCATGAAATTCTTGCACATTATTACAAAGGCACAACTATTGAAAAAATGATGTGTAAAAAATAAAAGCATTTAACATCAACAACTAACGGGCAGTTCAACAATCATCAAACTCTGGAGGGATCAACACACACAAATTGTCCTAAATTCATACGCTAATAAACAAATATTACGAGCGAAAAAATAATATGCAAAAAATAGTGAAATTTTCCAAAAATATTGTTTAGAAATTCCAAAACTTGTTCATCCTTCATTTAGAGGTGATGAACAAATGAGAGAAGATAACAACAAACAAAATAAAACTTCTCAAAAAACAAACTGGCAGCAAAAACCATGGTTTTGGCCAACAATATACGGGGGCATTGCAGTAGTACTCATTGGTCTAATTTTCACTTATTCAGCACTCACTCGTGAAGATGAAAATGAAATGGTGAACGAACCAACTGTACAAGATGAATCACCAGTCATCGAAACAAATGCACGAACAGAAACACTAAAATATCCTTTTGATGAAAGTCAACTAGAAAACGTAAAAGTATTACAAGACTTCTATGACATGAATGCGGATGCAAAAACACGTGAAAATGCACTATTAGTATTTGATCAAACATTCTCAACATCATCAGGATTGTCAATTTCTATTAACAACGAGCCATTTGAAGTACTAGCTGCAATGAGCGGTGAAGTGAAAGAAGTGAAACTCGATTCTTTCACTGGAAATAAAATTATCATCGCACACCCTAACGGAATGGAAACCCACTATAGTTCCGTATCTGACATCCTTGTAAAAGAAGGGGACTTAGTGGAACAAGGCCAACCAATCGCAACTACGATTGAAAACGAATGGAATCCAACTGCCGGCATCCATCTTCACTTTGAGGTGTTAGAAGATGGAAAACATGTAAACCCAAGAAATTATTTAAACTTCTAATGGATAAAAGCGCAGCCTGAAAGACAAATTCCGTCTTATTGGGCTGCGCTTTTGTACTTTCCTGGGAAAAAAAGTTCTGAAAAATGCGAAACATACATATTGTGAATAAACGTTAAATCGCTAATTGCAAACGTCAATGAAATACATGTATCAGAAAAACGTCGAAATAGATTGTTTATTGTTAGTAAAACTGCACTTTCTTATATCCGATAGAAAGGAAGAGAACGTGCACGAGCATATTCGGCACCGTTGCGTTCGACTGGGAAAGCTGCTTGTGGAAACGGGTGAGACGGTTCGAGTCCTTGCGAAAATGACAGGATATTCAAAAAGTACGGTGCACAAAGACTTAACGGAACGATTACAACTAGTAAATGAAGAATTGGCAAAAGAAGTGAGAGAAATATTAGCCTATCACAAATCCGTTCGTCATTTGCGAGGGGGCGAGGCAACACGTAGAAAGTGGCAGTCCCAAAAAAAACAATGAAAAGGCATTTAGTTTGGCTTTGCATAAAGTCAGGCTGAATGCTTTTTCATTTTCACATACTGAATGTACACATCGCAAAATCCAAAAAAAATAAAAAGGATTCTTACATGAACAAAAAAATGAAAAAGGTTGAAAAAAGTCAAAAATACCCATAATTTAGATGTAATTAGAATTTTTATATGATAAAATATTCTAGATAATGTGTAATATATTGAACGTTAGAGTCGCAATAATTTGGAAGGAGAAATTAGATTATCATGTTTTCTAAAGATATAGGGATCGACTTAGGAACGGCTAACGTACTGATTTATGTGAAGGGTAAAGGAATTGTCTTAAATGAACCTTCTGTCGTAGCAATCGACAAAAAAACAAATAAAGTGCTTGCAGTTGGTGAAGAAGCAAGAAAAATGGTAGGTCGTACTCCAGGAAATATCGTTGCAATTCGTCCGCTTAAAGATGGAGTCATCGCAGATTTCGACTTGACAGAAGCAATGTTAAGACACTTCCTCAACAAACTTGACGTAAAAGGCTTCTTCTCAAAACCACGCATTTTAATTTGCTGTCCTACAAATATCACAAGCGTTGAACAAAAAGCAATTCGTGAAGCTGCTGAAAAATCAGGTGGAAAAAAAGTTTATTTAGAAGAAGAACCAAAAGTGGCTGCAATTGGTGCAGGCATGGACATTTTCCAACCAAGTGGTAACATGGTAGTCGATATAGGCGGCGGTACAACAGATATAGCTGTACTCTCAATGGGAGATATTGTGACAAGCGAATCTATTAAAGTAGCAGGAGATACATTTGATAACGATATACTACAATACATAAAGAAAGAATATAAACTATTAATCGGTGAACGTACAGCAGAAGCAATTAAAATCAACATTGGAACTGTATTTCCTGGCAGTCGCGATGAAACAATGGAAATTCGCGGCCGTGACATGGTAACAGGTTTACCCCGCACGATTACTATTCATTCATCTGAAATTGAAAAAGCGTTGCACGAATCCGTTGCATTGATTGTTCAATCAGCAAAAAACGTATTGGAAAAGACTCCGCCAGAACTATCTGCGGACATTATTGACAGAGGCGTCATTTTAACTGGTGGCGGTGCATTACTTCACGGCATTGATCAATTGCTTATGCAAGAATTAAAAGTACCAGTCTTCATTGCGGAAAATCCAATGGACTGCGTTGCAATTGGTACAGGCATCATGCTAGACAACATTGATCGTTCACCTGGTTCAAAACTATAATTTATGATGAAAAACCGCCTACAATCTAAAAAATAAATTCGCATTTCAAATTGTAAAGCAAGTATTTTTATTGGAAATGTAAATCAAAACGATAACCTAATCACACGTCCGAAACAAATAGTTAATCAATACATGAATTGAACATCATCTACCAAAACTAGAGAAAAGCGAAAAACGGACTATAGTTATTTGCGACTTTTCGCCGATATATAAAGAAGAGAAAAAAATGAACCAGCTGCTAAAAAGAGGTGAATGAGATGTTTAAAGGATTATACACTGCAGCATCCGGCATGCTTGCACAGCAGAGAAAAACGGAAATTTTAACAAACAATATGGCAAATGTGAATACACCGGGATTCAAAGCTGAACAAACGTCGATTCGTTCATTTCCTGAAATGCTTTTATCTGCCATTGATGATACAAACGTTCCTACGAAAAAAGGGTTAAATTTAAACCAAATCCAACAAATTGGAACAATTTCAACTGGTATCTACTTACAAGAGACAATGCCTAATTTTACACAAGGCGATGTGTACGAAACGAATTTTAATACGGATTTCGCTTTAGTAAACGGAAACATCCCAGCAGGAGGCAATATCTTTTTCCGTTTAGCTCATCCGGATGGTGGCGAAGCGTATACGAGAAACGGAAACTTTACATTAGATGGACAAGGATATTTAGTCACTGGAGACGGATACTATGTTCTATCCGAAACAGGCGCTCGCATCCAACTACCGAATGAAGATTTCCAAGTCGCTGACAACGGTGCCGTGTACGTTAACAATCAACAAATCGCGACTATTGGTATAGCCTATGTAGAAAATGCGAACGAACTTGTAAAACAAAATAACGGGATATTCCGTACTCAAAATGGACAAGCGTTGCCATCTGCTTTCGCACAAGGAAATATCACTTTCGCTATTAAACAAAAATTCTTGGAAGGTTCCAATGTAGATCCTGCACAAGCAATGACCGAATTACTTACAGCTTACCGTGCCTTTGAAGCAAATCAAAAAGTACTTCAAGCATATGACAGAAGTATGGAAAAAGCAGTAAACGAAATTGGTAAAGTATAAGGAGGAAGTTAAGGATGCTCCGAACAATGCTCACTGCAACAAACTCATTACATCAAGTCCAACATCAAATCGATACGATTAGCAATAATATTGCGAATGTCAACACTGCTGGCTACAAAGCGAAAGAAGCTCGTTTTTCAGAAATGCTTTACCAAGAATACTTTAACACTCGCAAGGATGAACAAGCCCCAAGATTGACGCCACCAGGCATTCGCTACGGTGTTGGTGCTAAAATTTCGCAAATTCAAACAAACAATGCACAAGGATCATTGCAAAACACAGACAGGGATTTAGACTTTGCATTTACAAAAGAACGCCAATATTTTAATATCTTAATGCCAAATGAAAACAATGAAATCAATATGGTTTATTCTCGTCAAGGTAACTTTTATGTTACGCCTGTCGAAGATGGACAAGTTATGCTCGTAAATGCTGACGGTTATGCAGTAGCAGACAGCTATGGCAATCCTATCATCTTTAGAGACGATGTAGAAAAATTCATTCTCAATGAAAATGGCACATTGCAAGTCAAATTTATAAATGGTGATGAACAATCATTTTTACTAGGTGTTACAGAAATTCATTTACCGCAAGTAATGGAGCAAACAGGCTCATACATAATGGTACCTGCAAATTTAGACGAATTAGGGTATGATGAGAATGATATATTAACAAACTTAGTAGGATTTGGGCGAGAAAGTATAGGTCTTGAAAATCAAAAATTAGAAATGTCTAACGTTAATTTAACTAAAGAAATGACAAATTTACTTCAAGCGCAACGTTCATATCAGTTTAATTCCCGAGCGATTACCATTGCAGATCAAATGTTAGGATTAATCAATGGAATACGTTAATATTGAAATACTTCTAAGAAAATAGGGGAAATAGAAAATGGCAAACGAAATGAAAAGTGGCTCTACTTTGTCGAATCAGGACATCCCTCAAAAAAGAGCGAGACGCCAAGATCGCAATGAGAAACATCCAAAATTTAAAATTTATCGCACAAGATTGATTCCTATATGGCTTAGAATCGTCATTGTGCTAGTTCTTCTATTGCTTGCAAGCGTATTTGGACTAATGATTGGATTCGGCGTAATTGGTGACGGCAACCCATTAGATGCGTTAAAATGGGAAACGTATCAACACATCCTTGACATTATAAACGGAATTGAATAGGTATTTTCTATTAGTGGAAAGATGAGTTCAAATAGGAGGAGACTTCCATACTTTCTTTCCACATTGTCCTATTATGCGATGTGAATGGAAACATATGGTTGACTTGTCATTTCATTGTTTATAAGAATTGAACGAGTCCAATTATCCAAATTTCATTAACGACATGTCTTTGGGTGTTTCTACAAATGTTTTGGATGAAAAACTCTTCAATAATGTTGTGCGTCTTGCTTAATGTGCCAATCGACATAATAGGACATCTTGCGTCCAAAATCCAGCCACTACTTTCGTTTGTTTTATTTTGAATAACTGGGGGGATTCATATGTTAAGTGTTGAACAAATTCAAGGAATTTTGCCACATAGATATCCTTTTTTATTAGTAGACCGTATTCTTGAAGTTGAAGAGGGCAAACGAGCTGTTGGAATTAAAAACGTTTCCATTAACGAACCTTTCTTTAATGGGCACTTTCCAGGCTATCCCGTTATGCCTGGTGTATTAATTGTAGAAGCAATGGCACAGGTCGGGGGCGTTGCATTATTAAACTCCGAGCAATTCAAAGGAAGATTGGCATTTTTAACAGGAATCGACAATGCCCGATTTAAACGTCAAGTAGTTCCAGGTGATCAATTAAAATTGGAAGTAGAATTTGTCAAATTGCGCGGCACAATGGGAAAAGGACATGGTGTTGCTACAGTTGATGGTGAACTTGTAGCGGAAGCAGATATTTTATTTGCAATCGGTCCAGAAGCTCCAAAGGCAAAATAAACTTTCGTAAAAGAAGTGCAAAAATCAAAGGAATAAAAACATCGGAACTGTGACAACCTTTAGTACAAAGGTAAAATTTGTTGAAATGACTCCTAATTTGAAAAATTTTAACAATAGAGATAAAATATAAAAGTTGGATTTTTATTTAGATACAAGTATACGCACCCTTGGCTTTTTTAAACGTAGGAGGTTTAATTTTAGAATGTATAAACAGCTATCATCGGGCGTAAAAATCAGTATTACTCGCTCCATTTCGACGGCATTTGAGCAATATTTAGCTAGCATCGGCTGGGATGAAGATCAATTTTCCATGGAAGATTTTATTGCAAATTGGCAACAATATTTTTTAGAGAACGCAGCATGGTTTGATAAAGTGCCACAAGAAGTATTACTAAGCCCTGAATTCCATGAAGAAATTGCACAAAAAATTGATGAAGTAATCACCAAAATTTTAAGCGAAAAGCCAACGAAAAAACAAATCGAATCCATTGAAAAAATGCAGAACGAACTAGGTACAAATTATACTTACGGTTGCAAGGCTGAAGCGAATTATGTAGAACAGTTGCTAAAAGAACAATTGAAGCAAAAATAACGCCCTGGAACTTTTCCTAAAATTTGGCATAAGTTCTAAAATAGATAATGGATAGTTCCCTCTTTTTTCGCACAAATTAAAATCAGTCACTCGTAGTGACGATTAGCGAAGAAAGGAGGGAATTTTTTATGTGGAAACCGTCCATCTATGCCTTATTGTTAGGGTCTGCTTTATTAGTGGGCTGTAATAATAACGGCGATGAAGACGCCATCAACGATGTAGGGGAAGGCGTAGAAAGAGGCGTACAAGATGTGGGTGAAGGAGTTCGCGAAGGTGTCAATGATATTCAAGAGGGAATTGATGAGACTCTTGATAATGACGTGAACAATAATAATGTTGATATGAATAACGATAGAGTAAATGATGGTTTCCCAGATAACAATGGCGTAATGAACAATAACGATGTCATCCCTGATGATAAAGGAGTTCGTGGGGATGAACGTGGCAACCAAGAAGATGCCATCGAAGACGCTAGAGATATCAGAGACCGCGACACAAAAGATGAATAATCCTCGCATAATCCCCCTTACTATGATGCAGGAGCTATCCACAAAGCGATAGCTCCTTTGTTTTTAATATTTTGTTAAAATATGGCAATTGGGAAATGCGCAAGGAGTATGCTAATATAGAGCTGGGCTATAAAAAGGTTAAAACTTCTACTATAAATCGCGGTGCTAATTTTACCCCTTCAACCGCGGACGCTCGCGCATTCCTTTTTTAAATTCACTTAATAATTCCTCATTGGACAAGTTTTTCTCCAGCAAAGATTGTAACAATTGCTCCGCATATTTTAATCGCACAACTCGTAAATGGCCTTTCAATAAGATTGAAATTCGGTCTTCAAACTCTTCAATGGATTCCACTTTCACCGTAAAAGGTGCTGGTTCATTATCCGGAGAAGTAATCGTCACTTGCACATCAAAGAATTCTTTGGAATCTAAATATTTTTCTAACAACTCTCGATATTGTTTTTCAATAAACAGTTCCAAAATCCACGTTTTTTCTTTATTTTCTTGATTTATAGTAATTCCATCAATCAGTGGAACCTCAATCCCCTCCAGATCCAATTGAAAGGAAATCATTTTGAAAGTCTTCATTGAATTTACCTCCCAACTATTAATTAAGTATAACATAGGGTGATGTGTAAAAATAAAATGAGAAAACTGCTAAATTTTTATTTTGACCATTTTTGGAAAATGCGGATAATCATTGTAATAATCTAGTGTATTGGCATTTTTGCAAACATTTATTCTATATCGAAAAGGAAATTTTGGATTAGAAAAAGGGCTCATTCTTTTATTTTGCGATTTTGTCAAAAATAGGCGCAATCGATATGATGGAGAAAAAGGAGGTGAAATTATGAATCATGTCGGACTAGTCGGGCGATTAACGAAAGATCCAGTTCTTCGGGAATTTGCAGAAAACCGTGTAGCCACGAGCTTTGTCGTAGCTGTTAATCGCAATTATCGCAATCATCAGGGTGATGTGGATGCGGATTTTGTTTTATGCACTGCATGGGGGAAATTAGCAGAACGCATCGTCCAATATTGCGGAAAGGGATCATTAATCGGAGTCAACGGGCGATTGCAATCACGCTCCTATATTAATAAGGAGAATTTCAAAGTGTTTAGTACGGAAGTCGTTGCCGATGAGGTCCGATTTTACTTACTAAAGTCTCCAACCAATAAGCAATCGGAAGTTGAAAAAGATTTTGTACTTCCTGAAACTGAAGAAGGATTACCAGTTACGTGAGAGTCTCTAAAATGAGGAATGGGTTGAAGAAAGTAAGATGGTTTATTAAGTAGGCAACATGTCATTTAAAAATGGGAAAAGGTTATAAGGATGAAAAAGTAAAAGGATTCCGGGTAAACATAGTGGAAGGGTGCAATTTATTAACGGAAGGCAATGGATTGATAATAATAGGGAAATGATAGCAATAAAAGTTTTTGGAGGTGATAAAAAACACTGCTGGATTGTGACCGCCCAGCAGTGCATGGAATAAGAATCTATCAAAATCTATTAATCCACAATTGAATAAAGTGAGGCTATAAACGGATAAACGAGGAAATCAGAATTCGACCAATCTTCTTCCTCCCAAACTTTGTCCGAGGCAACTTGCTTCGGATTTTTTTTAATGCCAGGCACCTCTATTTGGATACTAGGAGTGTTAGGCACTCTTTCCAATCACAATTTTATTGCTTACCCTAACTTAAGCAATTCCATCAATTTATCTTCCTCTAGCTCCGTCAGCCATTGACTTGACTGAATTAATTCTGCAGATAATGCGGATTTCATCTCCAGCATTTGATCGACTTTCTCCTCAATCGTCCCAATTGTAATAAACTTATGCACTTGAACAAATTGCGTCTGGCCAATGCGATAAGCACGGTCCGTCGCCTGATTTTCCACGGCAGGATTCCACCAACGATCCGCATGCAAAACGTGATTAGCGGCCGTCAAATTTAAACCAGTTCCCCCCGCTTTTAATGACAGTAGGAAAATAGGAAAATCTCCAGCTTGAAAGGCTTCAACTAAAGCATCCCGCTGTTCTTTACGCATACTTCCCGTCAAGAACGGCACATCCCAATCAAACAGCTCGAAAAAACAATGTTGCAACAAGTGTCCCATGCCAATATATTGAGTGAAAATCAAGCACTGCTCGCCTCTCTCAACAATTTCCTGTGTCAATTCAACGATGCGCTTTAACTTCATAGAACGCTCTAGCATAATTCGTGCATCACTAAATGGTTCCTTCAAATAAAGAGCAGGATGGTTGCACAATTGCTTCAACTTGCTCAACATCTGCAAAATGCGCCCCTTGCGTTCGAAAGGAGACATTTGCTCCAAGCCTGCCAATGACTCTTGAATGTAGCCTTCATAAAGGGCGGCTTGCTCTTCTGTTAGCGGGCAAAACTCTTTCGTCTCTTGCTTATCTGGTAAATTCAACTGCAATTCTGGATCATTTTTTGTTCTTCTTAACAAGAATGGACGAATTTTTGCACGCAATCTCGTTTTATGCTGGTCAGAATCTTCACGCTCGATTGGCACAATAAACTCGTCTTGGAACTTCTTGAAACTTCCTAAATATCCTCGATGGATAAAATCAAAAATCGCCCACAATTCTGATAAACGATTCTCGATAGGCGTTCCTGTCAACGCAATATGATGGTCGCCATGTAAACGGCGAATTGCTTTCGACTGCATTGTTTGCATATTTTTAATATTTTGTGCTTCATCCAACGTCACCACTGCCCAATGAATAGAATCTAAAAATTCCACATCTTGTGAAATTGTTCCGTATGTGGATAAAACCACTTGAGGCGATTCCTTTAGCAAGAAATGATGAAATTCTTCATCTTTCAAACGGCTAGAAGAATAATGAGTATGAACTTTTAACGTCGGAGCAAAGCGCGCCAATTCCTTCTGCCAGTTTCCTAAAACGGAAGTTGGGCAAACAATGAGCGTCGGTTTCATTTCCCGCAACACTTCATATAAATGCAGAACATAACTAATGAGCTGTACCGTTTTTCCAAGCCCCATATCATCAGCTAATATAGCACCAAATTGTTGATTTCGCATAAATACGAGCCATTCAAACCCTTGTTGTTGATATGGCCGCAACGTTGCATTCAAAGATTTAGGCAATTTCACTGAAGGTAATCCTTGTTTTTCTTGCAACTGATTCACATAGGCCAGCAATGAACGCTGCATTTCAAAAGCAAAGAGCGGATCGTCCTGTTCTGCATCTTCCTCTTCTTCCAACGATGGATTTAAAAGCTCCTCTGGTATCTCGCGGAAAACTAATTCCTTTACGGTCCAATTTTCTTTTTCAGCTTTGTCCATTAATTCTCGCACTTTCGCCATCCAATCGGCATCCATGCGGAACCATTCATTTCCGATTCGAATAAATTCCCGCTTTTCATCAACAATTTTGCGAAACTCTTCCGGGCTGATTTTTTCTCCTCCAATTGATAATTCCCATCGGAAAGATAAAATATCATCAAGCCCAGCCATCGATTTTTGCGAACCACTTTGCGCATTCACACGAACTCGCATTTTCGTTTTTCTTAATTCTTTCAACCAGCCTGGAAGAATCACTTCGAATCCTAAGGCTGTTAACTTTACAAATTTATCGCGGAGAAGGGTTCTCACCTCGGCATCGCTTAATGGCATATGCAAAAATGATTCATCGGATACATTATCCAACATCAACAATTCCAACATTTGCTTATGCGTTTGCCTAATCTCTTCCGAATAGTTCTTCCACTTATCAGGAAGGGCCTCATTCATAGGCAGATGCCGCTTCCGTACAGCTGGCGTCCAATGTTTCGACGAACTGGATGAAAGAATTACGGTTTCCAATAACCATTCCTCAGAATCTTCTTCCGGCTCATTCAAGCGAAGTGCTACTTTCAAATGACCAACAGTTCGATCCTGTTGCAGCGGCCAGCCACCTTCTTTAAAGAACGGAATAAGTGATGGTACATCAGAAAGTTGCAAGCCACGCTTTGCCAATTTCTGATAGATCGCAGTCGTTAAAAACTCCTTCTGCAGATCACTTTCACCATTGGGTAAATGAACGACTAATTCATCCTCAAACATTTCTATATAATTCCATAGGGAAGGGGAGTTCCACAACATTTGCACTTGCTCGATACTTTCAAGCAATAAAGCATCTTCCTCTGTTACTCCTACAAAATGCACAAAAGGATGCTTGAACTGTGGGGAAAGGCATTCCAACAATTCAACAGCAGTAATTAAAAGCGCTTCTTCCTCTAATTCGGCATGCAAACCGTAAAAGTTTGGTTCGTAACGGAAAAAGAAAGCTGATGCTAACTTTTCTTCTGAAACAACAGAGCCGTTTTCGAAAGCCCTAACAGAGTACAATCCCTGCTTCAGTTGTTCGAATGATAATTGATACACGGTTGCGAAAGGAGTATGATTGGATACTTTCCTTAGTTGCAAATCTTTCATATAAATAAATTTCCTTTCTCCAATTCTTCCTGCAATGCGCGGAGTCTTTTATACTGGTTTCGAATGGAAGCAATATACTCTTCCCAAAAATTCATTTTGCCCGCTTTTTTCGCAGCAGTTTTCATCTTTTTCCAAATTCGAACGGCTTGTTTGTAATGAAGTCGCGACTTTTGCTTAATTTCCTCCATCGCATAAAAATGATATAAAGGAAGAACCACTGCTGGAGCTTCTTCCACGACTTCCTTTAACCCGTAAAGTTCTAAATACTCAATTGAAGAAGGGTACAATTGTTGTAACGCCACCCATTCTTCAAATCGCTTTTGTTTCAATAAATACTTCGAATATGGCTGAACTCCGTCTTTTCCAAAAGAAGAATATAATAAAAGTTCCTCATCTTCTGTTAATGCTATATTTTCATATAATGAGTAAATGGATGAAATCATATAGGAACGAAAGGCTGGTTGAACTTTTTGAATAACTCCCTTTAAATATGGGAGAATGCTTCTCAAGAGGATTTCTCCTGCTCGTTCATTTTGCTTGGAATAAGCAAACTTCACCAATCCCAAATAGATTTCCAAATGTTCTGGACGAATATGACGCATATTTTCTTCTAATGCCGAATAATTTTTTAAAATAATATAGAATACAATCAAAAGTTCTGGTATTTTAGTATGCTTTTGCTCTTGTAGAAAAATTAATTCTTCTAACACCCGTCTCTTCTCATAAAACACTTCATCCCAAAACAGTAAGTACAGATTCATTCTTCTACTTACAAAACCTTCCCGTTCAAGCATTACTTCTCGAAGCATGATTTGCATTTTATCAAAAAACGGATCTGTTGCGAAAAGACGGGATTTTCCAGAGAATTCGTGGACGATTTTTTGGATAGATTGAAATCGTTTATCAAAAAAGTGTTGGTAATGGTCGACATGAAATTCTGACTCTAAATCGGTGAAATGGCGTGATAATTGATAAACAACTGCAAGTTCCATAAATAAGCGGTAAATCGGTTGCCATTCTCGTTCAAAAGGAATCTGCTTATTTAATTTTTCCAATGCGTTTTCTGCAATATTTAAATAGAGGAAGCTAGGAATTTCAACCGCCCCCTCCAAATAATGGCTAAGCACTTCATCGACCATTTTCAACCAATTATCAGGGGTGCGAACATTGGCAAGAGCCTGCAAATTGACCGATTTTTTCGAACGCCAATTGCTAATCCATTCTTGAACGGAATCAATATGTTGATATAACGACAATAGAACGCTTACCTTATGTCGGCACCAGCCATTATTCGGGCATGTACAAGTGATGGAGTTGCTGCGAAAATCAATCGTCACTTCTGTTGGGCGCACATCTTTTACAGTTGTAGTAAGGACGGAAAAAACAGAAACGTATCGATGGAAAACAACTGATTGATTTCGGACAGCAAAAAGCGCCCGCCTCATTATCTCTTCATCCTCTGTGACAGAAGGATGCAACTCTCTCTCAATAGTTCGTAATGTTTCGCGAATAAATTTTTCTTGCTCTTCTGCAACATGTGCAACTGATAATACCATTACATTCGCTCCTAAAAAAGTCTTTCCCTTCATTATAACGCGGCATTTAGTGTTTGATAAGACTTGTCCTTTGAAACTTGCTCAATTGCGGGTCACATAAAATTAGCAGACTTAAATTGAATAAAATAGTTTTTTATAAAACGGTATAAATTATTATGATTTTTCAGAAAAATAGTATAAAATAATGATAAATTATCTGAAAATGAGATTAAAATGAATAGAAAGGATATTAATTCCTTATAATTGCCATTTATTTACTAATATTGTAAATTTTATACAAAATTTTGATTATTACTTGGATGAAGAAGGGGGATTTGGGAGAAAATATGAATATCATCCAAATAAAAAGCGGGGAATATGTGGAAAGATAAATTCGTATGATACATTAAGCAATATTTAATGGAAGCTTTATCATTAAAAACTCTTTCTTTTGAATAAGTGATTGGAATTATTTAGAAATTTATGATTTGTATCATTCAAGTTTAAACATAAGCTTTTTTGGAAAACCCTAATAAAGTTCCAAGTTGCGGATAACGAATAAAAAGTTTCGTTTCATCAACTTCGGGCTAATAAAAAGAGAGAGATTCAATATAGGAGGGATAGGTATGATCCATGTCCAATATATGAAACCTTTTTATACGAAAGCCTCGGGGGAAACATTGCGTCTCGTCTTTGCTTATCAATATTTTTCCATCATGAAAGACAACGAACTGTTTCACTTTGTACCCATCGAAGGAAAAGAAATCATTGTTAACATAAAAACGATGCAAATCGAAAATTTATCGGAAATTTTTGTTTTCCAACGTGGAAATCGCTTTCTTCGATTGCCGCTATACCAGCTTCTATTAATATCCAACATCCATGAACATTTGGCTCCAATACTTGAAGAGGCAGCAAATAAATCAGAAACGATCAATATCGTCCCGCATGGAGAAAATGCAGAAGTTAATCACCTCATTCGCTCATTGGAGTCCGAAAATATTGATCGATTGATCGATGAAGCGTTATCCAATCGTGACGAACAAAGATTTTATGAATTAGTTGCGAAAAAGAAAAATATGGAGAACAGATGAGTAGGAAATTGCAAGAAGTTAACGGAGGAAGTAAAGTGAATAAGAGTCAATGATGAAGCACCTCGATTTGAAAAAATTGAAGGTGCTTATATTTTTAATTAGATGATGAGGCTTTTATATTATGGTGAATTCAATCCTTCCAACGATATGCCATGAATTAAGCCCCACTATAATCCACGTTATATCAATTTGGTAGATTGTCTTCAATTTCCTGCAACATTACATTCTCCTATTACTAGAACATAATTAATTTCAATATATTGAAAGGGTTATCTGCACAAGTAGGGGAAATATCCGCACAAGAAGTAATGTTATTCACACAAGAGAAGGAGTTATCTACACGAGTTGGGTAACTATCTGCACGAGTGGAAGTAGTAAACGCACGAGTAAGGTTATTATATGCACAAGCGAAAGAGTTATCTGCACGTGTAAGATTGCCATCCACACAAGTGAATCATCCAAATGCACAAAAAGAAGTGGTAAATGCACAAGCAGGGGAATTATCCGCACGAGTAGTAGCCATCCACCACACAAGCAGCAAAGTTATCAACACAATCAGACATCCCCCTGCACGAAACTGTACATAAATGCAAAAGATATCCACATAGCTAGAATCCCATCTACTTTAGAAGAAATCAGTTGACCACTATACTCCTCATCCATTAAAACGCGATAAATATTAAGAAATAAAGAAATAAAGTACACTCACTGCAATCCCTGAACCAATAATTCCAAACAAGCAATCTTCGAAAGTAAGTTTCATATCTTTCATGACAAATCCCTCCTTGGGAGCCAGTATGTCCCAAAAAAACGATTATTAAACCTAATTTCAACCAATCTATTCAATGAATAATAAAATTATTAATTCTCTCATAAAAATTCGTTGAAAAAAACCGATATGAATATCAATAGAACCTTCGCCATAAGAAAGGAGGAATACGATGCTGGGGCAATGGTCGGCTACGAGATTGATGATTTTAAATAATCTTCATCAAAACTGGATGAATGCCAATAAAGCGTTATTACGAATCTCTTCAGGTTATCGCATTAACAGCGCGGCAGATGATCCGGCGGGACTAGCCATTTCAGAAAAAATGCGTGCTCAAATTCGCGGCCTCAACATGGCGAGTAAAAATATACAGGATGGCATCTCCCTCGTTCAAACGGCAGAAGGCGCTCTCAATGAAACTCATGCCATCATACAGCGCATGCGTGAACTAGCAATCGAAGCTGCAAACGACACACTTACTGATGATGATCGAAAGCACTTAGATCTTGAATTCCAACAACTGAAAGAAGAAATTACTAGAATTGCGAAACAAACAGAATTCAACACGCGCCCTCTCTTAAACGGTGACTACGAATCAAATCCATTAAAAATTCAAATAGGTGCGAATGCTGGACAATATATGGAGATCTATATTGGCAATGTAGATAGCACCAGCCTTGGTCTAGATAATCACGACATCACAACTAGAGACGGTGCAGACAAAGCGATTGGTGCATTAGATAAAGCTTTACAACAAGTATCCAGTGAACGCTCTCGGCTTGGCGCTTATCAAAATCGAATGGAACATGCTTATAATAATGTAGTGAACACGGCAGAAAACTTAACTGCAGCAGAATCTCGAATACGAGATGCAGATATCGCGAAAGAAATGATGAACTATACTAAAGCAAGCATTCTTGCCATGGCAGCACAACAAGTTCTTGCGCTCCATCTACAACAAGCCCAATCCATTTTAATGCTACTAAACTCCGGAAAAAAATAACTCACAGGCGGGAAAGAAATGGACGTCTGTGAGTTTTTTTATGGAGTACCAGAGACATTGAAATTTTCATTTTCCCACCAAAAATTCCGCGAAAATAAAAGTTTACAGTAAACTATTCCCCTCTCAATTTCCATTTGCTAATTTAATAGGAAAAAAGGAGGGAAATATTTGCTGCTCAAACCATACAAAACGAGTGATTACAAAATCGCATTAGAGTCTCTTCTCAAACGTTTAAATCCGGGTCACGAAAAAGCTTTCAAAATCGAAGAAGAATTATCGTTGCAAGAAGCTGGAGAAAACGGAGAAAAACATTTGCTAACCATCCTGACAGAAAATCAATTGCCTAAAAACACCTACATTCTTCATAACATCAGTATTAAATCCATCATCACGATTCAAATCGACATTATACTCATTTCACCAAGCTGGTGCCTCATTTTAGAAGTGAAAAATCTCAATGGAGAACTAACGTTTACAAACAATCCACCTCAACTAATTTGCGTGAAAGAAGATAAAAAGCTATCCTATCGCAGCCCAGAAGCCCAAATCGACCAATATATTTTGGGGTTAACAACATTTTTGGAACAACATCAAATCAAAGTCCCCATTTATGGTGCAATCGTATTACCGTATAACAATGCAATTATCGATAAACCGCCTTCCAAATACCCGTTATTTATGGGAAGAGGTATTATTCAATACATTTGGTCATTGCCAAAAAAAGAAGTCATTCCTTCAAAACAAGTAGGAGAATTTAATTCAATATTCAAAAGAACGAATTTGGGACCATTTCCCCCTAACCCAGTATTACAACATCAACCCACAAGAAATCCGAACTGGAGTAGAATGTCCGAATTGTGGCACCATTCCGATGAAACGACTCAAACGTACATGGCATTGTGAAAAATGTAATACGCGGAGCATGTACGCCCATGAAAAAGCCTTGAGGGATTATTATATGTTGATCAATAAAACGATATCTCCAAGTGAAGCGATGAACTACTTAAGATTAAGAATCGCTTCGAAGCAACTAGAATATTAAAAGCTAACAGTAAATCCCGAACAGGCAACACAACAGCATGTAAATATGAATTATAAAATTTGTGAGAGTTTGCAGAGGTTGCACGCTCTTTTTTGTGGGAATTGTATTCGTAAGATTGTTGGAGTATTTATACAAGATAGAACTATCCGCACAAGTTGGGGTACTATCTACACAAGTAGGTGAACTTTCTGCACAAGAAGAAGTAGTAAACGAACGAGTGAGGAGCACATCCACACAAGAGGGGATACTATCCGCACAAGCCAACGCACTATCCGCACGAGCTGAAGTTGCAAATCCACGGGTGCGAACCGTATCCGCACGAGCTAAGGTATTAACTACACAAGTGAGTAAACAATCCACACGAATTTAAACCATATCCACACCAAAAAGAGTAGATAATGTGAAAATAATTCACAGTTTCCTTCGAAAGTTGTATACTAGGACTCGCAGGATAAAATTTATAGTTACAATCAATAAACCAATGAATAAATCATTTATATTAAGACATTCTAAACAAAACGAGTCTCGGAGCATCACTAGTTATTTAAAACGCGCTTAATAATCAAAATTCCCCAAAACAAAAGCGCATCATTAAAAGAACAGCTCCCTCTCGTTCTTGAAACTCGAAAGGAAGTAACGATTCATATGAACAAAACAATGTGTGTAATCGGTCTAGGTTACATCGGATTACCAACTGCGGTTACTTTTGCAAATTACGGAGTAAAAGTGCACGGGGTCGATGTAAACCCTGCTGCTGTTCGAAGCATTCAAGAGAAAAAATTACATATCGAAGAACCAGGATTACAAGAACGTCTGAATAAAGCGGTAGATGAAGGATACTTAACAGCTTCCACAACACCGCAAGAAGCAGATGTTTTCATTGTGGCGGTTCCTTCACCTATTAATGCAGATAAAACAGCAAACCTTGAATATGTACGTGAAGCAACAAAATCAATCGTTCCTTATTTAAGAAAAGGAAATCTTGTTATCTTGGAATCTACAGTTCCGCCAAAAACTGTGGAACGTGTGATGATACCTGAACTCGTTAAATCTGGATTAGATATTGGAACAGAACTATACGTCGCTCACTCTCCAGAACGAGTAATTCCAGGACGCATCTTTGAAGAATTAATCAACAACGGCCGCATCATCGGAGGAATCAATAAAAAATCTGCAGAAATGACAAAAGAACTTTACGAACTATTCGTAAAAGGCCCAATCCATTTAACGGACGCCACAACTGCGGAACTGGTCAAAGTCATGGAAAATACATACCGTGATGTAAACATTGCATTCGCTAACGAATTAGCAAAACTAGCGGAAGAACTTGATGTAAACATTTGGGAAGCCATTCACTATGCAAACTTCCATCCACGTGTAAACATCCACTTCCCAGGACCAGGTGTTGGTGGACATTGCATTGCTGTTGACCCATGGTTCTTGGTGGAACTCGGCGGAGATAAAGCCCAAATGATTCATCTAGCTCGCAACATCAATGACGGCATGCCACTATTCACAGCACAGAAAATACAAAAAATCTTGAATGAAAACAACATTGCGGGCGGCAAAGTAGCTGTACTGGGTCTTGCATTCAAAGGAAACGTCGACGATATGCGCGAAAGCCCATCATTAGAAGTGATTCATGAACTTCAACAACTAGGCTTAGAAGTCGTTTCATTCGACCCGCATATTAAAGAAAATAACCATCCAACACAAACACAAAACTTTGAAGAAGCAGTAAATGACGCAGACATTTTATTAGTATTAACAGACCATAAAGAATTTAAAGAATACAACCCATTAACAATCACACCAAAACACAAAATCGTGCTTGATACGAAAAACTGCTTGGATCGCGAAAAATGGAAAGAAGCAGGATTCCAATTCCACTTGCTTGGCGATTCAAAAAATATATAAGTAGTTTAACTACAATAAAATTGTAAGCGACAGGGTGGTTAATGCTCTGTCCCTTTATCGATTCATTTAGTATAGAATAAACAATTACCCAACTCGAATTTCTAGATGGTAAAAACTTTGTCATGTTTTTATCATCTTTTTTTAATCTGGGCTTTCTGTACATTCGCAAAATTTTTGGTATGATGGTTAACGGAATGAAACAACAAAATTGAATGGATGAACGAAGATGAAAGAAACCGTATTAGGGATACAAGTCAATACAGAAAACTACGATGAACTAATCGAACAAATATTTCAACGCATTGAACGGAAAGAAAAATCACTCATTGTCGCAATCAACCCTGAAAAAATCATGAAAGCAAAAGAAGATCCGGCATTAAAAAAATTACTAAATGAAGCAGAGTTCCAAATCCCAGATGGAATTGGGGTTATTTTAGCTTCCAAAATTCAAAAAGGTCAAATCTCTGAAAGAGTTACAGGTGTCGATTTAATGATGCGACTTTGCGAAGAAGCGGCAAAAAAACAAAAACCAATCTTCTTGTATGGGGGGAAACCAGGTGTAGCTGCAGCAGCTGCTGAAAAACTGAAAGCACTATATCCTGGTATTCAAATTGCCGGTATTCAACACGGATATGAAACTGACAATGAAAAAGTGATTGCCAAAATAAATGAAGCAAAACCTGATATTTTATTTGTCGCAATGGGTAGCCCAAAACAGGAAAATTGGATTAATGCAAATCGCGACCAATTATACCCAACAATCTATCAAGGAGTAGGAGGCTCCTTTGACGTACTTGCAGGGAATGTGAAACGAGCACCAAAAGCTTTCCAAAAAGTTGGACTCGAATGGTTTTATCGTTTAATGATGGAACCGAAACGTATTAAAAGACAAATGGCATTGCCAAAATTTCTTCTTGAAGTTGTACGAAACACAAAACGAAATTAGCAAGATTTCCCTCGGTGCGCCAAAATCATGCAATTGAAAATTATTTTGTAATCTTTGTAATATTTTATTGTGTATTTACAGTGAAGGTGTTAAACTGTAAGAAGTAGTAAGATTTCCTCTACGATATAGAGCAATACATTTTCCCTGCAAGGAAAAAAAACGGTTGGTAGCCCAAAAAGAAGGCCTCAGCATAAAAATGCTGGGGTCTTCTTTTTATCTTTGCGACATGGATGAGATCTTGGATTCAGGAATCGATATATACTTGAATAAGAAGAATAACCCAAATAGTAAAATATCAACAATAAACGCAAAAAAATTAAAATTAGTGGTCATAAATCTAATATCCAATCAATATATTGATTCGGGGTAAAAGGAATTAACACAATGTAATTAAAAGTAAACAAAATAGTTAACTAACATCCAAAATAATCTAATCATTGTAAAAAATTGGCGATTACAGTAGTAGTATTGAAAAAATGTAGAAAAATTAAAACATATTTGCTTAATAAGGTTGTTTTTTACAAACGATTTATGTCATAATATAAGAGATTCTTAGTTATCCTTTTTACGAATGTAACAGTCATGTGAAACTAATGGAAATGTTACTAAAAAATGATTGACAAGCCATTCGTATACTACTAAACTTTTATGTGTAATAGTTTATTTTCTCATATTTTGTGAGGATAACTAAAAATATTAATTGAATTAGAGGAGGAAATCTTTCTATGGCTAACCAACCAAAGAAATACAAAAAGTTTGTAGCAACAGCTGCAACAGCTACACTTGTAGCATCTGCTATCGTACCGGTTGCTTCAGCTGCATCATTCACTGATGTTCCTGGCGACCACGAATTCAACCAATATATCAATGAATTAGTAGAAGCTGGTATCATCAAAGGTTATCCAGATGGTACATTCGGTCTTTACAAACAATTAAAACGTAGCGACGTAGTTAAAATGTTAGGTCGTTACTTAGAAGCTAACGGTGTTGAAGTTCCAGCTGACTGGGCAACAGTTCAACGCTTCAGCGATGTTCCTGTAACAGCTCAAGACCAAGAATTAGTTAAATACGCTGCTCTTGTAAAAGACGCTGGTGTATTCACTGGTTCAAACGGTAAACTTAACTATACACAAAACATCCAACGCCAACAAATGGCTAAAGTTTTAAACAACGCATACGAAAAAATCAACGGCAAATCTTTAATCGATCTTGCTGCTGAAATCGAAGACGTAAAAGTTGCTGACTTAGATAAAGCATTCGACGAATTCCGTCCATACATCCAAGCTTTAGCTGATCTTAGAATCACTACAGTTGAAAACTTCCGTCCAGCTGATGCTGTAACTCGCGGTCAATTCGCTAAATTCTTAAGCATCTCTATCAAAGGCGGAGACGTAACAACTCCAACACCAGCTGAAGTTGAAATCGAATCTTTAACAGCTACTGGTGTTAGCCAATTAACAGTTAAATTCAACAAAGCTGTTGACACAGAAGCTGCTAAATTTGCTGTAGCTCGTGGAACAACTGCAATTACAGTTAAAGACGTTGACTGGAACGATGCTAAAACTGAAGCTGTTATCACTGTAGACCACAAATTCGCTGATGCAACATACACTTTAACAGTTAGCGGACTTGGTGAAAAAGACTTAACTAAATCTGTAACTACTACAAAAGAAGAAGTTACAAAAATTGAATTCTTATCTAACAAATTAGTTCTTACAGGTCGTGAAGCAAAAGACGGAGATCGTGTATATAAACAAGCTGTTATTGCATTTGCTGCATATAACCAATACGGAGAAGACATTACGAAAAACGTAATTGAATCTCGTTATGAAGATCCTAAAGTAAGAGGAATTCGTACTGCTAGCAAAGGTAGCGGCTTAGATACTGAAGTTAAAAATGGTAGAGTTATAACTTGGGTTGAAGAGCGCGAAAAAGAAGGCGAAGAAGGTAGCGTTGAATTCACTTACGAAAACGGTGACTACGAGTTACACGCTTATCAAGATGTTGTTCTTTCTGATATCGCAGAGCCAGGTTCAGTTGAATTATTAGACATTTATAATGCAAGCGGCAAAGCACTTACTACGAAAAATCTAGAAGATGTTGCAAAAGGTAATGAAGATTTCTACTTATTATTCAAAGTAAAAGATCAATATGGTGTGGAAATCGATCCTGAATTTGCAAAATCTACTAAATCTCAAGCTTCAACAAATGATACTACAATCCTAGATGAAGTTAAAAGAGGTCTTCGAGTAAGAGTATCTGACAGAGACATCTTCGAATTAGAAGACGAAGAAAATATTGAAGTATTAAACGTAGATGGTAAATACTACTTCGCATTAAAAGTAGCACACCGCGATGCAAAACGTATTGAAGCTGGTGAAAACACTGTTGAAGTTAGAGCAAGAGCAACAGGAGAAGTTACAACAAAAGTTTACAAAGTAGAAGCAAGCTCAGAAGTACACAAAATTGAACTATTAGCTCCATCTGAAGTAGTTGCTGGAGATGAAATCGTAAAACTTCCTGTAATTGCAACTGACATCAATGGTGAAGTTATTAAAAATGCAGCAGAATTAAACAAAAAAATCGGTGACCGTGATAACGGAATTACATTCAAAGCATCTTCTTCACGTATTGTTGGTGGAGATTCTGGTTTCCAATTTGTTGAGGAAAACGGTCAATTATATCTAGAGTTTAAAACTGTATCTAATAAATATAACACTTCTAAACCAAGAGTAGAAGAAGTAGATATTGAAGTAACAGTAGAAAAATACGATCAAGATTCAGAAATCACATTAAAAATCCAACCAGATGCATATGCTGCAAAAATTATTGGTGTAAAAGATAAAGCTGACACATACTTCCACCAAGATGGAAAAGCTGAAATTAAATTAAAAGACTTAATCATTGAAGACCAATATGGACGTATCTTCGATGATAATGCTAAACTTGCAAATGATCCTAACTTCAAAATTGAACTTCTAAATACTGAAAATGGTATTATTCAAGCAAGTGGTACAATTAAAAATACATCTGACAAATTAACATTTGAAGTTAAAGCTACTGACCGTGGTAAGAAAGGTAGCGGTACTTTCGAATTACAATTAACTGCTAAAGATTTAACTGAAAGCAATAAAAATGTAACAGATAGAGTTTCTATTACATTCCGTGCAGTAGAAGATGATGACTTCACTTCATACAAAGTTAAGAGTGATGGCTATGTATATGGCAAAACATCTACTGATACTGCAGGAATTGAAGTTTACGGTGTGTTATCAAACGGAGTGGAAGTAGAAATTACAGATATTCCAGGAGCTTTCCAAGTATTACCTGGTGACTACTTAAAACCAAAATACTCTACATCAGCTACTACTCCAGATGTAATTGATGTATATGCTGATGCAGATTCAGAAGCATTAAAAGATGCATTTAAAGCTGCTGGATATCAAAATATCGAAACAGGAGTACGTGTTGTAATCAACGCTACAGGTGAAGAGATTCTTCATAAATTAGTAGTTTCTGAAGCACCTGGTAAAGCTGCTAGCATCAAATTAAAAGACAGCAACTCTATCAGTGAAAAAGATTTAGAAATCTTAGAAGTAAAATTAACAAGCACAAACGCTATCACTGGTGAACAAATTTTAGAAGAACTAGATAAACATGTATTTGAAATTAAAGACCAGTATGGTAAAAAAGTAACTGTAGATGATATTACAAATGGTAGAGTTAAATTTACTCATGATTCTAGCGATGCAACTTACACTGGAAGTGGCGTTACTTTAACAATTTCTGATGTATTTACTCAAAATGATAATGTTAAAGTGAAAAATAACGGTCGCCATGATGTAGTAATTGGAGGAACTCCAGCTCTAAGTGTGGGTGACTACTTCACTGTAACTATTAAAGTAGATGGCGTAAGCAAATCTCTACGTGTTAAAGTTATTAAGTAATAAACTAATTCAAAAAACCGATCTAGTACTCTAGATCGGTTTTTTTTGTGCGCCCGGCATGTACATGAACTATAGGGTGTAAGTCCCGAACCCCGAAGACAGAAGTAGAGGTTAGCCAAGAGCAAGGGTGTCCGTGGTGACGCGGAATCTGAAGGAAGCTGGAGGCAAAACACCGGTCCGAGGAACACGAACCTCATATAAGGCTAGGTATGATTGAGTGAGTTTGCAAAACAAAACAAAGCTCTTTCTGTCGAAGGTCATATCGAGTAAATGAGGCGGATAGATGGTGTGAAAGTGCATGTACTTACCCGGGGAGGTCTGGCGGATATGTGAAGTACGCTTCATAACCTACTTAGTGATAAGTAGCTGAACCGTCAGAAGTCAGCAGAGGTCATAGTATTAGTTGGTTTAGAACTACTAAGAAGGACCGAACAATTAAGAGAGAATAGCCCTTGGCATTCAGTGAGTCATGATGAACACAGAAAACGTAGTACCTCACTTGAGGAAGGAAGCGGTGAATCCCGTGGGGGACCTCTTGGAGGGTGGAGTGACCACTGGCATAAAGAGAACAGCTATTCACGGAAGGAGAATAACGATGCTTTTGAATCAAATCCTGTCACGGGAGAACATGCTTCAAGCACTAAAACGTGTAGAACAGAATAAAGGAAGCCACGGAGTAGATATGACGCCCGTACAAAACCTACGACAGCACATAGTCGAAAACTGGCTATCTATTAAGGAGGCAACTCTCAAGGGAACTTATGAACCAATGCCAGTCCGCAGAGTCGAAATCCCGAAACCTGACGGCGGTGTTCGTTTACTAGGAATCCCTACCGTAACAGACCGTTTGATTCAACAAGCAATCGCCCAAGTACTTTCAAAAGTGTATGACCCTACATTCTCTGAAAACAGCTACGGATTTAGACCAAACCGAAGTGCCCATGATGCGGTGAGGAAAGCGAAAGAATATATAAGAGATGGACATCGATGGGTTGTAGATATGGACTTGGAGAAATTCTTTGATAAGGTCAACCATGACAGATTAATGGGTACACTCGCGAAGAGAATCCAAGATAAACCATTACTGAAATTGATTCGTAAGTATTTACAATCGGGAGTCATGATTAATGGTGTGGTGTCAAGCACATTAGAAGGAACTCCACAAGGAGGACCATTAAGTCCGCTACTATCTAACATTGTACTAGATGAACTAGATAAAGAATTGGAAAGAAGAGGACACAAATTCGTTCGATATGCGGATGACTGTAACATTTACGTGAAAAGTAAACGAGCAGGACTTCGCACAATGGCAAGTATCCAGCGATTTATTGAAGGAAAACTACGACTGAAAGTAAATGAAAAGAAATCAGCGGTCGACCGTCCATGGAAACGTAAGTTTCTAGGATTTAGCTATACCTATCATAAAGAGCCAAAGGTTCGTATCGCAAAAGAAAGCCTTAAACGAATGAAGAATAAAGTTCGTGAAATCACATCACGCAAGATGCCCTACCCGATGGAATACCGCATTCAGAAACTGAATCAATATCTAATGGGATGGTGTGGATATTTTGCGTTAGCAGACACCAAATCTATATTCCTTGAATTAGATAAATGGATTCGTAGAAGACTTCGAATGTGTCTATGGAAGAACTGGAAGAAACCGAAAACAAAGATACGCAACCTTATTCAACTTGGCGTACCACAATGGCAAGCGTATGAATGGGGAAATACTCGGAAGAGTTATTGGCGTATTTCAAATAGTCCAATATTACACAGAACCCTTGGTAACTCCTATTGGAGAAACCAAGGGCTGAAAAGTCTTGAAGCTCGTTATGAAAACTTGCGTCAATTATCTTAATTGAACCGCCGTATACGGAACCGTACGTACGGTGGTGTGAGAGGACGGGAGTTAATCGCTCCCTCCTACTCGATCTATAATTTTTGATGTGGGTGGAATAGGTTCTTCTATTTTAAAAATGGACTTTGACAGTAAGCCCGAAATATGTGAGATAAATAAAAAAATGCGCACCCTTCTGGTACGCACGACGAATAGCCCTTCAATCCCAAGTTTTTTCGGATTGAGGGCTATTTTGCTATTGCACATGATTGACAAATTGTTTTCGACCATGGCAAATAGCGATCTAATATTTCTGGCTGTTGATGGATTGGTAAACTTGGGAGTTCCGACAATACTTTCACTAAGTATCGATAAAAATCAATTCCATTAGCTTTTGCCGTTTCAGCCAAGCTTAAACAGATGGCATTTGCATCGGCTCCCGATTCACTCACGGAAAACAGCCAGTTTTTTCGTCCAATGACATTCGGCCGAATCGCATTTTCAGCTGGGTTGTTGTCCATTGCAATGCGTCCATCATACAGAAAAGCTTTTAAGCCTTCGGCGTGCTTCAATGTATACTCCGCAGCTTTTGCAAGGGCATTCTTCCCATAGAAAGGAGATTCATCAATCCATTTGAAAAATGCCTCGACGATTGGTTTGGACTCCTTTTGTCTTGCTTTTCTACGTTCACTCGGTCGAAGTTTTTTAAATTTACGTTCTAACCGATAAAGTTGATTGCAATAATCCACACCAATCCGTCCATTTTTACTATCAGCTTTTAACCAGTATCGACGAACATGAGCCCAGCAGTTGGCAAAATGAATATTCGATACATCATGATATGCAGAATATCCATCGCAGATCATCGTTCCTTTAAAGCCTTTTATAAAGTCAGTCAAAATTTCCCGACTTCGAGATAAAGCACTATGGAACAGAACAATTGCTGGACCTTGAGATCCTACGCTACGGAATACCCAGTTGTAAGCCTTAGACTGGGCTGGCTTCCCATCAGAGCGGTTCAAAACTTGGGCATAGGTTTCATCGACATGAAGGATAGATTTTTTCAAGAGCGTTTCTTTCATCCGATTATATAATGGAAGAAGCCAATCTTCTGCAGTGCGAATCATCCAGTTGGATAGGTTCTTATCATTGGTTAGTAAACCATAACGATGCCATTCCTTTACCTGCCTATATAAGGGTAAATAAAGAATAAATTTATCATAGATGAGTTTTGCTAAGACCGTTGGTCCTGCGATACTTCGCAGAATGGCAGGTTGCGGTGCTTTTCCACGTTTGATTTGTGAGTCTTTATTCGAATCTTTTTTACAAGACCTACACTCATAAGCGTGTTCAATATGCTGAACACGCTTCATAGTAGCTGGTATGAATTTTGCTTCTTCTCGTACAATCGTACTGCCAATCTCTGTCATAGGTGATTGACAACACTCGCATTGTAAGTTTTCTGGATGATGATGAATTTCTTCAATTTCTAAACCATCCATAAAAGAATCATTTCGTTTTTTCTTGTTATGTCGTTTACGAACAACTGTGTATGTCACAGTGTCCGTGCTTTTTTCTCCTGTGTGCTCAGGTTCATTAAAAAAAGAGTCGTCATCAAGCAAAGAATACTGTCCGTCTGGAGCTTGATACTTTGATTTTTCAGATTTTGAGCCATAAAGCCGTTTAGTTAAATAACGAACTTGTTGTGACAATAATTCAATTTGTTTCAACAGTTCATCATTTTTTTGATTGGCATGAGCTAGTTGCTCTTCTAATGACTGAATTAACTTTTCGTATGAATCATTGTTCACAACATCCACCACTTTTCCGTACTGATTCTATATAGAGTTGATTATATCATGAATCGGTATTTAGAAGACACCTTTTTTCGATTTTTGGATGGCTTTAGGTTGTTGAATCGAGAGCCCTTCGAGTAACCATCGAAGCTCCTGTTGAGTCATATTTCGAACCTCATTTTCATTTCTGGGCCATTGGAGTTTGCCGTTATCGATTCGTTTGTATAACATGGCGAAGCCATCTCCATCAAAATACAAACATTTATAGCGGTCTTTCTTCCGTCCACAAAATAAGAAAATGGCGTTGCTATATGGATCCAGTTCGAAAGAATCCTGAATTAAGGTGGCAAGACCATCAATTCCTTTTCTCATATCCGCACTACCACAAATGATATAGATATTTTTACACTTAGTAAAATCATGAATCACTGCTATTCAACTCCTTGATGACCGTTTGAATGATGTGAGGTTTTACACCGGGGTAAAAGGAGATTTTGAAATTTGTTGCTTGAATAACGCATACAGGTTTGAGTGGACCACGACTCGTTGAGGGTGGAGTTGAATCAGAATCGGATTCCAAATTGACAGGGACGATATTTAATTTTTCAATTGCCAAACAAAAACACCTCCTCTGTACAGGGAGGTACGATCGATTGATATGCGTCGTTTGAATTCGGGCTTACCTTTGACATGATAAAATCATCACTTAGTAGCTTAAATGATGAAAGATTTTCCTCTAAGCTTTTCCATTGTTATTAAGTTATGAATAATTAAAAAGTTATTTTAAAGTATTAAAATTAAAGATTACCAAAAGAAAACCGTTTAATGAAATAACCATATGATTAATTCCTTCAATATCGCTATTGATACAATCGTATTGCAGAGTATATTCCACTTAATACTTGTACGAGTTTGTTTTAAAGCATTGCTAATTACTTGGATGATAGAGAAATCAATAATAATTTATGTATTAGGGAAAATTTATTGGATTTATAGACAATAAGCATCAATCACAATAGTTTTATTATTGAAAATCGCAAGAAATATTTTGCATCGCTCCAGTTCCAGAATTCATCGATTTAAACTCGTGAAAACATAAGTGCTTAGGTAGATAGTTATAATTTGGTTGATAGTAGCTATAAAAACTGTCAATGATGAGACAAATTATTATGAGAAATTGATATTACTCCTTTGGGAATGTGGCTAGCGATAAACATTTTACCAAAGTATCGCCGTATCACATTTTTTTGTATAAAAAATGGGTGTAGGATTAGGTCACTAACACCAAAAGTTATAGAGCCGAAGTTTTCAGTAGAATACTGTCAAAATTTAATGTATAATTTCCTTAGAGAAACATTTTTGTGAATTCTAATATTCGCAATAAGAAATGGTTCTCTTTTTTTATTGCTATAACTGAAATCTAGATTTTACAATACTCTGGTTATTCTTTGGTAGGATTTTAATGACAAATGAGTGGACATGATACTAAAGCAATATTGAAGTAAATAGTGTATGATTGTAAAGTGTACATTATGATGAGAAATTTAATCAAAGGATTGAGAATATGAAATTAAAAGAATTACATAGAAAATACATATTATTAGGAATGATTGGTTTTATAATTATTGGGTTAATGGTTGCCAAAGTCATGGCAAAAAATCAAGATGAATATTTTCTTAAAAATGAGTTATTATACGATCAAGTTCAAAGACTTTACAATGAAGAAAATTTTGAAGAAGCTGCAATTTATATTGAGGAATTATTAAAAAATCAACCTAATTCAGAAGTTGTGAATTACATGGGGGGATTAATATCTGCTATTAATCAAGACTATAATAAGGCTGCAATCTTGATGCAAAAAGCACTTGATACTAATCCATATAGAGTAGAGGATCCTATATTTATGCTTCAATTAGGTGAAATATTCTTCAAAGCAGAACGTTATGAAGATGCAAAAACTGTTTTAATCCGCTGTCAAGAGTGGTGGTGGCAACCAGAGGAATATCCTAATTACCAAGAAAGAGTCCAAGAATTGCTCACTGCAATCAAAAATCAACAGTAAGGCAGGTATATATAAATGACTTCATTTTATGGAGAAGAAAGACAAGTCAATGTGTTAGTTGATGAGGAAGAAAATCGAATATCACGTGAATATATTGATAAGTGGATTTTTAGATTATTATTATTATTAATTGGTTTTATGCCTTTAATTGTACTAGCTGAAGTAAGAGAAGTAATCAGTCCAGTCGTAACAAATATTGGCTCACTTACATCTGGTGCAAAAGGTGATATTTTTACATATTATAAATCTTTAATTGTGTTAATTATTACAATAATAACTGGGCTTTTATTACTTATTAAAATTTTTTTTATGAATGGCATAATTCGAAAAACAAAATTAAATTACCTTTTAGCAATATTCGCAATTGCCATTGTAATTTCAACCATTGCTTCTCCTAATATATCAATTACATTAGCAGGACAATATAACCGCTCTGATGGTGCCATTAGCTGGTTATGTTATATTGCATTAATGTTTATTGCAATGAATATTAATTATCCAAAAAATGCGGTGAATAAAGTTTTATATTCGCTTTATCCATTTATATTTATCAACTTCTTTATCATTACAATGAACTTTACAGGCAATGATTTAATGCAAAAAGAATGGATACAAAAAATTGTTACTGTATTATTGCCAGAAGGTGCTAGTATTGCTGAAGACTCACAGCTTGTTGGTACATTGAACCAGTGGAACTATATGAGTGGAATGTTTGCCATAATGACTGTGATGTTTTTAGCAGCTGCAATTGTAGGGAAAAATCTATTGATTAGTATAATCAATATAATTTGTGCAACTTTCTCAATTGCAGTTATGCTTATGTCAATTTCAACAAGTGGTTTTCTAACTGTGCTTATTATGGTCGTTCCAATTCTAGTACTTATTATGAAAGCAGAAAATAAAATACAAGGTATTATAATTCTCGGGATATTTTTAGTGCTTTCAAGTATAACTCTTCACATACTTTCGAAAGAGAATCCTGTAGTATGGAGAGAATCTATTGGATTCTTTGTGGACAAAAACCCTTATGAACAAGAAGAAAAGATTTCTAAAGCAACTAATGGTTTTGAGATTGATTTACTCAATAAAGCATACGCATCAGACAATACTTTTGAATTGCCTAAACTACCTGGGCGCTCTTGGGCTCCAGGGACAGGGCGATTATACATATGGGAAAAGACATTGAATCTTTTTAAAGAACGTCCAATCTTTGGTTATGGGTTAGATTCGTTAATGTATAATTTCCCACACTACAATATTGATGCACGTGCTGGATTGTTCACCGAACATACAATTACCGATAAACCACATAGCGTATATGTAGGAATCTTATATGGAACTGGCATTATTGGATTTATAGCATTCCTGTTAATAGTTGGTATCATTATTATTAGTAGCATAAAAATTCTATTTAATAGAAAGATAATTTATTTATCAATTCTTAGCATCGGTTCTATAGCATTCTTTATCCAGGCAATCTTTAATGATTCATTACCGGGAACATCAGGGGTAATGTGGGCATTGACTGGTATCCTATTCGGGTTAATATTGTCAGAAAAAGAGGGAGTAAAAAGTTAATGAGAGAAAACAAAGAACTGAAAGAAGTAATAGATATTATTATTAAAGGAAAATGGATTATATCAATTATTACAATTATTTGCGTTATCTTTTCTGGGATACTTTCTTGGGTAATATTGCCAGAAAAATATGAATCAAAAGCGATTGTACAAGTTGCAAGTAGTGTACAAGATACAGGTATAATGGAAAGTTTTGTAGCAACAGAGTTTACTCCTCAAATATTTTCTTATCGTGCAAAAGATGAATTGATTATTAATGAGGCTTTTCTAACAGAAAATATACAAAAAGATTATAGTCAACGAAAATTAGACATAAAAACTGATAATAATACTTTAACGATGGCCTATACTAGTGATTCACCAAAAAATGCACAAAAGGAATTACAAATTATAATAGAAACTACAAAAGTTCGAATGAATGAATCTGTTCATAATACTTTGAAAAACTTAGAAAATACTTATAACAAAGACGCTGAATCTCTTTCTATTGAAATTGAATCCCTTATTAACGAATACAACTCAATTGTTAGAAGCAATCATTTGCCAGAAGTATTAATTTTACAAACGATTTTAAATCCGGACATGGTAATTAATATATCAGACGAACATATAAAAGCATTAGCGAACGTAAGTGGTTCAATACAAAATCAATTGCTTCAATTACAAGCTCAGATTCAGACGAAATCTAAAGAATATCGCAATATATTAGCAGATTATCAATCTATTAAAACTGGTTTAGAGAATTTTAAACCCGATCCCTTTATTCGTATAATTTCTGAACCTACTTTACCAAAGGGGCCATCTTCTCCTAATCATCTATTATTGCTGGTAATTGGATTTGTTTCAGGAATTATGATTGGTTTAGGTGTTGTTTTTCTTCAGAAAATATTGAAAGAATACAACACAAATTAATTTAATAGAATAATAATTTATCACGTTTATAATAAAAGAATAATAAACGGAGCCAACTATAATGAAAAAAGTATTATTTGTAGCGACTGTAGTAAAAAAACATATAAATGCATTTCATATCCCTTATTTAAAAATATTTAAAGAAATGGGATATGAAACACATGTATGTGCGAGAAATGACTTTGACAATAAAGAAGACCTTGAAATCCCATATTGTGATAAATATTATGATCTTCCTTTTGAACGCTCACCATATAAATTTGAAAATATTAATGTATACAAAAAATTAAAAAAGATTATTGACAATAATAATTATGAAATCATTCATTGCCACACACCTATGGGCAGTGTTCTTGCAAGATTCGCTGCAAGAGACGCGCGAAAAAAAGGAACAAAAGTACTTTATACAGCTCATGGTTTCCACTTTTTTAAAGGTGCTCCCAAAATCAATTGGTTGATTTATTATCCTATTGAAAAATGGTTATCCAGATATACTGATTGTTTAATCACAATAAACAATGAGGATTTCAATACAGCAAAAAAAAATTTTAATGCAAAGCAAATAGAGTTAGTTAATGGAGTAGGTATTGATACTAATCGTTTTACCCCCCAGTCTTTAGAAAAAAAATTAAAGCTGAGAAAAGACTATGGATATTCGGAAAAAGATTTTATATTAATTTCCGTTGCAGAACTTAATTATAACAAGCAACAAGATTTACTCATTAACGCAGTTCATCTTCTCAAAAATAAAATTCCTAATTTAAAACTTTTACTTGTGGGGGACGGAGAACTGAAAGAGCATTATTCTCTACAAGTAAGTGAATTGGGATTAGGAGAAAATGTCCAATTTTTAGGTTACCGAAATGATGTCGCTAATCTATTGGCTCTTTCTGATATAGCCGTTTCTTCTTCCAGAAGAGAAGGACTTCCATTAAATGTTATGGAGGCTATGGCAACCGGATTACCGTTGGTAGTGACAAATTGCAGAGGTAATCGTGATCTGGTGAAAGACGGAATAAATGGGTATGTTGTGGGTATTCATGATGTTGTTGCATTTTCCGATAAAATTGAAGAATTATATAATTCTACCCACTTAAGATCCCGTTTTTCCAGTGCAAGTTTAGATATGATCAGGAGTTACTCACTGGATCAAGTCATTACTGATATGAAAAATATCTATTTAAATGTTTAAATAGGCTTATCTCAAAAAAAACATAATGAAGAACTGGTAAATGAATAAGTCTTGGAGAAGTAATCTTAACATTAAAGGGGAGAGTTTAAAGAAGTAACCAACTAATAAAATTCTCCCTTTTTTTTGTTGGTTCTATCTTTATTAATAATAAAGGAGAAACATATGTATTATTTACTATTCATTATTATGATAGCTACACTCGTAATAATGTTTATTGTAAAAAATCAATCTTATAATTACATAGTTTTAAATTTCCTTGCATTGTTTTGGATTTCTTTCTGTGTTTTTATGATTGGATTTCGTTATAATGTGGGAACAGATTACCCAAACTACGAAACATGGTTCCATTACTGGTATAAAGATATTACTTTTGAATGGATTTATACTGGTGTGAATTATATTTTGAAAGTTTCTGGTGGAGAGTTCCATTACTTAACTTTACTAATTTCACTATTTTCCTCATTGTTGCTGATATTTGGAATATATAAGTGGAATATACGAGGAATAAATGTTATTTTAGTCCTCTTTTTATATACAGTTTCGTATTTATTTTTATTTGCAAATACGATGAGACAAGGTGTGGCAATTATTATCTTTTTTATTGCAGCCCGGTATATAGTGGAGCGGAAGTTTTTTAAGTTTCTATTTTGGATCTTTTTGGGCGCGGGTTTTCATTTGTCCATCATATTTATGATTCCGTTTTACTTTATTTATAAAATCCAATTGAGATATACAATTTTTGTTTTATTGGTCATCGCTTCTTATTTAATAGTAGGATTAAATTTAAGCCAAAAGATTCTCGAATTTTTATTATCATTTTCTCCATACGCTCAAAAGTATTTGAACAGTGATTTGTTATCTAATACTGAAAATAGTATATTATCGCCTGGAGTATTAATTAAAACCCTTATTGCTATTTTATTACTTGTAAAACTTAAGAATATTCCAAATGAATATAAAATTGCAATGAATTTTTATATGATCGGTACAATATTTAGGATCTTTGCAATTTCCAGCTATCTATTTAATAGATTGGGTATGTATTTCCAATTCTTTGAAATTATTTGTATCGTAATTCTTTTAAATCAAATTAAAAATAAATATTTTAAAATATTACTATACGGTTTTGTAATAATCATTCACTTACTATTATTATATAAACTAATTATTATTGATGCCGAAGCAAATGATTTTATCTATAATAGTATATTTGAAAAATAATGAAGTGGATTATACTCGTTATATAGTTTCTAATTGGAGCGGTTGCTTTAAACTATTTTATGGGATGGTGTAATACTAGATTGGTTAAAATATTATTTATAAGAAACGAAAAGTCGTTTTTGCCTGAGATAGATGCTTATATTCAATATTTTCATAAATTTGATGGATTTCAGGCGTATGATTCTTCAAAGTTATTAGGTGAGTATAACTTTAATGATTTCGATGTTATTTGGGAGTTCAAAGGTTTTGGAGGAGTTAAAGTTAAGAACCAATTACTTATTCATGAATATGCTTCATTATCTACTGGGAAATTTCCGCTAATCAGAAACAAATTGAAGGTTTTGCTTAATCATAAGCCAAACTTAAGAATCTTTTTAAATGAGAATGTGAAGTCTGGTTTTAATTTTCATGATAATGTTGATTTCTGTTATAGAGATATGGGAATCGACAAGAGTTTTCTATATGTAGATAAAGATAAAAAAGAATATGAATTTGTTTATGTTGGACTAATCTCAAAAAGCAGAAATATAGATCAGTTATTAAAGGCTTTTACAGAAAAAAATAATGGTAAGATTTGTTTAATTGGAAATGTAGATAATGATATATATAACGAATACAAAAACAATCAAAATTTAATTTTCACAGGCAAAGTCGCATATTCAGAAGTTCCTAAAATTGCTTCGAAAGCTATTTACGGTATCAATTTTATTCCGGATCAATATCCGTACAATATTCAAACCTCTACGAAGTTGCTTGAATATTTGGCTTTGGATTTAAAAGTAATAACAACGGATTATCAATGGATTAGGCAATTTGAAAAAAAACACAATTGTTCTTTTTATAAGTTGAATCCAACAAATTTAGAATTTGATATTACCAAAATTAGCCAACATGAATTTAAATCGAACTTTAACGCAAACGACTTTTTATGGAACACTGTAATAGAAAAATCACAAATTTTGAATAAAATCAATTCTTTACTCAGTGATAGAAAATGAAAAAATCTATTTATTCGAACTCAATTGAAGATTAAAAAAGCGAGGATTGTAATTCATGAGTGACTTAATCTCAGTAATAATGAGTACATATAATGAAGAATTGGAATGGATTGAGGAAAGTATTAATTCCATACTGAATCAAACTTATAAAAATATAGAGTTTATCATTGTATTGGATAATCCCAACAATAAAGAACTGAAAGATTTATTATTAAGATATTCTGAAAAAGATCGACGGATTAAATTAATATTTAATCGTGAAAATATGGGGTTGGTAAAAAGCTTAAATGCTGCTCTTGAACATTGTAAAGGTAAATATATTGCAAGGATGGATGCTGATGATATTTCGGAATTGGACAGGTTAGCCCTTCAAAAAAAATATCTTGAAGAAAATAATCTGGATTTTGTTTTTTCCGGAATTAAAATAATTGACGAGCATGGAAATCAAATATACGAAACAAATAATCATATTCTAACGCCATCAAAGATAAAAAAATTACTTAAAATTACAAATGTTAGTAACCATCCAACATGGTTCCTAAAAGCAGAGCTTTATAAAAAGCTTAATGGTTATCGAGATGTACCTTATTGTGAAGATTATGATTTTTCTTTAAGATGTTTAGAAATGGATGCAAAAATAGGGAAAATGGATCAAACTATATTGAAATATAGAGTGAGAGGCAATAGTATTTCAAAAAGTTATAGTCTTGAACAATTTTTGAATACAAAATCTTTAACAAAACTTTATAAGAACAATCAGATCAATAATACGGATGAATTAATCAAATTAATTAATAATAACAAAAAACTGGCAACTGATGTCGAAAAAGAAAAATTTAATAATGCAGGTGTGCTTTATTATGAAGCTGTAAAAGATATTAAGGATAAAAAATTGCTATTAGGCTTACTGAAATTTATTAAAAGCATGTCAATTAGTAAATATTATTTTGCCAAGAACTTTGATTTAGTTAGATATAAGATTGCGAAATATAATTAATTTTAACCTCTGATGGTTTATTTTTATTAAAAATATGAATAGTATTGATGGAATTTAATTTATTTTCAAAATTTATAAGGAGCAAGTTGCAAAATGAATGAACAAATAAAACCAGAGGGGCTAAAAGAAGTACAATTATATTTGTTGGATCAATTCGTAAAAGTGTGTGAAAAACATAATATCCACTATTGGCTTGAAGGTGGAAGTGCTTTGGGTGCATATAGACATAGTGGATTTATACCTTGGGACGACGATATTGATATAGGAATTTTTTATGATGATTACCATTTTTTGATCAAAAAATTAAAAGAAGAACTTCCGAATGATATTTTTGTACAGGATGGGACTACAGATAATTTCCCAGAAATTGGATACGCCACGAAATTAAGATATAAAAATAGCAGAATTGTAGAAAAAGGATTTACTGACAATAAATATGTGCAGACTCACAACATTAATCAAGGGATATTTATAGATATTTTTCCATTTTCGCAAGTACCATTTAAATTAAGCCCTTTTTTTAGCAACTTAGTATTTCGAGTATTAGCAGTATATAACGATATTCAATTCGAAACTTTTACAGGGAAAAAGAGAAGAATTGCCAAAATCATGAGGAGATTCCTCCCACTACCTATAGTATTATTATGTTTAAAAGGTTATAGAAAATTGGGCAAATTGTTGAATAAGAATTTATATGCCATTGATGTACAGTATTTTATTCAGAAGGATTTTTATAAGAAAGAGTGGCTAATTCCTACTCAAAAATTATTATTTGAAAATAAACCTTATAATGTTCCAGCCAATATTACTGAATATTTAACGGAACATTACGGAAGCAATTATATGACAGTACCGCCAATCGAAGAGCAAAACAGAGCAAAACATATTATAAGTTATGAGATTTTTTCGAAAAACTGAACTTAGCTTTATAATATGCGGGTCCTATAAATTAAACTGAAGTGATGATGGATAATATGACAGATAAAAGAAGATTAATTGAAAATTTCTCAGCATTAACGATAATGCAACTTTTGAATTATATACTTCCATTTGTTACACTCCCATATCTTGCACGTGTATTATCTCTTGAAGGATATGGAGTATATATTTTTTCACAAGCCCTTATTGCGTATTTTATTGTCATTGTTGATTTTGGATTTGATTTATCTGGTACTAGAGAAGTATCAATCAATAGACATCATTCAAAAAAATTATCAGAAATTTTTAGTTCCATATTAGTAATTAAATTTATTTTAATGATCATCTCTTTACTTATTTTAATTGCACTAATTATGTTTGTGCCGTCTATCAGTGAATATTGGCAAGTGCATTTAATCATGTTTATTATGGTATTTGGGAATATGTTGCTTTCAACATTTGTGTATCAGGGATTAGAAAAAATGAAATTTATCACAATTTTGAATGCCAGCATTAAAATCTTTTTTACACTAACAATTTTCATATTTATAAAGGATCAAAATGACTTGCCGTTAGTTGCACTATTAAATTCTATAGGATACTTAATAGTAGGATTAATATCACTATGCATCATTTTAAAAATCATTAACATAAAGTTTACAATTCCTTCAAAGGAAAACCTGATAAATCAGTTTAAAAATAGTTTACAATTTTTTTGGTCCCGAATTGCAGTTTCTTTATATACTACTAGCAATACCTTTGTTGTAGGATTATTTTTGGGACCAGCTGCAGCCGGAATTTTTGGTTCAGCGGATAAATTGTTCAGAGCTGCAGTCAGTCTTTATCAGCCTTTAAATAATGTTCTTTATCCTTATATAGCTCATAGTAAAAACATTCGCCTTTATAAAAAATTATTTAAACTCTCAACTATTTCAAATATCATTGTTGTATTGATTGTGTTTATATTTTCAGATTTAGTAATAAAATTAATATTTGGCAGCGGTTATGAAGAAAGTGCAGTTTTATTAAAAATATTCATGATAGCTGCTATATATATGATGCCGAGTATATTAATGGGGTATCCTTTATTAGGAGCATTAGGATATACAAGAGAAGTTAATAAAAGTGTAATATATGCATCTATTATACATGTCGTTCTCCTCGTTATTTTAATACCAGTATTGTCAGTAAAACTAGTTGCTTTATTAGTATTATTTACTGAACTTCTTGTATTTATATATCGATACTATTACGTAAAAAAATATGGTTTGTTAAATAGCAATTTTATGAATAAGCAATAAACGGGTGTTGGGTATTATTAAAATCAGATAAAATTGAATTAGTGTTGGTAGTGAAATTAAAATATGGAGGAAAAAAATTGAAACGAGTAATTACATACGGTACATTCGACTTGTTGCACTATGGCCATATTAATTTATTAAAAAGAGCAAAGGAACTCGGAGATTATCTAATAGTTGGTTTATCAACGAATGAATTTAATGAACAAAAAGGGAAAAAATGCTACTTTTCATATGAAGAAAGAAAAAAGTTGGTTGAAGCAATTCGTTATGTCGATTTGGTCATTCCAGAAGAATGTTGGGAACAAAAGATCGATGACATTCTAAATTATAAGGTGGATACCTTTGTCATTGGGGATGATTGGAAAGGGAAGTTTGATTACTTAAAAGAATATTGCGAAGTGGTTTATTTAAGCAGAACACCCGAAATATCAACTACCAAAATAAAAGAAGAACTGGGATTGAATTCAGCTAAATAGAAGCTTTAGATTCAAATAACACAAAAAACACCTCCTTGTATACATATGTTTACAAGGAGGTGGATTTTTTGTGATTTTGAATTGTGCTTTTTTAAGACTTCAACAATTCAAGCATTTTTTTCTTATACGCTTCCACACCTGGCTGGTCGAAAGGATTTACATCAATTAATTTTGCACTCATGGCACATGCTTTCATAAAGAAGTATATAAGATAGCCTAAATGATAAGCATCCAGCTTCGCCATTTCCAGTTGTATTACAGGAACTCCCCCTTCTGCATGGGCGAGAGCCGTGCCTTGTTTGGAAGTTGCATTGATTTCGTTAAAGGAGCGGCCTGCTAAATAATTTAATCCATCTTCATTCCGTTCGTCATAAGGCACGATGTAATCACCTTCAATATCATGGAAGTGAAGAAGCGTTTCAAACAAGATTGGGCTCCCCTCTTGAATGAATTGTCCGATTGCATGTAAATCCGTAGAGTAAGTAACACATGTTGGGAACAATCCTTTTCTTTCTTTTCCTTCACTTTCACCAAATAGCTGCATCCACCATTCATGGAATTTCTTTAAAGAAGGTTCAAAGGAGGCTAGCAATTCCACGCTATATCCTTCGTTGTAGAGCTTATTTCGCATGACAGCATATTGGTAAGCATGGTTATTTGCTAAATCAGGATCTTTTAATTCACATGCTGCTTTTTTAGCACCTTCCATAAATTGTCCAATTTCAATGCCTGCAATGGCAAGAGGTAGCAATCCTACAGGGGTTAACACCGAATAGCGACCACCAATATTAGGAGGAATCTCGAAACGGCGATATCCAGCTAAATCGGCGGTTTTCTTTAACAATCCCTTTTCAGGATCCGTTGTGACAATGATTCGATGAACAGCTTCTTCACCGTAACGTTCTTCCATATACTGACGTAACACTCTGAAGGCAAGTGCAGGCTCCATTGTACCTCCAGATTTCGAAATGACATTGATGTATACTTCTTTATCAGAAAGATATGTAAGAATTTGTTTCATATAGGCACCGCTCATATGATGCCCAACATATATTACTTCAATTCCATTTTTATGTATGCCAAAATATGGAGTTAACGCATCTTGCACCGCTCGGGCACCTAAAAATGATCCGCCAATTCCTATAACAACTAGAACATCTGCTTTTGCACAGATTTCGTTTTTCAAATTTTGTATTTGTTTGAAAAGTTCATCATGATTTTGTAAAGGGTAGTCGATCCATCCCGTCATATTACTGGAATTTTCCAATTGATAGTGGATTTCTTTAACCTGGTCTTTATATTGATCTATGTCATGCTCTTCTAGATTACAGTTTAAAAGTGTAGTTTGTACTAAATGAGTGACCAATTTCATGCCTCATTTCTATATTTATTCGTCCTTTTATTATGACATAGAAAAGATTTAAACAAAATGGCTATTGGAGGAAACCATTGAAAATTCCTCCCTAATGAATCATTGTTCAGATAATTGTTTTGCTTTTTCTAAAATGAATTTTTTTACATCTTCCCGTAAGTCATCACGATTTAAAGCAAAATCAATCGTCGTTTCAATGAATCCCATTTGATTACCGACATCATAGCGTTTCCCTTCAAATCTATAGGCAAATACTCGTTGGATTGTATTCAATTCTTCAATGGCATCTGTTAATTGAATTTCTCCACCTTTTCCCATTTTCTTTTGTTCTAAGAAACGGAAAATTTCAGGAGTTAAGATATATCTTCCAATAATCGCAAAATTGGAAGGTGCTTCTTCTCTAGATGGCTTTTCAATAAACTTTGATACTTGCATTAAAGGGGTGTCCGTTGAAATTGGATCGATGACACCATAGCGGTGAACTTCGCTGTCCGGCACTTCCATTACACCAATGACGCTAGAAAAAGTGCGATTGTATTGATTAATTAATTGTTTTAAACATGGTGTTTCACTTTGAACTACATCATCTCCAAGTAAGACAGCAAACGGTTCATTACCAATAAAATTACGTGCACACCAAATGGCATGTCCAAGTCCAAGAGGCTGTTTTTGACGGATATAGTGAATATCAATATCCGATGATACACGGACTTTCTCCAATAGATCGAATTTCTCTTTTTCGATTAAATTTGCCTCCAGTTCAAAGGCGTGGTCAAAATGGTCTTCAATCGCCCGTTTTCCTTTACCGGTAACGATGATAATATCTTCAATTCCAGAAGCAATCGCTTCTTCGACAATATATTGAATGGTTGGTTTATCTACTATCGGTAACATTTCTTTTGGCATGGCTTTCGTTACAGGTAAAAACCGTGTTCCTAAACCTGCCGCTGGGATGATGGCTTTTCGAATTTTTTTCAAACAAACTCTCTCCTTCTTAATAAATACACTCATAATCATAACACAAAGCATGAAAGACTTGACATTAAACTCACTATTCCATTTAGCAATAAAGAGTTAAAAAATATAGAATATGTAAGTAAAAATATATTAATAAATCTTTTCAATGAATTCAAATTAGTGGAGTTATTGTATATAATTAAAATTTAGTTTATTCTGTTTACTATGCTATTATTTTACTAGCTTGATGGGCAATTTTGATAAATAGATGGGGTTGAAAAATGATGAAAATTTTAGTAACAGGTGGAGCCGGATATATCGGATCGCATACATGTGTGGCTTTAATGGAACAAGGCTATTCATTGATTATAGTAGATAATTTTTCAAACAGTAAGCCTCCAGTGTTAGAAAATCTTCGAAAATTAAATGACAATTTTATTTTTTACAATGTTGATGTGACTGATGAAGAAGCCTTGGAACAAATTTTTTTAAAACATGATATAGAAGGGGCTATTCATTTTGCAGGATATAAGGCGGTTGGAGAATCTGTTGCAGAACCGTTAAAATACTATTTAAATAACGTAGTAAGTACAATGATTTTAGCGAAAGTATGTAAAAAATATAATGTGAATAAATTTGTATTCAGCTCTTCTGCAACCGTTTATGGTGAAAATAAAGTGCCTTTTAAAGAGGAAATGGAGCTATTGCCGACAACGAACCCTTATGGCGAAACAAAAGCTATGAGTGAAAGGATTTTAATGGATGTGGCAAAGGCGAATCCAATCTTTTCTGTTTCGATTTTAAGATATTTTAACCCAGTTGGTGCCCACGAGAGTGGATTAATCGGGGAAGATCCAAATGGCATTCCAAATAACTTGATGCCATATATTACAAAAGTGGCAAAAGGAGATTTAGAAAAGTTAAGAGTATTCGGCAATGACTATCCTACACCGGACGGTACAGGTGTGAGAGATTATATCCATGTCATGGATCTGGCAGAAGGGCATGTAGCAGCGTATAAGCATCTTTCAAAAGGTGTACATATTTACAATTTGGGCACTGGGAAAGGAACTAGTGTGTTAGAGTTAGTTCATGCTTTTGAAGAGGCAAATGGAATAAAAGTGCCATATGAAATAGTGGAACGTAGACCAGGAGATATTGCGGTTTGTTACGCAGACGCTTCGAAGGCAGAAAAAGAATTAGGTTGGAAAGCTAAACGAAGTATTGTTGATATGTGTAGAGATGCTTGGAGATTTGAAAGTCGTCAAAGTCGTTAAGTTTTTAGTCCATCCCAAACATTTAACAAAATATTACCAATATTACTCTAGTGAATTTAATTATATTTATGTTACAATGACCCTAGTATATTTTTAAATACTAGGGGGTTTTTTTTTGTCAGATGTAGTAAGTCATAAGAGTCGCAAATATTTAATGATTTTTATAGATATAGTATTTATATTTGCAGCTTATATTCTTGCATTTCATATAAGATTTGATAATATTAATCCACAAAACTGGAATGCTTTTATTTCTCTATTACCATGGATACTATTAATAGGTTTAGTTTTTATTGTAATGTACGAATTATATATATTTGATACAAAAAGTAATTGGGATATTATACGAAGCATTGTCATTGCAAGTACATTAATGCTATTTTTTACGATGGCAGCTTCCTTCTTGTTCCGTGAATTTGCACTTCCACGTTCTGTCATATTAATTGCATACATACTGATGAATATTTTGTTAATCTCTTGGAAGATTTTATACAATATAATTTTTTCAAAAAGCATCGGAACCATTCTTTTTATTGGCGGTGAAGAAGAAGAAGATAAAATTACTGACCAAATTTTAAATCAATATGGCAAAAAAGTACATGTGAAATTTATCTGCAGCAGTGAACCAATAAATCAAATTTTGAAACATTTACAATTTGTAGATTCTATAATGATTGGTTCGGGTATTGAAAATGAGAAAAAACTAAAAGTGATTTACCATTCTGTCGAAAAGGGTAAACCTGTTTATGTAATTCCAAATCTTTATGATTTATTATTGGCCCACTCAGTTAATACAACTATAGATGATACAATGGTCATGGCAATGAAACCACTTGGCTTGTCGATGGGACAACAAGCTGTAAAACGGTTATATGATATCGTTGCATCGTTTATTGCTTTAGTTCTGCTTTCACCGTTGTTTATAATTTTTGCCCTCCTTATTAAGTTGGAGGATCCAAAAGGCAGTATTTTTTATAAGCAAGAACGTTTAGGCAAAGACAATATGGAGTTTATTATATATAAGTTCCGTTCAATGGTTGAAGGTGCAGAAAAGATGACAGGTCCTGTATTAGCAGGAGAAAATGATCCCCGTATTACAAAAGTTGGTCGATTTATGCGTAAAACAAGAGTGGATGAATTGCCACAATTGCTTAATGTGCTTAAAGGTGATATGTCCATTGTCGGTCCAAGACCTGAGAGAGAGTATTTTGCAAAACAGTTTGAAAAGGAATTAAACCATTATTTTTATCGAAATATTGTTAAACCAGGTATTACTGGTTATGCACAAATAATGGGTAAATATACAACTAGTGTTGATGATAAATTACGGTTTGATTTATTCTACATTAGAAATTATTCATTCATTCTAGATATTATTATTCAATTTAAAACAATTATTGTATTATTTGACAAAACAAAGGCTGAAGGAAAGAAAGAGAGAAAAGAAAAAATCGAGACGAAGAATCTTACTTTGAAATCGTGAATACTTAAGTGTTTACAAGACTATTAAATATGGAGATAGCTTTTTTGGTATATAACTTCAGTATATCGATACCAAGACATTAGACTAAATAATCGGGCAGTACAGAAAAAATAATGATTATTCGGTACTGCCCATATTCGATTTTGCATCAAGTACCTAGCATTACACTCTCACCCCAACTCCTCCCGCAACCGTTTGATTAATCGATTCCTCCGTTTCTTCAAAGCTGAAACAGAAACACTATATTTCTCCGCTAGTTCATCGTATTTATATCGGTAATAATAAAGATCCAACAGCAGTTCCATTTCTTCCTTAGAGACGATTGTCTCCAGCTTCAAAAAAATATCCGAACAGCTTGACTGTCCACCGTTTTTGATTTCCATCTGTTGTGCTAAAAATGTAAGAGTTTCTTTGTCGAAGCTTGTACAATGTTTCTCATAATGATTTTCCTTGCTCATTTCTCGGTAAATCGTCGTGAGCATTGTGCGATAAGCATATGGTGCAAATGGGCCGTAAGAAGGTTCATAGTTTCTCCATGCATTCCATAATGCGATTGTTGCACAATGACGATAATCGTCGTGGTTTTTATACACTTTTGCTCGTTTTACTACGCTATAAATCATCGGTGTATATTGTTCGAGTACTTGATCAAATGTTTCCATCCTTCTTCTCCTACGATCAGTACTGATCAATATTCCCGGGTGCTACTATCGTAAGAGAAGTTTTATATTTTTTCGAATCGACTATTATCATGATTTTCTACTAATAATTACTAGATTTTTCTATACTATTATCTATAAATTAAAGAAAATTTTAAAAATTCCATAATTTGTATTGTATTTTTTTGTTTATTCTGTATAATTTTAGTTGTAAGTAGTAAAAACGGTTCAATTCTATTATCCTTTATAAATAAAATTGGAAAAGTTCATTAAATATTTACTATTTCAAAATAGATGAAGCAAATTAGCATAGGAGGAAGTTATTGTATGAATGAATTCAATGAATTGGACATGATGAAAAATTTTAATGTTTTTGCAATTACTCCTTTCTATACTGAAGTGCATTCATCTCAGGTTTTGACTTATGATTATGGGAAAATAGCTTCAACCAAAAACACGTATCAACTTCTGGATGACATCTGTATTTATTTCGGTTCGGATTTAAATGGGCGACTAAAATCAGCGAGAAGAATTTTAAGAAAACGGAAAAATCCGCCCATCATTATTTCAGAAGAAAGAGGAATTGTAGCCTGTCAATTTCCATATAAAGATTACCGAGAACCATTATGGGTTATCGATTTAACTTTCAAAGTTCAGCCTGTTGATAAAAATCATTGCTATATTATATTCCATAATAACGAACGCTTTCTTATTCGATTATCAGCGGAAAAAGTGTGGGAAAGAAGAAGACTTGCCCTTGCATTGTTATGTGAAACAAAATATATTTCAGGCAGAAGAAGATTTATCAATTTGTAATGGAATATTTTTTAAAATCTGTTAAACTATTGTTGCCATTCTCCTCTTCATCATAAAGGGACAATCTAATGGTCTCGAAAAAGGAGCGAATTGTGAAAACGAAGCGTTTTCCAATTTGCTCTTTTCATTTTTATTTAAAATTACTCTAATTCCTAATTATAGTAACAACATTGGTTTTTTAGTTTATCTATGCCATAATTAAAAGCATGAAAATGAAGGTACAATTACGTTATTGAGTAGGTGTCAAAATGAGTGTGATAGAACTTTATCAACAATGGAAAAATGAAGACTTGCCGAATTATTTAAAAGAAGAACTGGAGCAAATTGCAGAAAATTTTGCTGCGATTGAGGACCGGTTTTATCAATATTTATCCTTTGGGACAGCAGGGATGCGCGGTATCCTAGGTGCTGGTACGAATCGCATGAATATCTATACAATTCGTCGAGTTGCTGAAGGGCTAGCTTGTTATATCGATTCTCAAGGGGAATCAGCAAAACGCCGGGGAGTCGTCATCGCTTATGATACTCGGCATTATTCTTATGAATTTGCGTTGGAGACGGCTCGTGTTTTAGGGGCTCATGGAATTTCTTCTTATCTATATAAGGAACCGCGGCCAACACCACAATTGTCCTTTACTGTTCGAGAGTTACATGCCTTCGCAGGTGTTGTGATTACGGCGAGCCACAATCCAAAACAGTATAATGGTTTTAAAGTGTATGGCGAAGATGGGGCGCAGTTAGTTCCATCAGCGGCGAAAACAATTGTGGATCATATGGAAAAAATTGAGGATATATTTGCGATTGAAGTGGCGTCTGAAGATAAATTAGAGAAGCAAGGTTTTTTGCATTGGATTTTAGAAGAGTATGATGAAAAGTATTTGGCAAATTTATTGACGTTAAAGAATCGACAAGACTTAGCTCTTGGGTTAAGCATAGTGTATACTCCGTTGCACGGGACAGGTTTTGTACCAGTAACAAAGGGATTAGAGGCATTTGGATTTACAAATGTTCATGTAGTAGAATCCCAGGCAACTCAAGATGGTTCGTTTCCAACGGTTGCTTACCCGAATCCTGAAGAACCTGCTGCTTTTAAGCTAGCGACGGAGTTGGGAGAAAGAGTTGGGGCAGATTTGTTATTGGCGACCGATCCAGATGCCGATCGCCTCGGTGTTGCTGTTTGGAACGGGGAGAAGTATGAGCTTTTGACAGGAAATCAGCTTGGTGCTCTATTATTACAATATTTATTAGAGACGAAGAGAGAGCAAGGTACTTTGCCGGAAAAAGGCGCGATGGTGAAGACGATTGTAACTTCAGAAATGGGTACTGCGATTGCGAAGAAATACAATGTAAAGACTTTTGACACATTAACTGGATTTAAGTACATTGCTGAAAAAATTGCGGAGTTTGAGAAAACGGAAGAATATACATTTATATTTGGTTATGAAGAAAGTTATGGTTATTTGATTAAGCCATTCGCTCGCGATAAAGATGCCGTGCAAGTAGCGATTCAGGTCGCTGAAATGGCAGCTCATTATGCTACGAAAGGAAAAAAATTGTCGCAAGTGTTGGAAGAGTTATATGGGGAGTTTGGTTATTATCGTGAGGCTCTAGTGTCAAAAGTGTTTGAAGGAAAAGATGGACAAGAGAAAATGAAAGCCATTTTAGATGGGTTGCGTAAGGATTTACCAAAGGAAGTTGATGGCGTGCCGATAGTAAGGGTGGAAGATTACTGGAAGGGTTTGGCATATTTGGTGGACGGCACAACTGAGCCATTAACTTTGCCTAAGGAAAATGTATTGAAGTTTGTGTTGGCAGATGACTCCTGGGTAACGATCCGTCCATCCGGAACTGAACCAAAATGTAAATTCTACTTTGGTGTGGTGAAAGAAAGCAGAGAAGCAGCGGAAGAGTCGCTGGAATCCTTAGTAAGTGCTTGGCATCACTACTTGGCGAGATGAGACAGAAAGGTGTCTGAGTAAGACCCTATCACTAAACATTTTTATAAGGATAAAAACGGCATAAATTCTTATCACACAAGAATTTGTGCCGTTTTTTCTTATAATTGATCTACCTTCTTTTACACTTATGAATAGAATATCCCTAATTATGATTAAAAGAATAAATGTAGTATGAACTTGATATACAATTATTAAAAAACGATGAAATGGTAATGTCCCTGATTCTATTAAATTTTCATGTTGATCAAGTGACAGTACAGGATAACAATATATTAATAATGCATAAGTGGAGTTTTCTATTTAGCAATACATTCTTAATACTTTCAGAATTGTTTAAATTGAACCATGAAAATAAAATCCCATTAAAGGAAGAAGAAGCCATGTTATGCGAACTACAATATGAAGATATTATTGGTGAAAGCGCAATTACAATTGTATCAAGATATGTTGATGAGAATGGTCACAAATACGCTGTTAAAAAATTGAAGAGGGAATTTAAAAACGATGAAGCAACTGTAAAAAGATTTAAAAGAGAAATTGACATATTGCATGCTCTAAAAGGGGAACCACATATCGTTCCATTAATAGCCTATAATGAAGATGAACTGTGGTATATCATGCCTTATGCAGAACAAAATTTGCAACAATATATAACAAGTAATCATCAACTCTTAAATATTGAAACACGTACCAATATTTTTGAACGTATTCTTGATGGAATATCAATTGCGCATTCTAGAAGTATCTTACATCGAAATCTAACTCCACAAAATATTTTATTAATAGATGGGGAATGGTACATCAGCGGCTTTGGGGGAGAAAAGGATTATTCTAGATTTTCTCAAGGTGGATATTGTACTGGAACTTATTACTATGCAGCACCAGAACAAGTAGATAAATTAAAGGATGCAACTATTCAGAGCGATATATATTCCTTAGGGAAAATATTATACTTTGTTCTTACAGGAAGAGAACCAAGCAATTTGCGTGATGCTCCATCAGCATTTAAATTCATTATTAAAGGTGCAATTTCTGAAAAAATAGAGGATCGATTTGAAAATGTTTCTATTTTAAAAAAGGAATTGCTCAAAAATAAGATGCTGCAATCAAAGTTGAGTTTTTTAAATTGGGAGCATATGACTGTGAGGGAATATTTAAGTCAAAAAAACGGTGTTGAGTCGAAAGAACTTTACGAAGTTATTATGAAATCAAATATATATGATCATGTTTATTACGATTTTATCGAGCCTATAATAAACTACTTTGATAATATAAGCGAAATATCAAAGTTTGTATCAGATATAGGAGAAGATAAAGCACTAAAATTTATAAAATTGTTTATTCAAAATCTTAACCATTGTTATGCACGAGTAGGATGGCCATTCAGTGCAATGAACTCATTTGGTTATTTCCTCAACAGATTTTTTAAGGCTGTACCACAAAGTTCTGCTATCCAATTGGAATGCTTAAAAGAAATGTGGGAGTTAGCTTCCTATCATGATCAATGGGCTATACAAGATTTAATCATAGATATCATTACAAAAAATCAGGTGCCTGCAGAAATAGAAGAAGAACTTGCTTACTATATATCAAAGAGAGGTATGTATTTTGTTAAATTGAAAAAGTTAAACGCAAGTAATATACATTCGCGTAACATTGCAAAAGCAATTCAGTCAGTAAAAGTAAGTATATGAAGTTGCTAAAAGTTCAAAACATTCTAGGTACCATCTAAATAAGTACCTTGCACTATACAAAAAGTAACTGGCACCAAGAATGAAGCGCCAAACATAGAGATGCTGGAAACTGTGTTTCTCACAAGAAATGTTGGGCACCATCATAAAAATGCCTAGTAGCTTTTCAAGGCATATAGGACCATATTTGAAAATGGGTCTACCAAACAATTCCTCTATTGTTAACATTATACCTAGAAAACACAATTAGGTAGGAGGAGGAATTGCGTTGAAAAAGTTATTGCAAGTTTTTACGATGGTAGCTGCACTTATATTTACGATAAGTACAGCTTTTGCGGCAGAAAACGAGCCAAATGACTCTATATCCCAAGCAAAAGAACTTAAGTTTGAAAATGGCCGAGCAGTTGTGAATGCAAACATCGCAAATTTAAATGATAAAGACTTTTATAAAATTACCCTAAATCGAGCAGGGAAAATCGAAGTAGGGATGACAAATATTGAAAAAACCCAATTTCGCGTAACGCTTATCAATTCATTTAATAAAGAATTGGAAGTATATGAAACAAAAAGTGCTCCAAATCAAGGAGTAGAAACGCTATTCTTCCAAGGATTAGATAAAGGAACGTATTATATAAAAGTTGAACACTTTAAAGGCGATAGCACAAATGCGCCATATACATTAAGAGTTAATTATACAGCAACAGATCTTGTGGAAAAAGAAGATAACAATGATCGAAATAAAGCAAATCCTATTTTACTCAATACAACGTATGCAGGTTGGGCAGATCCAACGAGTGACTTCTATTCTTTCAAGCTAGCAGCAAATAGTGAGGTAAAGGTGAACATCACTCAATCGCCTAAAACGAAATTTGAAGTGTCTTTGTTAAATGCCAATGGAAATCCAATAGAAACTTGGGAAACTTCTTATGCTTCCGGTACAACAACAATTATCCATACTGGGCTACCAGAAGGAACTTATTATTTAAAAATCCTTACTAAAGAGGGAGATTTAAATAATATCCCTTATAACTTCACTGTGAATTTCAGAGCGGATGCGAATTTTGAAACAGAACTGAACAATACTCCATCCACTGCTAATGAAATGTACTTAGGGCAGTTTGCAAAAGGGGTATTAAGCACAAATCATGATGTTGATTACTATCGCTTATATATTAACGGGCAGACAAATGTCGATGTGTATATGACTCAATCTAGTTCAACAACTTTTAAATTAGAAATTACAGATTCATTAGGAAAGGTTCGTAAAGATTATTATTCTACTAAAGGGAATGGTTCAGTTGGAAAAGTTGGAAACCTAGATTTAGTACAAGGTTTCTACACAATTAAAGTATCTCATTACCAAGGGGAAAACAATAAAGTTCCGTATACTTTCAGAATTGCTGATAGCAACATTTCGATAGAGAAATTTAATGATTATGAAGCAGGAGCATATTGGGTGCCAGCTTTTGAATGGGGCATTCAAAACAAAGTCATCAAAGGGGATCCAGTAACAAATCGTTTAAATCCAAATCAAAATATTACGGAAGCTCAATGGCTAGCGATGTTATTAAGATATGCGTTGCCACATGAGGCAAAGGATTCGCCGAATGGGAACTGGTATGACACATATTATCAAATTGCGGTAAGAGAAAAAATTGAAGTGAGCAAAAAGCCGAACGAGCCATTGCGTCGTGGTCTTGTAGCGAAAATGTTAGCAAAAGTTTACACAGGTCAAAATATGTCAGAGGAAGAAGCAGTAGATTGGATGTATAAAAATAAAATTACGACAGGTACAAATGTTTCTAAACCACAAGATTATTTGAACTTTAACCCGTCAGGCAACTTGACGCGAGCACAAGCTATTACCTTTATGCATCGCCTTAAAAGAGAAGGTATTGAACCGAGATTAGGAAAGTATTAATGCTAAAAATCAGAGCGGATTGAGGAAAAAGATGTTTCCCAATCCGCTTTTTTCTTTGGAAAAAATAAATGGTTGAAATATTACATTACTGTTAAGTCACTACCGTCGCATAAATGATGTCTGAATTTTCAGTTTTATTTTTTCAGGACTTTAGAGAAAAAACGAAAACACCTAAGCGAGGGTCGTAAACATCCATTTTTTTTACTATAACCTATGACTTGTGCAACAACGACTGGCAAACCTTTATGGGACGCCGTTTCCTTCGATTTTTCGTAACCAAATGTGAGCGGATTTCCACAAAGAAGCCTTCAAATAGCGACTAATTTGTAAGTAACTGCGTTCGCTATTCGTGTTCAGCTGAGCTAAAACATTCAGACAGTACACTATCATGGCTACGTACACTTGATTATGTACAGCTTGTTCACTGTGACCAAAAAACTTTTTAATGTTCAGATGTTGTTTCATCCATTTGAAAAAAAGTTCGATTGCCCAACGTGATTGGTAGATTTCTGCAATTTCATCTGCGCCAATGTCAAACCGATGAAGCTCATTTCCTTTTGTATCATGCAATTTGAGTAAGCGAAACACGTTTTCAGAACGATTTTGTGGTGTTCCAATGACAACCATTTCATCAGAAATGCGTCATATTATATGAAGTGTTCCATCACCCTGTATGGGCAACTTGCATACTTGAATCATACTAAAACCAATCCCGTTTTGAAACCGTTTTCAAAAAAGTTGCCAATACAATCATTCAATGGTCATTTTATTCTCAACCTTGGAATTTGGAGACCATTCGAATTCAATTTCAAATTCGTGTTTGTCTCCTTTTACCGTGTACTTATAATCAACTTTCAATTGATTACTTGGAGCCACTTCGATTTGTTCTGTTCCTTGTATGAAAGTGAATTTTCCTTCTTGTTTCAACTTTTGTGCAATTTTCTCAAGCATTGTCGCAAAATCTTGGACATTTTGAACTTCCTTATGTTTTATAAGTACTTGTGTGAAAGGTTTTTCTTGATTTGTATGTTCCATTGTGATCGCCTCCTTTATCTCTTACTTCCATTGTAACACGACATTAGATGCAAAAATAATTTTCCGCATGCAAAAAAGCTAGAAAGTACTCGCTGTGAATACTTTCTAGCCCATTTTTTTATTCAGCAACAAATTCTTGTTTCATTTTGATTAAACCATATACGTAGAAGAAAATACTAAATGTCACGATAGTAAGAATCACAAATAATACGGCTTTCCCTGATTCTCCTGTCCAACGATAAAATAAACGGTAACTGTAATAAATAAAGATTACAAACATCGCTAGTGAAGCTAACCAACCGATAAATGGAATAAATGACACCACAAATAACACAGCATATATAATCATCCAAGTTAATGCATCTTTTTTCACTTCTTCCGGAGTCGTTTTCTTTGATCCAAAAGCGAAGAGTAAATATGCATTTACTAAAGGAATCCATGCTAAAAATGCAAGATCTTCAGGACCATTTGTTTTTGCTGTAAAAAAGTAAATAAGTGCAGTAATTACATAGCAAATAACAGCGAATATTAGTAGTACAAAGAATCCCCCAATAAGACCAACAATATAGCTCTCATCAAAATTCGGAGACATCCTACACCTCCTTTCCAAAGATAGGAATCTTTCTTAGGAAAATCAATGTATTATATGTATCCATTTGAATGAAATAACCCAACTTCTCAAGAAAATGAATCAATCTGCTTAAAAAGCTTACTTCACAAATTACTTTTTTCTTAAATATTATTTCTTTAAAAAGTAAAAAGTCTAAACTTTAAAACGCAGAAATAAAATTCCTCATAAAAAATAAAGCACATTCTGTTTCTTTGAGAATAAAATATTACAGAAATGCGGAGAATTTTTGATGAAACCGTAATAAATGTATGTCAAAAGTATGATAAAAATATGATAAATTTCCTTCAATTTACAAAATGCTCAAATGAAAATGCAAAAAAAGGATAAAATAAAGATGTAACAAGTACTTGTACAAAATTATAAATAGGGAGGAATTGAGATGTTCGATTTAAGACCGTTCAGAAGAAGAAATGATGATTTATTTGAACGTTTCAAAAGTGCCTTTGATGATATGTTTAATCAAGATTTCCTACCTGCATTCGGCAATGACTTCAAATCACTCCGCACAGATATTACAGAAACGAAAGATGCCTACATTGTACAAGCTGACTTACCTGGTTTTTCAAAAGATGACATTCAAATTGATATAGAAAATAACTATTTAACAATTCGTGCGAAACGAGATGATCGCTTAGATGAACGAGATGAAAAAGATCGTATTATCCGTAAAGAACGTCATTTCGGTGAATTTTACCGTTCATTCTATGTAAACGATATTGATCAAGACAGAATCGAAGCAGAATTAGAAAATGGGGTATTAAAAATTACACTGCCAAAAATTTCACCGGATGATGAGAGTCCTTCAAGACGTATACAAATTAAATAAAAATGAATGGGGCTATGACGTATTGTCATAGCTCTTTTTCTTACTTTTTGTCTTAAATGAAATTACAATTTCTTGTTATTTTCGATAAATATTTTTCATGAAATTCAACTTATTCATTGTTCTTTTTTTCTATAAGTGATAGACTAAAATTGTATATAGGATTATTTCCTCTATAGCAATAAATTACTTTTCCCGCTAGGAAATACCAGGTTGGTAGCCCAAAAGAAAAAGCACAAACTAAGAAAGTTTGTGCTTTTTCTTTTTGTGCGCCCGGCATGTACATGAACTATAGGGTGTAAGTCCCGAACCCCGAAGACAGAAGTAGAGGTTAGCCAAGAGCAAGGGTGTCCGTGGTGACGCGGAATCTGAAGGAAGCTGGAGGCAAAACACCGGTCCGAGGAACACGAACCTCATATAAGGCTAGGTATGATTGAGTGAGTTTGCAAAACAAAACAAAGCTCTTTCTGTCGAAGGTCATATCGAGTAAATGAGGCGGATAGATGGTGTGAAAGTGCATGTACTTACCCGGGGAGGTCTGGCGGATATGTGAAGTACGCTTCATAACCTACTTAGTGATAAGTAGCTGAACCGTCAGAAGTCAGCAGAGGTCATAGTATTAGTTGGTTTAGAACTACTAAGAAGGACCGAACAATTAAGAGAGAATAGCCCTTGGCATTCAGTGAGTCATGATGAACACAGAAAACGTAGTACCTCACTTGAGGAAGGAAGCGGTGAATCCCGTGGGGGACCTCTTGGAGGGTGGAGTGACCACTGGCATAAAGAGAACAGCTATTCACGGAAGTTATAAAGACTTGCGTCAATCATCTTAATTGAACCGCCGTATACGGAACCGTACGTACGGTGGTGTGAGAGGACGGGAGTTAATCGCTCCCTCCTACTCGATTTCTTCAAAAAAGGAAATGTATCAAAAAAATAACAAAATGTTCTTAGCTCTATTGAATAAAAATAATATTCGAGCTAGATAAAAAAATGATATTTTATGGATATTTATACTAATATTTAGCAACTAAATATTACCTTTGACGAAAATAAATAATATTAATATACTAGATTTTGTTGATAGAAATCAGCATCGTTTTACAAAGAAAAATGATAAAAAAATGATATTTTATGGATATTTATACTAATATTTAGCAACTAAATATTACCTTTGACGAAAATAAATAATATTAATATACTAGATTTTGTTGATAGAAATCAGCATCGTTTTACAAAGAAAAATGATAAAAAAATGATATTTCTTGGAGGGTAGTAGTTGATGAATTATAAAAAATTTTTCGCATCGGCAGCTACGGCGACATTAGTAGCTTCTGCAATCGTTCCAGCTGTATCAGCGGCAACTTTTACTGATGTAGAAGATAATACTCATAAAGAAGCAATCGATGCTTTAGCAGAAATGGGAATCGTAAAAGGATACAAAGATGGTACATACAAACCGAATAACACATTAACACGTGGAAATGTGGTAAAAATGTTAGGTCGCTGGCTTGAAGAACAAGGCAAAGAAATACCAGAAGATTGGGATACAGTACAACGATTCAAGGATTTGCCAGTGGACTTTGCAGACGAAGAGTTAGTAAAATACGCAGCTTTAGTAAAAGATCATGGCGTATTTCTTGGTTCAGATAACAAATTAATGCACATGAAAAATATGGACCGTTCACAAATGGCTTTAACTTTAAATCGTGTATATGAAGCAATGTTTGGTGTATCATTAATAGAATTAGCTGAAGAGATTGATGATGTAACAGTAGTGGACATGGATGAAGTTTATAACGATAACAATAGAAAAGAAGCAGTGCAAGCGTTGCGTGACTTAGGAATTTCGATTGTTGAAAAATTCAGACCGAACGAAACAGTAACACGCGGACAATTTGCTTCATTCTTATATCGCACAATTCAAGTTTCTGAACAAGATGAATTGAAAGTTGTGTCAGTGAATGCCACTACAGCTTCAACGATTGAAGTAATATTTAATGAACCAATTAATAATACACAAGAAAACCTACAACAAGTAAAAGTGATTGCAAAAGAAGATGCAACAACACCTGATTCATTAACATTTACCTTAAGTGAAGATGGAAAAACGTTAACAATCACAAATCAAACGTTGTTCAATGGTGAATATGAAGTTGTAATCGAACCGAAAAAAGTAAAAGGTACAAGAGAAAACCAATTCGTTTCTGAATTTAAGAAAACTGTAAAATTTGAAGAAATCACAAATGAAGCGCCTACAGTAATTTCAGCTAAGTTTAATAAAACAACAAAAGAACTTGAAATTACTTATTCTGAAGAAATCAAATTATTAAATGACGAAACAGTAATATTTGACTTTGAAGTGTTAGTCAATGACGATTCATTAACTACTCCAATAAAATTTGATGCCAACAAGGGTGACGAAGAAAGCGAAAAAGCTACTAAAGTCATCGTGAAACTAGAAGATTTAGTTATCGAAGCAGATGACACAATTTCTTTACAGCTATTAGAAGAGTCAGATATTAAAGACTTAACAGATAAAAAAATTGAAGTAACAGAAGTTATTCCTGTTGAAATGGTTGAAGAATAATTTTATTTCATCAACTACTTAGAACTTTTAAGTAATAAAGACTCAATTGTAATTTTGCTAATAAGTATTAGTCATAGGCTACCAACCAACAACTAATACTTAAACTTCATAGATGGACATAGCAGGGAAAGTCCAAATAGAGGGGCCGAATGGAGACAAATGGTTTTCTGTTCGGTCCATTGTGTTATCGAAAAAAAAACTCTCTATATTCCTTCTGTCAATAGTTATTATAGTAACCTACCATAATTTGGGTTACAATGGTTGAAGAGAGTAGGATAGGGGGAAAATGTCCACATGAAACTAAGGAAATTTTGGATATCCGTTGTCATCTTTGGTATCGTAGCTGCAATTTACATTCCAACTTCAGCCAATGCAGCGGAGAATCCTTTTATTGATGTATCTGTTAAAGATGCCCATTATGAATCGATTGTAACCCTTATTAACGAAGGTATCGTTGAAGGGACGAGTGCGACAACATATGAACCTTATAAACAAGCAACAAGACAAGAAGCGGCTTTATTTATTGCCAAGGCATTACATTTAGATACAGTGAACGTGGCAGATCCTGGATTTATTGATGTACCTAAAGCAAGCAAATACTATGGTGCTATTGCTGCGCTGAGCCAAAAAGGAATCATACAAGGCTATCAAGATGGCACATTTCGTCCATCTAATACGTTAAAACGTTCGCAAATTGCAAAAATGGTAACATTAGGTTTTGGCTTGCAAGTATCGAATAATACAACGACACCATTTAAAGATGTCAATGTCATCAATGATCTGGAAACGAGACAATATATTCAAACGTTGATTGATTATCAAATTACAACAGGCACAACTCCTGAAACATTTAGTCCTTTTTCTCCACTAACTCGAGGGCAATTGGCAACTTTTATTAAAAGAGCTCTTGAAGCAACGGATGGACTAGGCTTCCAAGTCATTAGCGTTGAATAATATTTCAAAGTAAAGCATTATCTTGGGACTTTTGCTCGAGATAATGCTTTTTAAATGATTACCTAACTTTATTGAAGATATTAATAGAAAATTTATCTGATACCTTTGATGTTGAGAACGTAATTCTTTTTTATCAAATCATATTTCTCTATTAACAAATCATGAACCTTTTGAAAATAAAAGGTAATTTTTATAAAAATAGAGAATACATAAAAAAAGGTAGTTATTTTAGTTTTATTGAAGTGGAGAGAGAATATATGAAACGTAACACAATCATAATAACCACCGCTATCATATTGTTTTTAAATGGAGGTTTTTTACATAATAGAGTTCATGCAATGGCGGGAGAAGAGCGTGTTAAATCAACTGAACTGCAAACTCCCTTTCAAGATATAAGCAGTTCTTTTTGGGCTGCAACACCAATTTTGACACTAAAGGAAAAAGGATACATGGACGGTTATCAAGATGGCACCTTTAAACCGAATCAGTATGCAACTCGAGCGGAAGCGGCTAGTGTTATAGCGAGATCGTTAGAAATTCCCCTCGAAACGGATTTTGAATTAAACGCAAAAGATTTATCACCCAGCCATCAATATTATCAAGAAATCTGCAAGCTCGCAGAACTAGGGATTGTTCAAAATAGTGAGCATTTTCGTCCGGAAGAACCGCTAAGAAGAGCACAAATCGCTAAAATGTTGGCTCTTAGTTATGGTGTTCAAGTGGACCATGTGAATAAAACTTCATTTAAAGATTACAAAAAGGATTACTGGGCTAGAGATTATATAGAATCGCTAGCAGATGTAGGAATCATCGAAGGTACAACACCTACTACTTTTTCACCTAATCAGTATGTAACAAGAGCACAGTTGGCAGTTCTCGTTTATAGAGGCATTGAATTTCAAAATAAAATAAAATCTTATCAGTTAGCTTATGACTATTTGTCGAAACACTATATTTCTACGGTCAATAGTGCAGTGAATTGGACAAATGAAGTGATTGATTTAGTAAATGAAGAACGTAAAAAAGTTGGAGTCCCTCCTTTGAAACAAGATTTAGCACTCACTCAATTGGCGATTATTAAGGCACAGGATATGATACAGAGAAAATATTTTGATCATTTCTCTCCTTATTACGGGCATCCTTGGGATATGGCGACACTCTTTGACTATGAATTTACGAGATTTGGTGAAAATATTGCACGTAATTTTGATCAACCAAAAGATGTTGTTAATGCATGGATGGCTTCAGAAAAGCACAGGGAAAATATGTTGAAAGAAAATTATACGAATATAGGCGTGGGAATAAAGTCAGATTCTCAAGGAAACTATTATTGGGTTCAATTATTTTCTAGCAAATAACTGTAATAAACTAGTATCTTTTATTACAGGAATGTTACAATACCTGTTATATAATTTCATAATTTTTCTATTAGAAGTGCCGAATTTCCTTTAAAGGTAAGGATTTCGGTATTTTCTGTTATATAGCAAAAAAGTTACACAATTGAAAAATTACTAGAGTCCAATCTATGATAGTCTATTAACTGTGAGTATATAGTAACGGATTTAGCAATGTTCGAAAGGGGCCGAGTGTTCGTGAAAAAGAAATGGTTGTTGACGATTTTTACATCGTTCTTACTTGTATCAGGTTTCGGAGCAAACAATGCAGTAGAAGCAGCTACAGTAGATGAATTAACAAGCACAGCGAAACAATACATAGGAGCACCATATAAATATGGTGGTACAAATATTAAGACTGGAATCGATTGTTCAGGGTATACGAGATATGTATTTTCTCAATTAGGAATTTCGTTGAAACGTACATCTAAAGAACAATATACTCAAGGCACAGCTGTTTCAAAAAACGAATTACAACCAGGAGATTTAGTGTTCTTTAATACTTCTGGAAAAGGCGTATCCCACGTTGGAATATATTTAGGAGATAATCAATTCATTTCCGCTACTACATCAGGTGGAGTTGAAATTGATAGTCTTAACGATCCGTATTACTGGGGCTCTCGTTATATTGGTGCAAGACGAGTAGCTACATTTACAACAGAAGAAGCTGAACAAGTAAAAGAAGCAGCAATCGATTTTAGCGTTTATGTTTCTCGCGGTGAAGCTGCAATCCGACTTGCTGAAGCATTAAACTTAGATACAACTGATCAAAATTCACCATTTATTGATGTGAAGCCAGAATCTAAATATGCTGGTGCAACAACGGCCTTAAATAAATTAAATATCTTTACTGGAGATTCAAATGGAAAATTTAACCCAGGTTCACCGATTACTCGTGGTCAATTAGCAAAAGCATTAGTGATAGCATATGGTTTAGAATTAAAAGGTGAGCCAGCAACATTTGCTGATGTTTCTAAAGAACATTGGGCATACGAATATGTAGCTATTTTAGCTTCCAATGGCATTGCGACTGGTAGAGAAGACGGAACATTTGGAGTAGACGAATACGCAACTTTCGAACACTTGGACACTTTCATTGAACGTATTAAAAATGCACAATAATCCATATTAGCTACCAACTTTTCTTGTAGGAAATTAAATAAATTTATAAGTAGAGAGGTTTAACAAACCTCTCTTTTTTTAGCATTAAGCGAGAACTTCTTCATTCTAGAATCGTTAATAGATTATATAAAGGATAAATTTAGGGAAACAGGTAGAAAAGACTGATGAATGAAAATAATTCTTTTGATAGAATAAAATTACTATCTTAGAAGGGCGGGAAATGTATTGTCTTTAAAAAAAATAAGTTTATTAATAGGTTTTATACTTTGTTTATCTTTATTCAATATACATACAACTAGTGCAAAAGTTCAGTTTGTCGATGTTCCACCATCTTATGATGCCTATGAAGAAATCCAATATTTAATTAACTTAGGTGCTATTAAAGGGTATGAAACGGAAAATGGAACATATTATAAACCACATCAACCAGTTACGAGAGGACAAGCTGCCAAAATGGTAGTCATTTCTTCTGGGTTGCAACCGTTGAAAGTAAAACAATCTTCTTTTAAAGATGTACAAACAGGGACAGAACTTTCAGGTTATGTGGAAAGAGCAGTAAAAGAAGGATATTTTTCTGCTTCTAAAAATGGAGAATTTGGTCCTTACGTTAACTTAACTCGCCAAGAAATGGCGAAAGTTTTAGCAACTGCCTTTCAATTAGATGTGGAGAAGTACGCAAACTTAACGGTGCCTTTTAAAGATATCAATCCGAAACATCCTTATTACAAATACATTTCTGCAATTTATTACAACGGTATCACGAAAGGGAGTCCTTCCGGTAAAGAACGCGTATTTATGCCGGAATCTTCCGTTACACGTGGACAATTTGCTTCCTTTATTGCCCGAGCGAAAGAGGAAAAATATCGATTAGAATTACCAGTGCAAGGCGTGCAAGTTCCGAATGAAAAAGATGCTATTGGAACAGTGGCGGCGACAGTTGATTACTTAAATGTCCGCACTTCAACCGATACATCAACAAACGCCAATCGAATTGGCCAAATCAATAAAGGAACTAAACTCCCTTTATTTGAAATTCAACCGGGTTGGTTTAAAGTGATGTATAAAGATCAATATTCCTATATTTCAAGAGATTACGCTCAAGTAGTGGATGAGACTGGACAACCTCTCGGAAAAGTGCAGAAACATGTGATTGCAGTTGGAAAAGTGAATGTTTATAAATCTAGCAATACCAATTCAAAAGTGATAGGTTCTTTTAACGCTGACGAGCAAATACCGGTTTATAAAACAGTAGGTGAATGGTATTTAACAGAAAAAGATGGAGTTCCTGGATACGTTCAAGCTTCTGCTACGAAACAACCGGTTGTGGAGAAGCCTGTTGATCCGCCTGTAAAAGATCCAGTAGAAACGCCGCCTGTGAAAGATCCTGTAGATAAAGACCCAGTTGTTGAAACACCTACTTATACGACTAACACAATTGGTCGTGTTACAACGAATGCATTAAATATTCGAGAGAAAGCAGACGCTACTTCTAATTCTCTTGGAACATTAAATAAAGGAGAAGTAGTGGCTGTTCATTCGATTAGTGGGAACTGGGCAAATATTACAACGAAAAATGGCACGAAAGGCTATGTGCATAAAACGTATTTAAAACTTATCAATCAAAAAGGTAGTCCAGTAAAAGATCGCGTGATTATTATTGATGCGGGGCATGGTGGTAAAGATCCAGGTGCAGCAAGTAACGGAGCCGTGGAAAAGGAAATAACTTTAAAAGTTGCAACAGTTGTGAAAAATAGATTAGAAGCCGATGGTGCAAAAGTTATTATGACTAGAACGGGAGATACGTACCCGACGTTAGAAGATCGCGTGAAAATTGCGCTTAATAATTACGCGGAAGTGTTTGTGAGTATACACGTAAACTCTGCTTCAAATGAGAGTGCAAAAGGTACAGAAACGTACTATAGCGTTGCGGGTAACGTAAATATTGAAGAAGATGAAACATTGGCAATAGCCATTAACGATCAAATTGTGAAAAATGCAGATATGAAAGATCGTGGTGTGAAAAAACAAGATTACTATGTAATTCGCAATATGATTCTTCCTTCTGTGTTAGTAGAATTAGGATTTATTACAAATCCTGAAGACCGTGCAAAATTGACAGATCATGAATATGTCGAAATCTTTGGTGATTCAATTTATAAAGGAATCGTAGAGTATTATCAAAAATAATAATTGGGCTTGCGTTAGAAATTCAAGAAAGCGAATTGAGAAAACGATGTGTTTTCCAATTCGCTTTTTTATATTTCTAGACAACCTTATTATTTGGAATTCAACCCTTATTTTTAATAAAAATCCAACATTATCCACTTTGGTTTTTGATTATTATCAAAAAAATATTACATCTAGATTACAAATGCTACTCGCAAATAACAATTTTCTCTATAATGATAAAATTTTCTTTTCTAATCGATTTATTTCTGCAATAACGAAATATAAAACGTTACATAAATGAAAAATCACAGGGACAGGATTTATGGTAGGCTCGAAATAGATTGCGAACAGAGGAAATTGAAGGAGGAATTGACAGTGAAAAAAAAGTGGTTAATTCCAGTATTTGCATCATTCATGATTTTTACATCTCCTTTGATTGATGCAGAAGCTGCAACACCACAAGAATTGGTTTCAACAGCTAAACAATACATAGGCGTACCGTATGCTTGGGGCGGCACTACATCGAGTGGATTTGATTGCTCTGGATTCACGCAAAAAGTATTTGCTGATTTAGGATACCCATTAAATCGAACATCTGCTGGACAATTTGCTCAAGGGACAGCCGTTTCAAAACAACATTTACAAATTGGAGATTTAGTATTCTTTAATACATCAGGACAAGGTGTTTCCCATGTAGGGATTTATATAGGAAACAATCAATTTATTAACGCTTCTTCAAGTAAAGGGGTAAGCATTGCTTCATTGGATAATAGCTACTGGAAAAATCGCTATGTTGGTGCAAAACGAGTAATCGATTTTTCGAAGCAACAAGCTTCTGAAGTGAAAAATGCATCGGTTGATTTGGGCTTTTATGCCTCTCGCGGGAAAGTAGCTCTTCGATTGGCAGAAGGACTAGGGCTTGATACTTCCGATACGAACTCTCCATTTATCGATGTAAAGTCGACAGATTATGTAGCAGGAGCCGCAACAGCCCTAAATAAATTGAGAATTTTTGAAGGGAATGAGCAAGGAAAATTCAATCCGAATTCCCCAATTACTCGCGCACAAATGGCGAAGGTTCTAACAGTTGCCTTCAATTTAAAACCAACTGGAAAAAACACTGTGCAATTCCGGGATGTGGATCAAAATCATTGGGCATATGACTATATTACAATTTTAGCTCAACATGGTATTACGATTGGAAAAGGAAATGGCTTATATGGACCGAATGACTATGTGACACTTACACAGTTAGAGACTTTTATACAGCGTGCGGTTAGTAAATAATTTTTGAGTGGTTCTGCATTGCTAGAAAAGAGAAGAACTTTAATTGGTTTTGAAATTCTTCTCTTTTATTGAAGCAGTGCAGAAATTTGTTTATTAAGGAATTTTTTTAAGAAATATTGTGCAATAAAGAAGAAATAGACCGCTAAAGCGAGAGGAAATTCTTATGAAAAAATACTAATAATCTATTTTTATTCCAAAAAAATGGAGTGATTGCTTTAAATTTCATCAAAAAAATGTTATCAATGGTAATAGTGGATAACATTTTGGACTAATTGGAGGGAGGAATACAAAAGGAATGTCTTTGAAAAAAACGAGTATTCTATTTTCATTTTTAGCCATTGCAATATTTGCTATATTCAGTTCAGAGGCATATGCAAGCCAGAGATTTGCAGACGTCCCTTCAACCCACGAAGCATTTCATCAAATCAACTATTTGGAAGATAGGGGCATCATTGAAGGGTATTCAGAAAATGGGACACGAGTGTTCAAATTATATCAACATGTTACCCGTGGACAAGCTGCAAAAATGGTTGTATTAGGTGCAGGTTATAAACCATTGAAAGTAACACAATCTTCCTTTATCGACATTGATCCAAAAACAGAACCGGAATTGTCTGGATATGTTGAAAGGGCAATGAGTCTAGGTTTATTTAACGAGGTACCGGATAAACGATTTAAACCGCACACACCACTTACTCGAGGAGAAATGAGTAAAGTTGTGGCAACTGCTTTCAAATTAGATTTAGAAGAATATGCTTCTTATCCATCACCATTCTGCGATATTACTTCGGATCATCCGTATTTTAAATATATTAATGCCCTATACTACAATGGTATTTCTCAAGGAAGTAAAGGAAAATTTAACCCAGATAGTTATTTAACAAGAATGCAATTTTCTTTATTTGTTGCGCGGGCAATGGACAAGCAATTCCGTTTAACCGTAAAACCTGTCAACGCTCAAAATCCATGCCAACATCAAACAGCTCCAGAAAAAACAGATACGATTGGTCGGGCAACAGTAAATAATTTAAATGTTAGAAGTGAAGCGAATAATCGTTCCGAGATAATTGGAAAATTGAATCGTGGAGATGAAATATATGTCATTTCGATTGATGGTTGGTGGGCGAAAGTAAACTACCAAGGTTCTATTGGATATGTACATAAAACCTATTTAAAATTGTTAAGCCAAAGCGGTTCTAAAGTAAAAAATCGCATTATTGTCCTTGACCCAGGCCATGGTGGAAAAGATCCGGGCGCAGTAAAAGGGAAATACGCAGAAAAACGTATCGCCTTAGCTGTTGCCAATGTTGTGAAGCGGAAGTTAGAAAATGATGGTGCAATTGTTTATATGACGCGTGAAGGAGATACATATCCTACATTGCAAGATCGAGTAGATTTTGCTCATAAACACTATGCCGAAATGTTCGTCAGCATTCATGTGAATTCAGCGTCAAGTTCCAGCGCTAAAGGAACGGAAACTTATTATAGTATTTCAGCGAATGATAACGAATTAGAAGATCGCGCTCTTGCAACCAATATTAATAATGAAATTGTAAAGCAAGCGAATATGCAAAATCGAGGAGTAAAACGAGCTGACTATTATGTAATTCGACATTCCGTCTTTCCTTCTGTATTAGTAGAATTAGGGTTTATCACAAATAACGAGGACCTTTCAAAACTTGTAAATAGCAATTATCAAGAAGTATTTGGAAACGCTATTTATCAAGGAATCGTTCATTATTATAGTAATTAATGGCTTTTAGATTTTCTGAAGATCAGCAGGAATTTTCTTGCTGATTTTTTCTTTAAACACCAACCTATATAATTAAAGATAGCACTGATGAAGACTTTAGTTTACAATGAACAAAGTAGAGATTTTTGACATAAGTCAATAGGTTATGACGAATTTCAACGAAAAAACTAAACACTATTTTATAAGTATTGGGGTAATACCATGGTTTTCAGTAGTTTAGTGTTTTTATATTTATTTTTACCTTTGATAATCATTGCATATTTCATATTCCCAAAAAGTTTTCGCAACATATTGTTATTGATTGCGAGCTTGATTTTCTATGCGTGGGGCGAACCTAGGTACGTCTTTTTAATGCTCATCTCCATACTGGTGAATTATGTGATGGGGATTGTCATTGATCAGACGCCACCTTCAGCTAAGAAGAAGCGTTTGTTGATTCTGACGCTTGTTATCAATATTGCGATTTTAGGTTATTACAAATATGCGGGCTTTTTCATTGGGATATGGGAAGATTTATTCCATGTAGACATTGCATTTGAGGAAGTTCCTCTTCCGATTGGAATCTCTTTCTACACGTTCCAAGCGATGAGCTACATTATTGACGTATACAGACAAGAAGTAAAAGCCCAGCGAAATTTAATTGATTTATCTCTATTTATTTCTTTATTCCCTCAGCTTGTGGCGGGTCCAATTGTACGTTATCAAACGATTGCTGATCAAATTAAGCACAGAATTATACAAAATGAAGATGTCATGATTGGTACCCGCAGGTTTATTCAAGGGTTAGCGAAAAAGGTGTTAATCGCCAATCCAATGGGCGCTGTTGCAGACCAATGTTTCGCACTCTCAGGTGATAGCTTAACGACAGGGACAGCTTGGATTGGAATCATTGCTTATACGCTACAAATTTATTTTGATTTCTCTGGATACAGCGATATGGCCATTGGATTAGCTCGCATTTTTGGATTTAAGTTTTTGGAAAACTTCAATTATCCATATATTAGTCAAACGATAACAGAATTTTGGCGCAGATGGCATATTTCGTTAAGCCATTGGTTTAGAGATTATGTCTACTTCCCGTTAGGTGGAAGCCGCGTCGATGCCCAGTGGAAAGTGTATCGAAATTTATTAGTCGTATGGACATTAACAGGATTTTGGCACGGTGCCAGCTGGACATTCATGGCTTGGGGATTTTATTACGGAGTATTAATTTGCTTAGAAAAGAGGTTTTTATTGAAATGGTTAAACAAAATTCCAAGAGTGTTCCGCCATGTATATGTTTTACTGATTGTTATGGTCGGTTGGGTATTTTTCCGTGCAGATGATTTTGCTTATTCTTTTGAGTACATTCAAACAATGTTCTTTTTAAATGATGTTCCCTTGTATGATTATCAAACATTGTTGTTTTTGAATGATTATGCGATTTATTTTGCACTTGGAATCATCTTCTCAATGCCGATTTATCAATTGTATTTAAAATGGAGTGAACAAAAGGCCGAGGAAAACAGCGGTTATTATATTTCACTACAACTCGTACAGACAGTGTATTATTTAATCATTGTTGCGATTGTGACAATGTTTTTAGTGAATTCAACACATAATCCGTTCATTTATTTCAGATTCTAATCGTTGATTGCAAGCTTGTTTAGTAATGCATAGATGCTAGGTGATAAGATGAAAAAATTAGAATTGCTGTTGCCCATTAGTTTCTTCATCGTCATATTTGGCATGTTCGTCTGGCATGCTTTCATTCCGGATCAGAAAGTTTCTGAAATGGAAAACCGCAATTTGACGGTGCTAAATAAACAGCCAACAATGGAACAAATCTTTTCGGGCGAATATTCGAAACATCTTGAGGAGTATTTTACAGATCAGTTTCCAAAGCGAGACGATTGGCTAAAAAATTATATTTTATTACAAAAATTTACTGGGAAAGTCTATTTTAATGATAAATATTATGTGGAAGAAGATGGTTGGATTGCTGCTAAACCAGTAGTGGAAATGGAAGATGAATCGGTTAGAAATTTCGTCAATGAATTAACGGACATTTCCAAAGAATTGACAGCAGCGGGCATACCTTTTACTTATTATTCTTTTCCTGCAAAAGCCACATATATTTTGAAAGCTCCTGACTATATGCCAGAGGATGTTGGACAAGTAAGAAATCAAAAAGTCCATGAATTATTGAAGGAACAAAATGTAGATGAAGTTCGTTTAATAGATTACATAGACAATACAATTTCGGTCGAAGAAATGTATTTTAAAACAGATCATCATTGGACGATGAGAGGAGCATATGCGGCTTATGAAGCATTGATTCGAACGTTAAACGAAAGAATGGACTGGGCTCTATCCCCAATGCCATATGATGAAAACAACAATGTATGTCTGAAAAATGAATTTTTAGGTTCTTGGAATAAAATTTTGGCGATGACGGTAGAGCATGATGATCAAATTTGTTACAATGAGCCAATTGATTTTTCAGAGATTTTAACGATTTATGAGAGAACGGCTACGAGAGAATTTCAAGTGGATGTAGAGCAAATTTATGGAGTGGCAAAGGGGTTTGACGAATCACGGCCAGTCAACTATAGCGAGGGATATAGTCGCGACTTTTTAGAATTGAATATTTTTAATGAAAAACCTCAAGTGGACAAGCATCTTGTAGTGATTAAAGATTCTTATTTTAATCCAATTCAATTTCATGTGGCTTCTCATTTCCGTCAGTTGACGGTGATTGATTTACGCTATTTTGATAAGCCGCTAATTGAATATTTGTTGGAAATTCAACCAGATTACGTTGTTTTAGCGTATAATGACCGAAATATGAATGTTTATCTAAAAAATGAATAAATTTTGCATCGTTTGCTTTTCATAATTGTTTCAAGCTCAGCCATACTGAAATTAGAAAGTTAGAAGAGAAAATGTTGTGGCAGACAGGAATTATTATTTAAACATAATAACTTCCTATTTGCCATATTTTATCTCAACTCATTAGTATTACCAAGTGCCTCTATCGAAAATACATTTGCGAATCGATTTTATCTAATGTAAAATGCATGAATGTGGATGAGGGACTAGTGAGCTATCTGAAATTGTTAATGCATTGAAATCTACTTATTTTTTGATAGAAATGAATCAAGCACTTTATTGTGCTATAATAGCCTTTGATTTGTCGAAAAAAATACATAATGAAGAGAGGGAAATGAAGAGCATCCAATTGCAATCGATGTTCGCAATGGTTTATGAAAGATAGGATAAAAGCAACCGTAAAGAATATAAATAAAATAGATACTTTTTCGCCATATTTCTTTTTACCTTTTATTTTAATGGCTTATTTTGTCATTAGTTTATTTGACTTCTGGCGATTTGATTTATTTAATGTTAGAAAATCGATTTGGCCGGCAGTCATTTTGTCCGTTCTTTGTTATTACATAGGTGTATATATTGCTGACCGAAGAAATTGGACATTGCCAACGTTTGGGCTGTCTAAGTTAAGTAAATTTATTGTTCATTTTATTGTCATCTTAACTACAATCGGTTTAGTGGCGTACGTATTGATGATTGCCCAAGGAATGATCGGGCTTTCTGATGAATCTGTTCGTCGAAATTTAGACCCGAAATTAAATTTCTTCAGCCATTTATTATGGTACGGGGTATTGTTGCTCCTTTCTTATAAAATGATTAAAGAAAAAAACATGACAATGAAAAAAGCATTCGTTTATGCTGGGTTATATGGTGTAGTGATGTTCCTATTTTTATTAATGGGATATAGAACACCATTAGCGTTAATGTTATTTACAGGCATTATCGTATTCCATTATGTGGTGAAGCGAGTTAAGCTCACTTGGTTCCTTACGTTTCTTACAGTTGTTGCAATATCATTTGCTTTATTCGGATTTTTCCGAGTTGTAATGGAAGATACATCACAAGAATTCAATACGCGAGAACAACCAGATCGCGAGCATTTAGAGGAAGATGAATTAGAGAAGTTATTAACTGCTGAAGACAGAGTAAATGCGACACCAAAATGGATTTTAGCTTTAAATGGTGAAATGGTTACAGGTCATATTGTGTTAAGTAAAATTATTGAGTATACCGAAGAAGAAGGGTATCTCGGTGGAGAAATCCATAAAGGCATTTTTAGTACAGTATTACCAGGTGAACAAATTTCACCTCGTATGCAAGTAACTGAAGTAGTGAACTCCTTAAGCGTTGAAGAAGGGAAGTATATTACTCGTCCTGGTAGAACGACAACCCCAACATTCATTGGACAATTGTATTTAGATGGCGGCTATATACTTGTAATTATTGGCTTCTTGCTTTATGGTGCACTTGTATCAATGCTTTATAATAAGGTGAAACAAGCAGGCGTAAAAAGCTTCCACACAATTGCATACGCTTTTGTATTAACTTTATTTACCGTAACCATTCATACAGGGTTACTAGATTTAATTTTCATCTTAATGCTAGGCTTCGTAATCCTTGCTTCAGCAATTAGCAAGACTGATAAGGATCGGGTAATGTTATAGCTTTAGGTAGTTTTTGGACGAATAGATTTATACTCGTGTTTTGAGTGTATTGACACCTTTTGAATGAAGCGATTCATTCAAAGGGTGTTTTTTAATTGCACGGATTGTTGGTTGGATTAGCTGACAAGATAAGGGTAGGGATTATATGCAGCATGAGGAGCTATCCGCACGAGTAACGTGATAATTTGCAAAAGTAGGGAGTTAATGCGAACGAGTTAGGAGATTATCTGCACAAGTAGGGAGTTTATTCGGACGAGTTAGGAGATTATCTGCACAAGTAGGGAGTTTATTCGAACGAGTTAGGAGATTATCTGCACAAGTAGGGAGCTTATTCGAACTAGTAGGGGATTATCTGCACAAGTAGGGAGTTTATTCGAACGAGTTAGGGGATTATCTGCACAAGTAGGGAGTTTATTCGAACGAGTTAGGAGATTATCTGCACAAGTAGGGAGTTTATTCGAACGAGTTAGGAGATTATCTGCACAAGTAGGGAGTTTATTCGAATGAGTTAGGAGATTATCTGCACAAGTAGGGAGTTTATTCGAACGAGTAGGGGATTAATCTACACATGAGAAGGGGGATCTGCCCGAGCAGGGGATATATCTACATAAGGAAGACGTTTACCCACTCGAGTTAGATGTAAATAAAAGGATTAAGATGTTTTTCTATTCCAGCAAATGAGCTAACCACACGATTGAACGAATTCCGAATAGATATATGGAGTGGATCTAAATAAGAAAAAATTGTAAGTAAAAACCGAGAAATCACTTTAGTAAAGATAAGATAATAGTCAAATTCAAAGGGATAATAGTCAATCTAGGTAAAATAATAGCCAAAGCCGAAAATTCGCTCCAGCAGAGATGAAATAATAGTCAAATTCAAAGAGATAATAGCCAACTCGGCCGAGATAATAGTCAATCTAGGTAAAATAATAGCCAAAGCCAAAAATTTGCTCCAGCAAATAAAAGATAATAGTCAAAACCCAAGCGATAATAGCCAACTCGGCCGAGATAATAGTCAATCTAGGTAAAATAATAGCCAAAGCCAAAAATTTGCTCCAGCAGAGATGAAATAATAGTCAAATTCAAAGAGATAATAGCCAACTCGGCCGAGATAATAGTCAATCTAGGGAAAATAATAGCCAAAGCCAAAAATTTGCTCCAGCAAAAAAAGGATAATAGTCAAAACCCAAGCGATAATAGCCAACTCGGCCGAGATAATAGTCAATCTAGGGAAAATAATAGCCAAAGCCAAAAATTTGCTCCAACAGAGATGAGATAATAGTCAAATCCAATAAGATAATAGCCAACCTGCTCAAGATAATAGTCAACCCAGGTAAAATAATAGCCAAAGCCAAAAATTTGCTCCAGCAGAGATGAGATAATAGTCAAAATCAAAGAGATAATAGCCATCTCGCCCTTGATAATAGTCAATCTAGATAAAATAATAGCCAAAGCCAAAAATACGTATCAGCAGAGATGGGATAATAGTCAAATCCCAAGAGATAATAGCCAACTCGGCCAAGATAATAGTCAATCTAGGTAAAATAATAGCCAAAGCTAAAAATTCGCTCCAGCAGAGATAAGATAATAGTCAAAATCAAAGAGATAATAGTCAACTCACCTGAGATAATAGTCAATCTAGATAAAATAATAGCCAAAGCCAAAAAATCAAGATTCTCTATCAAGTTTGTATTTCGCCCGAATGTAAACGCAAAGTGTCTATAAGATAAAAAAGTGAAATCGACTCGTTTATGTCGATTTCACTTTTTTAATTTCGAAGCAATCCTATCCTTACTTCTATTTAACAGTATCCAAGATGATAACGTATTGTGAGCTTACGTATGCGACTTTATGGTCACGGCTGTCTGGAATGATTTCATACCAACCGTTTGCTGCAAGGTTTGTGCTTGTAATAATGACTGGAATATTTGTCCGGCTGTATCGATAAATTGGCGTGTTATTATTAGTTGTCGCTACAGAACGAACATTTAATCCTTCAATATTCGTTAATCCGATTGTATATGCGTTATTTGCATCTTTAAACCCTAAATATTTATCTGCACGGTAGTAGTGGCCAGCTGCTTTTGCACCCCAATAAGGATCGGATGCGTATTTCACATTAAATCCGATTCGTTTTGTTCCGAATACAGGACCGTGAGCGAATGGTGCATTTGCAGGAATGTAGTTTTTCCACCAGAATTTTTCCATCAGTTCACGAATGCTTGCTTCAGGAGAATCGAATTTCACCTTTAATGGATCAGTGTCATACACATACAAACCGAATAAGTTGTTGTATTGCTGCGCGTAATCACTCATCCCCATGTCGCTTTCGTGCATTGCAAGAGCAAGTATCATCATCGCATTAATCCCGTAGTCTTCTTCAATGGCTTTCAACTGTTTACCTAATCCTATCAATTTACTTTTCTTAGAAGCATCAACATAACGGCCGCCAGCTTTTTCTCGCTCTGCTAATGCGTATTGAATGTACTTGTCGATTTCTTCAGTTGAATACTGTGTTTTTGAGTGAACAGGTAGGAATTGGTAATAATTGTAATATGTAAACTTTTCCCCCCCATTGTAGAAATTAATGCCGTCCCAGCTGTAGTATTTTACCCCAGGTTTCATTTGGCTTGGTGCTTTTCCATAAATATAGCTTGCTTTATCGTTTCCTGTTTTGTGATCTACTAGGACGTGTTTCATTTCTCCGCCAACGTTTAAGTAATAGTGGCGACCTTTTGATAAGGAGAAAGGAATTAATGATACAGTGTTTGCATCCACATATCCAACTTGTCCTGCTAAATTCACTTTCACACGGTTGCCTTCAGATTGAAGATATTGCATTTCTGTTTCTGAAGCTACGCTGATCTTATCTTTTACCGTTTCAGAGTCTAAAACCGTGTAAGATTTTGCAACGACGAAACCAGAACCTGGTTTCATGTATACGATGTTGTTATTTTTTGTAATAACATGAGTGTCTTTTGAAACGCTTTTTAATACAGTGTCGTAATCAAAAGAAGTAATTTTTGTAGAAACGAGTTGTCCACCCTGAATATCTTTTAATTCATATGGTCCAAAGTTAATCGCTTCTTGATTACCAGCTACCTCCATCATCCGAATGATGAACGTTGCAGCTTGTGATACCAGCGTATTTTTTAATGGATAAAAATACACGCCATCAGGCATTGTGGAACCTTGAATAATTCCCTTTTCTGTACCTGTTGCAACCGCAGAATAATATTCTTTATAAATTTGATGTTTATCTTTAAATTGCAAATCTTTCGCCGTGCTCGTAGGAATCTTTAAATGCTTCATTGCTCGCTCAATCATGACAGCCATATGTTGGCGAGTAATCGGATCATTCGGTTTGAATGTGCCGTCTTCATATCCGGTAATAATCCCTGTTGCTGCGGCATTTTGAATATCTTGATAATAGGGACTATTTGTTGGTACGTCCTTAAAATCAATATTTTCTTCCGCTTTTGGTAAGCCGATCACTTTGGAGATAAACGCTGCGAATTGGCCACGTGTTACAGTAGCGTTTGGATTGTAATTGCCATTCGCATCAGGCGTTAAAGCCCCTTTCATAATTAAATATCGTAATCCCCGTTCATGATAGTTGCGTGTTACATCGTCTGCAGCCTGTACTTTGCCAGTTGAACAGAGCGAAAAAACTAGCAAAATACTGAAAGCCATTAATAGAAATTTTTTCATGTAGTACCTTCTCCTTTCTCTACCTCCCATACTAACAAATTTCTATTAAGTTATTAATAGGATAAATGGTCAATTATATGAATTTTATAATAATAATAGTGAAAAAAGTATTATTTTATATTTCTAGTGTTTTTCCTTTTATATTTATAGTTTAATATGTTTTAATGGAAAAGAAATGAAAGTATGGGGGGAAGGAAGGTGAGGGCTCTTTTTGAGCAAAATCAAATGAAGAAAATTATTTCAATATTATTTGCTTTTGTGCTTTTGTTTGGGACTGTGGCACCTGCTCAAGCGAATCAATCAGTCAATGAGCAATATCCAGTGTCTTCTGGAGTGGTGTATAGTCAATATACATATAAAACTTCAAAAACAAATGTAATCAATCATCTATCAATTAATTTAAATGATCCATTTACGAAAGTAGATATTGGCTTACCTAGTGCTTACAATAAGCGAGAAACGGTAACGGCAATAGCAAATCGAGACTCTAAAGATGGTAATAGAGTAGTAGGAGCTATTAATGCTGCATTTTTCAATATGAGCGATGGGGTTCCATTGTTTTTAATTGCAAAAAATAATCGCATTATTAACGGTGGGGCGATCTCTGAAGGTGCGGATCAATATTTGAACGTTCCAACAGCTTTCGGTATCGATAAAAACGGACAAGGCATTATCGATTATTTTGATTTTCAAATTACGATGACGACAAATGGCCAATCGTATCAACTGACTGGCATGGACCGTGTTCGGAATGGCAATGAGGTCATCGTTTATACACCGAACTATTACAAAGGCTATACAGATAATAATCAATATGGATTCGACATTATTGTTGAAGGAGATACACCAATCGGAGAAATATATTTCGGAGATACGATTTCTGGGGTAGTGAAAGAAATCGCTCCTTATGGGGAATCAAAACATCCTATTCCGAAAAATGGTTTCATTCTATCTGTCCAAGGCGGCTCACCTTTAAGTAAAACGTTGTCTAGTTTACAAATTGGTCAACAGATTGATGTGAACTTTTCCATCGACTCAAAATGGCAAGATGCACAATTTATTGTTGCGACAGGGCCTTTTTTAGTGCGCGATGGTAAACCGTATATTATGATGAGCACTGCTTCTAGCCGAGCAAGAGAAGTAGCGCCTAGAACAGTTGTAGCAGTGAGTAAAGATAAGAAAACCGTTCATTTCATTACTGTAGATGGAAGACAGTCCCACAGTAAAGGGATGAATATGAAAGAACTTGCAGATTATCTAGTTTCTTTAGGAGTAGATACGGCCATTAACCTTGATGGTGGCGGTTCAACAACAATGGCAATGCGTAAATATGGAAGCAATGATGTAGTTGTCGTGAATAAACCATCAGGTGGGTCCCAACGTGCAGTACATGCGATTTTAGAAGCAATTAGCACTGCACCGCTTGGAGAGGCGAAAATAATGAAATTTACTCGTACAAATGTCGGTACGATGTTGGAAGGAACAAGTTCCACTGTCAGCGTACAATATGTACTGGACGAGTACTATAATCCGCTGTCAATTACTCCTGATTCTATTAGTCTAGCATCACAAAATGGAACTTTAACGATTAGTGGTACGACATTTACAACAACAAAAGCAGGACAAGATCGTATTTACATTATGTATAATGGAAAAGTCGTTCAATCTTTCCCAGTGACAATTGTTGATGCACCAAGTCAAATGACAATTAAAGGAGCACAAGAAGTAGTCGTTGGAGCAACGCAGAATTATACAGTTGAAGCAAAAGATGCGGAAGGTAAAAATTTAATTTATAATGCAAATCAAGTGAAATGGTCGGTAGAAGGAAATATCGGAACCATTACTTCTACAGGACAATTTAAAGCAACGACTGCAGGTAGCGGTAAAATTATTGCAACGTTAGGTTCAAAGACTGTTTCAATTCCTGTAAAAGTAAAAGAGAAAGTAATCTTTAAAGATGTCCCTACAAATCACCCATATTTCAATGAGATTAGTTATAGCGTAAAAAACAATATCGTCACAGGGTACAGTGATGGCACATTTAGACCGACAGAAAATATTTCCCGGGAGCATGCAGCTGTCATTTTAACGAGAGTTCTGAAATTAGATACGACAAATGTTCAAAATCCGAACTTCAAAGACGTTCCAACGAATTATCCTTATTACAAAGAAATTGCAGCGGCAGCAAACTACGGATTAGTGAGCGGTAAAAACGATGGCACTTTTGATCCTAAAGGTAAGCTGACGCGTGCACAAATGGCGAAAATTTTAGCGATTGCCTTTGAATTGCATGGTTCAGAAAGTAAATCAACAAAATTTAAAGATGTTCCAACAAATCATTGGGCATATCCTTATATCGATGCATTAGCTTATAGCAAAGTCACAACGGGATACGAAGATGGAACATTTAAACCAAATGAAAATATCAATCGTCAACATTTTGTTCTATTCGTATATCGTGCTATTCATCGTTAATTGAAGTTAGTAGAATGGTAGCTCTGTACTTTGTCATTTAACGTTGAATAGCCAACCTTATCTATAAAGGGGCATATCCCTTTGAATAGAAAAATCATAGAATGGGAAATCTAGGTTCATCATAAAAAACTCTCCCCTACTTTGATGTGGAGGAGAGTTTTTATATGATATAATTGTTCATTATTAAGTTATAAAGGATGTAGGTTCATGAAAATCGGAATCGTAGGTAATTACGGTAATGATAATAACGGGGATGAATCGATTTTGCTCAGCATCATTATGCAGCTTGAGCAAGCATTTAATATCTCCCGTGAAGATATCACCGTTTTTAGCAATAACACTCAACAAACGAGTGAACAATATGGAGTTCAAAGCTATCCATTATATTATAAACGCAAAAATTTATATAAAACTTTTTATACTACATATCACTAGCGTCGCATTAAAATAATTTAACACCTTCAAATAAACCGAATTTTCTGAAATATAATCTAAACACAAAAAAATCCTTTATAATGGTTGGGTGGTAGTAAACCATCCAAATCCAATACAAAGGACAAAACCATGGATAAGTTTACACGAAAAACATCATTTGAACAATGGTTTTCACCGATTAATCGTCCATTATTTGACGACCTAGTGAAAACACATCAATTAAATCACTATACCAAGAAGCTTTATATGGCTTCATTTATGAAACTGCTTTTGTATGCCCAACTCCATGAAACCGAGAGTTTACGGGCGTTGAGTGACGCTGTCTTTTTAGAAGAATTACAACGAGCAACGGGATTGGAATCGATTAGTTTTTCACAGTTAGGGAGACGAATCAATACCATCCCAACTGAGTTCTTTCAAACGATTTTTCTCGATTTAGTGGCACAAATTCATCGGAAAACCAATTTCCAAACAAGAAGAAAAGTGACAACGCCTTTGAAAATCATTGATTCGAGTACATTACCGCTTAATTTGACCAATCATAAGTGGGCAGAGTTTCGAAAAACAAAATCAGGAGTAAAGCTTCACTTACGACTTGTTTTTATGGAAAAAGGACTCTCCTATCCAGATAAAGCCGTACTCACGAATGCCAACGAACATGATCGTGGTCAACTAGAAGTATTCGTGGATGACAAAGAATGCATGTACGTGTTTGATCGTGGTTACTTGGATTATGGGCGCTTTGATCAAATGACGGAAGATGGCTATTTCTTTGTGACCCGTTTGCGTAAAAACGCTGTTGTCCGAGTGTTAGAATCCTTTTCGTTACCAGAAGATTCACCCGTATTCTCTGATGAAATGGTTGTCATTGGAACACCACAAAATCGTTCTGAAAACGTGTTTCGCTTACTCAAATTGCATGATACAAAAGGAAATGAGCTTCATTTACTGACAAATCGGTTTGACATTGACGCAGATGAAATTGCAGAAATCTACCAATCACGTTGGGCAATCGAACTTTTTTTCAAATGGATGAAACAACATCTGAACATTAAAAAGTTTTTTGGTCACAGTGAACAAGCTGTACATAATCAAGTGTACGTAGCCATGATAGTGTACTGTCTGAATGTTTTAGCTCAGCTGAACACGAATAGCGAACGCAGTTACTTACAAATTAGTCGCTATTTGAAGGCTTCTTTGTGGAAATCCGCTCACATTTGGTTACGAAAAATCGAAGGAAACGGCGTCCCATAAAGGTTTGCCAGTCGTTGTTGCACAAGTCATAGGTTATAGTAAAAAAATGGATGTTTACTACCCTCGCTTAGGTGTTTTCGTTTTTTCTCTAAAGTCCAGAAAAAAATAAAACTGAAAATTCAGACATCATTTATGCGACGGTAGTGACTACATATCAATCGAATAAAAAATATGTTTCTCAATTTGATTTACTCATTATTGGTGGCGGCGGGATTTTAATGGATTTTTATCGCCGTGAAGCTCACCTATATAGCACATATGCACTGATGGCAAAGCATGCGAAAGTCCCATATATCGTTTACGGCTGTGGTGCTGGTCCTCTCGATACCATTACCGGTCGCCTAATGATTCGATTAATGTGTAAACATGCCTTCAATATTTCAGTGAGAGATCCAGAATCAAAAGACCTATTAGAAAAAATAGGTGTCAAAAAAGAAATTAAAGTGATTGGTGATCCTGCCTTTACTTTATACAGTCCAAAAGATAGCTATTCTAACGAGCCAAAGGAAGTCGCCGTATCTTGTGTTCCAATGTATAACGCGAACTATTGGCCATTTGGTGACGTCGACAAATATGAAAGTTACACTACTGGAATGGCTAAAAATTTAGATCATTTAATCGAAAAGGAACATGTCAATATTACCTTTTTCGCTACGAAATATCCTCAAGATGTCTATGTGACGAAGGATATTCAAAAGAAAATGAAGCATCAATCGAAGACAAAAATTATTGATGAGAATTTAAAACCGATGAAATTAATTGATGTGGTGAGTAAATACGATGCAGTCATCGGTACACGTTTGCACTCCTTAATTATTGCAACATGTTCTGCAACGCCAGTGATTGCGATTTCTTATCATCCAAAAGTAACCAATTTTATGAGATTAACAGGAAACGAAAAAAGATGTCTTACGATTGAAGATATTCAAAAGGATGAAATGATTATATCCCGTTCCTTTAGCGTTATTCGAGAAAATTGGAAAGAAGTTGTGAGTGAAACGAAAAAAATTGCTGCAAAGGCATATGAAGAGGCGAGTAAAGGCAAAGAATTGATGATGAAGGCAGTGAAGGACAAATGAAAAAAGTATTTGTAATTAGCAATATGTATCCTTCAAAAGAACATCTCTCGTTTGGTATTTTCGTAAAAAATCAAGTGGAAGCACTGCGAAATTCGAATATTGATGTAATTGTCGCAGCAAATGATAATCCAAAGACAGGTAAGAAAAATACCATATTGAAATATAGTAAGTGGGCAAAAGAGGTTCTTTCGAAAGCTTTAAAATATAAAAAGGAAATTTCCATTACGCATGCTCATTACGTTTTTCCATCCGGTGTTTTTTCATTCATGATGAAGAAAATGTTCAATATTCCGTATGTGGTGACTGCCCATGGTGGCGATATTGAACGGATGGCGAAGAAAAGTGCCAGCATTCGCAATTGGACAGAAAAGATTTTACAAGAAAGCAGCTATGTAATTGCCGTTGGTCCAGTGTTAGCAGATCAAATTGAAAAGGATTATGGGATTCCTCGTGATCGAATTCTAGTTTGCAGTATGGGTGTGAATAGGCAACAATTCAAACCTGGAAATAAAGAAATAGTAAGAAAAGAATTAAATCTAGATGATGATGCCTTTATCTATTTATTTGTTGGGAATGTCATTAAGCAAAAAGGTGTAGAAGAGCTGTTAATTGCTTTCCAGCAAGTGAAAAAAGAGGCGAATCGAAAAGTAAAGCTTGTGATCATTGGTTCTCAACGAGATAGAAGTTTTGTGAATAGTCTATCGCCATTAATGGATGATGACGTGCTAATGTATGGACCAATGAAACAAAACGAGCTTGTGAAATGGTATCAAGCGAGCGATGTGTTTGTATTACCTTCGCATTTAGAAGGCTTCGGTTTAGTGGCTTTAGAAGCAATAGCTAGCGGAACGCCTGTCATTGCATCGGATGTTGGAGGTTTAACTTATTTATTAAAAGATGGTGCTGGGCATTTAGTAGAGCCAAAAAATCCGAAAGCGCTGGCTGATGAAATGTTCAATGCTCTAACGACACCAAAAGAACAGTATACCAATCAAGAGGCATGTGATGAGATTTTGCATATTCATGATGCTGATGAAATTACGAAACGTGTCATTAGGCTATATGAATCTGCGGTGAACGGAGGTTCTAGCCTATGAATAAATTTTTAAAAATCGTTGGAGCGGTAGCTATCATTAATATAGCAGCCCGCATCTTCGGGTTTTTCCGGGAAATGGCCGTTGGGTACCAGTACGGATTTTCCTATGCAGCGGACAGTATTTTTACCGCTTATATGGTGCCGAACTTTTTATATTTAGTAGTCGGCGGTGCTTTTACGACAGCTGTGATTTCTCTATATAATAGGAAAACGACGAACCAATCGGAATTTGTGAAACAGTCCTTCACGATTGTGTTAACCTCTGGAATCGTCATGACAGCGGTATTACTCCTATTTACCGACCCAATTATTAAAATGTTATTTGAGAATAATGAAGACATTGCACCTGATGCAATTGAATTAACGAAGCATTTATTTTACTGGATGATGCCTTCATCAATTTTCTTAATTCTCGCATCGTATTATAGCGGTTTACTAAATGTTCATAATAAATTTCATTTATCCAGTTTTTCGATTTTAATATATAATGTGGCGTTTTTAGTTATTGCAGTCGCATTATCTTTTGTGATTGGTCCAATCGCTTACGGTATAAGTGCTTTTGCCAGTTCCATCATTATGATTTACTTCTTAATTGTAGGTTATCGCAAGCTGGATTCTTCACATCCAATCGGAATCTCATTTAAACGAGATGCGACGACAAAAGACTTATGGATAATGGTTGTACCCATCATGATTGGTGGTGGAACAATTCAGATTTATGCCATGTTGCAACGTTTCTTTGCTCAGCTTTTAGGGTTTGGAGAAAGTGCGATTTCCGTTGTAAACTATGCTTCCCGTTTAACACAGTTTCCACAAACGATTTTAATTACAGCGGTGACGACGGTAATCTACCCAATATTAAGCCGCAAAGAAGCAGAAGATGATCATGAATCCATTAAAAGTTTATATAGCAGAGGGTTACGTTATTTAGTATTGTTGATGATTCCTGTATCCATATTTGCATATTTCTACGCGGAAAATATTATTCAAGTGATTTTTGAGTACGGAAATTTTACTAAAGAAGGAACTAAATTAACGACACCAGTAATGCAAATTTTCGTGTTATCTATGTTCTTCTTAGCTGCGAATACGTATATTACTCGTTTCTATTATGCAAAAGGAGACTCGATCGCTCCTGTTATTTTCAGCATCGTCAATGTATTCATCGTGAATATTGCGGTGATGTATTTACTTGCTGATTCAACAGGAGTTAATTCTATCGCTTGGGGTACGTTAATCAGTTCAGTTGTCAATACAGTGTTGCTAATTATCTATGCACACTTTAGATATGGATTGAAGATAGGTAATGGAAAACTAAAGGATTCCTTCAAACTATCCATACCGCTTATTTTAATCGGTTGTATCACGTATTTATCGAGCAAATATCTCGTTTTTGATTATAAGTGGGTTACATTTATTACAGGATTGGTTATTTTCAGTGTAAGTACGATTGGTCTATTCATGCTGTTTAGAATAAAAGAAGTTGAGGACTATATTAACGGAATCAAAAAGAAGTATTTTAGCAATAAGTAATTAAATTAATTAGATTCAATCTTAAAGTTAAATCACAGGTTATAATGCTCAGTGAATTAATTGGATAATGGATAAGAAGTGGAATTTACTAACTTTATCGGGATTGTTTAAGATTCAACAATTCCCGATGGGTTATAGTAAATTCCACTTTTTTATTAATGGTGACATATTAATACGGTAGCCTACTATTTGCTATTGTAGGATAAATGAAATTTGCTAACATTAATTGTCGAAATTTAAGTTATATTAAGATATTATTAGTAAGTAATTAAATGGAAGAATAAGAAATTTAATGTTTTATTATTGATATAGGTATAAAATATTAAAATACATTTAATACATAATGCCTAATGTATTATGATAATAATACTAGATTATTTTTGCATTATTTTTTAAACATAGTTTGATTTTATCTACTTTTATGATTGAAAATTGTATTATTATGATAAATATCTTCAATTTAAAGTATTTCCATTTTATAATGAACTTGATTTAATAATAAAATGAAATGCCTCTTACGAAAAGTTCGAAACGTTATATTACTAAAACACTTTTTGCGTAGTGGAAATATTGTCAACAAACGACTTTTTTCTTAAAAGAATATAATTCCGTAAGAGCCGATTTCATTCTTACACAACACTCAACACACCGTTTTTGGAATGGGGGTAGTCCAGTTGCCGAGGGGTCGAAAAGTCAACTCTAGTGGAGAAAAAAGTAAAAAATTACTTCAAGAAAAGGCGATAGAATTATTTTCACAATTTGGGTATCATGAAACTAAAATTAGCGATATCGTAAAGGCTGCTAATTTAACACAACCTACATTCTATCTTTATTTTGAAAATAAAGAATCACTATATAATGATTTGATATTACAATTTAGAAATGAATTTTTAGAAAATGTAAATCGTATCAATGTGGGGAATGAAGATAATTTCATCGAAAAATTACAAACAAACTTTACAGTTCTTTTTAAATTCTTCGCCAGTAATCCACACCTGACAAAAATCGGTTTCTACCAAACAGAAGAGTCGGAGGAATTAAAAAACATCTTTTCACAAATTCTTGAGGAAAAATTAAAAGAACGAGTAGAATTTTCGGATCATGATATTCGTATTTTTATAAACAGTATTGTTGGTGCTATTGAGCGGCTTACACTAACGATGTTGTTTACAAAAGAAAAAGAGCCGGAGCAATTAGCTTCCGAACTCATTAATATTTATTTTGCTAAAGAATTAATATGTAGATAAAGATAAATTACATGATGGACCTTAATAGAAAAGTTCTGCCAATACTAGATTGCTTCATCAATTGGAATCCTTAAAAAAGTTTAACTTTTTAAGGATTATTTTTTTTGGTTCCTTAAATAAACATAAAAAATGAGCCATTATTTATTTTCCGCTCCAATAAATATGACTCATTTTAGATGTTCCTTTTAAAATTCTTTTTTTACTGTTATGTGCAAGTAAGCACCTTTTTTCAGTTGATGATTTTGATTGTCTTTTAATGTTGGATGAATGAGAAGCATATATTCTCCACCTTCATTCAACGGTTTTTTCGGTGTCACAATTAATTGATTCCCATCCGTTAATATATTAACATCTACTTTATTCCCACCTAATTCAACTAATTCAACATCCTTTTCATTTATAGCACCTAATGGACGATTTAATGTGATATTAAATGTTTTCGTCGTCGGAACATCTAATAATGCTTTCAACTCTTTATAGTTTACTAGATTTTCTGCAATTGCATCGAAGTGTGCTTGATAAATAGGATTTGAATTTGTGTTAATATGTGGCATTATTCCCTGATCGCGAATGACTGTTCCTTTTGGGCCGAAAAATTCTCCTATTGTTAATTTTAAATAACTGCCATCTGATAATTGATAAAACCCTTGCATCGTGCCTTTTCCATAAGTTTTTTCACCATAAACAACAGCAGCGTCATAATCCGATAAAGCAGCGACTGTCATTTCAGAAGCGCTTGCACTATAACGATTGACAAGTACTTTCGTATTACTATCAAAAATTGGTTGCACAAAATAAGGTAAGTTTACCAACAGAGTACCGTCTGGCTCTAATAGATATTTATAATGATCTCGATCGTAATATAAATAATATTGTGTATTGCCTTCCTGATATTTGACTTTGTATGCAAACATTGCGTTTTTAAATAAAGCGATTAATTCTTCGGCAGATTCTACATAACCGCCGCCATTATTTTGCAAATCGAGAATAAAGGAAGTTGCACCTTTTTGGGTTAATTTTTCATATTCCTTTTTGACAAGGTCAGCAGCATCTTCAGAAAATGATTGAAGCTGTATGTAGCCAATATTTCCGTATAGAATTTGACTCGTGGTATTTGGTATTGAGAAAGCTTTACGTGTCAATTGCTTTACAACGGTTGTACCATTTTCTTTTAAAATTTCAAGCTTTACCGTTGTATTTTCTTTTCCTAAAAGTAATGACTGGCCTTCCTCAACTGATTTTCCTTTAAGGGATATTGAATTGACTTTTGTAATGATGTCTCCAACTACTAACCCTTGTTCGTAAGCACTTCCATTTTCTAATACGTCCGTAATTAACAATCCGTTTTCATGTTTTTGAATCACAACCCCAATACCGATTTGCTTCATATCAACGCTTTTGATAAAGCTTTCATATTGTTCAGGGGTATAATAGTTGGAGTATGGATCAAGCATTTCCATTATTTCATTGATGGTATTCGCTTGATCGATATTTCCATTTATTTCGCCCACATATTCACTTTTGACAATCTCTTTTATTTCTTGCAATGTTGTTGCAGCTTGTACATTGAATGGCATTGCAAGAAATAGAAAAATCATAGAGATTATTGGAAACCATTTTTTCATATAGCACACCCCTTCTTTCTAGATATATCCATTATAGCAATTGACTTTTCGTAATAGAATTGAATTTTAATACGTTTGTAAAATTTTGATAGAGTCTGGTTGTTTCTTGGTGAGTGAGAAGGATAATGAGGAAATAGATTGAGATGCCCTTCCCAAGAGAAACGAAATATAAATAATTTAACATCGTAGATTATGTAAATCTTTAGTGGAGAAAAGACAGAAATTGAGGATTTTATATGTATATGAAAGAATAGAATAGTTTGTCTTCTTTAATACACCATATGTACATTGAAGTGTAATTAAAACGAAAAGTTCGTTGTTTTTGAAATATTTTTGTAACAATAAATTGGGTGTCTAGAAAGCCTAAAACTTTCTAAACACCCTTATTCTTTCAATATCTTGATTTTTACTAAATTTTTGCTTCTGCGGTAGTCTCACCGCAAAGGATTTATCTAAATATGAATTTTCAGACAGTTTAATTATTTAGCATGTTTTGCAGATTTAGTAATTAAATGAATCCCCCAACCAATCACTAATCCAACTATTGCAGGAAGTAACCATCCGAGACTTTGACTGTGTAATGGTAATGAACTTACAATATTTGCATACCAATTAATTTCAAATCCTGCCCCTTGAATTCCATCGTATAAGCTTACAAAAGCAGTGGCAATTAGAGCAAGACTGTAAACGATTGGTGCTCGGTTCCAAGCTTTATCGAACATCACCATAAACATGAGTACGATTGCAATAGGGTAAATAAATAATAAAACTGGTAAAGTAATCGCGATTAATTTCGCTAATCCAAAGTTGGAAATGAAGAATGAAAATACTGTAAAAATCACAACTAATAATTTATAAGATGCTTTTGGGAAGATTTTAGCGAAATATGTGGCATTCGCTGTAATTAATCCCACAGAAGTAGTGATACAAGCAAGAATGATGACTAATGATAAAATGATGCTTCCTCCACTACCGTACAATGCTTTGGATGCAGCAGAGATAACGCTACCACCTTCATTAAAATAGCCTATGGCTGATGGACTTGATGCTCCAATCCATGATAAAGAAACGTAAACAAATGCTAATCCAATGGCTGCTATAATTCCTGCAAAAATTGTAATGGTTACTTGTTTAGTACGATCTATGATTCCTTTTGCTTGAATGGATTGCACGACAACGATTCCGAATACAAGGGAAGCGAGCACGTCCATTGTTAAGTAACCTTCAACAAATCCTTTTGAAAAGGCTTTTGTAATATAATCTCCATTTGCTTCTTGAAGAGCACCCAATGGAGTAATCACACTTTTTAGTGCAAGCAACAGAATGACAATCAACAATGCTGGTGTTAATATTTTACCAATACGGTCAACTAATTTTGTTGGGTTTAATGCTAAATATAAACTAATAGCAAAATAAATAAATGAACTTATAAATAATGGTACCCAGCTATCAGCTTGTGCATCAGATAAGTACGGAGCAATACCGATTTCATATGTAACTGCTCCTGTACGAGGAATGGCAAAAAGCGGTCCGATTGATAAATAAACCACTGATGTAAAAATTACACCAAACCAAGGGTGAATACGACTAGCTACTTCTTGCAAATCCCCGCCATTCTTTGCAACAGCTACGATACCTAGAAGTGGTAACCCCACTCCAGTTATAAGGAAACCAATCATTGCAGGTACGATGTTTTCTCCTGCCTGTTGCCCTAATAGTGGCGGAAAGATAATATTACCAGCTCCTAAAAATAGAGCAAATAACATAAATCCCACAGCTAAATTGTTTTTTACAAGATCTCCTAAGTTTTTCATAGTTGCATTTTCTCCTTTATTTTCGAATAGCGGAAAATTTCTAAAAATAATAAATAATTAGAACGGTAACAATGTCGAATTATATCATCTATCGTCGAAAAAGACAAATAATATTTTTGGATATTTTAAGAATTCCTTACTTAATGTTTAATTATTTCTAAAAAATTATTAGTTTTTATCCGAAATATTAAGTATGATATAGTTAATCTTTTTATAAGGAGGGAGATAGGGTGTACCGGCGAAAAAAGTCGATTGTATTAATAAGTGCGGGTTTGTTGGCAAGTTGTATTTTCGCCCAAAGTGCTTATGCATCTACTGAGAGTGGTAAAAGCAGCGGCGAAAAAACACTTGAACATTTTAACATAAAAAACAACGTTTTACCTAATAATTTTTCGAATATCGACCGTTCTAAGACGAGAAAAGAAACTTTATCTAAAGCTAGAATGACAAAATTAAATATTCCAGATCGACAACTTGCTTCTCAAATTACATATAAAGTGGTTAAAGGTGATACTTTAACAAAAATTTCCAAAAAATTCAATGTGACTGTTGAAGACATTATGAATTGGAATCAGTTAAGTTCTGCTGATGTGATATATGCTGGTCAAATATTGACAATTTATTCATCCTCTCAATCTCCAAATCATGAGGAGCAGGGAGACTTACCTAACCAAAATATCGAGAATGAAGTGAAGAATCCCCCGCATGATGAATTGTTAGTTGATGAAGTAATTAAAAAACAGTTAGAAAAAGAACAGATGATTGATAAGGATCCTTCAGAAAAAGGACAAGCTATATATAACAAAGTGTTGGAAATTGCTAATGCTCAACTAGGTGTACCTTATCTATTTGGGGGAAATACACCAGAAGGATTTGATTGTTCTGGGTTTGTACGGTACGTTTTTGTTAATGCAGGGTTGGATATTCAGCGAAAAAGCAGTGAAGACTATTTTAACCAAGATACGACTGTAGTAAAAAACCCAGTTCCTGGCGACGTGATTTTCTTTAAAAATACGTACAAAACAGGCATATCTCATATGGGGATATATTTAGGGGACGGAAAATTCATCCATGCAGGAGACAATGGAGTAGAAGTATCGAACGTTAATTATGACTATTGGAAGAAACATTTCGTGACATATAAACGGTTTAAAGGAATTAATTGACAATTTTATCGTGTTTTTAAAAAGGGTATTTCTTCTATCAAAGTAGAAAAATACCCTTTTAATATTATAGAAAAATTCAAGTTACAAATATTACGCAATAATAGAGGATTTCTTAGATTCTCTTTTGATATATTCGTAAAATAGATTTACAAATTCATTACAGTAAGAAGCTTTAATGCCTCGGTTAACAAGTTTTATACAGCCGATATCGTGAATGTTTGATGTAATGTGAATGTAAATGAACTGTAATGTTACTACAAACCCTCACATGTTACACTTTTTATGATTGAATTTTCTGACTACTTCACGATGGAGGGTACTATCATTTTCCAAAAGAATATTCGAAAATTGCTTTTGGCAACTGTGGCTGGTGTAGTCATTTGTTTTTCTCCTATAGCAGTTGGTGCAACGGAAAAGGATTCAACAGATTTTACTTCAACGGAATTGCGGGAGACTGCAATTAAATATTTAGGGATAAGATATTTGTATGGAGGAACGTCAACAAGCGGCTTTGACTGTTCAGGATTTGTCAGAAAAGTATTTAGTGATTTAGGGATAGAATTGCCCCGTACCGCAAAGGAAATGTATGAGATTGGGGAGCCAGTGAAGATTGGTGAAATTCGGCCAGGAGATTTATTGTTCTATAATACATCAGGGTTAGGAATCTCCCATGTTGCAATTTATTATGGTGATGGTAAAATGATACATGCTCAAACAGGAGAAGGGGTAAGTTTATCGAACTTCTTTGATCAATACTACTGGTATGACCGTTTCGTAGGGGCTAAGCGTGTGGCGGATGTGGAGTTGATTTCTGAGGGAAATTAAAATTTTATAGATATATTATTTTGGGAAAATAAAAAGCAGAGGGGAACCTATTTTTGTGGGTTTCCCTTTTTAATTGTCTGTAAATAACTACTCCTAAATTTAGAAATATTTTACTATAATATAAGAATATAGGTGGTCATAAAGTTTTATAAGGAGGAAGTGTAAAGGAGAAATGCAATTAGCGAAGAAATTAACTGCTTTTACAGTGCTAGCAATTATTTTATTTTCTTCTATAACTGCTTATGCACACCCAGGTAGAACTGATAGCAATGGTGGACATACCTGTAGAACAAACTGCGAAAAATGGGGATTACAGTATGGAGAATACCATTATCATAATGGTGGAGGCAGTTCAGGAAGTGGTTCTAGAGGAAATTCATCGAAATCTACTACTGTCCAACAAAGTGGACCTTCTCCAGAAGAAATAGCAGCAAGGGATAAATCAAAAGGCGAATCAGAAGGATATAAAACTGGATTTCAAGATGGTTACGCTGGAAAAGAGAGAATGCCAATTGCAACAGGTAGTGTTCCTTACGTAGAGGGATACGAATTGGGATATTTGAAAGGATATGAAGAAGGGAAAAGCAAGTTAGATAATGAAAAACAAATCGCCAATGAAGAAGGATATAAATTAGGAAGCACTTCAGATGTATTGATAATTCCAGAACAATATAAAGAAAATTTAGTAGTAAAACAAGCTTTTGAAGAAGGCTTTAATAAGGCTAGAAAAGAAGTTTTGGAAGCGAAGAAAAAAGAATATGAACAAATCGGTTATGAACATGGCCTGAATAATATGAAAGAAAAACCAAAAGATTTAGAGGGAGAACTATTAGAAGTTTATGAAAGTGCTTATGAAAAAGGACGCAAAGAATTAAAAGAAAAATATGTTTCCCTAGGATATCAAGCAGCGTTTACAATGATTGAGTACCAAGACCCTGAATTAGAAGATGCTGAATTGGTCGAGTGGTATAAAGAAGGCTTCTATAATAATAAAGAAGTAGAAAAGATTAAAGATTTGGCATTTGAAATGGGAGTCAATGGAGAAGATTATAAATTGCCAGAGGAATATAAAAATGCGGAAAAGGTTTTTAAACATTATTATGACTTAGGAGTGAAAGAAAGAAAAGATAATATGGCAGCAACGACAACAGTTGCTAGTCTAGGAATTTTTGGCTGGTTGGCTAGACGTTTTTATATAGCTAGAAAAATGGTGAAATAGGGAGGAAAGATTGGTGGGATTCTATCAAAAACTCTGTTATTCCGTAGAAGATTTATTTGTAAAATTATTAACAAGGAATAAAGATAAAAACGAAATCTCAGAAAAAGTTTATCAATATAGAAAAGCAATGGAATTAAAACGTCAAATAAGAAAGAAAAGTTATAAAAAACCTTTAGAAGTTCAAAATAAAATTTTAGAAAAAGAGATAAATTGAAGAAAAGCAAAAGAGCGAAACAAAACCTATTAAAAAATTTAACCTGTGTAAAAATGTTATTAGCTGTAAGATATAATACAATACAAAAAACGCGTAGAAGCATGATTGCTCTACGCGTTACTTTTTTATTGTGGTACGACAGCTTTCCAGCGAGATAAATCTGCACCTTCTGCATCCACTAATTCAGGTGGGAAGACAAATGTCCACGGTTTCGTTGTACGAGCTTTAACAGTTAAAGGAGGATCTATTGTAAATGATCCTTTTGCAATTTTTTTACCGTTCGCGTCAATTATTTCTAATGGTAATTGTTCAACATTGATTGCACGATCATTTCCATTTCGAATGAAGATGGATACAGATAAGCTCTTATCATCACGTAAATTTGCTTGTAAACCTGTAATATTCACTTCATTATGGCCTAGTTCTGGCAATTTACTTACAACTTTTGCAAGCAACTCTTGTTGTTCGATTGGAAGTTGCTTTTTCCAAGATTCATCTAAATCTAGCGTATGTTCTTTTAATGTGTTCAAGTTAAAGGCAATTTTCCAACCTTCGCCAGGAAGTTCATCTGTTTCGATATATTGCTTCTCGAAAACGAATACCCAAGGTCTGCAACTTTCAGGAGGAAGTGTACCCAATTCTTTAAAATCAAATATTTTTCCAGCTAAGCGTTTATTGTTTTTATCTAATATAAGCAGTCCAATTTCCCCTAATTCAATATTGTGGGGAATTGATGATCGGAAGAACGCACGCACGTACCAAGTTCCTGTTTTTTTATCTTCATCGATATCAATGGCAGCAAGAGACAATTGATTTGGACGTAACGGTACTAATTGATTTGCTAAAAAGCTGAACACGTATTTTTGTTCTTGCGGTACTTTCCAATCCGGATGAAGTGATAGTTTTGTTTTCACTAATTTTTTTTCGGATGATTCTTCAATTCCTTCAATTAAATTACTTGAGTCGATTGCACTGTCTGTTCCAACTTTATCGGTTTTCTTAAAAAAATCAAAAAGCCCCATTATTCATTTTCCTCCTCTTTTCGGCGAATGTTCATAAATTTCACCAATTCTGAAACGATTTGGACGCGAAGTTCTTGGAAGTTCTTACCGAATAACTTGAGTCCTTCTCGCTGGTAGATTCGCATTGGATCTTCACCTTGATAGCTGCGTAAGCCGATGCCTTCTTTTAAATATGTCATTTGTGCTAAGTGATTTACCCACATGCGATCAATGAAGCCGAGCATTACTTGTTGTGAAATGCTTAGCACTCTTTCATTGTTCTCGAAGGATTGGATAAATTCTTTTAATTGCAAGTAACCAGGTTCTACTTGGTCAAAAATGTGATTGACTTTTACTACTGTACGGTCTAATGTGACTTTCTCTAAGTAGAAGGAGTTTAATGTATTTTCTATTGCATCAAAATTCCATTCTTCTTGGCCAATTTCTTCATCAGCATTATCACGAACAGCAAAGTCGATTGCATCAAAGAGCATTTTTTGAATGATTTCGATAATGTCTTCTTCGTGTAGAACTTTATCTCTTAAAGTATACAATATTTTTCGTTGATCATTGATGACGTCGTCTAATTTTAAGTTGTATTCACGCAATGCAAAGTGAGCGCCTTCAACAATCCGCTGTGTACGGTCAATTAATTCTTGTACATCTTTGTTTTGAATTTGCTTTTTCTCATCAACGACCATTTTTTTCTTGAATTTTTCAACGTCTTCTTTAGCGAAACGTCGGAACATATCGTCTTCCAATGAGACGATGAAGCGGGTTTCACCAGGATCTCCTTGTCGACCGGAGCGCCCGCGAAGCTGATTATCAATACGACGGCTTTCATGCTTTTCTGTTCCGATTACATAAAGACCGCCAAGCTCTGGAACACCTTCTCCGAGTTTAATGTCAGTACCGCGACCCGCCATGTTTGTTGCGACCGTAATTCGCCCTTTTTGTCCTGCTTGAGAGATTAATTCCACTTCTTGTTCAACTGTTTTCGCATTGAGTAGTTGGTATTCTAGTCCATATTTATCTAGATATTTTGCCACTTCTTCTGATTGTAGAATAGAAGTGGTTCCGATTAGTATTGGTTGTCCTTTTTCTTGGCGTCGTTTTGCTTCTTGTGCTACGTATTCGTATTTTGCATCCCGCGTTTCGAAAACGATGTCTGGTTGATCAATACGAATGACTGGACGGTTTGTTGGAATTTGAACAACTCGCATGTTGTATACTTCAATGAATTCTTTTTCTTGCGTTTTTGCAGTTCCAGTCATTCCGGCAAGTTTAGGGTACATACGGAAGTAGTTTTGGACGGTAATTTGAGCTTGTGCTTTATTTTCGGCAGTAATCGTGACGCCTTCTTTTGCTTCAATGGCTTGGTGTAAACCGTCTGATAAAGAACGTCCTTCAAGGATTCGGCCAGTAAACATGTCGACTAGCTCAATTTTATCATCTTTCACAATGTAGTCCACGTCGCGTTCGAACATCACGTGGGCACGTACCGCTTGAATGACGTAGTGGTACAATACTTGATGATCTAAATCATATAAATTATCTACGCCGAAAGCTTCTTCAACTTTGTCGATTCCTTGATCTGTAAGAGAAGTAGCTTTTGTTTCTTCATCGAATTCATAATCTTCATCTTTTTTGAAGGTTTTTGCAAGCATGGCAGCAATACGGTGCAGTTCTTCTTGAGAAGGAGTTTTTCCAGCAATGATAAGTGGAGTTTTTGCTTCATCAATTAGAACAGAGTCTACCTCATCAATGATGGCAAAATGGTATGGCCGCTGCACTTTATCTTCCACATTACGAGCCATGTTGTCACGTAAATAGTCAAAGCCAAATTCCGTACCGACACCGTAAGTAATGTCTGCATTGTAAGCTTTTTTCTTTTGCTCTAAATCCATCATTGGCAAGTTCAAACCAACTTTTAAGCCAAGGAATTTGTGAATTTGACCAATTAATTCGAAGTCCCGTTTTGCCAAGTAATCATTGACAGTGATAACGTGAACCCCTTTTCCTTCGAGGGCTCTCACATAAGAAGGAAGAGAAGCAACTAAAGTTTTCCCTTCACCAGTAGGCATTTCAGCAATATTTCCTTCTGTTAGAACGAGACCACCAATTAATTGAACGTCAAAATGTCGCATGTTGAGGACGCGTTTTGATGCTTCTCGAACGACAGCAAAGGCATCAGGTATGATATTTGTTAAATCTTCACCATTTGCAAGGCGTTCTTTAAATTTTACAGTCATATTTTTAAGCTCATCATCAGACATCGATGAGTATGTAGCTTCGAGTTGATTAATTTTTTCTACTATTTTATAGTAATGTTTTAATTCTCGTTTACTTGTTCTTTCCTTATTTTTGAAAATTGAGAACATTTTTTTACGCTCCTTTTGTGGTCTAAATAAATATAGACACCTTTGTTATTCTATCAAACTTTTGAATGTATGACTACTTCAATCACGGGGAAAATAAGTATGAAGATATTGTAATCATTAGTATTTCCAATATTGTCTTTTTATAGTAATTTGATTGATGATTCATTTTTATTGGATATTTAATTACATTTTAAAGGAAAGACTAGGTTTTCTTATTTATTCATGCTATAATATCTTAGGTTTAATAATAAATGGAATTCTTTTTCTAAGGAGGATAGACATGGTTTACGTGTCTTTAGCAGTGGCGCTAGTCGCGTCCATCATACTGACTCCGATTGTTAGACGATTAGCGTTTCGCATAGGTGCTGTGGACGCACCGAATTATCGGAAAGTGCATCAAAAAATAATGCCACGTCTAGGTGGTTTAGCTATATTTTTATCCTTTTTAATAGGACTAGCGATACTAAGACCGGAAAGTCCTCGATATGAAAGTTCATTAATGCCTTTATCGATTGTATTAGGTGCTTTGGTAATTGTTATTACTGGTATTTTAGACGATAAATATCAAATAAGTGCAAAGGCAAAAATGTTAGGGCAAATTGTTGCCGCTTCCATTGTTATTTTTATGGGCGGTGTGCAAATTGACTTCATTAACTTGCCTTTTGATAACGGTATTTTAAATTTTGGATTATTGAGTATTCCGTTAACACTATTGTGGATTGTTGGAATTACGAATGCGGTAAATTTAATTGACGGTTTAGATGGACTAGCAGCAGGCGTGTCAACGATTGCATTAATTACTCTTGCAACGATGGCCTATATTATGGGCAATGGATTTGTACTTGCCGTTGCTGCAATATTAGCATGTAGTACGATTGGATTTTTATTCTTTAACTTTCATCCGGCAAAAATTTTTATGGGCGATACGGGTGCACTGTTTTTAGGATTTATGATTGCTGTGCTTTCATTGTTAGGTTTTAAAAACTTAACGTTAGTATCATTCATTATCCCAGTTATTTTGTTAGGTGTGCCGATTTCAGATACATTCTTTGCAATCGTGCGTCGCGTACGCAATAAGCAAAAATGGTCGGATCCAGATAAATCTCACTTGCACCATTGTTTAATGAAAATGGGATTCTCTCATCGACAAACGGTATTGATTATCTATGGAATTGCAGTAATGTTTGGAATTGCATCTATCATATTCTCTATGGCAAAACTTTGGGGAGCAATTCTTCTTATCACTGTTATTTTAGTTGCCATTGAATTGTTTGTAGAAGTAATAGGTCTTGCGGGCAAAAACTACCGACCGCTCATTAATTTAGTGAAGATGTTAAGTAAGTAATTGAGTTTTCATATTGGGAAGTTTTTTTGCAATTGGATAAATGTGATGAGCTACTGCTTCTAAGAAGTAGTGGCTTTTATTTTATGTTTGGAGGAATTGATTTGCTTGTGGTTTCTTTTAAACAAATTTGAGGTTATCTGCACATATTTGAAGTTGCATTTGAACAAGTTGAGCGGATGTATGCCAAAGCTTGGAGCATTAGCTGCCCGAGTTGGGGAGCTAAACGCACGAGCTTAGGTGTTATATGCACGAGTTGGGGAGCCAAACGCACGAGCTTAGGTGTTATATGCACAAGATGAGGAGTTATACACACGAGCTGGAGTGCTATCTGCACGAGTTAGGAGCTAAACGCACGAGCTTAGGTGTTATATGCACGAGTTGGGGAGCCAAACGCACGAGCTTGGGTGTTGAGTGCACAAGATGAGGAGTTATACACACGAGCTGGAGTGCTATCTGCACGAGTTAGGAGCTAAACGCACGAGCTGGGGAGCTAAACGCACGAGCTTAGGTGTTATATGCACGAGCTTAGGAGTTAAACGCACGAGCTGAGGTGTTGTATGCACAAGATGAGGAGTTATACACACGAGCTGGAGTGCTATCTGCACGAGCTGGGGAGCTAAACGCACGAGCTGGAGTGACATCTACACAAGATGGGAAACTAAACGCACGAGCTTAGGTGTTATATGCACGAGTTGGGGAGCTAAACGCACGAGCTTAGGTGTTATATGCACGAGCTGGGGAGCTAAACGCACGAGCTTGGGTGTTATATGCACGAGCTGGGGAGCTAAACGCACGAGCTTAGGTGTTATATGCACGAGCTGGGGAGCTAAACGCACGAGCTTAGGTGTTATATGCACGAGTTGGGGAGCCAAACGCACGGCTTGGGTGTTATATGCACAAGATGAGGAGTTATACACACGAGCTGGAGTGCTATCTGCACGAGTTAGGAGCTAAACGCACGAGCTTAGGTGTTATCTGCACGAGTTGGGGAGCTAAACGCACGAGCTTGGGTGTTATCTGCACGAGCTTGGGTGTTATCTGCACGAGCTGGGAAACTAAACGCACGAGCTGAAGTAATATCTTCATGAGTTGAGAAGTTATCCGCACGAGCCAAAGAATTATCTGCACAAATAGAGGATACATCTACACGAGCCAATGAACTATCTGCACAAGCTTCAGTTGCACCCACACGAGCTAGAAGGCTATCTTTATAAGCGTAAAGTATTACCCATACATGTGAAAAGTATATCTCTTTATAATAATCATAAGAATTAATTCTTTACAGTGAATAAAATGATGCTAAGTTGTTCAGACTGTAGATTGAAAAAACTACTCCCCTTTCCAATATAAAAAATACACTCTCAAGCTACTGAGAGTGTATTTTGCCTATTGTCAATTATTTATCGATTCCAATTTGATGAGTAAGAATATGAACCAACATCTACTTGCTGTGTTTCATCGTCGCTACCGATTTCAGAGATATTAGAACTTGCATTGCTTGGGATGATTTCTAAATGGCTTTTTAAGATTTGTTTTGTCTCTTCTAAAGATTCTCGATCTAACATGTAATAATAAATTCCTGTAGACATATCACCTTGACCTTGTAACGTTAAAGTATCAATTTGTGGCATGCCACCTGAGAAATACGTAAGGAACGATTTCATATCATCGAATGTTAAGTTAGTTTTCATGTTGTCACCGATTGCCAAAAGAACTTCATCGTATTTCGTGATGGAGGATAAGGAAAGTGCTTTATTGGCAATGGCTTTAATAATATCTTGTTGACGCTCACCACGAGCAAAATCTGTATCATGTTTACGAGTTCGTGCTAATGCTAATGCTTTTCGCCCATCTAGATGATGGTATCCAGGCTCTAAATAAATAGAATAGCGGTCGTTTTCGTCTTTTTCATAGAAGGCATATGGAATGTTAACTTCTAAATCGATACCGCCAAGCGCATCGACTACATCGATAAATGCATTAAAATTCATGCGTACATAATAGTCGACAGGAATATCAAATAATTCTTCTATTGTTTCGATTGTTGCCACTGTGCCTCCAAAAGCATGTGCGTGCGTAATTTTATCTTGATATCCTACTTTTGGTATGTACACATATGAATCCCGAGGGATACTGACTAATTTTGCTGTTTTTGCTTCACGATTAAGTGTCATTAATAAAAGGGCGTCTGAACGAGAATGATCGGAACCTTGACCCCGTGTCTCGCTGTCATCCACACCGATAAACAATATGGAAATGTTATCGATTTCAGCTTCAGCTTTTATTTCCCTTTTAGGAGAAGATTGTCGTTCCTCAAGCTCTTCGTAAGATTGTTTTGCTGCGTATTCAGCTTTTTTCGTTAAATAAATTCCATAAGCTGTTGCACAAATTAAGAATGAAGCCGACAAAAGTGCTAATACTTTAAGTACTAGCGAAAACTTTGTCGAACGTTTTCCTTTTTTCTCCTTTTTCTGCATTCGTTTCATTATATATACTCTCCTCTATATATGTAGGAATGTTGATTTTGTACGGCTTGTTATGTTTATTATGGATTTCAACTTAAGATTCATCACAGGTAAATCTTATGTGAAAAGCAAAATTGTTCAATACGTATAATTATACAATGTTGTCGAAAAACAGTAAATTGAAAAATTATGACAATGAAATATTGACAAAAAAGAAATTTTTTCGAGGACTGAAACGATTATGAAATGACTTTTTCAATAAACATTTTGTCAATACATGTAATTGTCGCTTGTCCGTTAGTTAATTCTGTCATCCATTCGACAAAGGCTTGTTCTTCGTCTTTTAAGACATGAACGATGATATCGACATTGTCAGCATATTGGATTTCAGCTAATGTATATTTCGAATTTCGAATTTCATTTTCCACTTTACCAAGCCATGTATAATCAATCGTTACTTTCATTACATGATGTAGTCTTCTTTCCACTACTTGGGCAGCCGCAATCCCTTCTGTAGTAGCTTTTCCGTATGCCCGAACAAGCCCTCCAGCTCCAAGTTTAATGCCACCGAAATATCGAGTAACAACAACGACAGTATCTTGTAGTCCTTGTTTTTTTAGCACCTCTAACATAGGAACGCCAGCAGTTCCGCTAGGTTCCCCATCATCGTTCGCTTTTTGAATTTGATTATGCTCGCCAATCATATAGCAAGAACAGTTGTGGGTAGCATTATAATGCATCTTTTTTATTTTATTAATAAAATTAATAGCTTCTTCTTCAGTTTCAGCCCTGTCAACATAAGCGATAAATCGAGATTTCGATATAACAATCTCTTTTTCTCCATAACCCTTAACAGTTTTGTAGTCCTTTCGCATTACAAAAACTCCTTTATTTTCCAAAAAAACGAATTCCTTGTAATAAAAAATTTTCTTAAAAGTTTACTGGAAAATGGTATAATAATGTTAGAATAATATAATCATTAAATACTAATAGTTGCTCACATATAATTTATTATATTACACCAATTGGATTGGGGACAAATCATGTATTTTGATGAAAAAAACAAAATTGATATCCAATCGATTGATTTTATTTTTAATCGGATGATTGAAAATATTACCAATTCGAAAAACGATATTTTTATAATCAGCGAACAAAGCCGTAGAAGCTTTGAGGAAATGAAAATCGAATTGGAATTAATTAAGCAGAAATTAAAAGTAGTTATTCAGAATAGTGATAATTTAGCTCGCCAAACGCAACTGGCAAAACAAAGGCTAGTAGAAGTTAGCAGACATTTCGATAAATATTCAGAACAGCAAGTCAGAGAGGCTTATGAAACTGCCAACGACTTGCAAATTCAGTTATCACTTTCCGAGGCCGAAGAAAAAAGCCTACGAGAGAAACGTGATGACCTTGAACGGCGTCTAAAAGTATTATACGATACAATACAACGAGCCGACCATATCGTTAATCAAGTGAATGTCGTGTTAAATTATTTAACATCCGATTTGAAAAATGTGGGTGCAGCACTTGAGCAGGCAAAATTAAAACATGAATTTGGCATAAATATCATTGCCGCTCAAGAAGAGGAAAGAAAAAAATTGTCTCGTGAAATTCACGATGGACCTGCACAAATCATGGCAAATGTTTTGATGCGAGCTGATTTAATTGAGAAAACATATCGTGAAAGAGGCATTGATGCCGCTATAAAGGAAATTTCAGAACTCAAGAAAACAGTTAGAGAAGCATTGTCTGAAGTAAGAAGGATTATTTACGATTTACGTCCTATGGCATTAGATGATCTTGGCATTGTGCCGACATTAAAAAAATATTTGTCCACAATTATGGAATATAACAAGGGTGTAGACATTCATTTTCAATCTCTTAATAATGAAACGAGACTTCCTTCAAATTATGAAGTCGCAATTTTCCGATTAGTGCAGGAATGCGTGAATAATTCGGTAAAACATGGAAACCCAACAGATATTTGGGTTAAACTAGAATGGAATCTTAACAATTTAAATGTTATTGTAAAAGATAACGGTAGTGGTTTCGACTTAGAAGCCAAAAGAGAGCAATCTTTTGGAATTATTGGAATGAGAGAACGAGTTGAAATTTTAAAAGGTTCGATGGATATTAAAACGAAAATTGGAAATGGAACTGTAGTTATGTTTAAAATACCATATCCAAATAACGAACAGAAATTTCAACTGTAATATACTTGTTAAGGGGGAATGCTTTGTGACAAGAATAATCATTATTGACGATCACCAATTATTCCGAGAAGGAGTAAAACGTATTTTAGAGTTTGAAGAATCCTTTGAGGTTGTTGCAGAAGGCGATGACGGCAGCGACATCATCAGTTTATATAGAGACTATTTACCAGATGTAGTGTTAATGGATATCAATATGCCAGGTAAAAATGGCGTAGATGCAACAAAAGAATTAATTCAAGAATTTCCAGATGCAAAAGTAATTATGCTTTCGATTCATGATGATGAATCATATGTTACGCACGCTTTAAAATCCGGTGCTTTAGGATATATGCTGAAAGAAATGGATGCAGATGAAATAGTAGAAGCAATCAAGGTTGTTGCAAATGGAGGATCTTACTTGCATCCAAAAGTAACGAAAAATTTAGTAGCTGAATTCCGTCGCCTAAGTGAGCATGAAAATAAAGGAAACTTCCATCAAACAGAAATTCGTCGTCCATTCCACTTGCTCACAAAACGTGAATGTGAAGTACTGCAATTATTAACTGATGGACAATCTAACCGTGCAATTGGTGAAACATTGTTCATTTCTGAAAAGACAGTGAAAAACCACGTATCTAGCATTCTACAAAAAATGAATGTAAATGACCGTACACAAGCTGTCGTAACCGCTATTAAAAACGGTTGGGTGGAAGTACGATAATTCCATAAGCACCAAGAACAAATTTACATACTGTAATTTTGTAAGAGGTTGGGACAGAACTAAAATTAGCCTTCTTAAAAAGAATTATCATACGCATTTTGGTATATAATTAAAAAACCGAACGATATTGAAGCTCAAAATAGAGTTTCAAATAATCGTTCGGTTTTTTTTATAGGCTGAAAACCTTTTGTTCTTGTTTTTTTTGAATTCAATTATGCAAATGGTGCGTAATGGAGAGGATTTGTAAATCGAGGCAACTAAGTTTAAGGTGATTTCGTCTTAAGTAGATGATGAAAAGTTTCTTGTATTTTCGACAAAAATCTGCATCAATAGAAATGGTAGTTGCTCATATGCTACAATATTACCTTGGGAGGTAAGGGTAAATGAAGAACTGGTTGATTTTGGTAGTTGCAGCAGTATTCCTGCTAACTGCATGTGGAAATAATAATGCTGATTCTGAACCTGAAGCAATTTCATCCGTAGAAAATACAACTGGGGAGTCAGATGAGGCAATTGGATTTGAAATGATCGGTGACCAATTTGTTGAAGCGACGAATGTTCCTACAGATGAAAAAGTAAAAATTATTGCTGCCTTTGATGAATATATTAATTCATTTAATGCGAAAGATATTGATCGCTACGCAAATGTTCTTTCCAAAAATGCAATTGGATTTAATTATGAAGAAGAAATTAAAATGTTAAAAGAAACATTTAAAAATCATGATGTAAAATTAGAGGATTCAGATGCTACGATTGTGAAGTATAACGAAGACGAAGCTCATGTGGTTGCGAATATTGATTATCATGTGAAAGAACATGGAACAGATGCAACACTTAATCGTACGGTTAGACAAGTTACAATCTTTGTAAAGGAAAATGATGATTGGAAAATAACAAGGATTGTAGGAATGGAAAAATTAGACCAGTAAAAGAAAAAAGGATCATCCAACTTTGGATTGGATGATATTTTTTTGTGCAGGAAGGTAGGCGGGAGTGGCTAATATCTTTCGAACATAATTAAGGAAGTGCTTTTTGGTTTGGCTATTATATTTCGAAAATTGGCTAATATCTACCGAAGTTTGACTATTATCCCATCTTCAGGGGATTGATTTTTATCGCTTGGCAAATATTTTCCCGAATTTGACTATTATCTAGCTCGAATTGGCTAATATCTTCTGAAGTTTGACTATTATCCCATAATCAGGGAAGTGATTTTTTTCGCATGGCAAATATTTTCCCGAATTTGACTATTATCTAGCTCAAATTGGCTAATATCTTCTGAAGTTTGACTATTATCCCATCTTCAGGGGATTGATTTTTATCGCTTGGCAATAATTTTCTTAAATTTGACTATTATCTTGCTCAATTTGGCTAATATCTACCGAAGTTTGACTATTATCCTTTTAGAAAATTTTAATACTTAAATTTTGTTAATATCACATGAGCAAGTTTTTTCTCTTTCAAGTCTCACAATCATTCTTTTTGTAGTTTTTTTCTTATTAACAAGAATGCATTATTACTGTATGATAAATTACATAGGAGAGTGAATATATGAGCATCGCAGTTGTAACGGACAGTACAGCTTATTTATCGCCTGAAGAACGTGAAAAATACAATATTTATATGATTCCATTAAGTGTGACATTAGAAGATGGTGTGTTTGAAGAAGAAGTCGAAATTCATGCAAAAGAGTTTAACGATAAAGTTCGTGAAGCAAAGGTGTTCCCAAAGACGACTCAACCGCCTATTGGTAAATTTATGGAATTATTTGAAACATTATCGAAAGACTATGATGAAGTTATCTGCATCCATTTATCGAGCGGAATTAGCGGGACATTTCAAAGTGCATTGCAGGCAGGTAATATAATAGAAGGTATTAAAGTGCATGGCTTTGATAGTGAAATTTCTTGTGCGCCGCAAGGATACTACGCAGTGCAGGCAGCAAAAATGGCGAAAGAAGGAAAAACTTCTGATGAAATATTAGAGAAATTAGAAGAAATAAAAAGTCGCATGCGTGCTTATTTTATTGTTGATGACTTGTCTCATTTACAACGGGGAGGAAGATTATCATCTGCAGCTGCCATTGTGGGAGGATTGTTGCAAATTAAGCCAGTTCTTCATTTCGAAAATAAAGTTATTGTCCCATTTGAAAAGATTCGCACGAAGAAAAAAGCCTTAAGCCGTGTGGAAGAACTGCTTTCGCAAGATGCAGCTAAATATGATCGCATTCATGCTATGGTGATTCATGCCAATCGGGAACAAGAAGCACTAGAGTGGATGGCGAAAATGCAAGAAAAGTTTCCAAACGTGGAATTTCATTTAAGTTATTTTGGACCAGTGATTGGCACTCATTTAGGAGAAGGCTCATTAGGATTAGGCTGGGTTCCGGTAATGGAAGAGTAAAAGTTTGTAGTCTCTACTGTAAATAGTAGAGGCTTTTTTTATTGATATTAGGAGATTTAAAAGGAGGATTGTATGAAACGCAAAGTGCAGCTAACTAAAGCAAGACAATATAAAGGAATCATCGTAGAACCTGAAATTCGTGAATTCTTTATCGGGAAAGTTTGGTCCAGGGAAAATACTCCTTTTTCAAAAGAAAAGATTGATCGTTATATCGAAAACAACTATTTCAAAGTAAAGCCTGCTATTTCAGAAAAACATTCTTTTTTCCCCTTCTTTAATAAAAAATATATTTGCAACCGCTGTTCTAATGATATTCAACAAGAATTTGTAGAATTTGAATGTGCGCGATGCAGGAAAATTTGCGTTTACTGTAGACATTGCATCAACATGGGGAGAATGAGTAGTTGTACAGATCTCTTAGTTTGGAATGGTCCGAGTGAAAAATTTCCTAAACATCACATACTCGACTGGAATGGCATGTTTACGGAGCTTCAGCAAAAAGCTTCAAAAGAGCTGCTAGACAGCATAATCCAACAACGGAACCATCTCTTGCATGCGGTGTGTGGTGCGGGTAAAACTGAGATTTTGTTTCCCGCCGTTTTCCATTGTTTACAAGAAGGATTAAGAATTTGTATTGCAACGCCAAGAACAGATGTCGTATTAGAATTATTTCCTCGTTTTCAAAAAGTTTTTCCGAATACGGTTATCCATGCCTATTATGGCAATGCCCCAAAACAAAAGGGAACCGCTCAACTCGTCATCGCAACGACACATCAACTTTATCGCTTTGAAGAGGCATTTGATATGGTCATAGTGGATGAAGCGGATGCGTTTCCATATACTTACGATATTTCATTGCAAAAGGCGGTATGGAAATCAAAGAAGAAAGGAGCTCCTGTCGCACTTGTCACGGCAACTCCATCTGTTCAAATTTTATCGAAAGTTAAAAAAGACGGATGGGGTTATTCGTTTATTCCGAAGCGATATCATGGTCATTCGCTCCCAGTACCTCGATTTGAGTCCCTTTGGTTTTATGAAAGGCAAATAAATAAAGGAAGAATTCCAAAAAAATTAGCGCTATGGACGAAATCGAGAATTGAGCAAGGAGAACCCTTTTTCATTTTCTTTCCGACGATTCACTTAATGCAAAAAGCCGCACCACTATTTCAACAAATTCATCCTGACATTTTAAGCGTTCATGCCAAAGATCCAGAACGGAAAGAGAAAGTCATGAAATTGAGAAATGAAGAAATCCCTGGATTATTAACAACGACAATATTAGAAAGAGGGGTAACAATCAGCAATGTGCAAGTTGCGGTCGTAGGGGCAGAATCAAAAATTTTTACATCGAGCGCGTTGATTCAAATAAGCGGTCGTGTTGGGAGAAATGTAAATTTTCCTGGCGGTGAGATCGTCTTTTTCCATCACGGAATCTCGGTTGAAATGGATGCAGCGAGAAATGAAATCCTTCGATTAAATAAGGAGGGATTTCAATAGGACAATCGAATAAAAAGGAGGATAAAATGAATCGTAACGAAGTCGAGAATTGCCTTCTTTGCAACGCACCATTAAATAGTCAGATGGATTGGAAACGGCTTTTCTTCAATCGATTTCCGAAAGTTATTTGCCAAGAATGCGAGAATCAATTCGAGTGGTGTCTCCATGAACAGGATGAAGAAGTAGTATCGTTATATTACTATAACGAAGCGATGCAAGATTATTTACATCGTTATAAGTTCATGCATGATGTGCTGCTCGCAAAAGTGTTTCGTGAAGAAATTTATTACAATTTAAAAAATCGGAAAGAAATGATAGTCCCAATACCGATGCATCCTGAAAAATTAAAGGAACGCACCTTTAGCCATGTGGATGAATTACTGAAGGAAGCACGAATCCCTTATGTTCATTTGTTGGAGAAAATAACGACAGAAACTCAAGGAGGAAAAACGAGAAAGGAACGGATGAATACGCCACAAATTTTTAAATTAAAAAAAACCGTACAAGTGGAAGGGAAAGAAATTCTCCTTGTTGATGATATATATACGACAGGAACGACAATCAGACATGCCAAACGGGTCCTTATTGAAGGAGGTGCCAAATCGGTAAAAGCTTTTACGTTAATAAAGTCGGGTTTCTATAAATGAAGAGAAAATTTGCAATAACTCCTATGAGTAGAGATAAGAAACTGAGCAATGAGCGATCCATTAAAAAATCTGTTTTTTTAGCATATACTACACAAAATGTCACAATTAAAATCTTGCCAAAATGTTAAAAAAGTGTGAACATTATTTACAAAATTAGTTACTAGATAATAGTATTTTTTTATCAAAATATGACAATTTACTATATTGTTGTATAATGGTTTTAATACGATGTGGATATTTTAGTCAATCTTCTTTATTGATAGGGGGGCTAGTTTTGGCAGAGATCCGAAATTGTCCGAGTTGTGGTGAATTTTTTAACTATACAGGCATTAGAGATGTTTGTTATAAATGTTCTCAAAAAGAAGAAGAAATGTATCAAATTGTTTATCGTTTTTTAAGAAAACGAGAAAACCGTGCTGCGACAGTGGATCGAATAGTAGAGGCAACAGGAGTAGATAAGGAATTATTGTTTAAATGGGTACGTAAAGGGCGCCTTCATCCAGCAGTTTTTCCAAACTTAGGCTATCCATGCGATAACTGTGGACGTTTAACGAAAAAAGGGAAGCTATGTGAAAGTTGCGTTACTGAATTAAAATCAGATTTGCGTACTTTTGAAGCGGCGAAAGAATTTAGAGAAAGTATTGAAAAAAGTGAACGTCTTACTTATCTAGCTGATAAGGAAAAAAATAAAAAATAATAATAAACGGCTCACAATTTGCTCACGTCGCCATTGTTGTTATACTAAATAATGGTGTAAAGCAGATGTGAGTTTTTTTATTTAACTCATTTAACATTTTCGTGAACAAACCGAAATAATAACTAGACAGGTTATGAAGGGGGGCTAACTTGTGAAAATCAATCCAATCAATACGAATTCAGTAAATCCTTATACGAAACAACAGCGAAATGTGAATACTGTAAAAGCAAAAAATGCTTTTGCAGATAGAATAGAAATTTCAGATGCAGCAAAAGAAATGCAGGTAGTGTCCGATTATAGTCAAGAGCGTGCGGAAAAAATCCAAAAATTAAAAAAGGAAATCCAATCAGGTCAATATAAAGTCGATGCTCAGAAAGTGGCTGAGGATATGTTGAAATATTACCGTCTCCGTTAAGATGACTCAAAACAAAATCATCGAGATAAAAGAAATTTTTTCAATGAGCTTATATTAAGCAAGCTCGATGAAAAGATTTCTTGAGATCAAAAGGAATTTATTTAAAGGAGTTCAATACCATGTCAGTTCAACCGATTATTTCAATTTTAGAGAAGCTTGAAAAAATGCATAAGAGTTTACTTGAACATGCTTATAAGAAGACGGAACTTGTGAAAAACAATGACATGGAAGAACTGGATAAAATGTTAAAAGTTGAACAATCACATGTGGCTGCGATCGAACAATTAGAACAGCTGCGTCAAAAGAAGGTTGTGGAATATTTTCAGTCAAAAGGCATCGAAATGTCTAGTGTTCCAACGATTGCGGAGTTATTGGAAGCGGTGGAAGACGAAGAAGAGCGGCAAAAGTTAGCGGATGTTCGCAATCGATTATTGAAACTAGTTGAAAATTTAAAAATTCAAAATGATTTGAATCAACAGCTTATTTACAATTCACTGCAATTAGTGAATGTGACATTGAATATGTTGCGACCGCAGCCTGAAGAAATTAACTATTCTGAAAAAACGGTGCGCGGTGGAAATGCTCCCCGTCAGTCGCTGTTTGATTCGCAAGCATAGAGGAACGATTGTATGGAGGAGGGGACACTTGGCCCCTTCCAAAATCTTGAATACATATTTTAGGTAAGGAGGAGTCTATATGCGCTCCACATTTATGGGGTTAGAAACAAGTAAGCGTGGTATTTTTACTCAACAAAGCGCTCTCTATACAACAGGACATAATATTGCGAATGCGAATACGGTTGGTTATTCTCGTCAGAGGGTAAACATGGAGCCGACTTTAGGATATCCAGGTATGGGGTTAAATGCACCAAAAACTGCTGGATTTATTGGGACAGGTGTTAAAGCAGGGTCTGTACAGCGAATTCGAGATGAATTTATTGATCGCCAATATCGTCAAGAAACGAACAAACTTGGATATTGGGATTCGAAAGCAAAAGCGATTGCTCAAATGGAAGATATTATGTCAGAACCTTCTGAGTATGGATTGGATGAAGCATTTCGCATGTTTTGGAGCGCCCTTCAAGATGTAAGTACAAACCCGGAAGATACAGCTGCTCGGAAAGTAGCGATTCAAAGGGCAGTGCATTTAGCAGATTCTTTCAATTATATTGAGACACAGTTAAAGCAAATTCAAGGAAACTTAGGAAATGAAATTAAAGTTTCGGTTGCAGACATCAATTCTATATTAGAACAAATCGCCGACATTAACCGACAAATTCAAGCGGTTGAACCAAACGGCTACGTGCCAAATGATTTATATGACCAACGAGATTTATTAGTGGATAAATTAAATGAATATTTACCAGTTTCCATTGAGCGAATTCCTTCTGGAGGGAATGCATCGAAAGTAGCGGAAGGAAGTTTAAAAATTACTTTAAATACTGGTAAAAAAGATGCTAGTGGTAAACCGATAGAAATTGTATTAGTTGATGGTAGAAATGCTGCCACTCTAAAAGCAATTGATACAAATGGTACTGAAGTTGATGGGGTTGTCGATAACATTGGAACAAGTGACACATACTACCTGTTCCAACACTTAGAAATTGTAGAAGCAAATGGTAATGTAACAACCGTTCAAAAGGGTGAATTTGAAGAGTTTAAAGGTAAGCTAGTATCTTTAATTGATTCATATGGGTATGAAACTGAAAAAGGCTATTACCCAGAAATGTTGAGTAATTTAAAGAAGTTAGCTGATGCGTTCATAGAAGTTTTTAATACTGTACACGAAGCAGGATATACGTTAGGTACTGATGATCAACCTTCCACAACTGGTATTACATTCTTTGAAAGAGATGCAACAGGGCAAGTGAAAGTACGAGATGAAATTATTAATAACCCTAATTTATTAGCTGCATCGGATGTCGTAGATGAAGAAGGAAACGGTAAATGGGCGCTTATTTTAGCAAATTTGCAATCGATGCCAATGGCAAATGGAGCTGAGGTAGGTACTGAGGCAATCCAGGTAACATTAACATTATCTCCAGATATAGATTTAGATGGTGCAACTTTCCAATCCTTCTATCAAGGACTCGTTGGACAACTTGGAGTCGATGGTCAGAAAGCGAATTTGCTTAAAACAAACTCAGAAACGATTCGACTAACAGTTGAAAATAACCGTGCTTCGATGAGCTCTGTTTCTCTCGACGAGGAGATGACGGATATGATTCGTTTCCAACAAGCATATAACGCTAGCGCTCGCATGATTACAGTCATCGATGAAACTTTAGATAAAATTATTAATGGTATGGGTAGAGTAGGATTGTAATCGTTTAACGTCCTTTAATCGCAGTGGAAAGGAGCAAGAATATGCGCGTAACACAATCCATGTTATCAAATAACATGCTTCGAAACTTAAGCAATAGTTATTCGAAAATGGGGAAATTACAAGAACAAATTACTTCTGGCAAAAAATTTGTGCGTTTATCTGATGATCCCGTTTCAGCGGTTCGAGGTATGAGCTATCGAACAGACTTAAATAAAGCGGAACAGTTTACTCGCAATATGTTGATGGTAAATACTTGGTTAGATACTACTGATGATGCACTTGATCAAGTAGGATCCGCCTTGCAGAGAGTTAAGGAACTTATTGTTCAAGCTGCCAATGACACGAATACAAAAGAGGATCGGGATAAAATTAAAGTTGAAATTAACCAAATCCGTCAACAATTGAAAGATATAGCAAATACGAAAGTAGCGGATAAATATATATTCTCAGGTACAAAAACTCATTCTCCTATATTCAATACAGATGGTCAATATAATGGTGATAACATAAATTCAGAAGATGTTATTATTGAAGTATTTGATGGCATTACGTTAAATGTGAATATAACAGGAGAAGTGCTATTTAAAGATATAGATGATTTTATGGCTCAAGTCTATAATCTTTTAGATAGTGGAGCGTCAGGTTCGCAAATCACTGAAGCTCTTGGAATGGAATTGAATGATGGCACCGGAACAATACCGGCGCTAGATAAATTATACGAAAATGTATTAGCTGAACGCTCTGATGTCGGGGCTCGTCAAAACAGAGTAGAAATGATGACGCACCGTTTATCAAAACATGGGATTAATATTACAAAACGATTATCTGAAAATGAAGATGTTGACTATGCAAAAGCTATAACGGAAATGGTGACAGCGGAATCGATTCACCAAGCAGCTCTTTCTGTCGGAGCAAAGATTATTCAACAAACTCTAGTCGATTTTATTCGATAATTGTTGCAGGTTAGTTACTACAAGATAACTTCATTGAAATATAAACTAAAATAAAATTAGGCGTTTGGACAATTTGTTCAAACGCTTTTCTTGAAATGAAGGTGATTTTAAATGAAGTTTCCCCAAATTCAAATTCGTACATACGATATCATCCTGGATTTACAAATTCATGATCCTGTTCAAATTATTCGTCAACCAAAAGCCACACAGCATATTGAACAACCTGCTGCTATTTTAGAAATAAACACTACACGTGGACAATTGATAATCGATTCATCTCAAGCTCGACGTGACATTGGAATGATTGGTCCATTAGAATCGGTTGAAAATTATGCCAAAGAAGGAAAAAAGGCCGTGCTGGAAGGGATCGCAAGAAGAGCTAGAGAAGGGCGACAAATGATGAAGAATGCCGGGAAAGACTTAGGACGTCAAACAATTCAAAATATTGCGAAGCAGAACCATGGACCAAAACGAATACCATTCAATGTAAAATTTGTCCCGTCTGTAGGCTCTGTAAAAATTGATTATATCCCTGGTGAAACGGAAATAAATATTACACCACAAAAACCGAAAATCGATGTGCAAGTGAATAAACCAATTCATGAATATACACCTGGGAAAGTAACGGGTGAAGTACTACAATACCCAAGAGTTGAAATCGATGTCATCTTATAGATAGGAGAAGAAAAATGCAAATTCACACAAAGTTTTTAGGTGAAGTTGAAATACAGGAAGAAGAAGTTATCACGTTAACGAGCGGACTTTTAGGATTGGAAGAATATACGAAATATGTATTACTTCCTTTAGATAAGGATAGTCCATTGGCGATATTTCAATCCATTGAAGAATCGCAAATAGGTTTTGTTGTTGCGTATCCTTTTGCCTTTAAAAAAGATTATGCATTTGATATTAGTGAAGTAGATAGAAAAGAGTTACAAGTTGAAAAAGAGGAAGATGTAATTGCTTATTCGATTGTAACATTAAAAGAACCTTTTGAAGAATCAACCCTAAATTTACTTGCTCCAATTGTAATTAATAGCGTAAAAAAATGTGGAAAACAAATTGTATTGCAAGACAATCAAGCTTATCCTTTACGCTTTCCTATCGCTGAACTAAAAGGAAGTGTAAAGTGATGTTAGTTTTATCGAGAAAAACAAACGAGTCAATCATCATTGGAGATCATATTGAAATAAAAGTATTAGCAATTGAAGGAGAACAAGTAAAATTAGGTATAGTTGCACCAAAATCCGTAAAAGTCCACCGAAGTGAAGTGTTTGAAGCCATTCAAGAGCAAAACAAAGCAGCATTAAATATTGATACAAATATAATTCACAAACTAACGAATAGAAAATAATTCAGAATTGGCCATCACAAGATGTGGTGGCTTTTTTAAATTAAAAATTTCAGAATAAAAGGCTAGAAAATTTTTTCAAAAACTATTAAACAATTTAATTTCATTACGATATATAAAGTGTAAGGCTCGAGAAATACATAACTAGACTTGAGTCGAAATTTTCCACACGGATGTGGATGAATTAATAACAATTTCAAGGAGGAATTCATAATGAGAATTCAACACAATATTTCAGCTTTAAACACTCACCGTAACCTAACATTCAATAACTCTCAAGCAGCTAAAAACCTTGAGAAATTATCTTCAGGTTACAAAATCAACCGCGCTGGAGATGACGCTGCAGGTTTAGCAATCTCTGAAAAAATGCGCGCTCAAGTTCGTGGTCTTGACATGGCATCTAAAAACGCTCAAGACTCAATTTCTTTAATCCAAACAGCTGAAGGTGCTCTTAACGAAACTCACGCTATCTTACAACGTATGCGTGAACTAGCTGTACAATCTCGTAACGACACAAACGTAGAATTAGACCGTAAATTCTTACAAGATGAGATTGCACAATTAATCGAAGAAATCGATCGTATTGCTGATACTACTGAGTTCAACACTCAAAAATTATTAAACGGTGACCTTGCTGGTTCTGGCGCTTTAACTTTCCAAATTGGTGCTAACGAAGGTCAAACTATGAGCTTAGCAATTGAAGATATGGGTACATCTTCATTAGGAGTTGCTTCTATCTCTATTTCATCTGGTGGCGGAGCAAGTGATGCAATCGTAGATATTGACGCTGCTATTGAAAAAGTTTCTACACAACGTTCTGCACTTGGTGCGGTACAAAACCGTTTAGAGCACACAATCAACAACTTAGGTGCTGCTTCTGAAAACTTAACAGCTGCTGAATCTCGTATCCGCGATACAGACATGGCGAAAGAAATGATGGAATTCACTAAGAATAACATCTTATTACAAGCAGCTCAATCTATGTTAGCTCAAGCTAACCAACAACCACAAGGTGTACTTCAATTATTACAATAATAATGAAGTAAATAAAAAACTCGCATTTCTTTGGAATGCGAGTTTTTTTATTTATGAAATATAATTAGTTACCGATATATTAAGTAGAGAGGTGTAAATAATGACAGACGTGCAAATTGAATATGTAAAAGGGAAAACAGGCATCGAAACGATGAAAGTAAATGGTTACTTTTTACATAGTAAATATGATCCTATAAGAGAAGCGAATGAATTTGCTAAAAAAAACTATAGACCGGGTCATGTACATATACTGTTTGGTTATGGAAAAGGATATTTTGTAGAAGCCTTATTAAATGAATTTAAATCAAATGAGAATTTGATTGTTATTGAACCAATATTAACAACTAGTGGATTAGACAAGGAAGGTATTGTTTTTATACAATCAAATTCTATTGATGAAATAGCTGAGGAAGTTAATAAGTATTCCCAAATGTTTGTTCTAAACAATGTACATATTATCTGTTCTCCTAATTATGATAAAATATTCCAAAATTTATATAAAGAATTACTAATTAAATTAAAAGAAAGAGTCTCTATTAATAGAATTAATATAAATTCAATAAATAAAATGGCTCACGAATGGCAACGAAACTATTTATATAATATAAAAAATGCAATTCATGACCATTCTATTCATGTACTTCATAAATATACGAATTCACCCGTTGTAATTGCCTCAGGCGGCCCATCTCTTACTAAACAGATTCCGTTATTAAAAAAAATAAGGGATAAAGTGCTATTAATTGTTTCTGGATCTACTGTAAACACATTGCTAAAAGAAAATATCGAACCGGATTATGTAGTATCAATTGATAGCCAAGAGGTTAATTATAATCATTTTAAGGACTTAAAACTGAAGCATGCTAAACTAATATATAGCATGTTCAATCATTATAAAATTCGAGAAAGTTTTTATAATGATGCTTTTTATTTTGTTCAAAAAAATGAAAAAGCATTAGCGTCCCATTTAAATAACATCGTTCATACAAAAGTGGAAGGAATCTATGGTGGCGAATCGGTGGCAAACTATGCCTTTACCATTGCAAATTATATTTCTAGTGGTCCAATCGCATTAATTGGTCAAGACTTAGCATATACGGATAATAAATCTCACGCTGAAAATAATAAACATTTTAAAATGATTACTGAAGAAGATATTATTAAAAGAGGAATGTTCTATACAGAGGGATATTATGGAGATAAAGTGTTAACAGATAGTGCGTTTTTAGCTATGAAAGAATCATTTGAAAGACTAATTAAAACCATTCCTGTCAACGAAAATATATTTAACTGTACAGAAGGCGGAGCGAAAATACATCACTTTAAACAAATTCCTTTTAAACAATTTATTGAAACATTTGTAACAGACCGTATTTCTACCGAATCCTACAAGAAGGAAATCATAGAAGTAAATAATAATGAGATCATTCAATTATTTAATAATGAACTGGAAATTTTAAAAAAAATAAAACGTTTAGTAGTAGAAAATTTGAGTTTAATATCATCTAACAAATTTAATACTCACTTTTCTGAGAATATTTTGAAAAAGATGGATAGAAATGATAAAGAAATTGAAGAGAAACGAAATAAAACTAGTTTACAAGTAATAATGGGCCCTCTAAATATCGCCATATTAAAAAATTATACTCCTAAAAACAATGAGACACCTCAAGAAGCATATAGTCGTGTTGTTGAACAAAACAGAGCACTTTACAATGGATACTTAGAGGCAATCGAAATTACTCAACAATATATAGAAAATTTATGTGAACATTTAAAAATAGAAGGAGAAAGAAATAGATGAATACAGAAATATTAGAAGTAATGGAAAGTTATAATGGATATTTAAATAAAATTTCTGAAGGTTGTATTAGCATTGCAGAATATTTGCGAAACAATAATATAGAAGAAGCTTTAAAGTTAATTTTATATTTTTCAGAAGGTGTAAATTGGTTATGTGAAGTGAATGAGAAGCTTCGTTCAGTGGGAATTAACAATCCTTTACAAATTGATAAAATTCATGATTTTTTAAACGAAATCAATGAGGGGCTTGAAATTCAAGATTATATTATCGTTGCGGATATATTTGAATATGAAATAAAAGATTTCTTTGAAAATGCTACAAGATATGTAACACAATGAAAGGTTGAAACAAAATGACACATATATTAGATAACAAGACGGTATTAATAACTGGAGGAACAGGTTCTTTTGGAAAGAAATTTGTTTCTAAGGCATTACAATCAAAAGTTACCAAAGTAATTGTTTTTAGTCGTGATGAACTAAAGCAATATGAGATGAAACAAGAGTTTAAAGATGAACGATTGAGATTTTTCATTGGTGACGTTCGGGATAAAGACCGTCTTTATCGTGCTTTTGATGGTGTGGATATTGTCATTCATGCAGCAGCGATGAAACATGTGGATGCTTGTGAATATAATCCATTTGAAGCGATCAAAACAAACATTCATGGTGCACAAAATATCATTGAAGCGGCAATAGATAGAGGAGTAGAAAAAGTTATAGCATTATCTACCGACAAGGCTTGTAGTCCTGTTAATTTATACGGAGCTACTAAGCTAGCTTCAGATAAATTGTTTGTCGCTGCAAATGCTTATGTAGGGGAAAAGAAAACACGTTTTGCTGTAGTACGATATGGAAATGTAGTGGGGAGTCGCGGAAGCGTAGTTCCTTTTTTCAAAAAAATTCGTCACACTGGGACAATTCCTATTACTGACGAGCGGATGACACGATTTTGGATTACACTCGATCAAGGAGTGCAATTTGTTATAGATAATTTAAAGCGCATGCAGGGAGGAGAAATATTTGTACCGAAAATCCCTAGTATGAAGGTTACTGATCTCGCAAAGGCAATTGCACCTGAGTGTGAAATTGAAATTATTGGTATTCGTCCAGGTGAAAAATTGCATGAAGCAATGATTACACAAGATGACGCACGACATACTGTTGAATTTGATGATTATTATGTTATTCTTCCTGAATTATCATGGTGGAAAACAGAAGCACTTCCAGGCGGCAAACCGTTACCAGATGGATTTGCTTATACTAGTGACACAAATTCGCAATGGTTGACAATTGAGGAGTTAAAAGAGTTAGTGGAAGAAATGTAGTCATTGACTATATTCTATTAGGAGATTAAAAATATGCGAGAATTATATTTACCTTATGGAAATCAGTGGATTGATAATGAGGATATTCAAGAAGTAATAAATGTATTAAAAAGTGATTTTATAACGACGGGACCTAAAATACAGGAATTTGAAAATATTGTTGCAAAATATGTTGGTGCAAAATATGCAGTTGCATTTTCAAGCGGTACAGCTGCTTTACATGGCGCTTGTTTTGTTGCAGGTATTGGTGAGGGGGATGAAGTGATTACAACCCCAATTACTTTTGCAGCAAGCGCTAATTGTGTGAGGTATGTTGGAGGAAATGTTGTATTCGCTGATATTGATGAGCAAACATATAATATAGATCCTAAGGAAATTGAAAAAAACATTACTAAAAGAACAAAAGCGATAATCCCAGTACATTTTACAGGGCAACCGGTGGATTTAGATGCCATTCATGCAATTGCTAAAAAACATAATTTAATTGTGATTGAAGATGCTGCTCATGCACTTGGGGCTACATATAAAGGAAAAAAAATCGGTTCAATTAGCGATATGACTATGTTTAGCTTTCATCCAGTAAAACATATTACAACTGGTGAAGGCGGAATTATTACAACAAATAATGAACAATATTACGAAAAACTTCTTCAATTCCGTGCTCATGGAATTACACGTAACACAAAGCTATTAGAGAAAAATGATGGTCCTTGGTATTATGATATGCAGTTTCTTGGATTCAATTATCGCATGACGGATATACAAGCAGCACTTGGGATAAGCCAAATGAAGAAATTAGATAGTTTTATTAAGCGAAGAAAAGAAATTGTGAATAGATATAATGAAGAATTTTCACAAGTTAGCGAGATCATTACACCTTATCAACATGAATTTTCTGATTCTAGTTGGCATCTTTATATTATTCAATTAAGACTAGAAAAGTTAAATGCTTCTAGGAAAGAAGTTTTCGAAGAATTATTAAATTTAAATATAGGTGTTAATGTCCATTATATACCTGTTCACACCTTGTCCTATTATGAAAAACTAGGTTATAAAAAGGGAAGTTTACCAAAGGCTGAGAAATTGTATGAAAGAATTATAACGTTACCACTCTTTCCAAAAATGACTGATGATGATGTAACGGATGTAATTCAATCGGTAAAAAGTGTTATTTCGAAGGTGAAAAAATGAAAATCGTGGCAATAGTTCAAGCAAGAATGGGATCAACAAGATTACCAGGGAAGATTATGAAAGAGGTTAAAGGAAAACCTTTGCTTTTATATCAATTACAACGTTTGAAAGCGTCACGATTGATTGATGAAATAGTGATAGCTACAACGATTGAAGAACAAGATAATGTTATTGAAACGTTTTGCAAAAATTTTGGTGTTTCATATTATAGAGGATCAGAATTAAATGTTTTGGAACGATATTATGAAACAGCCGTTAATTTTCATGCAGACATTATCGTTCGTATAACTTCAGATTGTCCAATAATAGACCCTGAAATAGTAGATAAAACGATTCAATATTTTTTAGATTCAAAAAAATATGATTATGTTTCAAATACAATAAAACGTACATACCCAAGAGGTTTAGACGTTGAAGTTTTCTCTTATAGTGCATTAAAAGAAGCTTTTCATCATGCCTATTTAGAGAGAGATCGCGAACATGTTACTCCATACATTTATATGAATAAGGATAAGTTTAACATTGGAACAGTATGCAACAGCGTTGATTATAGTAAATATAGATGGACAGTAGATACTCAAGAAGATTTTGAGTTAATAAAATTAATCCTTGAGCACTTATATTTTAAAAATCCATATTTTACAATGTTCGATGTAATTGAGTTAATGGAGCGTAATCCTAGTTGGTTTAACATTAATGCACATATTGAACAAAAGAAAATTTAGGTGATGGAATGTACATCTTTATAAGAGTGGATGCTTCAGTAGAAATAGGCACAGGTCATGTAATGAGATGTTTGACATACGCACACCAACAAAAAAATAGAGGGAATAAAATAGCGTTTATATGTAGAAGAAAAAACGGCGATTGCATTGAATTAATAGAAGAGAATGGATTTAAAGTATTTGCATTACCTGAAGTAAAACAGCCTTTATGGGAGTACACGGAAAAATTTTGGGAGACAGATGCTGAACAGACAATCCAAATTTTAAAAAAATATGTAGTTAAACAAGTCGTTATTGATCATTACTCAATAGAGGAAAAGTGGGAAAAGAAGATTCGTCCATATACAAAAGAAATTATGGTAATTGATGATTTGGCGAATCGTAAACATGATTGTGACTTATTATTAGATCAAAATTTTTATTTAGATATGAATAGTCGTTATGAAGGATTAGTTCCAAAACATACAAAGTTATTGCTCGGACCAAAATATGCCTTACTTCGTGAAGAATTTAAATTAGCACGAAAAAAAGTAAAACCTTTTAATGGAAAAGTAGAGAGATTATTTATCTTTTTTGGTGGAAGTGACCCGACAAATGAAACCGAAAAAGTATTACAAGCGATAAAACCACTAATTGAAAAATTTGAATTGATGGTAGATGTAGTAGTTGGGAAATCGAATCCTAACAAAGAAAAAATTAAGGAACTCTGTAAATCTATAAAGGGTACAAGTTATTATTGCCAAATTAATAACATTTCAGAATTGATGCTTAAAGCTGATTTGGCTATTGGAGCTGGTGGAGCAACAACATGGGAAAGAATGTATTTATTGTTACCATCAATTGTAATTTCAGTAGCAGAAAATCAAATTGAAATTGCCAACGCTTTACATAAGAAAGGGTTAATAACTTATCTGGGGCATTATGATAAAGTGGATCGACACGTTTTACATAATCAATTACAGTATTTACTATTAAAAACAGATTTACTTTTAACACAAAGAAATAAAATAGAAACTTTTATGTAAACCGGGAGTCTTATTATGAAAATTTTATATTTAGGCCCTAATAGACAACATATGATTACATTTTTAGAGAGTTTTTCTGATGAAGTGATACAAACTGAAGAAAAAATTTCTAAAGACTTTGTAAAAGACTTTGATTTTATTGTTAGTTATGGATATCGGCATATCATTGGAAAAGATATTATTGATTATATGAAGAACAAAATCATAAATTTACATATTTCATTTCTTCCTTGGAATAGAGGAGCAGATCCAAACTTTTGGAGTTTCCTAGAAAATACAAAAAAAGGAGTAACGATCCATTATATAGATGAGGGTATAGATACTGGCCCAATCATTGCTCAAAAAGAAATTAATTTTTCTGGGGATATTACTTTACGAGAAAGTTATGACGTATTATCGAAAGAAATTGAAGCTCTCTTTATTGAAAAATGGCCAGAAATTAGACTAGGAAAATGTAATTCAACTCCTCAGAATTTAGAGGAAGGATCTATCCATTTTAAAAAAGATATTAAAGAATTTGAACATTTATTAGTTGATGGTTGGGATACTCCAGTATCAAAATTAAAAGAAATGAGGAAATAAAATGAATTTTGATACGTCATTACTTCATAATACGACAAAACCATTTATAATTGCTGAAATGTCAGGTAACCATAATCAATCTCTTGAAAGAGCACTCGAAATAGTTGAAGCTGCTGCTAAATCTGGAGCACATGCTATAAAAATACAAACATACACTGCAGATACACTGACTTTAAATGTAGAAACCAAAGACTTCATGATTCAAGATAATGAGAGTTTATGGAAGGGAAAGTCATTATACGAATTATATAATGAAGCTTATACACCTTGGGAATGGCATAAACCAATTTTTGATCGAGCGAAAGAGCTTGGATTGATTGCGTTTAGTACCCCCTTTGATGAAACCGCGGTTGATTTTTTAGAAGAATTGGACGCCCCATTATATAAAATTGCTTCATTTGAAAATAACCATTTACCATTAATTAAAAAGGTTGCCTCAACAGGAAAACCAATGATAGTTTCTACAGGGATGGCGACGTTAGCAGAACTAGATGAGTTAGTTCGAACTGTAAAAGAAGCTGGATGTAAAGATTTAGTATTACTCAAATGTACAAGTACTTATCCGGCTTCACCTGAAAATACAAATATCTTAACAATTCCACATATGAAACAATTGTTTGATGATGTTCAAGTTGGTCTATCGGATCATACAATGGGAATTGGTGTAGCTGTTGCAAGTGTTGCATTAGGTGCAACCGTCATTGAAAAACATTTTACTTTATCACGTGCGGATGGTGGCGTCGATTCTGCTTTTTCTTTGGAACCGGATGAAATGAAAGCACTAGTTGAGGAAACGGAAAGAGCATGGTTGGCACTAGGAAAGGTAACGTATGGTATCACGGATAAAGAGAAAGCTTCATTAAAATTTAGACGCTCTATATATGCATCTAGAGATATTAAAGCAGGTGAACCATTTACGAAAGATAATATTCGAATTGTTAGACCAGGATATGGAATTGAACCAAAATACTATGAACAAATATTAGGGAATATTTCAAAAAAGAATATTAGTAAGGGAACTGCGATTACATGGGAGCAAATCTTATAATTCTTAATTGTAATTCAGTTTTGTTTGGATAATTAAACCCGTTACCTTTTATATATTCCGGTAATTTATGAAGGTGATGAGATTTTTGAATCCATCACCTTTTTTATTTATTAAACCATGTATAAAGAATATCTATTAACATTACGAAGTTTGGAATTGGTCAAAAGTAAATGCTATATAAGTGCCAATAATGAACTTACTAAGTTTCGGTATTGTTTTTCTACTTTAATATACAAGGAGTTATTATATGAAAGCCATTTTATTACAAGGGAATAGTCAATATGACGTTTTGAATACAACGACAACCTTTTTTTCAAAAGCAATGAGTTCTTACGGAATAGAAAATATAATCTGTAATTTGAATATTGTTTCTGCTCAAGAGTATTTAGAAATAGTTAAAACTTTTAAACCAGATTTTACTATATCCAATAATCCGATTTGTTATCTCTATGATGGAATTACTCATCATGAGTATACTAATATTCCTCATATCGTTAGATTGGGAGATCATCCGTACTATCATGTTGGGGAAAGAGCATTGAAAAATCCAAATGCAAAAACAGTATTCACAATTGCCCCGCAACAGATTTATGTAAGTGCATTTGAAAAATTAAATGTTAATCGTTACTCAATATTAAACATCAGTCCATCAACTGAAAGGTTTAACATACCATTCGATAATAAAATTTTTCCAATGGTATTTTTTGGTTCTATTATGGATCCTTATAAAAAAGTTGATGAATTACGAGAGAAAAGTGAAAATCTTTATAATTTGGTAAATCAATTTATTCAAGTAATTATTAACAAATTGAGCACAGAATTACAATTACTAGAGGAATCCATTGAAATTTATTTTGAAAATTTCCTAAAGGAAAATCTACCTCTACCTGAATCTGAGATTATTAACATTAGTCGTACTTTGTTTCCAATAATTGATAGTTTTTATCGAAATTTCACTAGAATAATCATTTTGCAAGAGTTTGCTGAAACAGGATTGGAAATGTGGATTTTTTCAAATGGTGATGCCCATCAATACTTTAGTAAATATCCTAATGTGATTATAAAACCATCTGTATCGTATTTAGATTGCATCAACATTATTGCACAGAGTAAAGTGGCACTTAATGTTACACCATTTTTTAAAACTACACATGAAAGAATTAGTAATGCCCTTTTTAATTCAACATTGCTTTGTTCGAATGAAATGGAAGATTTAACAACGAATCATCCAAATATAAAACAATCTTCTCTTTTTTATAACTTAAATAGTATTAATCATATTTCTGAAACAATTAAAGAAATTATTCAAAATAAAGAAAAATACAATAGGATGATTGAGTTAGGTAGAGAAATCGCAACTAATAATTTCAGCTATGAAAAATATATGTCGTCGTTAGTTGATTTATATAGAAATGTTATTTAATCAATACATAATTTTTGGGGTGAAACAGTGAAAGGGATTATTTTAGCTGGCGGTAGTGGAACAAGATTATATCCTATTACAAGAGGTATTTCTAAACAACTCTTACCAATATACGATAAACCGATGATTTATTACCCACTTTCAGTATTGATGTTAGCTGGAATTCGGGAAGTATTGATTATTACCTCTCCAAAGGATTTACAGTCATTCCAGAGTCTGTTTGGAAGCGGTAAAAGTTTAGGAATGGAGATAACTTATAAAGTTCAAGAAAAACCAAGAGGGCTCGCAGATGCATTCATCATTGGGGAAGATTTTATAGGAAATGATTCTGTTTGTTTAATATTAGGGGACAATATATTTTTTGGACAAGGTTTTACACCTATTTTAAAAAAAGCAATTACTTTAAAAGAAGGGTCTATTATATTTGGTTATCAAGTAAAAGATCCTTCAAGATTTGGTGTAGTCGAATTTGATGAAAATAAAAACGTTATTTCAATTGAAGAAAAGCCAAGTATTCCAAAATCTAATTATGCAGTAACTGGATTGTACTTTTATGATAACGATGTCATTCAAATAGCAAAAAATTTAAAACCTTCCGCTAGAGGTGAAATTGAAATAACAGATATTAATAATGAATATTTAAAACGTAAAAAACTCCAAGTTCGATTACTGGGCCGCGGTTTTGCATGGTTAGATACCGGTACTTTTGAAAGTCTTCTAGAAGCAAGCCAATTTGTTGAAACGGTGCAAAAAAGGCAAGGGTATATGATTGCTTGTTTAGAAGAAATCGCAATGAACAATGGATGGATTGATGTGCCAGAAATAACAAGTCCTCCTAAGAATTCTTACGACCAATATGTATTAAGTTTAATCAAAAAGGACGATAAAAAATGATTAATGTAACCAAACCGTTCCTCCCTCCACAAGAAAAGTATACAAACTTAGTTAAAGGCATTTGGGAAAGAGCTTGGTTAACAAATAATGGTCCGCTGGTACAAGAACTTGAAATGAAATTAAAACAATACTTAAATGTTTCTTCTTTACACTATGTTTCTAATGGCACAATAGCATTACAACTAGCGATTAAAGCATTAGATTTATCTGGGGAAATTATTACAACGCCTTTTTCTTTCGTAGCAACAACAACAGCAATTTTATGGGAAGGATGTACTCCTGTTTATGTTGACATCCGTCCAGATACTTTATGTATAGATGCAGATAAAATAGAAGAGGCAATCACAGAAAAAACATCAGCTATTCTTGCAACCCATGTGTACGGAATCCCTTGCGATGTTGAAACTATTAATCGAATTGCAAAAAAATATAATTTAAAAGTTATTTATGATGCTGCTCATGCTTTTGGAGTGAAATATAAAGGAGAGTCCATTTTACAATATGGGGATCTGTCTACTTTAAGTTTTCATGCTACTAAAGTTTTTCATACAATTGAAGGCGGCGGAATTGTAAATAATGTTGGACCAGATATTGATAAGTTTATAGTGCAATTAAAAAATTTTGGTCAACAAGATAATATACCGATAGTAGAAGGAATTAATGGGAAAAATTCAGAGTTCCATGCGGCAATGGGGATATGTAATTTAGAATACATAAATTTAAATTTAATAAAGCGGAAAAAGTTAAGTGAAATGTACAATAATTTGTTAAATCCTAGCCTTCAAGTTTTAAAAATTGGTAATGAAGTAGAGTATAACTATGCATATTTTCCAATCCTTTTTGAAAGTGAAGAATTGTTATTAAAAGTTAAAGAGTTATTACAAGCCAATAGTATTCAATCAAGAAGATATTTTCATCCTTCATTAAATAACTTACCGTATATTCAATCTAAACATAATTGTCCGATATCTGAAGATATTTCGAAGCGGGTTCTTTGTTTGCCATTATATGCAGATTTGGCTATGGAGGATGTTCAAAAAATTGCATCTATAGTTAACTCTGCAATTGAAAGGTAGTGAAAAAATATGAATTTACTCGTAACAGGGGGAGCAGGATTTATTGGATCGAATTTTATTATTTATATGTTAAATAAGTATCCCGAATATAAAATAGTTAACTTAGATTTATTAACATATGCGGGAAAACTAGAAAACTTAACGGAAGTTGAAAATCATCCAAATTACGAGTTTGTAAAAGGGAACGTATGTGATCGAGAATTAATTGAGCATTTATTTCAAAAATATCAATTTCAAGGAGTTTTCCATTTTGCTGCCGAATCCCATGTGGACAACTCAATAAAAAATCCTGGTGCTTTTGTAGAAACGAATGTGAACGGAACATTTACCGTTCTTGATGTAGCACGAAAATATTGGATGGATTCACCAGGAAAAGTAAAAAACGAATTTAAAAATGCTCGATTTCACCATATATCAACAGATGAAGTATTCGGTTCCTTAGGCGATGAAGGATATTTTAATGAAGAAAGTCCGTATGCTCCAAATAGCCCATATTCCGCTAGTAAAGCTGCTTCTGATATGTTAGTCAGAAGTTATTTTCGTACATATGGAATGAATGTTGTAATAACAAATTGTTCCAATAATTTCGGCCCAAGGCAGCATGATGAAAAATTAATTCCAACGATAATTAGAAAAGCTTTAGCGGGAGAATTAATTCCTATATATGGGAATGGGTTGAATGTGAGAGACTGGTTATTTGTAGAGGATCATTGTACAGCAATTGATGTCGTCTATCATCAAGGAAAAGCAGGAGAGTTATATTTAGTTGGCGGAAATAATGAAAAAACAAATATCGAAATTGTTGACACTATATGTGAAATTTTAGATAAAGCAGCATTTGATAAATTACAAGCCTTTGGCATAAAGTCATTTAAATCTTTAATATCTTTTGTAGATGATCGAGCAGGGCATGATTATAGATATGCTATCGATTCAAGTAAATTAAAAAATGAACTAATGTGGATTCCGAGAACAAATTGGTATAAAGGATTAGTTCAAACTATTGATTATTATTTAAAGAAAAACATTTAATTGTATGTTCAAATATATTAAGGAAAATTGGTTGCGCAAACAATATTAAGTGGGGATTATTATGAGTAATAAAAAAGGAGTATTACTATTTTCTGGATTTAATCCAAGAGCGATATTAGCGTTTTTGCGGACATTAGAAAAAAATAAGTTTGAAAATTACTTTATTATAGCCAAGTCAAAAGATGATGAATTATTTAAAACAAAATATAAAGATAAAATTGTATACACTAGGGAAAGTTTAAAATTAGATATTGATTTAACTATTACTATTATTAAGGATATTTTAAATAAAAATAAATTAGAAGAAATTGTCATCATTCCTAGTTCTGAGGCAATCAATAGATTTTTATTAAAATATAGGAAAAAGTTTGAAGAAGTCGGTGCAATAATACCACTAGTTGATGAAAATTTGTATATTGATATTTCCGATAAAGAAAATTTTACAAAGTGCTGTTTAGAACAAGGGTTAAAAGTACCTTCTCATATTGAATTTCCTAAAACCTTTGAGAATGTATTCGTTGCAAAACCTAAAAAGTATGAAACTAATGATGGAAAGATTTACTCCCCAGTTATTATTGAGAATGAAAGTGATTTTGTTAATTTTATTAAAAAGTATCCATTAAATGCATTTTATTATCAAGAGTATGTCGAAGGCAGAAGCATATATTTACTTTACTATTTCACAAAAGACGGACAGGTTTATAAATTATCTCAGGAAAACTATTTACAACAATATGGTGGCAAGTCGATAATTGCAGCCGAAATTTCAGATTTCCATAAAAATAAAATATCATCGGATTATGAGAAACTTTTTTTGAGTAAAAAGTTTTTTGGCTTGGTAATGGTTGAATTACGGTTGAGACAAAATGAGTTTATTATGATTGAGGCGAATCCAAGATTGTGGGGGCCATCTCAACTATTTGTGGATGCAAGTTATAATTTCTTTGAAATATTCTTAAAAGAATGGTCAATTTTAGATATTGATATTAATCTAAATAACCCTATAAAAGCAAAATATTTTTGGTCTGAAGGGTTACTTTTGGATCAAAAACATAATAAGAGTCCAATGACCTTTAATAATAAATTTAATTTAAATAGCCTTCAAGATTGGATTCAATTCGACTTATATAACCGGGAAGACACAAAGGAGATTTTTAATGAAAGAAATTAAACAAAATTATTCAAACAGTGTTTTAGTTTCTGTCGGCGCTGGTACTAACCAATTACCTTTTATTAAAGCAGCGAAAAAAAGAGGAATTAAAGTTGCCTCGTTTGGAAAAGGGAAAAATAATAGTGAAGCAATAGAGCTTAGTGATTATTTTGAAGAAATAGATACTTCTAATTTTGATGAAGCAATCAATTGGTTAAATGCTTTGGATGAAAATATTATAGCTGCTGGTTCTTATGCTGGAGGAAGGGCTATTAAAACATTGTTAAAAATTACGAATCTTTATAATTTACCTACAAAAGTTCCTAATGACTTAATCATCGGAATGGAAAAAGAAAAACAGCAACAATTATATTTAAAATTTGGGCTTTCTCAAATTAAAACCTATACTATTAATGATATTAATAAGAATTTAGAATTATTAAACGATGAAACACTTTATGTTTTAAAGCCTTCAATTGGAAGAGGATCAGCTGATGTATTATTTATTGAAGGAAAAAATTTAAAAAATAAAATTTTAAACAATGAGGTTCAAGCTTCTAATGTTGTGCAGGAAGTAAGTTTCGGCCAGGAATATCGTGTATTATTAATTGTCCAAAATAGTGAAATAAAATTATTAGCACCGCTGAAAAGAGAGAATTTTAAAAATACATTTTTTTTAGGGAAATTGTATTTTTGCAAAGATAGTTTAAATTATAAAAGAATAGTAGAACATGCTAACAAATTAATAAAAGAAATGAATATAGTTAACTCTATCATTAAATATGACATTATCGTTGAGGAAAATAAGATAAACTTAATTGAAATGGATATCGGTGTTGGTGGAGGGATTTATTTTAAAACTTTTATTTCTAAAATTTTTAACATTGATTTGACTGAATTATATTTAGATTTAATTTGTGGTTTTCCAATTGATGTTTATTTGCCTAAAAATACAAATTTGATGATGACTTACGTATTTAATGAAACAAATAAGAAAATTACATACGATGTTGAAGAATGTAGAAATGAATTATCATTAAAATTTGGTCATGTTGAATTATTAGTTAATCAATTAAGACCTGAGAATAAGAATAGTTTTGAATCCAATGCAGACTTTATTTTTACAGTAATTCATGAAAATGATGAATCGGATGGTAATCAGTGGATCATTAATGATTTTGTTAATGAACATTTGTTTAAGGTGGAAAAATGAAAGTTGTAGAAAAAGAGGAAAAGTTTCTAGTTGAAGTAATAGAAAAAAAGGAATTATGGGACAAAGAATTTCTTATTTATCAATGGTACTTAAGTGCAAGTTATGAAGAAAATACAAAGATTAAAGTGATTTTCGACTTTCAAACTTTAAAAGCCAAACTTGTACAAGTTAGTAAAATAAGATTAAATGATAATCTATTTGAAAAAGAAATAAAATACTTAAATAAAGATGAAGTGAATTTTTTTGATTTAATAGGGTGTTCATTTGTTGCAAAAAGAAGATCCATAAAAAACAATATTTTTTTGGATAAATTTATTAGGTCCAACGGGTTATGCGACTATTTATTAGAAATTGAAGATGAAGGAGTAATAACAGACAATATTATTCTACTAGAAAATGTAACAAATGATTCGAATTATTATAATCAAAATCTATGTATAGAATTTGATGAGTTGGAATTAAAAACATTCTTAACAATTTTCGATTGCTTCGAATTTTATAAATAATAATTTTTATTATTAGCAGTATATACAATCATCGAATATAGAAAAAATACAGCAGAAATTTCCATGGTTTGTTGGGGATTTCTGCTCTTTATTTTTAATTTTATAATCGTGCATTTATGGAAATTAGTATAAATTTTGCTCAATCAATCCGATATAACTATTAGTAAATAAACTTTTTGCTCGGTTAATCAAGGAGGAGTACTTATGCGCATTTCTTCACAACCAGCTATAGATACTTCAACAGTTGTTAAAGCTGTTGAAAATGCATCAGATGATAAAATCAATAAGCACGGAAGCAATGAGTCATTGGTTATTGATAATAATATAATCGGTAACGAAGAATCTACAAAAGAAAAAATAAAACAAGCAGTAAAATCGATGAATGAATTTTTAGAAATCAATCATAGAAGTTCTAGATTTGTTTATCATGAAGGTTTGGAACGCTACTACATCACGGTAATTGATCAGGATACCGAAGAAGTAATAAAAGAAATTCCGCCAAAAAAATTGCTTGATGCTTTCTATGAAATGCAAAAACTTGTTGGAATGATTGTAGACGAAAAAATTTAACGGGAACATATTAGGGAGGTTTTTATATGTCACAACTTCGTATCGGTGGATTAGCTTCTGGTATGGATATAGATGCGCTAGTTGAAAAACTAATGCAAGCAGAGCGCATCCCACTTGATAAATTACAACAACAGAAACAAATTTACGAATGGACTCGCGATGCCTATCGCAATGTGAATAAAAAATTACAAACTTTTGATACTTATATTGCGGATAATTTATTGCTAAAAAGTTTCAATACGAAAACAGCCACTTCCTCAAATTCTAGTTTAGTCGAAGCTACTGCAACTGGTTCAGCTGCAGGAACTTTGACAATTGAAGGGGTTTCTCAATTAGCTTCGGCTGCTCGTGCAGTAGGCGGGCAAGTAAATGGGATTGGTACAACAACATTAGGAGATTTATTTGCGAACAGTGGTGTTACAGTAAGTCAAAATTATATAGAAATTCGTGCCATTCAAAAGGACGGTACATTAGCTGCTAAAGCTACAAGAATAGAATTTACAGAAAATATGACAATTGATCAATTCGTCAGCAAGATTAATAGCAGTGCTGCAGGTGTTAGTGCCGTGTTCGAAAATGGACGGCTTTCTATAACTGCAAAAAACACTGGTGATGTAAAAGGTGGAGCAGAAATTGTTGTTGACTCTGGTCAAGAAGTTTTTGCAGCATTTCAATTTGCTGACACAACAAATTTAGCTGATAACGGTAAAAATGCCATTTTTCAAGTTAATGGTATAGCTACAGAAAGAGCATCCAACTCATTTAGCATTTCTGGCTATAACGTTACGTTAAAGTCCACTTTCAATAGTGTTCAAACAATCGCTGAAAAATATATTGCAGCTCAAAAAGAATTGGAATTAGCTGGTATTAACTTAACAAATAAAACTAATCAGTATAATAATGCCAAAGATGCTTATTATGGTGTTGGTGCTACAGAAACACCGAGTTATACGACTGCGCATAACAATGCATATAAAGTTGCTTTTGGAAATACACTAACTCTTTCAGAACAAGAACTCTTTAATAAACTCGGAAGTGCATTTTGGAGAAAATTATCGGATGATGAAATTAATTTCATTTTAGAAAATAAAGATGATTTAAAAACAGCAATCGAAGCAAGTGATTATACGAACCTAAAAGCTCTATCTGATGATAAGATTCAAATTTTAGCTGATTTATCTGAACAAGAATTAGTAGATTATAGATTACATGCAAATTATCAAGTTTATGGTACAAAGTTAAAAGATTTTGATGCAGCAGCAATTGCCGCTATCCAAAACTTTGCTTATGATAGTAATGACGACTTAACGACAATTCATGAGAATATTGATAATAACCCTGAATTTAGCGATGAAGTTAAAAAGGTGCTTAAATCTCTATCTAAAGATGATTTAACGAATTTACTATCCACTTCGCCAAGTACGTTAGAGATTTATCACCAAAAAGCTCAAGCAGATGATTTGAAAACAAAATATAGCGCTCTTGGTGATTCGTTCTTTAATAATTTATCTGCCTCTGAAATTGAAACAATTAGCAATATCGATTTTACTCAAGAAGATGCAATTTCATCCATTACCGATGAAACTTTGCGCAATAAACTAGAGAAGCTAACTGAAAATCAAATAAAAGCATTAGATAGTTTAACAGAGGAACAATTAAACAATTTTAAAAATTTAGCGGAACAAAACATTATTAGAAGTAATTATGTTAAAGCAAATTCTGAATTAAATGCGGCTCAAACTCGTTTAACGAATGCACAAAATACTTTTGATACTGCAAAAGAAGATGCACAAAATGCCGGTATATTAAATGGTGATGATATAGATGAAGATGCTTTAATAGGTGCGCCAACAACAAGTCCGGTATCGATTACATCTACAACCAACGTGGATGACATTATTTCTAAAATAAAAGATTTTGTAAACACATATAATGGTTTAATCAAAGAATTAAATGATTTAATTAAAGAATCAAAATATAGAGATTACCCACCTTTAACTGAAGCCCAAAGAAAAGAAATGGATGAAAAAGAAATTGAACTTTGGGAAGAAAAAGCTAAAAGTGGTCTACTGCGCAGCGACTCGATTATTCGAGAAGGTATTTCTAAAATGCGTGCATTATTGTATGAATCAAATCCGGCAGTTTCCAATCCAAAATATAATACACTCTTTAGCATCGGAATCACTACTTCTAAAAATTACAATGATGGTGGTACTATTGAAATCGATGAAAACAAACTTCGCAAAGCTTTAGAGGAAGATCCGGATGCTGTGGCAGCGCTATTCACAAATTATGGTAAAAAAGACGATACTATCATTGAAAATGGCGTTGAAAAAACAGTTGATACTCGTGGATACTTACAAAAACTCCGCGAGGAAATGACAAATATCAAAAATAAAATCGAGAAAAAAGCTGGCCGTACTACAATGACTGCGAATCAGTATACTCTTGGTAAAACTTTAACTGATATCGAGTCTCGTATCAAAACTTGGAAAGACAAGCTTATTACGATTGAACAACGCTACTGGAAACAATTCACTGCGATGGAGCAAGCTATCAATAAAGCAAACATGCAAGCAAGTTTATTCATGCCTCAATATTAATGATTGAAAAGGAGTTGATATTACATGGATTTAACAAAACAATTATTACAAGTTTCTGCTAAGCTGTATCAACTCCTTTCCGATATTCCAAAAGGAGAAGAACGAGACGATTATATAGAAAACATCCATCAATTGTTGGATGAACGGGGAGAAATCATCGACTCTTTAAAGCGTCAAGGATTTCAAATTCAGCCTGAATTAAAAGATCATTCGATGCTAATGCAATTGGATGAAGGAATTCGAAAAAGACTTCAGCTTGTTATGGATGCAGTGAAAAAGGATTTAAAAGATTTGCAAAATGTGAAAAAACACGAAAAGCAATATTCAAACCCTTATGCGAGCGTACAAGTGATGGACGGCATGTATTATGATAAGAAAAAATAATAGAGAGTCACTAAAAATGAAGTATCTTCTATGATAAAATGATAGTAAAAAACTCATAGGGTTTTTTACTTAGCGATTAAAGGAGTGTCTTATATGACATTACATAATAACGCATATAATGCGTATAAACAAAACAGTATCAATACAGCTTCCCCTGGTGAACTGACATTAATGCTTTACAATGGATGTATTAAATTTTTGAATTTGGCTAGAAAGGCAATTGAAGAAAAACACATTGAAGAAAAAAACACTAATTTACAAAAAGCTCAAAATATCATTAACGAACTAATCGTTACACTCAACATGGATTACGAAATATCAAAACAAATTCTTCCATTATATGAATATATGAATCGACGCTTAATTGAAGCAAATATCAAAAACGATGTCGAAATCGTTGATGAAGTAATCGGATTGGTTACGGAATTCCGTGATACTTGGAAAGAAGTTATTAAACTAAATCGCCAACAACAATATCAAAATGTGCAGCAAGTGTAGTCGGAATTTACTAATCATTTGGATCTTAAAACGCCTTACACCCGAAATATAAGGTTGTAAGGCGTTTTTTATTTAATAAAGTCGCTAAGTATATTGGAGTTACGTTATTCGCTATTCAGTACTATGAATTTTTCAAGCGATAGGTACAAATATCCTCAAAGTTTAGGGCTTTTTTATTATCAATAACGCTTTACAATAGTTAAAAAATCGTCACAAATTTTTGTGAAAAATATTAATTCTTATTGTGGATATTTTCTTTTCATTAACGATATTTATAATAAGAAGAGTTTGGCAGGACTGTTAATTTGGGGGAATGAATATGATATCTAAAAAATATAAGCGCAAAGAGGCGTTTCGATTCGTTTTTAATCAACCATTAGATGCACAATTTTCTGTGCTTGTAAACGGACGTCGGATTGATAGTGAGATGCATCCATGTAAAATTATTGATATTAGTCCTCGGGGAATGAAAGTGTATACGAACTCAGATATTTCTAAAATATACAACCTTCCTCCTGAATCGTTGCAGTTTCAGATGCATTTTGTTTTGGATATTACAAGAATTCAAGCTATTGGTTATGTACGTTGGAGTAAACCTTTTGGTATGGGTGCTCATTTTGGATTGCAATTTAAAAATCAACCAGATATTGAAGAATTGATTATTAGCGAAATGAAGCGCCGGAGAAGAAAAGAAGTTATTTCAAAAAAATATATCGGTTTTTAAAAGGTAAAAAATTTGTCGAATTCCTAAAAAGAATACATAGTTTCTAGAAGGAATTTGCAAACTTATGTAGAATATAATTTACATAGGGTCAATAAAGGAGGAGTTTACATGTTAAACTTTAACATTCGCGGTGAAAACATTGAAGTAACTCCAGCTATTCGAGATTACGTCATCAACAAAGTTCAGAAAATTGAAAAGTTTTTCAACGAAGGTGTCAATGCTTCTGCCAATGTAAACTTGAAAGTGTATAATGATAAGAAAACAAAAGTGGAAGTAACCATTCCGTTAAAAAACTTAACGCTTCGTGCTGAAGAGCGCCATGAAGATATGTATGCTGGTATTGACTTAATTGTAGATAAACTCGAACGACAAATTCGTAAACATAAAACAAAAGTCAACCGCAAACTTCGTGATCGCGAAGGTGTAGGCGTTTATTTCGCTAATAATATTACTCCGAATAACAATGATAGCGGCAAAGATGAAGATTTTGAAATTGTTCGTACAAAACAGTTTGACTTAAAACCAATGGATGAAGATGAAGCCATTCTCCAAATGAACTTGCTCGGGCATGACTTTTATGTTTATACAGATGCGGAAACAAACAATACAAACATCGTATACAGACGAAAAGACGGAAAATACGGTTTAATTGAAACAAATTAATTAATAGACCCCTATTCCCCTCTGCTTTAGGCAGGGGGAATTTCCATTTTCGCATGTAGAAAGCATTTTATACAATGGTAAGCCCTCAAACGACGCATATCAATCGATCGTACCTCCCTGTAAGATAGAGTTATCGATTACAGAGGAGGTGTTTTTGTTTGGCAGTTGAAAAACTAAATATCGTTCCTGTCAATTTGGAATCCGATTCTGATTCAACTCCACCCTTAACGATTCGTGGTCCTCTCAAAAATAAGGAGTTATCTATACAAGTTGAGAAGCAATTTGCCCGAGCAAGGTGTTTTTCTAATCCAGCAATGGAGCTAACCACACGATTGAACGAATACCGAATAGATATATGGAGTGGATCTAAATAAGAAAAAATTGTAAGTAAAAACCGAGAAATCACTTTAGTAAAGATAAGATAATAGTCAAATTCAAAGAGATAATAGCCAACTCGGCCGAGATAATAGTCAATCTAGGTAAAATAATAGCCAAAGCCAAAAATTCGCATCAGCAGAGATGGGATAATAGCCAAAAGCAGTGAGATAATAGCCAACTCGGCCGAGATAATAGTCAACCCAGATAAGATAATAGCCAAAGCCGAAAATTCGCTCCAGCAGAGATGAGATAATAGTCAAATTCAAAGAGATAATAGTCAACTCGGCCGAGATAATAGTCAATCTAGGGAAAATAATAGCCAAAGCCAAAAACCCAAACCAGCAAAAAAAGGATAATAGTCAAATCCAATAAGATAATAGCCAACCTGCCCAAGATAATAGTCAACCCAGGTAAAATAATAGCCAAATCCGAAATCCAATCACTCTTCCGTCAATTTCAGTTCGTATAGCTTTCTTGGTCTACCTCTTCCAGGAGGTTGTTCTTCACCTATTACTTTCGCAAATCGATAGCTTTCTAATGTGTGTAATATTCGATTGGCTGTGCGCAATGATATGTCAAATGCTTCAGCAATTTGATGGCTTGTTATATATGGATGTTCTTGATTTTGAATAAGTGAGCGTAATTTTGAAATTGTAATGGCACTTAATGAAGTCTTCTTTGCAATATCTTGTAAATGACGATTATTCAAATGCGTTGAAAAGGAAAGGGGTTCTACTTCTTCACTGTTTAATGGCCCTATAATGCTGCCATTTTGATATGCTAAGTATGTGGTCGAAGTATGCTTTGCTTCAGCAAATTTTAACGCACGATTTGCATAAATTTCAGCACGGGCTGCATCATTTCCAACACCGATACCGATCGAGATTCTCGTTCCTAAAATTTCCTCAATCTCTTTTGTAAAAGGGAACACTTTATAATTTTTGGTAAGTTCTTTTAAAATTGATTGATTTGTATAAAGTATGGCTTTGAAATCGTTTTCGAAAGTGAGTGACATTTCATATTTCTCACAAAAATTAATAATGGCTTCTTGGAACTTTAATTTTTGCTTATAAAATGTATATCGATTTTTTGGACGGCGATCTGCTTCGTGCCATTTGACTAATATGGCAATGGTTTTGAGCTCATTGCTAATTAATTGTTCTAATTTTGCGATTAATATTTCGGTTGTCATTGAGATTGCAGCGTAAGTTGGTTTAATGCGCATCACTGGAACTTGGCGTTTTTGAAGTTCATAGGCAACACTTGTCAAACAAGTAATTGCATATTTCGTTTTTCCTTTTCGGTAATATTCTTCGTGAATATTTGCCCAGTGTTCCGTTGTATAGGAAGTATCGCCATGAATTAGAAAATAATGATCTGGCGATAAATCGATTTCCTCAAGTGCAACTTTAACCTCTTTTTCAGCTAATAAGTCTATGGAAAAAGGTGTAAATAAATTAATATCCCCTTGTTTTTTGCTTAACAGTTTATAAAGACATAAGTATAGAGCGGAGCTATCATAACGAATATGTAATGAGATAGGAGGGATTGTTTTCAGTCGAGGAACAATTTCTTCACGATATATTTCATAACCAATTGGCCCCATAAAACATAATAAATCGCATTTTTCGACAAAAGAGAGCTCTAATTTCTTCGTATCCTCAAATTGATTTACAATTGAAAGGTTAATGGATACATTGAGCAAGTTTAATTCCTCTAGCTGTGTTTTAAATTTTGTTGCAAGATCTTCTGGTCCGACTATTCCAATATTGTATACAACCATTACTTCTCCCTGCCTCAAATATGCTTTTAGAAAAATTTTATAAGAAATATTTGCTTTTTACAATGAGATTTTGACTAGTCAATTTTTAGTATTTCTAAAATACTGAAAATTGAATATTTACAAATAATAGAAAATGTGCTAATTTGTTCTTAATATTTTTAGGACTATTTATCAACCTGTCCATAAATATATTACTCTTTTGAATCTGGATAGGAGGGAGTCTGATGAACCAAACCATTTTATCTTCTGATTTAATACAACAATGGATAGAAGATGAGTTTGATGAAATTGTTGAATTGCGTAAGACTTTACACAAATACCCTGAAATCGGATTTGATTTACATAAAACATCTCAAATCGTAAAAAACTTTCTAAATAATTGTGGTATAGAAGTGCAATCAGGATATGCGAAAACTGGAGTGGTCGGCATATTAAAAGGTGGGAAAGAGGGGCCGGTTATTGGATTGCGCGCGGATATGGATGCATTGCCGATTAAAGAATGTACAGGGGTAGATTTTGCGTCACAACATGAACAGGCAATGCATGCATGTGGACATGATATGCACATGGCCATGTTACTCGGTGCGGCGAAAATTCTTTCAAAATACAAAGATCATATAGCTGGAACAATTAAATTTATTTTTCAACCGGCAGAAGAAATGTTGGCTGGTGCGAAATATATGATACAAGATGGTGCATTAACTAATCCGAATGTGGATTACATTTATGGCTTTCATGTGTGGCCTGATCTACCAATTGGAAAAATAGGTTTTAAGAGTGGGCCATTGATGGCGAGCATGGATACATTTGAAGTGGCACTGACTGGTCAAGCTGGTCATGGAGCAGCTCCACATCAAGGAATTGATGCCATTGTTGGCAGTGCCAATATCATTGCATCTTTACAAAGTGTGATTAGTAGAGAAATAGATCCGGTAGATTCAGCGGTGATTACGATCGGGAAACTGGAAGCTGGAAATGCCTTTAATATTATTCCAGAAAAAGCTGTATTTAAAGGAACCGTTCGAACGTTGAGTGATAAGACAAGAAAAGATATTCAAAAAAAGTTTTTGAGAATTATTTATGGCATGAGCAGCGCGTTACGTCTTGAGGCAGATATCATATACAACTTTGGCTATCCCGTTACAAACAATACAAAACAATATGTGTTGCATGCCCAACAATTAGCAGAAGCATTATTTGGATCGGATGCTGTAGAGATATTAGAAAAGCCAAGTATGGCAAGTGAAGATTTTGCTTTCTATCTTGAGCATGTGCCGGGTGCATTCTTGTTTTTAGGTGTTGGAGATGATGAAGGGGGTTCATATAAACTTCATCATGAGAAATTTTTACCTAATGCAGAAGCGATGAAATTTGGCATTGCTTTATATATTGCATTAGCTACAACGCCATTTATTAAAAAATAAAACGGGTTTTTTATTGCATGAATTCATATAGGAATCATGCCTAACAGAGCATGGAGACGAATTAGTCCATTTCAAAAATATCGCGGGGTGTTGTGTGTGACGATAGAAAAATTTAAAGAAACGTTTAGAGAAATGTATAAAGAAGGGTTTAAAGCAAGAGAGGAAGTTTTAGGCGAGGAAAATGTCCAACAGTTCATTAGGAATACGAATGAGTTTAATCGTTCTTTTCATGAACTGGCTATGCAGTATTGTTGGGGAGAAATATGGAATCGCCCAAATCTCGATCGAAAAACGAGAAGTTTAATTAATATAGCATTGTTAACAGCATTAAATTATCAACACGAACTAAAAATTCATTTGCAAGGGGCTATCAATAATGGCTGTACAAAGGAAGAGATAGAGGAGGTCTTCTTACAATGTGCCGTTTATTGCGGCATTCCTGCAGCAGGAAATGGGATTGCGACAGCACTCGAATTTTTTAAAGAAATAGAAAGTAAATAGTTTCCATTCACGGGGGGATGTGTGTGAAGATTGGAATAATCGGCTGCGGACTTATGGGAAAAGGCATTGCCTACAACTACATTCAAAATAAGGATGACGTATATATTTACGATACAAATCCACAAGTAAAAGATTGGATCCAAGAAAATGAGGGCATTGCAGTTGATTCTCTTCAACAATTAGGGGAGAAAGTGGAGTTCATTATTTCATCGTTACCGACAGTTGAAGCCGTAAAAGATGTGTATTTAAATGCATTGTTAAATGTGTTAAAACCTGGTTCTGTAATTGTAGATATGAGCACAACAGATGCTGGCACAGCGATAGAAATCGCATCGATTTACAATGAAAAAGGAATGTATTTTTTTGACTCACCAGTAAGTGGTGGGCCTAATGGAGCGAGAAATGGCACATTGACATTGATGGTTGCTGGTGATCAAGAGAAGTTTAATGAAATTCTTCCTATTTTGCAGGTTGTAGGGAAGGACATCATTTATTTAGGGAAAAACGGAAACGGCCAAATTGCAAAACTTTGTCATAATATCGTCGTTGCATCAACAATTGCAAGCATTGGGGAGGCATATACAGTTGCATCAAAAGCTGGCTTAGATTTAGAAAAATTAGAAGAAATCCTTTCAAAAGGAAGTGCTTCAAGAGTTCTTGCAGTTTTTGGAGACAATATTTTAAAGAAAGCGTATGACAATGTTTTGTTTAGTTTGGACCATATGCATAAGGATGTTTCTCTCTATACAAAAACAGCTGCAGAGTTACAAGTTCCTGTTTTATTGGGAGCACAAACGTATCAACTTTTTGAAGCTGCCAAATCTCAAGGACTTGGTAGCAAAGATACAACCGCAGTTTGCCAATTTATTGAAAAATTGGTTTTATCAACTACGTAATTATTGAGCTTTAAAGGAGTGGAATGATGAGGGAACTCTTAAACTGGAAAATCCATGCATTCGTATTTGTATTAGTATGTATTGCTGAATTTATTGGGGTAAAAAGTTTAAACATTGGGGTTGGAGCGATTGCCTTCTTCCCGATGCTGTATGCGTTAATTTTGGGAGCAATCATTAGTTTGCCAAGATTTAAAATTTTATCCGATAAAGAGATGGATATTGCTTCAAAAATATTGGGAATCTCCTTTATGTTATTCGTTGCAAAGTTAGGTACGTTGATGGGGCCTTCTATCCCGCAATTATTAGATGCTGGGTTAACATTAACGTTGCAAGAGGTAGGTCACTTTTTAGGAACGATTGTATTTGGTTTACCTGTTGCTCTACTAATTGGGATGAAACGGGAAGCAATCGGTGCGACATTTTCCATCGACCGGGAACCGAATTTAGCGATTATAGCAGAAAAATATGGTGCAGACTCTCCTGAATCTCGCGGTGCCATCGGCGTTTATATTTGCGGAACATTATTTGGAGCACTCTATTTATCTTTACTTGCTAGTTTAATAGCAAGTATCGGCTGGTTCCATCCAATTTCTCTCGCGATGGGAGCTGGGGTAGGATCCGGTAGTATGATGGCTGCAATGACCGGTGCATTAGCCATTATTTTCCCGGAAGCTAGTGATGATATCGCAGTGTTTGCTGGGGCTGCTAACTTAATTACAACGATTGTTGGTACGTTTGTATGCGTTGTTTTCTCTCTACCATTTACAAATTTCTTATATAAACATTTGGAACCAATCTTGGGGAGACGTTCTAGAATTCAAACAGATGGTGAAAATTAATTGAGCTAAGTGGGGGTACACATATATGTTGGATAAAACATTAACGTTCATATTGATTGGAATCATTGCGATAGTAGGGAACTGGATTGGATATGGTGTCTCTCCAATTGATGCTTTACCTGGAATGATGATTATTGCGGCAATTACGATTTTAGGTTATGCCATTGAAAAAATTGTTCCATTAAAAATTCCAGTAGTTATTTGGGTGTCCGTTATTGCGTTATTTGTGACTTCAGCGATTTTCCCTTGGCAACAAACAATTGTAGATGCCACAACGCAAATTAACTTTATGGCGTTAGCAACTCCAATTTTAGCTTATGCGGGTCTATCATTTGGAAAAGATTTAAAAGAATTTAAAAAGCTCGGCTGGCGAATTGTTGTCGTATCACTTTTTGTGTACACGGGAACTTTCTTGTTAGCTACATTGATTGCGGAAATCGGATTTAGATTAACGGGACAATTTAAATAGTATTCAATAGTTTATTTTGCTATAGATAACATGAATTTTATTGAAAGGAGATGATATGGAAAAGGTAAATTTTTCAGTGGTTGGATGAAGAAGTAGTAATAGCGGTGTTGAAATTGGTGTTGAGGCATTTTAAAGTGGTTTTTATTTGAAGTTTGTTATTCTTGATTATATGGTGTTGAAGAGGAATAGAGATGATTAGCGAAGGTGTCCAAATCAGGATGCCTTCGCTATTTTCATAAAACAGCACTATTCTTCCAAAGTTTAAGTTTTTTCTTTTTGTCTATTTACTAAATAGATGCTTGATCCTACTAAAATCATGCCGATAAATAAATTTTTTGTAATGGCTTCATTCAAAAAAATTGCACTGACAACCACTGAAATAATAGGTACTAAAAAGGTGTAGGAACCGACTTTGCTTGCTTCACCTTCATTCATTAATTTAAAATAAATCACTTGCCCCGCGGCCATTCCTGCTGTTCCGCCCCAAATAATGGTACTGATTAAGTCAATGTTCCAAACGATGGCATTGATATTTTCAAAGAAATATCCTAAAACAAGTAGCGATCCCCCACCGAGTATCAATTGCATAACGACCATCCAATAAAAGTCGACTCTGGATTTTAATTTTTTGACAAATACGACTCCACTTGCCCAAGCAAGAGCTGTGGCGAGGGCGAGTGCAACACCAATGGCAGAAAGGTGGATAATTAATCCATCAATGCTTACAAGCACAATCCCGATAAATCCAAGCACTAAGCCAAATATTTTCGTAACGGTCATATCTTCATTCAACAACCACCAAGATAAAATGCCCAGAATAACTGGTTGAAAGTATACTAGTACAGAAAATAATCCACCTGGCAAATACACCATGCCAACTGTTTGAAGTCCCAGGTAGAGAATGTTATTTAATATTGCTGAGATTACGTAAAACTTCCAATGTTCTTTAAATTTCAAGAGATGCCGCATTTTCCAAGCAAGGGTTAACAAAATAATTCCTGCGATAAATGAACGGATTCCAGCAAAGAGGAGTGGGGGCATGAAGTTAACGCCATGTTTATAGATAGGCCAGCTAACTCCCCAAATGATAATTAACAATGCAAGAAGTAAATAGGAGACGAGCGGATTCTTACTTTCTGTCAATGAGCAACCTTCTTCCATGATGTAATTAGTTTTTGGAGTGAGGTTTATGAGTTTATTAGAGGAAATTAATACTTGAATTGTGTTTTATAACTTTATCTGAGGCAACTAAAACCTCCAAATGATGAAGAACTCAGCTTAATAAATCGAATTTATCAAAATTTCTTTCGCATGATTTGATAAGCATTTTTCTGAAATACGTAATCCAGCTGTGCCCATTAGTATATGTTGAGATGCAGTAGTAGGTGCTTAGTGGGTAAGGTCTTTTGAAGAGAATTGCTATTAAAGGATGAATGATTTGTGGTTGAAATGATGGCGTAAACGATTTATTTGTTTGGCAAACATTTACGTGAAAGTGGCTAATATCAAGGTGAAGTTGGCCAATATCGATTAGAGATTGACTAATATCCCACTCGCAGAAGCAGGAATTTTTTCGAATGGCAAATATCTTTCCGAGAATGGCTAATATCAAGGCGAAGTTGACTAATATCGAACAGAGATTGACTAATATCCCACTCGCAGAAGCAGGAAATTTTTCGAATGGCAAATATTTTTCTGAGAATGGCTAATATCAAGGCGAAGTTGGCCAATATCGAATGGAGATTGACTAATATCCCACTCGCAGAAGCAGGAATTTTTTCGAATGGCAAATATCTTTCCGAGAATGGCTAATATCAAGGCGAAGTTGACTAATATCGAACAGAGATTGACTAATATCCCACTCGCAGAAGCAGGAAATTTTTCGAATGGCAAATATCTTTCCGAGAATGGCTAATATCAAGGCGAAGTTGGCAATTATCTAATTAAATTTGGCTAATATCTCACTAGTAGCAGTTGTATTTTTCGATAGATGGGTAATTCTAATCCTACTTTGCTTACTACAAGTATTTTCTTGAATCCCGCAAGCATCTTCATAAGTTTGAATTCAAACACGTAGTAAGAATCTCCCGCAACAAATCTGACCCCAATCAAATTGCTTATTCTGATTATTTCCATTCATCTTATAAAAAGCTTAAAATCAAATATAAAGCTTGGTATTAAAAGGAGAAAAGGACATGACAATAGCGAAAGTATGTACAGTTGCAGGTGCTGCAGCTCGCAGTGGTGCCGGCATTCAAGCGGATTTAAAAACGTTCCAAGAGCTTGGGGTGTACGGTTTTACAGCCATCACTGCCATCAATGCAAAACATCCAAACAAAGAAAAAAGTTTATTCATTCAACCTTTAGATGCAATTGAAGCACAACTCCTCATTATCAATGAACAAGAGGATTTAGATGCATTAAAAACGGGAATGCTTTTCTCAAAGGAAATTATCGAACTTGTTTCCGATTGGTTGGCGACAACTAACATTCAAAATATCGTGGTTGATCCGGTAATGTTCGGTAAATTCGGGTCTCCTTTACTTGATTTTGATGCGATGGAAACGCTGAAATCGAAACTGATCCCTCAAGCAACAATTATTACACCAAACATGCCGGAAGCAACTTATTTACTTAATGGACAAGAAATTACATCAGTTGCGGATTTGCAGGATGCAGCAAGAGATCTTTTAAAACTTGGTCCAAAGTATGTTCTTGTAAAAGGGGGACGTTTAGAAGGACCAGCTATTGATGTATTGTATGATGGTCATAAAATGATAAAATTGGAAGCTCCACGAATCGATACAATCCATACAAATGGGGCAGGCTGTTCATATTCAGCAGCAATCACAGCGGAACTGGCAAAAGGAAAATCAATTGAGGAAGCAGTGTTCAATGCAAAAAAATTCGTCACTGCCGGTATTAAACGCTTCATTCCATTTGAAGTGGTACCGGGGATGATTGATCACCGTGCCTATAAGATGTACGATGAAGATGAAGTTACGATGACAGAATTTGGAATATAATGGAGTGAATGAAATAGGCAGTATATGTTGATTCATTTTCAACAATAGACTGCCTTTTCTTCTTTATTGCCCTTTGCTTTCGTGATTGAATTGCCAATTTACTCCGAATTTGTCAGTTAGAGATCCGTAAGCTTTGCTCCAAAACGTTTCTTGTAGCTCCATTTCCACTTGGCCCCCATCTTTCAACATCTCAAATGCCCTTTTCATAAAATCCAAATCATCATCAATGAAGGCGACAGTAATATTATTACCTACCGTATAAGGGTAGCCTGGAAACGTATCGGAAAACATAAGTCGGCTACCACGTACATTAAGATTAGCATGCATAATCAAATTTTTTGCTTCTTCTGGCATCTCGAACTCTGAATTGTCTTGGTAAACTTCTCCGTACGTTTGTATGTAAGGCTTCTCCGTTTCAAACACTTTTGCATAAAACTCTATCGCTTCTCGACAATTCCCATTAAAAATTAAATAAACCTCTAATGCCATAATTGATCCTCCTTATCATTTACTGTTATATCATTAGTCGTTTTTTCCAATAATTAAACAAGATTTTTATTATGATTCTGATAAATTAAAGGCGTGTATTTGCACCATTATACTACCAATGATAAAATGAAAGTTAAGACTGAATGGGAAGTGAATGTTTTCAATGGTAAATATTTTAAATAAATTATTTGATTTCAACAAAAAAGAATTGAAGAAATTAAATAAAATTGCTGACCAAGTGGATGCATTAGCACCACAAATGGAACAGCTTTCTGATGAAGCGCTTCAAAATAAAACTGAAGAATTTAAATCTCGTTATCAAAACGGTGAAACTTTAGATGACTTATTACCAGAAGCTTTCGCTGTTTGTCGCGAGGCTTCCCGAAGAGTGCTTGGCATGTATCCTTATCGCGTGCAAGTGATGGGGGCAGCTGTACTACATGACGGTAACATCGCTGAAATGAAAACCGGGGAAGGGAAAACGTTGACTTCCACCATGGCGGTTTATTTGAATGCCCTCACTGGTGAAGGCGTCCATGTCGTGACGGTCAATGAATACCTGGCAAAACGTGATGCTACTGAAATGGGTAAATTATATGAATTTTTAGGTTTATCTGTTGGTCTTAATTTAAATAGCTTGACGAAAGAAGAAAAGCGTGAAGCTTATGCAGCGGACATTACATACAGTACAAATAATGAACTGGGCTTTGACTATTTGCGCGATAACATGGTGCTTTATAAAGAAGACCGTGTGCAACGCCCATTAAACTTTGCCGTTATTGACGAGGTGGACTCGATTTTAATTGATGAAGCAAGAACGCCATTAATCATTTCTGGACATGCGGGTCGTTCGGCAAAACTTTATGTGCAAGCAAATGCCTTTGTTCGCATGTTAAAAAAGGATGAAGATTATACTTACGATGAATCGACTAAAGGGGTTACGCTTACAGAAAGCGGTATGACGAAAGCGGAAAAAGCTTTCGGAATCGACAACTTATATGATTTGGCTCACGTTCGTTTGCTTCATGCAATTAATCAATCCTTAAAAGCCCATGTTTCAATGCAAAGAGACGTCGATTATGTTGTGCAAGATGGAGAAGTAGTGATTGTTGACAGCTTCACTGGCCGTTTAATGAAAGGTCGTCGTTATTCAGATGGTCTTCACCAGGCGATTGAAGCAAAAGAAGGCGTGGAAATCCAAAACGAATCGATGACAATGGCAACCATCACATTCCAAAACTACTTCCGTATGTATAAGAAATTAGCTGGTATGACAGGTACAGCAAAAACGGAAGAAGAAGAATTTAGAAATATTTATAATATGAATGTTGTCGTCATTCCAACAAACAAACCGATTGCTCGTATTGACAAACCAGACCTTATTTTCGCAACAATGCAAGGGAAGTTTGAAGCCGTTGTAAAAGATATTGCGGAACGTCACATGAAAGGGCAGCCGGTTCTTGTTGGTACTGTAGCGATTGAAACGTCTGAAATTATTTCACAACTGTTAAAGAAACATAAAATTCCTCACAACGTATTAAATGCCAAGAACCATGAACGAGAAGCGGAAATCATTGCTCAAGCGGGTCAAAAAGGTGCTGTGACGATTGCGACGAACATGGCTGGTCGTGGTACGGACATCAAGCTCGGTGAAGGTGTAAAAGAGCTTGGCGGACTTGCAGTAATCGGTACAGAACGTCACGAATCTCGCCGCATTGATAATCAGTTGCGCGGTCGTTCCGGACGTCAAGGAGATCCAGGGATTACTCAATTCTATTTATCCCTTGAAGACGATTTAATGCGCCGCTTCGGTTCAGATAGCATGAAAGCCATGATGACGAAACTTGGGATGGATGATTCCCAACCAATTCAGTCAAAAATGGTGTCAAAAGCGGTGGAATCTGCACAAAAACGCGTAGAAGGAAATAACTTTGACGCTCGTAAACGTTTGTTACAATACGATGAAGTGTTGCGTCAACAGCGTGAAGTCATCTATAAAGAGCGGAATGCTGTTTTAGAATCAGAAAATATGCGCGAAGTTGTGGAACACATGATTCGCGAATCAATTGAAAATATAGTCCATACGTATACTTCTGGAAATAAAGAAGAATGGAACTTTAAAGCAATTGAAGATTATATTAAAGCAAACCTTCTGGATGAGGGAGATATTACTGTAAATGATCTTCATGGTAAATCACCGGAAGAAATGATTGATTACATCTTTGCTGCTGCAATGGCTCGTTACAATGAAAAAGAAGAACAATTGACGCCAGAACGTATGCGTGAATTTGAAAAAGTTATTTTACTTCGTTCCATCGATACGAAATGGATTGACCATATTGATGCAATGGACCAACTGCGTCAAGGTATTCATCTTCGTGCTTATGGTCAAACAGATCCGCTTCGTGAATATGAGCAAGAAGGATTTGCGATGTTTGAAGAGATGATTGCTGCGATTCGTGAAGATGTCACGAAGTATGCAATGAAAGCCCAAATTCGCAATAACCTGGAGCGAGAAGAAGTGGCGAAAGGTCAGGCAGTGAATCCGAAAGAAGAGGAAAAACCAAAACGCCAGCCGATTCGTAAAAAGCAAGACATTGGTCGAAACGATCCATGTCCATGCGGCAGCGGCAAGAAGTATAAAAACTGCCATGGTGCAGTATCTTAATTCATTTTCTCTCATCATCTCTTTTGAAAGTTTTCTACAAAACCGTTGTCATCCTTTTTGATGGCACGGTTTTGTTTCGCGATTTGGTAAGAGACTTACTTCCATTTAAATGATTCTGTTTATTTGTATTGGGGTGCAAGGTAGGTTCGAACATTCTCTATTCAATTGAGTAAGATAAGTTTGCCGACCTTCTCCCGTTAAGTCATTTTATTTCTTCAAATCTAATTAAATTGGAGGAGCTTTTATGGAATTATCTGATGTGCGAAATACTTTAGAAACTACAGCCGAAAAATTGGCGGATTTCAGGGGGTCTCTTTGACTTAGAAAACAAAGAAGCCCGCATTCAAGAATTAGAAGAAATCATGATGATGCCCGACTTTTGGGATGACCAAAATAAAGCGCAAAGCATCATTAATGAGGTAAACGGTTTAAAGGCCATCGTAAATGAATTAAATGATTTATTATCCACTCAAGAAAACTTAGAAATGACTCTTGAATTGTTAAAAGAAGAGCCTGATGAGGATCTTCAAGCAGAGCTTGTTCAGGAATTGAAAGAGTTTGAGGAGAAGTTAGAAAACTTTGAGTTACAGCTTTTATTAAGCGAACCATATGATAAAAACAATGCCATTTTAGAGCTTCACCCAGGAGCTGGAGGTACGGAGTCTCAAGATTGGGGTTCAATGCTTCTTCGTATGTATACTCGTTGGGCAGATAAACATGGCTTCAAAGTAGAAACCCTTGATTATTTACCAGGGGATGAAGCGGGTATTAAATCGGTGACATTGCTTATTAAAGGGCATAATGCTTACGGTTATTTAAAGGCAGAAAAAGGGGTACATCGCCTAGTGCGTATTTCACCATTTGATTCCAATGGTCGCCGTCACACATCCTTCGTTTCTTGTGAAGTGATGCCTGAGTTCAATAATGAAATTGAAATCGAGGTTCGTCAGGAAGATTTAAAAATTGATACGTATCGTTCCACAGGTGCGGGTGGGCAACACGTTAACACAACGGATTCTGCTGTCCGCATTACGCACATCCCAACAGGAATTGTTGTTTCTTGCCAAGCGGAACGTTCGCAAATTAAAAACCGTGAAAAAGCAATGAACATGTTAAAAGCAAAATTGTATCAATTAGAGATTGAAAAACAGGAAGCAGAACTTGCTGCACTTCGCGGTGAACAAAAGGAAATTGGTTGGGGTTCTCAAATTCGTTCTTACGTGTTCCATCCATATTCGATGGTAAAAGATCACCGCACGAATGTGGAGACTGGAAATGTGCAAGCGGTAATGGATGGCGATATTGACTTATTCATTAACGCTTATTTGCGCTCTCAAATCACAGCGAAGAATTAAATGATATAAGTAACAAAGTGTGCAAAATCATTTCACTGGTTTTGTGCACTTTTTATTTTTTTATTATCAAGCCGAAGCTTTAAGTAAAGTATTAATTGAAAAAATTAAAGAAGAAGAACAATTGTTGATTCATTATTATCAAGAGTATGAAAAAACTTTTGCTGAATTGAAAAAACTGGTGGATTTAGCGATTATTGATGATCAATTTACGGAAAAAGCCATTGTATCTTTAGCAGAAGGTTTAAATGTCAAATTTAAATATGAAACATTAGAAGAGTTTCAAGAATTTATGATAAGTGATGATGTGTTAGAACTATGAGTAAAATCCCATGTACTAGTTGTGGAGCATGTTGTGCATCGATCGATGGAATTGAATTTTTAAGTAAGTTTAATCAAAATGGCATTTGCGATAAATTGAAAAATAATCAGTGTTCGATTTATGAGTCGAGACCGCTATTATGTAGAATTGACGATTCTTATGATCAATTGTTTTCATCTTATATGACGAAACAAGAGTTTTACCGACTAAATGCTAAAGCTTGTAATGAATTGCAGGAAAAGTTAAATATTGATATAAAATTTAGAGTGCATATATAGAATAATCCATAATAAATTAGGGATTCTGTCGATATTTCGTTCATCGAGCAGAATCCCTTTTTAGTGAGAATTTATTATTGTTCGCCGTTTTTGAAATCACGATGATAAATCGCATATTTAATCTTTAAAAATGGTACGGAAAATATCCACATTTGATGTTTTGCGTAGAGGGTGCCATCCTCTCTTTCTTTAACATAAAAAGTTTCTTCTATTGGTAATGCTAGAATGCGATTGTTCCAAACTAAATAGATGCCCGCATCTGAATTTGCCTCACTTTTTTTGCTAGATAAATGAAGAACATGGCCCATTTGATTGACCTCTAATATTCCGATCATCGATGACCAGGGAAGTGGCAAAGCAATGTTCATATAAGTACGGTCATTTGTTTTGTGCCACGAATATATCGCAATAAAAGTAACTTTCTCATGAATTTTTCTTACCCAAGCTCTAGGGCTTTTTCTACTATCTAATTCCTCTTTAATTTTCAATACATCCCCAGTCATTTCGATACGTTTCTTTGATAATGGGAGATTAATTTGTTGTACAACGGAGCTAATCAGACGATAAAGATATGCTAATGGCTTAAACCAACCCTTCCATTGAACTTCTGCAAACAGTCGGTAATCCATTGTATTTTCATAAAAGTCACGAATCATTGGTGATAGAGTGGATGTATTGATATGAGGTTCATAAATATTCATATCATCCACTAAACCTTTATGCGGTTTCGAATCACACTGAATTTTAGAAAGAACTTTTTCACCAATGATTATCGATCCTCGAATTTCACTAATCGGAAATGTCCAAGTTGTTGTATTTTCAGTAGGAACAGATATGAGCCACCCGATTAAACCGAATAAAGCAAACACTACGCAATTTAAAAAGCCATGAGTTTGCAGCATAAAAGGAATATCGATGGAAATAAAATTTGTTAAACGACCAAAGGCATATAAAAAGGAAAACAGAATCGTCACACCTAATGAGCCGAATGATAATACTATGAACATTTTTTGTAATCGTCTAGTAAAAGGCGCTCGACAAGTATAGAAAATCATCATATAAATTCCTATCATATAAAACACGACTGAAATCCATTCAATCCAGACAGAAAAAGTAATTCCGATGGCAAGGAGAATCAGAGAAATAATTAAAATACATGCAGCAAAGGAATATAATTTAGGTTTATAAATTCGACCAAGTAATCCATTAAAAACGGGCAGTAAAAAAGCTGCGTAATGAAAATGAACTGCCGTTAACCACGTGATAATTGGTGAAAAGCCAGTATCGATATTCGTAATATGAGCAAAGTACCACATACCACCAATCGATAAAAATACGAGGGCAATATCAATGGAAAACTCTTCGAAACGAATAAATCCTCTCGTTAAAAAACGATTCATTCCATAGAAAGCTACAATTAAAGTAAATAATAAATAAATTGCTGCAAGAAAAGCATCCCAACTAGATGGTTCTGTAATATGTAGCAGAACGACGGAAACATAAGCTGGGATTGAAAAATATGTATAGAAACGAGTGAACCAATCATTTTTTTTCTTAATCATTTGTAATGTAAGAGGAACATATACGACTTGAGCTACAGTGAGCATTAATAAATACAATGGTCCTTGTCCAAAGATAACAGCGACTAAAAACAAAATGATTGAAAAAGGTAGCCATTTATTCCAAGTCATTGTTGCTAACCTCTCCTTCATACATGAAAATAAGGCCAAACATTGGATTTTTCACTTCAACTTTTACATGAAAAACTTCATTGTCTTCTATATATTTTTCTGTCACTGTTGCTAAGCCTTGAAAAATTCTAGGTAAAGGGAATTCAAATCTACCAATGACGAATCGCTGTTTTCTAGACTCAATTTTCAACTCTCCATTAGTGGAGACGGTAAATGCTAAATCTGAATAAAGTACACTTGGTTCACCTAAATAATCTTTAATTAAATTCCGTTCAGCATCAAAACTCATCAATGCATTAAAATACCTTTTCTTTGACCTAAAATAAAAAATTCTTTCCCAATGAATTTGTTCTTCACCATTTGCGCCAATCTTAGGTGTATTCAAAATGGTAAAAGGAATATTCGAACCATGTTCAGGATAAAGGAGTTTCCATTTAGTGCCTAACCAATAAATCGGGTAAAGAAATATCGGTCCTTTTTTAATGGTTTTCATTACTCCTGTTGCGTGAAAAGGTTTATTATTTGAAAATCCATATCTTTTTTGTAACATCGGATGCAATCTATAAAACTCTGTACCTAAAACTTTTTTATAAATTGACATTTAACTATCCTCTCTTTCTCTTACAGGAAATCGATGAAGGTACATCTTTGCTTATTACGAATCCGATAATTGTAATTAGCAATAGGCTCAAATTAAATGTTAATGGATTAAACGGAAAAGTTAATGAACTTGGTTTAGCTAAAATGGAAGTGATCGTAAGGAGAGGGAACAAGCTAATTTGCAAAAGATGCAATCTCCTTTTCTTTCTATAAAGTAACCAGAATAATCCGAAAGTAATTTCGGCTATTCCAGTAATCATTACAATGAAAGCACCTTTTTCATAAGATACATGAAATAAATTTATTACCATCAAAATTTCATCTTCATGCATATAGATGAGTTTCGGAATGAGTCCATGATAAAGCCAAATAAAACTAAATAGGTAAGTGATAAACCAGCTAATAAAAAAACGAAAATATTGTGAGGATGGATCTTCATCTTTCTCCATCCATCTTTTTAAAACATCAAAACTAAGCGCTGTAGCCCAACCCATTAATGGACGAAAAATGAAGTGGTCTAGTAAGCGTCCAAATTTACCAAAACCCGCTTCATAATCATATTGTGTTAAAAAGGTAATGGAGTTATCATTAGGTATATATTTCCAAAAACCTTTCCCTTCTTTAATAGGAGATAGTTTATTATCTGTTCCGAAATGTAATGAAGAAGATCTTTCGCCATTTGTACTTTCATGACTGCCAGCAGTAATCCCCCATCCTTCTATCGTTAATCCAAACCCAAGATTTCGTTTATATGAAAAATGTTGAGGTTCATTTTCCTTTTTTGGTAAATATGTAATGGAAGAAAAACGGAGATCCCATTTTTCATGCAGGCTAGGCGTTTGCGTTGCGTTCCATAACTTTTCCATTTCTGTATCAATCTCTACTTCCACATAAATAGGCTTACTTTTCATATTCGAATGCCTCCTTTATTTTCCAGGAAATTGAAACTTTCATATTAAGGATAGTATAGCATGGAACTATTTGGTATTGGAGAAACGGAAAGCAGTAAATTTGCCCCCTAGTCTTTTATCGATGGATTGCAGCGCCAAAGATCATAAGTAAAGGTTTAAATTTTATTTGACGATAAACTTAAAATTCTTAGTATACATTGCAAATAATATTACAAAATAAGAAACAAGAATTTAAGCTATATTCAACAATGATAAGAGAGAATGGAAATGTTCAAAAAATGGACTCTAGCTGTAATTACAATGTTTTTAATAACAGCATGTGGAAATAATGCGACAACAGAGGATGATACTGCAACAGATCAACCAGAAAGTATTGCGAACACTGAAAATAATATAAGCGAGGATGAAGAAGCAACTGTTGCGAATAAAGTAAACAATAATACTGTTGACGTTACAAATCCAACAGTTTCTATGACAGAGGCAGTGGACATCTTTAAACAATCTTATCCAGATGCAAAGATTGAATCGATCGAATTAGATACAGATTCTTCTGGTCGATTACATTATGATATCGATGGTTTTGATGGAACAAAAGAATATGATGTAGAAATTGATGCAACAACAAAGGAAATCATTGTAAATGAAGTTGAAAGGGAAAGAACTTCTGATGAAGCTATCGATTTTTCAGCTATTATTGACCCGGCGGAAGCTATTGAAATTGCTTCAACAAAAACCGAAGTAGAAGGACTTTCTGCAACAGGTTGGACACTAGAAGTGGAGAATGGAAAACAAATATATACAGTTGAATATGAAAGGAACAATTCTGATATCGACATTAAAATCGACGCAACAAATGGAGAAATTTTAGAAGTGGATATGGATGATTGAACAAGAGAAAGAAATGTAAGTTAATGGATGCCGGGACAAAAGTATAAACTCATTATTTTCTCTTAAGAGAAAATGATGAGTTTTTTTGAAGATAGTGTAAATGATGCGGTGTTTTTATTTTCATTTAATGAGTTGTAAATTTACTTAAAACTTGGTAAATCGTATAATTAAATGGGATATATAATTATAGATAAATAACTATTGAAAAATTAGTAGATGCATAGTAAAAACCTTGATATTCAAGGTTTCAGCTTGTAGACAAAGTCCCTAACTAGGGGCCAAATCTACAGGCTTTTTTGTATAATAGGGATAGAATTCTTGGTTAACGAGGGAAATTTAGGATGTTATCGAAGCGTACTGACAATAATCGAAATCAATTGGAAATGGTGGCTCTTGATCAATTGGTTCCAGAAGATCATTTGGTAAGGAAGATTGAACAAGCCATAGACTTTGATTTTATTTACGATCTTGTCAAAGATACCTATTGCCTAGATAACGGAAGGCCTAGTATTGATCCTGTTGTGCTCATTAAAATGGTCTTTGTGCAGTATTTATTTGGTATTCGATCCATGCGTCAAACGATCAAAGAAATTGAAACCAACGTGGCGTATCGATGGTTCTTAGGATATGGTTTCACAGAGAAAATTCCTCATTTTTCAACGTTCGGCAAGAATTATGTTCGTCGTTTTCAAGGTACTGATTTATTTGAACAGATATTTTATCGTATTTTAAAAGAAGCGATGAATAAAGGATTAGTGGATGCATCTGTTGCCTTTATTGATTCAACACATGTCAAAGCAAGCGCCAATAAAAAGAAGTTCGATAAGAAAATTGTCCGGGCAGAAACAAAAAGCTATCAAGCGCAATTAGAGTTAGAGATTAACCAAGACCGTGAAAACCATGGAAAAAAGCCCTTTCCCCCGAAAGAGAATGAAGAAACCAAGGAAATAAAGGTCAGTACAACCGATCCTGATAGTGGCTATTACGTAAAAGATGAACGGGAAAAGATGTTTGCCTATTCTTTTCATACCGCCTGTGATGCAAAAGGCTTTGTCTTAGCTACCAAGGTAACGGGAGCGAATATTCATGATAGTCAGGTGTTTGGTCAATTACTCGAACAAGTCATCGAAAAAGTAGGCAAACCAACTGCAGTAGCCGTAGATGCCGGATACAAAACCCCAGCGAATGCGAAAAGTCTATTGGATAAAGAGATTCGTCCAGTCATGCCATATACAAGGCCTAGAACAAAGGACGGTTTCTTTAAAAAGTATGAATATGTATACGATGAGCATTATGATTGTTATATCTGCCCAAACAACCAAACTCTTGAATACCGAACAACAACAAGAGAAGGATATCGACAGTACGCTTCGAAACCGGAAATATGTAAAACGTGCCCATTTTTAGAAAAGTGTACCCAAAGTAAAGATCACACTAAATTTATTCATCGCCACATTTGGGAGCACTATGTGGAAGAAGTCGACCACTTAAGACATACAGATATCAATAGAAATATATATGATAAGCGCAAAGAAACGATTGAACGGGTCTTTGCCGATGGAAAAGAGAAGCATGGCATGCGATGGACAACTCTACGAGGACTGGAAAAATTGTCTATGCAGGCGATGCTTACTTTCGCTGCCATGAACTTAAAGAAAATGGCAAACTGGACATGGAAAAGACCATGTCCAGCCTAAATAAGAGAAGAATCTTAGAAAATGATGAGCAAAAAAAGACAAACCCCAACTCAAATGAAGCATTTGAGTTGGGGTTTGTCGACAGTCTGAAACCTTGATATTCAAGGTTTTTTTATCTTGTTTTAAAATAATGTATTACATTTAAGTGTTAGACTATTGATAACAGTAAAGAAAAAATTTCGATTAAGAAAGTTGCAGAGAGAGGCTCAATAATGATTTATTTATTAATTGGTATTGCTGGGATGCTCGGAGCAATTTTTAGATATTTGATTGGGTTGTTATTTTATACACATGCAGTATTTCCCTTTGACGCCAATCCGGACAAACTATTCACTAAACCAGAGAATTCTAGAACGCAAGCGTTTTTATCAAAAGTTGTATGATGAACTTAATGCATTATGCAGTAAGAATACAAACTTAGGTCTGTACTGTTAATAAAAATATGGTGTTTAGGAACAATATTCTAGAACCCTCTTATCAAATATAATATCAAAGCGCTCAGAATCGTTATATCTGGGCGTTTTTTTATTTCTAATTCGAATTATTAGTAAATGTTGCCAACTTATAAAGAAATATTTAAGCCTATCTCGTTAACCCCCATCACAAATCTAATGGAAAAAACGACGATTTTAGATAGGTTAATTGCATTCCAAATTTATAGTTAGATTGTCTAAAAAGCGAAAAAAAATTTTCATACAATTTGAATATTGTGTGACAAAAGCCGTTTAATTAATATTGTGAATATACAGAAAATTAGAGAGCGATAGAATGTAGTGTATTTGACGTAATAGGACAACATTTTTGAAAACGTTACCATAATCCGGGATGTATGGGATAGTTGTTGCAAATCTTTCATCCATTAGTTTTTCTTGGTCAATCACTATAAAAAAAGTTTAAAAATTTTTAAGGAGGGAACTTATGAATTATATAGAAGGGGACACTCTTGAAAATGCTAATCGAAGGTTAAAGAGAGATGATATTAATGTTGTAGATTCAAAGGTTGCTAAGCAAACAGTTCTTGTTACTTCCCTTGGGAATGCAATGGAATGGTTTGATTTTGGACTCTACGCCTATTTAGCTGTTACGATAGGAAAAGTTTTCTTTCCTGAGGTCGCTCCTTCCTATCAATTAATTTTTGCGTTTGCCACTTTTGCCATTGCTTTTATTGCACGTCCAGTCGGTGGTTATATTTTTGGGATGTTGGGAGATCGAGTAGGACGAAAGAAAGTACTTTCACTTACATTAATTTTGATGGCTGCCTCAACATTATTTATCGGATTGATTCCTAGCTATGAAACGATTGGTGTAGCAGCTCCTATTTTGCTTCTGATTGCTAGGTTAATTCAAGGGTTTTCAACAGGTGGCGAATATGCAGGTGCAATGACTTATATTGCTGAATCAACGCCCGATAAAAAGCGCGGATTTTTAACGAGTAGTTTAGAAGTTGGGACAAGTGTAGGTTTTACGCTCAGTGCGGCATTAGTTACTATATTAACGTTTATACTCGGTCCCGAAACAATGGTGGAATGGGGATGGCGACTTCCATTTTTAATTGCCGCTCCTTTAGGGTTTATAGGTTTTTATCTACGTTCTCGTTTAGAAGAATCGCCTGCTTTTAAAGCGATGGAAAAGGAAAAGGTAGAAGAAAGACATCAGACTTCCCTAAAAGAAATATTGGTGTACCATTGGAAGTCTCTGTTAATTTGCATTGGAATCGTTCTTTTTTATAATACAGCCTTATATATGGTTCTAACTTATATGCCTTCTTATCTAACCCAAGAACTAGGCTATGGCGAAACAAAAGGATTACTATATTCACTACTAGTGATGATTTCACAAATTCCTTTCATTTTAGTTATGGGTTATTTGAGCGATCGAATGGGTCGCAATCGTATTGTGAACGTGGCACTCATTGGTATGATTTTACTGAGTGTACCAGCTTTTATGATGATGGCGACTGGAAATGATTTTGTAGTCTTTTTTGGATTATTTATTCTTGGTATTATGCTTGCTGCGTTTCAAGGTGCTTTACCTGCAGCATTGCCATCTCTATTTTTTACGAAAGTTCGATACGGTTCGCTGGCAATCACATATAATGTTTCGACGTCATTATTTGGTGGAACAACTCCACTTATATTTGCTTCGCTCGTTAGTTTAACAGGGAATAACATGATGCCTGCTTATTACTTAATGTTTGTTTGTTTCATTGGACTTGTTATTGTTTTCTTTTTTGTAAAGGAAACAGCTGGACGATCGTTACGGGGATCCGCACCGATTGTTGAAGAACCAAAGGAGATTGATGAAATTTTGAAAAATCCAGATGAAGCCCTTTGGTGGAGAGAAGAATTACCGCCGTTAGAAAAAGCAGTAGAAACGGTATATAAACAAGAAGTCTCTACTAAATAACAAAGGAAAGTAAGACACCCTTATAAAAGATTATATAATTGCTTTTATAGGGTGTTTTTATTTGGTACCAGCTACTTTCTCATCTCATTTGTCAGGTGCATGAAAAAAAGGGAACCGTTCTTTATTTAGAGAAAATTATATAAGAGAGAGAAAAATGTATCTGAAAGGAGAGGGGTTAAATGCTATACGTTCGAGACATAATCGAACTTCCCCTTTTGAAAACCTCAAGAGTGAAATCAGGTAAAGACGTACTAGATCAGAAATTGATTGAATGGGTTTCGGTTATTGAAAGCCCCGTCGAAAACTTTGTCAGGGAAAATGAATTTGTACTTAGTACGGGAATTGGCTGTCATGAGGATTTTGATATTTTATTAGAATTTGTAGAAGATGTATATAATTCAGGAGCAAGTGCATTAGCGTTTGCTACAGGTCGCTATATATTTGAAATTCCAAAGGAAATCATACAATTTGCAGAGGAAAGAAATTTTATTTTAATAGAAATTCCATGGGAAATTCGCTTTGCGGATATTGTTCAAGAAGTGCTAAGAGAATTAAATCATATTCAACAGCGTGATTTAAACCGTTCAAAAGATGTTCAGCAAAAGTTAATTCAAATGATTTTAGATGGTAAAAATCTTGGACATATTACTAGTTTTGTTGAAAATGAGATAAGACTTCCAATATTAATATTAGACAAGAAAGGAATACCAGTAGCAGGCAGTGCCAAACAATCAAAAGTTTTTAGTTTAAGAAATCGATTAATGAAATTACCAAATAATGAGGAAGCTTCTCATCATCCTATGCACTCTAAAATGAAAACCATATCAGATGAGGAACATAGTTTATCTCACCTTTTCATTCAAACAAATGGTGTACATGAAGGGGAAATTTGTGTTCTTTCTGATAGAAATTATCAGTTGAATCAACAAGAAATTCAACTGATTGAACATACGAAAATGGCATCTGCATTATGGTTTTCTCGAAATAGTGTTGTTACGAAAGCGGAAATGCGCTTGCAAAATGACTTTTTATTAAGGTTGATTAAAGGTGAGAGTCTGTCAGATGAATATAAAAAGACTACAGCTGAACAGTTTCATTTAAATTTAAATATTCCTTATGATTGTATTATTGGGCATCCAGAGAATTTACAATCGATTATGGAAAAAGATCATAAAAGACAATCTATTACATTTAATTGGCTAGAAAATATGATTATATATATAAAAGAAGAAATGCTATTTGCAGCAGAAGCGGTTAAACATCAAATGTTATTTGCTTATGAAGGAGACAAAATTATTGTTTTTTTAGAAGTAAAGAAGGATTCGTCTGATTCAGTCAATCATTTTTTAGATTTAGTTGAACGAAGATTAAATCATTTATTTCCTGGCGTGACTTTTTCATGGGGGATCGGAAAACATAAAGAGGAAAGTACGGATTTTTCGCATAGTTTCAAAAAGGCTCAAATGGCATTAGATATGGGAAGAACTCAAATTGGAATTGGTAAACGAGTAAACTTTGATGAAACACGTATTAATCGGCTAATGCTAAATTTGGCGTTAAATGATGAAGTACAAGAAATAATGGCAGCCACTATTTCACCGTTAATTGAATACGATGAGAAACGGGATATGGATTTAATTAATACGTTCATCGGTTATAACAGAAATAGTGGAAATGTAAGTCAAACCGCACGGGATCTTAATCTCCATCGTCAATCTCTATTATATCGATTAAGAAAAATAGAATCTTTAACAGGACTATCCCTCGTGAATCCAGATGATCTTTTTCTATTGGATTTTAGTATTCGTGTTTGGTCAACGGGGGTTATTAAGAGAGGACAAATCAATACAGAACACTCAAATTCGAATGTGTTGTAAATAATAAGGGAGTTGGGCACAGTACAATCTGTCCCCGACTCCCTTTTGCAATTGAAAAGAAGAACGTTTTTACCCATTTATATCAAATTGTATAAAATGCATTTCAGAAAATTCATACATTCTATCAGATGTTTTATTGAAACAATATTCTTATAATTGAAATCAACATAAGGCTAATGCATCTAAAAAACAAATTTTCTAAGTTAAAGTGAGGGATTATGATGTTGCCATTTAGTTTAAAAGAATATAAACAACGATTGGAACGAACAAAGAAAAGTATGTTGGAAAAAGGGATTGAAGTATTAATCGTAACGAATCCAGCAAATATGAATTATCTTTCTGGGTATAATAGTTGGTCATTTTACGTTGACCAAATGTTAATCGTCATTGTCGATGAAGATCAGCCCATTTGGATAGGAAGAAAAATGGATGCAAATGCTGCAAAAGTCACTACATGGCTATATCACGACAATATTATCCCGTATCCAGAAGACCATATTCATTCAGATACAAAGCACCCTAGTGAATTTGCTGCACAAATATTAACACAAATTGGTCAATCAAATCGCCGAATTGGACTTGAAATGGATTCTTATTATTTTTCACCAAAGTCTTACGAAATTTTGAAGAAAAATCTTCCGAATGCAAAATTTTATGATGCTAGTTTACTAGTGAACTATGTTCGAATTATTAAATCAGATCAGGAAATTGAATTTATGAAGAGAGCAGCAAAAATTGTTGAGTTGGGTATGCAAACAGCAGTGAATTCAATTCAAGAAGGTGTCAGAGAGTGCGATGCGGTTGCTAATATTTATCGGGATTTAGTCCGTGGTACTGATGAATTTGGTGGTGATTACCCTGCCATTGTACCAATGCTACCTGCTGGAGAAAATACATCCACTCCTCATATTACATGGACAGATAAGAAATATAAAAATAATGAAATGGTCATTATTGAAATTGCAGGATGTTATCAGCGCTACCATTCTCCGCTAGCACGTACGGTTTCACTTGGTGAGCCAAGTCAAGAGGCATTAGATGTATCAAAAATAGTGGTTGAAGGATTAAACGCTGCAATTGAAGCAGTGAAACCAGGAGCTACGTGTGAAGAAGTTGAATTGGCATGGTCGAATGTGATTTCGAAGCATGGCATCGTAAAAGATTCAAGACTTGGATACTCAATTGGATTAAATTATCCACCAGATTGGGGCGAACACACGGCAAGTATTCGTAAAGGAGATCTCACAGTGTTGAAACCAAATATGACGTTCCATATAATTCCTGGGTTATGGTTTGACAATTATGGCATTGAGATAAGCGAATCGATTCGAGTTACTGAGACTGGTTGCGAAGTGCTAGCTGATTTTCCAAGAGAATTGATTGTTAACGAAGGGCGTAATATCCAAGTTTAATTTACAACTCTTTGTGAAATATAGAAATTTACTAAAGAAGAGATTCATGCCGTTGATTGTTTCAATGAATGCGTAATGCAGGAAGCAGACAAGGGGGCGTTATGAATGATCGCAACAAAAGACATAGTTGCAGAGGCTAAGGCAATCGAAAGTCAAATTGTAAGTTGGAGAAGATACCTTCATCAATATCCTGAATTAAGTTTTCAAGAATATGAAACTGCTAAATATATAGAAGAAAGATTAAGTGAAATTGAGGGTATCTCTATTCAAACGAATATTGGGAAGACAGGAATTATCGCAACGATTTCGAATGGAGAAGGAAAAACAGTAGCTGTTCGAGCTGACATGGATGCATTGCCAATAACTGAAAAAAATGACCATGGTTTTCAGTCTAAAAATCCAGGTGTAATGCATGCTTGTGGACATGATGCTCATACGGCGATTTTACTTGGTGTCGCTAATATTCTTGCCAAAAAAGCAAGAGAAGGATTATTCCAAGGAACAATTAAACTAATCTTCCAGCCAGCAGAAGAAGCACCAGATGAGGAAGGGCTAAGTGGGGCACCAAGAATGATGCAAGAGGGAGCATTGGAGAATGTAGAGTCAATCGTTGCTCTTCATATGTGCCCGTGGGAACCAGTAGGAACAATTCAAATGAATAATGGTTATAGTATGGCGAATGTCGATGTCTTTCACGGGAAAATTAAAGCAACCGGGGGACACGGGGGATATCCCCATCTAGGAACAGATCCCATTTGGATGCTTAGTTTTTTCTTACAAGCTTTTTATGGAATGATTTCAAGAAAAATATCTGCCCTCGATACTGCTGTTGCGAGCATCGGACAAATCGAGACGGGAACTGCAAGTAACATCATTCCAGAAGAAATATCTATTACAGGTACTTTAAGAACTTATACTCCAGAGGTAAGAGAACAGTTGGCAAAAGAAGTGGAGCAAGCATTTAAAGTAGTTGAATCCCTCGGTGGATCTTACTCATTTGAAGTTCAGCGGGGAGAGCCAGCTTTAAATAATAATCCAAAAGTAAATGAAATCATAAAAAATACTGCAATGGAATTATATCCGTCACTTAAAATCGTTGAAAAACCTTTTGGCCTAGGTGGAGAAGATTTTGGATACATGACAAGAGAAATTCCAGGGGCAATGTTCTTCCTTGGATGTGCTCTACCGGATGGAATTTCCCGTGACTTGCATACGAATATTTTTGACATTGATGAGCGGTGTCTCCCAATAGGTGTATCCATTCTTGCTGCATCTGCTCTTCAACTACTAAGACAGCCATAGAAAACCTTTAAAGGAAGGTGTGATGATATGAAAACGGAATTGCTTAGCAGTGGAATGTACATTGGGGGTCAGTGGATATATAAAGAGGAAACAATTCCTGTACTAAATCCTCAAGATAATTCATTTATTGCAAGTGTTCCTCAAGCGTCAGCTAAAGATATGCAATTTGCTATTGAAGAAGCTAAAGAAGGAGCTAAAATTGCTGCTCAAATGCCAGTTCATCAAAGAATAAGCATTTTAAACAAGGCAGCTAATTATATTAGTGAACGGAAAGAAAAATATGCTGAAACAATTGCATTGGAAGGCAGTAAAACGATTCGTGAAGCAAGGGCAGAAGTGTCGCGTTGTATACAAACATTACAAATATCTGCTGAGGAAGCAAGGCGTATTGAAGGGGAAACGATTTCATTTGACCAAAGGGAGGGCAGTGAGGATCGGGTTGGATATTACTACCGCTTCCCAATCGGAATCATTGCGGCAATTACTCCATTTAACGATCCGCTCAATTTAGTTGCCCATAAAGTAGGACCAGCCATTGCGTCAGGAAATGCGATTATCGTCAAGCCAGCAACAGAAACGCCTCTCAGTGCTCTTCTTTTAGCCAAAGCTTTTGAAGAATCGGGTTTACCTCCGAAAGTTCTCTCTGTCATAACAGGATATGGTAGAGAAATTGGGGATATATTAGTTACTCATCCAGCCGTTCGAATGGTTTCCTTTACAGGGGGCCTCGAAACAGGAGAGAAGATTGCCAATAAAGCTGGTTTAAAAAAGATTAGCATGGAACTTGGATCAAATTCACCTGTGATTGTTTTAAAGGATGCTGATATACAAGAGGCGGTAAATGCTACTGTTTCAGGAGCCTTTTATGCAGTAGGACAAAACTGTCTCGGTGTACAACGAATTTATATTGAAAAAGAGATTTATGAAGAGTTTTGCTCAAGCTTCGTTGCACGAACACGACTATATCAAGTTGGTAATAAAATGCTAGAAACAACGGATATGGGTCCAATGATTAACGAGAAGGAAGCCATTCGAGTAGAAAGGTGGGTAAATGAAGCTGTTTATAAAGGAGCAACATTACTAACTGGTGGTAAACGAGAAGGTGCCTTCTATTTTCCAACGGTTTTAACGAATGTTCCAGCAGATTGTACAATTGCACAGCAAGAAGTATTTGGTCCAGTTGTTTTACTATATCCAGTTGATGACTTCACTTCCGCTATTGAAAAGTCAAACGATGTTAATTTTGGATTGCAGGCCGGCATCTTTACAAAGGACATTGAAAAAGCCTTTGAAGCCATTGAGAAACTGAATGTTGGTGGAATTATGATTAACGATAGTAGTGACTATCGAATTGATAGTATGCCTTTTGGTGGCGTAAAAGGATCGGGTCTTGGCAGAGAAGGCGTAAAGTATACAATTCAAGAAATGACAGAGCCAAGAGTTGTTAGTTTCAAGCTGAAATATAAAAAAACAATTTAAAAATTATTTATTGGAGGGAATTTTTATGAATTTATCAGTAATTGAAAGTGCACAAAAGAAATACGAAGAATTAGCGGAATTGGATAAAAAACATTATTTTCATCCAAATACATCTTTTAAAGTTCAAAAAGAAGATGGCCCTGGGTTTATTTTTACAGAAGGGAAAGGTATCTATTTAAAAGATGTTAGAGGAAGAGAAGTTATTGACAGCTTATCTTCTCTTTGGAATGTTAATATCGGCCATGGAAGAGCTGAATTAGCTGAGGCAGCAGCAGAACAAATGAAAAAACTAGCATTCAGTTCAACATTCGCAGGAAACAGCCATGAAGCAGTTATTCAATTAGCGAAAAAGGTAGCTGACATGACTCCGGGGGATTTAAATTACACATACTTTACTTCAGGTGGATCAGAAGCGAATGATACGGCATTTAAAGTCGCTCGTTATTATTGGAAAATGAAAGGTCGTCCGAATAAAAAGAAAATTATTTCCCGTACTAAATCATATCATGGTGTTTCGGTAGGTTCATCAGCAGCAACAGGGTTAGCACCATTCAGAGATTTTCCATCATTAGCGCCGGATTTCCTTTATGTTGACTCCTCTATCGAAGCGATTAAAGAAATGATTGAACGCGAAGGAGCAGAAAATATTGCTGCAATCATTTCAGAGCCAGTTCAAGGATCAGGAGGAGTAAACTTACCACCGGAAAACTTCTTTAAAGAGTTACGTGCCCTTTGCGATCAAAATGAAATTCTACTAATTATTGATGAAGTAATTAATGGATTTTATCGAACAGGAACAAATTTCGGAATCGACAACTTTGGAATCGTACCAGATATTATGTGTATTGCGAAAGGGATTTCCAGTGGCTATGCGCCAATTGGTGGAATGGTCATTACAGAACGTTTAAAAGAAGAGTTAACAGATTTAACGGATGGTGTATTTATGCACGGTTATACTTACAGTGGTCATCCAATGTGTTGTGCAGTAGCGCTGAAAAATTTGGAGTTAATTGAGGAAGAAAAGTTAAATGAAAATGTAAATTTCATGGGCGCTGAGTTATTAAAAGGTTTTAAATATTTACAAGAAAAACACGAAGGAATTGGAAATCTCCGTCAAATTGGTTTGCTAGGTGCAATTGAATTCTTTAAAGATATCGAATCAAATACAAGATATGAAGATCCGTTAGCTCCTAAAGTAGTAGCGGAAGCTTTAAATCACGGCTTACTAGGTAGAGCAATTATCTATGAAGGCCAAGATACACTTGCATTTGCACCACCATTCTGTATTACAAAAGAAGAAGTTGAAAAAATGATTTCAATTATAGATACATCTATTCAAAAGGTAAAAAACGAAGTTAAATAACTAATTAAATGTCCTCCCTTATAAGTAGTTATTTTTCAATAAAATATTTTCCGCAAATTGGATAAGTGCTTGAAGTAGTTGCGGAAGTGGGTCTTAATTGCGAAGGTGTTTACATTTTATTACAGAACTTTTAAAAATAGCATATTTTGAATACAAGTCAAATTCTTTTCTTATGTGCGGTGTTTTCTAGATGAGAAACTCCTACTAAGAATGAGTTTGGCTTCTTTTTTATGATGTGAACTTAAATCCTGCTCGAAGGAGGAATTTTGAAGTTGAGAGGGTATTTGTACGTTCCAGGGACGATATCTACCCAGGCAGAGGGAGAATATGCCCAAGCGGAGGCTACATCCACCCGAGTGGAGGAGTTATGTGTCCATGCAGAGAGGTAATACGCACAAGCAGAGGTTCCATCCACCCGAGTGAAAGGGGGATGTGCCCGAGAGAAGAGGATAACCGCCCAAGCTGATAATACAAATGCCCAAGAGAAGAAGTTATATGCCCAAGCTGAGAGCGTAAGCACCCAAGCTAAGAGTGTAAGTGCCCAAGAGAAGAGGTTATCCGCCCAAGCTGAGAGTGTAAACGCCCAAGTGAAGAGATTATCCGCCCAAGCTGAGAGTGTAAACGCCCAAGTGAAGAGATTATCCGCCCAAGCTGAGAGTGTAAACGCCCAAGAGAAGAGGTTATCCGCCCAAGCCACTAGCGCAAGTGCCCAAGCGAGGAGGTTATCCACCCGAGCTGCTAGAGCAAGCGCCCAAGTGAAGAGAATATCCGCCCAAGCTGAAAGTGCAAGAGCCCTAGCAAAGATGTTATCCGTGCAAGCAGGGAGTGTAAGTACACAATTCATAAGCAAATCACATATATTGCCCACTAAAAATCCTCTTAAAATAACCACCACCAGTGATTTACATCACAACGCATCCTTAAACAACCCATTATAATTCTTAATGAGAATAGTTTTCATCCAATAAGCATGTGACTATCTACAATAGAACCAAATTTTATCGGTCACAACGCGTTATACAAAAAAAAACCTTACCTTGAGGTGAGTAAACTGAATAAACCCTTCGATTTATCCAAAATCATTTATGAACAATGTACAGAAGATCCATCCATAGCTGAAGACTTGAAAGAACAAATATCAAAACAAGGAAAGCTTCAAAGTGCACGTAGCGTCATGTCTATCCCTAAAGGCGCAAGTATGAGTGGTACTGAATTTTTACACATCTTAAAACATGGCTATTCCGATAAAGAATAAGGAGGATACAAATGAGTGAACTAATCAATAACCGTGAGCAAGGGATTCATCACAAAAGCGAACGTCAAGAAATGCTGAAAGAAATCATTAAAGAACTTCACGCTGGTAAACCAGTCGACGAAGTCAAAGCGAAATTTGAAGAGGCGGTTGGAGATGTAACTGTTGCTGAAATCTCACAATTGGAGCAGTCTCTTATGGAAGAAGGGATTCCGGTTGAAGAAGTTCAGCGTCTTTGTTCCGTACATACAGCAATTTTTAAAGGTTCCATTGAAGAAATTCATCGTTCCGATAAGCCGGAAGATCAACCAGGTCACCCCATCCACACTTGGAAAATGGAAAATAAAGAACTGGATTTACTTGTGAATTTTAAATTGCAGCTTCACGTTGAACGCTTTGATAAAGAAGATTCTGATGAAAATCGATTCAAATTAATTGAAGACTTAAATCTTTTATGGGATGTGGACAAACATTATTCTCGAAAAGAAAATTTACTATTCCCATACCTTGAGAAATACGGAATTTTTGGTCCGACAAAAGTGATGTGGGGAGTAGATGATTGCATACGTATGGCGATTAAAGAAGCGAAACGCAAATTAACCAACTATGAAGGCCAAAAAGAAGAAGTATTAAAAGATCTTCAATTTGTCATAAAAGAAGTATCGGAAATGATTTTCAAAGAAGAAAACATTCTATTCCCAATGGCATTGCAAAAATTAACGGAAGATGAATGGTTGAAAATTGCTAGAGAAAGTGATGAAATTGGCTATTGCTTGACGGCGCCAACGACGGAGTGGAAACCTGTTCGCCACCCGCTACCAATTGAGAAAGAAAAAGAAGACATTCAACCGGAAGATGGATATGTTCGCTTTGAAACTGGTATTTTATCTGTGAAACAAATAGAAACTATATTAAACCATTTACCAGTTGATATAACGTTTATTGATGAAAATGATGTCGTTCGTTATTTCTCTCACGGGAAGGAACGAATCTTTGCAAGAACGAAAGCAGTAATCGGACGCACAGTGCAAAACTGCCATCCACCACAAAGTGTGCATGTCGTTGAACAACTTTTAGCTGAATTCAAATCAGGCAAAAAAGACGTGGAAGATTTTTGGATTCCTGTCAAAGATAAATTCGTTTATATTCGCTATTTTGCTGTTCGAGATAAAGACGGAAAATACATGGGAACTCTAGAATTTACCCAAAACGTTTCAGGCATACGTGCATTGGAAGGACAGAAGCGAATACTATCCTAGTAGTCGTAACTTGTTAAAATAATAAAAATGTTATATAGATGAATCAATTTCATAAATCATAGTATTTCTGAAGTATAGAGTACCCCTATACTAAAAACTTTGTTTTTTTTTTTTAATTATGCAACTTGGTTTTGTTGCTGTAATAAAGCATTGATTCGATCAACTGCTAGTTTGCAGGTATTATAAATTAACGTCACCAGATTGAAATGCATTTTTGCTTTCTTTCCTGTACGATGACGGACATTGTTTAATTGAAAGTATTCCTTTAAATAAGCGTTAACGCGTTCGACTGCTGTACGTTCTTGATAAAGCTGTTTCCATCGTTCTGTCCCACGTGCTGGATAGGTAAATTTACGGATATCTATATCACATTTGATTTTGAAAACTTTTTGGCAAAGGGTGTCTTCTCGTAATGGGCAAGTTGCACATTCCTTTGGACGTGTGAATTTTAATGTATTGTACTTAGCGTCAAAGCTGTCATATTGGTAACTATGTTCACGCACACAGGTTGGACGAAAATGTTCATCGAATCTTATATATTCTCCTTCTCGGCGAACGTTGTAAGGCATCACGACTCGCATGGACTGTGATACGGCTTGACGGTAAATAGGTTCAACATCATAACCAGCATCAAATATAGCTATTGTAAATTGACCGTTTCCTAAGTGATGAAGTTTTTTCAATAATGGAATCGCAGCTTTACAATCACTTAAATTACCTGAGGACATCAAACGAGTGATGATATATTGACTTTTCGTCGAAACAGCTAAATGGGCTTTATAACCAAACCAGAATGTATTTTTTCCTTTACTATTCTTTTTCACACCCCATTTTGGCTCAATCGGTACATCCTTCCAAAGGGTTTCTAATGGGATATCCAGCTGTTCTTTCAGTTCTTTTTCATAGGTTGATTGATTTCCTTTTTTCTCTACTAGTTCGGCTAACCAAACAGCTCGTTCAGCTTTAGTTTTACGACCACGTTTTTTAGGAGTTTTAGGTGCTTTCTTTTCTGATGGTGTGAAAGCATCACGAGCTTCAAAGTGGCTCGCATCGATGGCGACATGTTCATCATTTAGAAAGCCTTCCAACAATCGCTGTTTTGATGAGTGTATCGTTCGTTTTATCTAGCACATCTGATTCACTAATGACTTGAATCATGCGTGAATAAGAGCTTTCAGATGGTACGACATCAGACACAAGGAATCCACAGTCGAAACGAAATAAAGGATCATGGACCAAACGTTTGACTAAATCCTTGATAGTTGGAATACGTTCGACAATAAGTATAATCAGCGATTGAATCATTGCACCATAATTCAATTCACGTGGTGCACCTTTCAATGTCTTTTTAGAAAACAATTGAAATATAGGCTGAATGTCGATAGCACTAAAAATGGCATCATAACGATGGGAACTTTCCATTTCTAATAATTGATGGATGTCAAAAAGAGAAATTTGTTTTACGATAGTCATAGGGTACTCACCTCTTTCGGATGGTTTGTTTGGTTACCTACCATTATAACGAAATTTGGGGAGGTACCCATTTTTTATTGTCTTGAATCCCTTGAAAATCAAGGGGTGAGAATTATGAAATTAACTCAATTGTGTATTTTTTTCGGGTATAAGTCTTTTGGTGAGAGAAACTTTGACGATGTTTTTATTCCTCAAGGATTGTTATAGATAAAAAAAATCCGATTGGTTGCATCGTTGCCAATCGGAAATGAAAAGGGTTTTGTAATTACTCCTTTATATAATGAAGTGCACTCATTAGAAATCATATCCTGATTCAAGCCTTTAAATAATTTATAAGCTTGAATGAACTGGATACAATTTCTTTATTTACTATATTTTCTAACTAATTTCACCGATTTTGTCAATAGCTGAGACAAATTTTTTTATAAGTCATTGCATTTTTCTTACGAAGATGTATTATAATATTAAAAGAACACACGTTCCCTTCTTGATGATATCATTAAATTTAGTAGGGAGGAGTTTTTGTGGCGCATATTCCCATTGAAGCTGTCCCGTATTTGGAATCAGCAATCTATTTACCGATGCTGCTCATCGTTTTAGAAAAAGATTACGAGTTAATAGAGCATGGACAATTTAAGCTAAAGCGCCCTTACGTCCACTTAATTGAAGAAGCAAAAAAATTGGCACAAAGAGATTTACAAGATGTAAAAGCATATTTAAAAAGCCATTATTTAAAAGTTGTCCAAGGTGAAAGAGATGAATTATTTACTGAATATCATTTTCATTACAAACAAATTTTAGAGGTTAGACGATATTCGAATATTCGGTTGAGAAATCGGGTTGAAGAATTGCTAAATTTGTACTTAAATAAGGCATCACAAGCACATTCAGCTATTCAATAATTGCATTTTCTTTTTCTTTAGCAATCTGTAGAAGGCCTAATTCCTTATGAATGGCTTCCCTTTGTTTCAAAGCGAATTTCAGAAGCATTGTTGCGCATACGTATTGAGTGCAAAAAGAAGGATAGTGTATTGGTAAAGTAATTTCATAATCATTTTTTAAAGTTATGATTGTACTATCTTCACATTTTTGTATGTTGATAATCGCGTGCTGAGCTATCCAAATATTTTTAGAAGAATAGGGTGATAAGAGCGGGAAAAAGGCGTAAGGTTGATCATAAGACAAAACGATTGGAAGTTTGTGCTTCTCCTTACCAAAAAACCTTTTTGAAAAGTCTGTTGATGCTTTGTAAGTAGTACCTAATTTTTTTAAAGTATCACCCACAAGCTTCAAAGGTTTTTTGTCAACGTAAAAAATGCCGAATTTGTCATAGACAAGCGAGCAATGTTTTCCCTTATGCTCTACAGGTTCAATTAAATACGTGTTAGGAGTTATGTAGTACCAATCAATTACCTCTGTATCTACCATAAAATTCACCCTTTCTAAAAAATTGGAAATTTCATAGTCTTATTATCATAATAATGAGAAAACGGAATAAAATCAACAAAAATTTGGAATATACAGAAAAAACTGACAAAATTTATTTTTGGGCGTTTTTTGGCGTCCAAAATTTAATTTTTACCCCTTTTCTAACGTTGGATGGAGGCAATATTCAAAAGGGCATAGATAAAAAATTGTACACATAAGTAATTTTCACACCTAAATGAAATGGAAAATAAGGTAGAACTTCCTAATATTATACTGTGAGAGTTTTATTTTTCTAAATATATTGAAAATTAACCCCTGATTTTTTATAATAGAAAAAAGGAATCGGGGTGATGTCGATGGATAAAAATAATTCATACGCAGATTTTAGTGCAGCAGGTTCAAATCCAGTAGTAAACGATTCTGAAAAATTGTTAAATGAGATTTACGTAGATTTGTTTTTAAACAGATTACAAAGATTACATCGTATTGAGCAATTAAGGGAATTCATCGATCAAGCATTGGATGAAAGAAATGAAGAAGCATTTCATAAGTATACGCAAGAATTAATTGAATTACAGGAGTCATTGAATTAAGCATTTCCCATAAAAGAGAAGTCGTCTATTGCACAAGTATACAAGCTGTGCAAAAGGCGACTTTTTTGCATTTCCAATACAATTTTTTTGAAAATACCTGTGCTTTTGTGAGAAAAATAGTCGTTGTGAGATTCACCATTACATCCAAAAAATGTTATCTAGGTGTATTCAATTTCAGAATATACGTTCGTAAAATAAATGATATTTACAATTGGATATGCTAAAATAATCATACGATCTATTGGGAAAGGACGATTGACTATGGCCGATACTTTTGAACTACATTCTTCTTATAAGCCGAGCGGGGATCAGCCACAAGCGATTGAAAAGCTTGTCCAAGGCATCAGAGAAGGGAAAAAGCATCAAACGTTGCTCGGGGCTACAGGAACTGGAAAGACTTTTACGATTTCGAATGTCATTAAAGAAGTTAATAAACCGACGTTGGTCATTGCTCATAATAAAACACTAGCCGGTCAATTATATAGCGAATTCAAACAATTTTTTCCGAATAATGCTGTAGAGTATTTTGTTAGTTACTACGACTATTATCAACCGGAAGCGTATGTGCCTCAATCGGATACATACATCGAAAAGGATGCCAGCATCAACGACGAAATCGATAAACTCCGACACTCTGCAACGAGCGCATTGTTCGAAAGAAGAGATGTCATCATCGTCGCATCGGTTTCTTGCATCTATGGCTTAGGTAATCCAGATGAATATCGCGAGTTGGTCGTATCAATTCGTAAAGGAATGGAAATTGAGCGTAACCAGCTGCTCCGTCGACTAGTAGATGTTCAATATGAAAGAAATGATGTGAATTTTCAACGGGGAACGTTTCGAGTACGTGGAGATGTTGTGGAAATTTTCCCAGCCTCCCGAGATGAGCATTGCATTCGCATCGAATTTTTCGGTGATGAAGTAGATCGTATCCGAGAGGTCGATGCATTAACAGGAGAAATTATAGGAGAACGAAACCACGTAGCGATTTATCCTGCTTCCCACTTCGTAACTCGGGAAGAAAAAATGAAAAAGGCCATTGAAAACATCGAGAGAGAACTAGAAGAACAACTTGAGAAATTTAGAGCGGAAGGAAAACTGTTAGAAGCACAACGTTTAGAACAACGAACAAAGTATGACTTGGAAATGATGCGTGAGATGGGCTTCTGCTCGGGAATTGAAAACTATTCCCGTCACTTAACATTGCGTGAGCCAGGGGCAACCCCGTATACGCTGCTTGACTACTTCCCTGATGATTTTTTAATCGTAATCGATGAAAGTCACGTTACATTACCACAAATTCGGGGAATGTATAATGGTGACCAAGCACGGAAACAAGTATTAGTAGATTATGGTTTTCGTCTGCCTTCAGCATTAGATAACCGTCCGTTGAAATTTGAAGAGTTTGAAAATCATATTCATCAAGCCATTTATGTATCCGCAACTCCTGGCCCATACGAGAAAGAGCATTGTTCCGAAATGGTGGAACAAATTATTCGACCAACTGGGCTTCTTGATCCAACAATTGACGTTCGTCCAATTGAAGGACAAATTGATGATTTAGTGGATGAAATTCAAAAACGCGCGAAGAAGAATGAGCGAGTACTTGTAACCACATTAACGAAAAAAATGGCAGAAGATTTAACGGATTATTTAAAAGAGATGGGAATTAAAGTCGAGTATCTTCACTCTGAAATTAAAACTCTCGAGCGAATTGAAATCATTCGTGAACTGAGAAAAGGTACCTTTGATGTGCTTGTGGGCATTAACTTATTGCGAGAAGGGCTGGATATTCCAGAAGTTTCGTTAATCGCCATACTCGATGCCGATAAAGAAGGATTCTTGCGTTCGGAAACATCTTTAATCCAAACGATAGGACGAGCAGCACGTAATGCAAACGGACATGTTATTATGTACGCGGATACGATAACAGATTCGATGAGAAAAGCAATTGAAGAAACAAAACGTCGTCGCTCCATTCAAGAAGCTTATAATAAAGATCACGGTATAACACCAAAAACGATTCGAAAAGAAATTCCTGAACTTATTCGTGCAACACAGACAGCAGAAGTAGAAGAAAAATATATTACAAAAGTAACGAAAGGTAAGAAATTAACGAAATCCGAATTGGATAAACTGATTGCAGCCCTTGAACAAGAAATGAAAGAGGCTGCGAAAGCATTGGATTTTGAACGCGCAGCTGAATTGCGAGATACAATTTTTGAATTAAAAGCAGAAAGGTGACAGACCACCGCCAAAAGCTTCACAAATTTGGGATTGCCAGTGGAAAGATGAATTTCCCGTACTGCTTTAAGTCTCACTACTTTAAGTGAAAAAGGTGCTGCACAATATACATTTGAATTTAGAAAGGTGACGAGTGTGGAAAATAAACAAATTGTCGTGCGAGGGGCACGTTCACATAACTTAAAAAATATTGATGTAACGATACCGCGGGATCAACTTGTTGTCTTGACAGGGCTTTCAGGTTCCGGTAAATCATCGCTTGCTTTTGATACGATTTATGCAGAAGGGCAACGACGATATGTAGAATCATTATCCAGCTATGCCCGTCAATTTTTAGGGCAAATGGACAAGCCAGATGTTGATTCCATTGAAGGTTTATCACCGGCAATTTCCATTGACCAAAAAACAACAAGCCGTAACCCTCGTTCAACTGTAGGGACGGTTACGGAAATCTATGACTATTTGCGATTATTGTTTGCTCGGATTGGGAAGCCTGTTTGTCCAACTCATGATATTGAAATTACATCGCAAACGATTGAACAAATGGTTGACCGTATTATGGAATATCCGGAGCGAACTAGAGTGCAGTTACTTGCTCCGGTGATTTCCGGGAAAAAAGGGACTCATGCCAAACTCATTGAGGATTTGAAAAAGCAAGGATTTGTCCGTGTTCGAATCGATGGAGAATTGCGCGATTTAGACGATCATATCGAGCTAGATAAAAATAAAAAGCATAATATTGAAGTTGTCGTTGACCGAATTGTTGTAAAAGAAGGCATTGAAGTACGATTAAGCGATTCTCTCGAAACAGCCTTAAAACTTGCAGATGGTCGTGTGATTGTCGATGTAATGGAACATGAGGAACTATTATTTAGCGAACATCATGCTTGTCCGATATGTGGCTTTTCCATTGGAGAATTAGAGCCTCGCATGTTTTCATTCAACAGTCCTTTTGGGGCATGTCCAGAGTGTGATGGGCTCGGCTCCAAATTAAAAGTAGATATCGATTTATTGATTCCCGATTGGAATAAAACATTAGAAGAAAATGCTATAGCTGCTTGGGAATCATCAAGTTCCCAATATTATCCACAATTGTTGAAAGCGGTATGTAAACATTTCAACATTCCAATGGATGTGCCGGTATCCCAACTGTCGGATGAACAAATGGATATTATTTTATACGGTTCAAAAGATGAAAAAATCCACTTCCATTATGAAAGTGAATATGGCAGCGTCCACAACAAAGAAATTGTCTTTGAAGGAGTCGTTCACAATATTGAACGTCGCTATCGAGATTCTTCATCGGATTGGGTGCGTGAAACGATGGAGAAATTCATGAATGAGCAGCGATGTTCATCATGTAAAGGGCAACGACTAAAAAAAGAAAGCCTTGCTGTAAGGATTGACGGAAAAAATATTGCGGAAGTGACAAATTTATCTGTAGCGGAACTCTATAATTATTTTCTTAACATCCAATTTTCAGAAAAAGATATGCAAATTGCCCGCTTAATTTTAAAAGAAATTAAAGAACGTCTAGAATTTTTACTAAATGTCGGCTTGGAATATTTAACATTAAGCCGCACAGCAGGAACATTATCCGGCGGTGAAGCGCAACGCATTCGTTTGGCGACACAAATCGGTTCTCGGTTAACGGGTGTCTTATATGTGCTGGATGAACCGTCCATTGGTTTGCATCAGCGGGATAATGACAAATTAATTAATACGTTAAGAACAATGCGCGATATTGGTAATACGTTGCTTGTTGTAGAACACGATGAAGATACAATGCTTGCTGCAGATTATTTAATTGATGTCGGCCCTGGTGCTGGTTCTCGCGGTGGAGAAATTGTGGCAGCGGGAACACCTGAAGAAGTGATGAAAAATGAAAAATCCATTACTGGACAATATTTAAGCGGTAAAAAATTCATCCCTCTTCCTCGTGAACGAAGAAAGCCAGATGGTCGAAAAATAACGATTAAAGGCGCCGCTGAAAACAACTTAAAAAATATTAAGGTAGACATTCCATTAGGCATGTTTGTAGCGGTAACAGGAGTCTCAGGCTCTGGAAAGTCTACATTAGTCAATGAAATTTTATATAAAAAACTTGCACAGGATTTAAACCGTGCAAGAACAAAACCAGGGAAACATAAAGAAATTACGGGACTCGAACATTTAGACAAAGTAATTGATATCGATCAGTCGCCAATCGGCCGTACACCTCGCTCCAATCCAGCAACATATACAGGCGTATTTGATGATATTCGTGATGTCTTTGCAGCGACTAATGAGGCGAAAGTGCGGGGCTATAAAAAAGGCCGTTTTAGCTTCAACATTAAAGGAGGCCGTTGTGAAGCTTGTTCCGGTGACGGAATTATTAAAATAGAAATGCACTTTTTACCAGATGTGTATGTTCCATGTGAAGTGTGCCATGGAAAACGATATAATCGCGAAACATTGGAAGTAAGATACAAAGGCAAAAACATTGCAGAAGTTTTAGATATGACTATTGAAGAAGCAACAGTATTTTTCGAAAATATTCCAAAAATCCATCGAAAGTTGCAAACACTTGTAGATGTTGGGCTAGGTTATATGAAATTAGGACAACCTGCGACAACGATGTCAGGAGGAGAAGCACAGAGGGTAAAGTTAGCTTCTGAATTGCATCGTCGTTCGACAGGTAAATCCTTCTACATTTTAGATGAGCCAACAACAGGGCTTCATGCAGATGATATTGCAAGGCTTTTAACAGTGTTGCAGCGCCTTGTTGATAATGGGGATACGGTTCTTGTGATTGAGCATAATTTAGATGTAATAAAAACGGTAGACTATATTATCGATTTAGGTCCAGAAGGCGGAGATAAAGGGGGCACAGTCGTAGCAACTGGTACACCTGAGGAGGTTGCAGCCCATGAAAATTCCTATACGGCTCAATATTTAAAGCCTATTTTAGAGAGAGATCGTAAAAGAATGGAACAATTATTGGCGCAAATTGCGGATCAGTAAGCAAATAAGCTAGATATGAATAAGCAGCTCAAACGATGATAACGTTTGAGTTGCTATTTTTTTCGTTTGGTAAATGTGAATGCAACGTTGGCAAACGTCTTATTAAGCAAGTGCATTTTTCTTTGAATTTAATAATCAAAACCAAAAACGACGCTTGCATAAAAATACTTACAAATCAAACTGACCTTGTAGTTTTTATAATAATTGACACTTTTATAGGTGCCAATCTTCTGCTAATGTAATGATAAATTTTATTACATCAGAGGGGTTGAAAAAATGCAGAAGACAAATACTCTTTCAAAACAACGTGGAAAAACGACCGATTTAGCCATTCAAGCAATGTTGGTTGCATTAGTTTTCATATCAACGATATTTTTGAATATTAAGTTGCCCATTGCATCAAATGGAGGTCTAGTACATTTAGGAACTGCAATGCTATTTATTGCTTCTATCTTATTTGGTCCAAAAAAAGGTGCAATTGCGGGTGCTGTCGGCATGGGGCTATTTGATCTCGTTGGCGGATGGCTTGTTTGGGCTCCAATCACAATTATATCTAGAGCTTTACAAGGGTATATTGTTGGAAAAATTGCTTGGTCAAATGGAAGCCGTGGAGATAGCCTTGCTAAAAATATCATTGCAACGATTGTATCCATTCCTGTGATGGTGGGGGGATATTACATCGGTGAAGCGATTATGTTTTCAAGTTTCATTATGCCGCTAGCTTCTATTCCAGGCGATCTTGTACAAAATGGAATCGGCATAATCATTGCAATTCCAGTTTGCATGGTACTGAAAAAAATTCCTTATTTTGCTTCAATTACTAGATGATGAATGGCCGATATTGTTATGACATTGGCCAAAATAGAATCTAAAGTGGCTAATAACTTTCAAGAAATGGCCAATATAGCAAAAGCAAAAGTAGCATTTTTTCTGGTAGGCCAATATCTTTGGGAAAGTGGCCAATTTTTTAACCAAAGTAGCTAATAACTTATGAGATTTAGCAATATCTCAAAGGCAGAAGCTACAAATAGTTTTCCTGAAGGGGCAATTTCATGATTCGAATTCAATAATATTTCTATTGAAGTAAGCGGAAAACCCGCAGACAAAACTTCACTAGAAAATTTCAAATTTCATAGAATAATGCCTCTCAAAATTGTTCATCATATCGTCATGCATTCCAAACAAAACTTGATGAAAAAAGAAACTTTTTTGGGAATTCTAACGTATAAATGGTATAGAACATAGAGGGAGGCAGTAATTATGGATAATGAACGTAAGCGGATTATTAAATTAGTTGAAGAAGGTGCCATCTCTGCGGAAGAAGCCATCACTTTACTTGAAGCGTTAAATAAAAAACAAGATTCAGCAACACAGACTCAATCTCAATCCAGCGCAGTTTCATTACCACTTTCCAATGAAGAACAAAGTCACCAATCTCAACAGCAATCTACTACTGATCATTCCCAAAAAACAACTGGATTTGAAGATATTTTTGGGAAAAACTTTAACAACAAAGAATTTAATAAAAAGATGGATGAGTTCATGAACGAAATCAAAGAAGATTTGACCGAGTTTTCAAGTCGTTTAATGGGCGTATTTGGGACAACGTTAAAAAAACTGAAAGATTTTGACTTAGATTTCCCATTGAACAATACAAAAATTGATTTTGAAAAGCAATATTCCTTTAATGGCAATGAAGTGAGAGGAATTCAAATTGAAATTCCAAATGGGAAAGTGGAAGCTTTAAGATCTGAATCAAATGAATTGAAAGTCGTTGCGAAAGTCAAAACATTTATGGTTGAAAATGATGAAGAGAAAACAATTGCTGCATTTGAACGGGAGTTTGTAAAATTTGAAGATGGGAAACTAGAGTTAAAATGCTCATCTAAATTAACGCAAGTAAATATACGGATCATGATTCCTGAGAAAGAATACGATATTGTGTTAATGAAACTACTGAATGGCGGCGTTTCCATCAATGAGTTAAATGCTAAACTTGTGAAAATACGAACTTATAATGGCTCAATAAAATATATGGATGGACAATTTGAAAATGCCGATGTGCAATCCGGAAATGGTGCCATTGAAATTGTTCGCGTAAAAGGTGAAGATTTAGAAGTTCAAACAGTGAATGGCCGCATTTATGTAGATGGAGAGCTTCGAGAAGTAGAAGCGGAATCAGTGAACGGAGCAGTTATTGTGACAACAAATGATAAAAATGCTCGAAAAGTGAAGGCACAAACCGTTGCAGGGGCAGTGGAGCTATATGTTCCAAAAACGGTTTCCATTAACGGATCTGCAGCAACAAATGTAGGGAAAGTAGATCTTGGTCTATCTGATGTGATGACACGTATAGTAGAAGATCAATTCCTTACGAAGACAGTGCATTTTGATAAGATTATCGAAAATGCTCCTGTATTAAAAATGACTGGTGAATCCCGCACAGGAAGCATCATCATTCGATATACAACGATAGGCGGGGAATCCTGATATTTTCAGGGTTCCTGGCCTTTTTTATCATAAGCCCTAACAGAATGTTTATGGATTTAATAAAAGTAAGTTCAAATAGGAAACAAAAGAAATCCTTCGATTTTGAAGTGAAAAAAATAGACTGGTACCCATGAGAAATTGATAAGTAATGGGGGACAATATGCTGAAATATATAGGTTACGAGCTCAAAAATATAAATGATAGGAGAGTAGAAATAAATTGAGTATAACAGAGCTGAAAGTTTTTAGAGAGAGTGATATTGTAACGATTAAAGGATGGTTTGAAGATGCAGAAGTTCAACGTCGTTTGGAAGGCATGCAACCGCTATCCGAGTGGTATAATTATGTCGCAAGTAAAGAAGATTACCAAGTGTGGACGGCACTAGATGAAAATAAACAACCTATTGGAATCGTCATGGTAGAGCAAGAATCAAATTATGTTGGTTATATAGCGCTTGTAATTAACCCGATTTTGCGTGGCAAAGGATATGGTAAAGCCTTAGTAAAAAAAGTAATGTCTTTACCATCAACTCAATCTATTAAAAAATGGATTGCAAACATTGAGACAGATAACATTGCTTGCTTAAAATGTTTTGAATCGGTCGGATATTCATTTGAAAATTCGATACCGGATGAAGATGGTTATTATTCGCTTATTTATATCTCTAATTAAGTGGGGATAACGCATTTTAAAATTATAAATTCATACTGAAGGTGTTCAACTCACCTATTACCATATACATGCTCATCAGTATTTTAACCCAAAAGTCAGCCCAAACTTGTCCTGAAATCAAATATTCATTTTCATTATTAATATAAAAACCTAAGTAAACATGGTTCAAACCTTGATATACAATATTTCTCGTGATTTTAATAACTACAATAGCTAAGAATCCTAAAGTTTCAAGGGTTCTTAGCCCTTTTTTATTTAGTCTACCTATAGCTTATATGGGAGGAAAACACAAAATGGAATGTAAAAAAAAGAATTGCTCATTTATAAAATTTTAAGAGTAAGCAAATATTTTTTTTAAAAGTAGTGAAACAATTTCTTCTAAAAAAATTTCTCGAAAAAGATCGAACATATGAAATCTATTCGATAAATTATTAATATTTTTTTGAAAATAGAAGGATTTTTTTTATTGATTATTGAATTAAATTTTTTGGTGCTTGCTTTTTTTTGCTAGTTTATTAGGAAATTGGTGAGTTTTGTTGAGGAATGAAACGAAAATGTAAAATTATGCGTTCTATAAAGTGATATAATATTAATTGGTGAATTTACTATAGATAGAACTTAGGTGAAAATTAATGATACATATGAAAGAAGTTTACAAAAAATACCCGAATGGTGTAGTAGCTGTAAACGGTATTTCTGTAGATATAAAGCAAGGTGAATTTGTTTATGTTGTCGGTCCCTCAGGGGCTGGGAAATCGACATTCATTAAACTTATGTATCGTGAAGAAGTACCTACTTCTGGAGAAGTCATCATAAATGGCGTCAATACATCAAAATTAAAACGAAAGGAAGTTCCTCACTTTAGAAGGCAGCTTGGTATTGTGTTCCAAGACTTTAAATTGCTTCCAAAATTAACTGTTTACGAAAACGTTGCCTTTGCAATGGAAGTAATTGAAGAACATCCAAAAGTGATTCGTAAACGGGTTATGGAAGTGTTGGAACTGGTAGGGCTAAAACATAAAGTTCGCATGTTTCCAAGCGAATTATCCGGGGGAGAACAGCAACGAGTTTCGATTGCTCGATCCATTGTGAATATGCCAAAAGTTGTGATTGCGGACGAGCCTACAGGAAACCTTGACCCGGAAAACTCTTGGGAGATTATGAGGATCTTCGAAGAAATTAATACGATGGGAACGACCGTTGTCATGGCAACTCACAACCGAGAAATTGTCAATCAAATTCGCAAGCGAGTGATTGCAATTGAAGGTGGTATGATTGTAAGAGACGTTTTCGGAGGTGAATATGGTTATGAAATATAGAACCCTCCAACGTCATTTTCGAGAAAGTTTGAAAAGTTTGAGCCGTAACGGTTGGATGTCGATCGCTTCCATCAGTGCAGTTACTGTAACCCTTTTGTTAGTTGGTATTTTTGCATTGGTGATGATGAACTTAAATAATTTTGCAGACAATATTGAGAATGATGTAGAAATTCGCGTTTTGATTGATATTATTAACGATCCTGAAGAAATGAAGATTGCAGAAGATAAGTTGATTCGCCAAGTGCAAAGTTTACCGGATGTTGCAGAAGTAAAATACTCTTCAAAAGAAGATGAATTACAGATTTTAATAGAAAACTATGGTGAAGATTTTAGCTTATATGAACAAAGCAATCCATTAAGAAACGTATTATATGTAAAGGCAAAAGAGCCGGAACAAACAGCGAGTCTTGCGAAGAAAATCGAAAAGTTTGACCATACATATGATGTCATTTACGGAGAAGAAAAAGTTGAAAATTTATTTAATTTCCTAAATACTGGTCGCAATATTGGCCTCGTATTAATTTTAGGTCTTTTATTTACGGCGATTTTCTTAATCTACAATACAATTCGCATTACGATCATTGCTCGTCGTGATGAGATAGAAATTATGAAACTTGTAGGTGCAACAAGCTCTTTTGTACGAACTCCATTTTTATTTGAAGGATTGTGGCTTGGTTTATTTGGATCAATAATTCCAATGATTGTCGTATCTGTCGTTTACTATAACCTTTACCACAAATTGAGCCCAAAAATTCATGGCAAAATGTTACAACTATTAGAAGTAACTCCTCTAATCTATCAAGTGAATTTAATAATTTTAGCGCTTGGTATCTTTATAGGAGTTTGGGGTAGCTTCATGTCTGTACGAAAATTCCTGAAAGTCTATTAAGCTGAAGGAGGAACCATTTGATGGGGAACTATGTAAAACACCACTTCAAATTATTTGCTGCTCTAGTAGCTGTACTATTATTCATACAGATACCAGTTACATATGCAGCGAATTTGTCGGATTTAAAAAATAAACAAAGTCAAGTAGAGCAACAGAAAAAGCAATTGAATGCACAAATTCATCAAAAATCCAATGAAATTAAATCAAATCAATCCAAACAAGAACAATTGTTAGCTCAAATTGATCAGCTTGTGAATCAAATTTCGAAAACAAATGAAGAAATTAAACAAGTAGAAAAAGAGATTGGACAAGCAAATGAAAAAATTGAAGCTTTAGAAGAAGAAATTGAAGAGCTTCAGAAAAAGATTGATGAGCGAAATGCATTGTTGGAAGAACGGGCACGTGCTCTTCAAGCAAATGGTTCTGTCACTTTCTTAGATGTTTTGTTAGGTTCAAACAGCTTCGTTGATTTTATTGATCGTTTTTCAGCGGTCAATACATTAATTGAAGCGGATCGACAAATTATTCGTGATCAAAAAAATGACCAACAGAAACTAGAAGAACAAAAATTAGTTCTTGAAAATACGAAACGTAAACTTGAAGAACAACAATCAAAACTAGAAAATTTAAAAGCATCTTTAACTTCTCAAAAACAAGAAAAAAATAGATTGATTGATGAACTCGAACAAGAACAACAAAAACTATTAAACGAGAAAAAATTATTAGAAAAACAATATTCCGAGTATCTCGAAATCAGTAAAGAACTGCAAGAACAAATAGCAGAAATCCAAAGACAACAATTAAGTAAAGCTCAATCTGCAGGTAATTTACCAGTTTCAGATAGCGGATTTATGAAACCGACTAACGGTGTTTTAACAAGTGGTTATGGTTGGCGAAATCTTGGTTATGGTCCTGAGTTCCACTATGGAATTGACTTAGCAAATAGTGCAGGAACGCCAATTGTAGCATCTGCTGACGGAGTTGTGACATATGCTTCATCACTGAGTACTTACGGAAATGTTGTGATGATTACTCACAATATTAACGGTGAAATCTATACAACACTATATGCTCATCTAAGATCCTTTAATGTAAGTGTTGGGGATGTCGTGAAACAAGGGCAACAAATTGCTGAAATGGGCTCCACTGGTCGTTCCACAGGTCCTCACTTGCATTTTGAAGTTCATATCGGTACTTGGAGAGGACAAACTGCCGGCGTCCAAAACCCACTTCGCTATATTTCACTATAATGAAAGTATAAAGAGGTTGGGACATAAGTATTTTTCAACCTCAAAAATAAGGGGTGAGTTGTTTGAAACAGCTCACCCTTTTACAATTTCATCCAATTCATGAGGGTTTTACACCCCTCGTAGTGCATATTTTCTTAAATTTGTGGCCATTAGGGCAATTCCCATTTCAATTTTTACTTTGAATTTTCCTCGAACGGAAAATCGTGTGAATCCCAAAATAGCCTTCAGAAATCCAAAAACTGGTTCTACATCAATTTTACGTTGATGATAGATTTCGGCAGTTTCAGGCTCTGAAAGCTTTTGTTGTACATATGCTTTTTGTTGTTCCCATTTCAAATTTATACGCAATCTTCGATTCGTACTTTCTTTTGCTTTCGTACATAAATGACGGATTGGACAACCTGTACAATCTTCACACTCGTACACTTTAAATTGACGAACAAATCCAGAAGAATCCTTACGTGTCGAAACAAATTTAAATGAAAGAGTTTTTTGATTCGGACATATATAGGTATCATTTACTTCATCATATATCCAATTGCTTGGTTTAAATGGGTCATCCTTGTATTTTTTCTTCTGCTCTTTTTCATACATCCCATATTTAATCAAAGGTGTTCGTTCTCGTTTTATCATAATGTCATCATAATTCGGTTCACTACCATATCCAGCATCCGCAACTATATATTCTGGTAAATCAAAATACCGTTCTTCAATCGTATCCAAGAAAGGTGTCAATGTTTTCGTATCTGTTGGATTTGGAAATACATCATAAGCAAGTGTAAATTGATTTTCTGTTGCGATTTGGATATTGTAGCCTGCTTTTAATTGTCCATTTTTCATATAGTCATCTTTCATTCGCATAAATGTCGCATCGTGATCCGTTTTAGAATAGCTGTTACGGTTTTGTAGAATCTCCAAATCATTTTGATACTTTTCTTTGCGTGCAATCCAATCATTCACTTGCTTTAATATCTGTTTTGGTGTTTTCCTTTCACTACGTAGTCGTTTTCGTTCCACCGGATCTTCAGAAGCTTCAATTTTTGTAGAATAGTCATCGACTACTTTTTCAAGAGATGATGCTACTTCTTTTAGTTCTTCTACTGAAAGCTCTTCTTCATTTTCACGTTCAATTGCTGGTAAGACTTGTTCTTCAAGTAAACGGTCATAGACTTCATTTGATTTTTTAATTAAATTGGCATGATGCTTTTCGATCGACTTTTTCCATACAAATGTAAATTTATTTGCGTTCGCTTCAATCTTAGTACCATCAATAAAAACGGCTTTTTCATCTATTAATTTTTCTTCAATAAGTTGACAACGGAATTGTACAAAACATTGACGGATTAATTCTTGCATTTGGGGATGTACACGAAAACGATTAATGGTACGATAGCTTGGTTCATATCCTTGAGCTAGCCACATCATCCGAATGCTATCTTTTGTTAAATCTTCAATACGACGACCTGAAAAGACAGATTGCGTATAACCACACAAGATAATTTTTAACATCATTCGGGGATGATAGGATGGACAACCAGTTTCTTTATAAAACGGAGCGAAAGCTTCGTCTGGAATGCTTTCGACTAAATGATGAATATGGTAGGCAATATCATTTTCTTGTAATATAACTTCTAAATCTATAGGTAAAACTAATTGATTCATGTTATAATATTTAAACATAAAGAGGCTCCTTTCTAAGATTTTGTTGTGGTGACTTAATTTTATCAAAAGAGCCTCTTTTTTTGTTTATATAAATTTAAGAAAGTTAAGTTGTTCGACGTGGAGGCCGCGACTCCTGCGGGAACAGCACGAGCCTCAAGACCCCGCAGGTGCGAGGTACGAGTACCGAGGAGGCTTGAGCCGTGCCCGCGGAAAGCGTCGGCCGGAACGGAGAACAACGTTTTCCATAAAAAATCGTCACTTCATGAAAAATCATAAGTGACGATTTTTTATTAGCTAGGGTTTTGTCCCAAGCTCCATTTATTTTTATAGCTATTCAGTTATGGTTTTCATCATCTTGACATAGATTCTCCAGATGTACTCTGCTAAATTTATGTTATTCTATAAGTGGATGGGGTTCATTTGAAGTATTTTGGAGGGATTGAATGAACAACAAGAAGAAAGTGATAAGTGCATTGCTCATAATAGCATTAGTAGTTATTGCAGTTACTACGTTTATCAATAAAAAATTGGATATAAATAAAAATACCCTTGATGATAATATTCCAGGGTATGAAGTGAAATCCGACAGCCCCCAAAGTGTTGGGTTAGGAAAGCCTGCACCGGATTTTACTTTAAAAACTTTAGATGGGAATACAATGACTCTTTCTGATTTAAAAGGAAAAAAAGTGATATTAAATTTTTGGGCATCTTGGTGTCCACCTTGTAAAGACGAAATGCCTTATTTCCAAGAATATTATAAGAAATATGCAAAGAAAGATAATGTGGAAATTGTTGCAGTGAATCTTACTTTTAACGATAATTTAACCAATGTTGAAAACTTCGTGAAAAGCTATGATTTAACATTTCCAATTCTCCTAATGGAAGAAGAAGGATTAAATTTAACATATAAAATATACACAATTCCTTCCACATTCATGATTAATACAAAAGGCGAAATTGAAAAACAGATTTTAGGACCGTTAGACCTAGACACGTTAAGAGATTATATTACAAATTTAGAGTAAAAAAATCGCTCTTTTGCATGTGTTATTACTACTCGTTCTTACATAGATTGAACGAGAGGAGGAAAGTGAGTGCGAAAGAGTCGATTTTTTTTCATTTTGGCAATTGTTTGTTTGTTAGCTGCCATCATTGTGTATTGGAAAAGTGATATGAAATCCGAAACAGCAGTAAAAGGAAGCAATATCCCTGTAATTGACCAAGCTTTTTCACTCATAAAAGAAAAATCAGTTTTTGACACAAAAGATGAGGATTTGATTGAAGGCGCGTTAAGAGGAATGACGGAAGCAATTAAGGATCCGTACAGCACGTACTATACCGAAAAAGAAGCAGCCATTCATCGTCAGTCTTTAGCAGGACAACGGGTTGGTATAGGTATTGAAATTACAGAAAAAGATGGAAGATTTATCGTTGTATCTCCTGTTAAATCATCTCCTGCTGAAAAAGCTGGCATCCGTCCTTATGATGAAATTGTAGAAGTGGATGGTGTGCGTTTAGAGGGCAAAACCCTTGGAGAGTTGTTGCAATTAATTCAAGGGAAAGCTGGAGAAAAAGTAACCCTTGTTTTATATCGTCCAAGCACAGACAGGCACATTAAAGTAACTGTTGAGCGGGCAGAAATTGATAATCAAACGGTTTCATGGAAAGTGATTCCGGTTGATGATACAAAAATTGGATACATTTCCATATCAATGTTTGGAGAAGAGACCGTAGAAGAATGGATCGAAGCAACTGCGAGATTAATATCGGATGATGTAAAAGGGTTGATAGTTGATTTGCGCGATAATCCTGGAGGTTATTTACATAGCGTCGCTGGCGTCGTAAGTAGCATCGGGAAAGATGGAGAAGTTTTTGCTTATATGCAAAATGCAGAAGGAAAGCTTGAAGCAATTAAAACAACAAAACTTGACGCTGATGAGGACTATTTGAAGAAAATGAAAGTGATTCCTTTAGTTGTTCTCCAAAATGAAGGAAGTGCATCGGCAAGTGAAGTGATGGTAGGAGCGCTGAAAAGTTGGAATCGTGCAATTATCGTAGGTTTAAAAAGTTTTGGAAAAGGAACGGTTCAAGAAACTTATGATTTGGAAAATGGTGGAGAATTAAAATTATCAACGAACAAATGGCTTACTCCTAATCGAGATTGGATTCATGGAAAAGGAATCGAGTCAGATATCGAAGTGGAACAACATCCGCTGTTTGCAATGGAAATTACACCGCTGCGAGGCGAATTTGCTGAAGGAGACTATAGTGAAGAGATAGCCTACGTACAAAAGGTATTAAATGGATTAGGTTATAACATGGTGAGGACTGACGGATTTTATGATGAACAAACAGCAGAAGCAGTGGCCTCCTATCGACAAAAACATGATTTGAAGAGCGGAAGGCATATGGATGACGAGTTTTTTGCAAGCATTCGAGATCAAGTCGCTTTATATAAAGAAGATATGGAACATGATGTACAGTTGAAAATGGGCTTAAGTGTAATGCTTCATAAAATCAAAGGGGATATTTAACGTTTTGAAGGTGAGGCTGTCTAGAATACATTTCTAGGCAGCTTTTTGTATCAAAGATTTCCATAAATATTACCATATTTATCTTAAAAATGATAAACTATTTGTGAATTTTTTAAATTATCAGAAATGATGTGTGGTACATGATTTTATTTTATGTTGGAAGACGGGTATATTGATGCTACGCAAATTTTCATTCCTTTGATAAAATGAACAATAGTAGTAGTAGGAAACGGCGGTGGGATGAGTGATAGAGATATTAATAGAATTGTTCAGTGCAATCGGCAGAATGTTTTTAAATCCTCTATTGTATATTGCAATTTTTATGTCGATTTTTTTAGGATATGTACGAGTTAAAAGAGAGAGAAAACATTTCAATATCCGAATTTTATGGGGTTGGTCGGAATTTGCAGGCCTCATAAAAGAAGGGGTATGGTTAGCGCTCATTATTTCCGTCATTACCCTCCTTTTCGGATTGACTCAATCAGTTGAACTATTATTCTTTGTTACAGCTTTCAGTATCTTAGGACTTGTTCTTTATCAGTTTCATTTACTTTCACCAATCATTCTGTTTGCCTTGAGTATGGCTGCCATAATCTTGATGAATATTCAAAATTGGTCCTTTCAATTATTAGGGTTGACAATTCAAGGGGTAAACGTACTTGAAGGAACTGCGGTAACATGCGCATTGGTTGCAGGGTTATTGTTAATGGCGGAAAGTCGCTTAATGAAGAAATATGGATTGTATTATGCATCCCCGATTATCGAAAAGTCAAAAAGGGGATTACATGGCGTTGCTTTCTTCACGAAAAAAATTTGGTTGTTGCCGATTTTTTTCGTAATTCCTGGACAAGCAATTGATGCTTATTTTCCGTGGTGGCCACAATTTTCACTAAACCATCAACAATTTACATTGATTTTGTTCCCTGCTATCATCGGATTCCAGCAAAAGACGAGACGTTCATTGCCGTTAAATGTATATCCTAAATTATCAAGGGCGATTTTCATTTTAGGGGAATTGGTGCTAATCGGAGGACTTGTAGGATATTTTTATCCTATTGTTGCAGTTGTGACTGTATTAGTCGGCGCATTCCTTCGTTTAATAATCTCCTATATTTATAAAGTTCGAGAGCGTCGTGATGTCTATGCCGTTTCTGCGCGTCCAAATGGTGTGATGATTGCTGCTGTTTTACCGAACTCACCGGCAGAAAAAATGGGGCTTCAAGCAGGAGAGGTTATTCGCAAAGTAAACGGTATGGAAGTGCACAATGAATTGGAATTGTATAAAGCCCTTCAAATCAATGCGGCTCATTGTAAATTGGAAGTGTTAAATCATCAAAATGAATTGCGCTTAACACAGCATGTTGTCCATAGTAAAGATCATTATCGCATTGGATTGTTAGTAGTAGAGTAACATACGAAATGGCTTAATTCTTCTTTATAGAGAATTAGGCCATTTTCGTTATGTTTGTGGACTCGTTCACCAATGGAGGAAAATTTAATAATACAAGAAAGTGATTTTCACAATAAAAAACATCGGCTCTGTGCGAAATTATCGCAACGCCGATGTAATTAAAAGAAATTTCTCAATACAGCTACCGTCAACACACCTACGACAACTGTTATGGATAAACTTTTCGTCCAAATTGCTACAAGTAATGTTGGGATGAATGCAATAGTACTTTCTATATCAAATGTGACAAATTTTCCTTCTTCACGAAGTAAGGCTTGAAATACAAGTGCACTTAAAATGCATACGGGTATAAATTGGAGCCAACGCAATACGATATTCGGTAATTGGATGTTCCGTACTAATATAAATGGAGTAACGCGTGGTACCCACGTAACAAAAGCACATCCTAAAATAAGTAAAAACATGGATAGCGTAGTCGTCATTTTTCAGTCAACACCCCAATCGTTGCTACAATAATCGTCGATAAAAGTACAGCTAAATGACTAGGCATGAAATAAGAAAGAATATACAAGCTTCCAAAAACACAACCGATTAATTTTAAATAATGTATGAGTTTTCTTTTATTAACATTTGCTAAGTTTAAAACTAGCAACGCAATAAACATCGCTACTAACGCATAATCAAGACCAAAAGCTTCAGCATTTGGAATCCAATTTCCTACAAGACCTCCAACAACACATGCTGCAATCCATGTAAAATAGGCGGTTAAATTTAAACCATCCATCCAACGACCACCAAGATATTGTTCTCGTCCTATTTTTGTAATCGCAACACCAAACGTTTCATCTGTTAAAAGCGAACCAAAGCCGACATTGCGTAAAGCAGAATAACGAGTTAAATGCGGTGCTACAGTAAGCGACATTAAAAAGAATCGTAAATTAACAATAAACGTTGTAATAACCATGATGTACATTGGGGCTCCCGCTAAATATAAACCTGCAAAAATGAACTGTGCACTGCCAGCATAAACTAGTGCAGAAAGTAGAAAGATTTCTAAAATCGATAATTTTGATGTGACGCCTACTACCCCAAAAGCAAGCCCTATACTTATGTAACCTAATAACGTAGGAACGCAATCCTTCGCACCTTGTAAAAAGGAGTCATCAGAAAAACTTTGATTCACTTCCTTGACTTCCGTTGCCACACTATCCATTCCTTTCTACTAAATTTTCAAATATAATAAATGAAAAATACTGTTTTAAAAGATTGACGGAATTTTAGCAGTATGCAGCATAAATGACTAAATCATCGTTACAGTACAAAGAGAAATTTTGTATTATGATAAATACAGAGATAATTTAATTTAAATAATCGCTAATTAATGGTAATAAACAGAAAATAAAAAATCAGAACATTCACATTTTGTTTAGTATAGTATACATTTGTCTTTTAAAATAGACAATAGGGTGGAATGAAAAAATGGATCAAATGAGTCGTAATATTGGTATACAATTAAAAAAAATTCGGAAAGAGCGGAGTTTAAGTTTGGATGATGTGGCAAAAGCTACTGATGTAAGTAAGGCACAGCTTGCCCAAATTGAAAAGGGTGAAGCAAATCCAACTGTTTCAACCCTTTGGAAAATAGCCGCAGGGTTAAAAATTTCATTTTCATCACTTTTACAGCCACCGAAAACATTTTTCCAAAAATATAGTGTGGATCCTTCTACATATGTGTCTGAAGAAAATGGCAAATACCGTGTATATTCCATTATCCCTTATAATCCGGAACGGGGTTGGGAATTTTATAAAATTGAAATGGATCCCGGGGTGATACATAAAAGTGAGCCCCACACGGAAGGAGTAGAGGAAACAGTTACGGTCATAGAAGGACAGGCAGTTGTCCAATGCGGCAATATGAAGGAATGTTTAGAAGAAGGCGAAACGCTCGTATTTTCTGCTAATCAGCCGCACCAATACGAAAATCCAACAGATAAGGTGACGATTTTACATTTAATTATTCAGTATCGATAGAGGTGGAACAGGTGAGTGAATGGTTTACCGTAGAAAATATTGAAGCATTGGAAGCACAATATAGAACACTAGGACCGCTAATTGGAATCCTTTTTCCTTTCTTAGAATCCTTTTTGCCGTTCCTACCTCTAGTTGTTTTCGTAGTAGCCAATGCAAGTTCTCACGGGCTTTGGTTTGGTTTTTTACTTTCCTGGGTTGGAACAGTATTGGGGTCTTATTCGGTCTTTTTGCTTGTTCGTAGATTTGGAAATAATCGTAAAGTCCAACAATTCATTAAGTATGAAAAGATGCAAAAACTCATTCATTGGGTAGATATGAAAGGAATTGCCCCACTATTTTTATTATTGTGTTTCCCATTTACACCATCCGTATTAGTCAATATCGTGGCAGGGCTTTCCAATATTAAGAAAAAATATTACTTCGTAGTGTTGTTGGCAGGAAAATGTGTAATGATTTTAACAATTAGTTTACTTGGTTATGATATCGGTGCATTATTACGAAGTCCCACAAAATTAGTACTTGTCGTTGTCGCAATTTTCTTATTATGGATTATCGGAAAGCAAATTGAACGATATTTAAATAAACGTGTTGAAAGAGAATTAAAAGAAGTATCGAGACTTAGAAAGAATAAGAAATTAAAAATAACTTATAAAGATTAAGCTTGGTAATTGATTGAAAAGCCCCGAAAAATTAGCAATTTCGGGGCGTTTTTCATTGGTGCATTTTATCGAATCTATTAGTAAATGTACTATAATAAATAAAATACTATTTTTCAATAAAGCAAGAGGAAATTGAAGGAGGAGCAACATGTCATTACGAATTATTAGCGGACGAGCTGGGACAGGGAAAACAGCCCTCATTCATCGAGAAATTGTGGAAGAGGTAAAATCTAATCCCTTTGGCCCACCGATTTTTTTAATTGTGCCAGACCAAATGTCTTTTTCTACGGAATACCAGCTAACGAATCACTATGATATTCAAGGGTTGATTCGTGCGCAAGTAATGACTTTTAAGCGATTATCCTGGCACGTATTACAAGAAACGGGAGGCATCGCAAAAGATAAAGTTGATAAAATTGGATATCGAATGCTCCTTAGAAGATTGTTGGAAGAAAATAAAGACCATTTTACTTTATTCAGCCAAGCTGCTGATAAGCGAGGATTTACGGAAGAAATTGAGAAGATAATTAAGGAATTTAATCAGTTTAATATCGATAGTATCGCATTAAAAGAAGCAATTGAAAAATTTGAACAAGCCCAAGCTCCTCATACACTAATTGCGAAATCTAAAGACTTACAAATCATAATACAAAAATTAGAAGAAATTTTAGGGGATCGATATGTAGAAGGAGATGGACTATATCCCTTCCTTATCCAGCAAATGAAATACTCTGAAAAATTGAAAGACACTCATGTATATATCGATGGATTTACATCATTTACAGTGCGTGAGTTTGAAATTGTCAAGCAGCTTTTATCTTTAACGAAAAGAGTTACCATTGTTCTTCCTTTTGAAGATGAACAAGATAAACACAATGAACAAGCAGTGTTTTATCGTGCTGCTCTCACATACGACAAATTAAAACAAGAAGCGACAAAATTAGGTATCGAAATTGAACCGAGAATTCATTTGGAAACAACTCACCGCTATAAAAATCGAGATTTATTTCATGTGGAACAGCAATTTTATCAGCTAACTCCAAAAAAAATCGAAGCAGAAGGTTTTATCAAGATTATTGAAGGAGCAAATCGGCGTGCTGAAGTTCATGGAATTGCCCGGGAAATAAAACGATTAGTGCAAGAAGAAGGTATTCGTTATCGTGATATCGGGATTATGTATCGACAAGCAGATGTGTATGATCCGCTAATTTCGACAATATTTGCACAATATAATATTCCTGTTTTTACCAATGAGAAAAAATCGATGTTGCATCATCCGTTAATTGAATTTAGCCGCTCTATTTTAGAAGTGATTACTTCTCATTGGAAATATGAACCGATTTTCCGTAGTGTAAAAACAGATTTATTTTTCCCATTAAACTCTAATGTAAAAGAAATAAGAGAGAAAGCGGATGTATTTGAAAACTTTGTCATTGCTCAAGGAATTTATGGAGACCGATGGATGCAAGACGACCGTTGGATGTATAAAAAATATCGAGGTTTAGAGTTTGTGACAACGAAACAAACCGATGAAGAAAAAAAGATACAAGCGATTATCGATGAAATGAAGGGTTACATTCGAGAACCTTTAATAAAATTTGAAAAACAATTAAAGAAGGCTCGCAATGGACAAGAAATCGCAACGGCTCTATTTACAACCGTTGAAGAATTGCAAATTTATGAAAAGCTTCAGACGTTAAAAGATAAAGAACTGGAAGAAGGCAAACTGGAAGAGGCAATGGAACATGATCAGGCATGGAACCAGTGGGTAAACGTACTTGAACAATTCGCTATCATGTTTGGAGACCAGCCTTTAACGATTGAAGAAGCCGCTAAAATCCTGGATGAAGGATTTGACACGCTGAAATTTTCAAAAATTCCTCCAGCTGTTGATGAAGTGACTGTTGCAACTGTGGAGTTTTCTCGTTTTGACAATATGAAAGTTGTTTTCGTCATTGGCGTGAATGACGGAGTATATCCAATGCGTATTGACTATGAAGGATTCATAAACGATATGGACAGGGAATGGTTTTCAGGAATTGATGTGGAATTGTACCCATCATCCAAGCATCGACTCATGGAAGAAAACTTTTATATTTATCGTGCTTTTTCTTCCCCTACAGACCGTTTATATGTCACATATTCCAGCAGTGATGAGGAGAGTAAAGCTTTATTACCATCTCTTTATGTACAACGGTTGCACAACTTATTTGAAGTGAACGGAAAATACACATTGCCTCATGAAAGAATTTTTATTGACCCAATCGAAGAATGGAATAAGGAAAAAGTGCTTTCGTACTTACGACATCCGAGAACATCGCTAGCTTACTTAATGACTCAATTGAAACAAGCGGAATCAATGGAGCTTGCACCAGAATGGAGAGCACTTAAAACGTTTTATGAACAAAGTGATGAATGGAAACCAGTACTTGAAGTTGTAATGAAACCGTTGAAAGAAAAAAATGTCTCAGAAAAATTGGCTCAAGAATTGACGGAAGCATTATATGGGGATGACTTCACATCCAGCGTTTCACGAATTGAAAAGTATTTTAGTTGTCCATTTGCCCATTTTGCATCCTATGGTCTTCGCTTGCAACAACGCCCGGAGTTCCGTTTAGAAACATTTGAAATGGGTGATTTGTTCCATGAAGCTTTAAAGTGGATTTCGAAGGAGACTAGCCGATTAAACTTGCCATGGAATAAATTAACGAAAGAACAATGTGCTCATCTTGCACGAGAAGCTGTAGAACAGATTGTACCGGCTTTTTCACACCAAATCTTGTTAAGCAGTTCCCGCTATCGCTATATTCAGCGGAAATTGATGCACATCGTTGAAAAAACGATGGTTGCCCTATCACAGCATGCAAAGAATTCAACCTTTAAGCCAATAGCTGTGGAAGCGTCTTTCGGCCCTAGCAAAAATGAACAATTACCGCCTTTAGAAATAGCATTAAACGGCGGCCGAAAAATGAAATTGAGAGGACGAATTGACCGAATAGACCATGCAAAAGTTGGTGGAACATCTTATTTACGTGTCATCGATTATAAATCTTCTGGCAGAGATTTAGATTTAAATGAAGTGTATTACGGCTTATCATTGCAGTTATTAACGTATTTAGATGTAGCCGTTGAAAATTCATTAATTTTATTAAATGAACCGGCAATGCCCGCAGGTGTCCTATACGTCCATGTGCAAAATCCTCTTTTAAAAATTGAGCAGGAGTTAAATGAATTACAAATCGAAGAAGAACGATTAAAGATGTACAAAATGAAAGGATTGTTATCCGAAGATCAAGAGGCTGTGATTGCGATGGACGAGCGTTTAGAAGAGGATGGCAAGTCGATTATTATTCCAGTGTCGATAACGAAAAAACAGGAATTTTCCAAAACTTCGAAAGTTGTACCGCCTGAAGCGATGGAAGAGTTGCGATTATTTGTGCGCAAAAAACATAGGGAAGCAGGAGATTCCATTTTAAGCGGAGATACTTCTATTCGACCATTTAAGTTAAAAGATCGAACTGCTTGTGATTATTGTGAATTTAAGTCGGTATGCCAATTTGACCCGACAGACGGTGAATATCAACTGTTGCAGGCAGATAAAGCGCCAAATGTCGTAGAAAAAATTCGAAAGGAGTTGAATGACGATGAACTCAATTCCAACTAAGCCGAAAGACGCTACATGGACCGATGAACAATGGAAAGCCATTTGGGCAACAGGTCAAGATATTCTTGTTTCCGCTGCTGCAGGTTCAGGAAAAACGGCGGTGCTTGTTAATCGGATGATCGAAAAGGTCATTGCAAAAGAAAACCCGATTGATGTAGATGAGCTCCTTGTCGTTACCTTTACCATTGCATCAGCTGCGGAAATGCGCCACCGCTTAGCGGATGCTCTTGAGAAGGAAATTGCGAAAGACCCCCATAATGCTCATTTACGAAAGCAGTTGAGCCTTGTCAACAAAGCGCAAATTTCTACACTGCACTCTTTTTGTTTATCTATTGTTCGGCAATATGCTTATTTACTCGATATTGACCCGGGATTCCGCATTGCCAGTGAAGGAGAAATTTCTTTACTCAGGGATGATGTGTTAAAAGATGTGCTAGAGGAAGCCTATAGTGCTGAAGATGAAAACGAAGTTAACCGTATTTATCGGTTAGTGGATAGTTTTACGTCCGATCGAGATGACCAAGATATCGAAGTTTTGATTGATCAATTATACGATACTGCTCGAGTACATCCCGAGCCAAAAAAATGGCTTCATTCTCTAGTGGAACAATATCAGATTCCGAATGATGTGACGGTAGATGATTTACCTTTTATTGAGCATTTGAAAAATGCTATAGAGTTTCAATTGGAAGAAGCAAGGTCTCACCTTTTAACGGTTCGTAAATATGCTTTAATGCCAGATGGTCCGGCTCCATACGGAGAAACGGTGGAATTGGATTTAGCGCTCATTCAAGAGGCATCTCGTCGCATTCGCTCTTCTTGGCAAGAAGCATACGAATTCTTTTCTACATTAAAATGGTCAACTTTAGCAAGGGTGGCGAAAGATTCTTGCGATGAAGAATTAAAAAAGAAAGCGCAAGATAAGCGAAATAAAGCAAAAGACATCGTAAAAAAAATTCAAGATACGTATTTTGCTAGAAAACCAGAGCGGCTCATTGAAGAAATTCGGCTCATGGCTCCGACAATTGAAACATTGGTAAAATTAACACTTCAATTCGATGAAAAGTTTAAACAAGCAAAATTAGAAAAAGCGATTGTAGATTTTTCAGATTTAGAGCATTATGCCCTTGAAATATTAACGATAGAAGAGGATGGAAAAATAAAACCATCTCCTGTAGCAATCGAATTCCAACAGCGCTTTAAAGAAGTGCTTGTCGATGAATATCAAGATACAAACATGCTGCAGGAAACGATTTTGCAATTAGTTAAAAGCGGCGATGAGAGTAACGGCAACTTATTTATGGTAGGGGACGTAAAGCAGTCCATTTATCGCTTCCGATTGGCTGAACCAATGCTCTTTTTAAATAAGTATTTAACATTTGAGGAAGAGCCGAAATCGAGCGGTTTGAAAATCGATTTAAATGCTAATTTCCGCAGTCGAAAGGAAGTTCTATACGGAACGAACTATATATTCGAGCAAGTGATGGGCGAGAAGGTAGGAGAAATTAAATATGATGAGAAAGCAGCTTTAAAACCAAGCGCACCATATGATGATGTCGAAGTTCCAGTGGAATTAGCAATCATTTATGAAGAACAGCCAGATACTTCTAATGATAATGAAGAAGAGGATATTGATTTAATGATCCAAGAGGAAATGAAAAAATCTCAACAAGAAGCTCGTTACATTATCCAACGCATTCGAGAAATGATGGATGCTGGTGCAACAGTGTACGATACGAAGCAAAAAGACCCAGGGAAGCGAATGCGCCCAATGCGTTATAGCGATATCGTCATTCTCATGCGATCAATGACCTGGTCGAACGATATTATTGAAGAATTTAAAGCTGCAAATATTCCTCTATATGCCGAAAGTTCCAAAGGATATTTTGAAGCGCTTGAAGTGATGATTATGATTAATTTATTAAAAGTCATTGATAATCCGTACCAGGATATCCCGCTCGCTTCTGTATTAAGAGCTCCATTTGTCGGCTTAACGGAAAATGAAATGGCACTCATTCGTTTAACTGAAAAGCAAGCATCATTCTATGAAGCTGTAAAAATATTTGTTGAAAAAGAGCATTCTGGCCTTGAAATAGGCACACAAGCAAAGCTTGAAAAGTTTTTAAAACAATTGGATAATTGGCGAGATTTAGCACGCAGAGGCAGTCTATCTGATCTAATTTGGCAAATTTATTTAGATACAAATTATTATGAAATGGTAGGCGCGATGTCGAACGGTAAACAGCGTCAAGCTAATTTACGAGCGCTGCATGACCGAGCATTAAGTTTTGAAAAATCTTCTTTCAGGGGATTATTCCGCTTTTTACGATTCATCGATCGCATGAAATCCCGCGGGGAAGATTTAGGAATTGCAAAATCGATAGGAGAGAAGGATGATGTTGTTCGTTTAGTAACGATTCACTCTTCGAAAGGGCTTGAGTATCCCGTTGTATTTGTAGCTGGATTAGGTAGTAATTTTAATCTAATGGATTTCAATCAACCATATTTATTTGACCAAGAGTACGGTTTAGCTGTTAAAGCGATAGACCCAGACAATCGAATTATGTATACTTCATTGCCATTTTTAGCGATGAAGGAAAAGAAAAAGTTAGAAATGAAAGCGGAAGAAATGCGCATTTTATATGTGGCGATGACCCGCGCAAAAGAAAAGCTCGTTCTCGTCGGCTCTGTGAAAGATTGGGAGAAAACGAAGCAAAATTGGTGTGAAGTTCAAAGTTTGGCTCAAGATGAAATGTTGCCGGATTATGTAAGGGCTCGAGCTCGAAATTATCTTGACTGGATTGGTCCAGCAATTAGTCGACATGCATCGTTTAAAGATTTTAGTGATACAGACTATACGCCGATACAACATCCATCCACTTGGCAAGTAAGCGTCATATCCAATGAATCATTCATGAAAAAACAGGAGAAAATGGAAGAAACGGAAAACGAACTTGCAAAGAAAGAAGTGGATGACAGTTTATTGCAAGAATTGGAACGTCGATTTACTCATATTTATCCATTTGAAAGAGCAACTAAGAAAAAGTCTAAAACGAGTGTATCCGAAATGAAGCGCATTGAAAACTTGCAGCAAGAAGATGAGAGTGAGTACTTTGGAATTTATTATAAAAATCGCAAAAAATCATTCGTCAATCGGCCGATTTTTATGCAAGAAAAACAATTAACTGCGACAGAGATTGGTACAGCGATGCATACCGTGATGCAACATGTACCGCAACAAGGGTTTATCAATACGGAAGAAGCACAACGGTTCCTTGAAACGTTAGTAGAAAAACAATTAATTACAGAAGAAGAGATGAAAGCTATCCAAATTGAACAACTATTGCACTTTTTTGCTACGCCAATCGGAAAACGATTTAGCAACGCGAAAAAATTGTATCGAGAAGTACCGTTTACATTAAGTGTGTCCGATGCGGAAGGCGACTCTCAAATGATCCAAGGGATTGTCGATTGCTTAATGCAAGATTATGACGGAAAATGGGTGTTGCTCGATTACAAAACGGATAAAATATTACCGTTTTTTGAAGAAGAGGAAGCGTTAATAGCTGAAATGTCGAAGCGTTATAGTGTGCAAATTCGCCTTTATGCGGAAGCGGTGGAAAAGATTTTACAAATCAAAGTAGATGAAAAGGTGCTTTACTTATTTGAGGCAGGGAAAGAAATACAGTTGGAAGCTCTGGTGTAATAAACATTCGACGTTTCTTCTTGTAAGAATTGCATGAAAATGATAGTTTAATTGTATTTAGGAGGTCGAATGTAGTGTTTCAACCAACGTCTTTGAATGAAAGAATTCATACCCTTGATATTATGAGGGGATTTAGTTTGCTTGGCATTCTAATAGTGAACATCTTTGCCTTTTCCCTGCCGCTTCCCCACATTCTTGACTTGCATAGCTGGTTTACGGATTATCAGGATGTAATGTTATATCAAACATTAGATATCTATGTACAAAGCAGTTTTTATCCTTTATTTTCGATGTTGTTTGGTTATGGTTTAGCGATGCAGTGGATCAAAGCTGAGCAAACCGGTACGAGATTTTATCCTTTCGCAACAAAACGTCTCGTTGTGTTATTCATAATTGGATTGTTGCATGCGTTTCTTATTTGGTGGGGAGACATCCTTACGATGTATGCTTTTTGCGGATTTTTCTTAATTTTATGTTTGAAATTAAAGAGTGGATGGTTGCTAACCGTTGCTTTAGCAATGAATGGTCTATTGCATTTCTTCATCCTCTCCTTATATGCCATTGCAGGTATAGCGAATGCAGAGTTTGAAACTCCTCATGTCGATATTACTGCAATTAATAATGCGATTACAGCTTACGGTATTGGAACTTGGACTGATGCCTTTTTCCAACGTTTAAATGATTTAGCGGTTCAAATGGCTCCAGGTATGTGGATTAGCGCGTTGTTTACAATTTTGCCATATATGATGATCGGAGCAGCAGCTGCTAAGTGGCGTTTAGTTGAGCGGGCAAAAGAATTGAAAGTGATGTGGATTATACTAACGATTATTTGTATTGCTGGAGGGCTTTTTATTAAAAGTGTGCCTTTTCATGTAACGCGGACTTATTTATTAGAGTATGTCCGAGTTTATATAGGAGGGCCCATATTAGCCGTAGGGTATGCGTCTTTAATTGTCGTACTTTGTCTCATACCATTTGCAACAAAACTACTAAGCCCAATCGCTAAAGTAGGACGCATGTCATTAACTATCTATATCATACAGTCTATCATTTGCACTTTATTATTTTACAATTTCGGTTTTGGGTTATATGGAAAAGTGGATGTAATGATGGGAATTGTTATCGCCATTGGTATTTATGTCGTTCAGTTAGCCTTATCTGAATTGTGGTTTTTGAAATATCAACAAGGACCGCTTGAAAAAGCTGTAAAACGCATCACTTATGGAAAAAACGGTACGGAAAATTGAGCAATATAAATGATTTTCATGTAATATGTTATTAATACTACGCTTCGTAGTTTATTAGAATTTGTGAAAATGTAAAGGGGCTATTACGAATGAAAATTTTATCCTTTAAATTCAATAATCAAGTGAAGTTTGGTCCAAAAGTAAAAAAAGAAGAAGCAGTTTGGGATGTGTTAGCAATTCAAGAAACGCTTCAAGTGCTACCATCGTTTCCGCAAACGATTATTGAAGGCATTGCATTAGGGTATGATTTTGTTGAAAAAATTAGAAGATTAGTAGAAGTAGCAGAAAAATCAGGAGAGGTTGAAAAATTTAAATTACCATTTAGCAAAATTGAATGGTTATCGCCAATTCCAAGAACTCCAAAAAATATTATTTGTGTAGCCAAAAATTATGATGAACATGCAAAGGAAATGGGAGTGGAAGCTGCTCCATCTGATTTAGTCATTTTCACAAAGTCACCGACGACGATTGCTGCAGACCACGATGTTTTACCAGTGCATGAAGGAAAAACGGACTCCCTTGACTATGAAGGAGAGTTGGCAGTTGTCATTGGCAAATTCGGAAAAGATATACCTGAAAAATTAGCTTATGATTATATTTTTGGGTATACGATTGCTAATGATATCACAGCCCGTGATATTCAACAGAGACACCAACAATATTTTTTAGGTAAAAGTTTGGATGCTACTTGCCCAATGGGACCATACATTGTAACGAAAGATGAGATTCCAAATCCCCAAAACTTGACGATTGTGACGAAAGTGAATGGAGAAGTACGCCAAAATGGAAATACAGAAGATATGATGTTCCCAGTAGATCGGTTGGTTTCGATTATTTCTCAGCATGTTCCACTAGAACCTGGCGACGTTATTTTAACAGGGACTCCTGCCGGGGTAGGGAAAGGAATGAATCCTCCACAATTTATAAAAGCTGGAGATGAAGTGAAGATATCGATTGAAGGTATTGGTACATTAACAAATCGTTTTGAATCAATTTAATAGAGGGTAAGAAATTGAATCCGCAATGATTGTGTTGACAGCGATAACTTGCGGATTCTTTTTCTCTTTATTAAAATAAATACAAAATAAAAAGAAGTATTATATTTGAATAGAAACTATTCACGTGTTAGGATATTCTATGAAATATACGATGAGGTGGGAAGTAGATGGATTTTTTAACAAGTTCAACGCATTTACACATCACAACATGGTTTGTTGGAATCATTTTGTTTTTAATTGCTGCCATTAAACCAAACAAAGGATTGCAAATGGTATTACGCTTATTTTATATCCTCATTATCATTACGGGTGGAGCTTTATTTATTGAAGCAATGGACTACGGTCAAGGCTTGAATTATGGAATCAAATTGCTTTTAGGTATTTTAGTGATTGGTATGATGGAGATGGTTCTTGTTCGTAAAGCTAAAGACAAACCAACAACAATATTTTGGGTTTTATTTGCAGTATTCTTATTTTTAACGTTATTCTTTGGCTTTAAATTACCAATGGGAATGAATTTCTTAGCTTAATCATTCGTGAGTTCGCAAAGTATATTTTATACTTTGCGTTTTTTTAGTTTGTAGATAGAAATTATTGCTCAATTACTCTAAAATGATTTCAACAAATATGAGAAAAAAGAAAGGGAATGTGCTATGATTCCAATCGTTATGCTTGTATTTGTGATTGTTTTAATGTTACTTTTTATTCTTTTTGTTTTTTTGCAAAAACCGAGTAATCATAGAAATGAAGAATTCATTGGACTCGAAGATAAAAAGAACGAATAACCATGAGGGGTTCTTTATTTTTTGTCACACTTTAGACAAAAAATAAGCGCATTTTATTAAACTTTTATGTTTTATTGGGAGTTGTATCTATATTTTTGGTAAAATGTCGTTGATTGGTTTAAAGGAGAGGGATTATGTTGAAACTCAGTAAATGGATTCGAACGACAGCAATGGCAACATTATTATTTGCAAGTTTCTCAACGCCTATCGCAAGCGCTGAAAAACCCCGTTCAATTGCTGATGAGAGTATATACGATTTATTAGTCGATCGTTATTTTAATGCTACGAATGAAAATGACGATATTTCGAAAACCGATCCAAAAAATCCAGCAAAATTCGCTGGTGGGGATTTTCAAGGGATTATAGATAAACTTTCTGACATTAAAGATATGGGATTTACGATTGTTTCTATCGGCTCGGTCTTTGCAACAGAATCTTATGACGGTTCAATGGTGACAAGTTATCATCAATTGGAACCTAATTTTGGGACAGAAGAAGAGTTCAAAAAGTTGATTCAAATTGTGAAACAAAATGGCATGTCCATTATGGTAGATTTTCCGTTAACAAATGTAAGTGAAAATCATGAATGGGCTGAAGATCCTAAAAAAGCTTCTTGGATTGTAGGGACAGCGAATGGAAAACTTCGCTGGGATTTAAAAAATGAAGAAGTACAAAAGGCGCTAATTGATGCTATTGTCCAATTTGCTTCTACATATGATGTTGATGGTATCCGTTTAACAAATCTCGATATTGCCGATACAGAATTTTTAAATGAGATGATTGATGCAATTAAATCAGTCAATGAACAAATTTATGTGATTTCAAATACTGAAAGCAATGCTCGATTTGATGCGAAATTTTATGATGAAGTAAGCAAAATTTTTAGCCATGCGTTTAAAAATATTGATGAAGATACATCCGATTTATTGAAACATTTTGAACCCTATGCAAAGGGAGAAGAGGAAATCCCTACGCAAATTATGATTGACAATGTAAATACAGATCGTTTTCTATATACAGCGGAAATTTATCCTCCAACTCGATTAAAAATGGCATTGGCAACAACTTTGCTACTTCCGGGCGTACCGGTTATGCAATATGGATCCGAGATTGCCATGAACGGTAAAGCTGGACCTGAAGCTCATCAAATTTATAACTTTAAAACAGAAACAGAATTAAAAAAATATATTGAAGATATCCAATTGTTGCGTAATAAATCGGAAACTCTACGCAGAGGAGATTTCAATCTAATTCAAAATAAAAATGGATTAATTGTTTTCCAGCGTTCTTCTGAGGATGAAAATTGGATTATTGTCATCAACAACACAGGAATGCGCGAAAAGATTGAAATTCCGAAAGAGTTTGTTGGAGAAAATAAAGAGCTTCGTGGAATGTTAAATAGTGAAATTTTCCGTGAAGGTGAAGACGGGATTTTTAGAATTATCCAAGACCGAGAAGTTGTTGAAATTTATCAAGTGATTGATGAACAAGGAATCAATATTTCATATATTCTAGCGATGGCTTTCGTTTATATAATTTTCATCGTCTTTATCATTTCTTTAATTAAACGAGGAAAACGCAAACGTTCTCAAGGATAATTCAAAATTCAGCGAAATCAACTAGCTTTGATTTCGCTTTTTTTAGTGCGCCTGGCATGGGTGTAATCTATAGGGTGTAAGTCCCGAACTGTGAAGGCAGAAGTAACAGTTAGCTTAACGCAAGGGTGTCCGTGGTGACGCGGAATCTGAAGGAAGCGAGCGGCAAACTTCCGGTCTGAGGAACACGAACTTCATATAAGGCTAGGTATCATTGGATGAGTTTGCTAAACAAAACAAAGTCCTTTCTGCCAAAGGTGGTACAGAGTAAATGAAGCAGATAGATGGAAGGAAAGATTACATTCTTACCCGGGGAGGTCTGGCGGATATGTGAAGTACGCTTCATAACCTACTTAGTGATAAGTAGCTGAACCGTCAGAAGTCAGCAGAGGTCATAGTATTAGTTGGTTTAGAACTACTAAGAAGGACCGAACAATTAAGAGAGAATAGCCCTTGGCATTCAGTGAGTCATGATGAACACAGAAAACGTAGTACCTCACTTGAGGAAGGAAGCGGTGAATCCCGTGGGAGACCTCTTGGAGGGTGGAGTGACCACTGGCATAAAGAGAACAGCTATTCACGGAAGTTATAAAGACTTGCGTCAATCATCTTAATTGAACCGCCGTATACGGAACCGTACGTACGGTGGTGTGAGAGGACGGGAGTTAATCGCTCCCTCCTACTCGATTGACTGAATAGCAAGGATGCCGAAGAAAAATGATGAGAAGATTGTAGGTATTTTTGAAAATAACGCATTTGTAGAAAATTCATTGAGAAGATACTAACCCTCATGTAATTAGGTTAATTTTCCCCTTTTCAATTCATACACTTCATTAAAGTCAATTGCAAGAAAGGGGACTCTCCCAAAATGGACATACTGGACATTCAAAATCTACATGTTGGATTTCGAATAAATGATACATTTTATGATGCGGTGGATGGGGTTTCCTTCACATTAAAAAATAACGAAATTCTTGCAATTGTTGGGGAGTCGGGCTGTGGAAAGAGTACTCTTGCTACAGCCATCATCGGTCTCCACCATGAACAGAATGCGCGAGTGACGGGAAAAATCCTTTTTGGAGAACGCAATCTCTTGGAATGTTCTGAAGAGGAAATGAACCATATTCGCGGTGCAGAAATAGCAATGATTTTCCAAGATCCTTTATCTGCCTTGAATCCTTTAATGCGAATTGGTGATCAAATTGAAGAAGCGTTAACATATCATACTGACTATTCTCGTGATGAACGGGAAGAAAAGGTATTACAATTATTAAAACAAGTCGGTATATCAAAACCTGAACAAGTTGCTAGGCAATTTCCCCATCAATTATCCGGGGGAATGCGGCAACGGGTTATGATTGCAATAGCCATTTCTTGTAAACCGAAAATAATTATAGCTGATGAACCGACAACGGCTCTAGATGTGACGATACAGGCGCAAATTTTAGATTTATTGAAGGAATTGCAAAATGAAACAGAAGCAGGCATCATATTGATCACTCATGATTTAGGGGTTGTTGCAGAAATGGCCGATCGGGTGATGGTGATGTATGCGGGAGAAATCATTGAAGAAGCACCAGTACAAAAATTGTTTGCTAGTCCAAAGCATCCATATACGCGATTATTATTTAACTCGATGCCACAACTCCACTCCACAAATGAACGCCTCAACGCCATTGAAGGAATTGTTCCATCGTTAACCCACTTACCAAGAACAGGATGCAGATTTGCATCTCGCATTCCATGGATTCCAAAAGATGCTCATGAAGAACAACCGATATTCCACGAAATTTCAAAAGGGCATTTTGTGAAGTGCACATGCTGGAAGTATTTCAATTTTCAACATGAAAGCTCCATAAATCGTTGAAGGAGGAAGCAGTTTGAGCTTCATGCAAATCATTGATTTAAAAGTGCATTATCCGATTCGGGGTGGATTTTTTAATTCCATCGTTGATTGGGTGTATGCGGTAGATGGTATAGATATGGAGTTCGAACAGGGGAAAACTTACGGGCTTGTGGGAGAGTCTGGATGTGGGAAATCGACAACGGGAAAAGCGATCATTGGCCTTGAGAAAATAACGTCGGGAAAAATCCTTTTTGAAGGGGAAGATGTGACGAAGGAGAGGAAATCTCGCACCTCGCATTTTCATCGAGAAGTGCAAATGATTTTTCAAGATTCCCATTCCAGTTTAAATCCGAGAAAACGGATTGCTGATATCCTTGCAGAACCGATTCGAAATTTTTTGAACTTAACTCCTAGGGAAGAAAGGAAAAAAATTGATGAACTTCTTGCGATAGTTGGCATGCCGGGCGATTCAAAAGAGAAATTTCCACATGAATTTTCAGGAGGACAAAAGCAGCGCATCAATATCGCAAGAGCCCTTGCAACGAATCCAAAGCTAATCATTGCTGATGAACCGGTTTCAGCTCTTGATTTATCCGTACAGGCACAAGTGCTCAATTTTATGAAAGATGTGCAGAAGGAATTTGGATTAACCTATTTGTTTATCTCCCATGATTTAGGAGTCGTCAAGCATATGTGTGACTATATTTTTATCATGTATAAAGGAAGATTTGTGGAATGCGGCACAAAGCAGGATATTTACCAAAATCCAAAGCATCTTTACACGAAGCGATTGCTTAATTCCATTCCGGCGACAACGCCTTTGGGAAGGGAAAAAAGGAAATGGGCTCGACAAGAGTTTGAAAAAATGTATGAAAAGCATATTCATAAAGCCTTTGATGAAAATGGACGAGTGTATGATTTAATTCCGATTTCTGATACCCATTACGTTTCGGCTTCGAGCGTAAAGGAGGTCGTATAGATGTGGAAAACCATTGTACGTCGTCTCATTCTTATGGTTCCACAACTGATTGCTTTAAGCATCATCGTGTTTGTGATGGCAAAGATGATGCCGGGGGATCCATTTACAGGTATGATTACACCCGAAACGGACCCAGCACGAATTGAAGAATTGAAGGAAGAATTGGGATTAAATGACCCTTTACCAATACAATATGTTCGCTGGGTAAAAAATGCGCTGCAAGGGGATTTCGGCAAGAGCTATACTTTTCAGCGGGATGTGACTTCTCTCATTGGGGAACGGGCGTTGAACACCTTTTGGCTATCCTTTGTCAGCGTCATTTTATTGTATCTAATAGCCATTCCTCTTGGGATTTTAGCGGGGCGATATCAACAGTCAAGGCTAGATAAATTTATTGTGTTTTATAGTTTCATCACCTATGCCATTCCAACGTTTGTACTTTCTCTGTTGTTTTTATATATATTCGGCTACAAATTGCAATGGTTTCCAACAAGCGGAAGCGTAGATATCGAAGTTGAACCAGGAACCATCCAGTACATATGGAACCGTTTTTATCACATCCTACTGCCAGCCATTACTTATGCCATTCTCGGTACGACCGGTGTGATTCAATATTTGCGTTCGGAAATCATCGATGCAAAAACAATGGATTATGTACGAACGGCCCGAAGCAAAGGCGTGCCGTTAAGGAAAATTTATACGAAGCACATTTTGCGAAATTCGTTTATTCCGATTGCAGCTTTTTTAGGATTTACCATTACCGGACTTCTTGGCGGATCTATATTTATTGAGACGATTTTCGGCTACCCAGGAATGGGACAATTATTTGTCAGTTCCATTGCCTCAAGGGATTATAGCGTCATTTGCGCTTTAGTGATGCTGTATGGTTTTTTAACATTGCTAGGTAGTTTGCTTTCCGACATTATTTTAAGTATTGTGGATCCTCGCATTCGAATTGAATAGTGAGGAGGGGATGGTGGAAAAATGAGACGTAAGAAGAAGCGATATCGAAAAAATGGTCGTCCACGAGGAATAGGGGTTGCTTTTCGGGAATTCCAAAAGGATAAAATCGCCTTGGTTTCGCTCTTTTTATTAGTTTTGTTCATTCTATTTGTTTTTATAGCATCTTTCTTCATTGATCAAGAGCAGTTGATGCGCATTAATTTGTACGACCGTTATAGTCGGCCGGGAGAGAAGTACTTATTAGGTGCAGATCAGGGCGGAAAAGATATTTTGGGACAACTAATCATTGGCGCCAGAAACTCCGTATCCATTGCTCTTGCTATCACGCTTATCACTGGTTTTATAGGCATTGTGGTAGGTCTCATTTGTGGTTATTTCGGCGGCTGGGTGGATTATATCATCATGAGAATCATTGATTTTTTCGTAACGATTCCTTCATTGTTATTTATCATTGTCTTTGTAACCCTTGTGCCAAAATATTCGATAACCTCTTTCATTCTGATTATGAGCCTCTTTTTATGGACGGGAACAGCCCGGCTCGTTCGTTCAAAGGCATTATCAGAAAGCAAAAGGGATTATGTGAGCGCATCGAAGACACTTGGAACAAGCGATTTTGTCATACTTCGGAGGGAAGTGGCGCCAAATTTAAGTTCATTATTAATCGTTGAGTTAACATTGAATTTTGCGGGCAACGTCGGCATTGAAACTGGTCTTTCATATTTAGGATTCGGCTTGCCGCCCACAACCCCTTCATTAGGGACCTTAGTGAGCTATGCCAATAATCCAGCCGTATTGCAACAATATTGGTGGGTATGGCTTCCGGCATCTTTATTAATTTTATTCATGATGCTTGCCATCAATTATATCGGCCAAGCGTTAAGGAGATCGGTGGATGTGAAGCAGCGATTGGGATAATGGATGATGTCAATGAATTGTTCTATTTATCGATAAATATTAACTAAAACAGCACCAAGGGAGGACATCATGAGAAAAAAATTATTACTCTGCATCACGATCATCATCATAACAGCACTAATGAATTCGAATGTTTATTCAAAAAATGTCACATTGCCGACTTCCGTTACAAATGAAGGAACACCAATCAAAGGAGGCATTTTAAAAGTAGGAATTGTGAAAGATGAACCTCTCCAAGGAGTGTTTTTGGCTGAACTCTATGAAAACCGCTACGATGCTGCCATTATGAGCTATGCATCAAATGCAATTTTTGAAATGGATGGCGATTTTTTAATCAATAATGAGGGCATTGCATCCATGATAGTGGATCAGGAAGAGAATAAAGTGACCATTACTATTCGTGAAGGTGTCCGGTGGTCCGATGGTGAGCCACTCAAAATAGAAGATTTGATTTTGCCTTACGAAATTATTGCCCATCCTGATTATACGGGCGTCCGATATGATACGGAATTCAAGAATATTATCGGGGTGGAAGAATACCACGAAGGAAAAGCGAAAACCATCTCCGGCATCCGGAAAATCGATGAGCGCACATTGGAAATCCGATTCAAAAAGTTGTCGCCTGCGATATTTTCCGGCGGGGACGGTTTATGGACCTATGCGGCACCCAGCCATCAGCTGAAAGGCATTCCTGTGAAGAAGTTAATTGAAAGCGACGCCGTTCGAAAAAATCCTGTGACACTCGGGCCATTCAAGTTTCATAAAATTGTTCCTGGGGAATCTGTGCAATTTGTGAAAAATCCATACTATTGGAAAGGCGAACCGAAATTGGACGGTGTCTTTGTGGAGGTTGTTCCATCCAGCTCAGTATCTGTTGCGATTGGGGCTGGAAAGTATGATATTGTGTCAGGATTCACTGCAACAAAATGGCCGGAAATCCAGAAGTTTAACAACATTGATATTTTAGGGAGGCCAGAATTATATTATTCCTATTTAGGATTTAAGTTGGGAAAATGGGACCCGAAAAAGAGAGAAGTGGTGACTGATTTAAATTCCACACCTGTAGGAGATCAGGCTTTAAGGCAAGCGATGGGGTATGCGTTGGATGTGGAAGCGGTTTGCGAAGTGCTCTTTTTCAATTTTCGTCAACGGGCGAATTCATTGATTCCTCCAGCGTTTAAAACCTACCATGATGCTATGCTGAAAGGATATACGTATAATCCCGAAAAGGCAAAAAAGATTTTAGACAAGGCAGGTTACATCGATATTGACGGGGATGGCTTCCGGGAAGACCCAAAGGGAAATAAGCTGGAAATCAAGTTTGCGACAATGGCAGGAGATACCATTCAAGATGAAATTGCTGCTTACTACTTACAAAATTGGCGGGATGTTGGATTAAATGTCACTTTAACGACAGGAAGACCGATTGAAGTGAATGCTTTTTACGATAAAGTGGAGGCAGATGATCCAGAAATCCATGTCTTTATGGCTGCATGGGGAACGGGGACAAATCCTTCGCCAGCCGGCTTGTATGGAAAATCCGATGCCTTTAACTTTAGCCGTTTTACGTCTGACTTTTTAGAGGAGACGATTCAAAAAATCGATTCTCCAGAAGCATTTGATCAATCATATCGTGCAGAACAGTTTCGGATTTGGCAGCAATATATGGAAGAACAAGCTCCAGTCATCCCACTCCAATTTAGCTATGAGATTGTTCCTGTGAATAAGCGGGTCAAACATTATAGCATCGATTTTGACAATCCGACTGAATTACATGAAATCGAGTTGTTGGCGAAGGAGCCAATCAAGAGTAAGTGAAGAGTATGATGAATTTCACAAAACGTGACAATATAAATAGTGTATATTTTGCCAATAAAAAAAGCACCTTCGTCTAATTTGAAGGTGCTTTGTTATTTGACCTTAATAATCTTTGTCTGTAAAGAAGATAGCAAGTGTACCTGGACCAGAATGGGAACCTATTACAGCACCAACCATCGTTATATCAAAACCTTTTGGATGCAGCTTCTCTTCAATAATCTGTTGGACTTCCTTGACAGCCTCCAAATCATCTCCATGAGAAATTCCTACAATTTTATTAGAAAAATCACCGCCGCGTTCAGCCATAATTTCTACCATTCGTGCGAGTGCTTTCTTTCTGCCGCGAACTTTTTCTATAGGGATGAGTTTGCCATCATCCACATGTAAAATAGGTTTAATGCTCAAAAGACCTCCGAAAAATGCACTTGATTTCGAAATTCGGCCCCCCGCAGCTAAGTAATCGAGATTTTCTACGGTAAAAATATGCTGCATATGTTTTGCATAATTCTCTACTTCTTTAATAAGTTCATCAAAAGGAACTCCAGCATCTCTTAATTCCACTGCTTTTTTTACAACAAGCCCTTGTCCAAGGGATGCACATTTTGTATCAATCACTTTTAATTTGAAATCTGGATATTTTTCGCTTAATTGCATTGCAATCATTACTGCGGTATTATGCGTGCCGGAAAGTTGGGAAGAAAAACTTATATATATTGCTTCTTCGCCTTTTTTTGCGTATTCCTCAAAAGTATTTAAAAAGACTTCTGGTGATACTTGAGAGGTTTTTGGAGTAGCTCCTTTTCTCATTTCCTCGTATAGTTCTTTAGGGTCGATGCCAATGACATCTTCATATTCTTTGTTATTCAGGTGAACACGCAGCGGGAATAATGTGACATCATGTTCTTCATAGAATTCTTTAGGTAAATCACTACCGCTATCCGTAAATAGTTTCATCTTTTCCTCTCCTTTCCATCTTTTAAAAAATCATAATACCCTTCTTCAAAATTAGTAAGAAGGTGTTGATTTTCCGTGGAAAACAACAATGTGTTATTTTAATTTTAATCTTTCAATTAAGAAGTTCGCAATGCCATCTTCGTTATTCGTTCCTGTTACTTCATTGGCGATATTTTTTAATTCACTGATGCCATTTCCCATTGCAACCCCAATGCCGGCGTAATCAATCATTTCTAAATCATTATCTTCGTCACCAAAGGCAATGATTCGTTCCCGTGGAATATTTAAATCTTTCGCGATAAGGGAAACACCGACTGCTTTATTTAATCCTTTACGAACTACTTCAACAATGTTAAAAGGTGCTCCCCAACGGCGATGTTCAATCAGCTCAGCATGCACTTCTTGTAAGTGTTGTCGAATTAAAGGTACATTTTTTTCATTAGCATGAATCAATAAGCTCGTTGGGTCCTCACTTAAGTTTCCACGTAAATTTCCAATCGTTACTTTTGGGTCACCCATTTTGAAAATATCCATCATCGTTGCATCTTCCACATGAATATAAACATCATCAATCACTTCAGCAATTAAGTTTTCGTATTGATATTTATCTACTGAGTCAATGACATCATGTACAACTTTCATATCAATTGGGGAATGGATTGCTTGCCAAGATGGGTTTTTCGGATGGTGTATATAAGCTCCGTTGAAATTGACAATAGGAGTAGTTAATCCCAATTCTTCATAATAAATATTGCTTGCACGGAATGGTCTTCCTGTGGCAATCATAATTTGATGTCCAGCTTCTTTTGCTTTCATTAATATTTGTTTTGTTTTTGGAGAAATCACATGATTGTCCGTTAATAAAGTACCATCCAAGTCTAATACAATTAAATGTTGTTTCATAGAAAGTCCCCTTTCTGTTCTTTCGATTTTATCGTGACATTACGTGTACGTCAAAATTTTGTCTCTATTGATATTTTTTGTTAACATAACAAGAGATAGCCTTTGAGGAGTGAATGTAATGATAATAAATGATGAATTATGGGAAGATATTCCGCTCATCCATTGTTATACCGAAGAAATGAATGAGTATTCACCTATTGTTATTTTTTTACATGGTTTTTTAAGTGCGAAAGAGCACAATTTACATTATGCTTATCAATTAGTGAAAAAAGGGATTCGTGTCATTTTGCCTGATGCTCTATTTCATGGTGGAAGAAGTGAGCAAATATCGGAAGAAAAAATGAACTTAAAGTTTTGGAGCATCGTAGTGAATTCTATACAAGACGTTGGCAAGATATACAATGAAATACAGTCTCGATTCCAACCAACGAAAGTAGGTATTGCGGGTACAAGTATGGGTGGAATTGTTACATGCGGCTGTTTAAAGAAATATAATTGGATTGATGCGGCTGGGGTATGTATGGGTGCTCCAGGATATATTGCATTTGCAGATTACCAATTGAAAGAATTTGAAAAGTTAGGAGCAAAACTTCCTTTTAGTGATGAACAAATCGAACAGATACATAATATGCTTTCTGAATATGATATAACAAAAACACCAGAACAATTAAACAACCGTCCTGTGATTTTCTGGCATGGCAAAAAAGATAAAACAGTACCAATTGAGAATGCTCTACATTTTTATGAATCAATACGTCCATACTATCAGCAACAAGAGAATTTGCAATTTATAGTGGATGAAAATCAAGGACATAAAGTGAATCGCAGCGGTGTATTAGCTGTGACTGATTTCCTCGCGAAGCATTTAACAGGAAATTAAATTTTTGTAATTTTGTCGATTGTATAGTATGATGATTGAGAATGGTTATCATTTTGGACGAAAGGAGCAATGAGAGATGGCAATGGATGCGGATATGAAAGAAAGTATTCTTGGCGCTTTGGAAAACGTTATTGACCCTGAGTTAGGTATAGATATTGTCAACTTAGGTTTAGTATATGATGTGGATATGGATGATGAAGGAGTATGTAAAATTACAATGACATTAACTTCTCTAGGATGTCCACTTGGTCCTGTCATTGTTGATCAAATCAAAACGGTATTAAGCGAATTGCCTGAAGTAAAAGATGTAGATGTCAATATTGTTTGGAATCCACCGTGGAATAAAGATATGATGTCCCGTTACGCAAAAATGGCTCTAGGAATACGCTAATACAACTGGGGCAATCATAATAATTTAATATATGCATTTCTTTATATAATTTGGATAAACTAATAATCAAAAGATGAGTACGAATTAGGCATTTCCGACACCTTATGAAATGAAAAAGAGCGAATTGGAAAAACAATGGGTTTTCTAATTCGCTCTTTTTTTGGATTGGTTAATACTTAGTAGGAAGGATTAAAATTGTGCGGATATGATTAAAACTTGTGTAGATAATCCTGTGTGTATGAGGAAACATTTTGTGCGGATAAAGTGTTTTACTTGTGTATAGATTCAATCTTGTGTGGATAGTGTATCAACTTGAGAGGACGAGGAATTACTTTGTACGGATAAAGTGTTTACTTGTGTGTATAGGTTTTAGCCTCGTGCGGATAGCGTATCAACTAGTGTAGATAAGGATTCAGCTTGTGCAAATAGTGTATCAACTTGTGCGGAAAAGATATTAACTTGTCTGGATATTATCCAAATATATAAAAAAAGGACTGTCTATTTCACAGTCCTCTAATTTGATTAATCAATGCGGCAAACGGATAGCGGACAGTTTTCGCAACATATTTCTTTCTTCAAATACTCTAAATTGTGAATGGTAATGATGCTTTTATCAAATGAAATAACTCCTTGTTTTTTTAGATCATTCAGCATACGATTCACCATTTCTCGACTTGTGGAGCAAAGATTGGCAAGATCCGAATTCGTTAAATTGAAATCAATGTAAAGATCGTTGTTTTCATTCAATTTGCCGTAAGTATTGGCAAGTCGAATGAGGGTTGAGTAAAGAGCTCCTTTTTTACCGTGCATCACTAAATCCCGTAAAATACTTTGGGTTTTCAGATGTTCATTTTGTAGCCATTTAATATATTCAATCATTAATGTCGGTTGCTCAGTTAAAAGCATTTCTAATGAATCTTTTTTCATGGACAAAAGTTCAGTATTCATCATTGCTTTAGCAGTCATTGTATGATTGATAGGAGGACCAAAAACAGAACATTCACCGATCATGGAGTTAGGACCGCAAATTCTTAGCGTCAATTCTTTACCGCTTTCTGTTTCTTTGCTTAATTGTACGGCTCCTTTTTGAATAAGATAAAGTTCTTCTGCATTTTCACCTTCCTGGAAGATTTGATTTCCTTTATCTATTTTCAATAACAGACCATGTTCTGCAAATAGCGAATTGAAATTCATAGGAACCATATCGACTAAGACCATGCTATTCATCACATCCTTAATAATGATGTTAATTTGTCGGTTCCATTCAACGACACACATTTAAACTTATATATATAATACCACATTAATCTACTGTTTTTTTTGAATAATTTTGGAGATATTTTTTGCATTTCCATAATCGTAATCTTATAATCAAGTTAGTCAAAGAAGGTCAAACATATAAGAAGGTGATTGGATGCAATTACAACAGGAAGATAATCAAAGTGCATTAGAAAAATTCGGACGCAATTTAAATGAAGAAGTAAAAAAAGGGAAAATTGATCCTGTTATTGGCCGCGACGAAGAAATTCGAAATGTGATTCGTATTTTATCCAGAAAAACGAAAAATAATCCAGTGTTAATTGGAGAACCTGGCGTTGGGAAAACCGCAATCGTTGAAGGGCTGGCTCAACGAATTGTTCGTAAAGATGTGCCAGAAGGATTGAAAGATTGTATTCTTTGGGAATTAGATATGAGTTCATTAATTGCTGGTGCTAGTTTCCGTGGTCAATTTGAGGAACGTTTAAAAAGCGTGTTAAAAGAAATTCGTGAATCAGAAGGGCGCATCATTTTGTTTATTGATGAGATTCATACGATTGTTGGTGCAGGTAAAGCAGAAGGTTCAATGGATGCTGGGAATATTTTGAAGCCAATGCTTGCTCGTGGTGAACTTTATTGTATCGGGGCGACTACGTTAGATGAATATCGTAAATATATTGAAAAAGATCCAGCTTTAGAACGAAGATTTCAACAAGTGATGGTGAGAGAACCTTCTGTTGAAGATACGATTTCGATATTGAGGGGCTTAAAAGAACGTTTTGAATTGCATCATGGAGTAAGAATTCATGACCGTGCGATAATAGCTGCTTCTCAACTTTCAAATCGCTATATTACAGATCGCTTTTTACCGGACAAAGCCATTGATTTAATTGATGAAGCTTGCGCAATGATTCGTACAGAAATCGATTCCATGCCCCAAGAATTGGATGATGTGACTCGCCGCGTGATGCAACTGGAAATAGAAGAGCAGGCGTTAATGAAAGAAAAGGACGAGGCGAGTAAAAAACGTTTAGAAGCCCTTAGAATAGAATTACAACAACTAAAAGATGAACAAAAAGAATTAAAAAAGAAATGGCAATTCGAAAAAGAAGGTTTGGAGCAACTGCAAACAAAAAGGGCATTATTGGATGAGTACCGCCGTCAGTTTGAAGATGCACAGAGCAGGCAAGATTTGAATAAATTGGCGGAACTCCAATACGGAAAAATTCCTGCTGTGGAAAAGGAAATCAAACAATTAGAAAAAACTTTAGCCAATGCTTCAGAAAATCGGATTTTAAGAGAAGAAGTTACGGCAGAAGAAATTGCAACAATTGTTTCTCGATGGACTGGAATTCCAGTTACAAAATTAGTGGAAGGTGAACGGGAAAAATTATTGCGTTTAAAAGATACTCTCCATGAAAGAGTCGTTGGTCAAGATGAAGCGGTGAAACTCGTAACAGAAGCTGTATGGCGTGCACGTGCTGGCATTAAAGATCCTTACCGTCCAATCGGTTCCTTCATTTTCCTTGGTCCAACTGGAGTAGGGAAAACGGAGCTTGCAAAAGCATTGGCCGCACAATTATTTGATTCAGAAGATCATTTTATTCGCATTGATATGAGCGAATATATGGAAAAACATAGTGTATCACGATTAGTTGGTGCACCTCCAGGGTATGTTGGCTATGAAGAGGGCGGACAATTGACAGAAGCGGTACGTCGCAATCCATATTCTGTTATTTTATTAGATGAAATTGAAAAAGCCCATCCAGATGTGGCGAATATTTTGCTTCAAATTTTAGATGATGGTCGGATTACGGATAGCCAAGGGCGTCTTGTAAACTTTACGAATACGGTTATCATTATGACATCCAATATAGGTTCTCAGTATTTATTGGAAGCAGGCTCTCATGTTGACGAAGAGGTTGAAAATGTTGTAATGAGAGAACTTCGAAAACATTTCAAGCCAGAATTGTTAAACCGGATAGACGATATTATTTTATTCCATGCATTGACGGATGAACACTTTACTACAATCGCCTGGAAATACATTAAACAATTGCAACAACGAGTAGCTGAAAATGAAATTACGCTAATCGTGGATGATGAAGTGGTAAATTGGGTTGTAGAAAACGGTATTGACCCACAATTTGGTGCAAGACCATTAAAACGATTTGTGCAACGACATGTTGAAACGGCTGTGGCAAGAGAGTTGTTAAAGGGAGAAATTCTTCCAGGCGAGATGATGAGGGTTTCATTACTAGAAGGTCAATTAGTAGTAGCAAAAGGTGAATAAAGTACGTGTGAAAACGGCTAGAGCTCTTTTTGCTCAGCCGTTTTTTTAAAATAGGCGAAAATAAAATGGATTTTGATTAATAAAGCAAATCTAAGCTTCTCATTTTGATTGTTTGGCTAATAAGTTCTTAAGTTTGACTAATATCTTCCTCAGGTTGACTAATATCAGTTCGAGTTGGTTAATAAAGCAAATCATAGTTCCCTCATTTTATTTGCTTGGCTAATAAGTTCTTAAGTTTGACTAATATCTTCCTGAGGTTGACTAATATCAGTTCGATTTTGACTAATAAAGCAAATCACAGTTCTCCCATTTTGTTTGCTTGGCTAATAAATTCCACAGATTGACTAATATCTTCCTTAGGTTGACTAATATCAGTTCAATTTTGACTAATAAAGTAAATCTCTGTCCCCCCATTTTGTTTGCTTGGCTAATAAGTTCCAAAGAATGACTAATATCTTCCCCAAGTTGACTATTATCAGTTCGATTTTGACTAATAAAGTAAATCGCAGCCTCTCATTTTGATTGTTTGACTAATAAGTTCCATAGAATGTCTAATATCCACTTCAGGTTGACTATTATGAGTTCGATATTGACCAATATACTCAAATCTTGGAAGTATCCACCTGTTTATCTATTCCTTGGCTATTATGTTCAAGCGAATACCTATACCGATAATTGCATAAATTAATAGTTAGAAAAATAAAAAACGAATGGGAAAGTTAGGAGTCCCATTCGTTAATTTTTTTGTGCTTGTCAAAGCTGTTGAATAGATTATTGTTGATCTGCTTTAAGTTCTTTTGGAGATTCGCTAGGAATAATCGCAGCTACAACCCAAACGAGTACTGTGAAAATAACAGCAACTACTAAAGTTGTAACAAAGTCAAAAACTGTAATTCCTAAAATAGAACCAACTACGTAGCTTAACATAGAAATTAACAAAATTCCCCAAATGAATGACATAATATATTGCATTTCGTTTCACCTCTATCGAACTTTAATTACTAGTATATACTTTGCTCATCTTAATAATCATAACATAGTACGACAAAAATGAACAATAAACTTTTCGTACAAACAAATTTTTCTGTTGTGAATTTCATTATTATGGTCTATAATTAAGACCAACTACTAATCGCAAGTATTAAATTGGGGGTTAAATACCATGAATGCAGGAATACTAGGATTAGGAAAATATGTTCCTGAAAAGATTGTAACGAATTTTGATTTAGAGAAAATTTTAGATACAAATGATGAATGGATTCGTACGCGTACAGGAATTCAAGAAAGAAGAATTGCTCGTGAAGATGAAGATTCCTCAGATATGGCATTTGAAGCGGCAAAAGAAGCTCTTGAAAACTCTGGGATTTCACCTGAACAAATTGGATTGATTTTAGTAGCAACCGTTACTCCGGACCGTGCTTTTCCAAGTGTTGCTTGTCAATTGCAAGAACGATTAGGAGCTAGCAATGCGGCTGCAATGGACATTTCAGCTGCCTGCTCTGGTTTTATTTATGCTCTTGCAACAGCGAAATTGTATGTGGAAAGCAACAGTTATGATTACGTTTTAGTTGTTGGTGCAGAAAAATTATCAAAAATTACGGATTGGAAAGATCGGAATACTGCTGTACTATTTGGTGATGGAGCAAGCGCTGCAGTTGTTGGTAAAGTATCAGAGGGCAGAGGAATTTTAGCATTTGAATTAGGTGCAGATGGAACTGGCGGAAAATATTTGAAGATGAACGACGAAGATTTCATCTATATGAACGGACGTGAAGTATTTAAATTTGCTGTGCGTCAAATGGGGGCAACAGCATTATCCGTTATTGAAAAGGCTGGATTATCAAAAGAAGATGTTGACTTCTTAGTTCCGCATCAAGCAAACATTCGCATTATGGAAGCAGCAAGAGAAAGATTAGAGCTAGATGAAGATAAACTATCAAAACGCATCCATAAATACGGTAACACATCATCTTCTTCAATCGGTCTTGCTTTAAAAGATGAACTTGATGAAGGAAAAATTAAAGATGATGATATAGTCGTTTTAGTTGGATTTGGTGGAGGACTCACTTGGGGCGGCGCCGTAATAAAATGGGGAAAATAATAGATTTTCATATTCCAGTTATAGTAATTTATAAGTATAGTAAATCCTAAGGGGGTACTAGAGATACATGAAAAGGAGAGTAGTGATTACCGGTATAGGTGCTGTTACACCACTAGGTAATACAGTAGATGAAACCTGGTCAGCAATTAAAGAAGGGAAATCCGGCATTGGGCCGTTAACAAGAGTCGAAGCAGAATTATTCCCAGCTAAAGTTGCTGCTGAAGTAAAAGATTTTGATATTGAACAATATATTGATCGAAAAGAAGCAAGAAAGATGGACCGTTTCACTCATTACGCGCTTGCTTCTGCATTGATGGCAGTAAAAGATGCAGATTTAGTAATTAATGAAGAAAATGCTAACCGCGTTGGTGTTTGGATTGGTTCTGGAATCGGTGGGATGGAAACGTATGAACAACAATTTGAAGTGTTCCAAAAACGTGGTGCCCGCCGAGTAAGTCCATTTTTCGTTCCAATGATGATTCCAGATATGGCAAGTGGGCAAGTTTCGATTTATTTAGGAGCAAAAGGTCCAAATGCTTGTACTGTAACTGCATGTGCTTCTGGAACAAACTCTATTGGTGATGCTTTTAAAGTGATTCAGCGCGGCGATGCAGATGTCATGATTACGGGAGGAACGGAAGCTCCAATCGTAAAAATGGCTGTTGCTGGATTCTGTTCAAGCACTGCGCTTTCGCTAAACACAGATCCAGCTACGGCATCCCGTCCATTCGATAAAGAACGCGATGGATTTGTTATGGGTGAAGGTGCAGGTATTCTTGTATTAGAAGAGTATGAACATGCAAAAGCTCGCGGTGCAAAAATTTATGCGGAAATCGTTGGATACGGTGCAACTGGTGATGCTTATCATATTACAGCTCCAGCGCCAAATGGTGAAGGTGCTGCCCGCGCTATCCAGCAAGCTATTGAAGATGCGGGTATTGATCCTACAGAAATAGGATATATCAATGCTCATGGAACAAGTACACCATACAATGACTTATATGAAACAATGGCTGTCAAAACTGTCTTTGGAGACCATGCATATAAATTAGCTATGAGTTCAACAAAATCCATGACAGGTCACTTGCTTGGTGCAGCGGGTGGTATTGAAGCAATCTTTACAGCATTAGCATTAAAAGAAGGAATTTTACCACCTACAATTAACTTGCATAATCCAGATCCTGAGTGTGACCTTGATTATGTACCAAATGAAGCTCGTAAAGCAGATATTCAATATGCTATGAGCAATTCCTTAGGATTTGGTGGACATAATGCAAGCCTTGTATTCAAAAAAATAGAAGAATAAAAAAATTGTCGATAAGTAAAATGCGTTTAGCTCAAAGCTAAACGCATTTTTACTTAATTTGATGAATAATAAGAGTAGTAAAGGATGGTGGCTTGATATTTCGATTTATGCTGTTTTTATTCAGCTATGGCATTTGCGTTATTTCGGTAAGCAATCTTCTTTTATACTTAAACTATCGGACGCTTGGTTATTCTTGGCGCGCAGTCTTTTTTTATATTTTAGGTTCTCCTGAATTGTATTTAATGATCATATCATTAGTAATATTATTTATCGTGATATTCGACCTATTCCCATCGCGATTTCCATTTTCTTAACGGTTTCGTTTGCAATGGCATTGGCTTTTTCTGCACCTTCATCTAAGATTTTATCTAATTCTTCTGAATCGATAAGTTCGTTGAATCGTTCTTGAATGGGCGTTAAATGTTCAATTAAGCAAGTAGCAACTCCTTCTTTAAAGGCACCGTATCCAAGGCCTTCGTATTTTTTTACAACCTCATCAATGGATTTATTTGTTACTGCTGCTTCAATTGTAAGTAAGTTGGAGATACCTGGTTTCTTTTCTTCGTCGAAAGCGACAACACCATCTGAATCTGTAACGGCTGATTTAATTTTTTTCATGATTTCTTTAGGTGTATCTAATAAGCGAATTGTCGCTTTTGTATTTGGGTCGGACTTGCTCATTTTTTTCGTCGGGTCTTGCAATGACTTAATGCGAGCTCCTGCTTTTGGTAATTGAATTTCTGGAATTTTAAATACTTCACCATATCGTTTATTGAATCGTTCTGCCAAATCACGAGTCAATTCAATATGTTGTTTTTGGTCTTCTCCAACAGGAACGATATCCGTATTATATAATAGGATATCAGCAGCCATTAACGGTGGATAAGTTAATAGACCAACAGAAACGAATTCTTTTCCTTCCTTTGCTGATTTATCTTTAAATTGAGTCATTCTTTCGAGCTCACCAATGGATGAAATACATTGTAACATCCAGCCAGCTTTTGTATGAGCAGGTACTTCCGATTGAATAAATAACGTTGCTTTTTTCGGATCAATGCCCGTTGCAAGATATGTAGCAGCAAGGGTGCGAATGTTTTGTCGCAATTCTTTTGGATCTTGTGGAACGGTAATGGCATGTTGGTCTACTATACAGTAAATGGCATTTCCTTCATCTTGAAGTGCAGGGAATTGCATAAATGCTCCGATATAGTTCCCCAATGTAATAACTCCAGTTGGTTGTACTCCTGAAAAAATAGTCTTCATTAACACTACCTCCTATTTTTATCCATAAAAAAACATCAAACGACCAATACAAATTGTATTGGGACGAATGATGTATATCCGCGGTACCACCCAGTTTGCCTTAAACGGCCACTCTCGATTCTTCGTAACGTGAAGTGTACGAGCTTTACTACTCACTTTCGTAAAGCCAACTCGAAAGTCCATTCCATTTGCTCTGCGATCTGTTTTCACCTACCACAGACTCTCTAAACGCAGAAATCAAATGTACTACTCTTCGTCATCGTTGTTCAATGTATATATTCGGTAAATTATGAGTGAATTATAAAGTAATTCAAAGGAAAAATCAAACGTGAAAAATTTTTCATTTTGGAATGAGATGAAAAAGATTTGGGTAGTATGGTAATAGGAAAATGTAAGGAAATTTTATTAATAAATATAGAAATTCTCGATTGTCGTTATCTAATTGAGAAAATGAATTGGAAGATAAAGGAGGGGAGAAAATACAACTTTAGTAGGAAATTTTATGTTAATTGTGAAAAAAAGCTAAGATTCACGAATGTTTTTTTAAATTTATCATATGAATATGTGAATTTTTCAATTATCCTATATTCAAAAGAAAAAGAATGTTGTATAATTGATACAGAATTTAAAATGATATTAATTCTAAATAAATAATAAAGCATAGATGCCTTTGATTTATATATAGAAGGGAAGTGTAACAATGATTGTAACATTATTTACATCACCTAGTTGTACATCATGTAGAAAAGCGAAAGCTTGGCTAGAGCAACATGATATTCCATATAGAGAACGAAATATTTTTTCAGAACCGCTAACAATTAGTGAAATTAAAGAAATATTACGAATGACAGAGGATGGAACTGACGAAATTATTTCTACACGCTCTAAAGTATTCCAAAAGTTAAACGTTGATGTGGAAAGTTTACCTTTACAAAAATTATATGAATTAATCCAAGAGCATCCAGGATTACTCCGAAGACCAATTATTTTAGATGAGAAGCGTCTGCAAGTTGGTTACAATGAAGATGAAATCCGTCGATTTTTACCTCGAAAAGTACGTGCTTATCAATTAATGGAAGCCCAAAAAATGGTCAATTAATCATATAATGTAGTGAAAAAGTGTAAATTCAGTCAACGTTTGTTTGACTTGTTTACGCTTTTTTTATTGCATTTTTATTATGAATTCCTTCATAAAGAAAATTCATCCTTTTTTCACTTAATACTTGATTTAATTGATATTGTCATCTACAATTTTGAATAATTCAAATAATTTTATTTGAAGGGTGTTTTTCCTTTTCATTTTCTATTAGTTCATCATACAATAGAATCATAGAATGAAACATAAATATTCATTAAGCGTTTTGTTCTGTATACCAAAGGAAGTAAAGGGGAAAGGCACTAAAGAATTGGGGTGTATTTTACTCCGATTCAAACATACTAAGTACACGCTTTCGGTTTTTCAACCAATGACTGTGAAGGGAGTTGAAGTCTCATGGACATCGAACGCGTAAATGAAAATACAATAAAGCTCTTTATCACATATCGTGATATTGAGGATCGCGGTTATAGCCGTGAAGAAATATGGTATAACAGAGCAAAAGGCGAAGAGTTATTTTGGGATATGATTGGTGAAATTAACACAGAAGAATATTTCGATTTAGATGGCCCAATTTGGATACACGTGAATGCTTCAGAACAAGGTTTAGAAGTAATCGTCACACGTGCCAATGTAAATGATTCAGATCCAAGCTCTCTGTTCTCTAATTTTGATGAACATCATGAAGCTACAGTTAACCATAAAGACCCGTTCAATCCCTTCGAAGATGATGATGTGTTAAATCATGAAGGAATTGCGAACATGTCATTATATAAATTCAAGGATATCGACGAAATTATTCCAGTAGCAAATCGATTAGTGGAGTACGGCTTGCACACTTCTTTATATAAATATGAAAATTATTACTATATTGCCATCGATTTTGCTGGTGTGAATGATAGTGCAACTCGTCAAAATATACGCTCGATTTTAAATGAATATTTAACAAGTTCAAAAATGACAATATATCGTTTAAAAGAGTACGGTACAGCGATCATGGAAGAAGATTGCTTGGAAACAATTGTTCATTACTTTAATTAAATGTGCCTAGGTGTAGGCACTTTTTTTTATGTTAATATTTTGAATTTCAGTTAATCTCCCCCTTGAAAAATATATCTTTTTGTATGCTCTTGTCAATCCTAAAATTCTACCATAAAATGGTGTGAAAAGGGGGGGTTTTGTGCTTGTAGCAATTACAGAAAATCAAGAACGATTTGTGATTGATTCCACAATTCCTCATACAACATTAAAACGCCTTAGAGAAGAAAGACAATTCTATTGCCCACAATGTGGTGAAAAACTCCAATTGAAAATTGGAACCGTTAAAATGCCTCACTTTGCTCACATTTCAATAAGTCATTGCGAGTCTTATTTTTCTGAAGGTGAAACAATACAACATCTCCAAGGAAAAGAACAGCTGTTTCAACTTTTTCGATATCTTCAAATTCCCGTATTGCTAGAGCCTTATATAGCTGAACTAAATCAACGACCAGATCTGCTAATAAATTTAAATGGATATCAGTATGCAATCGAATTCCAATGTAGTCCAATAAAGCATCAACGATTTCTTGAGCGAAATAGCGGTTACAATCAAAAAAATATCCAACCTATTTGGATTGCATTGACTCCTGTTCAAAAAATAAAAGAAAATGGCTTACAAAAAATTACCCTTCCCCATCAACTCCAACAATTTATTACTAGCGAAAAGAAAGCAAAATATTTAATGACATATAATCCAAATACAAAGCAATTTTTGTATATATCTAACCTCATTCATTTAAAGGGAATTAGTTATTTATCAAAAATTAGTCCTCTCCCACTATTAAAACAAAAATTCCCATTTTATATACCGAGGCCTTTTACAGAAAAGGAATTTTCCAATGTATTAAATGCATACCATAATTTTATCAATCAATTTTTAAAATCAAGGGTATTATTTAGCCGAAAAGGTGTAAATGATTTATTTTTGAGAAGTGTTTATGAGCTGCGAATAGACCTTTATCAATTTCCAATATTTTTAGGGATTCCTATTTGCGGAAATGAAGCATTTCATGTATGTGCAATAGAATGGCAAACTGAACTAATGTATTTTATTCATTTATTGGGAATTAAGGTACATGCAATCAATCAAAAAGTAATAATTGACTTTTTACGATGGTCAAAGCGGGCATGTACGAGTGAGGCTATACAAGTTGTTAATCGATATGTAGAACTTCTCAAAGATTTGTCTGTGGAAGATATGATGAGCACAGTGAAGGAAGAACAATTAGAGGAATTGCTATATAGGCAATTTCTTGCAACAAGAGGAAAATATTGAGAAAATATGATTGTGAAAAAAATTTATCATTACGGGGGCATTGACATGGCAAAAAAATTATTAACACGTGATGAAGTGCCTGTCGAATTGACTTGGGATTTATCAACAATTTTCCCTTCAGACGAGGCATGGGAGGAAGAATTTAAACAGATTGAGCAATTAATTTCAGAAGCAGAAAAGTATAAAGGGAAAGCAACAGAAAGCGCAAAAAGTTTATATGAAACATTGCAATTTAGCGACAAAATTTCTGAGCGCTTCGGGAAATTATACGTATATAGTCATTTGAAACACGATGAAGATACGACGAAAAGCAAATATCAAGGGATGGAAAGCCGTGCACGTTCTCTAGGAGCAAAGATTAATGCGGCATGGTCTTTCTTAACTCCTGAAATTTTAACTTTATCGGAAGAACAAATACAACAATATTTAGAAGAATACGAACCGTTGCGTCTATATGAGCAAATGTTTAAAGAATTAAATTTACAGCGCCCACATGTATTATCGGCCGATAAAGAAGCTATATTAGCACAATTTTCAGAAGTGACAAGCTCTCCGGGTACTACTTTCAGCGCTTTGAATAATGCAGATTTAGAGTTTCCAACTATCAAGAATGAAGATGGCGAGGAAGTACAACTGACTCATGGAAACTACATCACATTTTTAGAAAGTGAAGATCGTGAAGTAAGAAAAAATGCTTTTAAAGCGATGTATGATACGTACGGCAAGTATATTAATACTTTTGCTTCCACATTAGCAGGCAACGTAAAATCACATAATGTTTATGCAAGAATCCGGAACTACGATTCTGCTCGTCATCGCGCATTAGCAGGCAACCATATACCTGAAAAGGTCTATGATCAATTAATTGAAACGATACACGAATACTTACCAGCACTTCACCGCTATGTATCATTGCGTAAAAAAGTGCTCGATGTGGATGAATTGCACATGTATGATTTATTCGTACCTCTTGTGAAAAAAGTGAAAATGGATATGCCTTATGAAAAAGCAAAAGATATTATGGTGAAAAGCTTTGCTCCATTAGGGGAAGAATATCAAACTATCGTCCAAGAAGGATTAAATAGCCGCTGGGTAGATGTAATGGAGAATAAAGGAAAACGAAGCGGAGCATATTCTTCAGGGACATACGGCACGAATCCGTACGTATTAATGAACTGGCAAAATAATATTGATAATTTATTTACGTTAGCCCATGAATTTGGACATAGTATGCATAGTTACTATACTCGGAAAAATCAACCGTATCCTTATGCGGATTACTCCATTTTCGTGGCGGAAGTAGCTTCTACATGTAACGAGGAGCTTTTATTCGATTATTTATTAAAAACGACGGAAGATAAACAAGTGAAAGTTTACTTGCTCAATCATTGGCTCGATAGTTTCAGAAGTACGGTTTATCGCCAAACAATGTTTGCTGAATTTGAACATATGATTCATGAAATGGATCGAAATGGTGAGGCGCTTACTGCTGAACATCTTACAGAAATTTATTATGATTTAAATAAACAATATTTTGGCGATGAAATGACGGTAGATGAAGAAATTGGCTTAGAATGGGCGAGAATACCACACTTCTATTACAATTACTATGTATATCAATATGCAACAGGACAAAGTGCAGCAGTTGCTTTAAGCCGTCAAATTTTAGAAGAAGGACGTCCTGCAGTAGATCGCTATATTAACAACTTCTTAAAAGCGGGATGTTCTGATTTCCCAATTGAAGTATTGCGAAAAGCTGGTGTAGATATGGAATCAAGAGAACCAATCGCTCAAGCTTGCAAAGTATTTGAAGAAAAACTCAATGAATTAGAATCACTGTTATTGAAATAGTGAAATACTGTATAACTCATACGGTAAACTACACAATAAAATAAGTAAAAAAGCTTCAAAAGAGTTAATAAAATCTCTTTTGAAGCTTTTTTTCTTGAAATAAAAGTTTTTAATGTATAATTTTTTTTGACGATTTTATTTAGAGAATGTGAACGTTTTTTGAAGTAAATATATAGCTTTTACTATCTTGATTGTTCCTAATTTTTCAATAATTTTTGCAAGTTTCATGAAAGTGTTTACATTATGTCGAATTTGTGAAATTCCATTAAACTTTATTGCACAAATTATTATTCCATGATAAATTAAAAACGTGAAATAAATCACATATCAAACATACACCCCTTTGTTTGAACGTGAACATTTCTCCCATCCCCTTTGTGTAAGGAGGCATTTGCTGCAGCAAATGCCTCTTTTACTTTATTCTCATCAATGATACATTCGCACCAAAAGACCTGTAATAAATCTTTCTCTTTTAATAACATAGCTTTGGTTAAAAAAACAAAAAAAACGTAGACATGCTATATCATGTCTACATTCAGAAAAGCATCTAGATATTCTATCATTATCAAAAATTTAATCCACAATTACTAGAGTGAAAAAGAAGAGGATTTTAAACGCCATAATGTAACAGCATCATTTGAAACACGTTCGATTTTTTGTTGTAACATCCGTTTTTTCAATTCTCTTTCCGCATCGCTCATGGATATCGAATAGATGCTTGCCACTTCATCGGTTGTTAAGTATTGAAAACGTTGGAATAACTCTTCGAATGTTGGTAACGGTTTACTGACGATTTCTTCATCCAACATTTCCTGCAATATTTGAACGTATATTTCATAGGAATACATTCCACTTACTTTTAGACCTTCATCTTCAATGCATTCATTAAAGAATACAATGCTCGGCACTTCATCAACTTCCATTTCGCGAGTGATATATAAATCGCATTGAAAAGCACGCACCGCTTCTTTTGATCCGAAATCTTTAATAAATTCCTCTTGGTCTAATGTTGCTTCCTTCGCAATTTCTACTAAAGCTGAATAGGAATGAACATTTTTAGTTTCCAACAATGCATGTTCCTGCAATTTTCGAATATAACGATTTGCTGCTTTTTTACCTTGTAATTCTGCTGCTTTAATGGCAAGTGAGGGTAAGGCAGGATGAGTAATATCCACATCAGTACCTGTTAAGCACCCTTTGATACGTCTAGTAACACAGTTTAAAGTTTGTAATTCTGTGCTCAGTACGTATCGCCAAGTGAAATAATGCTCGTATTCCAATTGTAGCTTTTTTAACATTGACTGTAATTTAAAGGCATTTGGACAAAGCGGGTCAATAAAAATATAAAGTTCAATTGGTTTTGTCCTCTTCGTGGATGCGACAGGTTCTGACAGTAGCTGGATATTATTCAATCTAATCCCCCCTCATCCTCACTCGGAGTATTAATCATATGATGCGCTGTTAAAACAAGACGTTGGAAATATTGTTCGCGAAATGGGCCTTCAAGTCCTACTTCATCCATCGCTTCACTCATACATTCCAGCCAAGCTTGAGCATGGTCTGGAGTGATTTTAAAGCGCATATGTCTTGCTCTCATCATCGGATGACCATGTTCTTGAGTATATAAATTCGGACCACCTAAATATTGCGTTTGGAATTGTATTTGTTTGCGAATTGTTTCTTTTAAATCTTCTGGAAACAATGGACGGAGTAATGGATGGACATCAACTCGTTTATAAAATGCATGAATAAGCTTTTCTAACTTTTCAGCACCAATTTCCTCATAAGGAACCATATACTTTCGATTCATAGGTGTAAACTCCTTTTATACTCTTTTCCCGCATGTACGAATTGTGATCGACTATGAAAACCTTGATTAGTTATATTTCATTCTATCAACGACTCACCGTTTTCTCAAACAAATCGCTTTCAGCAAGTGTTGATAATTGAGGGGAAATATAGAAATTATCCAACTACATTGTTCGATAATAATTTAACACTTTCTTAACATAGTTTTGAGTTTCTTTAAATGGAGGAATGCCTCCATATTTTTTTACATTACCAGGTCCTGCATTATATGCAGCTAAAGCCAGTTCCAAGTCATTATCAAATTGATCGAGCATTTGACGCAAATATTTTGTACCACCCATGATGTTTTGTTCAGGGTCTTTCGTATTCGTTACACCTAAATATTTTGCGGTACCTGGCATCAATTGCATAAGCCCGGTAGCCCCAGCTGAGCTTACTGCATTTGGATTAAAGTTCGATTCTTGTTTTATAACTGCCATAATTAATTTTTCAGGAATACCGTATTTGGCAGATGCTCTTTGAATAATTTCACGATAATCTCCGTGCGTTGCTGAATCGAAATTTGCTTCTGATTCGGAAGCGTTAGATTGAGAATAGGATGTTGTTATGTACGGATTTGGGCTAGATAATATGAATTTTGAAATATAACCTTTTGCTTCATCATTTAGTCCGTTTTTATAAGAAAAGTTTTCAATCGCTTCAAGTAGGGCTTTTTCTGGATTATCGCTATTTTGGGTAGTAGCCAATATTTCTTCTAGCATTTCTGCAAATAAACCTTCCTCAGTCGTTGCATTGATAGAAGAGCTATTTAGGGAACGCAATGCGTCAATTTCTAATATGGTTTTCATCATTGTTGCATCCATTTACTGTACTCCTTTCTCTTGGACAGCTTTCATAAATCGGGCGATTTTTTTGTCAGCTATTTGTATATCGATATTTCGTTCTTGTAAAAAAGATAAAAACCGTTTCTCCCCTACTGTCGGGTTATTTGTTTCATATTCTACCTCATAATCATCGCAGTGCAAATAGAAGGAATGGTCAAAAACAAGAATTCCCCCCTCATATGGCACCTCAGCCCGATCTGTTGTCAATGTTCCAAAGGGGCGTAAATCTTCAATAGGCACTTGCAATCGCAGTAATCTTTCCTTGACAGAAGGTGCCCAAAATCCCTTGCCAGAAAGCATATCATCCCTTTGTTGTTGTGTTAAAATGTCCGTTGTTTCAAGATGAATATGTTTTGCCGTTTTCTCTTTTAAAGTACAAAAATATTTTCCTTTTTGTTCTCGAATGCGTAGAGCACTGGAAAATTTCCTCAAGTGCCAATTTTCTGTATCAAAATAGTGATTAACTTGTCGAACGATTTGATGTTTTTGAATGTTGAACTCTGTTAATAATTGTTCATATTGTTCTTTTGTTAACATGTTTTTAAATTCAATTTCATACTGTTGACTCATGACTTTATCCCTTTCATTTATGCATTTTATTGAACCTTTTTATCGAAAATAGTTCCTGCTATGTTAAAATATGAGGAGAAATGGTAGGAAGGGATTGTTATAAATGCGCAACGTTTATGTCGTTGATGATTATCGTTTTGAAAATGATGAACTTTATTTTAGTTTAAACAAAAATCACTCCAAAATACAAATTCAGCCAGCAGGACAAGTGTTAACGGATTCTGACGAGCTTGCTTTTATTTATGTCGTTGAAGAAGACAACGAATATAGTTATTTACAATTTCCTAAAAAAGTGTGGCGTGCATTAGTAGAAATGATAAAAAAGAAGAAAGATTCGATATTAATTTTAGATAATGAATCCATACTATTACATAATTTTTCGAATGAATTAGAAATGCTCATATATAACATTGAAGGAAATGGCAATTACGGTGATGAATTTGTACAAGCAGTAGAAGAAACTTTTCGTGAAATATTAGAAGCACAATAATTGATTGAGTTTTTGTAGCGTATTGGGGGGATTTTTATGGGGCAATGGGAACGCTTCCTAGGACCTTATAAACAAGCAGTCGATGAACTAAAAGTGAAATTTAGAGGGATGAGATCTCAGTTTTCTGCAGAAGGCACAACTTCACCCATTGAATTTGTTACTGGTCGAGTGAAACCATTAGCAAGTATATATGATAAAAGTTTTGAAAAAGGAATTCCCTTTGAACCTTCAGAACAATTAGCAAGGGAGTTGCAAGACATCGCTGGTATTCGCATTATGTGTCAATTTGTTGATGATATCACAACGGTTGTTAATTTAATTCGCCAGCGAGATGACCTGAAAGTAATTGAAGAAAAAGATTATATTACTCATAAAAAACCAAGTGGTTATCGTTCATATCATATGATTGCAGAGTATCCAGTGGAAACGGTCAGTGGGAAAAAGACGGTATTAGTAGAAATACAAATACGTACGTTAGCCATGAATTTTTGGGCTTCAATCGAACATTCTTTAAATTATAAATATAAGGGCGATTTTCCTGAAGAAATTAAATTACGCCTAAAACGTGCGGCTGAGGCAGCATTCCAACTAGATGAAGAAATGTCATCAATCCGTTATGAAATACAAGAAGCACAGGCGTATTTTAGTGAAAATAAGGAAGCTCAAAATCCAAAGATCCGAGAGGAAAAGGAGCGTGAATAATTTGAAATTTTCTATTCAATCACGCAATGATTCTCAATCAAATGAATTGAAGGAACTTGCAAAAAATTACTTACAGGATTTCGGATTAATATTGGATGAAGTAGAACCGGATATTGTCATTTCCATTGGCGGAGACGGTACTCTTTTGCATGCTTTCCACAACCATGTGAAAAGATTGGATAAAGTGGCTTTTGTAGGGATTCATACTGGGCATTTAGGATTTTACGCAGATTGGAAACCTTCTGAATTGGAAAAGTTAGTATTATGTATTGCGAAAAATCAATATAAGGTCGTTGAATATCCATTATTGGAAGTGAATGTGTGCAATCATACTGAAATCAGTAGTTATCTTGCACTCAATGAGGCAACGATTAAATCGCCCAACGTGACGTTAGTGATGGATGTGTTTCTAAATGATCGCCATTTTGAACGTTTCCGCGGTGATGGTTTATGTATTTCAACTCCATCAGGAAGTACAGCGTATAATAAAGCATTAGGCGGCGCAATCATTCATCCTACATTGCAAGCGATTCAAGTGACGGAAATGGCATCAATCAATAACCGCGTTTTCCGTACAATCGGATCCTCCCTAGTGTTACCAGCCCATCATACATGTAAATTAAAACCGGTCAAAAACCAAACGTTCACAATGACAATAGACCATCTGCAATTAGACCACAATGAATTAGATTATATCATTTTCAAAGTGGCAAAAGAGAAAGTGCGATTTGCAAGGTTCCGTCCGTTTCCATTTTGGGAAAGGGTTCATGATTCCTTTATTGCAAGTGAGTGATTCAAATGCCATTTAAACTGCAGTTTCAAGCAATGGAAGATGGACAATTATTAAGAGAAGCGATTTTAAAACAAGATATTTCGAGCAGGGCATTAACGGCAATCAAATTTCGCGGTGGTAAAATTTTAGTGAACGGTGTAGAACAAAATGTTCGCCACATCCTTTCGAAAGGGGATGTAATTACAATCATTTTCCCTGAAGAACAGGCGAGCGAGCATCTAAAACCAGAGTATGGAGAATTAAATATTGTTTATGAAGATGATGCATTGTTAATTATTGATAAACCGCCTTTTATTAATACCATTCCTTCAAGGGAACATCCGACGGGAAGTATCGCTAATTTTGTTTATGGATATTTTTTGGAACAAGGAATTGATTCCACCGTCCATGTTGTGACTAGATTAGATCGTGATACTACAGGGCTTGTTTGTATTGCAAAACATCGGCATATTCATCACTTAATGAGTATGCAATTGCAAAAGGGTCAAATCATAAAAGAATATGAAGCCATTGTACATGGACATGTTTCAAAGGATCTTTCCATTATTCTCCCAATAGGCAGGAAAGATTCAAGTATAATCGAACGGGAAGTAAGAGAAGATGGACAATATGCACATACCGATGTGAAAGTATTAAAACGTTTCATTTATCAAAATGAGCCGCTTTCACATGTTCGTCTACGATTACATACTGGAAGAACCCATCAAATTCGTGTTCATATGTCGCATATCGGGCATCCGCTTGTAGGCGACGAATTATATGGAGGAAGTAAACATATATTAAATCGTCAAGCCCTTCATTGCGTATACTTGGAAATGATTCATCCGTTATTGAAGAAAAAAATTATTTTTTCTAGTGAACTAGTTGAATCCATGAAAAAAATAATCCATAATTAGATGTTCGAGTTATTCGAGCATCTTTTTTTCTGCAAATACACAAAAATATTCATAAAAATTTTATTGTCGAGATTAAAAATGCAACCTATCATTTAGGTTGAGAGGAGGGGGACAAAATGATCGAAGAAAAAGATGAAAAACGGGATGTTTCTTATGATGAGGAGCAGCTGTTCCAAAATTTAATTGAAGAAAATATTGATGAATTCCGGAACCATTTTTTATCACTTCATGCGTATGAGCGGGCAAAATTTTATGTTAAGGTTGGACCAGACATACGTAGGACAATGTATCATTTTTTGTCTCCCGAAGAAATGGCGGAAATTTATGAAGCCATTGAATTGGACGATGAAGAAGTTGAACACTTTATAAAAGAAATGGACCCCACATATGCGGCAAAAATGTTGTCTTACATGTATACCGATGATGTGGTGGATGTATTAAATGAATTAGATCAAGATGATCGAAATAGTTTTCTTGAATTGATGGATGAAGAAACGAAAGAAGAAATTACAGAGTTGCTGGGGTATGAAAAATATACAGCCGGTTCCATCATGACGACGGAATATGTATCAATTCAAGAAAATTCAACGGTACGATCGGCGATGAATGTGCTTCGTCAAGAGGCACCTGATGCAGAAACAATTTATTATGTGTTCGTTGTCGATGAATCTCATCGTTTAACAGGAGTTTTATCGCTAAGAGACTTAATTGTTGCAGATGAAGATGCATTTATTCGAGATATCATGAGTGATCGGGTTGTTTATGCAAAGGTCACAGATGATCAAGAAAAAATTGCCCAAATCTTTAAAGATTACAATTTCCTTGCTTTTCCTGTTGTTGATGACAATCTCGTATTGCAAGGGATTATTACTGTAGACGATATTATTGATGTCATTGATGAAGAAGCGAGCGACGACTATTCAAAATTAGCCGGTATTTCCGATATTGATGATATTGCTTCAAGTCCATTCAAAGCTGCAAAACAACGATTACCTTGGCTAGTAATGTTGCTATTTTTAGGAATGATTACAGCGACATTAATGGGCCAGTTTGAAGAGACACTTGAAAAAGTTGCGTTGCTAGCTTTATTTATTCCTCTCATTTCTGGAACTAGCGGAAATAGTGGTACGCAAGCTCTAGCTGTCGTTGTTCGAGGAATTGCAACGGGAGAAATTGATGAAAAAAGCAAACTAAAAATGATTTTTCGTGAAATGGGTACCGGATTAATCACAGGGATTGTTTGTGGTTTGATTGTAGTAGGAGTTGTGTTTGTTTGGAAGCAATCCTTATTAATCGGGTTGCTTGTTGGGACAGCCATCTGTTGTTCGATTTTTGTAGCAACGATTGCTGGCTCCTTTATTCCGTTGTTGATTCATAAATTAGGCATCGACCCAGCAGTCGCATCAGGGCCGTTTATTACGACCTTAAATGATATTACAAGTATTTTAATTTATTTAGGATTGGCAACGTTATTGTTAGGACAGTTGTAAACTTTCATAAAAAAATGGAAAGAAAAAATCTGCTTTTAAATGGAAGAGCAGATTTTTTCTTTTTTTAATGAAAAATTATCGGGGGAGTGGACGAAACTAAATATTGAAAATTATAGAAGGCAAATTGCCTACAACAAAATTATTTAAATGCTTTTTTGGATGACACGGTAATTGTTTCGATATCGTTGGCATTAATGGTTTTCAAGTCGTCTTGTGTACGGATTTTAATCAAAATGCCATCTAACCCTTCAATGATTCCTGTAATTTTTTCACCATTGTTTAAATGGAAAATTAAGTGACGATTTTTACGGTTGATGGGTTGTGAAAAATAATGCAATTGCCTTGCAATAACGGAATTTTTAATTCGCTCTCTACGCGTAATTTCATAAACAGAAGTACTTTCTTCAAGAGACGCTTCTTCCGTGTCTTCATCAACTTCGATGTAATAAAAAGGAGGGGTTTGAATAAATAGTAATGGTTCTTCCACTGATGCACATCCTTTTTTTCATAAAATATGCAACTCATTTTATTTCGTGACAATTGTCTAGCTTCAGCAGTTTCAATTGCATTTTAAGACGATTTTCTTGTACTGGATTATCACTAGAATTCAGCTCAATTAATACCTATAAGAGATTCAAGAAGATTTTCAAGAGTAAATCAATAAAAGTAAATAAAAAGAAGGAGCAAGCTGCCCCTTCCTCTTGGTGGATGTTATTCCTTACTTGTTAATGTGTAAATTTACGTCAGCAATGCATTGAATTCCAGCAAAACGTGATAGATCAACTGTTACGCAAGTATCTGTTTTCTTGAAGTGGTAGCAATCCATCATTGCTCCAGCATCTAATGTCTCTCCATCTACTGCTGATATTGGTTCATATGCTTCGCTTGTTGGAGCAATTGCTCTAAGTGTAGCACAGCAATCACCGAACATATCTTCCACTCTGAAGAATGGCGTTTTGTACCAACCATATTCTTTATCGCAGAACATTACTTTAAATGGAGAACCATCTTCTGTTAGTAACATAAATACCCGAGTATCTGCATGGTTGCGACGATTTTTATTGTTAATTCCCCCAAGAGGTTCTAAGAAGCAACTTGTTCCACAAGTATCATTATCATCTTCCACTACATGATTTTGAAGTTCTAATATTGTTTCTACTACTTCACAAATGCATCCTTCATGACGACGACCATGATGAGATGAACTCTCAAAATGTTTTCTTCCACAACCCATTATCATGTCACCTCACTTAATTTTGTTCAATCTACAATATGTAAAAGTGCGATTGAAATAAGGGCGATTGTCTATAGGCGCGTTTCATTTAAGTCATTTATCTTGAATAGTTTTTTTTATGAAAACGCATAATGACATTAAAAAGGGGGATGGAACTTGAAAAAATTGGTATTCCCTATATTCCTTTCGGTTTTTTTATTCGGATGCAATGATGAAAAAACGCTTGAAGTCAATAGTATGAATGGACAGGAAGTAGAAGAAGTAACGACAATTATGAAAAATGAGGATGATATATATAGCGGAAGAGCAATTTTAGTAGAAGATCAGTTGTTGGTTGCTATTCAAGCAAAACCTTGGTTAGATTATAAAAAAACAAAAATTGAAAAGAATTTAAAAAAGAAGCTGGAAGAGATCTTGCCTGAATATGACATCACTGTTTCCTCAGATTTTAAACTATATTGGGAAGCACAAAAACTTATAACAGAAGAAGATAGTGAAAAGGTGAAGAAGCAGCTTAACAAGTTAAAAAAATTAAAGAAGGAGGAAACGTAATGAATCAGGAGCAATTTGAGAAGATTGAGCAAGAAATCACACCTCCAACCCCTTATTTAAAAAATGTATTAAAAGCCTTTTTGGTAGGCGGTCTCATTTGTACGGTTGGACATGCAATTACGTATTTTTACATTATCTTTTTTGATTTTACAGAAAAAACAGTCGGGAACCCAACAGTTGCAACGATTATTTTAATTTCAATGCTTCTCACAGGATTTGGTTTATATCAAAAACTTGGTCAATTTGCAGGAGCTGGAAGTGCTGTTCCAGTTTCAGGATTTGGGAACGCAGTCATCTCAGCAGCAATTGAACACCGGACAGAAGGATTTGTGCTTGGAGTGGGAGGCAATATGTTTAAATTAGCTGGTTCGGTTATACTATTTGGCGTTTCTTCAGCATTTGTTGTAGCTTTAATTAAATTAATTTTAGTAACAATGGGTGTTATCGAATGGTAATCATATTTCAAAGTAAACCGTCTATTATTGCAAGTGCAGCTGTTGCAGGACCGTTAGAAAGAAAGAGTGTTTTTTATTCATATTTTGATTCTGTAGTAGAGGATGAACGATGGCATCAAACCACAAACGAGCAAGGTAATGCAAAAATGATTGAAGAAGCATGTCAAATTTTATTAAAAAAAGCGAATTTAAATAACTTGGATATCGATTTCTTTTTAGCGGGTGATTTGGTGAATCAAATGACGCCAACGAATTTTGCAGCAAAAGAAATCGCTGCATCTTTTATAGGTTTATTTTCAGCATGTGCAACATCGGTTTCATCTGTCATTATTGCTTGTTTGTTGACAGAATTAGGAGCATCAAAATACGCTATTGCAGGTGCTTCCAGCCAACATAATTCAACTGAAAGACAATTCCGCTATCCTATTTATTACGGTGCTCAAAAACCAGCGACTGCCCAATGGACTGTAACGGCAGCAGGCTTTACTTTAATTGGGAAACATAATCCGAAAAACCCTTCAATTGTAGCTGCGACTGTTGGAAAAGTTGTAGATTATGGACAAACGAATCCATTTCATATGGGAGCTGCAATGGCGCCTGCTGCATATGACACCATTACCAAACATCTAGAAAAGCGAAAACAAACAATAAAAGACTATGATGTCATCATGACAGGAGATTTAGGGAAAATCGGATTAGAAATATTAAAAAGAATGTTTGCTGAAACAGGTGCAACCCAGGAAGAATTAAATATTTTCCGCGATGCCGGGGCAGAATTTTACGGAGAAGATAAATCCTTTTTAGCTGGGGCAAGTGGAGCTGGATGTTCTGCTTCAGTATATTTCAGTTATATACTTCAGCAATTAAAAGATGGGCGTTATAAACGAGTATTACTTGTAGCGACAGGTTCTCTTCTCTCCCCACTAACTTTCCAACAAGGGGAGACAATTCCTTGTACTGCCCATGCAATCGAAGTGACGATGGAGTGAGGGCATAAATATGATATTCATTGACTTTTTACTTGCATTTATTGTAGGTGGATTGATTTGTGCTATAGGTCAGTTATTAATGGATGTCGGAAAAATGACACCAGGAAAAACTTTATCTATTCTAGTTGTTGCGGGTTCAATTATTTCTGGATTAGGATGGTATCAACCTTTAATCGACTTAGCGGGTGCTGGAGCGACAATACCCATTACATCTTTTGGACATTCATTAACCCAAGGAGCAATTGCAGAAGCCGAAAAACATGGCTGGGTAGGCGTATTAACTGGAATGTTTGAAGTAACAAGTTCAGGTATTAGTTCTGCCATTGTTTTCGGGTTTATTGCAGCGTTAATTTTTAAGCCGAAAGGAAAAGTCAACTAGACGATTACCCCTCCTTAACGTTGTAGCTATGCATACACTACGACTGTATAGAAAGGAGGGGATTTTTTATGTGGAATAAATGTGGATGCCAACAACAATATCAACAAATTATGCCAGCCTATGACTATTGTGCACCCTCATATGTAAGTCCTGCATATTATAGAGGTAAATGTAAATACAACGGTAACATGTTTGTACTACTCGTTGTATTATTCATTTTATTAATAATTGTAGGAGCATGTAAGTGGTAAGGAGGGGAAGCATGAATCATTTTTTTAAACAAATTGAAAAAAAGACTGGCGTAAGCATGGAAGAAATATTTGCACTAGCAAATGCGATACAACATGCGGATTTTACAAATGAAAAGCAAGTGCGTAAAATTGTTCGCCGAGTTAGTCAGTTAGCAAATAAGCCGATTTCTAAGGAATTAGAAGATCAAATTGTGAATTCAATTATAAATAATGGAGAATCATTAGACTTAAGTAGCATTCAAAGAATGTTAGGGTAATGTTGATAGAGGGTGTCTAGAAAGTTTTCGACTTTCCAGACACCCTCACTTCTTATGATTATCTATCTTTGTTTCTGTGGTATTTGAAACAAGTTTCCTCATTGAAAAGGCGAGATCTCAAAAGGCTTTTCAGAAGGCTCTTACATTTGTATTCATGCAGTTATTTTGAGAAAAGAAAATGAGCGAATTAAAAAACTCGCCCATTGTTAAGCTAAGCTGCTTTTAAGTGTCAATGAATTTGATTATAATTCTCCAGTTAATTTATATGTTTCGTACGTTGTCCAAGACCCATCTTCCAATTGATAAATTAGGTGTATGCGGTCAATTTCTTCCTTTTCATCAATACCAATCATACGCAATTGAGGATAAATATCGTCATGTTCCGTCTCCGTTAAATCACGACCGATTGTAATGTGTGGGATAAACACATGTTTTGGTTCACCAATGTTGATTTCTTTATATAAATCATCGTGAATGTTTTGCAATTGATCCGTTAGCTCAATTTTAAAGTAAATGACGTTCGTTGTTGGAAAGAACGAGCTGACCTTCGATGCGTGTATTTTTAGCGGACCATATTTATTTGTAATGGATTTGATTGTATTTGAAACACTTTCAATTTGTGATTCATCCACTTCAAAGGCTTCTTTTAACGTAATATAAGGGGTAATTTTTGAATAATGGGAATCATATCGTTTGCGATAAGTATTCGCCAAATCTTGCAGTTTTTTTGATGGAAATGCCACAACACTTAACTTCATCCGCTTTCCTCCCTAAAATGCAAATTTTACTTAAGTATAGCAAATAATGCCCGGAGAATACATTATTTTATATTCCAAAAGTTTTGCAAAGTGCTCTTCTTAAATCTGGTTTCCAGTATTTCCATGTATGGTTGCCATCAAACTCATCGTAGAATATATTGAGATAATTTTTAGAGTGTAACAATTTATTTAATTCCCGATTAGGTGTTAGGAAATCCTTCACTTCTTTATCAAGTGTTACAACTTCCTTCTCTTGTTTTCCTATAACATGATAAATTGACAACGTATTATGAGTTGGTGCTTCCTCAACTGCTTTTAATACCCATTCATCTACATAAGGTGATTGTAAAATAACTTTGCCAAAAGTATGTGGATATTTGATTGCGGCAAGAAGAGATACAGTTGCTGCCATGGAATCTCCAATTAACCCTCGACTAGCACCAAGCGCTGTTGTTGAAAATTCATTATCAATGAATGGTACTAGCTCATGTGCTAAAAATTTCAAATAAGCAGCATGTTGATCTCCTGTCGGTATGTATTTTCTCTTACGATCTTGTGCATTTTTGTAAGGCACTCCGACGATAATTAAGTTTTCGATTTCATAATTGTCCATTAATTCATCAGCAATACGAGAAATTCCACCTAATTGGAAGTAATCTTTTCCATCTGATGCAATTAAAATGTTATATTTATAGAGAGGGGTATAATTTCCAGGAGTATATACAAGCAACTCAAAGTGTTCATCTAATGCATTACTATAAAATGGTATTTCTTGAATAGATCCTTTTTCCACCTTTTATCCTCCTTAAAACAGTTGTTCATAATTGTATCATAATTCGAAAATATCGTGTATTATGAAATAAGAGAATATTTAAAATAAGCATTATAAAGGAAAATTCAAATAAAGTGAGGATTCACAAATGCAAGAGAAACAAAGTCGAGTACATTCGAATTACGTGACGAAAGCAGCTAAGGAAGCATTACAAAGAAGAGGCGTAACAATTGAAGATATAGCTGAAATTGTGTATGAAATGCAGTCACCATATAATCATGGCTTAACTTTAGAACATTGCATTAATTCCGTTGAGCGCGTCATTATGAAGCGGGAAGTTCAACATGCAATACTTGTCGGCATAGAACTAGATGAATTAGCAGAAAAAAAGATGCTTTCTGAACCACTTCAAGCTCTTGTTGAAAATGATGAAGGTTTGTTTGGTGTCGATGAAACGATTGCTTTAGGTTCTGTTTTGACATACGGAAGTATTGCATTAACGACTTATGGTCATTTAGATAAAAATAAAATCGGTATTATTAAAAAGTTAGACACAAAAGCTGGCAAAGGAGTCCATACATTTTTAGATGATTTGGTGGCTAGTATTTCCGCATGTGCTGCGAGCCGTATTGCACATAAAATGCGAGATTTAGAGGAAGAAGGGGAAACATTTCAAGATGTTCCTCCAAAGGAATTAGGACCTGAAGGAGAAATGTTGCCGGTCGATGATGAACCATAATAAACAGGCTGGGGTGAGACATGCCCAGCCTGTTCTTATTTATTTTAAATGTTTAATTTTCTGTTTCCTCACCAGTATAATTATTTTCCTCTTGTGGTAATTGTTCTTTAAAGTATAAAAACGATTCGTCCTCTAATTGATGAATTTTTTCTTCATTTATTCCGATAGCCAAGGGTCCAGAAAAAATTTCTTCCCACCAATATTCAGTCGAAATCATACATCATTGCCCCCTCTTCAAAAATTCTTGTTAAAGAACCTCCATAGCAAATTTTTAAAAGGAGTTCTTTAATAAGTTGTAGTAATATTACTGTAGTTAGTATGGACTGAAAAAATTAATTTATGTATTCGGGAGGAAATAATGAAATTTGATATATATGATGTTGAAGTAATGATTCGAGAACAAAAGGATTTTTTTTATACGGGGCAAACAAGGGATATAGAATATCGAAAAAAACAATTACTAAACTTGAGAAATACAATCAAAAAGTATGAAAGTGAAATATTAAAAGCATTAAATTTGGATTTAAGAAAAAGCGAATTCGAAGCTTATTCTAATGAAGTTGGTTTCGTGTTGCACAGCATTCAACATATGATCAAGTCTATCGATGAGTGGGCTAAACCTGTGGAAGTGAAAACGCCATTCCACTTTCAACCGGCAAAGAGCATGATTATTCGAGAACCATATGGTGTTGTATTGATTATTGGTCCTTTCAACTATCCGTTCCAATTAGTGATGGAGCCGTTAATTGGAGCTATCATTGGTGGAAATACTGCCATTGTAAAACCTTCTGAATCTGCTATTCATACTGCTCAAATCATTAAAAAAATTATTGAAGAAACCTTTGATTCGCGGTATATACGAGTAGTTGAAGGAGAGAAGGAAGAAGTAAATGCATTGATTCATGCTCCTTTTGATTATATTTTCTTTACAGGCAGCGTCTCGGTCGGAAAAATTGTCATGCGTGCTGCGTCTGAACGGCTTACACCAATCACCCTTGAGTTAGGTGGAAAAAGCCCTACAATAGTAGATAAAAGTGCAAATCTTGATGTTGCAGCAAAACGAATTACATGGGGCAAATTTAACAATGTTGGACAAACTTGCGTCGCACCTGATTATCTTCTAGTCCATTCTTCGATTTATGAAAAATTTATGAAAAAACTAAAGCAAGCAATTGTTAGTTTTTATGGAAAGAATCCTCAATTAAGTAAAGATTACGGACGAATCGTCAATGAACGACACTTTGATCGACTTGCAAAACTTTTACAATCGGAAAAGCACAATGTCACTTTTGGCGGAAGAACGGACAGAAAGGATTTATATATCGAGCCTACCATCATTGAAAATATAAGTTGGCAAAGTCCTGTTATGGAAGATGAAATATTTGGACCGTTATTGCCTGTATTGAAGTACGACGATTTATCAAGAGTAATTGAGCAAATTCGAAAACTTCCAAAACCGTTAGCAGCTTATTTCTTTTCAGAAGACGAAAAACAAATTGATAATTTTTTACAAGAGTTACCTTTTGGTGGAGGTTGTATAAACGATACGGTGACTCACGTAGGCAATATCTATTTACCTTTCGGAGGCGTAGGCACTTCTGGAATGAACAGTTACCATGGAAAAGCGAGTTTTGAAACGTTTACCCATGCAAAATCGATTTTGAAGCGTTCATCTAAATTTGCTAATAACTTATTATTTCCACCATATAAACAAAAAGTGAAATTAGTTCGAAAAATCCTGAAATAAATTGAATTATTCAATTGTGGTAAAAAGAAAAATTATTTCATAGCGTATTTATTTTGAAAAAAAATCGGCTTATGTCGTCAAAATTCGACATAATTCTAAAAAATTCGTATTTCAAAAATTATTTTTGTCGAATATTATCTATTTTTGATATGATTATTATCATTAAAGAAAATGTTTATTAATAACAATATACACCGTTGCTACATAGAAAAGTGAGTTTATATCGTAACTTACCATTGGATATACGGAGGAAGAAAAATGATTACAGAAGAATTATTGAGCGTCATACCACTAAAACAAGTAATTGGACAATTGCCAAATACTATTAAGGATATTTCCAACGATTCAAGAAGTGTGCAACCAAAAAGTTTATTTATTTGTATTAAAGGTTACACGGTAGACGGTCATGATTTTGCTCAAGATGCAGTGAATCAAGGTGCGACGGTTGTGATTGCAGAACGACCGTTGCAATTAGAAGGGAATGTGGCGCAAGTAATTGTACCGGATACGGAGAGGACATTAGGGCTCATTGCCGCTAAATTTTTTGATTATCCTTCAAAAGATTTAACGATGATTGGTGTCACTGGAACAAATGGAAAAACAAGCGTTTCAAACATCATTCATCAAATGTACGTGGGTATAGGAGAAAAATCTGCTTTATCGGGAACTATTGGCTTTAATTTGAATGGTGTTCTGTATGAAACAGCGAATACAACAAGCGATGCTTTAAACACTCAACAAATGATATTCCGTGCGAAGATGGAAGGTTGCCACACGATGGTCATGGAAGTTTCATCTCACGGTCTATCATTAGGAAGACTTGCGGGTGTGGATTTTGATGTGGCTGTATTTACAAATTTAACCCATGACCATTTAGATTTCCATGGAACAATGGAGGAGTATGGTTACGCAAAAGGGCTATTATTTTCACAATTAGGACAAGATTTGACAAAAAATAAAACAGTTGTATTAAATGCGGATGATCCTTGGTCTAAAAAGTATGCAACTATGACACCGTTTCCAATTTGGACATATGGGTTAAAAAATGATGCTCATTTCCGGGCTGAAAATTGCGAGTATAATGATGAAAGCACTTCCTTTGACATGATTACACCAGAAGGAAAATTCCCTGTTACAATGCAATTACTAGGGGAGTTTAATGTTTATAATGTTTTAGCTGCTGCAGCTGTTTTATATGCTCGGGGGTATCCGATTGACATCATCATCGAGCAAATTGAAGATTTAGTACCGATTCGAGGTCGCATGCAAAAGGTTAAAACAGATTTACCACTACATATTTTTATTGATTATGCCCATACGCCAGATGCGATTGAAAAAGCAATTGAAGCGGCAATGCCTTTTAAAAAGCCAGAAAATAAACTCATCTTCCTTGTGGGGACTGGTGGAAATCGAGATAAATCAAAACGTCCAACAATGGCTGAAAAAGCATCCAAAGCTGATTATGTTGTTTTAACAACGGATGATCCACGTTTTGAAGATTATGAAAGTATTACAGGGGATTTAGCGAAAGGAATGCTTCATGAGAATTATGCTTGTATTGGTGATCGGGCAGAAGCGGTGCGCCATGCAGTATCTGTTGCTAATCCTGGAGATATTATCATTTTTGCTGGAAAGGGTCATGAAGACTATCAAATAATAGGTAATAAAAAGTACCCGCATAGTGATGCTGATATTGCATTAGAAGCTGCGAAATTAAAATTCGTAAAATAATATTATGAAAATATAGCCGTCTCAAATAATTGAGGGACGGCTAAAATTATGATGATAAGAAAAGTTATTGTTATGTAAGAGATTCCGTTGTTAATTTATAGAAGGCTATTCATGAAAATCAGAAAATGGTTGTCGGAATAGGGGAAATTCTTTTATTATTGTTTACGTAGAAAAAGGAGACGTAGAAAATGACTACAAAATTAGAACAAGAAATTTTATCTCGTCGTACATTTGCCATCATTTCCCACCCGGATGCAGGGAAGACGACGATGACTGAAAAATTATTGCTATTTGGTGGGGCCATTCGAGCTGCTGGAACAGTAAAAGGGAAAAAAACTGGAAAATTTGCAACGAGTGACTGGATGGAAATTGAAAAACAACGGGGGATTTCTGTTACATCATCCGTATTGCAATTTGATTATGATGGATATCGAGTGAATATTTTAGATACTCCTGGACACCAAGATTTTTCAGAGGATACGTATCGTACATTAATGGCAGTGGATAGTGCTGTCATGGTCATCGATGCAGCAAAAGGGATTGAAGCACAAACAATTAAATTATTCAAAGTTTGTCGTATGCGCGGAATTCCAATTTTTACATTCATTAATAAATTGGATCGCCAAGGAAAAGAGCCGCTAGAATTAATTCAAGAAATTGAAGAAGTGCTTGAAATCCAAGCCTATCCAATGAACTGGCCAATTGGTATGGGGAAAGAGTTCCTCGGTATTTACGACCGCTTCCATCGACGCATTGAGCAATTCAGAGTAGATGAGAAGGATCGTTTTTTACCATTAGATGAAAATGGAGAATTAGCTGTTGATCATCCAATGAAGGAAACTTCGTATTATACACAAGCAATGGATGATATTCAATTATTAGATGAAGCAGGTAACGAATTTTCTGAAGAAGAAATTCGCCGCGGTGAATTAACACCTGTCTTTTTCGGTTCTGCATTGACAAACTTTGGCGTGCAAACTTTTTTAGATACCTATTTACAGTTTGCACCATCTCCACAACCTAGATTAACTGAAGATGAACAATTGATTGATCCAGTTTCACATGAAGAACTTTCCGGATTTGTGTTTAAAATTCAAGCAAATATGAATCCAGCCCATCGAGATCGGATTGCCTTTGTTCGCATTGTATCTGGGAAGTTTGAACGAGGAATGAATGTTACTTTAGCTCGTACAGGCAAAACGTTTAAAGTGACCCAATCCACACAATTTTTAGCTGAAACTCGTGAAACCGTTGACGAAGCGGTAGCGGGAGATATCATTGGTCTATATGATACGGGAACATATCAAATTGGTGATACGATTGTTGGTGGAAAGAAAATATTCCAATTTGAAAAACTCCCACAATTTACACCGGAATTGTTTGTCAAAGTAAGTGCAAAAAACGTAATGAAATCCAAACAGTTCCATAAAGGAATTCTTCAACTTGTACAAGAAGGAGCCATTCAATATTATAAAACGTTACACACGGAAGAGATTATGCTTGGTGCGGTTGGTCAATTGCAGTTCGAAGTATTTGAACATCGAATGAAGCATGAATATAATGTGGAAGTCGTAATGCAACCAATCGGATCTAAGATTGCCCGTTGGATTAAAAATGAAAATGAGGTAAAAGAATCAATGTCTTCATCCCGTTCTATGCTCGTAAAAGACCGTTTCGACAATCTTGTCTTTTTATTTGAAAATGAATTTGCAATGCGTTGGTTTTCAGAGAAAAACGAGCATATTCAATTATATAGTTTGCTTTAAGTTGTTTAGTTGTATAAGTAATGCAAGAATACAAGTTTACGAATAATAAGCGTGTAGGAAGAGAGCGAGGAGTTATCCTTTCGCTCTTTTTCTTTTTTGCAATCTTTCTACATTATTCTTTTCGATTTTGGCTTGTAGATTGACAATGATGCTGACAGCTTTAACTATTAACGAAGTGTAAGAAACGGTATTGTATCATATGCAATTACAAATTTGTAATACAGTATATGAAAGAAAGGAATACGGATTTTTATCAAGAATAATTGATAAAAGGAAAAAGGGGAATGGAGGAATTGGCGATGGCAGTTCACTTTTTTACAGGTTTTCCTGGATTTATAACGAGACAATTGATTGGAGAATTGTTCCAAAAAAACATAACGGACTCCGTGTATGTTCTTGTGTTAAGAACGGAAATGAAGAAAGCGGAAAAAGTACGTGAAAAAATTTTAGAAACTTATCCTGGAAGAAGGATTGAAATCATCGAAGGGGATATTACAGTACCAAAACTAAATTTAAAGGAAGAGACAATCAATCGAATTGCAAAGGAAGTTCGCTATTTTTGGCATTTAGCGGCAATCTATGATTTGGCAGTTCCTCGAGATGTGGCGTGGACAATCAATGTGCTAGGGACTTCCCATGTAAACGATTTTGTCAAATCATTACCTCATTTAAAACGATATATGTATTTTAGCACTGCTTATGTAGCAGGGAGAAGAGAAGGAGTAATTCTTGAGAAGGAGTTAATTCGTCCAAAAGAATTCAAAAACTATTATGAAGAAACAAAATTTGAAGCGGAGCTGCTTGTGAAAAATTTAATTGGAGAAATTCCTCTAACTATCATTCGTCCAGGCATTGTGAAAGGACATTCGATTACAGGAGAGACCAATAAATTTGACGGTCCATATTTCTTTTTAAATATGATTGATTGTTTGAGTTTTTTACCTTTCATTCCTTACATCGGAAAATCGGATACACACATTAACGTAGTACCCATAGACTATATAACAGAAGCGGCTATTTTCCTTTGTGAAGAGGAAGAGGCGATTGGAAAGACGGTCCATTTAACGGATCCCAATCCCCATCCTGTTCAAGAAGTATATCGGGCGATGGTTAAGGAAATGACAGGAAAATTTCCAAAAGGGAGAATTCCACTTTCAATAGCGAAGAAATTTTTGCAATTAAAAAAGGTTCGAACAATACTTGGTGTGGAAAAGGAAACGCTTGATTATTTGACATGGAATGCAACCTTTGATTGTTCGATAGCAAAAGAACTTTTATCAAAAGGGAATATCAGTTGTCCGGATTTCATAGCAACCATTCCCTCAATGGTTCAATTTTATAAGAAAAATAAAAATAACCAACAATTTCATATTCCAATAAAATAAATTCATTGCAAATATAATATTCTATTGCTATACTTATCCTATAGAAAATCGAACAACCATTGACATTGTCAAAGGGGAGTAGCTATAAGTATTTAGCGTGACTAAATACTTACTTCATATTCGTCACTACATGGCAATTGCCATCGGATATGAAAGCAAACTTATTCAATTTGCTTAGCAAGACCTTTGCCTAATTAGGCAAAGGTCTTTTCGTTTGCTTAAATTAGAGTTCCTTGACTAGTAAAACAGTTACAAGTTGGGCATAAAAAATTTAAGGAGGAATTATTAGTGGAAGCAATTATTTTGGAATATTTGTGGGTCTTAGTCGTTCTCGTCGTTTTAGAAGGGCTATTGGCTGCAGATAACGCGGTTGTAATGGCCGTTATGGTAAAACATTTACCACCAGATAAACAGAAAAAAGCGCTATTTTACGGATTATTTGGTGCGTTCATCTTCCGCTTTACAGCATTATTCTTAATTACAATATTAGTGAATTATTGGCAAATTCAGGCGATTGGTGCAGCTTATTTATTGTTTATTGCCATTAAAAATATTTACGAGAAGAAATTTAAGAATGAAGAAGAGAAGATAGATGAACATCTACAAAAAGGCAAAGGCTTTTGGGTAACTGTATTAAAAGTAGAAATTGCAGATATCGCCTTTGCGGTAGATTCAATGCTTGCTGCTGTTGCAATTGCAGTAACTTTACCAGAAGTTGGTGACTTCCATATCGGTGGCATTAACGGAGGACAATTTGCTGTTATGTTCTTCGGTGGTGTTATTGGCTTGATTTTAATGCGATTTGCAGCGCAAGCCTTTGTGAAAATATTAAATAAATATCCTGAACTTGAAACTGCTGCCTTTTTAATTGTAGGATGGGTCGGAGTGAAGTTAGTGGTGTTAACATTATCGCATCAAAAAGTTGGCATATTGCCACATGAATTCCCGCATTCAACCCCTTGGGAACTTACTTTCTGGGGCGTTTTATTAGCCATTGCAATTGGTGGATGGTTTGTTAGCATGGTAAAAAATAAAAAACAAAAAACAAAAGAAATTTAAAGTAAGGAAGGAGCAGTTTTAGCAGCTGTTCCTCTTTATTTTATATAAAATTTTTCTTATACTAATAAAAAGTTTATTCGACAATAAAGAGGGCGAAATGAATGGCAAATATGTCCGAGAGAATAAAAAATATAACGCCATTTCAACTGCTAGTATCATTTTATTTTATCGCTATATTAATATCATTTTTGTTATTACGAATCCCTGCTGTCTATAAAGATGGAAAAGAAGTATCAATTATTGATACGCTGTTTACTGCTGTCAGCGCAATCAGTGTTACAGGATTGACGGTGTTCGATATTTCGGAAACTTTCACTAATTTTGGAATGATTGTTTTATTGATTATTCTTCAATTAGGTGCGATTGGTGTTATGTCTATCGGCACCTTTATCTGGTTATTGATAGGGAAAAGAATCGGGATGCGGGAAAGACAGTTGATTATGATTGATTTTAATCAACATCATCTTGCAGGGGTTGTTCGGTTACTGAAAGAAATTGTGAAAATTTTATTTATTATTGAAGCATTAGGGGCACTTATTTTAAGCGTTCATTTTAAAAGGTATTTTGAGTCATGGTCAGAGGCCTTTAAACATGGCATTTTTGCTTCAATTTCTGCTACGACGAATAGCGGCTTTGATATTACGGGTCATAGCTTTGAACCATTTTATTCCGATTATTTTGTTCAATTTATTACGATGATATTAATCGTACTCGGAGCCATTGGATTCCCGGTATTAGTGGAATTGAAACATTTTTTAATGAAAAAGAATCCCGCATTTCGCTTTAGTTTGTTTACTAAAATTACGACCGTAACGTATGGGGGATTGTTTATATTAGGTACACTTGTTGTCTTATTTATTGAATCATTTCATTCTTTAAAAGGTATATCATGGCATGAAAAAATTTTTGTCGCTATGTTTCAATCTGTTTCTACACGTTCGGCTGGCCTAACGACAATGGATATCGGGATGTTTAATGAGGCGACAAATATCTTTCTTAGTTTTTTAATGTTTGTCGGTTCTTCGCCAAGTTCTGTTGGTGGGGGGATTCGAACTACCACATTTGCGATAGCTATATTATTTTTAATTAATTTCGCAAATGGAAGAAAAGAAATTCAAGTGTTTGGTCGAGAAATTTGTATGGATGATATTTTAAGATCCTTTGTAGTGATCATTTTAGCTTTCTTTATGGTCATGATCTCGACGATGATATTGGTAGTGACGGAACCCCATGGAACTGCTACGCAAATTGTTTTCGAAATAACATCTGCATTCGGAACTTGTGGCATGTCTCTTGGACTTACTGAAAAATTATCAACTGCAGGGAAATTGGTCATTATGACCCTCATGTTCATTGGAAGAGTCGGGTTGATTTCATTTTTATTTACTTTGGGTGGAAAGGCCCAAAATCCAAAATATCGGTACCCAGAAGAACGAATAATTATTGGATAATGAGTTGAACACGTGAATAAACCAAAAAATTCACCATTTTTAAAATGAAAATGGTGAATTTTTCTAATGAATATTATCAAAGAGTATAAAAGCTAATATGCCATTTGTTTAACAAAATACCAAATTGGGTGACAAAATAATAAGTCGAATTGACCATTTTTTCTTTCTATGGTGTCGTATTAGAAGTTATTATTAAAACTTTTCTGAAAAATATGAATATCCTTGTCCTTTTTATCATATGTTTTGTAAAAAAAGGTTTTTTCAAAAAAATACAAGAATATACAAAATAAGGGGAAGTAGTAATTAGTAATCTAATATAATCGAATAAGTGAATTAATAATAGAACTAAATTACTATCACAATCAAAAAATATAATAATATAAAAGTAAAATTGATATCCGATATTGGTTAAAATTAGAAAATAGGTATATTATACCCATTTTATTCTGAATTGTTTTATGAAATAATTTTGTACAAAATATAAATTAAGAAAATTTTGTAAAATTAAAAATTAGCAATTTATATATAGATAGAAAAGATAAGAGAAATTTATGATTGAGGGGAAGGATTGGTGTATTTTAATGAAAAGTGCCACAATGTTGCCTTTTTTGGAAGAATTAGTCCAATATGATAATGATCCAGTGCTTATTTTAGACACCTCATGTAAAATTGAGTCAATCAATCAAAAAGCTGCCGAATTGTTGAACTTAGCTGTGGAGGTTGGGAAGCCCCTTTCCATGGATAAACTATCTCAATCACGTTGGTATTCATTTTTAAAAAGAATTAGACAAGAGAGTTTTTCCTTCTCTTCATTTAAAATTAAAAATAAGGATTCATCTTTTAAGGAAATTAAAGTTTTGGGAATGTTTATCCAAAAGAAGAATTTAGTATTTTTAAAAATATTAAGTGATGATGAAAAAAAGAAGTTTCAAGTGAGCAGTAGAGGTTTTCTTAATGATTTGCCTTATGGCATCATATTCTTCAAAGAAGATCAAATTTTTGAAATAAATTCTCAAGCGGTTGAATTATTAAAGATTGATGTTGAAAAAGGTTTAAACTTGTCACTGGAATCTTTTCTCTCAAAATATCATGACTATAAAAATAATAAATTACAATTCCTGTCTGATTTAAAAAAATATGGACAAGCAACGTTGGAAATTTCCCATTTAAATAATGAAGAAGAGGTTTATTTAACACTAAACTGCAAATACAATTATTATTTAGATATGTATGTGATGACAGTTATTGATAATACGGAAAATGTAAAACTAAAGCAAAATATGAGAGATTTAGAACGGTTAAGTAATATGGGTAGGATGTCGGCAAGCATTACCCATGAAATAAAAAATCTTGTAACATCATTAAAGGGTTTTGTTGAATTGTTGAAAGATAATACAACCGAAGAAGGAAAAAAATATTTACATGTAATGGAATCTGAAATGGAAAGAATGGAATCCATTCTTTCAGAATTGCTTTATTTGTCAAAACCAAGTAAGGCCTTTGAGGAAAAGGTATCGCTTTTACAAATTTTGAAAGAAGTTGTTCAAATAATGCAACCACATGCATACTCGAACAATGTGTTTATTCAATTAAAATCAGAAGACAATTGCAATTCCACGATATTGGGGAATGTCAATCAGTTAAAACAAGTGTTCATTAATTTAGTGAAAAATGCCATTGAAGTAATGAAAAAAGGTGGAACGATTACAATTGAATTAAAGGATGTCCACAATAAAATTCAAGTTTCGGTACAAGATGAAGGGATAGGAATTCCTGAAGAAAATTTAAGCAAGTTATTTACGCCATTTTTTACAACAAAGGAACAAGGAACAGGATTGGGTCTATGTCTTGTAAAAAAAGTGGTAGATGAACATCAAGGGAAGATTGTTGTAAAAAGTACTGTCGGTGTAGGATCTACGTTTATTTTAGAATTTCCAAATTATACCGAGGGTTATACTAAGATTTATTATAACGACAGCCAACTGAAAAAATGGTTGACTACCCAGGAAGTTAATTCATTACCAGTTGTATAGGCACGACTTTGACAAATCTTCTCTCCAATAGATATAATGCTTTTATATAGATAGAAAAAAGAGGATGATTTGTCTTGCCGTCAAATGAGATGAAACAATCGTTAAAATTGTATATTGTGTTATCAAGAGCAAATAAAGCGATTAATGAAGTGACAAATCAGTTTTTTCAACAAAAAGGTTTAAATCCAACTGAATTTGCTGTGTTGGAATTGTTATATCATAAGGGAAGACAACCTTTACAAAAAATTGGAAGTAAAATTTTATTAGCAAGTGGGTCTATCACATATGTTGTTGATAAACTTGAAAAAAGAGGTTTGATTAAACGGGTATCTTGTCCTTCTGACAGGAGAGTCACATATGCAGAGATAACTGAAGAAGGCGATAAATTTATGGAAGAAATATTTCCAGAGCATGAGAAAAATTTACATGAATTGATGAACGCGTTAACACCAAGTGAAAAAGAAATAGCAATCGAATTGTTGAAAAAATTAGGTTTATCGATTAAAGATTTGTCTTATTAAAAACGAGCTGTTCGCTAAGACGAACAGCTCGTTTGTATATTCTTTTGAATTGTATAATTATCTTCAAAAATTTTTTTATTTTATTGTAACTTCATCCTCCACCTAATTTTAGAGGGATAAGTTATTTTTCTTCAATTGTTAACCCCATTTTGATGAGTGCGTCTTTTAAATCGTAATCTTTTTGATCAAAAACAGATAAACGAACTAGAATATTATTTTTTTCGTAAACGATTCCAACGACTTCATCATTTTCAATGGTAGTTATAAATGCAACAAAATTAGTAATTTCCGGATGTTTATTAACCGCTTCAGTAATATCCAATGGTTTGTATTCGTTGATGGCTGCCATCCATTCTTCTGTACTTTTTACGAGATGATCATATGATGAAGCATTTTTTGGAAACACTTCAATACGCATGGAGATGGCATCATTATCTTGGAGGAAAAGAACTTCTTTTCCTGGCTCTTCTTTTGTGAGTTCATACCCTTCTAAAATTTGTATTGTATAATTTTCTTCTTCTACAACTGCGGTTTCATGAGTATACACTTCACCTTTTGATGTGTATTCAATTTTATTTTCAGGCTGATTTGTTTCTTCGTCTTGTGCTCCATTCTCTGTTGTCTCTTCATCTTCAACATTTTCTATTTCCTTTTCCGAATCTGCTGTTGTTTGATCTGGCTCCGTATTTTGTCCATTTGTTGTTCCACAAGCAGCGAGAAGGAACATTAATAGAGTTACTGAAATAAATAGTTGTAGTTTCTTTTTCATTTTACTCTACCTCCTTTTTGATTAAACGAATATGAAACGAAGGAAGTTTCATTTTTTTTAATAATGAATAAAAGGCAATATTAAAAATAACAGCAAAACAAAAACTTCATGCGCAACGATGACTAATGGCATACTTTTCTTCCATTCGTATAAAAACCCAAATATTAGGGATATAATGAATGCGCAAATGACACCATGGATAAAACCGCTCAATGATATTGCCAATGCAAATAATAAGCTAGTCATGATGCAAGCAATTACTGGAGAAACATATTGTTTGAGTGCATGTTGAACGTAGCCGCGCCAAAACAATTCTTCACCGACGACAATGATAAAAATGAGCAATAAATAATGCCAAATATTATTCGGACCATATGTTTCTAAAAATTTGCGAATCGTTTTTATTGAACTACTGTCTGTAAACTTAAGCAACATATAACCAAGTCGGATGATGCCATAAGTAATTGTGCCGAATCCGATACCAAATAGGATATATTTCCAAGTTGGGAGTTCATCTTTGAATTTCCCAAAAAGGATGGAGATTGCAGTACCGACGAGGAGAGTAAAAGTATATAAATGCCAGAAGATTTTTTTTACTTCGAAGGAACAATACATACTTATAAAGATGAAAGCAAGCGAGAGAAGGAGTACAATCATTTGTTTTGAAAATTTCATGTTACTTGCCTCCTTTGTTATCATAATATCAAAAAAAACTCCCCCTATCATCAATTACAAATGAAAAGGGGAAGTTTTTTTATTTAAAATCATTTACTGACTTTACGATTTTATAACGTTTATGATTAACGACGGTTTTTTCTTCCAAATCTAAGTCACGATAGTTCGACATAATTGTTAAATCAACAATTACTGAATTATCATTGACTTTTTCAACCATTCCGCGAAGTCCATCCTTAAATTCAATAATATCTCCCACTTCTGCTATTTTCATTGGCGTGCCCCTCCTCTATCAGTTACTATGAAGTTAGTTTGCATGATAATAGAACAAATGTAAAGTGATTTTAGAATAATTTCGAAAATATAAGAAGTAGGAGGTAAAATATTTATGAATAACTACAAAGATATGATTGAAAAGTTAAAAAATGGGGAAATAAAAAGTATAGAAATTACAAAAGAGGAATTTTTGCAGTTTCGTGAAGTGCTTGTGAATGATGAAAAGTTTAAACATTTTAGAGGTGAAGCAAAACAAGGTGGAAGGGTCATTTATACTTATTCAGATACACCGCGTGCATAACAAAAAACTACTTCCACCCATTTCTATATGAAAGAGGGGATTAGAAGTATGGATAGATTGAAGCTACATTTGGAGTACGTTCGGGAAAAAATGATTCGTTCAGGTTTAGAAAATGGCCTGCAATCACCAAAAACGATTCGATTAAGTAAACAACTGGACCAGATTTTAAATCAATATCAAAAGCATGAAAAATCCCCATTGATTATTACGAAAAAATAATTTTTTTCAATTTTTTGTTATAAAAAATCATGCAATTGGCAATAGTATTTTTTGAACACAGCAACATTCTCATTTTCCCCCTTTTCAAGCAGCGTATCTTGCTGCTCTTTTTATTTTTCTATGTATTAACAATTTTTTCATTACATATCAACAATTGCCCATTTATATGGTACATTACAAGAAAGTGTAAAATATGCATATTTTTAATAATGATACAGGGGTGTTGGGGAATTATGTTTAATAAAAAGATTGCATTTATCGGTACAGGGGTTATGGGAACTAGTATCGTAAAGCATCTATTGAAGGCGGGATACGAAGTAACGTTATATAATCGTACGAAGGAAAAAGCAATTCCTTTAATTGACCTTGGAGCTACTTGGGCTGATACACCTGCCCTTGCTTCTGAAAACAAGGATATCATTTTCACAATGGTTGGTTTTCCTAAAGATGTTGAAGATGTGTATTTTGGAGATGATGGCATTTTCAAAACAGCAAAAAAAGGTTCGACTCTCATAGATATGACGACTTCAAAGCCGAGCCTTGCAGAGAAAATATATGAGGCAGCGAAAGAAAAGGGAATAATGAGCCTTGATGCACCGGTGTCTGGGGGAGATATAGGTGCAAAAAATGGTACATTATCCATTATGGTAGGTGGAGATGAAGAAGTTTTTAAAGAAATGTTGCCAATTTTTGAATTATTTGGCTCCAATATTGTTTATCAAGGAAAAGCTGGCTCTGGTCAACATACAAAAATGTGCAATCAATTATTAATAACGACGAACATGATTGGCGTGTGTGAATCCATTGCTTATGGAATGAAGGCAGGATTAGATTTAAATAAAGTATTAGAGTCGGTTTCTTCAGGAGCTGCTGGCTCATGGTCATTATCAAATTTGGGACCACGTATATTAAAAGGCGATCTAGATCCAGGCTTTTATATTAAACATTTTATTAAAGATATGAAAATTGCTTTGGAAGAAGCAGAAAAAATGGAATTAGATTTACCAGGTTTACATTTGGCGAAAGAAATGTATGAGACGTTGTTAAACAAAGGGTATGGTGATTTGGGAACTCAAGCGTTAATTAAATACTACAATGTCTGAGTGGCAATTTTAAACTGATAGGGGCGATATTTTTGATTAAAGGCCAAAACCTGAGGAAGAGGAATCAATTCGCATTATATTGTTCCCTTCCAATTCTTTCATGGGCATTGTACGATTTTGCGAATACGATTTTTTCATCCAATATTAATACGGTTTTTTTTCCTTTTTATATGGATGAAGTGCTTGGAACAGATAAAGTGATGGAACAGGTTGCAAGCTCCTTTATTTCTTATGCCAATGCTTTTGCAAGTCTCTTTTTGGTGCTCTTTTCTCCGCTTTATGGTGTTTGGATTGATCAAACAGGTTATAAAAAGAGATTTATCGTTTGGTTTGCATCTATCTCAATATTTTTTACATTTATGATGGGAATTTTTGCTCAACTGGATGTTTCAAGTTATATTTCAGGATTGCCCCTCAGTTTGTGTTTCGTTGTTCTTAGTTTTGTCATTGCAAAATTTTGTTTTAATTCCAGTTTAGTGTTTTATGACACGATGTTAGGAGATCTTGGCACAAGTGAAGAGATACCATTAATTTCAGGATTTGGTGTAGCTGTCGGTTATTTAGGAACGATAGTAGGGTTATCGGTATACTTTTTCGTAGCTGATGGTGGTTTTCATCGAGCTTTTATTCCAACGGCAATTCTTTATCTTATATTTTCCTTACCATTATTTTTCTTTATTAAAGATCGACCAATCCCTAAACATCAAAGAAAAAAGCTTGGATTTTTTAAAGGATATAAAGAAATTGTCGATACTTTTAAAGATATGAAAAAATATAAAGCAATTTTTACTTTCATGATTGCTTACTTTTTCTTAAACGACGCCATTGCAACGACAATAGCGATGATGGCAGTCTACGCAACAGTGATTGTTGGTTTTACTTCTGGGAAATTTATAATTTTATATTTAGTAAGTACCATATCTACTGTGATTGGGTCTTTCATTTTTGGCAACATTACAAAAGCAATTGGTGCCCGAAAAGCCGTTGCAATCGTAAGCATCATTATGATTATCGCTTTAATAATAGCGGTATGTGCTACACAAGAATGGATGTTTTGGATTGCGGGAAGCATGTTCGGTGTGTCACTTGGTTCCATGTGGGTAACCTCTAGAACATTGATTATTGAATTATCACCGGAGGAAAAACGTGGTCAATTTTTCGGTTTGTTTGCTTTTTCAGGAAAAGTTTCTTCTATTATTGGCCCAGCGTTATATGGAACGGTGACGTTCATGCTAAAGGATTATGGACCCCTTGCATCAAGAATTGCTTTAGGTTCTTTAATTGTATTAACGATTATTGGTTTAATTGTTCATTTGCAAGTACAGCAGGAGCAACATTAAATTTAAATTATTACCATCTGAATTTATAGAAAAGTTATATTATTATATTTAGTTATATAGGAAGGAATGATGATAGATGGAGCAAAAAAGTATTTTACTAGAATCAGGAACCAACGAATTAGAAATTGTTGAATTTGAAGTAGGAAATAATAAATTTGGAATCAATGTAATAAAAGTAAAAGAAATCATACAGCCACTTCCTGTCACATTTATTCCTCATGCTCATCCGCATATAGAGGGAATTGTCCAGTTGCGAGGAGAAGTATTACCGGTTGTCGATATGTTGAAAGTGTTAGGAATACCAAATGCCTCTTATAGTGATCAGCAAAAATATATTGTTGCAGAATTTAATAAACAAAAAGTGGTATTCCATGTGGATAATGTTACACAGATACATCGTATTTCTTGGAATCAAATTGAAAAGCCTTCAGATATGTATCAAGGAAGTTCTAACCAAGTTATCGGTGTCATTAAAATTGGTGAATCAATGATATTATTACTTGATTTTGAGAAAATAATGGTTGATATTAATCCAGATTCCGGAATTAGCATGGATTCTGTAAAGAAACTTGGAAAGAGGGAACGATCAGAAAAAAGAATCATCGTGGCAGAAGATTCACCATTATTGCGTAAATTGTTAAATGATACATTAACAGAAGCAGGGTATGTTAATTTAGAGTTTTTTGAGAATGGTAAAGAAGCTTTTGAATATCTGGAACACTTATTAGAAACGAATGATGATATTACGAAGCATGTACAATTAGTGGTAACGGATATTGAGATGCCACAAATGGATGGACACCATTTAACAAAAAGAATAAAAACTCATTCAGAGCTACAAAAGTTACCGGTTATTATCTTCTCAAGTTTAATTACCGATGATCTTCGCCATAAAGGGGAAAGAGTTGGTGCAGATGATCAAATTTCGAAACCTGAAATTGGAGATTTAATTTTAAAAATTGATGAATTGATTTTGTAACATAGCACAATTTTAGGTATCCATAAATTCAATAGCTTTTTTCAATTCACATTTGTCGGATGCCTTTAAAGGCTCCGACGTTTTTGATTAATTTTTATTCGTTGAACCAACATTAAACATATGACAAAATATTCTTAAACTTAGAATTCGTATATAGAGAGTAGGGATTTTATTCGGTGAATGAAGTAAACATGGCGGTTATAGATATCGGTTCGAATACAATTCGCCTAGTGCTATACAGATATAGTCATGAAAAAGGATTACGTGAAATTGGAAATATGAAAACGGTTGCTAGGCTAAGGAAATATATTCAAACTGATGGATATATGTCTGAAGAAGGCATTGAAGTATTAAAAAATACGTTAATTTCGTTCAAGGAAATAATGCAAGATTACGGTGTGACGACCGTAAAGGCTGCTGCAACAGCTGCTATTCGACAAGCAAAAAATAATCAAGAAATCCTTTTACAAATGGAAAAAGATACTGGCATAAAAATCGATTTATTATCGGAAGATGAGGAAGCCTATTTCGGATATTTAGCAGTCGTTCATTCGATGGAGATCCCTTCTGCCGTTACAATTGATATTGGTGGAGGTTCAACGGAGATTACGTTGTTTATAAATAAAGAATTACAACATTCTATAAGTTTTCCTTTTGGTACTGTATCGTTAAAACAAAGTTTTGTTACCGGTGATAAAATAAACGAAAAGGAAAAATATCAACTATATCAAAATATAAAGAAATATTTTGAAAATGTAGCATGGTTAAAAAATGTTAAATTACCAATTGTGGGGATTGGTGGCAGTGCTCGAAATCTCGCGCAAATTCATCAGCATCTAATTGATTATCCAATATCTGGCGTCCATCATTATGAAATGAATGAAGAAACGCTAAAAAATTTGAGTGGTTACTTAGGAAAACAATCTTTTGAACAATTAAAGCAAATTGATGGATTGTCTTCCGATCGAGCGGACATTATTGAAATTGCTTTAGTCATTTTTAAAACTTTAATGGAAGTTGTGGATTCGAATTCATTTTACATTAGTAAAAGAGGATTGCGGGAAGGGTTAATCATGGATATCGTGATGAAATCGAATCTTGAAGTTTTTCAACCCTTTAACGTATTTGAAGATTATGCGAATCATCTAGCATTCAAATATGGGAGAACGGAGGCTGAAGTAGGTACATTAGTTACATTAATAGAGAATATATATATAGAAAGTTGTAAATGGAACTTATTTCAATTTAATGAAGAACATCTGAATTTACTAAAAAAAGCAGCAAGAGTATTTTCAATTGGAGATTATATCGAATTAGATTCATCGAATCAACACACTTTTTATCTAATTGCCAATCAATCTATTCCCGGATTAAACCATAAAAATCGGGTAAAAATTGCATTGCTTGCATCTTATAAAAACCGAGATTATTTCAGACGTCTTAGTCAACCGTTTCTGACATGGTTTACCCGTGAAGAGTTAAAAATTTTGCGAAATTTCGGTGCTTTATTAAAATTTGTATATTCCTTAAATAGTTCAAAAAGAAATATCGTAAAAAGTATTAAAATGGAATTACAAGAAAAGGATATCATTACTCTATTTGTTGTTTCGAAAGGGCGTGCAGTGGCAGAAATCCATCGAGCACAAAGCCAAAAGAAGCATATTGAACGATTATTTAAGAAGAGGGTAAAAATTGAGTTAATCTATGAAGGGTGGAATGAGTAATGACAGATGAAACAGGGCTGAACTCTCCTGAAAGGGAAAATCTTATAAATAATCATCAATTAACGGATATCGATAGAAGGAAAATATTGGATGAAATATCGAAACCTGAGTATTATAATAACCGTGAATTAAGTTGGTTAGCATTCAACGAACGAGTATTAGAAGAAGCGGAAGATGAAACAAATCCATTACTGGAGCGGTTGAGATTTATCGCAATCTTTAGTTCGAATTTAGATGAATTTTTTATGGTGCGTGTGGCTGGACTTCAAGACCAAGTTCGCGCGGGATTTCATAAACCGGAAAATAAAGCGGGCTTAACGCCCAAGGAACAATTGGAGAAAATTGCTGAAAAAACACAAGCGCTTGTTCGTAGGCAAATGGAAGTTTTTCGTCATTTAATATTCGAGCTATTGCCAAAGGAAAATATCTACTTAACAGATATCAAATCATTATCGAAAGAACAGCAGCAATACATCAATGAAATGTTTGAAGAAACCATTTTCCCTGTACTAACACCCATAGCAGTAGATGCTTATCGCCCTTTTCCTACATTACTCGGAAAAACGTTAAACTTGCTTGTTTTGTTAGAAGATACAAAAGTGTTAAGCGAGTTTAACGAAAAAGTTGCTATTATACAAGTTCCATCTGTATTAGATCGCTTTATTGAAGTACCCGCAGGCCCTGATAAAAAAGTATTTGTTCTATTAGAAGATGTCATTACTTCACATGTAGATCGACTATTTTATGGCTATAATGTGAAATCGGTACAGGCTTTCCGATTAACGAGAAATGCTGATTTAACAATTCATGAAGAAGGCGCTCAAGATTTACTCGTTGAAATCGAAAAGGAATTGAAAAAAAGAAAATGGGGAATTGGAAGCCGTCTTGAAGTTCGCGATGGAGAAATGAATGATGACGTTTTAGAATATTTATTAGAAGAATTTGAAATTAGTGAATCCGATGTTTTTAAAATTGATGGCCCTCTTGATTTAACGTTTTTATTTAGTTTTGTGAAGAAGTTGTCTCAAGGAAGAGAGCATTTATTATTTGAAAGTTTTATTCCTCAACGTCCATTAGATTTAGAGTCTGATGAAGATATTTACGAAAAGGCGCTAGAAAAGGATTTATTTTTTCATCATCCATATGAATCCTTTGAGCCTATTGTGGAATTTATTACAGAAGCGGCGAATGATCCGACAGTGTTAGCAATCAAACAGACTTTATATCGAGTAAGCGGTAATTCACCGATTATTCAAGCTCTAAAACAAGCGGCTGAAAATGGGAAACAAGTGACAGTTTTAGTAGAGTTAAAAGCACGTTTTGATGAAGAAAACAACGTGCATTGGGCGAAGGAGCTGGAACAATCAGGTTGCCTTGTGATTTATGGAATGCATAACTTAAAAACCCATTCAAAAATAACCCTTGTAGTTCGACGGAAAAATGGAAAAATAGAGCGTTTCGTCCATTTAGGAACAGGGAATTATAATGATGCGACAGCTAAAACATATACCGATATGGGGATTATTACAACGAATAAAGAGTTTGGTATAGATGCAACGAATTTCTTTAACTATTTAAGTGGTTATACGGAAAAGCCTAGGTTCCACCATATTGTCGTATCACCTTATGATATTCGTGATAAATTTATTGAAATGATTGATCAAGAAATTGAGTTTCATAAAAAATATGGAAATGGATTCATTCGTGCAAAAATGAATGCGTTAACTGACAAAGATTTAATTATGAAATTGTATGAAGCTTCCATAAATGGTGTTAAAATTGAATTACTAATACGAGGTATTTGTTGTTTGAGACCTGGTATACCAGGCATTAGTGAAAATATTACGGTTACTAGTATCGTCGGTCGATTCTTAGAGCATTCGCGCATTTATTGGTTCCATCATAACGGAGAAAATAAAATTTATTTATCTTCAGCCGATATGATGACTCGGAATATGGTGCGTCGAGTGGAAATACTATTCCCAATCTATTCTGCTGAAATTAAACAACGAATAATGCATATTTTTTCAACACAACTAGCTGATAATGTAAAGGCTCGTGTTCAAGATTCAACAGGAAAATATCGATATAAGGAACGTAAAGAAGGCGAGTCGGTAATCAATAGCCAGGAGCTATTTATTTTAGAAGCAACTAGTACAGTCATGATGGAGGAATAAGAACTGTATTGAATGCATGGTGTAGTTTAATTGAATAAATGACCCGACACATAAACTACACCTTTTTATACATTTACATAGTAATGGAGGAACATCGATGATCAACTTTCCAGCCAATACAGAAAAAGATTACTTACAATATGTCATGAAACTTAACCCTTTTAATGCGATTGTCATATTAAAACAGTTAAGGGCTGGAAAATTTTCTGTAGAAATGATTAATTCCAGTGCTTACAAATTAACGCCCAATACTTTTGAAAAAGGGATGGACGCTGAACAATTTTTTGAGCTATTAAATTGGAATGAAATCAAAAAAGTGATATTAGAAAAGCAAGAGAAAATTCAATACATAACAATGAATATGGATGAAGAATTGCAAATGTATGTGGAACCGATTAAGTTTCATGACGAATTGTATTATGCGGTCATCATGAGTCAAGGGAAGGAATTTAGCTATATATCGTTTATTGATGAAAATACAGGATTGCTAAATCGAAGAGCATTAAATTTTCGTTGGGATGAGAAATATCGTAACTATAATCATGATATGAATCTATCAATTTTATTGGTAGATCTTGATCGCTTTAAAAAGTATAACGAGTCGTTAGGAAAACAAAATGCAGATATAATGATTAAGCAAATTAGTGAGCGATTTAAGCGATTAAAAGGAAAAAACATTGAATTATATCATTATAATGGTGATGAATTCCTTTATTTAATGAAGCATTATCTTCGAGAAGAAGTGGAACTTCTTGCTAACCAAGTGTTAGAGGAGTTAAAAGTACCTTTTATTATAGATGGACAAGAATATTTTGTAACTGCATCCATTGGGATTGCTACATTAAATTCTGAGCAAAAAAGAGATTTTAACTCATTGTTGCATCAAGCAGAACAAGCACTATTTTATGTGAAGACTCATGGCCGTGCTCATTATCGTTTCTATCGTGAAGAAATGAGTAAAGATTTTAAAAATGAAGTGCTGATGGAAGCTCATTTAAAACGGGCGATCGAGTTTAATGAATTATCCATCCACTTGCAACCGCAAGTAAATTATTTAACGAATGAGATTGATAGTTTTGAAGCTTTACTCCGTTGGAACAACCCGAAGTTTGGTTATGTTCCACCATCCCAATTTATTCCTTTAGCTGAATCAAGCGGTTTAATTATTGAAATAGGAGATTGGGTGTTGGAACAAGTTTGTAGTTATCAGCGAGAATGGAGAAAAAAAGGATATCGTCCTGTAAGAATTGCAGTAAATATTTCACCAATGCAATTTAAACAACTAAACTTCCCGAATAAAATTGAATCCGTATTAAAGAAGTACGAGGTTGACCCACAATTTATTGAACTGGAGATTACAGAAAGTTCAATGGAAAATGTAGAAGAAACGGAAGAAATATTGAAAAAGCTAAAAAAGCTCGGTGTTTATGTATCTGTAGATGATTTTGGTACAGGTTATTCTTCTTTAAGTTATTTAAAAAAATACCCGATTGATATCATCAAAATCGATCAATCTTTTATTTCGGATATTAACAAAGATGAAAAAAATGAAGCCATAATAAAAGCGATTATTTCTTTATCACATCATTTAGGGATGGATGTGGTCGCAGAAGGTGTGGAAGAAAAATATCAAGAATTATTTTTAAAGGAAAATCGTTGTAAAAAAGGACAAGGTTATTTGTATAATAAACCGATGCCGGTGGAAGAAGTTATTAAAAAATATTTAGAATGTAAATAAATGCAATTCGTTTAGGATTGCTACATAGCTTCCAATTTCAATAACCCGAATAGTGACATGATCACTATTCGGGATTATTCAAACTTCCATTGTTGGAATAAAAAACAAAGGAAAAAGTAGATTAATGAATAAGTAAAGATTACTTTTCTACCAATCAAATACAATCTTCGACACTACATATGTCGAAGATTTTGATAATTGAAATAATTTTAAGAAAACAAAACCTAGAAAATATTATACAACAATTATACTAAATGTTAAATATGTAAAAATATAGTATATTTATTTTTTATTTACAAATAGCAAAAGTTGAATTTTCGACAAACTTTGCACTTCTTTTCTTGTACAATAGAAATGAATGGTTATTCATTCATATACGATGGGAGGAATGTTTATGTTAAACAATGAAACGATTATCGTAACAGGCGGCTCTAGTGGAATGGGACTGGCTATGGCAAAAAAATTTGTGCAAGAAGGTGCTAATGTCGTTATAACTGGTCGAAATGAAGAGCGTCTTGAAAAGGCAAAAAATGAGATTTCACAGTTTGGCAATACAATTGAAACGTTTCAGATGGATGTTCGAGATGTGGAACAAGTAAAGGCAACGGTTCAATATACCATTCAACGATTTGGAAAAATTGATGGATTAGTAAATAATGCAGCAGGAAACTTTATTGTTGCAGCAGAAAAATTATCGCCAAATGGTTGGAAAGCGGTTATTGATATTGTTTTAAATGGAACATTTTATTGCTCACAAGAAGTAGGAAAATATTGGATTGAACAAGGGATAAAAGGAAAAATTTTAAATATGGTAGCCACATATGCTTGGCAAGCAGGTGCAGGGGTCGTTCACTCCGCAGCAGCCAAAGCAGGAGTATTGTCATTAACTCGTACTCTTGCTGTTGAATGGGGACACAAATATGGAATACGTGTAAATGCCATTGCACCAGGACCGATTGACAGAACGGGTGGTGCAGAAAAACTTTGGGAATCAGAAGAACAAGTAAAACGCACGATTGAATCCGTCCCTTTAAAACGTCTAGGTACACCAGAAGAAATTGCGGATTTGGCAGCATTCATGTTATCTGAAAAGTGTGCCTATATGAACGGAGAATGTGTAACATTGGATGGCGGCCAATGGCTCAACCAATTTCCATTTTAATTGAAATCTGTCGTTTTTATTAAGAAGAATAAAAAATAAAAAAAAGAAACATACTCTTCTTAAGACTAGAAGGGAGAGTATGATGATGGGTGGATGGACCATTCCGACAATTATTGTAGGCTTAATTATTGTTGGTGTTTCGTATGTCATGACTGTAAGTGTCATGAAGAAAACAGAAGAGCGAGCTTCCGCTATGGATACACCTATTAGTAAAACTGTTCGAGAACATCCAATTTTAATGAATCCAATCATTATTATGTACATTATTTTCGGTATATTTACTGGTATCATGATTTTTTACTATTGGGCAAAATCTGCTTCTTATTAAAACAAAAAATCCTTCAACCCAAAAATTCATGTGTCATTGTCATGGTCATAAAACTGTCAAATATGATATGATAGTGGTAACTGGGGTCCTCATGGAAGGGGTTGAAGGATTTGATTTCAACAAAGACAAGAGCCTTTTTGGAAACGCCGATTAGTGATTTTATTATTCCGGCAGAAAAAGTAGCTCATGTTTTAGTTGGAAATAGTGCTGAACATGCATTGTTAGTTCTTACTAAAACAGGTTATTCTCAAGTACCGGTATTGGATACGAAGTTTCGAATTCATGGTTTGGTAAGTTCAAAGATGATTACCGAATCAATACTTGGGCTAGAGCGGATTGAGTATGAAAAATTAGCTCATATTAAAGTTGATGACTGCATGGATCGAAATGTCACATATTTAAAAATCGATGATACGATTCAAAGGGCATTAGATTTAGTCATTAACCATGCCTTTTTATGTGTTGTAGATCATGAAGGCACTTTTGCAGGGATATTAACGAGAAGAGTGATTTTAAAGCAATTAAAAAAATATATTTATCAAGTATTAGATTATTAATTGAACAATCATCGGCAAAATCCATGGATGAAAAGGATTTTGTCGATTTTTATTGAATTTTTATGTATCGTATTTTTTTGGAGTGATTGGATGACAACGACAGAAGCAGAAATTATAAAAATATTAGCGGAAGAACGAAATATGCGCAAGGCAGCAGAACGGCTATTTATTACACAACCTGCGTTATCTCAACGATTGCAATCGATTGAAAAATATTGGGGTACTCAATTATTCATTCGTTCTCAAAAGGGATTGATGCCTACACCTGCAGGAGAATTAGTTATTCAATATGCAATTGAGACATTGCAAAAAAAAGAAGAAGTTTTTGAAAGGATTCAAGCTCTAGATTCAAAAGTGCATGGTACATTAAAAATCGCTTGTGCCTCCATCGTTGGAATTAACTGGTTACCAAAAGTGTTAAAAGAATTTGTCACAACTTATCCAGATGTTAAAATTTCATTAATTACCGGTTGGAGTTCTGAAATTGTGAAAGCTCTTTATGATGGGGAAGCCCAAGTTGGTATTGTCAGAGGCCAGTCAGAGTGGAAAGGGAAAAAGATGCACTTATTCCGCGATACAATGTATCTAGTAGATAAAGAAATTGAAAGATTAGAAGAAATTTTAACGACGGAACGGCCATTTATTCAATTTAAAAGCGATTCCAATTATTATCAAGAAATTCAAGTTTGGTGGCAAGGACACTTTGCATCTAGCCCTAAAAGACAAATCATTGTAGATCAAATTGAAACATGTAAGCAAATGGCGCTCAATGGTATTGGATATGCGATTTTACCTTCTATTACATTAAATGGAGGAGAAAATGTAAATAAAATTGCATTAACATCTGGAGATACAGATATTGGGCTAACTCGGGATACTTGGCTGATTGGTTATGAATCCTCCTTCCGATTACGTCAAGTGGAAGCTTTTGTTGAAGTAGTGAAAAAACATGCTGATTCAGTAGATGAGTCCCAACGATAATTTATTGATGAAAAACAATGGCGAAATATGAACAATAGTATGTATTTGAAAAACTAATTCTCAATAAACAAATAAAGAGCGAATGGAACGATTTTATTCCATCCGCTCTTTTTCTATTAATATTCTTCATTTGCTTTCAATAATTGTGGTGCTTTTTTCATTGTCCAAAGGTGAGCTAATATGTAACAGGCAAATAAGATGAATGCACCAAGAATAAATGGTGAAGATAATTTCCATTCAAGCATTATTCCTGCGAGGGCGGGACCAACCATATTACCTAAACTCATATATGCATTATTCATTCCAGCGGCAAAACCTTGCTCAGCCCCTGCCAATTTCGAAATTAATGTGTTGACTGCTGGCCGAATAAAAGTTGTGGCAATTTGGAAAATAGACGTAATGGTAATAATAATGAAAAATCCTTTTATATACACCATACCAACCATGGAAAGTGCAGCAATAATCAAATTGACTAATATAACTTTCATCTCACCGAATCGTTTAAATAGCTGGTCGACAATATATACTTGTAAAATTACACCAAGAAAACCGCCGATTATCATAACGATAGCGATATCCATAGGCGTATAGCCAAATTTATAAGTTAAGTACATAGACAACGTCGATTGGAAATTTGCGATACCAAAACTAAAAACAAAGACGACTAATAACATGACGAAGTAGGGCGTATGAAGGGAACGTAATAATTGTTGAAAGATGTTATCTTTCCCTTTTGTTATTAATCGTTCTTTCTGTTGTTGTTTAATATTCGGTAACACGATAAAAGAAACGATGGCTGCTATTAAAGCAACGATCCCTCCAAAATAAAAGGGAAAATGCAAATTCACTTTAGCTAAAAATCCACCAATCCCTGGCCCAATCATAAATCCAAGAGATATGGCTGCTCCGAGAAATCCCATTCCTTTTCCCCGTTCTTCCACTGTTGTAATATCCGCTACATAGGCCATCACCGGTGGCATGATGAAGGCAGCGCCAGCTCCTGACAAGAAACGGGCAAAAAACAGCATCCAAATTGCTTTTGCTATCCCAAAGAAGATTTGTGAAAATCCAAAAACGATTAATCCCAAAATGACAAAGAATTTTCGTCCATATAAATCCGATAAATTCCCTGCGATCGGAGAAAAAATAAATTGGGCAAAGGCAAAATCAGCAACTAAAAATCCGAGGATGGTACCCCCAACTCCAAAAAGATCCAGGTAGGAAGGTAACACCGGAACCACCATTCCAATGCCTCCCATTGTAATGAATAAGTTAAACATTAACATAAACATGACCAACTTTTTCTTTCTCTGTGACATTCCGATCACCTTCCATTTAATTCAAAAAACTTACTATGAAATAATGAACTATTTTATCATATTACAATAAGGAAAATATAGGAGAAAGAATTTTAATCAATCGATTATTTTAACAATCTGCTATATAAATATAAAGCAATCACTGTATCTGCCTCCTCTGAACAGCGTAGTTAAAATTGCTAAGCATGATATTTACAACAGAAAACAGTAAAATTTTATATGGTCCAACCAATTGTGAAGGTGGACAAATTATTATTTATAACCTTTTGGCATTTTACTTCCTTAATTAATTTAAAAGGGGGATTTTATGATTATACGATTATTAAATAACAATGAAAATCCGCCAATGGATTTGTTGTTATTGGCGGATCCTTCTGTGGACAATGTGGAAGAATATTTAAAAAGAGGTGAATGCTATGTTGCGGAAATGAATCATCAAATTGTAGGAGTTTATGTCCTGCTTGCGACAAGACCCAAAACAATGGAAGTCGTGAATGTTGCTGTTGCTGAAAACTATCAAGGAAAAGGAATAGGAAAACTTTTGGTTATGCATGCAGTGAATACAGCAAAAGAAAAAGGTTTTAAAACAATTGAAATTGGAACCGGAAACTCAAGCATCTCCCAACTAGCTCTTTATCAAAAATGCGGTTTTCGAATTACCGGTATCGACAGAGATTATTTTATAAGGCACTACGATATAGAGATTTTTGAAAATGGCATTCAATGCAGGGATATGATTCGGCTATCCCAAGAATTATAGAACGACTATGAGAAGAAAAAGATTATATTAATAAAACCCTGAAAAAGAATAAAATTGAGAGTTTCTTAAAAAGAAACTCTCAATCATTCATTTTTGTCATTGACAAAAGAGCTACCTGATGGACATTTTAAATTCCAAAAAGTATTCGTTATATTTTCCTAGCCATTCTAAGCCTAAATTTTCATATACTTCTAACCGATCTTTTATTTCTTCAGGAGGGTAGAAACGTTCATCGTTAACAATTTCTGGATCCATTATGTCTAATGCAGCTTTATTTGGTGTGGAATAACCAACATATTCAGCATTTTGCGCTGCTACTTCAGGATCCAGCATGAAGTTGATGAAAGCATGTGCACCATCAATATTTTTTGCTGTTTTCGGAATGACAAAGTTATCAAACCACAAATTTGATCCTTCCTGTGGTACTGCATAATCTAATTCTTCATTTTCTGACATCATATCAGCTGCTGATCCGGACCATGTGAGGGCAACAGCTGCTTCATTATTAATCATTAAAGGTATGATTTCATCACCGATGATCCCTTTAATATTTGGAGAAAGGGTGACGAGTTTATCAGTTACTTGACGCAACAATTTCTCATCTTTTGCATTTAACGATTCGCCAATGGAGTTTAAACCCATTCCCATTACTTCGCGGGCACCATCCACTAAAAATACTTTTCTTTTCAGGGAAGGATCCCATAAATCGTTCCATGATTCAAAAGTTATATGATCTGGAATTAAATTTGGATTAAAGACAATGCCAACTGTACCCCAGAAATATGGTATAGAATACTTGTTTTTCGGATCAAAAGGTAAGTCTAAATAATAGGGATCAATATATTGTAAATTCGGTATTTTTGAATGATCAATTGGGTGGAGTAAATCTTCTTCAATCATCATCTCAATAGTATACTCAGATGGGATGGCGATGTCATATGTCGTTCCACCTTGTTGGATTTTTGTCAACATTGCTTCGTTGGAATCAAATGTTTCATAAATGACCTTAATTCCAGTTTCTTCAGTAAATTGTTTTAATAAATCTGGGTCGATATAGTCTCCCCAGTTGTAAATTGTAATCGTGTCTTTACTTCCTTTGCCGCCGGAAGCTTCCAATTGATCAGCAACGAAGTAAAGCCCCGCACAAAGTAGTAAAATAGCGATACTTAAGTTAATTAATGATTTCATAATCGTCCTAACCCCCCGTTAGCAAGCTTCGTGCGGCGGGTTACGAAATAGTAACCAATTACAATAAGAACCGTCACGACAAAGATAATTCCGGAAAGGGCATTAATTGTTAATGAAATACCAACGCGAGCAATGGAATAAATTTCTACAGATAATGTAGAGAATCCGTTTCCGGTTACGAAAAACGTAACAGCGAAATCATCTAATGAATAGGTGAGTGCCATAAAGAAGCCTGCAAAAATGCCAGGTTTAATGTAAGGGACGATTACACGGTATAAAACATCCCGTTTAGTGGCACCTAAATCTTGTGCTGCATCAATTAAATTTGGATTCATTTCTAATAACTTCGGCAATACCATTAAAACAACAATCGGAATACTAAAAGCAATATGTGAGATTAGGACTGACGTAAATCCGAGTTTTACTCCAATCATCGTAAAGAGAATTAAAAAGCTTGCACCAATCACTACATCTGGGCTTACAATCATAATATTATTTAATGAAAGCAACGTATTTCGCATTTTTCGGTTTTTTATTGACACAATTCCAATTGCCCCTAAAGTACCGAGAATCGTAGAAATTAAACTAGATAACAGGGCGATGATGATTGTGTTAATTAATATGACTAACAACCGAGAATCTTCAAAAACAGCTTGATAATGTTCCAATGTAAATGACTCAAAATTATGCATGGAACCACCGCTATTGAATGAGTAGAAAATTAAATAGAAGATCGGCGCGTATAATATGATGAATACAACGGCGACATATATTTTTGCTGGTGTAGATAATCTATTCATTACACGCGACCTCCTTTTGCTTTTCTACCAGTGAATAACATACTTACTAACATGATTAATACAAGGAATACGGCAATTGTTGAACCCATTCCCCAGTTTTGGGCAACGAGGAATTGCTGTTCAATAGCTGTCCCTAATGTAATCACTTGGTTTCCTGCAATTAAGCGAGTAATCATGAAGAGTGATAATGCAGGAATAAATGTAACTTGAATTCCCGACTTCACGCCTTCGATTGTTAATGGCCAAATTACTCGGCGGAATGTAGTAAAAGGTGATGCACCTAAATCTCTTGCTGCATCCACTAATGTTGGATTTAACTTATCTAAGGAGTTAAAGATCGGGATAATCATAAATGGAATAAAGATATAAACAGAAACAAATATAAAACTAAAATCAGTGAATAAAATTTGTTGTGGCTCAATTCCAAATACGCTGACCACTGCGTTAATCGGTCCATATAAACCAAATATTCCGATGAAAGCATAAGTTTTTAATAGTAAATTAATCCATGATGGAATAATGATAAACATGAGCCAAAGATATTTGTGTTTCGTTTTCGTTAAAATAAATGCCATCGGATAAGAAATAAGCAATGTAAAGAAAGTTATGATGACAGCGTAAAAAAAGCTAGTAAGTGTCATCTGGATATAAACAGGCGAAAAGAATCGTTTATAGTTTTCCAATGTGAAATTGCCGTTTAAATCTAGCATGGAATAATAAACGATTAAGGCAATTGGCGCAATGACAAAGAAAGCAATCCAAAGGAGATAGGGAATGAGCGGCCCTTTTGCTACACGATCACGCATTGTTACCCTCTCCATATGATTCTAATCGTTTATCAAATTCTTCTTCCGTCTCATTTAAACGCATTACATGGATTGCTTCTGGATCAAAGTTTAAGCCGATTTCTTCGCCAACTTCTGCCTTTTTCAAAGAATGAACGAGCCATTCATTACCGTCTTTATCATAAGTGGATAACTCGTAATGCACACCGCGGAACAATTGAGTATCGACTGTTACAACGAGTTTTCCTTTGTCCACTGATGTAATTTCCAAATCTTCAGGTCGGATGACAATATCTACTTTTTCATTTGGTTTCATGCCTTTATCAACACAATCAAAAACTCTTCCGGCAAATTGCACTTTGTAATCTTCTAACATAATGCCTTCAACGATATTTGATTCTCCTATAAAATCCGCTACGAATCGGTTGATTGGTTCATCGTATATGTCAACAGGGGAACCTGATTGTTGAATTTCACCATCGTTTAATACAAAAATTTCATCAGACATCGCTAAGGCTTCTTCTTGGTCGTGAGTGACAAAAACAAAGGTTTTTCCAAGTCGCTGCTGTAATTCTCTGAGTTCGTATTGCATTTCAGAACGTAATTTTAAGTCAAGGGCAGATAGTGGCTCATCTAGTAAAATCACTTCGGGATCATTCACAATTGCTCGTGCAATGGCTACACGTTGTCGCTGACCACCTGACATCTCAGAAATTTCACGGCTTTCAAACCCTTCCAAATTGACAAATTTCAGCGCTTCCATAACACGCTCTTTAATTTCGCTTTCTTTTATCTTTTTTATGCGCAATCCGAATGCGACATTTTCAAAGACATTTAAATGTGGAAATAGCGCATAGTCTTGAAATACTGTATTTACTTGTCGTTGGTGAGCAGGAACGTTGTTGATTTTTTTTCCATTAAAATAGACGTTTCCGCTAGAAGGCTCTGTAAAACCCGCAATTATTCTAAGAATCGTTGTTTTTCCACAACCTGATGGTCCAAGTAAGGTATAAAACTTTCCTTTCTCTAATTCAAAGTTTATGTTTTTTAATACTACTGTCCCATCGTCATAAGATTTTGATACATTTTCAAATTGAATAATTGTGTTACTCATATCCAAGCCTCCTAAACACTATAGATAAGATTCTGTTGCTACAAGAAGCAATTGTGACTCACCATCATTGGCATTAAATATTTGGTGATTGCTTGAAGCTTCATAATAGATTGAATTTCCTTCACTGGCGATGTATTCTTCTTCCCCTAAAACAACTCGAATCCGACCCTTTAATACATAAATAAATGTTTCAGCTAGAGAAGGTTCGAATTGTTTATATTCGCCACCCTTTTGAAATGTGATAATGACCGGTTCCATTTCTTTATCATTGGAAGTCGGTATAAGCCATTTGATTTCATATTTTTTTTCATCATCTATATAAGAGGTTTGGTCTTCCTCGCTGTAAACCACTTTTTGTTCTTCAAAATCATCATCAAAAAATTCTTTAGGGGTGGAACCTAATACTTCTAAAATGGTAAAAAGCGTGTCGATGGAAGGGGAGTTTAAATCGCGTTCAAGTTGTGAAATGTAACCCTTAGTTAAGTCCGTTCTTTCTCCGAGCTCTTCTTGAGTTAACCCTTTCTTAATGCGCAATGCTTTAATTTTCTTTCCGATTTGCATAGATAAAACTCCTCTTTTTCGACAAGTAGTTTATTTTTTCTAAACTTTTTGTAAGAAAGTTTACTTTTACAAAACTTTTAGTTTACAATTACAGATAATGATTATACCTAATTTTAATTGGAATGCAACAATTTTTTATAAATTTTTCATATTTATATAAAGAAAAAATGCAATATTTTTTTAACTTTTCAGTAAGATATTAGGAAGCGTTGTACCCAAAATAATTGAAAATACGGAATGCATTTGTTAACGTAAAAAAAGGAAAGTATTACCTTCATTTTGGCGGTTAGGGGGAATCTCACATGGCAGAATGTTTAGTGAATAAACAGGCTCCGTTATTTGAATTGAATGCAGTAATGCCGGATAAGACCTTTGGAAAAGTTGCTTTGGAAGATATCATGAATGAAGGGAAATGGACTGTTCTATTTTTTTATCCAATGGATTTTACTTTTGTATGTCCCACGGAAATTACAGCATTGAGCGATCGCTATGATGAGTTTGAAGAATTAAATGCAGTAGTAATCGGTGTGTCGACAGATTCAATATATACTCATTTAGCATGGATCAATACAGAGCGGACGAAAAATGGTATTGGACAACTAAATTACCCTTTAGCTTCGGATCACAATCACGAAGTTTCAAGGAAGTTTGGTGTTTTAATAGAAGAGGAAGGGGTAGCGCTTCGCGGATTATTTATTATTAGTCCAGATGGTGAGATTCAATATCAAGTCATACATCACAATAATATTGGTCGGGATGTTGATGAAGTATTGCGCGTATTACAGGCTCTTCAAACGGGCGGGTTATGCCCAGCCAATTGGCGCCCTGGTCAATCTACATTATGATTTTACAGAGGCATGGGAGATATATTTAAGGGGGAAAGTTGATGAAATTGCGTTCACCATTACCAGAATTGGATGGTGCAACAATATGGATTAATGGGAAAGTGCGAAGAGAAGAATTATTAGGGGAAAGACTCACGTTAATCCACTTTTGGTCAGTCAGCTGCTATTTATGCAAAGAAGCTATGCCCGATTTTAATCGATTTCGTGAAAAGTATAAAGATTACTTGAGTGTCGTAGCAGTGCATATGCCTCGTTCAAAAGAAGATACGGATATTGAAACAATTAAACAAGTAGCGGATAAGTTAAATATAACACAGCCTATATTTGTAGATAATGATTTAGTATTATCGGATTTATTTAAAAATGAATATGTGCCTTCCTATTATTTGTTTGACCGCTCCGGTTTTTTGAGGCACTATCAAGCTGGTGGAAAAGGAATGAAAATGTTAGAACAGCGGGTAAACAGGATTATAGAGGAAAAATAAAAGGTAAAGTTGTCTGAAGGTAAGAAAACTCTTCAGACAGCTTTTTTTGTATCATGATTGTTTCAAAAGAGTTGTTTTTTGGAAAGAAAAGCTTCATCAAGGCTTCATGAAATATATCACTTATTATGTCATCGCCCGATTGACGAAGCGGTTAATATCCACTACAGCTCCGATGACAAGCAATATATCGCCTAATAATATTTTTTCATCGGCACTAGGAGAAATGATGATTTGTTCGCCTCGTTTAATCCCGATAATGTTAATTCCGTAATTCGCACGAATATCTAAATCTTTAATAGAATATCCAGCAATGCGATGGTTTGATTTAATTTCCATAATGGAGTGCTCATCGGATAATTCTAAATAATCAAGGACATTGGACGACATTATGTTATTGGCAATGCGAATACCCATGTCCCGTTCTGGGTGTACGATTAAATCCGCCCCTATTTTTTGTAATACTTTTGCATGATAATCGTTTTGCGCTTTTACAGTAACTTGGGGTACACCTAATTCTTTTATAATTAATGTCGTGAGTATACTTGCTTGAATATCGTCTCCAATTGCCACAATCACATGTTCAAAGTTTTGGATACCGAGTGATTTTAATGCTTCCTCATCTGTGGAATCTGCAATAACCGCATGGGTAGCAATTTTAGAAAATTCTTCCACTCGATCAGATGAAGAATCAATTGCCATCACATCTGCTCCAAGTCGAACTAATTCCCGGCAGATACTTCCTCCAAATCGTCCCAACCCAATAACTACAAATTCTTTTCTCATTTGTTACCTCCGTACATGCATCGATGACATTATTTTAGCTTACTATTTCGAAATCCACAAATAGAGGGAAAGGTTATTTTTTAGTTGTTTCCATATGGTTTACTTCGTGAATCGTATACGTTTATAATAAGCAAACCAAACACCATTATCACAAGTGAAGGCTTTAAAGCTTTTTCCTCGTTCTCAATGATTTCAAGTCTACTTTCTTCATTTATTTAATCGAATAGAAGTAATGGATTCCATTGATCTGAGATAATAGTCAATCGATTAAAAAGTTTGCGATAGGAGAAATTAGCCAAACTTCCGAAGATAATAGTCATTCACAAGAGCATAATAGTCAAAGTAGTGAACATAATAGCCAATCGATAAAAATAGCCGCAAGCGATGGGCTATAATAGTCAAATTTCAGAAGATATTAGCCATACGCAAGAGGATAATAGTCAAAGGAACGAACATAATAGCCAAGCGATAAAAAAAGCCGGGAGCAGAGAGGGATAATAGTCAAATTTCAGAAGATATTAGTCACACGCCAGAGGATAATAGTCAAAGGAGCGAACATAATAGCCAAGCGATAAAAAACAATCATGAATTTTCATTCACAACCCTGGCATGAAAATGGATATTTCTTTCCCATAATGTAGATAACACAAACAGTTAACAATACGTAGGCTTTTATGGTGGATGATACCCTGAATAAAAAACTGTTTGAGTGGATTTGGTGAACAACCCATTGTTAGCTCATTCATTTGGAATGATGACTACGTACAGAAAAATGCTTATATTTCAAATTCACTCGCTGTTTGTGAATCTACTTTATGGGAGGGATTATATTGGATGTACTGATGACACGTTGTGCAGGATTAGATGTACATGCTGAAACAATTGTTGCTTGTGTCATGATTGGCGAACAGGACGATGAATTATTCATTGAAACAGAAACTTTCCCCACTTTAACAAAGGATCTCTTTCGTTTACTAAAGTGGTTGGAAAACCATGGCATTACGCACATTGCGATGGAGAGTACTGGAGTTTATTGGAAACCTGTTTATAACATTTTGGAGGATTACTTTGATATTACATTAGCGAATGCTCAAAGAATCAAGAATGTCCCTGGAAGAAAAACAGATGTTTCGGATGCAGAGTGGATTGCGAAGTTATTGCGTTATGGACTGATTGAAAAAAGTTTTGTTCCACCAGAAGATATACGAAACCTTCGTGATTTAACTCGGCTTCGTAAAAAATGGATCGGCCATTTGACTTCAGAAAAAAATAGGATTCTGAAAGTATTAGAATGCTCAAATGTTAAACTAAATTCAGTTATTTCAGATGTGTTTGGTGTTTCTGGAAGAAAACTTCTATCCAAATTAATTCAAAATGGATATGTTGATTCCATTGATGTAGAAAATAGTATTCACGGAAGAATGAAGCACAAAAAACAAATGATTACAGACTCTTTATTCGGTACTTTAAACGATCATCAAATCTTTCTAATCAAACAATCTTGGCAACACATCGTTTATTTAGAATCATTAATCAGCCAAATCGAGGAAAGAATAGATGAAATTCTGAAGAATTATAAAGAAGAAGTGGAGTTATTACTAACGATTCCGGGTATTAAAAAGGATTCCGCAGCAATTATTATTGCAGAGATTGGGGTGAACATGGAACAATTTCCTACCTCTCAACACTTAGCGTCTTGGGCCGGAGTTGCTCCAGGAAATCATGAAAGTGCAGGAAAACGAAAGTCAACTAAAACGACTAAAGGGAATCCTCATATCAAAACTGTACTGTGCGAAGTAGCATGGGCAATCTCTAGAAGTAGGAATCGTTGGTTAGCTGCTAAATATTGGTCGATTGCTGCAAGAAGAGGAAAGAAAAAAGCACTCGTTGCCATATCGCATCGAATGCTTCGAATCATTTACTCCATGCTAATTAATAAGGAGCCTTATAAAGAACCTTTAATTAATTAGTATAACCAAAGAAGAATAAGTTTAAACAAAGTTACCTTCCATTAGGTAGCTCTGCTTTCTTATTGTCTTTTTTAGGTTATTTATATATTACCCTCAATAGATTGAAGCTATTCATGGGCTAAGTGGAATTAAATTATTTTCACAGAAAAAGCCGAGAGCAAAGGGAGATAATAGCCAAACTTCCGCAGATAATAGTCATTCACGAGAGAATAATAGTCAAAGGAACGAACATAATAGCCAATCGATAAAAAAGCCGCAATCGATGGGAGATAATAGTCAAATTTCAGAAGATATTAGCCATACGCAAAAGCATAATAGTCAAAATAGCTGACATAATAGTCAATTAATAAAGAAAGAAGGAAGCGAGTTAGCAATATATAAAATTGAATGACAACATGAATCGAAGAAATAAGGCTGTCTAGAAGGTTAATTTTTCTAGACAGCCTCAGATTTTTATACTTCCATAATGATTGGTAAAATCATTGGTCTACGTTTAGTTTTTTCAAATAAATATGGAGATAAAATATCTGTTATCTCATTTTTTAATTCTGTCCATTGAGATTTTTCTTGAATCATTTCTGCTAAATGATCTGCAAGCATTTTCTGTGCTTCGCTAATTAGTGTAGCAGATTCACGCATATAAACAAAACCTCTAGAAATAATATCAGGACCTGCTACAATTTTTTGTTGTTTCATATCTACGCTAACAACAACAATGACTAATCCTTCTTCGGAAAGAATTCGGCGATCGCGCAACACGATATTTCCGATATCACCAATTCCGCTTCCATCAATGTAAACATCGCCTGAAGGGATGCGTCCTGCAACGTAAGCTTCGTTTGAGCTGAGTGCAAGTACATCTCCATTTTCCATTACAAATGTATTTTCAGCCGGTACATCGCAATCAATAGCAAGTTTCGTATGCATTTTTAACATGCGATATTCACCGTGAATTGGCATGAAGAATTTTGGCTTCATTAAGCGAAGCATTAATTTTTGTTCTTCTTGGGAACCGTGACCTGAAGTATGAATATTGTTAATAGATCCATGAATGACTTCTGCACCAGCACGGTATAATAAGTTAATAATTTTATTGACGCTAATCGTATTGCCAGGAATAGGCGAAGAGGAGAATACAACTGTATCTCCTGGCTGAATTTGAATTTGACGGTGAGTACCATTAGCAATTCGCGATAAAGCCGCCATTGGTTCGCCTTGAGAGCCTGTACACAAAATCATTACTTCATTTGCTGGTAGGCGATTGATTGTTTGAGCGTCAACGAACGTTTCTTTTGGTGCAGTAATGTATCCTAATTCTCGACCGATGGAAATAGCATTATCCATCGATCGTCCGAAAACTGCAATTTTTCTTCCATATTGAGCAGCTGCATCTGTTACTTGTTGAAGTCGATGGATATTGGAAGCGAACGTTGCAAAAATAATACGTCCTTCAACTTTACGGAAAATATCGTGGATGCTTTCACCAACTTTTCGTTCTGACATTGTAAAGTTAGGTACTTCTGCGTTTGTGCTGTCCGATAATAAACAAAGCACGCCATCGCGTCCGATTTCTGCCATTTTCGTTAAGTTGGCTGGTTCACCCACTGGTGTAAAATCAAATTTAAAGTCACCAGTATGAACGATATTTCCAGGCGGTGTTTTTACAACGATTCCAAATGCATCTGGAATACTATGTGTTGTTCTAAAGAAACTAACAGATGTTTTTCGGAATTTAATGACATCATCTTCTTTAATTTCAATCAGTTTCGTTTGACGTAGTAAACCGTGTTCTTCTAATTTATTGCGCAAAAGCCCAAGGGCAAGTTTTCCACCGTACACAGGTACATTTACTTGGCGCAATAAATACGGTATTCCACCGATATGGTCTTCATGGCCATGAGTTATAAATAGGCCTTTAATTTTATCGGCATTACGTACTAAATAAGTATAGTCAGGAATTACATAATCGATTCCTAGCAAATCATCTTCAGGGAATTTAATCCCTGCATCGATGATAATAATTTCATCTTGAAATTGTACTCCATAAGTATTTTTGCCGATTTCGCCCAGTCCGCCAAGAGCAAAAACGGCAGTTTGATCATTTTTTACAAATTTCATATAGATTATGCATTCTCCAAACGGAAATTCGGGCTATTTTTTTCATATTCTAAATAATTGCCCTCAAGTAATTGGATATATTCAATCAAAATGTGGCGATCTTTTAAATATTCGCGGACTTCTCGTTCTGAATTAGCTTCTAGATAGAGGCTTTTCGTATTTTCGCGAACTGGTACTTCATCTGGATTTTCTTGATAATACACTTTGTAAATCATCTTTTCTCTCCCTCTTTAACCGAACATTTTTTGCATTTATTATTTTTCCACTTTTTACGAATATAATCAATTGGTATTTATTATATTAACGCAAATGGTTTATATCTTCACAACCATCTGCATGAAGTGGCCTATTAGTTAAAGTGACAAAATTTATTAAGAAATATTCATTATATACCAAAATTTCAAATTTGTAACATGGCGAAATAAAATGCATTTCCTTTATATTATCATGTGAATCTTTTAAAATAAAGAAAAGCCCTCCGTTTTTGAAGGGCTTAAGCGATTGATTTTTTACCGAGGATGCCATTAAGACGCTTCAAAAGTTTCTTTTTGAGTCTTTTTAACATGGCACATCACTCCTTAGTTTAAAGTATAAGGTAGAATTATATATATGTAAAGTATTTTTCATTTACATATAAATATGCATTAGAAGGGTTAGTGACAATGAAGAAGGTTCTGTTTTTTGATGTAGATGGTACACTTTATAATAGTAAGAAAAGATTGCCTCCATCTGCGAAGGATGCAATTTATCAAGCAAAGAGGAACGGTTATGAAATTGCCATTGCTACAGGTCGAGCTCCTTTTATGATTCAATCGATTTTAAAAGAGTTAGAGATTGATACTTTTATAACTTTTAATGGACAATATGTTGTTTATAAAAATGAAGTGATTTTTACAGATAGTGTTCCACAAGACGATTTAACGGAAATCATTGAATTCGGATCTATGCGCAATCATCCTGTTGTATTTATTGATGACGAAAAAATGATTGCTACAACAGAAGGAAACAAAAAAATCGAACAAAGTTTACTATCGTTACGCTACCCGTATCCCGAAATTAATCCTCATTTTTATAAAGAAAATGCTGTCTATCAAACACTTATTTTTATGGAAGAAGAAGAGGAAGCGATTTATCACGAAACATTTTCAAATGTTAAATTTGTTCGCTGGCATCCGTACTCTTGCGATATCCTTCCAAAAGACGGTTCAAAAGCGAGAGGGATTAAAAAAGTATTGGAAAAAATGAATATTCCCATTGAAAATGCCATTGCTTTTGGTGATGGATTAAACGACATTGAAATGCTTCAAGCAGTTGGTGTAGGGGTAGCAATGGGTAATGCCAAAGAACAAGTAAAAGAAGTAGCTGATGTTGTAGGTGAACATGTTGACAATGATGGGCTTGCGAAAGTGATGAAAAAATTAGAAATCATCTAATCTATTTATATGCATGATGACTTTTCGAAGTCTCGGCATTTGTCTCATACAAGTAGAAACCCCAAAAGCACTGAAGACAAAATTGGTGCTTTTAGGGTTTTCTTTTTTATGCTTATTAACCTTCAAAAGGAAAAGCATCTGGAATAGGAGCAAATGGATCTTCTTTATTAATATGATCATAAAACATAATCCCGTTTAAATGGTCCAATTCGTGTTGAAAACATATCGCTGGAAGACCTTTTAAACGCATTTTTTTCTCTTCGCCATCAACAGTGAAGAATTTTACCGTAATCCGTGCATATCGAGGAACATACCCAGGAACATTGCGGTCAACGGATAAGCAGCCCTCACCATTAGGTAAGTACGTTTTTTCTACAGAGTGGCTGACGATTTTTGGGTTGATTGCGACAAAGCTGAGTGTTTCTCCATTTTCTTCTTCAATATGAAGGGCAAACATTCTTTTTAAACAATTTACTTGGTTTGCTGCAAGCCCTATTCCAGAACGCAATTCATATTTTTCTGCTATTTCCGGGTCTTGGCTATTTTTTAAAAACTGCAACATATCCTCTGCTAATTTACGCTCTTCATCTGATAACGGGAATTTCATCTCTTCTGCTTTCGTTCTTAAAGCAGGGTGACCTTCACGGACAATATCTTTCATTAAAATCATATTTTACTTCCTTTCAATTTCTCTATCAAAATGAAGGTTTTTCTATTTAAAAATACCATATGTCAATTTCTTTTTCTAATAGATGTTTCAATGAATATTATATGTCATTTATAGGCGATAATGAATTTCGTACAACGGATTATTTTATGAGCATATCATATTAATTTTGTCAAAAAATTAAACTGTTATAATACAAGTTTATTTTGTGGTATAACAGAATGTTTTTGTGATAAATTCAAATAACTAGCATAATTTTGAATTGAAAAGAAAAAACAACGATTGACCGATTGTATTATGGTAATATATACTGTAGTAAATTGAAGGTTGTATCAATTTTCGGGTTATAAAAAATGATACAGATAAAGGAGAGGTGTTTTATGAGTGGGAAAGTTTTTGATCCAAAAGGTGTATTACAAGATGTTGAAAGCAAATTTGAAATGTTTCAAATTTTAAATGAAAACGGAGAAGTTGTGAACCCAGAGTATGAACCAAAATTGTCTGATGAAGAATTGGTAGAACTGATGACTCGCATGGTTTACACAAGAGTTTTAGACCAGCGTTCTATTTCTCTAAATCGACAAGGACGACTTGGATTCTATGCGCCAACTGCAGGACAAGAAGCTTCCCAATTAGCTTCCCACTTTGCATTGGAAAAAGATGACTGGATTTTACCAGGTTACAGAGATGTTCCTCAAATCGTTTGGCATGGCTTACCGTTATGGAAAGCATTCTTATTTAGCCGTGGACATTTCATTGGAAACCAAATTCCTGAAGGTGTAAATATTTTACCTCCTCAAATTATTATTGGTGCCCAATACATTCAAGCAGCTGGGGTTGCTTTAGGAATTAAGAAGCGCGGCGGAAAGAATGTAGCAGTAACATATACAGGTGACGGTGGTTCATCTCAAGGTGACTTCTATGAAGGTATCAACTTTGCAGGGGCATACAAAGCGCCAGCAATCTTCTTTATTCAAAATAACCAATATGCGATTTCTACTCCTCGTGACATACAAACAGCTGCAAAAACACTTGCACAAAAAGGAATTGCAGCAGGTATTCCATGTGTTCAAGTAGATGGAATGGATCCATTAGCTGTTTATGTAGCAACAAAAGATGCACGTGAGCGTGCTGTAGCTGGTGAAGGTCCGACATTAATTGAAACAATTTGTTACCGTTACGGACCGCATACAATGTCAGGGGACGATCCAACGCGTTATCGTACAGAAGATATTGATAATGAATGGGCGAAAAAAGACCCAATTGTACGTTTCCGTAAATATTTAGAAGGCAAAGGACTCTGGTCTGAAGAGAAAGAAACAGAAGTGATTGAAAGAGCGAAAGAAGAAATTAAAGAAGCTATTAAATTAGCGGACCAAGCTCCAAAACAAACAGTAACTGACTTAATCTCCATCATGCATGAGGAGCTGCCTTTCAATCTAAAAGAACAATACGAAATCTATAAAGCAAAGGAGTCGAAGTAACCTATGGCACAAATGACGATGATTCAAGCGATTACTGATGCTTTACGCACAGAATTGAAAAATGATGAAAATGTGTTAGTGTTCGGGGAAGACGTCGGTGTAAACGGCGGGGTATTCCGAGCAACTGAAGGTTTACAAAAGGAATTTGGAGTGGATCGGGTATTCGATACTCCTCTTGCTGAATCAGGAATCGGTGGTCTTGCAATCGGTTTAGCTTTACAAGGATTTCGTCCAGTTCCGGAAATTCAATTCTTCGGTTTCGTATATGAAGTAATGGATTCCATTAGCGGACAAATTGCTCGTTATCGTTTCCGCACTGGCGGTACGTTTAATATGCCAATTACGATTCGCTCGCCATTTGGGGGCGGTGTACACACGCCTGAAATGCACTCTGATAGTTTAGAAGGATTAATGGCTCAACAACCGGGCTTAAAAGTTGTGATTCCTTCAACGCCATATGATGCGAAAGGGTTGTTAATTTCAGCTATTCGCGATAATGATCCGGTTATCTTTTTAGAGCATCTAAAACTATATCGTTCATTCCGTCAAGAAGTGCCTGAAGAAGCTTATACAATTCCAATTGGTAAAGCAGATGTAAAACGAGAAGGAAAAGATTTATCCATTTTCGCTTACGGATTAATGGTGCATGAAAGCTTAAAAGCTGCAGAAGAATTAGAGAAAGAAGGATACTCTGTAGAAGTAGTGGACCTTCGCACAGTGCAACCACTTGATATTGACACAATCATTGCTTCTGTAGAAAAAACAAATCGTGCAATTGTTGTTCAAGAAGCACAAAAGCAAGCTGGAATCGCGGCAAATGTCGTTTCGGAAATCATGGAAAGAGCGGTATTAAGTTTAGAAGCTCCGGTACTTCGAGTGGCAGCACCAGATACAATTTATCCGTTCCCGCAAGCTGAAAATGTTTGGTTACCTAATTACAAAGACATTATCGAAACAGCGAAAAAAGTTTTAACATTCTAATTGATGAAAGGGTGGACGTAATGGCGTTTGAATTTCGTATGCCAGATATCGGCGAAGGAATCCACGAAGGTGAAATCGTAAAATGGTTTGTGAAACCAGGTGATGAGGTAAATGAGGACGATATTTTATGTGAGATTCAAAACGATAAAGCAGTAGTGGAAATTCCTTCTCCTGTTGCAGGTAAAGTAGAAGAAATTTTAGTCGATGAAGGCAGTGTAGCTGTCGTTGGAGATGTGCTCATTCGCTTAGATGCACCAGGTTATGAAAACATGCAATTTAAAGGTGATGCGCACGTTGAGGAAGATTCATCTAAAACTGAAGCGCAAGTTCAAGCGACAGCAGAAGATGGAAAAGTAGAAGATACGAAACAACAGGAAACAAAGGAAGTACCACTATCTTCTGAAATTGAAGTTGCTAAACGTGTAATCGCGATGCCTTCCGTTCGCAAGTTTGCTAGAGAGAACGGTGTTGATATTCAATTAGTGGAAGGTACAGGGAAAAACGGTCGTATCTTAAAAGAGGATATCATTCGTTATATGGAAGGCGGGCAAACTGTTCAAGAAGCGCCGAAAGTTGTGGAAGAAAAACAAGAAGCGGTTGCAGAAATTCCACAAATTCCTGTGTTGGAAGGTGAATTCCCAGAGACGAGAGAAAAAATATCTGGAATTCGCAAAGCGATTGCAAAAGCAATGGTTCATTCCAAACAAACGGCTCCTCATGTAACTTTAATGGACGAAGTAGATGTTTCGAATTTAGTCGCTCATCGCAAAAAATTCAAAGATGTTGCGGCTGAAAAAGGCGTCAAGTTAACATATTTACCTTATGTGGTAAAAGCGTTAGTGGCAATGTTGAGAGAATTCCCAGAATTTAATCGTTCATTTGACGATGCAACACAAGAAATTATTCAAAAACATTATTATAATGTTGGAATTGCTGCCGATACTGAACGTGGGTTGCTTGTTCCAGTTATCAAACATGCGGACAGAAAATCAATTTTTACAATTGCGTCCGAAATCAATGATTTAGCAACAAAAGCGCGTGAAGGAAAACTTGCTCCAAACGAGATGAAAGGCGGCTCAATGTCCATCACAAATATAGGCTCTGCTGGAGGCCAATGGTTCACACCAGTGATTAATCATCCAGAAATAGCAATTTTAGGACTTGGAAGAATTTCAGAAAAGCCTATAATAAAAGAAGGTGAAATTATAGCAGCACCTATGTTAGCATTATCATTGAGCTTTGATCATCGTATGATCGATGGAGCTTTAGCTCAAAATGCTTTAAATTATTTGAAGCGTTTACTAAGTGATCCTGAACTTTTATTAATGGAGGCGTAACAAATGGTAGTAGGAGATTTTCCAATCGAAATCGACACTCTTGTAGTTGGAGCAGGTCCTGGTGGATATGTTGCAGCAATTCGTGCAGCACAAACTGGACAAAAAGTAACAGTTGTTGAAAAAAATGAAGTGGGCGGAGTATGCTTAAACGTTGGATGTATTCCATCAAAAGCGTTAATTTCAGTTGCTCACCGCTACGAACAAGCAAAACATTCAGATGATATGGGTGTTATTACTTCTGATGTAAAACTTGATTTTGAAAAAGTGCAAGCTTTCAAAGACAGCGTAGTAAAAAAACTTACAGGTGGAGTAGCTGGTCTATTAAAAGGAAATAAAATTGATGTTGTAAAAGGTGAAGCTTATTTCGTTGATGCAAATACTGTTCGCGTTGTAAATGGCGACCAAGCTCAAACTTATAAATTTAAAAATGCAATTATTGCAACAGGTTCTCGTCCTGTGGAAATCCCAACATTCAAATATTCTGATCGTGTAATTAACTCTACTGGTGCGTTAAACTTAAAAGAATTACCTAAAAAATTAGTTGTAATCGGTGGAGGATACATCGGTACAGAATTAGGAACAGCATATGCAAACTTTGGTACTGAAGTAACAATCCTTGAAGGTGCAAGCGACATCTTAGCAGGATTTGAGAAACAAATGACTCAAATCGTGAAAAAAGGTCTGAAGAAAAAAGGTGTTACAATTGAAGTGAACGCCCTTGCTAAAGGTGTAGAAGAAACTAAAGATGGCGTAATTGTAACTTATGAAGTAAACGGCGAAGAGAAGAAAGTTGAAGCAGATTACGTACTTGTAACAGTTGGACGCAGACCAAATACAGATGAACTTGGTCTTGAACAAATCGGTATTGAGTTCGGCGAAAGAGGATTAATTAAAGTTGATAAACAATGCCGTACAAATATTCCAAATATCTATGCAATTGGTGATATTGTTCCTGGTCCACAACTTGCTCACAAAGCTTCTTATGAAGGAAAAGTTGCTGCTGAAGCAATTGCAGGACATAAATCTGTAGTTGACTACTTAGCAATTCCAGCTGTTTGCTTCACAGACCCAGAAATGGCATCTGTTGGATATAGCGAAGAGCAAGCGAAAGCTGAAGGTATCGAAGTAACTGTTGCGAAATTCCCATTCGCAGCAAACGGTCGTGCATTAGCATTAAATCAAACAGAAGGTTTTGTGAAACTTGTTGCACGTAAAGAAGATGGCCTTATCATCGGTGGACAAATTGTAGGTGCTGGTGCTTCTGACATGATTTCTGAAATCTGCCTAGCAATCGAAGGCGGTATGACAGCTGAAGACATCGCTCTTACAATTCACCCGCATCCAACTTTAGGCGAAATCACAATGGAAACTGCGGAAGTATTACTTGGCAACCCAATCCACATTATTTCAAAATAATCACTAGTTTAGAGCCCTTGTAACTCATTACAAGGGCTTTTTTTATTTTGAAGCTTCTCGTTCTATGCTGGCAAATATCTGGTCGAATTGATAGGAAATGATGAATTGATTCTCTAGCTCGTAAAATGATGAATTTTCAGCATTGAAAAAATGAGATTGCACAAAATAAAAATAAATAATTAACCATCAAAGATAGGTGAATGACCATTGAATGGGATTCTTCGATTTGTGCTAAGGAATAAACTAGCTGTCTGGTTACTAACATTCATTTTCTTAGGTACAGGAATATACTCTACATCTAAAATGAATATGGAGACTATTCCTGATATATCAATTCCAGTTATTACGGTTACGACAGTGTATCCTGGAGCAACTCCAAAACAGGTGATGGAAGAAATTTCAGAACCTTTGGAGAAAGTTGTTGCAAACTTAGAAGGAGTTCTAAATGTATACTCTAATTCCTATGCCAATTTATCAAATGTGCAAATTGAATTTGAGTATGGTATTGACCTTGTTAATGCCGAACGGGAAATCAAGTCAGCCATTGAACAAATAAAACTTCCAGATCATGCAGAGGAGCCAAATATTACACGAGTAACAATTAATGCATTTCCAATATTGGCTTTTAGTATTTCAAGTGAAACAGAAGATATTGCAGAACTTACAACGACGGTAGAAGAAATTGTCGCACCAAAATTTGAAGGAATTGATGGTGTGGCGTCTGTTTCGATTTCAGGTCAACATGTAAATGAAATTGAGTTACATTTTAATGAAGAGAAAATGGCTTCTCTTGGGATAACAGAGGAAAATGTAAAACAAATGATTCAATCGAGCAACGTCCGAGTGCCTCTTGGATTATTTCCGTTTCAGGATGAAGAGCAATCAATCGTAATTGATGGTAAAGTGACGACAATTGAAGGATTAAAGAATATAGTTATACCAATTACCCCTTCCCAGATTTACCCTTATCCTTTTGTTACGTTAGGTGAAATTGCAACTATTCATTTTGTTGGGAAAGTGGAGTCTGTATCAAGAACGAATGGTAGAGAGGCAATCACTTTACAAATTGTTAAAGCGCAAGATGCCAATACGCTGGAAGTCGTTAAGGAAGCGAAAGCGTTAGCGAATGAATTAACGTCATCCGTTCAAGGGTTAATCATTGATGTTACTTTAGACCAAGGTGCACCAATTGAACAGTCTGTCAGAACCATGTTAAATAAAGCCTTTATTGGCGCAGTGGTAGCAATTGTTGTCATTTTATTCTTCTTAAGAGATATCAAATCAACATTGATTTCTGTAATTTCCATACCATTATCTTTATTGATTGCTTTTATGATTTTGTATTCTCTAGATATTACGTTAAATATGATGACATTAGGTGCGATGACGATAGCAATTGGGAGGGTTATTGATGACTCGATTGTGGTCGTTGAAAATATTTACAGAAGGCTCCATTTAAGAAACGAACCTTTATATGGACGAGCATTAATAAGCTCTGCAACGATTGAAATGTTTAAACCAATATTATCTTCTACATTGGTTACCATTGCAGTATTTTTACCACTAGTATTTGTTGGAGGGATGATTGGGGAATTATTTCTCCCATTTGCACTGACAATAACCTTTGCATTGCTCGCATCTTTGCTTGTAGCAATTACCGTGGTACCAGCATTTTCACATTCACTTTTTAAGAAAAAATTATATAAGGAAAATAGAGTTACAGGGCATCGATCCACCAAAAGCATGTTGGCAAAATATTATAGGAAATTTTTAAATTGGACATTAAATCATAAACTGATTACTTCATTTGTTGCTTTTTTATTACTTGTTGGAAGCTTATGTTTAATTCCTATTCTCGGCTTTAGTTTTTTGCCAACAGAAGAACAAAAAATGCTTTATATCACCTATACACCAGAGCCGGGTGAAACGGAAGATACGATATTACAAAATGTGTCTGAAGTAGAACAGGAAATGATGGCAAGAGAAGATGTGGAGGTTGTTCAACTTTCCATCGGTTCAAGCGATAATATGATGATGGGTATGGGCAGCAATAATGGAGCTTTAATGTTCTTAATTTTTAATGAAGAAACAGAAAACTTTGATGAAGTGACAAAAGAGATCGAAAATTACTTAGCCAATTTAGATCATTCTGGTAAATGGAAAAATCAAAATTTCAATATGTCCGTCTCGAATAACGAATTAAGTTATACAGTTTACGGCAACGATCAAGTTGATTTAGAAGAAGCTGTTATGCAAATAGAAGATATAATGCAGGATTCAAAGTATGTAAAAGATGTTTCGACAAGTCTGGCGGAACGATTTGATGAATATACATTGAAAGTAAATCAACAAACCCTCTTGCAATATCACTTATCAGCTGCACAAATCGCTTATTTATTAAATCCTCATATGCCGGAACAAGTATTAACAACGATTGAAAAAGATGGAGAAGACGTCAATGTTATTATTCGCAAAGATAAAATCATACCACAAAACTTTGAAGCGTTGTTGCAAACTCCACTCTCTACTCCAACAGGAAGTGTTGTGACAATTGGAGATATAGTTGAAGTGAAAAAAGGAACGGTTGCCAATACAGTTTCGCGAAGTAAAGGGAAATTTTATGCAACAGTTTCTGGTACGATTACAAGTAAGGACATTACGAAAGCTTCTACGGAAGTGGAAGAAAGGCTTGAGAAATTAAAATTACCAAAAGGCGTTGAGATTGAAGCTGCAGGAGTAACAAAAGATATGGAAGAAGCTTTTGTGAAACTTGGTCTTGCATGTCTTGCGGCAGTGGCGATTGTTTATTTTATATTAGTAGTAACGTTCAGCGAAGGGCTCGCTCCATTTGCCATTTTATTTTCTTTACCTTTTACCGTGATAGGAGCCTTAGGATTGCTATGGATTTTTGATGAAACGATATCCGTTTCAGTGATGATGGGACTTCTTATGTTAATCGGAATTGTTGTAACGAATGCGATTGTTTTAGTGGACCGCATCGTTCATATGGAATATGACGGAATGAAGATGCGAGAAGCAATATTAGAGGCGGGTAGCACTCGATTAAGACCGATATTGATGACGGCTATTGCAACAATGGGGGCATTAATTCCGCTTATATTTGAGGAAGAAGGAAGCGGTTTAATTTCAAAAGGATTAGCCATTACCGTAATCGGTGGTTTATTTAGTTCAACAGTTCTCACTTTATTTATCGTTCCAATTGTATACGAATCATTATCAAGACTTTTTGGAAAAAATCGAAGAGCGATTCGGCTAGATTAAATGAAAAAGCTGTACGAAAGCCAATATACAATGTCTTTCGTACAGCTTTTCTGTTTATCCATATAATGAGGAGGAAACGTATTGTGGGGAAACTCGCACAAGATTATATGCTAACCACACAAGCTTGAAGGTTATCCGCACGAGATGTGTGGTTGTCTACACAAGAATGGAAGCCATTCACACAAGTAGGGGAGCTATCCGCACAAGCTGCTGATGTATCCACACAAGCAGATAAGTTATCTACACAAGAGGAGAGCTATTTATGTAAAAGGTTGATTTATTCGCACGAGCAGGTGAAACATCCACACAATTAAATAAGGAATATGCACAAGAGCAGTATTAATCTGCACAAGCTAGAGTGTTATCTGCACAAGAAGGAGATTCTTATTTAGTGGAGCAATTACATCAAAAAAAAGATGCCAGCTCCTTCATTGTAAAAATGCATTTATCCGTTTATTCGAGAATTCATCCTCATAAATTAGGAATTTATCTTCAATATTTAGATAGTTTTGATTTTTATAAATTTAAAAGAATAGACATTATTTTGTCACAGGTATAAAATAACGGATACGGAGGTGAGTTTAGAAAAAGGATTTCCTTTTTCTAATGATTCTATGAGAGTTGTTCGGATAATCGCTCAAATTTTGATTCTGTATATTTTTTATTATGCTGGTGTATTAATTGGTAATTTAACAAAACTACCATTGCCAGCTAGTGTTATAGGGTTAGTGCTTTTATTTATATGCTTGCAGTTAAAATGGATAAAAGTAGATTATATAAAAGATGGTGCATCCTTTTTAATTGGTTTTATGATGTTGTTCTTTATTCCACCGATGATTGGCATAATTAATTATCCTGAGCTTTTCTCCTTGTCTGGCTCATTATTAATGGCATCCGTTATTGTTAGTACACTATTTGTACTAATCACAACAAGTTTGATTTGTCAATGGATTGAGAAAAAAGAGCTAGCAATGAAAGAGAAGAAGGAGAAGGGAGAAATGGATCATGCAAGCAAGTATATCCATCATTAGCACCGTTATCATATTTTTATTAATGGTGAAATTACATAAACGATTCCCTTATCAGTTTTTCATGCCAATTTTAACTTCGTCGATTATTATTATTGCAGGACTGCTTTTATTGAATATTCCTTACGAAGTGTATATGGAAGGCGGACGTTATTTACAACATTTGCTGGGTCCAGCAGTTGTGGCATTAGCTTATCCTTTATACAATCAGTGGGAAATGGTGTTGAAATATAAATATACGATTCTATCTGGTATCTTGATAGCCATGGTGAGTGGTTTAATTAGTATTTATACTTTGCTTGTTATTTTTAAATTAGATAAAGAATTAATATTAACAGCTTTACCAAAATCCATTACGACACCTGTAGCAATGCAAGTGAGTGAAACAATTGGCGGGATCCCACCTCTTACTGCCGTATTGGTCATGATTGCAGGATTTACAGGAGCGTTACTTGGTTCTGTTGTGTTTTCCATTGGGAAAATTGAATCATCCATTAGTCGTGGAATTGCCATGGGGAGCGCTAGTCACGGAGTTGGAACGTCTAAGCTTGTGGATTATAGTGAACTGGATTTGTCGATTGGCTCATTATCTTTGGGGCTTAGTGCGGTAATTGGTGCGATTTTATGTCCAATATTTGCATATATTTTTATGTAAAAAAGCATTCTAGTAGATTCTAGAATGCTTTCATCTTTTAATGCATACTAATATATCGGTTTGCGTTCTTTAATAACCCGAATGGTTTGTAGGCTCGCATCTTCTGGACCTTGGACCGGCAATCCTGCTTCAATATTCATTTGAATATACTTTATATTTTCTTCTGTAATGACTTCCCCAGGAATAAAGATTGGAATGCCTGGAGGATATACCATAATAAATTCAGCACAAATATAACCAGCGGAATCTTTAAAAGGAATTACTTCCGTACTGGAATAAAAGGCATCTCTTGGTGTCATGGCAAGAGCAGGAATGTCCGGTACATTGACTTCTGTTTCTTTCACGCAAGCTTCAGAATCAAAGGTTTGAGACATACGTTGGAGCGTGTTAATTAGCAAATTAATTTCTTTTTTTGTATCGCCTAATGTTACAAGACAAAGGATGTTGTATAGGTCAGATAGCTCTACTTCAATATTCGCATTTTGACGAAGCCATTCCTCCGCTTGATGACCTGTAATTCCTAAATCTTTTACGCTGATTAACAATTTTGTCTGATCCATATCGAATGTAGCAGAAGAATGCAATTTTTCTCTTCCAGCAACTTTTAAGTGAGGAATTTTGTTAATTCGTTTTCTTGCTTCTTTTGCCAGGCGAATGGCTTGGTCAATTAAATCATATCCATGAACTGCTAATTGTCTTCTAGCACAGTCGAGGGATGCTAATAGCGGATATGAAGTGGAAGTCGTTTGCAACATTGATAACACTGATTGAACTCGACTTACGCTCACAAGACCTTCTCGTACGTTTAATACAGAACTTTGCGTTAAAGACCCTCCCAGCTTATGTACGCTTGTTGCGGCCATGTCTGCACCAGCTTCCATTGCTGAGATTGGTAGTTCATCATGGAATTTTAAATGAATGCCATGGGCCTCATCAACGATTACTGGTATATTTGAAGTATGTGCGATATCCACAATGCGTTTTAAATCAGCAGCAAAACCAAAATATGTTGGATTAATGACAAGTACAGCCTTTGCATCAGGATATGTTTCGATTGCTTTTTCAACGGATTCTGCTGAGATTCCATGGGTGATACCGAATTCTTCATCCACTTCAGGATAAATAAATATCGGAATAGCACCTGAAAGAATAATCGCTGACATTGTTGATTTATGAACATTTCGTGGTACCAAAATTTTATCTCCTGGACCGACGACAGACATAATCATCGCCATGATAGCACCACTAGTTCCTTGAACAGAGAAAAATGTATAGTCAGCACCAAAAGCTTGTGCAGCAAGTTCTTGAGCTTCTTTAATAGCAGCCTTTGGTGAATGTAAATCATCTAGTGGAGCAATATTGATTAAATCAATTGATAAAACGTTGTCTCCGACGAATTCTCGAAACGCAGGATCCATTCCTTGTCCCTTTTTATGTCCGGGAATATGGAATTGGATTGGATGTCTGTTTCGATGTTTTAGCAATGCGTCGAACAAAGGAGTTTCTAACTGTGACAACGCAGGTACCACCTCGCTTTTAATTAATATTCAAAACAAAGAAATTATAGCATCTATAGGCTACACATGCTATAAAAAATTAAAGGAAATTCAAGTTTTATTGAAGAACTATATAAATAATTATGATGAAAAGGGGATGTAAATGTTGAATTGGGATACAAGAGTAACGAAATTATTAGGAATACAATATCCAATCATACAAGGTGGCTTAGCTTATTTAGCATACTCAGATTTAGCTGCAGCCGTATCTAATGCTGGTGGACTTGGACAAATTACTGCTCTCAGTTTAGAAACACCAGAACAATTAAGAGAAGAAATTCGAAAAACGAAAGAGAAAACGGATAAACCTTTCGGCGTCAATTTTGCTTTTGGCAATTACGGGAAAGGATATGAGCCAATGGTGGAAGTAGCCATTGAAGAAAAAGTGCCCGTTATATCGATGACTGGAGGAAATCCAGCACCGATGTTCAAATTACTTGAAGGTGTTGATGTGAAAAAGTTAGTATTAGTAGCGGCACGCCGTCAAGCACAAAAAGCTGAAGAACTTGGTGCGGACGCAGTGATGGTTGTAGGACAAGAAGGTGGAGGGCATTTAGGTCGAGATGATGTGGGGACAATGGTGCTCGTTCCGCAAGTAGTAGATAGCGTCTCAATCCCAGTAATTGCTTCTGGGGGAATTGGGGATGGCCGTGGTTTGATGGCAGCATTGTCCCTTGGGGCAGAAGGAATCGAAATGGGGACACGATTCATTGCGACAAAAGAGTGTGTGCATGCATCACCTGCCTATATCGACGCGCTAATCAACAGTACAGAAACAGATACTACGGTTATCAAACGCTCATTAGGAACTCCAGCTCGCGCATTAAAAAGTGAATTTACTGAAAAAATTTTGGAAATTGAAAAGGAAACCCCTACTTATGAAGCGTTAAAAGAATACATAAGCGGAAAGGCCAATAAACGCTTCATTTACGATGGAGATGCAAAGAACGGATTCGGTTGGGCAGGACAAGTAACTGGTTTAATAAAAGATGTACCAACCGTAAAAGAACTGATTGATCGAATGATCCGGGAAGCGGAAGAAATTCGATTAAAGTGGGGAAGATAAAGAGAAAAAAGAGAGGTACTGTCAATGGAATATGCGTATCCTATTTCGCCGGATTGGACAACGGAAGAAATTATCACGGTAGTAAAATTTTTTGAAGGAATTGAACAAGCATATGAAAAAGGCATTAAAAGAGAAGTGATGTTAGAAAAGTATCGGCGTTTTAAAGAAATCGTTCCATCGAAAGCAGAAGAAAAAACACTGTTTCGTGAATTTGAAGAGGTCAGTGGATATGCTAGTTACCCGGTAGTGAAACAGGCAAGAAAACTGGAAAATGGGGAAACAATTGTACTTGAATCACAAAAAAAACGAAGATAAAGACAACAAAAAGGAGCGGTCATTTACGCTCCTTTTTTCCTTTCCCAAACATCAATATATGAATCATTAATGGAGTTTATAAATGAATTTGATGAAAAAAAGCGGAAGAAAAATGTAATGATTAAAGTCGTCCTGAGCATATTAATTATACAACATATAGCAGAAAATCGACTTTTCCTCAAAACAGGAAATTATATCTGTAAATATATCCGATTGTAAATCCTAATTTTTCCCAATGATGATATCGTAAATTGGGAAAAGGGCTTCAAAAGTATTTTCAGCGACTTTTAAAAACTCTTCCGAAGATAGATTTATGCATTGTTCCCGAGGAATATGACGCCCAACTAAAAATTCTCCTTTTTTGACGTCTCTTAAACGAATAAGAAGTTCATTCAATTGACCGTTCAATGCTTCTTTTAGCGGAATAGCATCTAAAGATGTATGATCCCCTGAAATAATAAAATCATCTGGCAATTCGTAAAAAACATCGATTGAATTTAATAGACGATCTGCCATGGCAGATTTTTGTGGGGCTTCATAAATAATTGCAACAATAATGAATAAATGGGTGTGCGTAAGCCCAATTTGAAAATGAGGAAGTGATTTGTAACCTCGTTTGTAAGGTGCAAATGCTACCCATGAATCGTTAGGCGGATTGACTGTTCTTCTTGCATGTTTTGCTATATGGGCAAAAAATTCATCTCCAGTTTTAGCGCTGAAATAACCGGCAAAATGGTTACCTAATGCTTCGAATTTTGGACGTACGATGGTTTTTAGTGCATCCATCCGATGATCTAAGCCGTCAATGGTAAAGACATTGAAATCGGAATTTGTCCATTTTATATCGACCATGATTTGTTTTCCTCCTTTTTGAATCAAATGTTTATTTTTCACGTTTTTTGGGAAAAATCTTGTAACAATAGCATTTATCCTTTTGACAAAAAATAATTGGGAAAGGAAAGTGATGTTCATGAAACAAATGGTTAAGATCATCCGCAAAGTCGATATTGAAAAGCAATATGAACATGTTTTACGGTTAGAATTAGATTATGAGTTGGCTTCCTTATATTCCGCGATGCAGGAAAACGATACGAAAGAAATGGAAAGATGTAAAAAACGTTTAAAAGAAATTCAGGATGAGCTAAATGGTCTGCACGCATATGCGTAAACATTTTCCCTTCCATTAAAGTCACTTGCTTTCATTTGTAGAGCAAGTGATTTTTTATTTTGAAAATATAACTCCTTAATATTTTTGAAAAAATTACTCCCTGCTATCCCTCTTTCCTTCTCAAAAAGTATATAATAACAATTTGAAAATGAAAAAAATAAAGACTTTACATGAAATATACAACTAAAATAAACAGGGGTCCATTTGAAGAATTCATGTTAAAATGTTAAAGTATTAGAATATTTCGTTTATTTTATCCGAAGTAAATTTCTGAATTTTGTAAATGATATACTAGAATAGAAGAATTCGATTGCTGATAAAGAAGGTAGGGTTAGTGGAATGGATTTACAAAAAATAAATGAATTTGCGATAAAATTGATTTATGATGCTGGCGAACAAATACGAGAATCCTTTTCGAAGGAATTGATTATAGAAACGAAGACAGATGCGAATGACTTAGTGACAAATATTGATTGTCAAATCGAGCAATTTTTTGTAAAGAAAATAAAAGAATTAGATCCATCCCATAAAATTATGGGAGAAGAAGGGTTGGGCGACAAAATCGTCACACTTGATGGCCCCATTTGGATTATTGACCCGATTGATGGCACAATGAACTTTATTAAACAACATCGCAATTTCATGATTACAGTTGGTTTTTTTGTTGATGGAGTAGGGAAGCTAGGATATTTATATGACGTCATGCGGAATGAGCTGATATATGCAATACGAGGAGAAGGAGCGTATATTGACCATCATCCAATTCGCAAATTAGAACCTTTGACAATTGAAGAAGCGATTATTGGCATCAATTCAAGTTGGGTGATTCAAAATGGAAAAATCAATCATGAAAAAATCGCCAATCTCATTCGAACGGTTAGAGGAACTCGATCTTATGGCTCTGCTGCCATGGAAATCGCTTTAGTTGTTACTGGGAAACTTGATGCTTATCTATCAATGCGATTAGCGCCATGGGATATTGGTGGAGGAATGGTGATTGCACAAGAGGTAGGAGCCGTTGTAACAAATTTAAAAGGTGAACCATTCAATTTATTGTCCAATGATACATTTTTAATTGCAAATCCATCCATTCATCAAAAGTTGTTAGATGAATTTATCGAATTAAAATAGGATATTGAGGTAACAAAAAGAATGAGCGTTAATTACGACTGCCGCTATCGCTTTCGTCGCTGATAAATTCGACGAGGAGACGCAATTGATGTGACCATAGCAGAGAAAGAACTATAAAAAATAGTTAAGCCTGACCAAAAAGTGCAAAACTTTTTAGTCAGGCCATTTATTTTATAAAAGCCCCTTTTCTCGAAACTTTTTTTTCATGCGAAATCCAAGTCCCATGACAGCACATAATGCAATGATACTTGCAATGATTGTTACAACGCTTTCCGTAGCAATTGCATAACCGATGGAGATCATTGACAAAAGTGCGGCTAAGGAAAATATAAACATCACGATTTTCGCTTTATTCATGCATAGCGCCCCCTTTAATGTTCCGAATGTTAAAAAAATGTAATATTTCAGAAAAGGACAATTTTTTACGGTCTTGTGATATAATAACACAGTTAATCTTATGAACAAAGAAATTGGAGTGGAAATATGACGAAATTACGTGAAGATATTCGCAATATTGCAATCATCGCACACGTTGACCACGGAAAAACAACATTAGTGGATCAATTATTAAAACAATCTGGAACTTTTCGAATAAATGAACATGTAGAAGAACGAGTAATGGACTCGAATGATATAGAGCGTGAACGCGGCATTACTATTTTAGCAAAAAATACAGCCGTTCACTATAAAGGTACAAAAATCAATATTTTAGATACTCCAGGACACGCGGATTTCGGCGGCGAAGTAGAGCGAATTTTAAGAATGGTTGACGGAGTTTTACTTGTTGTTGATGCGTTTGAAGGATGTATGCCTCAAACTCGCTTCGTTTTGAAAAAAGCATTAGAACAAAAGTTAACGCCAATCGTTGTGGTGAATAAAATTGATAAAGATTCTGCCCGCCCTCTTGAAGTCGTAGATGAAGTATTAGATTTATTAATTGAATTAGGTGCCGATGAAAATCAATTAGATTTCCCTGTCGTATATGCTTCTGCAGTCAATGGTACAGCAAGTCTTGATCCGGACCCAGCAAATCAAGAAGAAAATATGCAATGTTTATTTGATACAATTTTAGATCACATCCCAGCACCAGTTGATAATTCAGAAGAGCCTTTACAGTTCCAAGTAACGATGCTCGATTATAATGATTACGTAGGCCGAATTGGGGTAGGCCGTATATTCCGAGGAAAAATTCATGTTGGCCAATCAGTTGCACTAATGAAATTAGACGGCAGTGTAAAGCAATATCGCGTTACGAAATTATTAGGTTATTCAGGATTGAAACGAGAAGAAATTGAATCTGCGAGCGCTGGAGATATTGTTGCAGTGTCAGGAATGGAAGATATTAACGTCGGAGAAACGGTATGTCCGATTGATCATCAAGACGCATTGCCACCGCTTCACATTGATGAACCAACATTGCAAATGACTTTCCTTGTAAATAATTCTCCATTTGCAGGTCGAGAAGGGAAATTTGTGACGGCTCGAAAACTAGAAGAACGGTTAAAACAACAATTAGAAACAGACGTTTCTTTACGTGTAGAAGATACGGATTCTCCAGATGCATGGATCGTTTCTGGCCGTGGGGAGTTGCATTTATCAATTTTAATTGAAAACATGCGCCGTGAAGGATATGAATTACAAGTATCGAAACCGCAAGTAATCATTAAAGAAATCGATGGTGTCAAATGTGAACCAGTAGAGAGAGTACAAGTGGATGTTCCTGAAGAATACGTGGGTACAGTCATTGAATCATTAGGACATCGTAAAGGCGAAATGATGGATATGACAAATAACGGAAATGGACAAACACGTCTAATTTTCATGGTGCCTTCTCGAGGACTAATTGGATATACAACGGAATTTATGTCCATTACAAAAGGGTACGGTATTATTAACCATTCATTTGATAGCTATCAACCGGTTGTTCCTGGTCGTGTTGGCGGACGCCATAATGGAGCGCTGGTTTCAATGGAGACAGGAAAAGCAACGACTTATGGGATGATGCAAATTGAAGATCGTGGTACTCTATTTGTAGAGCCCGGAACAGAAATCTACGAAGGCATGATTGTTGGAGAAAATAACCGAGATAATGACCTTGCTGTGAATATTACAAAACAAAAGCAAAAAACAAATATCCGCTCCGCAACAAAAGATCAAACAGCAGTGATTAAAAAACCACGCATTTTAACGTTGGAAGAAGCATTGGAATTTTTAAACGATGATGAATACTTAGAAGTAACACCAGAATCGATTCGTTTACGTAAACAAATATTAGATAAAAACGAAAGAGAAAAAGTAGCGAAAAAGAAAAAATACGCTGAACAAGTATAATTCTTTCTTTTAAAGTATGAAAGGTGTTGTTCGAATTGAAGCTTTTCAGTTTGATATTAGCGTCTGCACCAGTACTTAGTGATACAGAACGAGTGTTTAATCGCATGTCACCGATTACTCGTTATGTTTACGAAAGTGCTCCAAGCAATACAACTGCAGGATATATTATCTTTTTCTTAGTTTTCATCTTATCTGCAATCGTGTATAAACTCGGCTTTGCGAAAAAACTTAGTTTAGGTAAAAATATAATTATTTATATTTTCCTATTTTTAGGTTGTATTCTACTAACATTCTTCGCGATTTTCTTGCCAATGATTGAAGGATTAATTGTTGCAGCACTTGTATTAATTCTTTATAAAATTCGTTTATGGCGAGAGAAGAAGGAAGAACAAGAAGCGTAATTTGTATGTGGAAAAATGTGATTCCAGATGCATTAGAATATTAGGTAGTTTATTATTGATTAGGGATCCTATCGCTATTCAATTACAACACCTATGAATTAATTTGCAAGTAGCGGTGTCTTTTAAGTAATAGTAGAATCCCTGTCACGTCACAGAAAAAATGAGCTTAGATGAAGAGCGAATTGAGAAAACATTGTGTTTTCCCAATTCGCTCTTTTTTGGTAAATAGAGTAAATGTTAAACATTATAAGTAGTTAGAGATGTCACAGAAATAAGGAATTTGTATGTGTGGGGGAGAGAGTATCTACCAGAGTATGCTATTTGTACGAGAGGAGAGGACATTTTCACGAGCAGGGAGAGTATGTGCACGAGCGAGAGTGGTATTCGCACAAGCAAGGAGCGTATCTACACATGCCGGTGTGCTATCCACTCAAGAGGAGAAAGTATCCGCTCAAAATTGAATTTTTCTCCCATCTTTAGGTAATCACACATCTTTTCTCCTTCGCATAACCTACTCTTGATAATTGAAAGAACTACGAAATAAGGAGGTAAGAGGGATGAAATGGTGGAAAATTAGTCTTGCTGTCATGTTGGTAGGGATAATGGTTATCTTTGCTGCTTGTGGAGAAAAAGAGATGACAAAAGTGAAAGTAGGGGAAGTAACGCGTTCGATTTTCTATGCACCACAATACGTTGCGATTTCCAATGGATATTTTGAAGAAGAAGGATTGGAAATAGAGTTGTCTACTATCCCTGGTGGGGATAAAACAATGACTGCACTTCTTTCTGATGGGATAGATATTGCCCTTGTAGGGGCTGAAACTTCTATATATGTGACAGCTCAAGGTGCTAACGATCCGATAAAAAACTTTGCTCAATTAACTCAAACAGATGGTACGTTTTTAGTGTCTAGAGAGAAAATTGATGAATTTTCATGGGATATGTTGAAAGGTTCTACTTTCCTTGGCCAACGTAAAGGTGGTATGCCGCAAATGGTTGGAGAATTTGTTCTTGAAAAACACGGAATCAATCCACATAAGGATCTGAATTTAATCCAAAACATTGAATTTGCCAATATTGCAACAGCCTTTGCATCCGGTACTGGTGAATTCGTACAGCTATTCGAACCGACAGCAAGTGTGTTTGAAAAAGAAGGGATTGGCCATGTAGTTGCATCCTTTGGTACAGAATCCGGCCATGTGCCATATACGGTGTTTATGGCGAAAGAAAGCTACTTAAAGAAAAATCCGGAAGTGGCAGAGAAATTTACAAGAGCTATTAAAAAAGCACAAGACTATGTATATGAAGCACCTGCAGAAGAGGTGGCAAAAGCTATTCAGCCATTCTTTGAAGATACGGACATTGAATTGATTGCACAAGTTGTAGAACGTTATCGCCAGCAAGAATCCTATGCCAAAGATCCAATTTTAGATGAAGAAGAGTGGAATAACTTGCAAGACATTATGGATGAAGCAGGGGAACTTCCGATGCGCATGGATTATTCGAAACTAGTAGATACAACTTTCGCAGAGAAGGTTTCGAAGTAATATGAGTTTCTTAGTTGTAGAACATGTCAGCCATACGTATTTTTCAAAGGATGCGGCAACGGAAGCGTTACGGGATATTCATTTAACGATAGAAGAAGGAGAGTTTGTTTCCTTTATTGGTCCGAGTGGTTGTGGAAAAACAACATTGTTATCCATAATAGCAGGATTATTTCAACCGACCTATGGAAACGTGTTCATAGAAAATCAGCAAGTGTATGGAAATAAAGAGTTATCCATTGGCTATATGCTTCAGCAAGATTATTTATTTCCTTGGAAGACAATTGAAGAGAATATTACACTCGGATTAAAACTACTAAACAAACATGTTGATATGAGCATTGCATCGAAATTATTGCAAGATGTTGGGTTACCGCCAGTGGAGAAAAAATATCCGAGAGAACTATCTGGTGGAATGAGACAGAGGGTGGCGCTAGCCAGGACGCTTGCGGTAGATCCGAAAATTTTGCTATTAGATGAACCTTTTTCTGCACTGGATTATCAGTCAAAATTAAAGCTTGAGGATCTCGTTTCAAAAATGTTAAAGCAATATAATAAAACGGCCATTCTTGTTACGCACGATATAGGTGAAGCTATAGCTATGAGTGACCGTATCTATCTATTTTCCGCAAGACCCGGTAAAATTCATAAAGTGTTTGATATACCTGAAGAAATTAGAACGTTAACTCCATTTGAAGCTCGCAGTCATTCAAGCTACTCCCCATTATTCCAACAAATATGGAAGGAGCTTGAACATCTTGAACATTAAAGAACTTCATTTACAATATAAAAAACGGTTAGCAAAGGAAAAACGGTGGATCAAGTTTTACCAGCTCTTCATTTTAGTAGGATTTTTTGTACTTTGGGAGATGGCTTCTTCTAAACGCTGGATTGATCCGCTCATATTTAGTGCACCTTCCAGAATATTTAAGTTGTTAACGAATATGGTATCAGACGGTACGATATTTATTCACATAAACTATACTTTATTTGAAACGGTTCTTGGATTTATTCTTGGAACGTTGATCGGAACAATTTTAGCGGCCATACTTTGGTGGTTCCCAACTGTTTCAAAAATTTTAGATCCTTATCTCGTCGTTTTAAATTCCATGCCAAAAGTGGCACTCGGACCTATATTAATTGTAGCGCTTGGTCCAGGAATGACTTCCATCATCACGATGGGAGCAATCATTTCAGTTATCATTTCAACCATTGTAATCTACACATCTTTTCGAAATGTGGATGCCAATTACTTAAAAGTATTGCAAACATTTAATGCAACCAAATGGCAAATGTTTAAGGAAGCGATTTTATCAGCTTCTTTCCCAACGATCATTTCTACATTAAAAGTAAACGTTGGCCTTTCTTGGGTAGGGGTTATTGTTGGGGAGTTCCTTGTTTCTTCCCGAGGACTTGGATATTTAATTATTTACGGATTCCAAGTGTTTAATTTCAATCTCGTGTTAATGTCGTTGCTCATTATCGCGATTTTTGCAACACTCATGTATCAATTGGTTGAAATGTTAGAGAAAAGATTAATTAAAAATGAATAACAGCAACAGGGAATCACTGTTTCTTGATAAAGAATGACCTATTATGAAAATAGAGTAAATTTCATAATAGGTCATATGTTGTTTAATTGGATATTTTTTATAATTCTTCATCAATGCTGGATGAGCTGCGGAAAAATCGAAATTTTCCAGTTGCTAATCGCTCAAGGGTTTTCGTTGTAATGCGATCATTGCATGTTTCACACATATATGTGTGTATTGGTCGATTTCTTAATTTTTTAGCCAATGGTGAGTCGTCTTCCAGTTCGTGGATGGTATCACAAAGTACACATTGGACACGCATACACTCAATCCTATTCCACTCGGATAGCGGAAATATTTTTGATAGGATTGTCCACGTTTGAACCATCTCCAAAAATTAAATGAACAGGTCCATCCTCTGTTAGCGGCTTACCATCTTGGCTATATTTAAAAATAAATTTGTATGCTTCTTCAATTGGAAAAGCATGTTCCGAACCATCTTTGCATTCAAATACAATTGTAGTTGCATCTTTTTCAATTTCAGCGTGATTTAAAAAATATTTAATTTCCATTCCGAATGTACCAGTTTTCATACCTTGGCGGTCAAATTTTCTTTCAGTTTTTAATGTAGGAGGGAATGTTGCACCTTCCATGATTTCACGGGACCAGTGTTTTCCCATGTTAAATAAGTATTTTAAATCTTCATCTTCTTCTTGTTTCGGATTGGTGAAATAAGATTTTAAATCAATTCTGCGATCATCAAAAATCCATACGGATGGATCTAATGTTAATTTATACTTGACTTTACCTTTAATTGGAATGATGCTTTCCATTTTTAAATATCCCCCTTAACTATTTTACATATATCAGTATACAGCTAGATTCTATCTTAATAAAGAAATAATCATTTATCACGGTTCTACCTATTGTTTGCTACTTGCATTTTTATGTGCTAAAAGCTAAACTTTATAAAGATAGAATAGAAGAAATCACATTAATGGGGGCGTCCTCATGGAGAAAAAAACACAAGCTTCCTTCCAAGAAAAAGCTTTAGAATTGTTATTGGAAGATGCAGATAAAATAGCTCGTTTAATTAAAGTGCAAATGGACCATTTAACGATGCCACAGTGTCCTTTGTATGAAGAAGTGTTGGATACACAAATGTTTGGCTTATCCCGTGAAATCGATTTCGCCGTAAAGTTGGGATTGATTGAACGTGAACAAGGCAGGAAGATTTTGGATACATTAGAAAAGGAATTGTCCTTGTTACATGAAGCATATACAAACACAAACAAGTAACAGAAGACTCAAATCGATTTGATTTGAGTTTTTTTTCTAAAAGAGGTCTTTACTATGAGAAAATATATTTCATACTATATTAGAAATTTTGATTATCCATTATTTTTCGTATATGTGTTCCTATGTTTATTTGGACTTGTCATGATTTATAGTTCCAGTATGATGGTAGCTATTGTCAACGGTAAAGAACCGGATTATTATTATAAAAAACAATTATTTAATTTAGTGGTTGCATTTTTTAGCTTTGTTCTCGGTGCTTTTTTCCCGTATAAACATTATAGTAGGAAAAAAATTATGATGTTTATGGTTGGCTTAATTATCACTTTAATGTTTTGGCTATTGCTATTTGGTACGGGTGAAGCCGAGACGGGATCAAGAAGTTGGATTAATTTATTTGGAATTATGTCATTCCAACCTTCAGAACTCGCAAAACTGATAATCATACTGTATTTTGCTGGTGCCTTTTATAACAAAAGTTTAAAAACACCGATGGTAGACTTACACCCAAACCATATTATTTATCCCATTATAGTATGGATTGCGATTATCTTTTTTGTGGCAAATGAAACTGACATTGGAGCTGTGCTTATTATTTCTGGCATCGCTATAGCAGTTGTTGCCGCAAGTGGAATTCGCATACGAACCTTTTTTAAATTTTTTGCGGAATTAGCACTTTTTGGTGGAGCCATTATTGGAATTTTAGCGTTATTTAAAAGGGATTCAATTTTTACAGAAAATCGAATTGGGAGAATTAAAGCTTTTTTAAATCCATTTGAGTATGAGCAAGGTTCAGGCCTTCAAGTCATTCGAGGCTATATGGCGATTGGTTCTGGTGGATTAGAAGGTGTAGGTCTTGGTCAATCCGTACAAAAACTGGGGTATTTACCGGAACCGCAAACTGATTTTATAATGGCTGTAATTGCGGAAGAATTGGGTTTGTTAGGCGTTATTATTGTACTTGGTGGTTTAGGATTTATCGTATTTAAAGGAATTTTGATTGCTTTGCTTACGAAAGATCCTTTAGCAAGAATGATATCAGCGGGCATTGCTAGCTGGATTGCCATCCAAACCTTTACTAATCTAGGTGGTTTATCGGGACTAATTCCATTAACTGGGGTAACGTTGCCATTCATTAGTTACGGTGGATCATCTATATTGGTTCTATCTTTCGCAATGGGCATATTAATCAATGTTTCTATGTATGAGAAACTAGAAAAAAGAAAACTTAGGGGGACACAATGAGAAAAATTCGTAAATTATTAGTGGCAAACAGAGGGGAAATTGCAATTCGTGTTTTACGAGCTTGCAATGAATTAGACATTAAGACAGTTGCGATTTATTCTCAAGAGGATCGTGCTTCACACCATCGTTATAAAGCTGATGAAGCCTATATCGTTGGTGTTGGGAAAGGTCCAATCGATGCTTATTTAGATATTGAAGGCATCATTGAAATCGCAAAAGAATCAGGAGCAGACGCCATCCATCCAGGTTATGGCTTTTTAGCTGAAAATGTTGAATTTGCGAAACGCTGTGAAGAAGAAGGTATTATTTTCATCGGTCCAAATTCTAGACATTTAGAAATTTTTGGAGATAAAGTGAAAGCAAGGGAACAAGCAATTCTTGCGGGAATTCCAGTTATTCCTGGTAGCGATGGCCCTGTTTCATCCTTTGAGGAATTAGAGCGCTTTGCAGATGATGTAGGTTATCCAGTGATGATTAAAGCGGCGCTTGGCGGTGGCGGTCGAGGAATGCGATTGGTGCATTCAAAAGACGAATTACAGAGTGCCTATGAAAGGGCAAAATCAGAAGCAAAGGCTGCTTTTGGTTCCGATGAAGTATACGTGGAAAAAGCGATTATTAAACCGAAACATATAGAAGTGCAAATTTTAGGGGACAAAACAGGCAATATCGTTCATTTATATGAGCGTGATTGTTCTATTCAGCGTCGTCATCAAAAAGTGGTAGAGATTGCGCCATCGATTTCGCTTTCAGAATATTTGAGAAACTCCATTTGTGAAGCTGCAGTTAAGTTGATGAAAAACGTTGAATACGTGAATGCTGGAACAGTAGAATTTTTAGTTTCCGGTGACGACTTCTATTTCATCGAAGTGAATCCGCGTATTCAAGTAGAACATACGATTACTGAAATGATTACGGGCATTGATATTGTTCATGCGCAAATTAAAATTGCAGAAGGGTACAATCTTCATTCCAAAGAAATCGGAATCCCTGAACAAAGTGAAATTCCTTTATTTGGACATGCGATTCAATCTCGCGTTACAACAGAAGATCCAGCAAATAATTTTATGCCGGATACAGGAAAAATCATGGTTTATCGTTCAAGCGGTGGATTCGGGGTGCGCTTAGATGCAGGCAACGGATTCCAAGGAGCTGTTGTAACCCCTTATTACGATTCTTTGCTTGTCAAAATTTCCACTTGGGGTAGAACATTTAAAGAAGCTGCTGCGAAAATGGATCGAAACTTGCGTGAATTCCGAATTCGTGGTGTAAAAACGAACATTCCATTTTTAACAAATGTTGTTTTACATGAGAAGTTTTTATCTGGTGATTTTGATACAAGTTTTATTGATTCAACCCCTGAATTATTTAACTTTGCTACACGCAAAGACCGCGGTACAAAGTTATTGAGATATATCGGGGATGTAACATTAAATGGCTTCCCTGGAATTGAGAAAAAGAAGAAACCGATTTTTGTCAAACCGACAAAACCGAAATTGGATATTAAAAACACTGAGATACCACGGGGAACAAAACAACTTTTAGACGAACAAGGTCCAGAGGGGGTTGTTCGTTGGATTAAGGAGCAACAAGATGTATTGTTAACGGATACAACATTCCGTGATGCTCACCAGTCGCTCTTAGCAACCCGAGTTCGCAGCCAAGATATGTATCAAATTGCAGATTATAATGCTCGCATGTTGCATAATTTCTTCTCATTAGAACTTTGGGGTGGCGCAACATTTGACGTGAGTTACCGCTTCTTAAAAGAAGATCCATGGGAAAGACTTGTGAAACTCCGTGAACAAATTCCGAATATATTATTCCAAATGTTGTTCCGTGGTGCTAATGCGGTAGGTTATACAAACTATCCAGATAACTTAATTCGCGAATTTATTAAAGAAGCTGCAAATGCAGGAATTGACGTATTCCGAATTTTCGATAGCTTAAACTGGATTAAAGGTATGGAAATTGCCATCGATGAAGTTCGAAACACAGGCAAAATCGCAGAAGCTGCGATCTGTTATACTGGCGATATTTTAGATCCAACTCGTTCGAAATATACAATTCAATACTATAAAGAAATGTCGAAGGAATTGGAGCGAGCTGGAGCACATATTTTAGCCATCAAAGATATGGCGGGATTATTGAAGCCAGAAGCTGCTTATGTGCTTATTTCTGAACTAAAAGAAGCTGTAGACTTGCCAATCCATTTGCATACTCATGACACGAGCGGCAATGGAATTTACACATATGCAAAAGCTATTGAAGCGGGTGTTGATATTGTTGATACGGCATTAAGTTCCATGGCAGGTTTAACATCTCAGCCTAGTGCAAATACACTTTATTATGCCATGAGCGGCTCAAATCGACAAGTACGTGCGGATATCGATTCTCTTGAGCAATTATCCTATTATTGGCAAGATGTTCGAGAGTTTTATCGAGATTTTGAGAGCGGCATGAAAAGCCCGCATTCAGAAATTTATGTTCATGAAATGCCTGGTGGTCAGTATAGTAACCTACAGCAACAAGCGAAAGCAGTTGGCCTTGCTGATCGCTGGGATGAAGTGAAAAAGATGTACTCTCGTGTTAACTTATTATTTGGCGACATCGTTAAAGTAACGCCATCATCTAAAGTTGTTGGCGACATGGCATTATTCATGGTTCAAAATGATTTAAATGAGGAAAACATTTTAGAAAAAGGAAAAACGATTGATTTCCCTGATTCTGTAGTTGAATTTTTCCAAGGATATTTAGGTCAGCCTCACGGTGGTTTCCCTGAAGAACTACAAAAAGTAATATTAAAAGATCGAAAACCGATTACAGTTCGACCTGGTGAATTATTAGAACCAGTTGATTTTGACAAATTGAAAGAAGAACTGGAGAAAAAAGTTAACAAATCGTTAACGAAAAAAGATGTTATCTCCTATGCACTTTATCCAAAAGTAGTTGAAGATTACTTTAAAGCTGTTGAAAAATATGGCAACCTTTCTGCTTTAGATACGCCTTCATTCCTATATGGTTTAAGAATCGGAGAGGAAATTGAAGTAGAAATTGAAAAAGGAAAAACACTTATTATTAAATTAGTATCGATTGGTGAAGCAGAACACGATGGAACGAGAGTTATTTACTTCGAATTTAACGGTCAACCTCGTGAAGTCGTAGTTGAAGATTTAACGGTTGAAGCAGATGGAACAATTGCTATTAAGGCAGATCCGAATAATCCGAATCAAATTGGTGCAACAATGCCTGGAACGGTATTAAAAGTTCTTGTATCAAATGGTAGTCGTGTAAAACGTGGAGATCATTTATTAATTACAGAAGCAATGAAGATGGAAACGACTGTACAAGCACCTAACGATGGGGTTATAAAAGAAATTTACGCGAAACCAGGCGATGCCATTTCAACTGGTGACTTATTAATTGAACTTGAATAATGTAAGAATATGAAATTTCATAAATGGAGCGAATTTAGAAAGCGATATGTTTTCTAATTCGCTCATTTTTTTTTAATATTTGGTTGATAAATTCTCTAGAGCGTAAGAAATATAGTAGTATAGCAATTATTGCTTGGGGAATATCTTTAAGGATTTGAAGATTCGATTCAATAGTAATGAAATAAAAATGGATTGCCTCTCATTAAGAGAACAATCCACATGAAAATTATCTTTTATTTTCGTTATAAGAACTACGGGCAACTAATAAAATCATATAACATAACAGTCCGAACAATAGTGTAATAAACAATGAATGCAGTAAGGACACGACTAAATTTAATTGAGTCAAGATAATGAACATGCCTGCAATAATTTGCAAAGCAACAAGAATAAACGCGATAATCCAGCCCCAATAAATAACCCGTTGATCTTTATAATGTTTAAAGGCATGAATCATAATATATAAAATCCAAATGAAAATTAATAATGCGGCTAAACGATGCCCCATGTGCACCCATTCATACATTTTGCTAGGTAAACTAAATGGTTTATCGTTATAGCAAAACGGCCAACTAGGGCATGTTAAACTTGATCCTGTATGTCTAACTAGCGCTCCGGTATATATTACTATGTATGAATAAAGGGTAACACCAATGGTATGCCACTTTAATTTTCTACGAATAATAACCCGATCAGCATCAAATTTCTGATCGACTTCGAAAACAATCATTGCGAGCAACATTACGGCTGCAAAGGAAATAAGGGAAATACCAAAGTGCAGGGCTAAAATAAAATCGCCTTGTCCCCAAAGTACTTGGGCAGCACCAATTAATGCTTGCAATACAAGGAAAAAGATTGCTAGAAATCCTAAAAATTTAACTTCCTTAACGTGACTGAGAGATCTCCATGTCCAAAAAACTAATATTAAAACTAGGATGGAGACTGCCCCGGTAACAAAGCGATGGGAAAACTCAATCAACACTTCAGTAGTAATTTCTTTCGGAATCAATGATCCGTTACAATCTGGCCAATTTCGACCACAGCCTAAACCGCTATCCGTTTTTGTTACGAGAGCTCCCCCTAATAGAATAAGCAACATACCAAGGGTAGTAGCTACTGCAACCCATTTTAATATCCAATAATACCTGTGTTGCATTAATTGACACCTACTTTTATACTCTGTAAAAATTGCATGAAAAAAGCTATGCTTTTATGATGATAGCGAATTCATACAAAAAAGACAACTTCAAAGAATTCGCACGAAATAATTGATATGAAATTTCACAAACTGTTCACAGAAATGTGAAAAAGATTTCACAAAAATACTATTAATTGATAGTTCCTTATAATATGCTTTGTAGTAAAGTAGAAATTAAAGTCATTGAACTTGGTGTTTCACACAAAATTCACCTTATAATCTAGAAATTTGGCACAAAGTTCGATATAGTAGAATTTAGTAAGTAAAGCTTACAATTTTGAAAGGAAAAAAAGGAGGGAAATAATAGCGGGCTGAAATTTTGAGGCATTGAATTTTCTTGCCAATATAATGATCGTCATAGTAAACTCAGAGCTAGTGAAAATGGAGCTCATGGGGAAACTGTGTTTTCATTAGGACATGTATGTAATAAATGCATGGAGTTATATTTAAATTTTTATTTTAAAAAAATGTCATTCATCTAATGAAAATTGTATGTTAATATGGTTATTGTTTCATTTTTATGTATAAACTGCTAAATAGCGGTTTTTGCACTTATTAAGCACCATTATTAGATTAAGTACTGTTTATACTAAGTATATGTTGTATTAGTTTGATTGATGATATGAATTACAGTAAAAATTTCACTCATTAATTAACAGTTTTATACCATCAGGGATTCTTTCTTCAATAAAGAATTCAAATAGATAGAGCCATAATGTCCTGTTAGACAAGACAATCAAAAGAAAGAGGGGTTTAATTAAGCTATGAAGAAAGGGCTTAAAAAATGGTCTCTTTTCCCGTTATTAGCAGCATTTGCTATTATTTTATCGGGCTGTGGTGAAGAGTATATTTCAACACTTCGACCATCTGGTGCTGTCGGAAAAGAGCAATTTAATCTACTATTACTAGCTACAAGCATCATGACGTTAGTAGTTATAGTAGTTTCAGTTCTTTATTTACTTACTTTCGCGAAATTCCGTCGCTCTAAACTCGGCGAAGATTACATGCCAAAACAAGTGGAAGGTAGCCACACTTTAGAAGTAATTTGGACAGTTATCCCAATTATTCTTTTATTAATTTTATCTGTTCCAACTATTTTGGCTACTTATAAATTTGCCGATGTATCTGCTATGGATGAAGTGGATGAGGAAGGTAATCCAACTGCGCTAACAGTAAATGTTACTGCAAAATTATATTGGTGGGAATTTGAATATCCTGAATATGGTATTGTCACTGCTCAAGAACTAGTTGTTCCAACAAATGAAAAGGTTTACTTCAACTTAAAAGCAGCTGACGTTAAACACTCATTCTGGATTCCTGCAATCGGCGGAAAAATCGATACTAACGTTGAAAACGTAAATAAATTCTATCTAGTATTCGATAAAGAATCTGCAGGCTTAAACGATGGAGAAGGTGTATGGTACGGAAAATGTGCTGAACTTTGCGGTCCTTCTCACGCATTAATGGATTTCAAAGTAAAATCATTAAATCGTCAAGACTTTGATGCTTGGGTAGCTGCTATGCAAGCTACAGAAGGTCAAACAGCTTCTACTGATTCAACAGATTTAGGTGAAGCAGTATTTGCTCAAAATTGCTTAGGATGTCACGCAGTATCTGCTGTTGGCCCTGCCGGTGCAATGGGTCCTAACTTAGCAACATTTGGTGATCGCAACCGTGTTGCAGGATTCTTAGAGCATACGAAAGAGAACGTAGAAGCATGGATTAAAGATCCTGAAAAGTATAAACCAGGCAACTTAATGACTGACATGTATAAAGAATTAACTGATGAGGAAGTAAGTGCTGTAGCTGATTACTTAATGAGCTTATCAGTTGAAAAATAATCATTTAAAAGATATAGATAGAGATTAATTAAGGAGGTTAAAGTTGTGAGCTCAGTAGCAGTCACAAAGAAAAAGGGCGTGGGTGCGGTTATTTGGGACTATTTAACAACTGTTGACCATAAAAAACTTGCGGTATTGTACCTATTCTCTGGGCTATTATTCTTTGCTATCGCAGGTTTTGAAGCGCTTTTAATGCGCATTCAACTAATGTTTCCAAATAGCGACTTTATTTCTGCCGGTACTTTCAATGAGTTATTAACAATGCACGGTACAACAATGCTCTTTTTAGCAGCAACACCACTATTATTCGGCTTTATGAACATGGTTGTACCTTTACAAATTGGTGCTCGTGACGTAGCATTCCCATTCCTGAACTCATTAGGATTTTGGTTATTCTTCTTAGGTGCTACATTCTTGCACTTATCATTCTTTATGGGTGGAGCACCTGATGCTGGTTGGACTTCATATGCATCATTATCTTTATATTCACCTGGACATGGTATTGACTTCTATGTATTAGGTTTACAGATTTCTGGTGCAGGTACATTAATTTCTGGTATTAACTTCATTGTTACTATTATCACTATGCGTGCACCAGGTATGACATTTATGCGTATGCCTTTATTTACTTGGACATCGCTAATCTCTAGTACATTAATTTTATTCGCATTCCCTCCACTTACTGTAGGGTTATTCTTGATGTTAGTTGACCGTATGTTCGATGCTAACTTCTTCGATCATACAATGGGTGGTAATACGATTATTTGGGAGCACTTATTCTGGATTTTCGGTCACCCTGAAGTGTATATCTTAGTATTGCCAGCATTCGGTTTATTCTCTGAAATTATTCCGGTATTTGCTCGTAAACGTTTATTTGGATACTCTTCAATGGTATTCGCGACAATCTTAATCGGTTTCTTAGGATTCATGGTTTGGGCTCACCACATGTTTACAACTGGTCTTGGTGCAACAGCTAACGCTATTTTCGCAGTTGCAACAATGGCGATTGCTGTTCCAACAGGTATGAAAGTATTTAACTGGATTCTGACAATTTGGGGCGGTTCTATTAAAGTTACTGTACCAATGATTTACGCTTTAGGATTTATCCCATCTTTCGTTGCTGGTGGGGTAACAGGTGTAATGCAGGCAACTGCACCACTTGACTATCAATTACACGATTCATACTTTATCGTTGCACACTTCCACTACGTAATCGTTGGTGGTATCGTAACGGCAATCTTTGCATCATTCCACTTCTATTGGCCGTTATTCTTCAACCGTGCAATGAGCGAAAAATTAGGTTATTGGACATTCTGGATTTTCTTTATCGGATTCCATTTAACATTCTTTGTACAGCACTTCCTTGGATTAATGGGTATGCCACGCCGCGTATTCACTTACATGGAAGGTCAAGGTTGGGATTTATTCAACTTCATTTCATCCATCGGTGCGATTATGATGGCAATTGGTGTAGTGCTAATGGTTATTAACATGTTGTTATCAATTAAATCGGAACCATTAAACTGCCGCGATTACTGGGGAGATGGACGTTCTTTAGAATGGGCATTAAAAACTCCTATTCCATTCTATAACTTTAAACAAACTCCACTTGTTCGTGGATTTGACCCATATTGGATTGAAAAACAAGAAGGAAATCCTGAAGGCATGACATATGCAGAGCCACTTGGCGATGTTCATATGCCAAATAACTCAATTTTACCGCTTATTATGTCAATCGGATTATTCGTTGCTGCATTTGGTGCATTATATCATCCAGATGGAGAATCTTGGTCAGTACCAGTAATGGTAATTGGAATTGGTATTACTGTACTTGCAATGATTGTTCGTTCAGTAAAAGATGATTTAGGATATCACTTACATGCAGAAGAAATTATTGAAATTGAAAATGAGCTTTATGGAAAAGGGGGAAATAAATAATGTTAAATACTAAATTCACCCCTCAAACTTGGCCAGAACACCCAGAACAAGCAACACATGAAGGTAAAAATAAGTACGTAGGTATTTGGATTTTCATTTGTAGCGATATTGTGTTATTCGCAAGTTTATTTGCAACATACATTTCTTTGAGAAACAAAGGTCCAGCAGGTATGCAGTTCACATCTCAAGAACTATTTGAATTACCATTGGCCTTTGTGATGACGATGTTCCTTTTAACATCATCATTAACTTCTGTATATGCGATGTATCATTTGAAAAACTATAATTTCAAAGGGGTTCAACTTTGGACTGGAGTAACAGTTCTTCTTGGACTTGGCTTCCTTGCCCTTGAAATTTATGAGTTCTATCACTATGTACACATTGGTTTTGGTTATACTCAATCTGCGTTCTCTTCAGCATTCTTTACACTTGTAGGAACGCACGGTCTTCACGTAATTATCGGATTAGTTTGGATGATCTGCTTAATCGTCCGTAATGCTAGTCGTGGTCTGAATCTATACAACGCACCTAAATACTTTGTAGCGTCCATTTATTGGCACTTTATTGACGTTGTTTGGGTATTCATCTTTACGGTAGTATACCTCATGGGGGTGTTAGGATAATATGAGTCACGATACTGAGATTCAAGGTAGAAGCCAGTCCCAATACGAATTTGATCGCAGAAAAAGCGCAGTACAAATGCGCAAGCAAGTTATTAATTTTGCGATTATGATTTTCTTAACATTCGTTGCATTTGCAACAGTTGTTGCTGACTTTGCACCAACTTTTATTAAACCAGTGATCTTACTATTAGCTGGTATTCAAGTTGTATTACAACTATATTCCTTCATGCATATGGATGATAAACATGCACCTTTTATCGGTGTAATCTCCACTTTTGTATGGGTAGGAGCTGTCATTGCATTCACATTCTTCTTGGCATTTAACACAATTATTTGGTGGTAATGAAAATGGCTGTCTAGAATTTCTAGGCAGCCATTCTTACATATATTTACTTTTGAAAAATATCATATTTTCTTCAAAAAGATGGCCTTTTTATTACATTTCGTATAGTGAAATAATGATATAATGTCAATAGAACTTTGCTATTTTTACTACTTGGTTTTAAGGAGCGATAATATGCCTTTAAGTATATTTGGGTTTCAAGCTTTGTGGAGCCCATATATGATTGGGACATTGATTTTTTTAGTCATTGTCTATTTTCTCATTACAATTCGTTGGAGAAGTGATTTTAAAGAGAGTGAACCATTGAAGAAACGAGAGGCGATTTACTTTGTTTTAGGAATCGTGCTTTTATATGTAATAAAAGGATCGCCGATTGATTTAATGTCGAATATAACGTTTACAATGCATATGGTTCAAATGGCCTTTTATTTGCTATTACTACCAATATTGATTATTAAAGGAATTCCATGGTGGGTTTGGAAAGTCGTAGTTGAGTTTCCGGTAGTCAATAAACTAATTAAAGTGTTTACAAATCCGATCGTTTCGGTACTGGGTTTTGCATTAACTTTCTCTGTATATCATATTCCTTTAGTATTTGACTACATTAAAATTGATGAAACTTTACATGGTTTAGCTAGTCTTGTATTGTTTTTATCTGCCTTTTTTATGTACTGGCCACTTGTGAATGAAGTGCCAGGGCAACCGAAATTAAAAGGGTTGTACAAGATTGGATATATAATTGCTACAGCTGTTGTAATAACTCCTGCTTGTGCATTAATTATTTTTACAAAAGATCCTGTCTATGCAACATATACTGATGGAGAAGCATGGTTAAGAGCAATGGCTCTATGTGTGCCGGATCAAACTCTAGCTAGCATAAGTACAACAGTTCAACTATCTGGTCCAGAATTGTTTACGAATTTATCACCAATTCGTGACCAACAATTGGGCGGAGTACTTATGAAAATTATCCAAGAAATAATTTTAGGAATTTTGCTGTATTTTGTATTCATCGACTGGTGGAGAGATGAACACAAAATTAGTGAAGAAGAAATTACTGCAAAAGCATATAGTGAGTTTCAAGCGAAAAAAAGAAATCAATATTAAGAATAGGAGTTTGTAAAGAATGGGCGTACCAATTTTACCAACTATCAGCACAGCCTTCATCGTTATAAGTGCAATTTTAGTTGCAATTGGATGGGGGTTAATCATTAAAGGAAAAAAAGAAGCACATAAAAAAGTAATGTTGGCAGCTGGTGTTAGTGCATTAACATTCTTTATTATTTATGCTAGTCGAACTATCTTTATTGGTAATACGTCTTTTGGTGGACCAGAAGAGTTAAAAATATATTATACATTCTTCTTATTTTTCCATATCCTATTAGCTACAGTAGGAGCTGTTTTTGGTATTGTTAGCATTGTGACAGGATTAAGGGAAAAGTATCGCACTCATAATCGACTTGGACCGATTACGAGTATTATATGGTTCTTTACTGCCATTACAGGCGTTATTGTCTATTTACTTCTATATGTTATTTATGAAGGCGGAGAAACTACTTCTGTCATTAAAGCAATATTTGGATTTTAATAGGAGCTAATTTAATAGCTCCTTTTTTTATTTCTATTTTTTAAGTAAAATTTGAAGCAAAAATAAAAAGAGGCTATTCAGCTGCCTCTTTTGTAAAATGAATATATGAGTGCATTAAGCGATGCCTAATTCGGCTAAATCTTTTTTCACATTTTCTAAAATCGTTTCACATTTTTTTACTAAATGAGTTGGGAATACTTCATCATCACCGTATTCTACGCCATGTGGATAATAATATTTACCAAGTGCAGGTTTTAAGATTTTTAAAGTTGCAGTGTTATTTCCGCAGTCACCTGAAATTGCTGTGCAGAATACGCGTAGATAATAACGGCCTTCTTTTATATCGAAGCGTTTGTCAAATGTCATACGATCATAGTCCCATGCGCCATGGCATTCTAAACCGTTTTTTTCCATAATATCAACAAGTACTGCTTGGTCTACTACTATATCTTCAAGCGTTTTGTTTTCGAAATACATGAATGTTCCTCCTTTAGTTACATCGCACAAAATTTTACGCATAATTTTATAATAGTGCAATTTCTCAAGAGTTGCAATGACAACATTGTGTCATACAAGATAAATTTAGTATAATGAAACCATTATAGCAAAGGATATGAATCGTATGAAAACTCTTTTTCGAATATTAATTGTCCTTTTTTCTTTAGCTATTGTGTATTATTATACATCAGATTCAACTAGTGAATTAAAACCTTTAGAAGGACCAAATTTGAAATCTACTGTCATTCCAAAAACAGAAATTCCAGATGGGTTTGAAGATGCTTTACCAAGACCGGAAGCGGGGGTCTCTACATACATAAATCAAGAAAGTAATATATTATTGAAAGAGTTTGGTGAACCGAATCGCATCGACCAAAGCGCCTATGGTTATGAATGGTGGATTTATAATCATGATAGTAATTCCTTTGCCATGTTTGGTGTTGATCACGGGAAAATTACTCAAGTATACATAGCTGGTGAAAATATGGATGCCACTCCTTATAAAATTGGCCAAACCCTTGATGAAATTTATCGAATGACGATAGTTAATCCGGAGATATCAGTCAAAATAGGGGAAAATATTTACATCTTTTCATTGACAGAATACGATATGCACACTCGGATTTTAGTAAAATTTGACGGTGTTTTTGCTCAATTATATATTGACCAATTCACTGATACTTTAATTGGAATTCGATTTATTAACAGCGAAACCCTTATTAAACATCGGCCATATGAGATGACTTTTGTAGGGGATCTCATTCCAACGCTTAATTTAAATTCTTATGTGTTACAACAAAGCAATGAAGGCTATTCGAGACAATTGTTTGATATTGTAAATGTTTTTCGTAAAAAAGAACGTGTGACTGCTTTACAATGGGATGTTGATGCAAGTATCGTTGCAATGGAACATAGTGAAGAAATGTATATGGAAAATTATTTATCACATGATTCTCCGAAATTCGGTTCTTTAAAAGATCGTTTAGAATCTCATTCTGTTTCATATAATGAAGCTGGCGAAAACTTGGCAACTGCATATTACGATGCCATTGAAGCTGCCCACGGTTGGTTCAATTCGGAAGACCATCGTCAATTAATTTTGAATGATGATTTCACTCATGTAGGATCAGGCGTTTTCATTAATTATTATACTCAAATCTTTCTTAATAAATAATGAGCCGTTATATAAAAGTTCACCATATCCCACAGGGATAATGGTGCTTTTTTTTTAAAAGGGGATACGGGATTATTGTTGATCCTTTTCTGACAGTGTCACATTAGCGACCTAGGCATATGATAGGGAAAAGGAGTGACACAGTGCAATTAGCAGAATTATTGAAAGATTGGCCATGTACGGTAAAAGGCGGTTCCATCCGTGTAGAAGTAAATGGCGTTGAAGACTATGCACAACATGTAAAACCCGGTGATTTATTTGTTGTACGAAAAGGAAGAAAATTTGATGGATATCAGTATATTGATTTGGCTGTAAAAAATGGAGCAGTTGGAGTTGTCATTGAAGATGAAACACAACTTGATCAATTAAAGTTATCCGTTCCACTTATTTGGGTACCAAACTGTTTAAAATTCATGTCATTTAGTGCTGCAAAAATTTATCGATTTCCAGCAGAAGCGATGCAAGTGATTGCCATTACAGGGACGAATGGAAAAACGACTGTGAGCCATTTTATTGGTCAATTATTACAAGCACTACATAAAAAAGTAATGGTAATTGGAACGAATGGAGTTTTTATAAACGGTGAAGAATTACAAATAGAATATGAAGCATTAACAACGCTACAACCAAAACATTTACACAAAATATTGCAATACGCAGTACGCAATAAAGTTCAATATGTCGTACTTGAAGCATCTTCCATGGGGTTATCTACTCATCGACTAGATGATTGTGATATTGATATTGGCGTATTTTTAAATTTAGCGGAAGATCATATTGAAGATCACGGTTCTTACGAGAAGTATAAACAATCAAAACAAATTTTGGCTCAACTAGCAGATAAATTAGTACTAAATGGTGATGATTCATTTTGTCGCACAGTAGGCTTACAATCGAAAAAGGAAAAAACTTATTTTGGTCTTGGAAATCGTGTAAATTATCAATTGCAACTATTAGCAGAGGGAAATCATCATTCCACTTGCTGTTTACAGAGCGATAAAGGTCAAAAAGTATTTACTTTGCCATTCGTAGGAGAACATCAATTGCAAAATGCTATTGCAGCAATTACGACAGTAAGCGAATTAGGCTTTTCTATCGAAAATATTTGTGAAGCGGCAGAGCAGTTGCGATTGCCTAAAGGTCGGCTTGAGTCCATTCCAAACCATTTAAATTTGTCTATTTATATCGATTATGCCCATACAGAAGCAGCACTTAGAGCAATATTGAAAACATTAAGAAAAACTGCCAAAGGTGATTTAATATTAGTCTTTAGTTGTGGTGGAGATCGAGATAAACATAAACGAATTAAAATGGGAGCAGTAGCTACAAAGTATGCAGATATGATTTATTTAACAACAGACAATCCAAGAAGTGAAGATCCTGCATATATTAATTCTCAAATTGCAGCTGGTTTTATATCCACTCAAAAATATGAAATGATTTTAGATCGGGCAGAAGCTATAGAGAAGGCGATTTTATCTGCAAAAGAAGGAGATACGATTGTTATTGCAGGTAAAGGCCATGAAACGACACAAACGTTTAAAGATAAGGAGATTTATTTTTCCGATTATGAGTGTGTGCAATCTGTATTAGCTAAATCGTTAAAAAATAAAGTGGATGATTGCCAGTCTCAATAATTTCAAAATGAAGGTCAAGAAAACAAGTATTGCAAATTTAAACTTTGTTCAAATTTTGCTATGATAGATGTACAGATTGGAGGAATAAATGATGATGATGACATCAGAATGGGCCTTCATTTTAGATGAAGCGGATGCGTTAAGCTCAATGATTCTCAGTTCTGAGCCCGTACGCAATTATCAACAAGCTCATCATGCTGTATATAGTGATAGAGTATTAGTTGAAAAAATTGCCGCATTTAATCGAATGAAAGTGCAGTACGAGGATGTACAACGCTTTGGCAAATATCATCCCGATTATCATTCAATTATGAAAGAAATCAGGAAGTTGAAGAGAGAGCTGGATCTTGATGAAAAAGTAGCGAATTTAAAGCTTGCGGAAAATGAGCTGCAAGATATGCTGGATGAAATAAGTCTTATTATCGGAAAGTCTGTTTCTGAAGCGGTTAAAGTTCCAGTTAGCAACCCATTTTTTGAAACATCTTGCAGTTCAGGCGGATGCGGATCAGGTGGAAGTTGCTCCTGTTCAGCTTGATTTCGTGTGATATATTTAGTTTATAAATGAACGGCTTAAGTTATTAATGCTTAAGCCGTTTTTTATTGTGCGCCCGGCATGTACATGAACTATAGGGTGTAAGTCCCGAACCCCGAAGACAGAAGTAGAGGTTAGCCAAGAGCAAGGGTGTCCGTGGTGACGCGGAATCTGAAGGAAGCTGGAGGCAAAACACCGGTCCGAGGAACACGAACCTCATATAAGGCTAGGTATGATTGAGTGAGTTTGCAAAACAAAACAAAGCTCTTTCTGTCGAAGGTCATATCGAGTAGATGAGGCGGATAGATGGTGTGAAAGTGCATGTACTTACCCGGGGAGGTCTGGCGGATAGGTGAAGTACGCTTCATAACCTACTTAGTGATAAGTAGCTGAACCGTCAGAAGTCAGCAGAGGTCATAGTATTAGTTGGTCTAGAACAACTAAGAAGGACCGAACAATTAAGAGAGAATAGCCCTTGGCATTCAGTGAGTCATGATGAACACAGAAAACGTAGTACCTCACTTGAGGAAGGAAGCGGTGAATCCCGTGGGGGACCTCTTGGAGGGTGGAGTGACCACTGGCATAAAGAGAACAGCTATTCACGGAAGGAGAATAACGATGCTTTTGAATCAAATCCTGTCACGGGAGAACATGCTTCAAGCACTAAAACGTGTAGAACAGAATAAAGGAAGCCACGGAGTAGATATGATGCCCGTACAAAACCTACGACAGCACATAGTCGAAAACTGGCTATCTATTAAGGAGGCAATTCTCAAGGGAACTTATGAACCAATGCCAGTCCGCAGAGTCGAAATCCCGAAACCTGACGGCGGTGTTCGTTTACTAGGAATCCCTACCGTAACAGACCGTTTGATTCAACAAGCAATCGCCCAAGTACTTTCAAAAGTGTATGACCCTACATTCTCTGAAAACAGCTACGGATTTAGACCAAACCGAAGTGCCCATGATGCGGTGAGGAAAGCGAAAGAATATATAAGAGATGGACATCGATGGGTTGTAGATATGGACTTGGAGAAATTCTTTGATAAGGTCAACCATGACAGATTAATGGGTACACTCGCGAAGAGAATCCAAGATAAACCATTACTGAAATTGATTCGTAAGTATTTACAATCGGGAGTCATGATTAATGGTGTGGTGTCAAGCACATTAGAAGGAACTCCACAAGGAGGACCATTAAGTCCGCTACTATCTAACATTGTACTAGATGAACTAGATAAAGAATTGGAAAGAAGAGGACACAAATTCGTTCGATATGCGGATGACTGTAACATTTACGTGAAAAGTAAACGAGCAGGACTTCGCACAATGGCAAGCATTCAACGATTCATTGAAGGAAAACTACGACTGAAAGTAAATGAAAAGAAATCAGCGGTCGACCGTCCATGGAAACGTAAGTTTCTAGGATTTAGCTATACCTATCATAAAGAGCCAAAGGTTCGTATCGCAAAAGAAAGCCTTAAACGAATGAAGAATAAAGTTCGTGAAATCACATCACGCAAGATGCCCTACCCGATGGAATACCGCATTCAGAAACTGAATCAATATCTAATGGGATGGTGTGGATATTTTGCGTTAGCAGACACCAAATCTATATTCCTTGAATTAGATAAATGGATTCGTAGAAGACTTCGAATGTGTCTATGGAAGAACTGGAAGAAACCGAAAACAAAGATACGCAACCTTATTCAACTTGGCGTACCACAATGGCAAGCGTATGAATGGGGAAATACTCGGAAGAGTTATTGGCGTATTTCAAATAGTCCAATATTACACAGAACCCTTGGTAACTCCTATTGGAGAAACCAAGGGCTGAAAAGTCTTGAAGCTCGTTATGAAAACTTGCGTCAATTATCTTAATTGAACCGCCGTATACGGAACCGTACGTACGGTGGTGTGAGAGGACGGGAGTTAATCGCTCCCTCCTACTCGATTGAAGAATTCAAAGACTTTATGAAAGATTTTCCCCTTTTTCTTTATGGTGTTCTACCCAATCCCGAACGAGGGGAACAGCAATATCCGGTCTATCGGTGATAATGCCTTGCGCTCCATTATCTAGTAGTTTTCTCATCAATTCTTCATCGTCAATTACCCAATAATGGACAGGGATATTTAAATTGTTTAAAAAGGCGATAAATTTCGGTGAGTCTAAAGAGAACCTTCCGGACTTTATTGGGATTTGAAAAACATCTACTTTTGGATGATAAAGATGACCAAATTGGCTTGTAAATGCTGCAAACGCTTTTCGGACATCCGATTCTCCAGCTCCTAATGCGACTCGGTTTTGGGCGTACAAATTAAAACGATCCACTTGTTCACTATAGAAGCTCGTTACCACCACTCGATTTTCTGCGTTATATTCTTCAATCAATCTCCAAAGTTTCGAAGGCATTAAACTACCTTCATAAGTTTCTGGACTATCTTTAATATCGATGTTAATAAACATATTTGGGAACTTTTCAAATAACTCTCTTAATGTTACGATTTCTACTTTTTGATTGCGATAAGGGACATTTCCATTGTTATCTTTATAATGGAAACCAAAATTAAAGTTTTTTAGTTCTTCTAGCGTAAAATCTTTTACAGCACCCATTCCATCAGAAGTGCGGTCAATTGTTTCATCATGAAGTACTACAATCTCTTCGTCTTTTGTTAATCGTATATCAATTTCAAAACCATCTACCCCTAGTTCAAAGGATTTTTCAAAAGCAATCATTGTATGTTCAGGTGCAATTAGTGCACCGCCCCTATGTGCTAAGACGACAGGTATATCCATGCTTAATACTTCTTTTCCTTCTCGTTTTTGGGGTTTTAGAAAAGCTTTACTTCCAGCCCATGCTGCTGCACTTGCGGCGGCAATGGCCAGTGCCAGTTTCGTTTTTTTACCCATGACTAGGCCTCCTTTACGAGCTTCTATATATTAACGAATATGAATTCTAAAATCATTACTTGTATAGATTGCATCTTATAAAGATGATTATAACGGAAATTGTAACATCATGTCACGAATGTCAGTTGCTATCAAAAATAACTATATGGTATCCTTTAAATGAAGAAAAGGGGTAATAAAAATGCAAGAACGTCAAGGGCTAATCGTGTATGTTTATCAACTGAAGCATGCTAAAAGCTTGAGAAAGTTTGGAAATGTCCAATACATTTCAAGAAAATTAAAATACGTAGTGCTCTATTGTAATAGAGATGAAATTTCTTATATTAAAAATAAAATACAACGCCTTCCTTTTGTGAAAGACGTTGTTGAATCGTACTTACCGTTTGTAAAAAATGAATTTGAAAATACAAAGTCTAAGAAAGATCAGGACCAAGAATACGATTATAAAATAGGACTTTGAACATTAAGAGAGTTGCGGAATTAAACGGTTCATTCTTAATACACCAATTAAATGTTGATAGAATAAAATCGTTTCGGAGTAATAGCAGGAATGTTTAATATCCATTTGAACGGCTTCTTTGCCAATGGCCTTTAACGACTCTTCAAATAATTCTAGCCGTTTAGAAGGTTTTTCTGGAGTGTATGGTATCCCTTCTCTACATATGTATATTGGCATAAAGTTGCTGTCACCAACTGGTTGAAAGGCTACTGCAGGAGAGGCATATGCTTGATTGCCTTTATAAGAAATAAACAAAAAGGCATTATGGAATCTTTTTTCATTTGTACGAATTAATTCACAAAGCTCGTATATATCTCCGTAGCCTTGTCCGAGTTCAACAAACTGTTGCGTCATATTGTTATCATCCTTTCTATGTACATAATAGTAGCATGTTCGAGGTGGTTTGCATATGAAATATATCATTAGTTTTTTTAGTCTGCTAGTTTTGCTTATTAGCGGCGTGCTTTTTTTTCAATACCAAGTTTATTCCGATTATCGAGAGAGCGAAATAGACGATTTTACTTACACGCAAGAAATTGATATTGTATACAGAGGTCAAAGTTTAGATATTCGTCATCACTTTAGAAATTTACCAAATCAAACGATTTCTATCAACTGGCCAGAACAAGCTGTAAACCCCGATTGTTTTATTGAATCAGAAAATAGCTGCAAACGGTTAAGCGAGGATTTTTCTAAATTCCAAGAAAGTGATATACAAACTCAGTCGATCTCATACATAATACCCCTTGATGGAGGATTAAAACCAAATCAATTAATGAAAGATATTTTTGTGACGTTAGAAAATGGTATTGTATCTTATTCAACAGTACATATTACAACTGAACAATCAATTGCTGGAACATGGGTTACAGGTTTACCTTTAGTTGGTCAGCAATCATTATCCCTTGTGCATTATTCAATGTTTAGCGGCACAGGTCCAGTGAAAGAACTTTTTTATGCTGATCATTTACAATTGCAAAATGAACTTGATTTGATTTCTATTTATTCGACAAATAAAATCGAAAACGAATTAGTAGAACAGCTAAATAAAGTGAATTTCTTAAATGATGAACACGTCGCGGTTGTTCATGGTTCGAATCTTTCTGGTAAACAAGGCGAACGTATTTTGTTTTCTAATAATTTGTCAATAGAAGCCTTAAAGGAAGAAGTTATATTGTCCCAATTACGCACGAAATTTCAGTTTGAAAATGTACCTGCATGGGTAACTGAGGTTATGGCTTCGATTTTATCTGATTCTGAGATTGGCGGGGAAAAAGCTAAAGAAATAACAATGACTTTAAAAAGTCGATTGACAGAAGAACAACTTGAACTTTGGAAACAAAAGTTACATGATTTAGAAGGTAAAAAAATCGATGCAGCGCTTTTAGATGAACAATTAAGCGAAGTGTTTGCAAACCATACACAATATTTCCAGTCAAACGTCGCAACTGATGGAGTATTTCCGTTACTATTCAATGATTTCCGAGATGTTTATGTAAATGCTCGATTAGTAGATGACGTTGAAGTAATTTTTAAAGATGGTCAAGTGTTATATTCTGCTGACTCTTTATTACATCATCTCGGTTATGAAACACGAGTTGGGGAAAAAGGTTATTATGTAAATAATGATATTAGACAATATCGTTTTCCTTTTAATCATGAATTTTATGTTTATAACCAAAGACGCTACAATACCGTGTCACAACCAATAAAAGTGATAGCTGATAAGTATTACATTGAAGAGTCTTGGGTGCAAAAGCTATTTTTCATTGAAATGGATAAAAAGAAAGACTCTATTTCCATAAAAAACATTGACACTGAACAACAATAGTGAAAGCTTGGTGATGAAGATGCGAGTAGTAGCCGGTGAAAGGAAAGGGATACCGCTCAGAGCGATTGCCGGAACGACTACGAGACCTACAACGGATAAAGTGAAAGAAGCACTATTTAATATCATCGGGCCTTTTTTCGAAGGTGGAATAGCATTAGATTTATTTGCTGGCAGCGGCGGACTAGGAATTGAAGCATTAAGTAGAGGTGCGGAAAAAGCTATCTTTATTGAGAAAGATCGCCGAGCTGTTCAAGTATTGAAAGAGAATATAAAAAAGTGCCGTTACGAAGAGTTTTCGGAAGTGTATTGTACAGATGCAAGCCGTGCTGTAAAGGCACTGCTAAAAAGGGATATCCAAATAGATTATTTATTTGTTGATCCCCCATATAACAAGCTAGAATATTATGATTACATTTCACTTCTTGTAGAAGGCGGAAAGCTGGCTGACGATGCAATAATCGTTTGTGAACATTCGACTGAAGTACAATTGCCAGATGCTTACGGACGATATTCATGCATCCGAGATGAAACTTATGGAAATACTATTATTTCAATTTATCGAATGAATTAGGGAGAGGGAGAAATTGTCGCAAAAAATTGCAGTAGTACCGGGAAGTTTTGACCCGATTACGAATGGACATTTAGACATTATTAAACGGGCAGCAGATGTATTTGATCTTGTATATGTTGCTGCATTGAAAAATTCTTCAAAAAATCCGTTGTTTACTATTGAAGAAAGACTTGAGTTGATCGAAAAGGTAACGAAGGATATTCCAAATATTCGCGTTGAAAGTTCTTCTGGATTGCTTGTGGATTATGCGAAGTCTCGAAACGCCATCGCTATTGTTCGAGGTTTAAGAGCAGTATCAGACTTCGAATATGAGATGCAAATAACATCGATGAATCGTTTTTTAGATGAATCGATTGAAACATTTTTCATCATGACTAAAAATCAATATTCCTTCTTAAGTTCTAGTATTGTGAAGGAAGTTGCTCGCTATGGTGGAAGCGTAAAAGGATTAGTACCTTGTGAAGTAGAAGAAGCATTAAAGAAGAAATTTCATCAATAATCGAAAACTCGGCAAGATAAAATGCATCTGCCGAGTTTTCTCTTTTTATAAAGTTATAAAAATAATATAAAATATAGCAACGGAATAATAATCGTGATGAGAACTCTTAATAGAATGTAGGGTTTGAGCGAAATGTTTTCACTTTTTGCGATGACTGCTACTTGCATATGAATGCTTAAACTTTGGCTTGATAAGAAAGTAGCCATTAGCAAAGGAAGTATAATTGATTCATCGGCAAAAAACTTATGTGCAATTTGAAGTCCGTTCGTCATTTCTAAAGATGCTGCTGTTAATAGTAGTAGATTTTTATGTATATTTGGCAAAATTGTCTGAATTGTAAACATGACGACGGTATAAATGGTTGTAAAAAAGATGATTGTTGAACCGACGACAAGAACAGTAGGAATACTGTCTTTGATGCTAGAAATGAATGGATTTTCATTTCGTCTAAGGTTGTCTAATTTGATTTCTTGCCGAGGATTGGAACGATGGTAAAAATAATATAACAGCAAAAGGAATAGAGAAACTGTATGATATAAAATTAAATATTGCCAGCTGAAGCGGGTATCATGTAGTAAGTCATGTCCAACAAATCCTAATACGAATAAAGGGCTTGGACTATGACAAATACTTAATAAGCCGTTTGCTTCACTTTTTGAAATTTGATTTGTTCTTTTTAAATAGGCAATGGTTGCGGCACCGGTTGGGAAACCACCGAGTGCACTGATGCCGTATGTTTTAAAATATAATTTGAATCTTGATAAGGAATTTTCCTTTTCAGGTGTTAAGCGAATAAACCATTGTGTTAAAATCAAATACGGAAGTAAATATGGGAATAAAGCTTCCATGAATAGTTGAAGTCCAAGGTCCGCTCCTTTATGAGCGATTCCTGGAAATAGTAATAGTAAACAAATGAGCGTTATACATACGAAAAGATATAGTAGTGGAATAAGCCATCAACTCTTTTCAACTTTTGTTTTTTCGATGAACCAAATGCTAAACTAATATATGCACGATTTAATTTTTTTAGTCTTTTTCGAGCTAACATAGGAGGTGCTTTAACTTTTGAAACATTTTATTACGATAATCGTTACGATGTTGGTTTTATTTTTTTTATCTTTTTACAAGCTGGACTACTATATTATGAAACCTGGAAGCTCCTATGATGTTAGCGAATTTGTTACTGTGGAAAATGGGGATTTGGACGATGAAGGAACAATCAGTCTTATGACGGTTGCAATGGGACCAGCGACACCCTTGACATATCTCATCGCAAAGTTTAAAGAGTATGAAGATATTTTGAAAAAAGAGGAAGTTCACCATAAAGAAGAGGATGAACGGGAATATAACGTTCGTCAATTAAAGCTAATGAAGGATTCACAATTTAATGCTATTTACGTCGCTTATAATAAGGCTGGTTTACCGTATACAGTTGATTATCAGGGCATCACTGTTTTAAATGTATTAGCTGGTGGTGCCAGTGATGGGCAATTAGAGCCTGGAGATAAAATCCAAGAAATTGATGGGAATATTATAAAAAAAGCGGAAGATTTAGTTCATATTTTAGAAACGAAAAAAGAAAATGATGTCGTCCAATTAGTGATTCACCGCAATGATAAATTGCTGGATCGCACTATTACATTAAAGGAAATCCCAGATAGTGATGGGAAGGTTGGTTTAGGGATTACTTATTCCGAAAATAAAACGATTAAAACAGAACCGATGGTAAAAGTGAATGCAGAAGATATTGGAGGACCTTCTGCAGGGTTAATGTTCACTTTAGAAATTCTGAATCAACTGTTAGAAGAAGATATTACAAAGGGATATTTAGTTGCAGGAACTGGAGAAATCCATGAAGACGGCACAGTCGGTCGTATCGGAGGCATTGAAAAGAAAGTTGTTGCAGCTCATGAAGATGGCATGGAAATTTTCTTCGCTCCTGATGATGAAATACCTGAAGAAGTCAAGAAGAATAATCCAGCCATTCTTTCCAATTATGAAGCTGCTGTCAATATCGCAAAAAAATTAAATACCGACATGAAAATCGTGCCGGTAAAAACGATTGACGATGCATTAAATTATTTAGCAAGTCTTCCTGAAAAAGATAAATCGTAATTCTATAATCGTATTGGCGGAGTTTTATAATCTCCGTCAATTTTCTTTTGTGAAAATAATTCAACGCCTAAAGCATACATTTCAGATGCTCTAATGTCGATTTGAAGCATTTGATCCTTTGCTTGTGCTACTCGGCTAATAATCGGCAACTCTAAATTCTTTTTTCTTTCTGATAAATAAGCTTGTCCATTTTTTGTCATTCCAAGTAAACGAATGTAGGTTGGATGCTTGAATTGATGCAATTCATCTTTCGTTATGCCAGTAAAAATGTGCGTCAGCATTCTTTGCAATCTCGTCCAAGTATACCGCTTTGATTTTATGTCTGACATAAATTGTGAAAAGTTTTCACTATGTTTTACATGTTTGATGAGAGCATATTCAATTCCTTCCGAAACATCTGCAAAGGCTCTCAAGTTTTCTGGATTATAACGCATGATGGCATATTTTAATAGTGGCCAGAAAGCATCCCAGTCAACAAATTTTGAAAATTGTTGTTGCCATTCAACAAGATGGACATAAGTTGAATTTGGTACGAAATTACGTATCGCTTCAACATTTCTCTTTTGAAATATTTCTTTACGAATACCAGTTGCACTGGCGATTGTCGATGTTTCATTGATTGCATCGTGATAGCCTGCATGCAATCGTTGAATTGTCATTGGTTGAATTGATAAATTGAATTTTTTTGCAGCGGCAATATAGTGATAACCAAGAATGTTATTTGGTTTGGACAAGTCGATGTAATTTTCATTTTTCTTTTGTTTTAATTGTTCATAAGCGTAATATAAGCTTTGTGGATAACTAGTTCCTGTTGATACGTACTTCTTGATGAGCGCATTATATTCTTCATTATGTTCTTCAATTAGATTAGCAGTGTTAATGAAAGGTTCGAGTTTTCCTTCTTCGCTCCCAAATGAAAAAGCATCGCATTGTAATGCGTCAAGGAGAAATATCGCACCTTCAGCAAATACAGGTGCATTAGCTGTGCTATAAACATATGGTAATTCAACAACGATATCGACACCGCTTTGTAAAGCCATTTTTGCTCGATGCCATTTAGAGACAAGAGAAGGTTCACCTCTTTGTAAAAAGGGGCCACTCATAACAGCGACGACTACATCGGCGTTTGTAATCTTTTTAGATTGGGTAACATGATAGTAATGTCCGTTATGAAATGGATTATACTCAACGACTATTCCAACCGCTTTCATAAAAAAGCCCCTTTCAAATAATACAATCTTTCTTCTAAAATTATCTCTTTAGTTAATACTGAATTATAGAAGCGTTTTTGTAAAGTGACAAGAAAATATCTTGACATCTATATTACCTCATTATATAATCAACATTGTTGTCTCGGGGTGATTCGTGAATGAAATGGTCAATTCATCAACTTTCGAAGTATCGCCATAAAGGAATGCCGATCGATACAGTTGTGCAATTGGATGAAGTGAAAAAGCGAAATCAAGAAATTCGCGATATTTCACCCGTTCATGTAAAAGGTCACTGTACAATCGGAAGTTCACAAATGACTTGTCAGTTTACTTTGACAGCGACCTTAATACTCCCTTGTGCTCGTACTTGGGAGGATGTTGAATTTCCTATTGAAGTTGAGACGGTAGAAGTCTTTAGCTGGGTTGATCCAGAACTTCGGGGAAATGAAGAAGATGAAGATATCCATTACATAGATGGAGAAGTCATCGATTTGAAGCCAGTCTTAGAAGAAATCATTCTTCTTGAAGTGCCGATGCAAGTATTTAAAGAAGGTACTGAAGGTACTATTAAAGGTGGTAAAGACTGGAGTTATTCAACAGAAGAAGACGTTAGTCAAAAAGTAAATGACGAACCAAAAGTGGATCCAAGACTTGCTGGATTAGCTAAGTTTTTTGATCAATCAAAAACAGATGAATAAATCTGCAAGGAGGTGCCAATCATGGCTGTACCATTTAGAAGAACTTCTAAAACTGCTAAAAGAAAACGCCGTACACATTACAAATTATCAGTACCTGGTATGGTGAATTGTCCAAATTGTGGTGAACCAACTTTATCTCACCATGTATGCAAATCTTGCGGACATTACAAAGGTAAAGAAGTGGTAAGTAAATAATAAAGCGTAGATTCGTTATACGCTGCTTACGAAAGACTATTAGAGTGACCATGGCTCTCTAATAGTCTTTTTTTGCATTATGTTCATGAAATAGGTAAAAACCAATTGTTGTCAAAATTTAAAACCTTTATTACTATGAAAACATATCGTATTATGTTGAAATAATATCAAAAAGGGGATGTATTCATTGTCTTACCAAATTGAACAAAAGGACGGTATTCTAACTTTTACTATTGATAGAGAAGAAAAGAGAAATGCAGTAAATGACGAAGTAATGAATGGCCTAAAACAAGTAATTAAACATATTAAAGAGAACAGAGATGTGCGATTTTTAGTTGTTACTGGTGCGGGGGATAAAGCGTTTTGTTCTGGTGGAGATTTGACGGAATTTCATAGTTTAAAAACGGCTGAAGAAGCTTTTGGGATGTTAAGCAAAATGGGAAATATATTATATGAACTTGCTACATTGCATGTTCCAACCATTGCCTTAATTAACGGGACAGCCGTTGGGGGTGGTTGTGAAATCGCTACAGCATGTGATTTTCGTTTGGTGGCAAGTCATGCAAAATGCGGATTTATTCAAGGAACGTTGGCAATTACGACCGGATGGGGTGGCGGTACGTATTTATTTGAACGTGGATTGCGTCATGACCGTGCATTAAAAATGCTGATTGATGCGAAGCCATACACTGCTCAGCAATTATATGAAATTGGTTGGGCTATGAGAATATTTGACGGTCCAAAAGAAGAAGCATTGGAAGCGTTTATTGAAGATATGAAAAAAATTCATCCTTCTGTCCATCATGCATATAAAGAGATTGAACTTCGCAAATGGAGAGAGCGAAATATGTATGGACGTGTTATGGAAGAAATCAAACTTTGTGCAAAACTTTGGGAAAGTGAAGATCATGAAAAAGCAGTTGAACGCTTCTTATCAAAATCAAGCAATCATAAATAATACAAAATATTGTCTTCAACAATACTACTGAATAATCGGTTATATCCATTTGAAAATAGGTCGCGACAAAATTTTTATATGTCGCAACCTATTTTTTTCTATGTTCTTTAATTCTATTTACTCTCTTTTTGCATATAGTAGTAAAAAAATGAGAGGTGATAAGTATGGAAGGGAAAAGAAGGAAAGATCAATGGACAGCTGAAGATGACGAAAAATTAGCAGAGATTGTCATCACAGCTGTACAAAATGGAAGAACTCAATTAGAAGCGTTTGCTGAGGCTGCGCAAGTGCTGAATCGAACAAAGCAGGCTTGCGGTTTCCGCTGGAATAAAACATTAAGGCAACAATATGGTCAAATGTTAAATAGTGTTAGAAAACGACCAAAGCAATTAATGCGAAGCCACTTAAAGCTTGCTCTTAATAGTTTTGATGAATTGACAGAAGCATACAATGAATTAGAACTAAAATATCGAGAGCTTCAAACTGAGCATGATAGAGTGCTAAAATGGCTTCAACAAGGTGCAATATTCATCGAACAACAACAGCAAAAACAGCAGCAAAAACAGCAGCAATAATCGCCATTATTCCTCTTTTTTATCACCATCATCCATCAATCAAGGTAAAGGAAGCTGCAGTTAAATATCGAAAACTTCAAATATTTCCAGTATAATATGAAAAAAAGGGTGTGACACTCTTTCGGTCACACCTTTTTGTCGTTTTCGTTCTTGAAAAAATAAGGATGTACAAACCAGCAAAACAATTAATATCAATTTAATGGAATAAATAAGTTGTAAAGAGGGAAGCGCGTATGAATATAGTTATAATTGGTGCAGGTTCTGTCGGAATGTTGATGTCCTCGTTTTTAGCTGAAAAATATGAAGTAACGTTAATAGTTCGAAGGCTAAAACAAGAAGAAGCAATACGAAAACATGGCCTTTATAGAAAAAATTTGGATGGAACTATTACGAAGAAATATGTGAATGTTACGACTACATATAATGAAATTGCGACAGCATCTTTAGTAATTGTGGCAGTAAAATATACACATCTGCAAGAAGTTTTCCTGCAACTTCAGAAGCTGCCACAGGACATACCAATTTTATTTGTACAAAACGGTTTAGCTCATTTTGAAGAAGCGCTGAAACTTCCTCAACAGACTATTGGATTTGGCTCATGCCAATTCGGTGCACAAAAGGCAAATGATTATACAGTTATTCATAATGGAATTGGTGTGTTAAAATTAGCAGTTGAAAGGGGAAATGACGAGGTTTTTCAATTGTTACACGGGATAGAAAACGAATTGTTTCCTTTACAATTTGTCGATGATGCTGAAAAAATGCTTTTTGAGAAGGCGTTATATAATTGTTTTATCAACCCCTTGACAGCTGTGTTGCAAGTAAAAAACGGCGAATTAATCAACAATATTCATGCGAAAAAATTGTTAAAAGATTTATATGAAGAATTAATGAATGCTTTCCCTGAACAAAGAATGATTGTCTCATTTGAAGATGTTGTTTCGTTGTGCGAAAAAACAGCTTCTAACACTTCTTCGATGTTACAAGATCGATTAATGAATAAGAAAACAGAAGTGGAATCGATTGTCGGAGCAATCATAAAAAAAGCAGAATTAAAAGGTAAAAGCTTACCGACTTTAAAAACGTTATATCATTTAGTGTTGTCACTAGAGGGTGAAAAAACGTGAAATTAGTTTTAACATACATTCTTGGCACCCTAATTTTATTGCCAATGACTGCCTTCATTATTTCATTTTTTTTATTTCGGAAATACTTGAAAAAACAGGCGGACAGTAGTTTTAGTTTAGCAGCAGATATCACGACCTTTTTTTTATTTTTCTCCGTCACCCTCTCCATTGCAACCCTATGGAACTCTACAATAAGTATTGTAGCCGTTGTAATTTCCATATTGATTGCGATGTTGATGACTTATAAAGAATGGAAAACGAAAAAAGAAATTAAAGTATTTCCTTTATTGAGAAGAATATGGCGCATGCAATTTTTATATTTAATTTTCATCTATACGATTGTTTGGATTGTAGGCATTATTCAAAGTATTATATTTTTTATTACATAGATTGAGCCATTTTCTTTTCAGACAATGTTTCAAAGATTACAATATAACAGGAATAAATATTTACTTTCAATGAAATGAACGTATTGAGTTAAGTAGAGGAGTAGTAATATGAAACTGGAAAAATTATCACCAGTTAACAATCAATTGTTATCTGATTATTGGGCGGAAAGTGAACATTTGCTCTCATTTTATCAATATCCATATAAAGATGAATCATTTCGAGTACGAGCTCATTATTTGAGAGAACAAGCGTATAATCGAAAAAGTTTATGTAACGTTATTTATCAGTATATGGAGCCTTTTGGCATTTCAGAAAAATCAATGGAGAATCTAAAAAAATTAGAAAAAGGTGCGTTGGCAGTTGTTGGTGGTCAACAAGCGGGATTGTTGACGGGTCCGCTTTATTCTGTTAATAAAGCAATTAGTGTTATTTTGCTATCGAAAGAACAAAGTGAAAAACTAGGTATTGATGTCGTACCGATTTTTTGGATTGCGGGTGAAGACCACGATATTTTAGAAATTAATCATACTTATACGATTGTCGATGGATTGCCAAAAAAGAAAATTTTTGACGTAGCTCCTCGCAAAAAGACGATTGCTTCCGAAACTCGGTTTGATCATTCGTTAATGAAAGATTATATTGATGAAATTTTTAAAGATTATGGTGAAACGGAATACACGCATGATCTCTATCATTCGGTACTACGACATATGAATGACAGTGAAACATTTACTGATTTCTTCGCTCGTTTAATGAATGATTTATTTAAAGATGAAGGACTGCTAATGATCGATTCGGCGTTTCTACCATTTCGACAATATCAAACTACTTTTTTCCAGCGAATCATCGAAAAAAATGAGGAGATTAGTTTAGCAGTAATTGAAAAGGAACGATTATTAGAAAAGAGAGGGTATGGTACTCCGATTGTTGCAACGGAGGAAAATGCGAACCTCTTTTATGTGCGAGATGGAGAACGATTTTTACTCGAAAGAAAGAATGGCTTATTTGTTAATTCGGCTGCAAACGTAAAATTTACCCTTGAAGAACTTTTACAAATTGCTGAACAATCACCAGAACAACTAAGTAATAATGTGGTAACGAGACCTTTAATGCAAGAAATGTGTTTGCCAGTATTGGCTTTTGTGGCTGGTCCTGGAGAACTTCATTATTGGGCGGCTTTAAAAGATGCATTTGAAGTATTAGACTTACAAATGCCGATTTTAGCCCCAAGGTTAAATATTACTTTTATTACTCGTCGTGTAGAACAACTGCTTTTTGAATATCAACTAACTTTTGAAGATGTTGTGGCTGGTGAAGTGCAAAAAATAATGAAACAATTTATTCAGGATATTCAAGAGGTTGAAGCAGAGGAAAAAATTCAGCGAATCAGAAAGATGTTAGACGAGCAATATGATGAGTTATTACAACTATTGAATGCGAAACAGCTCCATTTGGAAAGGATATTAGAAAGAAATAAGAATTACCACAATATGCAACTTGATTATTTAAGTCAAAAAATCGAACAAGAAGTCTTACTAAAACATCATCACACGATTCGCCGGTTGAATATAATTGTAAGTGAGTTGTATCCAAACAACAATTTCCAAGAACGTGTATTTAACCCATATCAATATTTAAATCTTTATGGCTTTAGTCTTATTACACACTTATTACAATTACCAATGAAAATTGGGAATTATCATTATTTGATAAAATTATAGCGTTTTTTCTATTTTTTTTAGAGCTATCTCGTAGGAGATAGCTTTTTTAATTCTTTTTTCTTATACACTGCTCTGTTTATGGAGTGCAATTGGCATAATTTGTGAAAAGTTTACAAACTATGCGAAGAAATATGTGGTGGAAAGTGGGGGAATGTGGTACATTATTTACTAAAGTGGGGTGAGTAGCATGTTCATGGGAGAATATCAACATACTGTTGATGCCAAAGGACGTTTAATCATACCATCAAAATTCCGTGAATTATTAGGAAATACTTTTGTCATTACCCGGGGTCTTGATAACTGTCTTTTTGGATATCCTATGAACGAATGGCGAAAGCTCGAAGAAAAACTGAAAGACTTGCCAATGACGAAAAAAGATGCAAGAGCATTTGCTAGGTTCTTCTTTTCTGGGGCTACCGAAGTTGAATTAGACAAACAAGGGCGAATTAACATTCCTTCGAATCTTGCTACTTACGCAAAACTTGAAAAAGAATGTGTTATTCTAGGTGTTTCAACCAAGATTGAAATATGGTCTAAAGAACTTTGGGAAGAATATTTCAACGAAGCAGAGGAATCTTTCAATGATATTGCAGAAAATCTTATTGGCTTTGACTTCTAGCGAATACATCGATGAAGGAGCAATCAATTCATGTTCGATCACACAACTGTACTATTAAAAGAAACTGTCGATGGCTTAAATATTCATCCAGACGGAATATATGTGGATTGTACATTAGGTGGTGCTGGTCATAGCGAGTACTTAGTTCAACAACTTTCTAGCAATGGTAGACTAATATGTTTTGATCAAGACTTAACTGCCATTGAACATGCGAAAAAACGTTTGGAAAATTATAAGGATAGAGTGAATTTTGTGCATTCCAATTTCAGGTATATAAAACAGGAATTGGATAAACTTAATATTCAGAAAGTTGATGGTATTCTCTATGATTTAGGAGTTTCCTCACCCCAATTAGATACTCCGGAAAGAGGATTTAGTTACCAGCACGATGCTCCTTTAGATATGCGAATGGATCAAACTCAAGAACTAACTGCCTACCATATTGTAAATGAATGGCCATATGAAGAATTAGTGCGTATTTTTTTCCGTTATGGTGAAGAACAATTTTCAAAGCAAATTGCTCGAAAAATTGAAATGGCAAGGAAAAAAGCACCCATTAAAACAACAGGACAGCTTGTCGATTTAATTAAAGAGGGTATTCCAGCATCTCGTCGCCGTACAGGTGGACATCCAGCAAAGCGAGTTTTCCAAGCAATTCGCATTGCTGTAAATGATGAATTAGGGGCGATTGAAGAGTCGCTGACAGATGCCATTGATTTATTACGTATTGGCGGTAGGATAAGTGTTATCACATTCCACTCTTTGGAAGATCGCATTGTTAAAACTATATTTAAAGAGGCTTCATCATTACCAGAATTACCTCCAGGGTTACCAATCGTACCAGATGAATTCCAACCGGTATTAAAAAATATTACGAAAAAGCCGATTGTTCCATCGGAGGAAGAGTTGTTGGCAAACAATCGGGCGAGATCAGCAAAATTACGTATCGCTGAAAAAATTCATGAAAAAGGGCGTGGCTAAATGGCAGTTCGGGTTAGGCAACCATTATATTATCAACAACAAGAAGTACCCTATCAACAACCCACCAATCAACCAAATACAAGGCAAGTAAAAAAGAAGCAACGTAAAATCATTACTGCAAGGGAAAAGTTTTTATATATCGCATTTGTTATAGTTGTTGCAACTTTATCTGTATTCGTACTACATAAACAAAGCTCAATTCAAAAAACAACGATTGAAATACAAAAAATTGAAAGAGAAATCGCAGAAATTGAAAAAGAAAATGCGGATTTAAAAGTACAGGTTAGCGAATTATCAACATATGAAAGAATTTGGGAAAAAGCCAATTCACTCGGTTTAACTCTTAAAGAAGATAACGTAAAGGTAGTGCCGGGAGAATGAAGAAAAAGAAATTTCGTTTTCAATGGGGAGCCTTTCTAATGTTTTTATTATATGGAGGGCTCTTTTTTGCATTATTCTTAAGGATTACTTACATCCAAATAACTGGACAAGTTGAAGGAGAAGAATTAAAGGCAAGGGCTGCAGCATTGTACCAAAAGGAAGCGGTGATTACTGCTGAACGCGGAAAAATATTAGATCGGAATGGAAATGTAATAGCAGAAGATACGTTAAGCTATCGACTAATCGCCGTTGTCAATCCAGTTGCAACAACAAACCCAAATAACCCACAACATGTTGTAGATCCTGAAAAAACAGCTGAAATATTAGCAAATTATATTGATATGGATGAATCGACTATTTATAAGATATTAACAAAACGAAAGTCGGATGGTGGATATTACTATCAAGTTGAATTCGGTTCTGCGGGAAGAGGAATCAGTCACGAAATCAAAACGAAAATTGAAAAGGAAAAATTACCTGGTATTAAATTTGTAAGTGATACGAAGCGATATTATCCAAACGGTATTTTTGCATCCCATTTAATTGGTTTTACGCAAAGAGAAGAGCAAGAGGATGGAACGTTTATTCCTGTAGGGAAAATGGGATTAGAATTGATTTACAATGAACAATTAACTGGAGAAAATGGGAAAATTGAATATGAAAGTGATGCATTTCACTATTTATTGCCAAACAGAGATAAGATGGTCAAACCAGCGAAAAATGGTGACAATATTTATTTAACAATTGATAAAACGATTCAAAACTTCTTGGAAGATGCGATGACAAATGTGGACCGAGAATATAATCCTGATTCGATGGTTGGCCTTGTAGTAGATGCAAAAACAGGGGAAATTCTTGCATTGTCTCAACGTCCTACATTCGATCCAGAAACTAGAATTGGTTTGGAAAATAACTGGTTAAACTACGTGACACAAGAAGTAATTGAACCAGGGTCTACAATGAAAACATTTACTTTAGCTGCTGCAATTGAGACAGGCAATTGGCATCCGAATGCTACGTATCAATCTGGGGCATATAGAGTGTTGGACAGAACGATTCGGGACCACAATATTCATGGTTGGGGAAGAATTACTTATTTAGAAGGATTTCAACGTTCATCCAATACTGCGATGGCCAATTTGCTAGAACTAATGGGCAATGATACATTTATTGATTATTTAGAAGCCTTTGGATTTGGGAAAAAAACAGGCATAGATTTGCCTGGTGAAGTGACCGGAACCATTTTAACCCGATATCCAATTAACTATGTAACAACTTCATTCGGACAAGGCTCTACTGTGACGCCGATACAGCTAGTCCAAGCCATGACAGCCATTACGAATGATGGTGTTATGATGCAACCATATGTTATTGATAAAATTGTGGATTCTTCCACAGGAAAAGTGATTGAAAATCATCAACCGAAGGAAAAAGGAAAACCGATTTCTGCAAGCACAGCGAAACAAGTAAGAGCAATTTTGGCTTCTACCGTTACTTCGGAAGTAGGTACTGCTAGAAACTATAAAATTGATGGATATGAAGTAGCGGGGAAAACAGGTACTGCTCAAATACCGAATCCAAATGGAAGAGGCTATTTATATGGAAAAAACAATTATTTATATTCCTTCTTAGGTTTTGCCCCTGTTGATGATCCACAATTGATTGTTTATGTAGCAGTGAAAAGACCAAAACTTAAAGGAACTGAAATTGGTTCAGAACCGGTGGAAAAAGTATTTAAGCCTGTAATGGAAAATAGCTTAAAATATTTAAACATTAATCCAGAAGATGCGAAGCCTGTAGAGAAAATAACGATAGGGAACTATATTGGGAAAAAAGCTGCGAAATTAAAACAAGAATTAGAGAGTCAAGGATTAAAAACAATTATTATTGGTGAAGGCGGAGAAATTATTGACCAATATCCGAAAGAAGGAGTTTCAATGGTAAAAGATAGCATCGTCTTTTTAAAAACGGATGGCGTTGTGACATTGCCTTCTTTTGAAAATTGGTCATTGAGAAATTTACTAATCTATAAAGCGATGTCCGGTATAAATATTGAAATCGTAGGAGAAGGCTATGTAGAAAGCCAAAGTGTATCAGAAAATACAATGATTACTGATTCCTCCCCGATTGTTGTTAAATTAAAAACTCCTGAAGAATTATTCCTAATTAGTGGTGAGCAATCTGAGGAATTGCCCCAAGATTAGCTTAGCTTTTGAATAGATGAGAAGTTCGTTTCATACCTTGTAAAAAACGAGGTGTGATGTCGAATGAAGTGGATTTCAACCGTCTCCAAAAAACGGTTGCGGATTGTAATGTACGGCTTTATTCTTTTTGTGATAGCCGCCATCGTCCGACTGTTTATTGTTCAAATTATTCAGCATGACAAGTTGACAGAACTGGCAAAGGAAAACTGGGATCGAGAAATTCCATTTGCTTCAGAAAGAGGAGAAATAGTCGATCGTAACGGTGAAGTCATTGTAACAAATAAATTAGCGCCGACCTTGTATTTTATGCCTGCACAAAATGATAATATTGAACAAGCTGCCAAACAAATTGCTTCTGTCTTAAAAATTGATGAAAAAAAGTTGTATGAAAAAATGAATTCAAAATCGTACTTAGTAAAGCTTGCACCAGAAGCAAAAAACATTACTTATGAACAAGCTGTTGAACTTCAAGGGTTAAAAATTGATGGTCTATATACAGGTGTCGATTATGTTCGACATTACCCTTATGGGAATTTATTATCCCGTTTTATTGGATTCACTGGCTATGATACGCAAGGCTTAGCAGGCATTGAATATCAATATGACAAATACCTCACATCAAAAGATGCGGCAATTCGTTTGTTTACGGATGCAAAAGGAAATACTTTACCACACGTAGATGATGAGTGGCGAGAAGGGCATCAAGGAGCAACTGTACAACTAACAATTGATTTAGAAGTTCAGCAAGTGGTTGAAAGAGAATTGTCGCAAGCGATGAAAAAATATAATGCAGAACAAGCCTTAGCAATCGCCATGAATCCAAATACGGGAGAAATTTTAGCCCTTGCTTCTTATCCTACATACGATCCAAGTAACTTTGAAAAAGTGAAACCTGAAATTTATAACCGCAACTTGCCGGTTTGGATGACCTTTGAGCCAGGATCAACATTTAAAATTATTACACTAGCCGCTGCCATTGAAGAAGGGAAAGTGGATATAGAAAAAGAGAATTTTTATGATAAGGGGTATACAATTGTAGAAGATTCAAGACTTCGCTGTTGGAAGCGCGAGGGACATGGACAACAAACATTTTTACAAGTAGTAGAAAACTCTTGCAACCCGGGGTTTATTGAACTTGGGCAGCGAGTAGGTCCAGATAAGTTATTGCAGTACATTAAAAACTTTGGTTTTGGTGAACCGACTGGATCAAACATTGCCGGAGAAGCGAGCGGCATATTATTCTCAAAAGAAGCTTTTGGACCTGTTGAGCATGCAACAACGTCTTTCGGGCAAGGAATTGCTGTAACGCCTATTCAACAAGTTCAAGCTGTTTCTGCAGCCATTAATGGAGGGAAACTATATAAGCCATATGTCGTTTCAAAAATTGTTGATTCAGAAACGGGAAAAATCATTCTTGAAAATCAACCGGAATTAAAACGTACGGTTATCAGTGAACAAACATCCGAAAAGGTAAGGTATGCGTTAGAATCTGTTGTTGCAAATGGCTCTGGGCGAAACGCATATCGTGATGGACTGCGTATTGGTGGGAAGACAGGAACTGCTCAAAAAGTAGAAAATGGTCGTTATAAGGTTGGGGATTATATTGTTTCTTTCATCGGCTTTGCGCCGAGTAATAATCCTCAAGTCGTTGTATATGTTGCGATTGATAGTCCGAAAAGTTCAGTCGTTTTTGGTAGTACCATTGCAGCACCTATCGTCGGGCAGATTATAGAAGACATTGCGCCAATCATCGGTTTGGAAGTTAATCGGGAAGGGCAATTGGAAAAGCAGTATCGTTGGGGAGATCCAATGACAGAACGGGTACCAAACTTAGTTGGAATGAAAGTGGATGAAATCATGAAGCTTCAATACCCATTTCATATTGAAATGCATGGAACAGGAAAAGTTGTAAAAAGTCAATTACCTGAACCTGATAATATTATTGAAGTGGATGGAACGATTCATTTATATTTAGGAGATTAAATAGAATTGAATTTTACTGCTCCTGCGGCAAGGAAGCTTTTCCCCGCGGGAGTTCATCAATAACAAGAGGGAGTTTCCTTATTTTGTTAATAGTACCATGCTTCCATCTATGATATTGTAGAAATCGATTCAGAATGAAGTTTTTGAGGGAGATCTAACATGTCTATTGAAATAACAATAACTATTTTAGCAGTATCCTTTCTTATTTCAGTAATATTGGGGCCGTTGATAATACCAATACTTCGACGGCTGAAGTTTGGTCAAAGTATTAGAACTGAAGGTCCCAAATCTCATATGAAAAAAGCCGGAACGCCAACGATGGGTGGAGTGATTTTCTTAATTTCCATTGTTACAACTACAATCGTTGTTGGAAAAATGCTTCAATTATTTACTACCCAATCCGTTGTTATGTTATTAGTTTTGGCAGGATTTGGTGTCATCGGATTACTAGATGATGGCATTAAAATTGTTTTTAAAAGAAATTTAGGTTTGACTTCATTGCAAAAATTAGTCGGTCAAATCATTATTTCAATTTTAGCCTTTTTACTATTAAGGCTAGGTACATTTGATACTTCCATCAGCATTCCTTTTACCGACTGGTCGGTTGATTTAGGAATACTTTACGTGGCCTTCTTAATTTTTTGGCTCGTTGGTTTTTCCAATGCTGTCAATTTAACAGATGGTTTAGATGGATTGGTGGCTGGCACAGCATCAATCGCCTTTAGTGCCTTTGGCGTCATCGCACTATTTAATGGGCAGACGGATGTGGCATTATTTACTTTTGCAGTAACAGGAGCTTTGCTAGGATTTTTAATTTTCAATGCGAATCCTGCAAAGGTATTTATGGGAGATACGGGTTCTCTCGCTCTTGGAGGAGCTCTAGGACTCGTATCTGTCATTGTAAAGGAAGAGTTATTGCTATTACTTATTGGGCTAGTTTTTGTAATTGAAACATTATCTGTTATCCTACAAGTAGTAAGTTTTAAAGCGAGAGGAAAACGCATATTTAAAATGGCCCCTATCCATCACCATTTTGAATTGTCTGGATGGTCGGAGCGAAAAGTTGTTGCTGTATTCTGGTCAACGGCATTACTAGTAGCAATGATTGCTGTGATAGCGGAGGCATATTTATGATTCATACAACAAAATTTCAACATAAAAAAGTTTTAGTATTAGGTTTAGCAAAAAGCGGTGTAGCAGCTTCAATGCTTCTACATAAACTTGGGGCATTTGTAACAGTTAATGATGCGAAGCCATTCGAAGAAAATCCCGATGCTCAAAATCTATTGAAAATGGGAATTACAGTAATATGTGGAAGACATCCAGAAGATTTGTTAGATGAAGGTTTCGAACTTGTTGTAAAAAATCCTGGCATTCCTTATACGAATTCAATTGTCAAAGATGCTTTGAAAAAGAATATACCTGTCATTACTGAAATTGAATTAGCATATCTAGTAAGCGAAGCACCAATGATTGGTATTACAGGAACAAACGGCAAAACGACGACGACGACATTAATTTTTGAAATGTTAAAAGCGGGGAATCGCAAGCCGAAAATTGCTGGAAATATTGGGACTGTAGCATGCGGTGTTGCTGAAAATGCCAGCATTGATGAAGTAATTGTAACGGAATTATCATCTTTTCAATTAATGGGGATTGAACAATTTAAGCCCAAAATTGCAGTGTTAACAAATTTATATGATGCACATTTAGACTATCATGGAACTTTTGAGGAATATGCAAAAGCGAAATTTGGTATTACCAAAAATCAAACAGAAGAAGATTATTTAATCTTCAACAAAGATCAAGATGTGGTTGCAGATTGGGCAAGTAAATCCAATGCAACAAAAATTCCATTCAGCATAAAAGGTCGCATGAAAGAAGGAATTAGTGCTGATGATTCAATGATTTACTGGGAAGGAGAACCGTTTATCCATCGAGAATTGATTGCCTTACCCGGTAAACACAATTTGCAAAATATATTAGCAGCTATTGCTGCTTGCAACATTTATGGATGCGACAAATCAGCGATGGAAGAAGTGTTAAAAAACTTTTCTGGTGTTCGCCATCGTACTCAATTTGTACGTGAATGGAAAGGTCGAAAAATTTATAACGATTCCAAGGCGACGAATTGCTTAGCAACAAAAGTAGCTTTAGAAGCATTTCATCAGCCGATTGTATTAATTGCTGGTGGACTTGATCGAGGACATTCCTTTGAGGAATTACGTGAAGCAATGAAGAATGTAAAAGCTGTAGTAGCTTTGGGAGAAACGAAACACCGATTTATCGAATTTGCAAAATCTTGCAATGTTAAGAAATGGGACATTGCTACAAATATCGAGGAAGCTGTTGAAAAGGCTGCGCAACTATCTGAGAATGGCGACGTTATATTATTGTCCCCAGCTTGCGCTAGTTGGGATCAATATAAAAGCTTTGAAGTGCGGGGAGATTTATTTATCGAGGCGGCAATGAAACTTTCTTAAAAAGCCAACTTGATTTTGAAGCAAAAATTATTAGGAAAGGATGCCATCACTGAAATTTACGTATAAAAGGCTATTTATCATTTCGGCATTCATACTTTCGATTATTGGTGTGATTTTCATTTATTCGGCAGGTACATATTGGAGTGCGATTCACTATGAAGGTGAAATTCCTTTTTACATTAAACAATCCATTTATCTTATATTGGCATTAATTGTCTTCAACATTGTTTCGAATATGCCGATATTTCACAATGAAAAAACATGGATTAGCTTATATATATTTTCTCTCGTACTCCTTGTTCTTGTCTTAATTCCAGGAATTGGTCTTGAGCGGAATGGATCACAAAGCTGGATCGGAATTGGTCCATTGACAGTTCAACCTGCCGAATTAGTAAAAATTACGACATTAATGTATTTAAGTTTTCTATTAAGCAAAGTGCCAAACGGCGAACGGGTTGTCCGACTCCAGCACTTCCTCATTATCCTGATCCCAAGTGCTTTAATCATGTTACAACCCGATTTCGGATCTGTGTTTATTTTAATTGTATCCTCTTTTATATTGCTCTTCATTGCAAGATATCCAATAAAACTGTATGTTGCATTTATCTTGCTTGGGGTTGCCGGATTAATCGGGCTAATTGCTACGGCTCCTTATCGCTTGAAACGAATTGAGGCTTTCATTGATCCATGGCAAGATCCATTAGGAAGCGGTTTCCAAGCGGTACAGTCTTTGCTAGCCATTGGACCTGCTGGGTTACTCGGGCATGGATTTCAACAAAGTAGACAAAAATTTTTATATTTGCCAGAGCCGCAAAATGATTTTATTTTTTCAATTATTTTAGAGGAAATCGGTTTTTTGGGCGGTTGTTTAATCATTGGACTGTTCTGTTTATTTATCTATTCCGGAATAGGATTAGCTCTGCAAGCAACTAGAAGCTTTGATTTTTTCGCCATTAGTTCCCTTGTAGCAATGATTGGTTTTCAAGCAGCGTTAAATATTGGTGTTGTAATCGGGCTGATTCCTGTAACTGGTGTGACATTACCATTTATTAGTTATGGCGGTACTTCGTTAATGATTATTTGGTTTATTGTTGGCGTCATCGTTTCAATATCCAATCGAACCGTATAAATTGGAAAGGAGGAGTAAAAATGGACAAAGTCATTGATATAGAAGAACGCATACCAACTTTGAAGAAAAAAAGAAGAAGAAGAACAAACATAAAGTTTGCTGTCATCATATCACTATTTGTCGCGACGTTATTTTTACTCCTTTATTTCCAATCTCCTTATAGTAATATACAAAAAATTTCGGTCCATGGAGCGGACTTGGCAAAAGAAGAATATTATTTAAAAAAGTCTGGACTTGAAATCGGCCATTCAATGTGGGGGTTTAAAACTTCAAACGTTGAAGAAAGTTTACAAGACGAATGGGTCAAACATGTAGTCGTAAGACGAAAATTGCTTACAACAGTAGAAATTGAAATAGAAGAATTTCGAAAAGTAGCCTACATCTTTGAAAATAATTATTTTTATCCGATATTGGAAAATGGGGTTGTTTATAAACAATCAGAAGAATTTCCTCCAATTGATGCACCAATCTTTTTGCATTTCCATGATGAGGACTTAAGAAAATTAGTACTAAAAGAATTGGCAGAACTTGATGAAGAGGTGCTAACATTAATTTCACAAATTAATTTAACTTCTACAGAAACGGATCCATTTGCGATTACATTGTTTATGAACGATGGCTATGAAGTAAGGGCGGAAATTACTTCTCTAGCTGAAAAACTTAAATATTATCCGGCAATCGTTGCTCAAATCGAAAGCACTGGAGAGTATGAAAAGGGAATTATCGATATTGAAGTTGGTTCTTATTACAAACCCTATTCAGAAGAATATAAGGTTTTGAATATAGGTACGCAAACCGATAGTGAGAAGGAAGAACAGGATGTGGAAAATGATGAATCCACTTCATAAGAAAAAACAAAATAAATTTAAGCGAAAACATTTTATCCTTCTATTCGTTAGTATCGTAACAGGTTTCATTATTGGCTATGCCTATAATTTGGCAAGAGACGATAAACAATTTGATTCGAATTATTTTGAACAGGAAGATATATACCGCACAGAGCTTATTGAGCAACAAGAGAGAAATAAAGAATTGATGGATGAGCTCAATGCATTAAAAGCTCAAATAAGAGAATATGAAAAGTCTTTTACTGAAAGTACAAATGACTATAAAGAATTAGCACAGGAAGCTGAAAAATTGAGGCTAATACTAGGCGAATTGCCTGCTCATGGTGAAGGAATCAGAGTTACACTAAAAGACGGACATTACAACCCGAAATCGACAAATCCAAATGACTATATTGTTCATGAAAGTCATATTTTTATGGTCATTAATGAATTAAAAATTTCCGGTGCTGAAGCAATTGCTATAAATGGACATCGATTGAAACCAAATTCTTATATTCATTGCAATGGTCCTGTGATTACGGTGGATGGAACACAATATCCTGCTCCTTTTGAAATTGAAGCAATCGGAAATTCAGAAACATTAATTTCTTCTTTAAAAATAGCAGGTGGAGTTTTTGATCAATTATTAAATGATTCAATTATCGTAACTATTCAAGCATTGGATAATATTGAAATGCCTTCAATAAATTCTTAAAAGGGGGCAGGCAGGTGGAAAATAAAGTAGTCATTCGAATCACGATTATTTCTTTTATTGTAGGGTTAATGATTGCTGTTCAATATAATACAATACAAAAACCTGAATCACGAGATACTAGAGACATTTGGGAAATACGTCAAGAGCTATCAGAAGAAAAAAAAGTGCACTCTGAACTATTAAACGAAATTGTTTCATTAAAAAAAATTGCAGCAGAATATGAAGATGCAAACATTGAAGAACAAGGAAAAGTATTACAATCAACTGTTGACAATTTAAAAAAGAGGGTAGGTCTGACAAAGGTGGTTGGTCCAGGAGTTCATTTAAATATTAGGCCTGCAGAAGAGTTGATTCTGAGCGGCTATAAAGTGGAACCAATATCCCCTGATCTTTTAATTAGACTTGTGAACGAAATATATCGTTATAACGGTCTTTATATTGAAATAGATGGACAGAGAATTGTCCATACTACTGCCATTCGGGATATTAATGGAAAAACGACAGTCAACAGTGTTCCAATAAGCAATTCAAATGTAGATATTTATATTATTACGGAAAACTTTGAACAAGCAGAAAAACTTCATAGCTATTTATATGCTTCGACTTTTCAAGATGATTTTTATCTCGATAATTTGAAGTTGACAATACACCCAGCAAAAGAGGAGATTACGATTGATGCCTATGATGGGGATTTGACTAATACTTATTTGCTGAAAAGTGAAGGGGATTAGAATATGTGGTTACCATTTTTAGGATTAGTATTAGGATTAACTTTAGGTTTATTGACCGATATTCAAATTCCTTCAGTTTATGAAAATTACTTATCAATAGCTGTACTTGCTGCGCTAGATACAATTGTTGGAGGAATTCGGGCAAATTTGCAACAAGTTTACGATGATAAGGTGTTTATCACAGGTTTTTTCTTTAATATCGCGTTAGCTATTGGACTAGCTTTTTTAGGTGTCCATTTGGGAGTAGACTTATATTTAGCAGCGGTATTTGCTTTTGGAGTCAGACTTTTTCAAAATATTGCAATCATTCGACGAATTTTGATACAAAAGTGGGAAGACAGACATGTAAAAAAGGATGAAAAAACTGTATAATAGCAGTAGAATTTATTATGTATTATGTTATACAAGAATTTACTTAGACATATATAGTATTTTAAAATAAAATGAGTGTAGTAGCATTCGAAGGAGGTGCGGTGAGATGAACCATCAAAATATATATATTTCACTCGATATAGGTTCCTCTTCTATTAAAGTATTAATTGGTGATGTAACAGATGGCCAGTTGCATGTTATAGGAGTTGGAAATGTCAAAACGAATGGCGTTAGAAAAGGTGCAATTGTTGATATAGATGCAACCGTTCAATCAATTAAAAAAGCCGTTGAACAGGCAGAACGAATGACAGGAATTCAAATTCGAGAGGTCGTTTTAGGTATACCTGCAAATCAAACAGCCTTACAGCCAGTGAAAGGTGTTGTGGCAGTTAATAGCGAAAATCGTGAAATTACAGATGATGAATTAGAGCGAGTGTTTGAATCTGCTCAAGTGATGTCGATACCACCAGAGCGGGAACTTGTCAATTTAATTCCAAAACAATTTATTGTCGATAACTTGGATGAAATTAAAGATCCCCGCGGCATGATTGGTATTCGACTTGAAATGGATGCCACAATGATTACTACATCTCGCACATTATTGCATAACGTTCTGAGATGTGTAGAGCGTGCAGGACTTGATATTAAAGAAATTTATTTGCAACCCTTGGCAGCAGGATATTTTGCTTTAACGGAAGACGAAAAGAACCAAGGTACCGCATTTATTGATATTGGTGGCGGTTCAACCACGATTGCCGTATTTGAAGATGGCTTGTTAACTCATACAGGAGTCGTTCCGGTCGGTGGCGACCATATTACAAAAGATTTATCCATCATATTAAAAACTCCAACTGAACAAGCCGAAAAAATAAAGAGACAATATGGACATGCCTTCTATGAGGATGCTTCGGAAGAGGAAGTATTTGAAGTGCCAGTTGTAGGTACAGATGCCACAGAAGAGTACAGTCAAAAATTCTTAGCGGAAATTATCAGTTCCCGTTTGGAAGAATTGTTTGATCTCGTTTTAGACGAATTAGCTCGCTTGGGAGTAAGAGATTTACCTGGTGGAATCGTTATTTCAGGCGGTGTTGCTTCATTAGAAGGTATTGCTCAACTTGCACGCCAAGTTTTGCAAACGCGCGTGAGAATTTATATTCCTGATTATATCGGGGTTCGAGAACCTTCATTTACAACTGCTGTTGGCTTAATTTGTTATGCACATATGGAAGATGAATTTTTTGGAAGAAGCCCGGTATCGAAAGCACCTGTTTATCAAGCGGTAGGTTCAGTTACTACTCCTCCTAAAAAACAATCTCATGCATCTGAAAAAGCTGATAACGGTAATAAATCGAGCGTTATCGATAAAGCAAAAAGGTTATTTGATAAATTTTTTGAATAAATAAAAAGAAGAATATAAAAAAACTTAGACTAGTGTGGCAGGAGGAGAAAGAATGTTAGAATTTGATACGAATATTGACCAGCTAGCCAATATTAAAGTAATTGGTGTAGGCGGCGGTGGAAATAATGCTGTAAATAGAATGATTGAACATGGAGTTCAAGGTGTTGAATTTATTGCAGTAAATACAGATGCTCAAGCTTTAAAACTATCAAAAGCGGAAATAAAATTACAGATTGGTAGTAAACTGACTCGTGGATTAGGTGCAGGGGCAAATCCTGAAATAGGTAAAAAAGCTGCTGAAGAAAGTAGAGAACAAATTGAAGAAGTTGTTCGTGGAGCAGATATGGTATTTGTCACTGCAGGCATGGGTGGAGGAACTGGAACAGGTGCCGCACCAGTTATCTCACAAATTGCAAAGGATTTGGGAGCATTAACTGTTGGGGTTGTGACAAGACCGTTTTCTTTTGAAGGTAAGAAGAGACAAACACAGGCAATTAGTGGTATTGCTGCAATGAAAGAAGCGGTGGATACTCTGATTGTCATTCCGAATGATAAATTATTACAAATTGTGGATAAAAGCACTCCAATGCTTGAAGCTTTCCGTGAAGCTGACAACGTATTACGTCAAGGGGTGCAAGGGATTTCCGACTTGATAGCTACACCAGGTCTCATCAACTTAGACTTTGCGGACGTAAAGACAATTATGTCCAATAAGGGATCAGCACTAATGGGTATCGGTATTGCTTCTGGCGAAAATCGTGCGACTGAAGCTGCGAAAAAAGCGATTTCCAGTCCACTACTTGAAACTTCCATTGATGGCGCGAAAGGTGTCATTATGAATATTACTGGAGGAACAAATTTAAGTCTATTTGAAGTGCAAGAAGCAGCTGATATCGTTGCGTCTGCATCTGATGAAGAAGTGAATATGATCTTTGGATCAGTGATTAACGAAAACTTAAATGATGAAATCATTGTAACAGTGATTGCAACGGGCTTTTCAGAAGATGCTGCACCTCAAAACACACAAAGTGTAAGACCTTCTATCAATACTCGTAGCTCACAGCAGAACATAGTTCAACAACAACAACCAATGCGGGAACGCAATGTAGAACCGCAACAGCAAGCGGAATATAATCGCAATCAACAAGAAGATATTTTAGACATTCCAACATTTTTAAGAAATCGTCGTCATCGAAACCAATAACTATTTTAAATTAAGAAATAATGTTACACAAAAATTGAAAATTCGACATTTTCTCAAATAAAATATTTATCTATCAACGAAAAAAGTAGCAAAGGAACAATATAGCGTATTAAAAATTACGCTAGATTGTTCCTTTTTTTATGCATATTTTCTCGGTATATGCAATATTTTGTCAATAAAAACTCCACTTTCCCTACAACGTTTTGACATTTTCCACATGGAGACAGTGATAATCTATCAATAGGAGGACGCTAAAATGATTGGAGAATTACTCGTACTATACAATACGTTATTTAATTACTTTTTATTAAAGTTTACGAAGGAAATAACGGGATTGTATGTAAGGAAAAGAAGATTGTTATTTAGTGCATTCATTAGCGGACTCGTGTCTTCAATACTTTATCACACATTTATAGGAGCAGTTGCAAGTTTTCTTTTATTAATTGGACTCGCTTTCTCCTTTCGAATTCAAACACTGTTGAAACAAGGAACAGTGTTGCTTGTTGCCACCTTTTTTCTAGGTGGGTTGCTCACAAGTTTATTACCTTTTTTACTTAGACAATCGGATCTTATTTTTTTTATCTTTTGTTTAAGTATCGCTGTTCTTAGTTTAACTTTTATTCATTCGAAATGGAGAAATATGACAAAAGAAAGGTTGCAACAATCCTTTGTCGTTGATTGTGAATTAGAGCTATTTCAAAAAACATATTCGTTGAAAGGATTCATTGATACGGGAAATGAATGTGTGGAACCGATTAGCGGAAAACCGGTTCATTTCTTATCGTATCAAGCGGTAGAAGAAAAATTGCCAAAAGAGTTAAAAGAAGGTTTGCTTACGTGGGACGACAAGAATCCTTATCAACTAACAATGTTTCCTAGCTTTATGTACCCTAAAATCAGAATTTTGACATTGTCAACGGTCCAAAAAGAAACGTCAACCGCATTAGCATTTCGTTTTGACCGTCTGATTCTTTACGGAAACGTAAAGAAGGAAATATTGGATGAATATGTAGTTTTTACTAGACACGATGCTCGTTTTCCGCAGAATGCACAAATGATACTCCACGTTTTAGCGTTGAACTAATTCATAAAGGGGGAGAATGGTTGTTTGAAAAACTGAAAGAACTGATCACGAGAATATTTAGTAAGTTTCGCACTAAAAAAACATACTATATAGGAGGTCATGATTCATTGCCGGTACCATTGTCTAGAGAAGAAGAAATGTCAGTAATAGAAGCCTTTATGAATGGTGATATGAAAGCTCGCGATACATTAATTGAAAGAAATCTACGTCTTGTTGTATATATTGCAAGACGTTTTGATAACACAGGTACACCTATTGAAGATTTAATTAGTATTGGCTCTATCGGATTAATAAAGGCAATTGAAACTTACAATAAAGAAAAGAATATTAAACTTGCCACATACGCTTCTCGATGCATTGAAAATGAAATTTTAATGCATTTAAGAAAGACAAGTCGTATGAAGGGTGAAGTTTCTTTAGATGAACCATTAAACTCAGATCCAGACGGTAATGAATTGCTACTATCAGATATTTTAGGCACAGATGAAGAAATTATTATGAATGATGTTGAGAAGAAAATTGAACGTGCGTCGATGTTTGAAGCAATTAACGGATTAAGCGAGAGAGAAAGATACATTATGGAATGCAGATTCGGTTTAAACGGTAAAAAAGAAATGACGCAAAAAGAAGTTGCGGATCACTTAGGAATTTCTCAATCATATATTTCTCGCTTAGAAAAGAAAATTATTTCCGAGTTAAGAGAATCCTTAAACCAACCAATCTCATAAAGAATTGGCTGAAATTGGACTAGTAACAATACGCATATTCTTTTCCTTTTCGGACAAACTTAAAAAACAATCCAAGAGATAAAAAGTCTGGAGGAAAAGAAGATGGTGCGTACAAAAGTTGAGCTTTGTGGTGTTGATACTGCTTCTTTGCCAGTATTAAAACATGAAGAAATGAGAGAGCTATTTGTTCGTTTGAAAAACGGAGAAACATGGGTTAGAGATGAATTGGTTATTTGTAATCTACGTCTGGTACTGAGTATCGTCGGCAGATTCTCTTATCGAGGTGAACAAGCAGATGACCTATTCCAAGTTGGATGTATCGGATTATTAAAAGCCATCGACCATTTCGATTTAAAGCATAATGTAAGATTTTCAACATATGCTGTACCAATGATTATTGGTGAGATTCGAAGACACTTAAGAGATCATCATGCTCTTCGCGTATCAAGATCTTTAAGAGATATAGCTTATAAAGCAATGCAGGCAAAAGAAAAATTCATATCTGAAAATTTATATGAGCCAACAATTGAACAAATAGCTGAAATGATTGACATGAAAAAAGAAGATGTGCTATATGCTTTAGATGCGATACAAGATCCACTATCTCTTCAAGAGCCGATTTATTCCGATGGTGGAGATGCAGTATATATCATGGACCAATTAAGGGATGAAGCCGTGTCAGAAGACCAATGGGTTGCGTATGTTAGTGTAAAAGAAAGTATTCAAAAGCTCGATGAACGTCAACAATTAATTCTTGCAAAACGCTTCTACTATGGCGAAACACAAACAGAAATAGCAAAATCCCTTGGAATATCACAAGCTCAAATTTCTAGACTTGAAAAGAATGCGATTGAAACCATGCAAAAAGACTATAAATTAGGATAAGGATCATCACTGTAAAATCCGACGCACTTTTCACAAGTGCGTTTTTATTTTTATAAAGAATAGTATAGGTCCTATCGAGTATGCTTTTGTCGTAAAATAGATTAAATTTTATCTTCTCATCGCTGCTCTAGAATAAATTCAAAAGTATTTTGAAGTTTTCTGAACGAAGTTTTGTATTTTCTTGAAGTAATCATTAATTGAAAGGAGATTCAATTGAAATTTTCAGTAGTTCAACAAAAGGAAATAATTGAGGCGGGCAGTGGCAGATTTATCGGGTACATTATCGATGCAGAAGTTTGTGAACAAACCGGAATGATTACAGCTTTTCTTGTATCAGAACCAAAAAAGTTTTTAACCTTTCTACAAGGTGAAGAACCTGTTCGCAAAGTATTCATCAACGATATTTTAGTAATCGGCAAAGATGTCATTTTAGTAAAAGGGGTTTCTTAATTATTGGTATTCATTGAAAAATAGAGATTTGATTGTTAAAATGAAAGAAACTATAGTTGTAAAGATGGGATTATTATGGCAAGTATTCGCGAAAACTTAGAAATTATTCAACAAAGAATAGAAGGAGCCAAAAATAGAGCAGGCCGACAACATGATAATATTCAAATTATTGCAGTAACAAAACAAGTATCTGTTGAACGCACGAAAGAAGTATTAAATGTAGGATTAATTCATCTTGGCGAAAATCGTCCAGAAGGATTACTTGCGAAAAAAGAATCGATTCAAGATCAAGCTGCTTGGCATTATATTGGCACCCTACAATCAAAAAAAGTAAAAAAAGTCATTAATGAAATTGATTATTTACATTCATTGGATCGTATGAGCTTAGCGGAAGAAATTGAAAAGCGAGCAATAAAACCAGTAAAATGTTTTGTTCAAGCAAATGTTTCAGGTGAAGAATCAAAACATGGCTTAAGCAAAGAAGAAGTGATTCCTTTCATTCAATCTTTAGAAAAATTCAGCAAAATTCAAGTAGTCGGTTTAATGACAATGGCTCCAAATACAGAGAACGAAGAAATTATTCGAAAAGTTTTTCGTGATTTAAAAGAATTACAACAAGAGGTTATGAAACTGAATTTACCGTATGCACCATGCCAAGAGTTATCGATGGGGATGTCCAACGACTATGAGATTGCTATTGAAGAAGGTGCAACTTTTATAAGAATCGGAACAGCTCTTGTAGGATAGGAGGTTGAAAAGATGGGCATGATTAGCAAATTAAAAAATTTCTTTTACTTAGATGAAGAAGAAGAGCAAGAAATTCAACCAACAGCAAAAGAACCAGTTTCATTACCACAAGAGACTGTAACTAGGAAAACGAAAAAAATTGTCAATAGCCATGGTGAAGAGAAAACGTTAAATGTTATTAATATTCAATCTGCAAATTCATTGAAAAACGCCAAAGTCGTTATAGTAGAGCCAAGGGTGTATGCTGAAGCACAAGATATCTCTGAGCATTTAAAAAATAAACGTGCCATCATCGTCAATCTTCAACGAATTGACCATGAGGCTGGAAAGCGCATCATTGATTTTTTAAGCGGCACCGTATATGCTCTAGGTGGGGATATTCAGCGAATTGGTGACAATATTTTTCTATGCACTCCAGAAAATGTTGAAGTGCAAGGTGAAATTTCCAATTATTATTACGACGATATCTAAAATAGAGAGGTAATTAGGAATTTATGGCAATCATACAAATCATATCGATAGGATTTCAAATTTATTCATTAATGTTGATTATTTATATCTTAATGTCTTGGGTTCCAGCATCTAGAGGTACTGCTTTTGGTCAGATATTAGAAAAGTTTTGTGAACCTTATTTAGGGTTTTTCCGAAAATTTATTCCACCGATTGGAATGATTGATTTTTCACCAATTATCGCCTTAATTGTTCTCACATTTATTGAGCGTGGAGTTTATAAAGTATTAAGTTATATTCTATTTTAACGATGGGTGCGGCTCAAAGAAGAGTCACATCCTTTTTATATAATGTTCTTTATTTTCTGAATTATTCATGAGAGAGTTGACGACATGCAGAATATTTTGCAACATTTTCGAAAAGATGAACAACCATTTATCGAACGTGTCATTGAATGGAAAAAAGAAGTGGAAGATCGATATGCCCCGAAATTAACCGTGTTCTTAGATCCGAGAGAACAACATATAGTACAATCCATTATTGGAACTCATGATGAAATTAACGTTTATAGTGAAGGGGCGTTTCAAGAAGCGGAAAGGAAAAGACTGTACATTGCCCCATCCTATTTTGAACCAACTATAAAAGATTTTGAAATTATCATATTAAAATTAACATTCCCTTCCAAGTTCGTTGAATTAAGGCACCCGGATGTGTTAGGAGCTTTGCTTTCCTTAGGAATTGACCGCAAACATTTTGGGGACATCCGCATTGATAAGGAAATTATTCAGTTTGCCTGTACAAAAGAGATTGCGCTATACGTGAAAACTAATTTGACGAAAATCGGCAGGGTAAATGTGCGGATTGATGAATTAGAAAACATGGAAGAGCTAATTCTTCCGCAAGATGAATGGATAGAGAAAGTGCTTACTGTATCTTCAATGAGATTAGATGCGATATTATCAAATAGTTTTAATATTTCAAGGCAAAAATCCCAAAACTTAATTCGTGGAGGTAAAGTAAAAGTTAATTTTGCTCTTTGTGAAGAAACATCCTATGAGCTGCAAGAAGGGGATACAATTTCTTGTCGAGGCTTTGGGCGTTTCAAAATTACACGTATTGAAGGGCGAACGAAAAAAGACAAAATTCGATTAACAATAGGACTATTTGAGCGAAAGTAAGATTGTTTTAAAAATTTACTGTAAAGAACTTCATCGAACGTTATAATAATTATAAGCTTACATTTTGACTAAAGGAGTGCGAGACCATGCCACTATCACCTCTTGATATACATAATAAAGAATTTACGAGGGCTTTTCGAGGTTATGCAGAAGACGAAGTAAATGAATTTTTAGATCAAATTATTAAAGATTATGAGCTCATTATTCGAGAGAAAAAAGAGCTTGAAGAAAAGGTAAAACAAATGACTGCTCAAATGGAGCACTATAATACAATGGAAGATACTTTGCAAAAATCGATTGTCGTAGCGCAAGAAGCGGCAGAGGAAGTACGCAGAAATGCTCAACAAGAGGCAAAACTTATCATTAAAGAAGCGGAAAAAAATGCGGATCGTATTGTCAATGAAGCATTAGCAAAAGCACGGAAAATAACAATTGAAATTGATGCATTAAAAAAGCAATCAAAAGTATTCCGAAACCGTTTCAAAATGTTAGTAGAAGCGCAGTTGGACTTGTTGAATGCCGATGATTGGGATCACTTAATGGAATACGATATTGGATTAACGGAGATACAAGAACAATTTAAGTTAGAGGATGAAGAAGAATTTCTTAAAAATAGTACATCAGAACAAGAAAAATTGTAATAATTTTCTTAATACTTGACTGGGTGGTATGATTTTCATATACTGATACACAGGAATTTAATCAACAGGGATAATAGGTGTTGACGGAGACAGTATTTTTTGCTTGCGGCAACTAGCGATTCGAGGGCGGTGGAAGCTCGAACAAGCAGCAAAAAAGAAAATCGCTCCTGAGCCAAATCACTGAAAGGAAAGTAAGTGATTTCGTTTTACACGACGTTACAGTGTCATGAGGCAACGGTCAATTATTTTATTGACGTTGTGAATAAGGGTGGTACCACGGGCAATCGTTTCTCGTCCCTATAGGGATAGAGAAACTTTTTTTATTTTGAGAGTGATTTTCTATTTTGCAAAATCCAAATTTAAAAATACGTATAGGTCAAAATAATTAAAGGAGGAAGTTGAATGGTAGAGTATAAAGATACGTTATTAATGCCTAAAACTGATTTTCCAATGCGTGGAAATCTTCCGGTTAACGAACCAAAAATTCAAGAAAAATGGGAACAAATGAATATTAATAAGCTGGTAAATGACCGTACGAAAGGTCGTCCAGAATTCGTATTACATGATGGTCCTCCATATGCAAACGGGGATATTCATATTGGACATGCATTAAATAAAATCCTTAAAGATATGATTAACCGTCATCGTTCTATGACAGGTTACCATGTTCCATATATTCCAGGTTGGGATACGCACGGGCTTCCAATTGAACATGCGTTAACGAAAAAAGGTGTTAATCGCAAAGAAATGTCAATTGCCGAATTCCGCAAACTTTGCGAAGAATATGCTTACGAACAAATTGAAAATCAAAAGGCCCAATTCAAGCGTTTAGGCGTACGGGGTGATTGGGAAAATCCATACATTACATTAAAACCTGAATTCGAAGCCCGCCAAATTGAAGTGTTCGGCCGCATGGCGGAGAAAGGGTACATTTACAAAGGGTTAAAACCTGTTTACTGGTCTCCGTCTTCCGAGTCTGCATTGGCGGAAGCGGAAATTGAATATAAAGATGTGAAATCACCATCCATTTATGTGAGCTTTGAAATTAAAGACGCAAAAGGCGTTGTTCCTGAAGATGCAAAATTCATCATCTGGACAACTACACCTTGGACAATTCCAGCTAACTTAGGTATTTCTGTTAACCCGGAATTTACGTATGCCGTTGTGAAAGTGGATGGCAACTTATATATCGTTGCAAAAGAATTGATTGAAAACGTTTCAAAAGAAATTGGATGGGAACAAGTTGAAATCGTTCAAGAAGTAAAAGGACAACAATTGGAATATATTGTTGCGAAACATCCATTCTATGACCGCGATTCTTTAGTAATGGTTGGAGAACACGTAACACTCGATGCAGGTACTGGATGTGTTCATACTGCACCTGGACACGGGGAAGACGACTATATCGTAGGGAAAAAATACGGTTTGGACGTATTGAGCCCAATCGATGACCGAGGCTGCTATACTAATGAAGCACCTGGATTTGAAGGCATGTTCTATGATGATGCCAATAAAGTGGTGACTGAAAAATTAAAAGAGGTCGGAGCTTTATTAAAATTAAATTTCTTTACGCACTCCTATCCACATGACTGGCGTACAAAAAAACCGGTTATTTTCCGTGCAACGCCGCAATGGTTCTGTTCCATCGAACCGTTCCGCGATCAATTGTTGGAAGCGATTGAAAATACAACATTTACACCAAGCTGGGGTAAAATTCGCCTTTACAACATGATTCGCGATCGTGGTGACTGGTGTATTTCCCGTCAACGCGCTTGGGGTGTGCCAATTCCGGTATTTTACGCTGAAAATGGAGAAGAAATTATTACACCAGAAACAATTGCTCACGTAGCAAAATTGTTCTGTGAACACGGTTCAAATATTTGGTTTGAAAAAGAAGCAAAAGATTTATTACCTGAAGGTTTTACTCATCCAGGCAGTCCAAACGGAAAATTTACGAAAGAAAAAGATATTATGGACGTGTGGTTCGATTCTGGTTCCACTCACCAAGGTGTGCTTGTTGAACGAGGCATGAAATATCCTGCTGACCTTTATTTAGAAGGTTCTGACCAATATCGTGGATGGTTTAACTCATCGTTAATTACATCTGTTGCAATTAATGGACATGCTCCATATAAAGGGCTTTTATCTCATGGGTTCGTTTTAGATGGTGAAGGACGCAAAATGAGTAAATCCCTTGGAAACGTCATCGCTCCTGAACAAGTGATGAAACAATATGGTGCGGATATTCTTCGTCTATGGGTTGCTTCTGTAGATTATACAGGTGATGTTCGTATTTCGATGGACATGTTAAAACAAATTTCTGAAGTGTATCGTAAAATCCGAAATACGCTTCGTTATTTACACGGGAATCTATATGATTTCAATCCAAAAACGGACCGAGTTCCATATGAAGAATTGCGTGAAGTGGATCAATATATGTACATGCGCTTGCAGGATGTATTAAAACAAGTGCGTGCTGCATATGACAGATATGATTTCTCAGCAGTTTATCATTCCATCAACAACTTTGTGTCTGTTGAATTGTCAGCATTCTATTTAGATGTTGCGAAAGACGTAGTATATATTGAGGCGCCAAACAATCCAGCTCGCCGTGCGATGCAATCAGTGATGTATGATTGCTTGCATACATTATTAAAGGTTCTAACACCAATCATCCCACATACGACGGATGAATTATGGTCATATTTAAATGAAGAAGAAGCTTCTGTTCAATTAACAGACTTCCCAGAAGTTGATGAACGCAGCAACTTCAAAGAACTTCGTGAAAAATGGAATCAAGTGATGGAGATTCGTGACGAAGTATTAAAAGCTTTAGAAGAGGCACGAAACGCGAAAATCATTGGTAAACCATTAGATGCAAAAGTGGCTGTTTATGCAGATGATGAAGAAGTATTAGCATTATTAAATGATGAACATGTTGACTTTAAACAAATTTCACTCGTATCACAATTTGTTGTTCTAGGCAATAGAAAAGATGCACCAAACAATGCTGTAGAGTTAGATAAAACATCCATCGCTGTTGAGAAAGCGAATGGCGAAAAATGCGAACGTTGCTGGTCTTATGCTGAAACTGTTGGACAAAACGAAAAACATTCAACATTGTGTGCTCGCTGTGCAGAAATTGTAATCAATCATTACGAATAATTAATAGACCGCTTTTGAATTACTTATGTAATTCAAGGGCGGTTTTTTTGTTTGCAAATACATCTTTTTTTATAAAATGATTAGTAGAAGAAATTTAATGGAACGATTCATGAATTTTTAAGGTTGTTACAAAAGATTTTTTCCATTTAATGGAGTGGTTTACACTGTATCCGCATAAGTTGAAGGATTATCTTCACGAGTGGGAAGTGTATCCACACAAGTTGAAAAATTATCTGCACGAGTGGGAAGTGTATCCACACAAGTTGAAAAATTATTTGCACGAGTGAGGAGTGTATTTGCACAAGTTAAAGAATTATCTGCACGAGCGGAAAGGAAGCAATGAAGATATCTGCGCAAGTGCGAAAGGCAAACGCACAAGTAGGAGGATTATCATATTAAATGGAAGTAGTATTTACACAATATTTTTTTTTTACATAGGAATTGAAATAAAAGGAATAGTTTCTCTGTATTAATTGAAGGAATATGTTAGAATAATGAAGATATATAGGCAAACGGGGGAAAGAATGTGTTTAAATACTACGTTTTAGCACTATTCATCATATTGATTGATCAAATTACAAAATGGTTTATCGTGACGAGGATGCAAATAGGTGATAGGATTGGCATTTGGGATCCTTGGATTGGTATTTTAAGTCATCGAAATCGTGGAGCAGCTTGGGGAATGCTTCAAGGACAAATGTGGATTTTTTATATTGTCACGATTATTGTAATTGTCGGTGTGATTTATTATTTTCATAAAGAAGGAAAAAATAAGCCTTTACTTGGCGTTAGTTTAATGATTTTATTAGGTGGGGCAATCGGCAACTTTATCGATCGAGTTTTTCGAGGTGAAGTGGTTGATTTTATTGATGTTTTCATTCCAATTATCCGCTATGATTTTCCTATTTTTAATGTAGCTGATGCGGCATTGACGATATCCGTAGTCATGTTGATTATTGTGATATTAAAGGAAGATCAAAAAGAACAGAGAAAGGTGAAACAATGACAGTTGTATCCATAACAATTGAAGCAGAACAAGCAGGAGAACGAATTGATAAAGCTTTATCAACTATTCAAGAGGACTGGTCCAGAACACAAATATCAAATTGGATTGAAGAAGGGCTAATAAAAGTAAACGGCAAGGAAGTAAAGGCTAAATATAAAGTAAAAGAAGGGGATTCTATTGAAGTAGATGTTCCCGAACCTGAAATACTTGAAGTAATCCCTGAAAATTTAGAGTTGGATATTGTGTATGAAGATTCTGATGTACTTGTTGTGAATAAACCAAGGGGGATGGTAGTTCATCCTGCCCCAGGACATATGACAGGTACATTAGTGAATGGCTTAATGTATCATTGTAAAGATTTATCTGGAATTAACGGGGTTCTTCGTCCAGGGATTGTTCATCGCATCGATAAAGATACTTCTGGTCTGTTAATGGTTGCTAAAAATGACCAAGCCCATCATTCGCTTGTTGAACAGTTAGTGAATAAAACAGTAAAACGAAAATATACTGCATTAGTTCATGGACATATTCCACATAATAAAGGTACAATTGATGCTCCTATTGGTCGGGATCCGAAAGACCGCCAAAAACAGGCTGTTGTCAACAATGGAAAAGAAGCAATTACTCATTTCCAAGTGTTGGAACGTTTTGGAGGAAAATATACATTAGTGGAATGTCAATTAGAAACAGGACGCACTCATCAAATTCGCGTTCATATGAAATATATTGGTTATCCATTAGTGGGAGATCCGAAATATGGTCCAAAGAAAACGATTGATTTTGGAGGACAAGTTTTACATGCAGGTGTTTTAGGTTTCGTGCATCCTAGAACAAATGAATTTTTGGAATTTGAAGCACCTTTACCTCATGATTTTGTAAATTTACTTGAACAATTAAGAAAAGAGTGTTGACTTGGAAGATAATTAGTTCTATACTTTACAGAAGTAGAATAACATCAAACGACAATAAAATATGAGTACCTTTAATGGCAGTCCAGAGAGGCTGAAAAGGTAATGAGATATGTTGGATGGAATGGGTATAATTATATCTAATTAGGGTGAAGTGTACCCAATTTTACAGGGATTACTGTACTCAATTACTATACCAACATACTATTTTACTGTAACTTCAACCTCTTAAGCTGACGGCTTAAGAGGTTTTTTTGTGCAAAGTGATTGGATTATGAAATAAGGAGGAATTTATGAATGGCTCAAGTCACAGAATTGTTAGACGCACAGGCGATGAACCGAGCGTTAACGAGAATTGCTCACGAAATTATTGAACGAAATAAGGGAATTGACAAAGTTATTTTAGTTGGCATTAGGACTCGCGGTACTTATCTTGCAAGGAGATTGGCTGAGAGAATCGAAAAAATTGAAGGTACAAAAGTTCGCACAGGTGAATTAGATATTACATTATACCGCGATGATTTATCTACGAAATTTGATGAGGACGAGCCAACTGTACAACAAGTGGATATTGATTACGTTGTGAATGATCAAAAAATAGTTCTTGTTGATGACGTGCTCTATACAGGTAGAACTGTACGCGCAGCACTTGATGCAGTGATGGATTTAGGGCGTCCTGCTCAAATTCAGCTTGCTGTATTAATTGACAGAGGACATAGGGAATTGCCAATTCGGGCAGATTATGTAGGGAAAAACATTCCGACTTCCAGTTCTGAAAAAATTGTTGTTCATGTAACAGAAGTAGACGGAAAAGATCAAGTTACTTTACACAAATCAAACTAATGAAGATAGAGAGGTAAAATTATGTCAAATCAAGTTATCGATATTAATGAAAAACCTTCTAGTGGACAACTCATTACATTAAGTTTTCAACATATGTTTGCCATGTTCGGATCGACGATTTTAGTGCCCCAATTAGTTGGGTTAAGTCCAGCGATTGCACTTTTAACAAGCGGTATTGCAACAATAATCTTTTTGATTGTAACACAATTTAAAGTACCAGCTTATTTAGGTTCATCCTTCGCATTTATTGCACCGATGTTATTAGTATCTGGCGGTTTAGATCCAGAGGGTGCAGCAGTGAATCCTGGAAATGCAATGATTGGTGCGATGGCAGTTGGATTAGTATATGGAATTGTTTCATTACTAATATATAAAACCGGCTATAAATGGATTATGAAAATATTGCCAGCTGTTGTAGTAGGACCAGTTATTATGGTAATCGGACTTGGACTTGCTGGAGTAGCGGTAGATATGGCAATGAATATTTCAGTGGAACAAGTAAATTCTGATACAGGTCAAACAGAATTAGTAAAACAATATAGTGGCTGGCATTTTTCAGCAGCATTAGTGACTTTATTTGCAGCGATATTTTTCAACGTGTTCTTTAAAAATATTTTAAGCGCGATGCCAATTCTTTTAGGATTAGTAGTCGGGTATATATATTCCGCAATCATCGGTATCGTAGATTTTACAAAAGTAAAAGAAGCATCATGGTTTGCAGTCCCAGACTTTTTAATTCCTGGAATTCATTATGAGTTTAACGTAACATCAACAATTTTATTAGCCATGGTTCCAATTGTGATCGTAACGATTTCAGAACATATCGGTCACCAACTCGTATTAGGAAAAATCGTTGAACGAAACTATATTAAAGATCCAGGATTGCACCGCTCCATTCTTGGTGATGGTTTAGGTACATTTGTAAGTGCGCTAATTGGTGGTCCACCGAAAACGACTTATGGAGAAAACATTGGTGTATTAGGCATTACGAAAGTGTATTCAGTGTATGTCATCATGGGTGCTGCAGTGATTGCAATATTACTTTCATTCTTCGGTAAAGCAATGGCGTTAGTACAAACAATTCCAACAGCCGTTTTAGGAGGAATCTCCATCCTATTATTCGGTATTATAGCATCAAGTGGTCTTCGAATGGTTGTAGAAAACAAAGTTGATTTTGGTCAAAACCGCAACATGGTTATAGCATCTGTCATTTTAGTGGTGGGAATTGGTGGCGCTGCAATCAGATTTACTGAAGCATTTGCGATTGAAGGTATGGCACTTGCTGCTATTGTTGGCGTTATCTTAAACTTAATCCTTCCGGGTAGAGAAAAGAATATAGAAGAATTTAAATAAGAAGATATTCAATAATCCTTTAATGATTTGTCCAGTGAGGCAAAAAAGGAGACGAATGGCAAGTGCATACTTGTCATCCCTCCTAAGCCATGTATATGGCAATGAGTGTAAATAAAATTAGGAGGAAACTGACAATGAAGAATTTACTTTCAATGGAACATTTATCAAACGATGAAGTGTTGGCTATTTTAGAAAGAGCAAGAGAATTTGAACAGGGAGCGGAAACAAAGCTACAACGCTCCTATTATGTAGCGAATTTATTTTTTGAACCAAGCACTCGAACAAAAACAAGTTTCGAAATGGCAGAACGAAAAGTAGGATGTACAGTCATCCCCTTTGAAGCAGGATTTTCAAGTATGCTAAAAGGGGAAACTTTGTACGATACTGTAAAAACGTTGGAAATGATTGGACTTGATACGGTTGTCATTCGTGCAAAGGAAGATGAATACTATAAAGAATTGCTCGAAGGAATTAATGTCGGCATTATTAACGCCGGTGATGGAACAGGGCAGCATCCATCCCAATGTTTATTGGATTTATATACGATTTATAAAGAATTTGGACGCTTCGAAGGTTTAACAGTAACGATTGCAGGGGATATCTCTCATAGCAGAGTAGCAAAATCTGATGCCATCGCATTGCGACGATTAGGAGTAAATGTAAATTTCCTTTGTCCTCCTGAATGGGCCGGTGATTTTGAGGCACAGCACGCATGGAACGGTCTGTTAGAAGAAAGTGATGTGATTATGTTGCTTCGAATTCAACATGAACGACATGATGTATATTTTTCAAAGGAAAATTATCATCAACAATTTGGGTTGACACCCGAACGAGAAAAGCAAATGAAGGAACATGCAATCATCATGCACCCGGCGCCAGTCAATCGGGATGTGGAAATTGCTTCAGAACTAGTGGAATGCGGACGTTCAAGAATTTTTCAACAAGTACAAAACGGTGTATTTGTTCGAATGGCAATTCTTGAAACAATTTTGAAGGAGAGATAACATGGCGACGTTTATAGAGAATATCAAGATGTTAAATGACCACGGTGAACTTGTTAAAACAACTATCACGATTGAACAAGGCAAAATTGCTGCAATCGGTGAATCAAAACCAGAAAATGCTGAAGTAATTGATGGAAAAGGAAATTTTGTTTCTCCAGGATTTGTCGATGTACATGTTCATTTAAGGGAACCTGGTTTTGAACATAAAGAAACAATTGAAACGGGCACTCGATCAGCTGCTAGAGGTGGATTTACAACAATTTGTGCTATGCCAAATACAAAGCCTGTGCCAGATTCTGTTGAAAACCTTGAATATATTAAAGGATTAATTAAAAACAGTGCAGTGGTTCGTGTCCTTCCTTATGGCTCACTTACTGTTGATGAAGCCGGGGAAAAACGTACCAATATCGCTGAATTAAAAGAACATGGTGCTGTAGCTTTTTCAGATGATGGCGTGGGCGTTCAACTTGCTGCAACAATGTATGAACAAATGCAAGATGCAGCAAAAGTTGGTGCAATTGTTGTTGCCCATTGTGAAGATAACTCATTAATCTATGGCGGGGTAATGCACGAAGGGGTTCGTAATAAACAATTAGGATTACCTGGAATTCCAAGCGTTTGTGAATCGGTACAAATTGCGCGGGACGTATTACTTGCCGAGGCAGCTGGGGCAAGATATCATGTTTGTCACGTTTCTACGAAAGAATCCGTTCGTACAGTAAGAGATGCTAAAAAAGCGGGCATTCGTGTTACTGCAGAAGTTTGTCCACATCATCTCCTATTAGAAGATATGGACATTCCAAGTGATGATGCAAATTGGAAAATGAATCCTCCGTTACGAGCTTCAGAAGATAAAAAAGCTTTAATTGAAGGATTACTTGATGGTACGATCGATTGCATCGCCACAGACCATGCACCACATACTACTGAAGAAAAATGTTGCGGAATGGTTGGAGCTCCTTTTGGAATTGTAGGATTTGAAACAGCCTTTCCATTGCTTTATACAAAATTTGTAGAAACAGGAATTTTTACACTAAAACAATTAGTGGATTGGATGGCTACAAAACCTGCTGAAATTTTCGAGCTTCCTTATGGAAAAATTGAGGTAGGTGCACCTGCAGACTTAACAATTATTGATTTAAATAAAGAGAAAACAATTGATGCAAATGAGTTTTATTCTAAAGGTCGCAATACGCCATTCAATGGATGGAAAGCAAAAGGTTGGCCGGTCATGACAATCTTTGAAGGAAATGTGGTTTATAAGGAGGAAGAATGATGAAAAAACGTCTCTTAATTTTGGAAGATGGGACAGTATTTCAGGGAGAAGCGTTTGGAAGTGAACAAAGCAGTCAAGGAGAAGTTGTTTTTACAACTGGGATGACTGGGTATCAAGAAACAATTACTGATCCTTCTTTTTACGGTCAAATTGTAACATTTACTTATCCATTAATCGGTAACTATGGAATAAACAGCGATGATTTTGAAACGATTGCTCCTGTTATTCGAGGTGTTGTTGTTCGTGAATTAACGAAAATCCCATCAAATTTCCGTTCTGAAATCACTTTGGATGAGTATTTAAAAACACATAATATTCCTGGAATTGAAGGAATTGATACAAGAAAACTTACTCGCATCATTCGTTCAAAAGGCGCAGTTCGTGCGATGTTAACTGCAGCAGGCGAGGAAGTGAATGTAGAAGAAATAGTTAAACAATTAAATGAAACGCCTTATTTGAAAAATCATGTAAAAGAAGTTTCGACAAAAATGCCATTCCCAAGTCCCGGTAGAGGGAAACGAGTAGTGCTAATGGACTTTGGAATGAAAAACGGGATATTGCGTGAATTAAATAATCGTCATTGTGATGTTCTTGTAGTTCCTTATAATACACCTGCTGAAAAAATCATGAGTTTTCGTCCAGAAGGCATTCTATTATCCAATGGTCCAGGTAATCCCGCCGATGTAACAGAAGCTATTGAAACAATCAAAGAATTAATTGGGAAAGTTCCGATGTTTGGTATTTGCTTAGGACACCAATTGATTGCATTAGCTTGCGGTGCGAAGAGCTATAAGTTACCTTTCGGACATCGTGGTGGAAACCATCCAGTAAAAAATCTTCAAACTGGTGTTGTTGAAATCACTTCGCAAAACCATGGTTATGTAATCGATGAAAACTCATTGGAAGGTACTGATTTAGAAATTACGCATGTTTCATTAAATGATGGTACGATCGAAGGTTTAAAACATAAAAAACATCCAGTCTTTTCAGTGCAATTCCATCCGGAAGCTTCACCAGGTCCGGAAGATTCGAACTATTTATTTGATGAATTTATTGCATTAATGGAACGAGCAGGGGAGGAAATAGCATATGCCAAAGCGTAAAGATATTGAAAGCATTTTAGTTATTGGTTCAGGTCCTATTGTTATTGGACAAGCTGCAGAATTCGATTATGCTGGTACTCAAGCTTGTCTTGCATTAAAAGAAGAAGGATATAAAGTGATTCTAATAAACTCAAACCCTGCAACGATTATGACAGATACAGAAATTGCAGATAAGGTTTATATCGAACCGATTAGTTTAGAGTTTGTTTCCCGAATATTGCGAAAAGAAAGACCAGATGCCATACTTCCAACACTTGGTGGACAAACTGGCTTAAATATGGCAATTGAACTTCAAAAATCAGGTATTTTGGATGAATTAGGGATAGAAGTATTAGGAACAAAATTAGAAGCAATCCATCATGCAGAAGACCGTGAATTATTCAGAAGTTTGATGTTTGAATTAGGTGCTCCAGTTCCTGAATCCGACATCGTTCATAGTGTTGAAGAAGCAAAAGCTTTTGTTGAAAAAATCGGTTATCCAGTGATTGTTCGACCAGCCTTTACGCTAGGAGGTACTGGTGGAGGTATTTGTCACAATGAACAAGAGTTGGAAGAAATTGTTTCAAGCGGTTTAAAATATAGCCCAGTGAAACAATGTCTACTTGAAAAATCAATTGCAGGCTACAAAGAAATTGAGTTTGAAGTAATGCGCGACTCAAAAAATAATGCGATTGTAGTTTGTAGCATGGAAAACGTGGATCCAGTTGGTATTCATACTGGTGACTCAATTGTAGTAGCACCAGTCCAAACGTTAACTGATCGGGAATATCAGATGCTACGTAACATCTCATTAGATATTATCCGTGCATTAAAAATTGAAGGTGGATGTAACGTACAATTAGCACTTGATCCACATAGTTTTAAATATTATGTAATTGAAGTAAATCCTCGTGTTTCTCGTTCATCTGCTTTAGCATCTAAAGCAACAGGTTACCCAATTGCAAAAATCGCTGCAAAAATTGCGGTTGGTTTAACGCTGGATGAAATTAAAAACCCTGTTACTGGCACTACATATGCAGACTTCGAACCTGCCATCGACTATGTAGTGGCAAAAATTCCTCGTTGGCCATTTGATAAATTCGAATCTGCAAAACGTAATTTAGGTACGCAAATGAAAGCCACTGGGGAAGTAATGGCTTTAGGACGTAATTTTGAAGAAGCGATCTTAAAAGCAGTTCGATCTCTCGAGACTGGCCATTATCATATCGATTTAAAACATGCAGAAGATCATGATGATAACTGGATTGAAAAACGCATTAAGAAAGCAGGCGACGAACGGCTATTCTTTATCGCTGAAGCAATGCGCCGCGGTGTCGCTGTGGAACAAATTCATAAATGGTCACAAATCGATTTATTCTTCCTATATAAACTGAAAAACATTATCGACATGGAGACTGTTCTTTCTGAAAATAAAAATGATTTAGAAGTGTTAAAACAAGCAAAACGTCTAGGCTTTGCAGATCAAAAAATCGCTGAGCTTTGGGATATGGAAGCGAAAGAAATTTACGAACTTCGCAAAGCGAATGGTATTGTACCGGTTTATAAAATGGTTGACACTTGTGCAGCGGAGTTTGAATCAGCAACTCCTTATTATTACGGAACTTACGAAGAAGAAAATGAATCGATTGTTTCCGATAAACCATCTGTCATCGTTCTTGGTTCTGGTCCAATCCGAATTGGACAAGGCGTTGAGTTCGACTATGCAACAGTGCATTCGGTTTGGGCAATTCAAGAAGCAGGGTATGAAGCAATTATTATCAACTCAAACCCTGAAACGGTATCAACAGACTTTTCAATTTCCGATAAACTCTACTTTGAGCCTTTAACGATTGAAGATGTAATGCACATTATCGATTTGGAAAAACCGATTGGAGTAGTAGTACAATTCGGTGGACAAACAGCAATTAACTTAGCAGATAAACTTGCAGCAAATGGTGTGAAAATTTTAGGTACATCATTAGAAGATATCGACAGAGCAGAAAATCGCGACTTGTTTGAACAAGCTTTAAAAGAATTAGAAATTCCACAGCCAGAGGGGGACACTGCGGTTTCATTGGATGAAGCATTGGAAATTGCAAAGAGAATCGGCTTCCCGGTATTGGTTCGTCCTTCTTACGTTCTTGGCGGCCGTGCGATGGAAATCGTTTATAACGAAAATGAATTGAAACATTATATGGAAAATGCGGTAGAAGCTTCTCCAGATCATCCTGTATTAATTGACCGTTATTTAACAGGAAAAGAAGTAGAAGTAGATGCGATTTCTGATGGAGAAAATGTACTCATTCCTGGCATTATGGAACATATTGAACGTGCTGGGGTTCACTCAGGTGACTCAATTTCCGTTTACCCACCGCAAAGTTTAACGCAAAAACAAATTGAAACGATTGTGGATTATACAACAAGATTGGCTAGAGGATTAAATATTGTCGGATTAATGAACATCCAATATGTCATTTCAGATGGAAATGTATATGTCATTGAAGTAAACCCTCGTGCATCAAGAACAGTGCCGTTCTTAAGCAAAATTACAAACATTCCGATGGCGAATGTTGCAACAAAAGCGATTTTAGGTCAATCAATCGTTGAACAAGGTTACGAAACAGGTCTAGTTGAAGAGAAAAAAGGTGTATACGTAAAAGTACCTGTATTTAGCTTTGCAAAACTACGACGCGTCGATATCACACTAGGACCTGAAATGAAGTCAACTGGTGAAGTAATGGGGAAAGACATTACTTTAGAAAAAGCATTATATAAAGGGTTGGTTGCTTCAGGTATAGAAATCAAACCGTATGGAACTGTGTTATTTACAGTAGCGGATAAAGATAAAGAAGAAGCAATTAGTCTTGCCAAACGTTTCCAATCTGTAGGTTATCGCATCATGGCGACAGAAGGAACAGCGAAAAAATTTGAAGAAGCAGGTATTCGAACAGAAGTAGTAGATAAAATTGGTGGTAAAGGTAAAACGTTGGTGGATGTAATCCAAAACGGTGATGCCCAAGTTGTAATTAATACTTTAACGAAAGGAAAACAACCTGCCCGCGACGGTTTCCGCATTCGTCGAGAAACTGTTGAAAACGGCATTCCTTGTTTAACATCATTGGATACAGCTAACGCTTTAATAACAGTCATTGAATCCATGACATTTGCAATACAGGAAATGCCGAAAGCGGAGGTATATTCATGATTCGACAAGAACGTATGACGGTAGTAAGCCAAAGGGAAATTGCAAAAGACATTTTTGAAATGACTTTGCAAGGTCAAATTGTTCAGGAGATGTCTCCTGGACAATTTGTTCATATACGAGTTTCAGATTTGTTGGAGCCTTTGTTAAGACGCCCAATTAGTATAGCGAATATTCAGAAAGAAGCAGAAGAATTTACAATTATTTATCGAGCACAAGGTAGAGGGACAAAAGTTTTATCTCAGAAACAAGTAGGCGATGAGGTGGACGTATTAGGTCCTCTCGGTAACGGTTTTCCAGTTGAAGAAGCACGTGAAGGTGAAACGGCTCTTCTTGTTGGAGGAGGGATTGGTGTTCCACCCCTCTATGAACTGTCAAAACAGTTAAATGCTAAAGGCGTTCGGACTATCCATGTACTTGGTTTCCAAACAGAAGAAGTAGCGTTTTATGAAGAAGAGTTTACAAAATTAGGCGAAACCTATTATGTAACGGATGACGGATCAAAAGGTTTTAAAGGATTCGTTACGGATTTATTGAATGAATTAAATCCAGATTTTAATATCTTTTATTCATGTGGCCCGCTGCCGATGTTAAGAGCATTAGCTTCAATGTATGAGGAGAAAAAAGGATATTTATCCCTTGAGGAACGTATGGGCTGCGGCATTGGAGCTTGTTTTGCTTGCATTTGCAAAACGGAAGAAGGGCAAGAGAAAGACTACGTTAAAATTTGTTCAGATGGTCCTGTATTTGAGAAAGGAGTTGTGAAATTATGAATCGATTAGATATCCAACTCCCTGGTTTACAATTAAAAAATCCGATTATGCCTGCTTCTGGTTGTTTCGGATTTGGCCGTGAATATGCCGGGTTGTATGACCTTTCCAAGTTGGGAGCCATTATGATTAAAGCAACGACAGTAGAACCCCGACTTGGAAATCCGACGCCTCGTGTAGCAGAAACACCTGCTGGAATGCTGAATGCCATCGGATTACAAAATCCAGGACTCGAAAAAGTCATGGCTGAAGAATTACCTTGGTTAGAACGCTTTGATGTGCCGATTATCGCTAATGTAGCAGGTACTACACCGGAAGATTATGTGGAAGTGGCAAGACGCATTTCAACTGCTCCAAATGTAAAAGCATTAGAATTAAATATTTCTTGCCCGAATGTTAAGCAAGGAGGCATTACGTTCGGAACAGACCCTGTGATTGCTAGAGAACTTGTAGAACAAGTGAAGGCCGTTTCTCAAGTTCCTGTATATGTGAAACTTTCACCTAATGTAACGAATATCATGGAAATGGCACAAGCGGTTGAAATAGGCGGAGCCGATGGAATTACGATGATTAATACATTATTGGGCATGCGACTCGATGAAAAAACTGGAAAACCAGTCATCGCCAATGTTACAGGAGGACTATCCGGTCCAGCGGTAAAACCGATTGCTTTACGAATGGTTTATGAAGTATATAAAGCGGTAGATATTCCGATTATCGGTATGGGTGGCATTTCTTGCGTTCAAGACGTAATCGACTTTATGTCTGCTGGTGCATCAGCAGTTGCAGTAGGTACAATGAACTTTATCGATCCTTTCATTTGTCCGAATATAATTGATGCCCTTCCAGCGAAGTTAGATGAGCTTGGAGTAAAGCATATTAAAGAGATTATCGGAAGGAGCCATCGTTAATGAACAAACCGATTATCGCGTTAGATTTTCCGAGTGAAATTGAAGTTTTTCAGTTTTTAAACCAATTCGATGAAAAATTGTTTGTAAAAGTTGGAATGGAGCTTTTTTATCAAGAAGGTCCTGATATTGTAAGAAAAATTAAGGATTTAGGACATGATATATTCCTTGATTTAAAACTTCATGACATTCCAAATACAGTGAAATCTGCAATGAAAGGGCTAGCTCGTTTGGGCGTTGATTTAGTAAATGTGCATGCAGCCGGCGGAAAAAATATGATGGAAGCAGCCATTGAAGGATTAGAGGCAGGAAGTGCTGACAAAAGGCCAATGCTCATTGCCGTGACTCAATTAACGTCTACAACGGAAGAACAAATGCAAAAGGAGCAAAAAATCCCTTTATCCTTGTTAGATTCAGTATTGCATTATGCACAATTAACGAAAGATGCTGGATTAGATGGAGTTGTTTGCTCTGTTCATGAAGCAAAAAATATTGCGGATGTATGTGGAGAAACGTTCTTACGAGTGACACCTGGAATTCGACTGCCTGGTGGAGATGCTCACGATCAGAAACGGATTGCAACTCCTGACTATGCCCGAATTAATGGCTCTTCTTATATTGTTATTGGACGAGCAGTGACTAAAGCAGAAAATCCTGTAGAAGCTTATAAAAAGGTATGCCAACTTTGGGAGGGAATTTAATGGCTATTGAAAAAGAAATTGCCCAAATCATGTTATCAGTAGGTGCTGTTGAATTAAACGCATCGGAATTATTTACTTGGGCAAGTGGAATTAAATCACCCATTTATTGTGATACACGTTTAACAATTTCTTATCCAGAAGCAAGAAAACAAATTGCGAAAGGTTTAGCGGAAAAAATTAAAGAACATTTTCCTGAAACAGAAGTGGTTGCAGGCACAGCAACAGCAGGAATTCCTCATGCTGCATGGGTGAGTGATGTATTACAATTGCCAATGGTATATGTGCGTTCCAAACCGAAAGAACATGGACGAGGCAATCAAATTGAGGGGAAACTAGAACCAGGTCAGAAGGTAGTTGTTGTAGAAGACATCATTTCAACTGGCGGTTCATCACTTACTGCAGTAAAAGCATTAAGAGATGCAGGATGCGAAGTCGTGGGTGTTGTATGTGTTTATACATACAATTTGCCAAAAGCCGAGGATGCTTTTGAAAATGAGGGTATAAAGTATGTCAGCTTAACGAATTTCGACTATTTAATTGAAGCGGCAAAAGATTCTGGTGCTATTAAGTCCGACGATATTCCATTCTTAAAAAATTGGCATGAAGATTTGAAAGCTGGTAGATTATAATAAAAAAATTCTCCTGAGTCATTAAAATGATTCAGGAGAATTTTTTTATTATGCAAAACCAGGAAAAAATCTCCAGTAGATGCAGTATGGGATGAAAAGTAGGCAACCCATTAGAATGACGAAATAGCCGATTTTTCTTTTATTCGAAACGTTTCTATACAATTGATAATACAATCCAAACAGTAACATGGTCAAAATGCCAGTAATCACAGGTACATATAGCAATATTTGTACGAGTTTTGGTAGGCCAAACGCAACTGCAGGGAATCCAGCTATTTGATTTATAAAACATAATTGAAAGATTGGAAATGGAAATGAAAGATTTAATAAACTAATTACTCCACAGAGTTGAAGGAAAGGCAATTCCATATAAGCATAGAATTTCTTATTTCTTTTAATAAAATGGATGATTGAATAGATGAGTGTTATGACAAATAGTATTGTAAAAATAGTTAGGAACACTAGCTGTGATATCACTTTTTCATACCAAGGAATTTTTTCATAAGTGGTGTGATAACCATTACCTGTATGCATCAATAATTTTCCGTCAAGATTTTCAAAAGCAACATATCCTTCCATATCACTACGTTGAAACAGCATCGGTTCAATTTGTGTGAGCGTTGCTTCTTTTTCAAATCCTCCCCAACCTGCTGTATCGCCTGGACCTGAAACAACAAGTTGTAAAGTGCCATCATGATTTGCAGTAATATCAATCATCATCCCGGAGAAAAAGCTACCAACTTTCATGATATTTTGATGTTGCTGGATTGCTCGATAAGTACCTTCTAATTTCTTTGCTTCCTCTAATGTTAAGGGAATACCAGTCTTTTTTGCTTTCTTTTCAAAAAAGTAATCGAAAAAAGTAGTGGTTAATTCATTAAGTAAATCATCACCTCGAATATTTTGAAAATATACGAATCCTATTTGTTCTTCAGGTATAAACAACATTCTGGTTGTTACTCCAAATCCACTGCCATCTCTAACAAGTGTCCTTTTGTTGTTTTGAAAGAATTCAAAAAATCCATAAGTAACACCTGCTAGATTGTCATGTCCACGGTATTGCGCTTGAATCATAGATTGTACTGTTTCTTGTTTTAATATTTCGATTCCATCAAATGTGCCATTTTTCATTAAGGCAATTAGTAAATTGCTAACTTCTGCTGGAGTGCTACTTAGACCTCCTGAAGGCGGAGTGGAGCCATATAAAAACTCTGTTTCAATAAACTTATTATCTTCAAATAAATAGGTAGTGGCTAGACTATGTTGTAATGACTTTGGAATGGTTTGAGAGAATGTACTGTAGTTCATAGAAAGCGGCTGAAGAATTTTTTCCTTTACATAAACATCAAATGCTTTTCCAGTGATATTTTCAATAATATGAGCAGCTAATACGGAACCCATTCCACCGTAGGCAATGCCCGTACCGGGTTGAATAGTTGGTTTTCTCAAATCTTTTATTAATGTGTCATGAAGAGGCGGAATGGCATCCGCATTTAACACAAAAGTTCCAACATCTTTAGATGGAAAGCCTTCTGTATGGGTAAGCAAATGGTGAATTTTAATTCCTTTCAATCGATGGATAAGTGGATCATCTTCTGCTAAATATTTTGATACTTCATCATGAACCGATAATTTGCCTTCTTCTTGCAATTTTAAAATTGCCATCAGTACATAAATTTTTGATAATGAAGCAACCCGAAATAGAGTCTTTTCTGGGTCAACCCCAATTTTTTTATCAATATTTGCGTAGCCGTATCCTTTTGAAATTATTCTTTTTCCATCTTTCACTAATATGAAACCGACACCTGGAACATGCTTTTTTGACATCTCCTTTGAAAAAAATTCATCAAAAAACTGTTCGATTTCAGCTTGTGATTTATGAAATTCTGATGCCTTTGCCTTTTGAGGTGATTGAATGAGAAATGCAAATAGTAGTACGAATATACTGAGGCAATGAATAAATTTGAATTGCATCATTATTCCTCCTGAAAATTTTACAGATGAATCGTTAATTTCTATGCATTTATAGAGTAATTAATAACTTGGTAATGCAATAATATTGAGCCAATATTTTAACAAAAGGTGTTTGGAAAAAAGAGGTTGTTGATTATTTTTAGTAAGGCTCAAGCTTTAGGGTTATTTATAAACCAGAAGGCTTGAATTATTTTAAAAAAATAGTACAAACCGTCGTATAGGTTTGCACTACAATAATAAAAAGATCAATCTTTTTTCTTAAGTTTTAATACAACTTCTTCATCCGGTGTGACATAGAGCGTTTTTTGCTCAAAATAAATCACGAAACCTGGTTTTGCTCCATTCGGCTTTTTCACATGTCGAATTTTCGTATAGTCTACTGGTACAGAAGAGGAGCTTCTTGCTTTGCTAAAATAGGCGCTTAATATAGCAGCTTCTTTCAATGTTGTCTCGTCTGGATTATCCGAATGAATGACGACATGTGATCCTGGAATATCTTTTGTGTGAAGCCAAGTATCGGATTTTTTAGCTAATTTAAAGGTTAAATAGTCGTTTTGTTTATTGTTTTTGCCGACCGATATAGGAACCCCTGTTGATGACATAAATTTTTCAGGAACAGGTTTTAATTGTTTTTGCTTTTGTTTTTTGTTTCGTTTTTTCAAATAGCCTTGTTCTGCTAGTTCATCACGAATTTCTTCAATATCCGTTGGGCTTGCTTGGTTTACTTGGTTGATGAGCATTTCAAAATATTCAATTTCCTCTTTTGTTTTATCAATTTGCTCTTTTACCCGAATGAGCGCATGTTTAGCTTTATTGTATTTCGAATAATAGCTTTGGGCATTTTCGATAGGTGTTTTTCTTTCATCTAATGGTATTGTCAATTCTTGTTCATTGTAGTAATTCGTTACGGTAACTTCCTTCATGCCTTTGTCGAATTGGTATAAATTAGCCATTAATAGTTCGCCATATAATTGGTATTGATCTAATTTGGAAGCTTGTTCTAAATCTTTATGTAACTTTTTTAATTTTGTTTTCAATTTATTGATTTCATTTTGTAAAAAGCGTTCTAAGTCGCCCGCTTGTTGTTTTACACGGTCCCTTTCAGCTCTTGCGTAAAATGCTCGGTCTAGGAGGGAGCTTAAATCAACAAAAAACGTATTTTTCCTCGATACATGAGTAATTGTTGTCGGTGAAAAATAAGGTTTTCCATCAACTTCTAAATAAGTAGGATTAGCACTAGCAAGAATTTCGTTTATAAACGTGCGGAATATTTCAATTTTATTGTTTTCGTCCTTCATTCGATGCAATAATTCTTTAGCATGAAAAGGAGAAAATCCAGCAAAATGAGCAACTACTTCTTGTGATGTTTTTTCATTTGAGAAAAAGTTCGTAATCTCCTCATCAGATATTGTAATCGGATTGGCTTTTTGTTGTGCTGGTGGATGGATATACTCAAATCCTGGAAGCACTGTTCGATAACTGTTAACGGAAGGTGGTAAATGTTTTAATCCATCGATGATTTTATTTTCATCGTCAACTAAAATTAAATTACTATGTCGTCCCATTATTTCAACGATTAACTTCCGAGTCACTTGGTCACCAATTTCGTTTTTACTTTCAATGTGAAAAGTAATCAATCTCTCAAAACCATTGTTTTCAATTCGAGTAATAATGCCGCCTTCAATATGTTTGCGGAGGAGCATGCAAAACATTGGTGGTTCTTGTGGATTTTCAATCGATTCTTTTGTTAAGTGAACTCGTGCATATGATGGGTGAATAGAAAATAATAATTTTTCATTTTTCCCTCTTGCTCGGATATGGAGCACTACTTCCAATGCATTTGGTTGATGAACTTTTGAAATTCGACCAGTTTCAAGTCTCTTCAACTCATTGATCATCGCTACTGTAAATAATCCATCAAATGCCATAATTGTTCCTCTTTTCTTGAAAAATCACTGATATATTATTTTATCATGTTTTTATATCTCTGCATTGATTCTAATGCAATTCATAAAATATTTAAAGTTTAATGAGAAGAAGCATTTGACATTTTAAAACCTTTGAATTATCTTATTATTGAACAGTGGTCAATTAATTTAATGCAACTAGAATGACTGGAGGATTTATTATGGCAAGAGATGCGTCTAAACCTGTCCTTACGCCAAAAATGATTATGGATGTTGCAAGAGATTTATTCGTAAAAAATGGCTATCAGCAAGTTTCGATGCGTCAAATTGCAAAAGAACTTGGCTGTTCCCACGGTGCTTTGTATTATCATTTTCAAAGTAAAGCAGAATTATTTTTTGCATTGGTGAAGGAATATTTTGTTCTATTAGAACAGGAATTAAACAATGTATTAGAGAAGGACATTGAAAATTTAGAAAAACTTGAGCAATGTATGCTTGGGTATATCAAGTTTGGTTTAAACCATCAGAGCCATTATGAAATAATGTTTATGCTAAAAGATGATGAGGTACGCAATTTCATCAATGAACAACCGATGAAGGTATATGAGAAGTTTGCCAATGCTTTATACACATTATCAAATAAAAAATTGCAATTAAAGGATATATGGTCAATTTTTATTTCTTTGCATGGTTTTGTTAGTCACTATTTATCCCATGTTGTAAGTTATGAAGATATAGAGAATGCAGCAATTCATCACGTAAAATTTTTACTTAAAGGCGTGTGTTAATTTTTTTATATTTATTTAACCAGCGGTCAATAAAATGTATTGAACATTTAATTGACCACTGGTTAACAAAAAGGGAGGAGTTTTTTTATGAAAAAAGTATTAGTTCTTGGTGCTTCAGGTAATATGGGAGCGGCACTTGTAAAAGAATTAATCGTGGAATTGAAGTAAAAGCATTTGCACGAAATAAGGAAAAATTAGAAAGACTATTTAATAATGAGGAACGAGTGGAAATAGTCCAAGGAGATTTATTTAATCAAACAGATTTACTTCATGCAGCACAAGATGTTGATTTAATCGTTCATTCAGTGAATATACCTTATCAAGAGTGGAAAAAACTACCTGTATTAATGGACAATGTTATTCAAACTGTAAAAAAGTACAACATAAAATTTGCTTATGTTGATAATATATATGCTTATGGTCGAAGTGTTGGCAAAAAAATGACGGAGGATATGCCGAAAAATCCTCATACAAAAAAAGGAAAAATCCGATTGCAATTAGAAAACATGATCAAGAATTCTGGAATTAAATATACTATTGCTCATTTCCCAGATTTTTACGGTCCGAATGCCGCTAATACATTATTATATACAACAATCAATGCTGTAATAAACAATAAAAAGGCCATGTTTATAGGGAATCCAAAGTTGGCGAGGGAATACATTTATTTGCCTGATGGAGCAAAGGCTTTTGTAAACTTAGTATTGAATGAAAAGGCTTATGGGCAAGAGTGGAATATTCCTTCTTACGGTCCGATTACCGGGGAAGAAATCATTCAAATGATTCGAGAGTTTACGGGATATGATAAAAAAATCTCCATTGTAACGAAAAGAATGGTTCAAATGGTAGGATTATTCAACCCATTTATGCGTGAATTTTCGGAGATGTTTTATTTAATTGATGAACCTGTTATTTTAAGCGGTGAAAAATATGAGCGGGAAATCGGTCCCCTACCAAAAACATCATACTATGATGGACTAAGAGAAATTTTTCAAATAAAATAAAAAAGCTAAGTTAATCTTCTAATAACGGATAAATACGTTATAATTTTTTAATCATGTGTTATAATTGGAGCATAGCTTTATGAAAGGTGTGACTTACCTTGGTGCGTAGTATGACTGGTTTTGGCAGAGGTGTCACAACTACGAATGATTATCAACTGACAGTAGAAATTCGATCAGTGAATCATCGCTTTTTAGAAATTTATACAAAATTTCCAAAAGAGTGGTTAGAGGCAGAACTGCTTGCAAAAAAAATCATATCTCAATATGTAAAACGAGGGAAATTTGATTGTTTAGTAAACTTAAAACTTACTGGTGAAGAAGTAAAAGATTTTAAAATTAATTGGTCTCTTATTGAAGCCTATAAAAATGCAAAAGATGAACTTCGCCAAGTAATCCCAATAGATGAGCAATATTCTATGCAAGAAGTGCTATCATTAGAAGGTGCACTTTTATATGAAAAAAAAGAGTTAACACCAGAAGAGATTGCATCTAGTGTTGAAATTGCTGTCCGAGAAGCGATGGAAAAATTAGTAGAAATGCGAGAGCGAGAAGGACAAGAATTAAAACAAGTGTTGCTCGAATATAATGATGAGCTTAAAGCGCAAGTAAAATTTATTCGTGAACATTCGCAAGATGCAGTAAAAAAACATCGAGAAAAATTGACAGAAAGATTAGCAGAAATTGCAAATGTGGAAGAAGTAGAAGATAGAATACTTGCTGAAGTCGCTATTTTCGCTGATCGGATTGATATATCGGAAGAATTGGATCGACTTGAAAGTCACTTCCAGCAGTTAGAAGAGACGTTAGAAGAACCTTTTTCCATAGGAAGAAAATTAGATTTCCTTATGCAAGAAATGCTCAGAGAAATTAATACAATTGGGTCGAAAAATCAGTCTGTAATCATTTCACCAGTGGTTGTTCAATCAAAAACTATTTTAGAAAAAATGCGAGAACAAGTTCAAAATATTGAATAAGCTTGGAAAGGTAGTAATAAGGGAGAGTATGAAATCGATGAAAAAAGAGCGCGGATTATTAATTGTTCTTTCTGGCCCATCTGGTGTTGGGAAAGGAACAGTAAGAAAAGAGCTTTTTAAACAACCGAATACAAATTATGAATACTCCATTTCAATGACAACTCGAAAACCTCGTGAGGGAGAAGTCGATGGAGTCGATTATTTTTTTAAAACTCGAGAAGAGTTTGAAAAATTAATAGAGGAGGGAAAACTATTAGAGTATGCTGAATTTGTAGGCAACTATTATGGCACCCCTCTTGATTATGTAAATGAAACATTGGATGCAGGCCGCGATGTTTTTTTAGAAATCGAAGTTCAAGGAGCGGCTCAAATTCGCGAAAAAGTTCCGGAAGCTCTTTTCATCTTTTTAGCACCTCCTAGTTTGTCGGAGTTAGAAAGACGATTAATAGGTCGCGGTACAGAAACGGAAGAAATTATTCAAAAGAGAATTGAAACTGCAAAAGAAGAACTTGAAATGATGAGTTTATATGATTATGTTGTAGAAAATGATGAAATTCAAAAAGCTTGTGAAAAAATAAATGCAATCATCATGGCTGAACATTGCCGCCGTGAACGTGTTGAAAAAAGATATTTATCGATGTTGAAAGGAGAATGATGATGTTATATCCATCCATTGATGTGTTGAAAGAAAAAGTAGACTCCAAATATTCATTAGTTAGTTTAGCATCAAAACGTGCCCGTCAATTACAAGAACTTGGAAACTTTAAATTGTCTGAGTATAAATCACATAAACCAGTTGGGAAAGCGTTGGAAGAAGTTGCTGCAGGTTTATTAGAAATGGAAATCCAAGATGCTAACAAAGTTTATTCTGATGAACAATAGAAGTAAAATTTAATGTAAAACTACGAGTAGCTCCCGGAGAAACATTCTTTGGGAGCTTATCCTTTGAAAGGGTGAAAGTTGATGAGTCGAAAAATTTTACTAGGAGTGTCTGGCGGTATTGCGGTTTACAAAGCAGTAGCATTAGTAAGTAAATTAACTCAAGCAGGGTTTCAAGTAAAAGTAATTATGACCGAATCAGCGATGAAATTTGTTACACCCCTTACTTTCCAAGTAATGTCAAAAAATGATGTGTATATTGATACGTTCGACGAAAAAGATCCAAGTTCAATTGCCCATATTGAATTAGCTGACTGGGCGGATTTAGTGATTGTTGCACCTGCGACAGCGAATATCATTGGTAAACTTGCCAATGGAATTGCTGATGATATGTTGACAACAACACTGCTCGCTACAACGAGCCCAGTATGGATTGCCCCAGCTATGAACGTGCATATGTATGACCATCCTGCTGTAAAACGCAATATCGCACAGCTTGCAAGAGACGGCTATTCCTTTATTGAACCATCAGAAGGGTATTTAGCTTGTGGATATGTTGGTAAGGGACGATTAGAAGAGCCGGAGAAAATAACGGAGTTGGTGATTCAATATTTTGAAAGAGAAGAGAAAAAATGATGATTGCCGAAGTCATTGTTGACGTGTCCGCATATCCAGTCGACCGCCCTTTTGATTACTTCATTCCAGAACAAGTAGAAGAGCTTATTGAATGTGGTTGTCGAGTAAAAGTGCCTTTTGGAAATCGGAATGTTCTCGGATTTGTTGTTGGGATAAAGAATGAGACGGATGTTCCGTTAGATAAAATTAAGCCAATCGCGTCATTACTCGATATTGAGCCGGTATTGACAAGTGAAATGCTTCAATTGGCAAAATGGTTGAAACAAGAAACGATTTGTTATGAAATCGATTGCTTACAAGTAATGTTGCCATCAGCACTTAGGGCAAAGTATGAAAAAATGGTCGTTCTTCAAACTAATGTAGAAAATTTAGATGAACCTTTAAAACATTACTTCCAAAAGTCGACAAAAGTGAACTATAAAGAATTTGAGAAAAATAATTTGCTCATCCCTTTAAAAAAAGCGTTAAATAAGAAATTACTTTCCCTTGAAAATGTAGTTAAACAAAAAGGCCAAGTAAAAGAAATTAGAAAAGTAAAAGTTTCAGATAATCTTCAACTTCTTCAAGAAGTATATGATAAGTTATCCAACCGTGCCAAAAAACAAAAACAACTGCTTTTATGGATGAAACAACACGTTGGGGAAATATTGGAACCTGATTTTATTTACAAGGAAACAAACTGTTCCCCTCAAGTGTTACAAGCAATCATTGAGCAAGGTGCTGCTGAATTTATATTAGAAGAAGTGTATCGAAATCCTTTTAAGAAGGATGTTAAAAAAACAGATTTTTTAACTTTAACAGAGGAACAAAAACAAGCATTACATAAAATTGTAGAAGCGATGGACAATCGTTCCCCTGAAACGTTCTTATTACATGGGGTAACCGGAAGCGGTAAAACGGAAGTTTATTTGCAGGCAATTCAGCATTGCATTCAGCAAGGTAAAGATGCGATTGTACTTGTTCCAGAAATTTCCCTCACTCCGCAAATGACAAATCGCTTCCGTTCAAGATTTGGTGAACTTGTTGCGGTGATGCATAGCGGTTTGTCGATCGGTGAAAAGTACGATGAATGGAGGAAAGTTCATCAACAAAAAGTGAAGGTTGTTGTTGGTGCGCGATCCGCAGTATTTGCTCCCTTTGAAAATGTAGGACTCATCATCCTCGATGAAGAGCATGAATCGTCTTATAAACAAGAAGATACACCGAGATATCATGCAAGGGATGTTGCCATTTGGAGAAGTAAATATCATCATTGTCCAGTGATTTTAGGAAGCGCTACGCCAAGCCTTGAATCCTATGCTCGTGCTAGAAAAAACGTGTATAAATTATTGACATTAAAAGGGCGTGCATTAAATCAACCCCTACCGACTGTTGAAATTGTTGATATGAGGGAAGAATTAAAAAAGGGAAATCGTTCCATGTTTTCTGAAAAATTAACTGAGTCCATTCGTAATCGGTTAAAAAAGAAAGAGCAAATCGTGTTGTTTTTAAATCGGAGAGGGTATTCTTCCTTCGTTTTATGCCGAGATTGTGGAACGGTGATGCAATGTGAAAATTGTGATATTTCCTTAACATATCATCGTTACAATGAAAAATTAAAATGCCACTATTGTGGATATGAACAGTTTGTACCAACAATTTGTCCAGAATGCGGTAGCGACCATATTCGTTATTTTGGAACAGGTACTCAAAAAGTGGAAGAAGAATTGATGAAACTCTTTCCAGAGGCAAGGGTATTAAGAATGGATGTAGATACGACAAAACAGAAAGGTGCACATGAGGCGATATTAGAGAATTTTGGAGCTGGCAAAGCGGATATACTGCTCGGAACTCAGATGATTGCCAAAGGATTGGACTTTCCAAACATTACCCTTGTTGGTGTACTAAGTGCCGATACTTCGCTGCATTTGCCAGATTTTCGCGCAGCTGAGCGGACATTCCAACTGCTTACTCAAGTAAGTGGTCGTGCGGGTAGAGCGGAAAAGCATGGTGAGGTAATTATTCAATCCTACACACCGGAACATTATGCAATTGAACTTGCGAAAACCCAACAATATGAACCATTTTATGAAAGAGAAATGATGGTTCGCCATGGTGCGGCATATCCACCATATTATTTTATAGCACTCATCCAAGTAGCACATGAAGACGTATTGTTAGCAGCAGAATATGCTAATAAATGTGCAGAATTTCTTCGTACTCATCTTTCTTTTAATGCTTCTATTATTGGACCGACGACAGCAGGCATCGTTCGTCTGCAAAATAGATATCGCTATCAATGTTTGATAAAATACAAAATAGAGCCGAATTTAATTCCAACATTTTTACAGTTAATAAAAATATATCGTACGGATTGGATAAAAAAGGGTGTCGTATTAACAATTGATTTAGACCCCTCCATGATTTAAATAGAAAGAGGTTACCTAATGATTAGAGAAATCGTAAAGCATCCGGCAAAAATATTAACACAGCCATGTAAAGAAGTAACAGTAATTGATGAAGAGATTATCACTTTATTAGATGATATGTACGAAACGATGGTTGAATATGACGGTATGGGTATTGCTGCTCCTCAAGTTAATGTTCCCCTTCGTATTGCTATTGTTGAGTTAGGTGAAGAGCGAACGTTGATTGAAATGATTAACCCTACAGTCATCGAAACGGACGGTTCATCAGTGGACATCGAAGGTTGTTTAAGTTTCCCTGGGCTTTATGGAGAAGTGGAAAGACCGAATTATGTTAAAATTGAAGCCCATGATCGAAACGGTCAAGTATATCAATTGGAAGCAACGGATTACGATGCTCGCTGTATTTTACATGAAATTGACCATTTAGATGGCATTTTATTCAATTCTAAAATTACACGTGTCTATACTGAAGAAGAATTAGAGGAAATGTTCGAGGAGGAGGAAGAATAAAATATGACAAAAATCGTATTTATGGGCACTCCGGAATTTTCAGTTCCTATTTTGCGCATGCTTCATGAAGAAGGATATGAAGTTGCAGCAGTCGTCACGCAACCGGACCGTCCTGTTGGAAGAAAACGGGTGCTAACTCCTCCTCCAGTAAAAGAAGAAGCACTTCGTTTAGGATTAAAAGTTCTTCAACCTGAGAAATTAAAAGGTTCTGATGAAATGAGCGAATTAATTCATATGAATCCCGATTTAATTGTTACTGCTGCTTATGGTCAAATCTTGCCGAAAGAGTTGTTGGAAGCGCCAAAATGGGGATGCATTAATGTGCATGCATCGCTATTGCCAAAATATCGCGGTGGTGCGCCGATTCATCAAGCCATTATTGACGGAGAAGAGAAAACAGGCGTTACCATTATGTATATGGCAGAAAAATTAGATGCGGGTGATATCATTTCCCAAAGAGAAATCCCTATTGAAGAAATGGACCATACGGGCATCATGTTTGAAAAACTGAGCCTTTTGGGAAGAGATTTATTAAAGGACACGCTTCCTAGCATCCTAAATGGTACAAATGAACGCATTCCGCAGGATGAAACAAGAGCGACTTTTGCACATAATATTACAAGGGAACAAGAGCGAATAGATTGGACAAAAAGTGCGAGAAGTATTTATAACCAAGTGCGTGGCCTACATCCATGGCCTATTGCCTATACAACCTTTAAAGGTGACAATGTGAAAATTTGGTGGGCAAAAGTAGGTGACTCACAAGTTACAGCTCGTCCTGGTGAAGTGGTGAAAATTGAAAAAGATTATTTTGAAGTGGCTACTGGTGAAGGAACCCTTGCAATAATCGAATTACAACCTGCAGGTAAAAAACGCATGTCAGCGGAAGATTATTTACGTGGCGTGGGTTCAAAATTGCAGATTGGAGATTTATTTGAATGAGAAAGAAGAAGAAAAGTATTCATATTTGGGATGGTAATGTGCGAGATGCGGCGTTAAGCATACTACTTGCCGTAGACAAGAACCAAGCATATTCCAACCTATTATTAAACCAAACAATCAATAAATATCATATTGAAGCAAAAGATCGGGCCTTGCTGACGGAATTAACCTATGGAACTCTTCAATATAAATATGCCTTGGATTATTATTTAGAACCGTATATTCGTGGCAAAATAGAACAATGGATTCGATGGCTTTTAAGACTTTCGGTTTACCAAATGGTCTATTTATCGAAAATTCCTGAGCATGCAATTGTTCATGAAGCTGTAGAAATTGCCAAAAGGAGAGGCCATAAAGGGATTGCTTCCATGGTGAATGGTATTTTGCGATCTATCACCAGAATGGGCATTCCGTCGCTAGAAAAAATAAAAGATCCGATTGAGCGTATAGCTATAGAAACAAGCCATCCTAGATGGATTGTAGAAATGTTTGTTGACTCATATGGACTAGAAAAAACGGTTGCTATGTTAAAAGAGAATAATATTCCTCCGAAGCAAACTGTCCGAGTGAATACTTTAAAAGCTACAGTAGGTGAAGCAATAGAGTTATTAGCTCAAGAAGATATTCAAGCAGAACAAAGTAAAGTAATTCCACAATGTTTAAATCTATTAAACGGACAAGCTGCTAGAACGGAAACTTTTCGACAAGGCATCATAACGATTCAAGATGAGAGTTCAATGATGCCAGCAATCGTTTTAAATCCAAAGCCGGGCGAACGGGTACTAGATATGTGTGCCGCTCCTGGTGGAAAAACGACTCATATGGCAGAAATCATGAAAAATGAAGGTTCCATTCTTGCAACGGACATTCATCCTCATAAATTAGATTTAATTGAAGAAAACTGTGCAAGGCTTGGAATTAATATCGTTGAAACAGCGCCAATTGACGGTAGGAAAGCAGCGGAATTATTACAGCCTGAATCATTCGATGCAATCCTTGTTGATGCACCATGCTCTGGATTAGGTGTAATGCGTCGAAAACCGGATATCAAATATACAAAAAGAGAAGAGGATTTTGACCGCTTACATGAAATTCAATTGGAGCTGTTAGATAATGCTGAAAAATTATTAAAACCTGGTGGAAGACTTGTGTATAGCACATGCACAGTCAGCAAAAAAGAAAATGAAGGAACAGTCGAAGCATTTTTAGCGTCTCACCCTGAGATGAAACTTGTACCAATAAACCATTTGCCAAAGCAATTACTAGAAGCACAGCACGAAGGCAGGCTGCAAGTTTTTCCACAAGACTTTGGAAGTGATGGTTTCTTTGTTGCTGCCTTTGAAAAAGTTAAGTAAAAAGGAGAATCCTATTTAATGGATAACGCTATTTTTAATGAACGTATAAATGAATTAGTTGAACATGCAGAATCATCACAGAAACGTGTAAAAAAAGAAAAACCACAATTAAAAGAATCCATTTATTCATTAACATTGGATGAATTAAAACAATGGTTGAATGAAAAACGAGAAAAGCCATTCCGTGCTACACAAATTTATGAATGGCTTTATAATAAGCGGGTTAAAACTTTTGATGAAATGACAAATTTATCGAAGCAATTGCGAGATAAACTTAAAGAAAACTTTGCATTTACAACCCTTTCAACGATTGTAAAACAAGAATCAAAAGATGGAACAATCAAATTTTTATTTCAATTACAAGACAACTATTCCATTGAAACGGTATTAATGCGCCATGATTATGGAAACTCCGTCTGTGTGACAACGCAAGTGGGTTGTCGGATTGGTTGTACTTTTTGTGCGTCAACTTTAGGCGGATTAAAAAGACATTTGCTTGCAGGAGAAATCGTTGAGCAAGTGGTCAAAGTGCAACAAACGTTAGATGAAGTCGGAGAAAGAGTATCCCATGTGGTGATTATGGGAATCGGTGAACCATTCGATAATTATGATGCAATGATGAAGTTTTTAAAAGTCATCAATCACGAAAAAGGCTTAAATATTGGAGCGCGTCATATAACTGTTTCTACCTCTGGTATAATACCTAAAATTTATCAGTTCGCGGATGAACAATTGCAAATTAATTTCGCATTGTCTCTTCACGCACCAAATCAAGAACTGCGTGAACGTTTAATGCCGATTGCTAGAGCGTATAAGTTAGATAAATTAATGGAAGCAATACGCTATTATACGAATAAAACTGGACGCCGTGTCACATTTGAGTATGGGTTGTTCGGTGGTGTAAACGATTCTATTGAGCACGCAGAAGAACTAGCCCAACTGATAAAAGGAATTAAAAGCCATGTCAATTTAATTCCCGTAAACTACGTACCAGAGCGAGATTATGTGCGTACTCCAAGAAATCAAATATTTGCCTTTGAAAAAGCATTAAAAAAGAATGGCATCAATGTAACAATTCGCAGAGAGCATGGCTCAGATATTGATGCAGCGTGTGGGCAATTACGGGCGAAAGAGAGAGTTCACGAGACGAGGTGACAATTGTGAAGTTTACGGTTGAAAGTGATGTAGGGAGAAAAAGAGTTGTTAATGAAGATAGGGCAGCTTTTTTAGAGCGCCCTGATTCATTAAAACTTGCTTTATTAGCGGATGGAATGGGTGGTCATAACGCGGGTGATGTTGCAAGTGAAATGGCAATTCAAGAAATGTCCAATTATTTTCTACAGGCAGAATTTCAAAATGCAACGTTGGAAGAAAAGCGAAAGTGGATGCAGGAAGCCATATCAAACATCAACGAAAAAATTTACAACTATTCCTTAGAACATGAAAACTGTAAAGGAATGGGAACGACATTTATAGCCGTGTTGATTGACCATAATCATTGTTTAATTGGTCATATTGGAGATAGTCGAGTATATCATTTTACATCAACTAGCGTTGACTTAATAACTCGTGATCATTCGTACGTTAATATATTAGTAGATAGTGGAGAAATCAGTGAGGAAGAAGCACAAAATCATCCGCAAAAAAATTTTATTGTGAAAGCTTTAGGCACAGAACCCACCATTGAACCGGATTTTTACGAGCTAACCCTGAAGGAATATTCTTATTTACTTATCTGTTCAGACGGGTTAAGCAATAAAATATCAACGGAGGAAATGGCTGCCATCATTACTTATCCGATGCCTATTGCTGAAAAAGGTCGGAAACTAGTGCAATTAGCAAATGATAGCGGAGGAGAAGACAATATTTCCCTCATTCTATTAATGATGACTGAAGAGGAGGTGTAATTTATGCTTGAAGGTAAACGCATTAATGATCGCTACAAAGTTCTTGAACTCATTGGCGGCGGGGGCATGAGTTATGTTTATCTAGCCCATGACGTTATATTAAATCGAGATGTGGCCATTAAAGTGTTGCGTTATGATTCAACAAATGAAGAAGAAAGTATGCGCCGCTTTCACCGAGAAGCTTTATCTGCAACAAGTTTAATGCATCCGAATATCGTCAGTATTTATGATGTCGGCGAAGATGGCGATATGCATTATATTGTTATGGAGTATGTAAAAGGGAAAACGCTAAAGCAGTACATAAAAGAAAATGCACCGCTTTCTCCTGCTCGAAGCGTTCAAATTATGAAACAACTAACGAGCGCCATTAGTCATGCCCATGAAAATCAAATTATACACCGGGACATCAAACCGCAAAACATTTTAATGGATGAAGCAGGTAATGTGAAAATAACAGATTTTGGGATTGCTACTTCCCTTGCTGCAACAAGTTATACAAAAACGAATTCAGTCATTGGGACAGTTCATTATTTGTCTCCTGAACAAGCACGCGGCGGAATAGCAACGAAAAAATCAGACATTTATGCACTAGGGATTGTGTTATATGAGTTGCTAACTGGAGAGGTACCCTTCTCTGGGGAATCCGCAGTATCAATTGCTTTAAAACATTTGCAAGCAGAAACACCTTCTGTTCGTAACTTCGATGCTTCCATTCCACAAAGTTTAGAAAATGTGATTTTAAAGGCGACAGCAAAAAATCCTGACCATAGATATGCTTCAGTGGAAGAGATGGCAGCGGATTTAGAAACGGTATTATCTCCCTCTCGGCAACATGAACCGAAATTTCGCCCTCCTGTTGATAATGAAGAAACGAAAGCTATTCCAGTTATAAAAGATGTAATGCCAATCGATGAATTGGCAAAAACGAAAGAAATAAAACCGATCATTTCAGATCATAAAAAGAAAACAAAAAATGAAGAAGTGGAAAAGAAACCTACAAAACTAAAGAAAAATAGAAAAAAACTTTGGACAATCATCGGGGCAGCTGCTCTTGTTCTCATCATTGGACTAATTGGACTCGTTAACTTGATGATGCCGGATAAAGTTGAGATACCGGACGTTTCAAATATGGAAGTGGAAGAAGCTACTGAGATTCTAAAAAAGGCAGGATTTGTCATCGGTGAAATCCGTGAAAAGAATTCCGATGAAATTGAAGAAGGGCTAGTCATAGAAACTGATCCAAAAGCTGGTTTATCAAGAGTAAAAGGAACAGAAATTGATTTAATCATTTCAATTGGCAACGAAAAAGTTGAAATGAACGATTATGTAGGAAAACAATTAAATCAAGTTCTTTCCATCATTAGTGAAGAATTTAAGGATGTAAAAATCATCGAGGAATATTCAAATCAACCGGAAGGGACAATCATTGGTCAAGATCCAGCACCGGGAGAAGAAGTTGTACCTGAAGATTCAATTGTAACGCTTACAGTTAGTAAAGGGAAACAAATTGGAACTGTCAGTGATTTAACAGGATTTAATCAATCTGCTATGAGGGAATATGAAAAGACTTCAGGATTTAAAATTAAAATTGTCGAAGAAGTGTATTCAGACGACATTCCAGCTGGAAGCGTCGTATCACAAGATCCTAAGCCGAACACAAAATTAGAAATTGGAGAATCGGTGAACGTAGTAATTTCAAAAGGACCTAAACAAAAACGCGAAAAATTATATGTAAAAGAAGTTGTGATACCGTATGATCATGCATTAATGGGTGAAGAACAAATAGTTAGAATTTACATTCAAGACAAATCTAATACGATGGATAAACCGTATGATGAAATTAAAATTACTGAAGATACGACTTATCAAATCCAATTAGTAATTCAAGAGGGTTCAACAGCATCCTACATGATTGAAAAAGATTCGGTAATTATTGAAAAAGATACAATACCATTTGAAAGAGGAGATTAAGGAGGAATTGGATGCCTAATGGGCAAATTCGAAAGGCTTTAAGTGGATATTATTATGTGTACGATGAAGGAAAATTATTGCAATGTCGAGGACGAGGGGTATTCCGTAAGCGAGGGGAACAGCCTCTCGTCGGCGACTTTGTTGAATATGAGAAAGTGGAAGAAGGATCTGATGGTGTTATAAAGAAAATTTTTCCGCGAAAAAATGAATTAATACGACCACCTATTGCAAATGTTGATCAATCATTGCTCGTATTTTCTGTAAAAGAGCCTGATTTTAATACAATTTTACTGGATCGTTTTTTAGTAATATTGGAATCTCATCAAGTGATCCCAATCATTTGCTTAACTAAGATGGATTTGTTGACGGAAAAAGAAAAAGATGAAATAAATTCATATATCAAAATCTATAAAGATATTGGCTATGAAGTGGTAGATACTTACAAAAACGATCCAACATTACTAGATAGATTAGAGCCGATCCTTAAAGGAAAAACAACAGTATTGGCAGGACAATCTGGAGTTGGAAAGTCTACATTATTAAACACTTTAATTCCAAATCTCAATTTAAAAACAGGGGAAATATCCCAAAGCCTTGGAAGAGGAAAGCATACGACAAGACATGTTGAGTTAATCGAAGTTGCTGGTGGACTTGTTGCAGATACACCAGGATTTAGTTCTTTTGAATTTGACCATCTTGAAAAAGAGGATTTAACAACTTGTTTTCCTGAGTTTGAACGAAAAAAAGATGAATGCAAATTTCGTGGGTGTCTTCATTTGAAAGAACCAAAATGTGCCATAAAGGCTGGGGTTGAAACTGGAGACATTCTAGAATTTCGTTACGAACATTATTTACAATTTTTGCAAGAAATAATAGATCGAAAGCCGAGGTATTAGTTATGATAAAAATAGCACCATCCATATTATCAGCGAATTTTGCGAAATTAGGGGACGAAGTAAAGGAAGTGGAGGAAGCTGGAGCAGACCTTATTCATATTGATGTAATGGATGGTCATTTCGTTCCTAATATTACAATGGGTCCTATCGTTGTGGAGGCTTTACGTCCCGTTACAAAATTACCGTTAGATGTGCATTTAATGATTGAAAATCCAGATCAGTATATTGAGGCATTTGCAAAAGCTGGAGCAGATTGGATTTCTGTTCATGTCGAAGCTTGTCCACATTTACATCGCACGATTCAACTAATTCGTTCTTTTGGTGTAAAACCTGGAGTAGTATTAAATCCGCACACACCGATTGAAATGATTCAACACGTTTTAGGAGATGTAGATTTTGTATTGTTGATGACGGTGAACCCTGGTTTTGGGGGACAAAAGTTTATTGATAGCGTTGTGCCCAAAATTGAAGCTCTCTCCAAAATGATTAAAGAAAACGGATATAATGTAGAAATTGAAATTGATGGCGGCATTACGGAGGAAACAATTATTCCGTGTGCGAAAGCGGGAGCGACGATTTTTGTAGCTGGTTCAGCTATTTACAATAAAGAAGATCGAAAATCTGCGTTGCAGGCTATTAAAACGAGTGGTGAGGCTGCAATTCAACAATGAAAAGAGTATTAATTTGTGCTGGCGGTCCAAAAAACGAATTATGTTCATTTGAAATGTATGCTAAAGAAAAGGACATGTATTTTATTGGTGCAGATCGCGGTGCACTTTATTTGCTTGAAAAAGGAATTGTTCCAGATGAAATCATCGGGGATTTTGATTCATTATCGAAGGAAGAATGGGAAATAATTCGCTCTAAAGTAAAAAAAATTGAAAAGTATCGCTCAGAAAAAGATGAAACTGACACCGACTTAGCACTGCTAAAAGCTGTTTCCTACAATCCGAATGAAATTTTGATTACAGGAGTAACTGGTGGACGCTTGGACCATTTTGAAGCGGCTCTTCGTTCTTTATATAAAATGAAGGCACAATGTCCGCATATTGAACATAGAATTATTAATAGCCACAATGAAATTAGCATACTGTTACCAGGAACGCATACGATTTCTCGAGATGAAAGATATCGTTACCTTTCATTTTTCTCTTTTATACAAGCGGTAGAAAATGTGACGTTACGCGGTGTGAAATATGAGACAACGCGGGAAAGGATTGAAGTGGGTTCTAGCCGATTTACTAGCAATGAGCTCGTAGGGGAGCAAGGTTATATCTCCTTTTCATCAGGCATATGTTTAATGATAAGAAGCAGTGACTTATAAGGAGGTCTCAGTGTGCGAGTTTATACTTTTCAATTGCCAAAGTTTTTAAGTAATCTTACCCGTTCTTGCATCAATTTGTTCTCAGGCAGTAATAAAAAGAAAAAAAGAAAAGAGTAGTTTATTGTATTCATCTGTTATTATCTTTTGATTATTTTGGTCTAGCTCCCAGTAAAGGGGCTGTCTGAAAAGCAATTTGAGACGGTCTCTTTGTGACTGTCGCGCATAGTTACAGATAAGTTGCGACAAGGATAGTGAAAACTTTGTTTTACTACCGCAGGAGTAAAAGATTTATCAGAGACATCATAAGAAGTAAGGGTGTGTAGAAAGTTTTCAATTTTCTACACACCTCATTTTATTTTCTCTCAAAATAAAAAAGCGTAAATAAAGTACGTTAAAAACGACTTTACTTACGCTTTTATATACGCGTCATTATACACGTTCTACTTTACCTGATCTTAAAGCACGAGTAGAAACCCAAACGCGTTTAGGTTTTCCATCAACTAAAATACGTACTTTTTGAAGGTTAGGTTTCCAAGTACGTTTGTTAGCGTTCATTGCGTGTGAACGTTTATTACCTGTACGAGTTTTACGACCAGTTACTACACATTTTTTTGGCATCTATATTCCCTCCTTACAGATGAATCTGAAAGATTTTTTTCAGTTCGAGTATTTCACATACCATAATAATTTAACATAGACAAAAAATCTATGCAACTATTTTAGAGAATAGTTTCAAGAAAAAAACCTTTACAGTCTAATAAAAAAGATGAAGGATTAGGTGAAAAAATGTTGTTACAAAATAAAATATAACACGAGATTTTAACGAAGTTATAGGAAAATACTGATAAACTAGACGAGCAACATCGTTCTCTTTTATAATCAAATTTTGTATAGTACAATATTTTTAGTTAAAATGAGCCAAGGGGGCAGTATCATGTCAATCGAAATTAGAACAGATTACGGCCAAATTGATATTTCTAATGATGTTATCGCTCAAATTGCTGGTGGAGCAGCTATTGAATGTTATGGTATTGTTGGAATGGCAAGTAAACATCAAATTCGAGATGGGTTAACGGATATTTTGAGAAAAGAGAATTTTGCGAAAGGTGTCATTGTACGGCAAGAAGGAGAAGATCTCCACATTGATATGTATATCATTGTCAGCTATGGGACTAAAATTTCTGAAGTAGCTTATCAAGTCCAATCAAAAGTAAAGTACACAATAAATAAGACATTAGGTTTGAACGTGAAATCAGTCAATATTTTCGTTCAAGGCGTTCGTGTAATGAACGGTGAATAGAGGAGGATATTAATCGAATGAAGTTATTAGATGGAACAAAATTTGCAGAGATGGTTCAGATGGGATCGCACCATCTAACTCAAAATGCAGATTTTGTAGATTCATTAAACGTATTCCCAGTACCAGATGGAGATACGGGAACTAATATGAATTTATCAATGATATCCGGGGCAAAAGAAACGGAAGCAAACGCCCAAAAACATATCGGTAAAACTGCCCAAAGCTTATCAAAAGGTTTATTAATGGGGGCACGAGGAAACTCAGGGGTAATCTTATCCCAACTATTCCGTGGCTTTGGAAAATATTTAGAAAAAGAAAGTGAAATTAACGCGAAACAATTTGCTCAAGCTTTTCAAGCGGGAGTAGACACTGCCTATAAAGCGGTTATGAAGCCTGTGGAAGGGACAATTTTAACAGTTGCTCGTGAAGCAGCGGCAAAAGCGGTTGAAGTAGCAGAAAATGAACAAGATATCATTAAAGTGATGGAAGCGCTTGTAGAAGAAGCTAAAAATTCATTAAAACGTACACCAGAATTGCTCCCTGTACTGAAAGAAGTTGGTGTAGTTGATAGTGGCGGACAAGGTCTTGTTATTATTTATGAAGGCTTTTTAGCATCATTAAAAGGGGAAGCGCTACCAGAAAAAACGAAAGTCGATAATCTTGAAGAATTAGTAAATGCTGAACATCATCGAGCTCAAGAGTTTATGAGCACTGAAGATATCGTATATGGCTATTGTACGGAGATTATGGTTCGTTTTGAGCCAGGAAAAGAACCGTTTGATGAAGGGAAATTCCGTGAAGACTTGAGTAATCTCGGAGATTCTTTACTTGTTGTTTCAGACAACGAAATAGCGAAAGTACATATTCACACTGAAACTCCTGGAGTTGTTCTGAACGAAGGGCAAAAATATGGAAGCCTCATAAAAATAAAAGTTGATAATATGCGCGAACAACATTCAGCGATCGTGAATTCCGAGAAAGATGAAAAACAAACGGTAGAAAAACATCCATATGCTGTTGTGACTGTTGCAATGGGTGAGGGGATTAGCAACTTGCTTCGTAGTATTGGAGCCTCTTATGTCATTGAAGGCGGTCAAACGATGAATCCGTCTACAGAAGATATCGTGAAAGCGGTAAAAGAAATAGGTGCGGAAAAAGTATTAATTTTACCAAACAACAAAAATATTGTGATGGCTGCTGAACAGGCGGTTGAATTATTAGATATTGAAGCGGCAGTTGTGCCGACAAAAACAATTCCTCAAGGTATGGCAGCAATCCTTGCATTCAATCCGGAAGCCTCTGTTGAAGAAAATAAAGAAGCGATGACAGAAGCGATTGCAGGAGTAAAGACGGGTCAAATTACCTTTGCTGTTAGAGATACGACGATTGACGGAGTAGAAATCCATAAAGATGATTACATGGCACTTGCTGACGGAAAAATTGTTGCTTCAACTTCCGATATGTTAGATGCTACTTACAATTTATTGTCTCATCTAATTGATGATGACACAGAAATTGTAACGATGATTTATGGTGAAGATGCAACTGAAGAACAAGTCAATGCAGTCGTTCAGTTCATTGAGGATCGATTCTCACATGTAGAATTGGATATTATCGATGGAAAACAAACATTATATCCGTTTATCTTCTCAGTAGAATAAAAAAGCGTCTCTTCTAGGGACGTTTTTTATTTTATATAGAGTTTCTAATAAGTGGCAGGTGAAAAAAATATTATTGTTTTGATAGAAACTTATAGTTCATGTTACACTTAATTCAAACTTAACAAATAGGTGATGTTATGAAATTTACCTCTGTTTTTGATATTATCGGTCCCATCATGGTAGGACCTTCTTCCTCTCATACAGCAGGAGCTGTTCGGATAGGGAAAGTGGCAAGGGATTTGTTTGGAAAAAAACCAACGTGGGCAAAAATCCATTTATATGGTTCTTTTGCAGAAACTTACCGCGGTCATGGGACAGATGTTGCCATTGTAGGTGGATTATTAAATTTTGACACTTTCGATACTAGAATTATTGATTCCTTTAAGCATGCAAAAGAAGAAAATTTACAATTTGAATTTATTCCAGAAACAGCAAACAAAGAACATCCTAATACAGCAAGAATAGTATTGGGTGATGAAGAATCGGAATTGTCGATTGAAGCGATTTCGATTGGCGGTGGAAAAATTGAAATTAGTGAAGTAAATGGATTTAAATTGCGTTTAACTGGCGGGATGCCTACTATTTTAGTCGTTCACAATGACCGGGCAGGTTGCATTGCGAATGTAGCCAACATTTTAGCCATGCATGATGTGAATATCGGGCATATGGAAGTGTCTCGAATCGACCGCGGTTCTACAGCATTAATGGTCATTGAAGTTGACCAAAATGTAGATGAAAAAATACTAACTCAAATTTCTTTAATCCCTAATATTACGAAAGTTTCGAAAATCAATACTTAAAAGAGGAGATGCTATGGATTTACTATTTCGAAATGTCAGAGAATTAATTGAGCTTTGTGAAAATGAAAATAAAAGCATTTCTGAAGTGATGATTGAACAAGAAATATTAATGACGAATCGCTCTAGAGAAGAAATTATTGAGCAGATGGATAAAAATTTAACTGTGATGGAACAAGCAGTTGAACGAGGATTAAAAGGTGTAAAATCAGTCACTGGTTTGACTGGTGGTGATAGTGTTTTATTGCAAAAGTACATTGAAAAAGGAAACACTCTATCAGGGGAATTGATGTTAGATGCGGTAAGTAAGGCGATGGCAACAAATGAAGTGAATGCAGCTATGGGAATCATTTGTGCAACACCTACTGCTGGTTCCGCCGGAGTAGTGCCTGGCACTCTTTTTGCTGTAAAGAATAAGCTTAATCCTACTCGTGAACAAATGATTCGTTATTTATTTACTGCAGGTGCTTTCGGGTTCGTGGTAGCAAATAACGCAAGCATTTCTGGTGCAGCTGGAGGTTGCCAAGCGGAGGTAGGTTCAGCCGCAGGAATGGCCGCTGCTGCCATTGTAGAAATGGCTGGAGGAACTCCAAAACAAAGTGCAGAAGCTTTCGCCATTACGTTAAAAAATATGCTAGGTCTAGTTTGTGACCCGGTCGCTGGATTGGTGGAAGTTCCTTGTGTAAAACGTAATGCAATCGGTGCTAACAACGCTCTTGTTGCTGCGGACATGGCGCTTGCTGGAATCGAAAGTAGAATTCCTTGTGATGAAGTAATTGGTGCTATGTTTAGAATTGGGCAAACAATGCATCCAAACTTGAAAGAAACTGGTAGAGGAGGACTTGCTGCTACACCGACTGGAAAAGCAATTGCTGCAAAAATATTTGGAGCGTGAAGATATATTGGGACAAATCGAATTAGAACCCGTTACCAATATTAAAGGCGTAGGAACAGAAACCGCTGAATTATTAAATGAATTAGGGATTTATCATATACATGATCTAATCATGTATTTTCCATATCGGTATGAGGACTTTCGATTAAAGGATTTAGCAGAAACGCCTCATAACGAACAAGTAACAATAGAAGCAAGAGTAGAAGGCATGCCTGTCGTCTTTTTTACCGGACGGAAAAAGTCAAGACTTCAAGTAAGCGTTTTCTCTGGTAGGCATATTGTTAAAGTGGTTTTCTTTAATCAACATTATTTAAAAGAACGGTTAACTCCAGGTACCATTATTACTGTTTCAGGGAAATGGGATAGAGGACGGCAAACGATAACTGCATCGTCAGTCAAATTTGGAGCGAAGGAGATTAACCAAGATTTTGAACCGGTTTATCGTTTAAAAGGCAATCTGCATCAAAATAAATTTCGGAAGTTTATGCGGCAAGCACTCGATCTTGCAAAAGGGCAGATGGCTGAAAAGCTGCCAAATAAAATAAGACAACAATATCAATTGTTATCTATCGAAGAAGCATTAGAGGGCATTCATTTTCCGAAAGATGCTAATCATTTGAAGCAGGCTCGCAGGCGTTTTGTTTACGAGGAACTTCTTATGTTTCAACTGCGCATTCAAGCATTGCGTAAGTCGAGAAAAGATCATGAAAAAGGAATTGTTATTCAGTATGATTTAGAAAAACTTAAGAAATTTATTCAACAAATTCCTTTTGAATTGACAAATGCCCAAAAACGAGTCGTCAATGAAATTTGCAAAGATTTAAAATCACCATTTCGCATGAATAGGCTTCTGCAGGGGGATGTTGGTTCAGGGAAAACGATTGTTGCTGCAATAACCTTGTATGCTTGCGTTACAGCAGGTTTCCAAGGTGCTTTAATGGCACCTACGGAAATATTAGCAGAACAACATTATGCTTCTCTGGAAAGTTTATTCCAACCGATGGGTGTAAAAATTGCACTGCTAACGGGCTCTACAAAAGCAAAAGACCGAAAAATCATTTTAGAACAGTTGGAGAATGGGGAAATCCAAGTCATTATTGGAACACATGCCCTAATTCAACCTGATGTCACGTTCAATCGTCTAGGGTTTGTCATAACCGATGAACAACATCGCTTTGGAGTGGAACAAAGGAGAATCTTGAGGGAAAAAGGGATGCACCCAGACGTGCTATTTATGACAGCAACACCTATTCCGCGTACATTAGCTATTACGGCATTTGGAGAAATGGATATTTCCGTCATTGATGAAATGCCTTCTGGACGCAAGCAAATTGAGACGCACTGGATGAAAAAAGAACAGTTGAATGCAAGCCTTGTGAAAATGGAGATGGAATTGAAAAAAGGTCGCCAAGCATACGTTATATGTCCATTAATTGAAGAATCAGAGAAGATAGATGTCCAAAATGCGGTAGAGGTATATGAACAGTTAAGAAGAATATTCCACGGACGCTACAAAGTAGGGCTCATGCACGGTCGGCTTCATCCCGATGAAAAAGATCAAGTGATGCGAGATTTTAAAGAAGGGAACATACATGTGCTCGTTTCTACGACAGTTGTGGAAGTAGGAGTGAACGTGCCGAATGCAAGTTTCATGCTAATTTATGATGCGGATCGTTTTGGGCTTGCACAGCTCCATCAGCTGCGTGGTCGAGTTGGACGTGGGAACTATCAATCTTACTGTGTGTTGCTAGCAAATCCAAAAACCGATGAAGGAATTGAACGAATGAGGAGTATGACAGAAACGAATGATGGTTTCCGTTTAGCTGAAAAAGATTTAGAATTACGTGGCCCTGGAGACTTCTTCGGTAAAAAACAAAGCGGCTTACCGGAATTTAAAATAGCTGACTTAGTGCATGATTATCGAGTATTGGAAGTTGCTCGAAATGATGCTGTAAAGCTTATTAATGATGAGCGTTTTTGGAAAGAGGATGAGTATAGGCTTCTGCGGGAAATGTTAGAACAATCCGGTGCATTAAATGGAGAGAGAATGGATTGATGTACTCAATTAATAGAAAGCAAGAACAAAACATAAATTAAAGAGAGGATTTAGGAAGTATTTTTATTGAGCATTGAAAGAACTCAATAATTGAACGTAACAATTCGTTGTTGCGTTCTTTTTTATGGAAATGTATACTGGTATTAGTACCAAGTGCTAAAACAGAAGAAAGTAGGTGGCGAATGTTGATAAAAAAATCGAAAAAAGAACGGCAGCAATTACTTTTAGAAACGATTGAGGAAAATCCATTCGTCACGGATGAACAACTTGCTACAAAATTTGGTGTGAGCGTTCAAACGATTCGCCTCGATCGGATGGAATTATCAATTCCGGAACTAAGAGAACGAATAAAAGATGTTGCGGAAAGAAATTTAGAAAATGAAGTAAAGTCATTACCTATTAACGAAGTAATCGGTGAAATTATTGATATCGAGTTAGATAAGAGAGCCATATCCATTTTTGATGTAAAAGAAGAACATGTTTTCCAAAGAAATGGAATCGCCCGTGGACATCATTTATTTGCCCAAGCCAACTCCCTATGTGTTGCAGTGATTAATGATGAACTTGCATTAACAGTTCGGTCAAATGTTGTATTTATTAAACCTGTTCGTGCAGGAGACCGAGTAGTAACGAAAGCGATTGTCCGAGAAACTAACACTGAAAAAAATCGAACGTATATCGATGTTATTTCGACGGTAAACAACGAAACCGTGTTCAAAGGCGAATTTGAAATGTATCGCACGAAAGGTGAAGGTGAACAAAAATGAAAATTGCAATTGACGGTATGGGCGGAGATCATGCACCTCAGAAAATTGTGGAAGGTGTCAACGAAGCTTTAAAAGATTTTACAAACATAGAAATACAACTATTTGGAAGAAAAGAAGAATTAGAAAAATACATTATACAAAATGACCGTCTAGAAATCATTCACTGTGAAGAAGTCATTACTGGAGAAGATGATCCTGTCCGTTCCGTTCGACGAAAAAAGGATTCATCGATGACACGCATGTTGGAAGCTGTAAGTGAAGGGAAAGTAGACGCATGTATTTCTGCTGGTAATACAGGTGCATATATGTCCGGCGGATTATTCAAAGTGGGGCGAATAGAAGGGGTATCAAGGCCTGCTCTCGCAACAATCCTGCCAACAGTTGATGGTAAAGGGTTTTTAATGCTAGATTTAGGTGCAAATGCAGACGCAAAACCTGAAAATCTTTTTCAATATGCGGTGATGGGTAATATTTATGCTCAAAAAGTTCAAGGAATAGCACGCCCTCGAATTGGGTTGTTGAATATTGGAACTGAAGAAAATAAAGGGAATGAACTGACAAAAGCAGTTTATGGCATGTTGCAGCAAGGAGATTTCAACTTTGTCGGTAATGTGGAAGCACGCGACTTGCTTGAAGGGGTTGCAGATGTCGTTGTAACAGATGGCTTTACAGGCAATATGGTGTTAAAGTCCATTGAAGGTACAGCAGGAACATTAATGAAAATGTTAAAAGACGTATTCATGGCTTCTACTAAAACAAAGCTTGGTGCATTACTCGTAAAAAATGAATTAAAAGGATTAAAAAATAAACTAGACTACTCCGAACATGGCGGAGCATTGCTTTTCGGGTTGCAGGCTCCTGTCGTGAAAGCTCATGGATCATCCGATGCGAGAGCGATTTATAATACAATACGCCAAGCTGCTATGATGGTTGAAAATGATATCGTCAACGTCATGAAGCAAGCAATACTAGAAAGTCAGAAAGAAAATGAGTAAAGGAGACGACAAATGTCAAAAATAGCATTTATTTTTCCAGGACAAGGCTCTCAAAAAGTAGGAATGGGTGCAGAGTTTGTAGCCAATGATGAAGCGAGCAAAGCTTTTTATGATCAAGCGGATCAAGCTTTAAATATTAAACTATCAACATTAATGTTAGAGGGACCACAAGAAGAACTAACGTTAACTTACCATGCTCAACCTGCGCTGCTTACAACAGGAGTGATGATTGCATCCAAATTAATGGAAGCTGGTATTACTCCTGACTATACAGCAGGACATTCATTAGGAGAGTATGGATCTTTCGTTATTGCAGGATCGTTATCTTTTGAAGAGGCTGTCAAAATCGTTCATAAACGAGGTCTTTACATGAATGAAGCGGTGCCAGCTGGTCAAGGTGCTATGGCTGCGATTTTAGGAATGGATGAAGAGCCTTTAAAAGAAGTATGTGCTGAAATCACTAATAACGGTGATTTAGTACAACTTGCTAACTTAAACTGCCCTGGCCAAATTGTCATTTCAGGTACAAAAGCAGGTGTAGAAAAAGCATCTCAATTGGCGAAAGAAAAAGGTGCGAAAAGAGCCATCCCACTTGATGTAAGTGGACCATTCCACTCTGAATTGATGAAAGATGCGGCAATAAAATTAGAAAAGGAAATCGAGCAAGTAGAAATTTCACAACCAAATATTCCGATTATTAGTAATGTACATGCAGGAATATTGGAAGATGTGGAATCCATCAAGAAAGAAATGGTGGAACAAGTTTATAGCCCTGTACAATGGGAACGTGATGTTCGCAAGATGTTGGAATGTGGTGTTACAACATTTATCGAATGTGGACCAGGTAAAGTATTATCAGGATTAGTCAAAAAAATCGATCGCTCAGTAAAAACATATTGTGTATATGATATAGCAACGTTTGAAGAAGTTGTAAAGGAATTGAAGGGGTGAAAACATGGGAAAGTTAGATGGTAAAACGGCAGTTGTAACGGGAGCTTCAAGAGGAATCGGACGTGCCATTGCATTGGAACTGGCAAAAGAGGGTGCCAATATAGTCGTGAACTACAGCGGCAGTAAAGAAAAAGCAGATGAAGTGGTAGAAGAAATTTTAAAAATTGGTAAAAAAGCTATTGCAGTTCAAGCTAATGTTGCAGATAATGAATCAGTACAAAACTTAATGAAAACAGCATTAGATGAATTTGGCTCAATTGATATTCTCGTAAACAATGCAGGCATTACTCGAGATAATTTATTGATGCGTATGAAGGAAGAAGAATGGGATGAAGTTATTCAAACGAACTTAAAAGGCGTATTCCTATGCACAAAAGCTGTAACTCGCCAAATGATGAAACAACGTTCTGGTCGCATTATCAACATTGCTTCAGTCGTTGGCGTGACGGGGAACGCTGGACAAGCCAATTACACAGCAGCAAAAGCAGGTGTTATTGGATTGACGAAAACGACTTCAAGAGAGTTGGCATCACGAAATATTTTAGTGAATGCTGTAGCTCCAGGATTTATTACGACAGAAATGACAGACGCTCTTCCGGAAGATATTAAAAACTCTATGCTTTCACAAATTCCATTAGCCAAACTTGGTAAGCCAGAACATGTAGCAAAAGCAGTTGTATTTTTGGCTTCAGACGATGCTGAATATATTACTGGACAAGTTCTTCATGTGGATGGCGGCATCGCAATGTAATCAAAAATTGTGGGCTACTAACTATAAATAATGTTGATTAACCATCCTTTCATGAAAGACTCTTTGAACAGGAAACACTTTTATGTATACTATTGAAGGGAGGTGACCTAAATGAGCACAGTATTAGAACGTGTAACAAAAGTAATCGTTGACCGTCTTGGTGTTGACGAAAGCGAAGTAAAAGAAGAAGCATCTTTCCGTGAAGATTTAGGTGCTGATTCATTAGACGTTGTAGAATTAGTAATGGAACTTGAAGATGAATTCGATATGGAAATCTCTGATGAAGATGCAGAAAAAATCGTTACTGTTGGCGATGCAATCAAGTATATCGAAAGTAAATTAAACTAATTTATAAGAGGCACATCCCGCACAACGTGGCTGATGGGTGCCTCTTTTCATTGCTTAAATTCATTAAAAGAAAAATGAAAAGTGAATTTGGGTTATAATAAAAACAATGTATTTATTCGATGTGAAGATATGTGGATAAATCTTTTATCCTTATATCTTTACTGTTTCGAATAACAACGATATATTTACGAGAGAAATGAATAGGAAGGCAGATTGTCATGACGATAAAAAGAAAAGGTACTCAACAAAAAAATGGAGTGTTTCCCGAAAAAATTAAACAGCAATTTGAAGAATTACAAGAAGAATTAAATATCACGTTCAATAACAAGAATTTACTTTACCAAGCTTTTACCCATTCATCCTATGTGAATGAGCATCGCAAAAAATTATTTGCTGATAATGAACGATTAGAATTTTTAGGTGATGCAGTTCTTGAACTATCAGTATCTAAATTTTTATTTGATCGTTACCCGCATATGAGTGAAGGAGAATTGACGAAGCTTCGAGCTTCCATCGTTTGTGAGCCATCCCTTGTGATATTCGCAAACGAATTGAATTTCGGAAAATATGTACTTTTAGGTAAAGGTGAAGAATTGACTGGTGGAAGAGAGAGACCAGCGTTGCTTGCCGACGTATTTGAATCCTTTATTGGTGCCCTTTATTTAGATCAAGGTTTAGATTCTGTTGTTCAGTTTTTACAAAGAGTCGTGTTCCCTAAAGTTGAAGTCGGTGCTTTTTCGCATGTGATGGATTTTAAAAGCCAATTGCAAGAATTGGTGCAGCAATCAAATACTGGAGTATTACATTATGAAATTATTGACGAAAGAGGGCCTGCCCACAATCGGACATTCGTTTCCCGCGTATTGCTAAACGACAAAGAACTTGGAATTGGACGCGGAAAATCGAAAAAAGAGGCTGAACAGCAAGCTGCACAAAATGCAATGGTTGCGCTAAATCAGTCCTTGCATAAGGAGGAATAATATGTTCCTTAAGCGACTTGAAGTAGTAGGTTTTAAATCATTCGCGGATCGCATCGGTATCGATTTTGTTCCAGGGGTAACTGCAGTTGTAGGCCCTAATGGTAGTGGAAAGAGCAATGTAACCGATGCGATTCGTTGGGTCTTAGGGGAACAGTCGGCAAAAAGCTTGCGCGGTTCGAAAATGGAAGATGTTATATTTGCTGGAAGCGCATCTCGAAAACCTTTGAACTTTGCTGAAGTTACGTTGATTTTAAACAATGAAGATGAAGAAGTGGGTATTCCCTATTCTGAAATTAGCGTAACTCGACGAGTATATCGTTCGGGTGAAAGCGAATATCTATTGAATAATCAGCAATGCCGCCTGAAAGATATTACGGATTTGTTTATGGATTCAGGATTAGGGAAAGAAGCCTTTTCTATTATCTCTCAAGGCCGAGTTGATGAAATTTTAAATAGTAAACCGGATGATCGCCGAACAATATTTGAAGAAGCAGCTGGAATATTAAAATATAAACTGCGCAAAAAAAAGGCAGAGCAAAAATTATTGGAAACCGATGACAACTTACATCGAGTGTTAGACATTTTACATGAATTGGATAGCCGTTTAGAGCCATTAAAAATCCAGAGTTCTGCAGCAAAAGACTACCTTCACATGACAGAAGAATTGAAAGAATTGGATATGTCACTGATCGTTCATGATTTAGAAGAGCACCATCAAGAACTACTCATTGTCAAGGAAGAGCACGAACAACTGGAACAACAAGAGCAAAATCAAGCATCAGAAATAGCAAATTTACAAACAAAAATGGACGAACTCCGCACAAAAATCCATAACATTGATGAGACGATTGATGCTGCGCAAGAACGACTAGTTGAAGCGAGTGCTGAAGTGGAGCGTTGGGAAGGACGAAAAGCGTTAATGCAGGAAAAACGCTCCAATGCAGAAAAGCAGTTTCAACAATTACAACTTGCCTTAAAAGAAGCAAAAGAAGAAGAAATGGAACTAGCGAAAACTGAGGAAGAAAATAAAAAATTGTTTGATTTGAAAAAAAATGAAATTCAACAACTAAAAGCTGAAATTAAACAACTGGATGTTTCGTTAAATAGTTCTGTTTCTCAAATTGAACAACAAATCGAAGAATATAAAAATTTATATATTGATTTATTGAACGAAGAAGCAACTGCAAAGAATGAGTTAAAACATATTGAGCAGCAATTAGCCCAATATGAAGAAACAGAGGAGCGAATGAACGACCGCTCTGAAGAGATGTTAAAAAAATTAAAACAAGTTTCCAACTTGAAAAATGAACTCGCACAAAAGCTCGAATATATACGAAATAAAGTTAGTGACGTGTTGGAGCAATATGAACAATTACAACGACAACTAAACGCTGCCACTTCCTCATTTGAAGAAAAACAACGAATGCTGTATCAAGCATATCAACATCAGCAACAATTGAAGTCTAGAAAAGAAGCGATTGAGGAACTAGAATCAGACTTTTCTGGTTTCAATTTTGGAGTGAAGGAAATTTTACTTGCAAGAGAACGGGGAGAATTAAAAGGAATTGAAGGAGCCGTTCTAGAGCTGTTAAAAGTGGAAGGTAAGTATTCTAAAGCCATTGAAACCGCTTTAGGAGCAGCAACCCAACACATCGTCACAAATACAGAGCAAGATGCGCAAAAAGCGATCGGCTGGTTAAAAGCAAAAAAAGCTGGACGAGCTACTTTCTTGCCAAAAAACGTCATGAAATCTCGAAAACTATCTACTACACAAATTCAGGAAGCAATGAATCATCCAGCTTATATTCAACTTGCTCATGAATTAGTAGAATTTGATGAACATAACCGGAATATTGTGGAATACTTATTAGGAAATGTTCTTGTTGCTGAAAACTTAGAAGGAGCAAGTCAAATCGCGAGGTTATGTGGCTATAAATATCGTGTTGTTACATTAGATGGAGATATCGTAAATGCTGGCGGTTCATTAACTGGCGGTTCCGTCAAACAACAAAACTCTTTATTTACTAGAAAAGCGGAGTTAGAACAGTTAAAGAAAAATTTATCCCAAATTGAGCAATCCATTTATCAAGCGGAAAAAACGCTGGCAACAGAAAAGGAAACGTTAACAACCTTACGTGAACAAGTGGAATTGTTAAAGGTGCAAAGCGAACAATACCGCCAAGAGGAAATGGAGTTGCATTCGAAATATGTTGAATTAGAATTGGAAGAGAAAAACTTAAAAAATACTGTAAATCTCGCATCTTCTGAAAAATCGTCCGCATCTTCAAGAAGAGAGGCGTTACTTAAACAAAAAAGCCAAACAGAAGAACGACTAGCTGAACTGAATAAAGAATTGCAAAAAGTAAACGACAAAGTTGAGCAATTATCGAAAGCAAAAATTCAAAGCGAAACGGAAAAAGACTTGCTTCGTGAACAGTCAGCTGAAAAACGCTCAGAACTTGCGGTATTGCAAGAACAATTAAATCAACTTCAAATTCAAACGGCGGATATCGCTTTGAAGCGTTCGAAAGTTTTTCAACAAATGGAATCGATTTCTCGAGAAATTGAATGGATTCAAAATGAGCGAGACAATCATTTGACCGATGAAGAAATTGAACAAGCGATTTCTGAGTGGGCTGAAAAGCGTGATCAATATTCGTTCACAATTCAAGAAAATCGTCAATTGCGAATTGAGTACCAACAACAGCTCTCACAATTGGACGAACAGTTCAAGGAATTGCAAAGAATTCATAAAGGTTTTTTAGAACAATTACGTTCAATCGATGTAAAGAAAAGCCGTATCGAATTTGAAATTAATCGATTAACTAATCTATTAGAAGAAGAGTATGAAATTGATTTTGATGAAGCGAAAAATGAAGCTGTTGAACTGGACGATGTAGAGCAGATTCGCAAGAAAGTAAAATTGTTAAAACAGTCAATTGAAGAATTAGGGCCAGTTAATTTAACTGCTATTGAAGAGTATGAGCGGGTGTTAGAACGCCATACATTTTTAACGGAACAACGAAATGACTTAATTGAAGCGCAACAAACGCTTAACGAAACAATTAGAGAAATGGATGAAGAAATGGCGACTCGTTTTAAAGAGTCTTTTGAGAAAATTCAACTACAATTCCGCGAAGTTTTCCGTGAACTTTTCGGTGGCGGTCATGCAGATTTAATTTTATTAGATCCGAACAATTTACTAGAAACAGGAATAGAAATAGTAGCTCAACCTCCAGGGAAAAAATTGCAAAGCTTAAGCTTACTTTCTGGCGGTGAACGAGCATTAACTGCAATCGCCCTATTATTTGCCATTCTGAATTCGCGCCCAGTACCGTTTGTTATTTTAGACGAAGTGGAAGCGGCTCTTGATGAAGCAAATGTAGAGCGTTATAGTACCTATCTAAAAAAATTAAGCCGAGATACACAATTCATTGTGATTACCCATCGAAAAGGAACGATGGAAGGAGCCGATGTATTATACGGGATTACGATGCAAGAATCTGGTGTATCGAAGCTCGTTTCGGTTAAATTGGAAGATGAAGTAGTACTTGTTGGACAAAGGAGCGAATAATATGAGCTTTTTTAAACGTTTGAAGGAAAAATTAAGTGGAAAATCAGAAGAAAAATTACAGCAGGACACGGTTGAGGAAACGGCTGAACAAAACGAAGATGTTCAAAATGAAGCTGATGATGTGGGAGAAACATCAAAAGAAGTAATAGAAGAAAAAAATGAAACGATAGAAACTGAAGAAACTTTTTCTGATGACAGCGAAAAAGCGGAAGAAACTCTTGGTGACGACGTTGAAACGGTTCAACAAGAGGATGAAAAGGAAGAGGAGAAGAAGCCTTCCGCATGGTCGATCACTCAAAAATTTAAAATGGGTCTTGCAAAAACCCGTGATACGTTTACTTCTAAAGTGAACGATTTAATTGCACGTTATCGCAAGGTAGACGAAGAATTCTTTGAAGAATTAGAAGAAATATTATTGCAAGCGGATGTAGGTTTTGAAACAGTTATGGAATTAATGGACGAACTCCGCTTTGAAGTACAACGAAAAAATATAAAAGATACAGATGGCATTTATGAAATTATTTGTGAAAAATTAGTGGAAATTTATGAAAAGGGCGAGGAAGGCATTTCTGAACTTAATTTGCAACCAAATGGTGAGCTAACAGTTATTTTATTTGTGGGTGTAAATGGTGTAGGGAAAACAACGACAATTGGTAAACTTGCTCATCGTTTGAAAAATCAAGGAAAAAAAGTGATGCTTGCTGCTGGTGATACGTTCCGTGCTGGTGCCATAGAACAGCTTCAAGTTTGGGGCGATCGAGTTGGCTGCGAAGTAATTAAACAATCAGAAGGCTCAGATCCCGCTGCGGTAATTTATGATGCTATAAATGCTGCGAAAAAGCGCGGTGTTGATGTGTTGATTTGTGACACAGCTGGCCGTTTGCAAAATAAAGTGAACTTAATGAAGGAACTAGAAAAAGTGCATCGCGTTATTTCTCGTGAAATTCCAAACGCCCCACATGAAGTGTTGCTTGCGTTAGATGCGACAACGGGTCAAAATGCGTTAATTCAAGCTCAAACATTTAAAGAAGCGACAAATGTGACGGGGATTGTATTAACAAAATTGGATGGTACAGCAAAAGGTGGTATTGTCTTAGCAATTCGTAACAAATTAAATATTCCGGTTAAATTCGTTGGTTTAGGTGAAAAAATTGATGACCTACAACCATTTGATGCGGAACGATATGTATACGGATTATTTGCTGATTCATTAGACCAAGAATTGAAAAAAGCTGAACAATAAGAAGAGATATTTGAAAAGGAGCCTGACCAAAAATTTTTGGCCAGGCTCAAATACTTAATGGCGCTAGCAATAACATTTCCGATTCGTGTATATTATCAGTGTTAAAGGGAATTTACTTGACACTTATAAGTAAAACCGATATGATACAGTAGAAAAAATATGAATGGAGAGACATTCGATGTTACTTGAAAAAACGACGCGGATGAATTTTCTCTTCGATTTTTATCAAGCTTTGTTAACGGATAAACAGCGGGCATATATGGAACTATATTATTTAGATGATCTTTCCTTAGGTGAAATTGCAGAAAGCTACAAAGTTTCTCGACAAGCTGTATACGATAATATCCGTCGCACTGAAGCAATGCTTGAAGAATATGAAGAAAAACTAAAGTTATTTGAAAAGTTTCAAAAGCGTCAGCAAACGATTGAAAAGCTAGCCGCTGCAATCAAAGGCAATGCCTCTATTGAAGAACAATTAAAGTTAATAGATCAATTAAAAGAAACGGATTAGGAGGCGAAAAGTTTGGCATTTGAAGGATTATCAGAACGACTCCAAAGCACAATCCAAAAAATTAAAGGCAAGGGAAAAGTTACTGAAGCAGATGTAAAACAAATGATGCGGGAAGTGCGCCTTGCATTGATTGAAGCCGACGTAAATTTAAAAGTTGTAAAAGACTTTGTAAAAAAAGTAAGTGAAAGAGCAGTCGGCGTTGAAGTTATGAAAAGTTTAACACCTGGTCAACAAGTCATTAAGATTGTAAAAGATGAATTGACTGAGTTGATGGGTGGAGAACAGAGTCAAATTAAATTTAATACAAAGCCTCCAACAGTCATTATGATGGTAGGTTTGCAAGGTGCTGGTAAAACTACGACTTCCGGAAAACTTGCAAATGTTTTAAGGAAGAAATACAACCGTAAACCGCTTTTAGTTGCTGCCGATATATATCGTCCAGCAGCTATTAAACAATTAGAAACATTAGGAAAACAACTTTCGATTCCTGTGTTTTCTCTTGGTGCGGATGTTTCTCCTGTGAAAATTGCGGAAGAAGCAATCGAACATGCAAAAAAAGAACATTATGACGTGGTCATTATCGATACAGCTGGTCGATTACATATCGATGAAGAACTGATGGACGAATTAAAAAATATTCGGGCCATTAAAGAACCAGACGAAGTATTTTTAGTTGTTGATGCCATGACCGGACAAGATGCAGTTAATGTTGCTCAAAGTTTCAATGATGCAATTGGCATCTCAGGCGTCATCTTAACAAAATTAGATGGAGATACACGCGGTGGTGCTGCTTTATCGATTCGTGCTGTGACAGAAAAGCCAATAAAATTTGTTGGTATGGGTGAGAAGATGGACGCTTTAGAGCCTTTCCATCCAGAACGTATGGCTTCTCGTATACTAGGGATGGGCGACGTCCTATCGCTAATTGAAAAAGCACAGGCAAATGTGGATTTAGAAAAAGCGAAAGAATTGGAAGAAAAGTTTAAAACGCAAAGCTTTACTTTCGATGATTTTGTAGAACAAATTAAAGCTGTCCGAAAAATGGGACCGTTGGAAGACTTATTAAAAATGCTTCCAGGTGCCAATAAAATAAAAGGTTTAAATAATATTCAAATCGACGAAAAACAAATCGATCGCCTGGAGGCTATTATTTATTCCATGACGCCTGAAGAAAGAGAGCGTCCAGAAATCATCAATGCTAGCCGTAAAAAGAGAATCGCAAACGGTTCTGGTACGTCCATTCAGGATGTCAACCGATTATTAAAACAATTTGAAGATATGAAAAAAATGATGAAGCAAATGACGAGCATGGCACAAGGAAAAGGCAAGAAGAAAATGAAACTTCCTGGATTCGATTCATTATTTAAATTTTAATATAAAAGAAAAAATGAACTGTTAAGAAAAAACACTTTACAAACAAATCAAACACTGATATTATTCTATCTTGTGTGAAACTAATTCGGAGGTGCAATAAACATGGCAGTAAAAATTCGTTTAAAACGTATGGGAGCTAAAAAATCTCCTTTCTATCGTATCGTAGTTGCTGATTCTCGTTCTCCACGTGACGGACGTTCAATTGAAACAGTTGGTACTTACAATCCTCTAACTGTTCCAGCAACAATCAATATCGATGAAGAGAAAGCTCTTAAATGGTTAGCAAATGGTGCGAAACCATCTGATACAGTACGTAACTTGTTCTCACAACAAGGAATTATGGAAAAATTCCACAATTTAAAATTCAATAAAAATGCTTAATTGAAAAGTATCTAGGAGGTGTCCGCATGCAAAAGCTGATTGAAACAATTGTCAAACCACTAGTTGATTATCCCGAAGACGTTCGCGTTGAAAAAGATGAAAATGCTAGTCGCATTGTTTATAAACTTTTTGTCAATCCAGAGGATCGAGGAAAAGTGATTGGTAAACAAGGTCGTGTTGCGAAGGCGATTCGTACTATTGTTTATTCAGCTAGCGGTCACCAAAAGAAAAAAACTTACGTCGATATATTGGACTAATGCAAAAAGGGGCTACTTCAGCCCCTTTTTTATACATATAAAATCTTCCTAGGTTAATCAAACTATATCGTGTACCATGATGAACTGGTTGGAGAAAAGCCAGTTAATTAGAAAACTTCAATTTAAAGAGGTGTCGTTTGATGGAATGGTTAAATGTGGGTCGCATTGTCAATACACACGGCATTCGTGGAGAGGTGCGCGTCATTTCTTCCACAGATTTTGAAGATATTCGTTTCAAAAAAGGATCGCAACTTGCTATTTTTAAAAGTGATAATGCAGAACCAATCTGGGTGACAGTAGAAAATGCCCGGAGACATAAAAACTTTATTTTGTTAACATTTGAAGGATATTATAACATCAATCAAGTAGAACCATTTAAAAACAGTGTATTAAAAATTTCAAAAGACCAATTAAAAGAAGACGAATTAGGCGAAAACGAATATTATTATTTTGAAATCATTGGCTGCCAAGTTTATTCAGAAGAAGGAGAACTCTTAGGGGAAATCACAAATATTTTAGAAACTGGCGCTAACGATGTTTGGGAATTAAAAGACGGAAAAGGGAAAAAACATTATATCCCTTACATTGAAGATGTAGTTAAAGATATTGATGTTGACAATAAACGAATTACCATTCATGTGATGGAAGGATTATTATCATGAAAATACATGTGCTTACCTTATTTCCTGAAATGTTTGATGGTGTGTTCGGTTCATCCATCTTAAAAAAAGCCCAAGAAAAAGGAATCGTCGATATTCAAGTAACCAATATTCGTGATTACAGCGACAACAAACATAAACAGGTAGACGATTATCCTTATGGTGGGGGAGCTGGCATGGTGTTGAAGCCTGAGCCAGTGTTTCATGCGGTTGAATCGATTACTGAAGGCCGTAATCCTCGCGTTATTCTCATGTGTCCACAGGGAGAACGTTTCACTCAGTCGAAAGCGGAAGAATTGGCGGAAGAAGAGGAACTTGTTTTTATTTGTGGACATTACGAAGGATATGATGAACGTATTCGAGAGCATCTTGTAACCGATGAAATATCCATTGGGGATTTTGTATTGACTGGTGGAGAAATACCGGCAATGGCGATTATTGATTCGGTTGTTCGCTTAATTCCTGGAGTATTGGGACAAGAAGCTTCACATATTCATGATTCATTTTCTACAGGGCTGTTAGAACACCCGCATTACACAAGACCCCAAGAATTTAGAGGAATGAAAGTTCCAGATGTGCTATTGTCAGGAAATCATCAAAAAATTGAAGAATGGCGTATGGAACAATCAATCAAGCGCACTTTTGAGCGAAGACCTGACTTATTGAAAAATATTGAACTAACACCAAAACAACTGGAATATCTTGAAACTTTAAAAAGAAAAAATGAAAAATCATGAATATTTTATAAAAATAATCAATATGAATAAACAGTCCCTTTTAGTTGATTATTGATTCGTGATTAGAATTTTCCTTGCACGTTGATTTAAAGTATGATAATATTCAATCTGTGCTTCTATGAGAAGCTTTAATTACGGTGTTCCGCTGTAGTGAATAAGACTATATGAACATTCGGTATAAGGAGAGAATAAACATGTCAAATATTATTGCAGAAATTACAAAAGAACAACTTCGCACAGATCTTCCTGAATTCCGCCCTGGTGATACAGTTCGCGTACACGTTCGTATTCAAGAAGGTAACCGTGAACGTATCCAAGTATTCGAAGGCGTAGTAATTAAACGTCGCGGTGGTGGAATTAGCGAAACATTTACAGTGCGTAAAATTTCTTACGGTGTAGGGGTTGAACGTACTTTCCCTGTTCACACACCAAAAATTGCAAAATTAGAAGTTGTTCGTCGCGGTAAAGTGCGCCGTGCAAAACTTTACTACTTACGTAATTTACGTGGTAAAGCAGCACGTATTAAAGAAATTCGATAATCATTCTACTAAAGGGGGCTTTGTTTTAAAAAGCCTCCTTTCTTTTGCTTGTCATAAAGAATAAGAATGAAATAAAATGTAGATAGTAGATTTGGGGGAATGCTCTCGTGGAAAAAGTAAAAAAAGAAAAAAACGAGATTTGGGAATGGACAAAAGCGTTAATCATTGCTCTCCTCATTGCTGTAGTTATTCGTTACTTTTTATTTACTCCTATTGTGGTAGATGGAGAATCGATGATGCCAACGCTAAAAGATGGCGACAAGATGATCGTCAATAAAATCGGATATCGATTAGGTGAACCAAAGCGGTTTGACATTGTTGTATTCCATGCACCAGAAGGCAAAGACTATATCAAAAGAGTTATTGGATTGCCTGGTGAACATATTGAATATAAAGATGACCAGTTGTATATTAACGGTGAACCCATCGATGAACCATATTTAGATGAATATAAATCACAACTCTCAGAAGGTCAATTAACGCAAGATTTTACCCTCCAAGATATTGATCCAAGCCTTGACGTAATTCCGGAAGGTTATGTATTTGTAATGGGGGATAACCGACGATTCAGCAAGGATAGCCGCCACATCGGAGTCGTCAGTGAAGATGAAATCATTGGCAGTACAAGCGTAGTCTTTTGGCCTTTAAGTGAAATAAAAATTGTGAAATAAAAAAGAGGAGTAGATGAACACTCCTTTTCTTTTTTGACTGAAGGAGGAATAATAATGACAATTCAATGGTTTCCAGGGCATATGGCAAAAGCAAAACGACAAGTTCAAGAACATTTAAAACTTGTTGATATTGTCTTTGAATTAGTTGATGCCCGATTGCCATTATCTTCAAGAAATCCAATGATTGATGAAGTCATTAACCAAAAACCTCGATTGATATTATTAAATAAAGCAGACATGGCTGATGAAACAGAGACGAAAAAATGGGTTGAATATTTTTCAAATAAAGGATTAACGGCAATCGCCATCAACTCCTTTGAAGGGAAAGGACTAAACCAGGTCACAAAAGCTGCTCAACAAATATTAGCAGAAAAATGGGCTCGCATGAAAGCAAAAGGGATGAAACCCCGCGCCATTCGAGCGATGATTGTAGGGATTCCGAACGTAGGAAAATCAACTTTAATCAATCGTCTAGCCAAAAAAAACATAGCCAAGACTGGTAATACTCCGGGGGTCACGAAAGCCCAGCAATGGGTTAAAGTTGGAAAAGAATTAGAATTATTAGATACGCCAGGAATTTTATGGCCAAAATTCGAAGATAAAGAGGTAGGTTTAAAACTGGCTTTAACGGGAGCAATTAAAGATACAATCCTCAATATGGAAGATTTAGCAACTTATGCGTTGAATTTTTTATCTACCCATTATCCTGAGCGAATGAATGAACGCTATGGTATTAGTTCAGTAGATGAAGATATCGTAAAGACTTATGACCATATCGGAAAATTGCGCAATGTATTAGGTCCTGGTGGTACAATTGACTATGATAAAGTATCAGAATTGATTGTACGCGATATTCGCAATTTAGAATTAGGGAAATTAACTTTTGATTTTGTTGATGAAGAATTAAAAAAAGAACTTGTTCACAATTAGATGAAAAAACCATCCAAAAGTCCCATCGAGAAACTTTATGGATGGTTTAATTTTATGCAGGCATTTCAGTCGGAGTTGGTTTCGAAAAGCCCTCTTGATATTTTTCATCAATATATTTTCGAATTTCTTTAATGGATTTTCCATCATTTGAGAGCTTTGCAGATTCAACTGCAATTTCCATACAAACGAGACAGCGAGTTCCATGGTCATCCCACAGAACTTGTTCGTCGCGAATTTCAGCAACGAAGCAATTTAAACTGCTTCGGTGGCCAGCTGATTCTCCACAACCGCAATAACAAGGAATCCATTGCAACACATCGGCATGTTCGAATGCGATTTTGTATACAGTCGTTATGTTTTCATGTTTTTCTTGTAAAAAAGAAGGTAATTCATTAATAGAGGTTAGTTCTTGTAAATCTCCCGACAATGGATTGTGATGAATATGGCTTGTATCACTGTGAACTTCTTGTTGAGTTGTTTCGCCTTTGCAAGCGCTCAGTATAAAAAGAAGAGAGAGCAATATGTATATTTTTTTCATTTCTTTTCCTCCACAGCATATTCCACCCTCATTATAGAATGAATTTATGATAAAGTACAACATGAGTGGAATCACTCTAGTCAATCTTATAAGAAATTCATTTAAGCCGATATAAAATAAAAATATTAGGAGAAAGCAAGTATGAAAACAATTAAGGAAATAACAGAAGCATTAAAAAGTGCGTCTACATATGAGCCATGGATGAAGGAACTTGAATATGACGAAAGAGCGGGAGTAAAAAAAGCTTTTTTACAGTTTAAAAAGAGATTAGAAAATCAGGAGAAAATGCTTGAACAATTTCGTCAAAAGCAAGCATTTGATGCAAGTTTTCTTCCCTTTGAAGATGCCTATTTAGCTGGAATAGATGAGGCGGGAAGAGGTCCTCTAGCTGGACCAGTTGTCACTTGCGCAGTCATTTTACCAAAAGATTGTCCAGAACTTGTTGGAGTGAATGATTCAAAACAACTATCCAAAAAGAAACGCGCAGAATTTGCTGAGTTAATTAAAAAGCATGCTCTTGATTATTCAATACATTTTCAGAGCGCGGAAATCATTGATGAGATGAATATTTTAGAAGCAACAAAACAATCGATGAAAATGTGTGTTGAAAGTTTAAAAATACGCCCAGATTTTTGCATTGTAGATGCAGTTACAGTCCCGATTGATATACCTCAAAAAAATATAATAAAAGGCGATGCGAAAAGTCTTGCGATTGGAGCGGCATCGATATTAGCTAAACACGAACGGGATTTATATATGGAAAAGTTACATAAAGAATATCCTCAATACGGATTTGATCAGCATGCTGGTTATGGCACAAAGCAACATTTAGAAGCAATTGAACAATTTGGGCCAACCATTCATCATCGCAAATCATTTGAACCAATTAAAACAATGCTAGAGAAGAAGGTGATGATATGACAATTCCTTCCTTTCAACCGATTCAACAACAACAAGTGTCCGCACAAATAAATCCTCTTGTGTTGAAACAAGGACAAGTATTCCATGGAAAGATTAAACAATTATATCCAAATCAAATGGCGGAAATCCAAATTGGCGAGCATCGTCTCATAGCAAAGCTGGAAACGCCTTTAAAAGTGGGAGATTCGCATTTTTTCCAAGTGATGAGCACTTCCCCCCAGACGGAGTTAAAAGTGGTTACAGGGCCAATGACGAAGGAATTTGTAAATGTGCAACAATTGATTGAAACATTGCATTTGCCGAAGTCTCCTGAAATGCAGCAACTGTTGACGCATTTCATCAAACATCAGCTTCCTATTGTTAAGGAACAATTATTGCAATCGGACATATGGTTGAAAAATTTACCTGACGGAGTAACAAAGCAAGAAGCATTACAAACATTGCAAAAGATGATGGAATTGAAAATTCCTTTTTCGGAAGTAACATTTAAGGCGCTACTACTCGGTTCGAAAACAAGTGGCATTTCCAATAACCTTGAACAACTTACCCAATTATTGCAACAAAATCACTTAATTTCACCTCAAATAAAAGAAAATTTACTAAATGCGTTGCAGTCCATTGCCAAACCTTTCGAAGCAGAAACAGCGGGAACGATGATTGCACGCTCTGTGCAAATTCTTCTACAAAGTGATGGACAAGAAACAAAGCAACTTGAAGCGTTAAATATTTTAAAAGAAGCAAATATTTTACCAAAAGATGCAACACTTAATAATTGGTTGAACACCGCAACGCTCTCTTCTCGCAATGAAACAGCAGGATTCTTTGTCCGACAGTTGCAATCAAGTTCAACTGTTTCAATTGCTCATACAATTCAACAGATTACCCATTGGATTAAAGGGGAAGTAACGCTTACAGAACAACAGAAAAATACCATTCTTGAATTGCTCAAATCCTTCGAAAACACTAATCATGTTGAACAATTGGCTAAACAACTCCATGTCCAATTGTTAAAAGCCTTTTCAGAACAAGCAGTAAATCGATTATTTTTAAACGAAGATGGAATTTCGCCGAAGGAGCATTTATTGTCACTACTAAAACAGGAAATGACTATAAAGAGCGACATGGAATTTATTCAAATGGCAAAAGCTTTTCAAGCATCTAAAGAGCCATCTACACAAGTTATGATGGCGGAATCTCAAGCAATTTTGGAGTCATCGTTGAACAGTCAAGGGATACAAAAAGCTATTCAACACATATTAATAAGGCTTGGTTTAAGTTATGAAGCTGCACTGAACAAAGGAGAGGATGTTACAAACCTCATCCAATCTATAAAACCCCAATTATTGTCCCTTATTCAAGATGAGAACGCATCTGCAGAATTGAAGAATAGTGCTGAGATGGTGTTAGCCCGATTAAATGGAATGCAACTGCTTTCTGGAGAAACAGGTCATCAACATCAAATAATTATGCAACTTCCATTGCAATTTTTAGGAAAGCACGTAGATGCGACCATTCAATGGAATGGAAGAATGAAAAAAGATGGAAAAATTGATTCCAACTATGCTCGGATTTTATTTTATCTAAATATGGAAGTATTAAAAGAAACGGTGATTGATATGCAGGTGCAGAACCGAATTGTTTCGATTTATGTGTACAATGAACTGGAAGGGTTAGATGTACTAGCTGAGCCGTTAAAAAAAGCTTTAAAAGTGGGCCTTGAAGAAAAAAACTATCATTTATCCGGCGTAATGATTAAACCTTATAAAAAAACTTTGCAAAAAAATCTTGAGAAAAATATTGAAAAATTGAATGACAGAGGGGCAGTACAAAGGGGAGTGGATATTCGCGTATGAATTCGGAAAAAAGAAAAGAAGCAGTTGCCCTTATGTATAATCCTGATGAAAATAGTCCAAAAGTGATTGCGAAAGGTAAAGGGAAAATTGCAGAAAATATCCTGCAAAAAGCGCAAGAATTCGATGTACCTATATATGAAGATCCCAGCCTAGTAGAATTGCTGGGACAACTCGATTTAAACGAGTCGATACCACAGGACTTATATGAAGCAGTGGCAGAAGTATTTGCTTTTATTTATCGATTAGATCGAAAAGTTTCTTCACATTCTTAACATGACTATTGTAGTATTGTAAAAGCAAAAATGCTTATTTTACGCGAAGTAGAAAAATATGTCGAAAATTAAGAAAAATACGAAAAAAATGCGAACATAGACAATGGGTTACTGTTTGATTAAAATAGTATTGGTAACAAACTATTTCCCAAATTGGTGAATTGGAGGATGGCAAATGAATATCCATGAATATCAAGGTAAGGAAATTCTTAGGAATTATGGTGTAGCAGTTCCAAACGGAAAAGTTGCTTTTTCACCGGATGAAGCAGTTAAAGTTGCAAAAGAACTTGGATCAAATATCACAGTGGTGAAGGCTCAAATCCATGCTGGTGGACGTGGGAAAGCCGGCGGGGTAAAAGTAGCCAAAAATTTGGATGAAGTTCGTGCATATGCGAAGGATTTATTAGGAAAAATTTTAGTTACGCATCAAACAGGTCCACAAGGTAAGGAAGTAAAACGCCTTTATATTGAAGAAGGTTGCGAAATTAAAAAAGAGTACTATATCAGTTTTATTTTGGATAGATCCACTTCGCGCATTACTGTTATGGGTTCAGCAGAAGGTGGAATGGAGATTGAAGAAGTAGCAGAAAAATCACCTGAAAAAATCTTTAAAGAAGTAATTGATCCGATAACAGGATTATTACCATTCCAAGCAAGAAGATTAGCATTTAATATGGAAATTCCACCAAAGTTAGTAAATCAAGCTGCTAAACTCATGATTGGATTATACACTGCTTTTGTGGAAAAAGATGCTTCTATTCTTGAAATCAATCCACTTGTGCTAACAGAAGACGATAAAATTATGGCGTTAGATGCGAAATTTAACTTTGATGCAAATGCTCTTTATCGCCATCCTGATATCGTTGAATTACGTGACTTTGATGAAGAAGATCCAAAAGAAATTCAAGCATCAAAGTACGATTTAAACTATGTATCATTAGACGGAAATATCGGATGTCTTGTTAATGGTGCAGGTCTTGCGATGGCAACAATGGATACAATCAGCTATTATGGAGGCTCTCCAGCCAACTTCTTAGACGTTGGTGGCGGTGCAAATACGGAAAAAGTAACAGAAGCGTTTAAAATTATTCTTTCTGATCCGAACGTAAAAGGTATTTTTGTAAATATTTTCGGAGGCATTATGAAATGTGATGTCATCGCTGAAGGTGTAGTAGCAGCAGCGAAGCAAATTGGTTTAAATGTTCCGTTAGTTGTTCGTTTAGAAGGAACAAACTCTGCTCTTGGTAAAGAAATACTAAATAAATCTGGATTAAATATTATCGGAACGACTTCAATGGCTGAAGGTGCACAAAAAATTATAGAACTCGTAAGGTAAGAAAGGCTGGGGAGAACAATGGCGATTTATGTAAATAAAGATACGAAAGTAATTGTTCAAGGTATTACTGGTGAAACAGCTTTATTCCATACAAAACAAATGTTGGAGTACGGTACAAAAATCGTAGCAGGGGTAACACCTGGTAAAGGTGGACAAGTAATCGAAGGAGTACCTGTATTTAATACGGTAGCTGAGGCAAAAGCAGCTACAGGAGCGAATGCTTCTGTTATTTTCGTACCGGCGCCATTTGCTGCTGATGCGATTATGGAAGCGGTAGAAGCTGAATTAGAATTTACATGCTGTATTACGGAACATATTCCAGTATTAGACATGGTGAAAGTTAAGCGTTTTATGGAAGGGAAGAAAACGCGCTTACTAGGTCCAAACTGCCCTGGACTCGTGACAGCTGAAGAATGTAAAATCGGTATTATGCCTGGATATATTTTGAAAAAAGGTCATGTTGGTTTAGTATCCCGCTCTGGTACTTTAACATATGAAGCAGTACTTCAATTATCAGATGCTGGTATTGGCCAAACAACTGCTGTGGGAATTGGCGGTGACCCAGTTAACGGTACAAACTTTGTAGATGTATTAAAAGAATTCAATGAAGATCCGGAAACATACGCAGTTGTGATGATTGGTGAAATTGGTGGTACAGCTGAAGAAGAAGCAGCAGCATGGATTAAAGAAAATATGAAAAAACCGGTTGTAGGATTTATCGCAGGTCAAACAGCACCTCCAGGAAAACGAATGGGACATGCTGGTGCGATTATTTCTGGCGGTAAAGGTACAGCAGCGGAAAAAGTTAAGGCGATGAATGATGCGGGAATTGAAATCGCTCCAACACCGTCTGTAATTGGTGAAACATTAATTAAAGTATTAAAAGAAAAAGGGCTATACGAAAAATGTAAAACCCATTAATATAAAGAGTGTAGCGCATCTATTTGCGTTACACTTTTTCATTTCTTTATTTTATAATATTTTTTGGACAATTCTTTGTGCGGTCACGAAAAGGATATGTTCTACTATAGGAGGGGTAATGTGAGCTCATTTTCAATTGATGAGTTGATTACCTTCCACTATGTTTACCCACTTCCACTAAATCAATTTCACAAATTATTAGATGAAATTTCCTCCCTTCATGAACTGCAATTTTTATCGCCTACAAAATTAACGTCCATTCTCCAAATTTCATCGGAAAAAGCAGAAAAAATCCTAACTAATTATAAGAGAATGTTAAAGAAAAATTTGCTTGATGCATATAATCATGAAGGAATACATGTAATTCCTTATACCGATCCAAATTATCCCCTATCTTTACTTACATTAGTCGATTCACCTACTGTGCTTTATGCGAAAGGGGATCTATCTTTATTAACTAGAAGAAAAATTGCTATTATCGGTTCTAGAATGGCTACACAATATACTGTGAAAGCGCTGGAGTCGATTGTTCCACCTTTAATTGAAAAGGATATAGTTGTCGTTAGTGGATTGGCAAAAGGTGCAGATAGAATGGCTCATGAGGCAACTATTCGATACGGCGGGAAAACGATTGGTATATTAGGGAATGGATTATTTCATATTTATCCTAAAGAAAATAAGAAATTAGCGACGATAATGGCTAATCAACACTTATTGGTAACGGAATTTCCACCCTATGTTGGTCCCAAAAGGTGGCATTTTCCACTCAGGAATCGTATTATAAGTGGTATTAGTGAAGCGATTGTAGTAACAGAAGCTGCGGTGAAAAGCGGTACGTTAATTACTACAGATCATGCTTTAGAACATGGAAAAGATATATTTGTAGTACCAGGCCCTATTGATTCAAAACTTTCAGAGGGAACGAATCGATTGTTAAGAGAAGGAGCAATTCCTGTATGGAACGGTCAACAAATTTTAGATGAATTAAATTTGTTTTTTTAGGAAATATATTGAAAAAAAGTTGCATTATTAGTCAAACTGTTATACATTTTGCAACAGGAATTTCTTTAAAAATATATAAAGGTGCCTCTAGTGAGGAGGAAGTTGAAGATGGCAGACTATTTAGTGATAGTAGAATCACCAGCGAAAGCGAAAACCATTGAACGATATTTAGGAAAAAAATATAAAGTAAAAGCATCCATTGGACATGTAATTGATCTTCCGAAGAGCCAAATGGGGATTGATACGGAAGATAATTATAAACCTAAATATATCACCATTCGTGGAAAAGGGCCTATATTACAAGAGTTAAAAACAGCTGCGAAAAAGGCAAAAAAAGTGTATCTTGCAGCCGACCCTGACCGCGAAGGAGAAGCGATCGCATATCATTTAGCAAAAGCTTTAAATATCGATACTGAAAGCGATTGTCGAGTAGTATTTAACGAGATTACAAAAGATGCGGTGTTAGAATCTTTTAAACATCCGCGTCCAATTAATAAGCATCTTGTGGATGCTCAACAGGCTCGCAGAGTATTAGACAGGCTTGTTGGTTATAACATAAGCCCAATTTTGTGGCGAAAAGTGAAAAAAGGATTATCCGCAGGACGTGTTCAGTCCGTTGCAATGCGGTTGATTATCGATAGAGAAAATGAAATTAAACATTTCGTTCCAGAAGAATACTGGACAATTGAAGGAAAATTTGAAAAGAATAAAAAGAAATTTGAAGCGCTTTACTATGGAGATGAAAAGGAAAAAGTAAAGCTCACAAATCAACAACAAGTGGAAGAAATTTTAAAAAAAATAGAGGGATCCGAATTTGAAGTTGTAAATGTGACAAAGAAAGAGAGAAAAAGAAATCCTGCTCCAGCGTTTACAACTTCATCACTTCAACAAGAAGCGGCGCGAAAATTGAACTTCCGAGCAAAGAAAACAATGATGATTGCTCAGCAACTTTACGAGGGTATTGATATTGGTAAAGATGAGGGTACGATCGGTTTAATTACGTATATGCGTACCGATTCCACACGTATTTCGGATGCTGCAAAAGCAGAAGCAATTCAATATATTCACGATAAATATGGCAAAGAATATGTCTCTGAAGAAATTCCAAAGGCGAAAAAACAAACAAATGCTCAAGATGCTCACGAAGCGATTCGACCAACAAGCGTGTTAAGAACACCAGACCAATTGAAAGATGTATTAACTCGTGATCAATTGCGTCTGTATCGTCTCATTTGGGACCGATTTGTAGCAAGTCAGATGGCTCCAGCTATTCTAGATACAGTATCTGTAGAATTAAAAAATTCTGGCTGTATTTTCCGAGCAAATGGATCTCAACTGAAATTTTCAGGATTTATGAAAGTATACATTGAAGGAACTGACGATCAAACGGAAGAAACAACCAAAATACTTCCAGAGTTGCACGTTGGAGACAAAATCAAATCAGTTGAAATCATTCCAAAGCAACACTTTACACAACCACCTCCACGCTATACGGAAGCCAGACTTGTGAAAGAATTGGAGGAACTTGGAATAGGAAGACCATCCACCTATGCTCCGACTGTGGACGTCATCCAAAGACGTGGTTATGTGCAACTTGATAATAAACGTTTTGTCCCGACGGAGCTTGGAGAAATTGTCCATTCATTGATGATGGAGTTTTTCCCGGAAATTATCGATATTGAATTTACCGCGAAAATGGAAGCTGATTTAGATAAAATTGAAGAAGGAAAAACTGATTGGATTCAAATTATCGATAATTTCTATAAAGAATTTGAAAAACATGTAAAGCATGCTGATGAAGCGATTGAAAAAATCGAAATTAAAGATGAGCCTGCTGGAGAAGATTGTGAAAAATGCGGAGCACCAATGGTATTTAAATTAGGCCGTTATGGAAAATTTATGGCTTGTTCCAATTTCCCAGAATGTCGAAATACAAAGACGATTACAAAACCAATCGGCGTAACATGTCCAAAATGTAAAACTGGAGAAATTGTGGAGAGAAAAAGTAAAACGAAACGCATTTTTTACGGTTGTGAAAATTATCCTGAATGCGATTTTGTCTCATGGGATAAACCGATCAGCAGACCTTGTCCAAAATGTAGTTCATTATTAGTTGAGAAAAAAGTGAAAAAAGGTATTCAAGTACAATGTACAAATTGTGACTACGAAGAACAACCAACACAATGAAGTTAGGAAGATGATAATTATGACAGAACAAGTAGTAAATGTAATTGGTGCAGGACTAGCAGGAAGCGAAGCGGCATGGCAGATTGTAAGCCGTGGTGTAAAAGTAAAACTTTATGAAATGAGACCTGTAAAACAAACACCAGCTCATCATACAGACAAATTTGCAGAATTAGTTTGTTCCAATTCATTGCGAGCGAATGCGCTTACAAACGCAGTTGGAGTAATAAAAGAAGAAATGAGAATGATGAACTCATTAGTTATTAAAGCTGCTGACCAGGCTAGCCTTCCAGCAGGAGGCGCTCTCGCAGTCGATCGCCATGAATTTTCTGGATTTATTACAGAACAATTAAAAAATCATCCTCTTGTTGAAGTAGTTAATGAAGAAGTAACGGAAATACCTGAAGGCATTACGGTAATCGCAACTGGACCATTAACTTCTGAAACTTTGGCTAAGAAAATTCAACAATTGACAGGTGAAGATTATCTCTACTTCTATGATGCTGCTGCCCCAATTGTTGAAAAAGATAGCATCAATATGGATAAAGTGTATTTAAAATCACGTTATGATAAAGGAGAAGCTGCATATTTAAACTGTCCAATGACAAAGGAAGAGTTTGAACGATTTTATGATGCTTTAGTAAATGCAGAAGTAGTCGAATTGAAAGAATTTGAAAAGGAAATTTACTTTGAAGGTTGTATGCCGATTGAAGTGATGGCAAAGCGTGGACCGAAAACATTATTATTTGGTCCTTTAAAACCAGTCGGATTGGAAGATCCAAGAACTGGCGAACGTCCATATGCGGTTGTACAACTACGACAAGACAATGCAGCTGGCACATTATATAACATTGTTGGATTCCAAACTCATTTAAAATGGGGAGCGCAAAAAGAAGTATTTCGATTAATTCCTGGTTTAGAGAATGTAGAGATTGTTCGCTACGGGGTAATGCATCGTAACACATTCATTAATTCACCGAAAGTATTAAAGAAAACTTATCAATTGAAATCTCGTTCTAATTTATTCTTTGCTGGTCAAATGACGGGAGTGGAAGGCTATGTTGAATCGGCTGGAAGCGGACTTATTGCGGGAGTGAATGCAGCCCGCTTGGCACTTGGGAAAGAACCGATTGAATTCCCAATTGAAACGGCGTTAGGTAGCATGGCCCGCTATATTACTGAAGCAGATCCAAACAACTTCCAACCGATGAACGTTAACTTTGGTATCTTCCCGGAATTAGGTGAACGAATAAAATCTAAGCAAGAACGAGCATTAAAACATGCTGAGCGAGCAATTGAAACAATTCGGAATTTTATGAATACTCAAACTATATAATTGATTTTAGCCTCTAAATGTTGATATAATGTTTAGAGGCTATTATTTATGTCATCATCTTTGAATAAACGTGGATAAAAAAGGTTAAATTTTTAACAATTTGTGAAGGGAAACTGATTTTTTACAAAATTACTGATTTTTTGCTTGATATATCTCGAAGTTCGGTATACAGTCGAGAATGGATGTTTTCACTGTATGTGTTCCAATAAAGAAATGACGAAAAATATGCCCTAAATGCCGCAATTTTCTTCATGGTACTTCGAAATAGAGGTGACCCAAGTTGAATATTCAACCAACAAAAGCTTTGGATGAGTTTCTCCGAGTAATTCAATTGGAAAAAAATTTTTCTGTTCATACGGTAAAGGAATATGAACGAGACATTACCCAATTCCTTACCTTTTTAAGAGCAGAAGGAGTTGACGATTTACGCGAAGTGGAGTATATACATGCAAGGTTGTTTGTGACCAAACTATATGAAGAAAAACTGTCTCGTACAACAGTTTCTAGAAAAATTTCCTCCATTCGCACATTTTTTCGTTTTCTAAATCGAGATTATGGGATTGACCTTTCGCCTTTTCTATCTTTATATCATCCGAAAAAAGAAAAATTACTACCCAATTTTTTTTATGAAGATGAACTTGCACAGTTATTTGAAGCAAATGCAGGCGACGATTTAAAATCACTACGCAATATGGCGCTACTTGAATTACTATATGCTACAGGAATTCGTGTAAGTGAGTGTACATCGATTGAATTAGACGATATCGATTTTCATTATTCCATTCTTCGGGTGATGGGAAAAGGGAGGAAAGAAAGAATTGTTCCATTTGGGCAATATGCTCATGATGCTTTAATAAAATATATCAATGAAGCAAGACCATTGATTATGAAAAATAATAAGCACAACAGGTTATTCGTGAATATGCGTGGAGGCGAACTTACTGCTCGTGGTGTCCATTATATTTTAAATGAAATGATTCAAAATGCTTGTATGCATACGAAAATTTATCCTCACATGTTAAGACATACCTTTGCGACGCATTTATTGAATAATGGGGCAGATTTACGTACAGTTCAAGAATTGCTAGGACATGCGAATTTATCCTCCACTCAAATTTATACACACGTGACGAAGGAACACCTTCGAAGTACTTATATGAAGTCGCATCCAAGAGCATAATGGTAGGGAGGAATAAAAATTGGAAATGCACGCTACTACGATTTTTGCCATTCATCATAATGGCAAATGTGCAATGGCAGGAGATGGGCAAGTTACATTAGGGAATTCCGTCGTTATGAAGCATACAGCTAGAAAAGTGAGAAAATTATTTAACGGGCAAGTATTAGCGGGATTTGCGGGTTCTGTTGCTGATGCGTTTACGCTGTTTGAAATGTTTGAATCCAAATTGAATGAATATAGCGGCAATCTGCAACGAGCAGCTGTTGAAGTAGCGAAACAATGGCGTGGAGATAAGATGCTCCGACAATTAGAGGCACTATTACTTGTCATGGACAAAAACACGTTGCTTCTTATTTCCGGTACTGGCGAAGTAATTGAGCCAGATGATGGAATACTTGCAATCGGCTCTGGAGGAAACTATGCTCTTGCAGCAGGGAGAGCTTTAAAGCAACATGCGGGGCAGCATATGACAGCGGAAGAAATTGCAAAGGCGGCCCTAACAATTGCAGCCGATATTTGCGTTTATACAAATCATAACATTATTGTGGAGGCGCTAAACTGATGACGACACTTACGCCAAGACAAATTGTAGAACAATTAAACCGATATATTGTTGGTCAAGATGCTGCAAAACGGGCAGTAGCGATTGCATTAAGAAATAGATACCGGAGATCGCTTCTTAGCGATGAACTAAAAAGTGAAGTGATTCCAAAAAATATATTGATGATTGGTCCTACCGGTGTCGGTAAAACGGAAATAGCAAGAAGAATAGCTAAGTTAACAAATGCTCCGTTTGTCAAAGTTGAAGCAACAAAGTTTACCGAAGTGGGCTATGTTGGCCGAGATGTGGAATCGATGGTTCGGGATCTTGTTGAAGCTTCCAGAAGACTTGTGAAAGAAGAGATGATGGAAAAAGTTAAAGATCAAGCAGAACAACAGGCTAATGAAGTGTTAGTAAAATTGCTTGTTCCTTCTAAATCTAAGTCAAAAATGACGCAAAATCCATTTGAACTTTTATTTGGTGGACAAAAAACGGAAAGCCAAACGGATTCTCAAGAAGAAACTGAAATTCGATTAAAACGTTCTAAAGTAAAGGAAGACTTATTAGCAGGTAAACTGGAAGACGAATGGGTAACTGTAGAAGTGACTGAACAAAATACAGCATTTCTAGACATGATGATTCCGGGAATGCCTGAACTAGGCTCTAGCGGTATGCAAGATATGTTATCAAGTCTTGTGCCGAAAAAAACGAAAAAGCGTCGCATGAAAGTGAAAGATGCTCGTCGGGTATTAGCAATCGAAGAGGCGAACAAATTAATCGATTCCGAAGAGCTAGCGCAAGAAGCGATTAAACGTGCAGAACAATCTGGAATAATCTTTATCGACGAAATTGATAAAATTGCAAGCAGAGGTCAGCATTCGTCTGCGGATGTTTCGCGTGAAGGAGTACAAAGAGATATTCTCCCAATTGTAGAAGGATCAACAGTGACGACAAAATATGGACCTGTTAAAACGGATTATATGCTCTTTATTGCTGCAGGAGCTTTCCATATGTCGAAGCCGAGTGATTTAATTCCAGAGTTACAAGGTCGTTTCCCGATTCGAGTAGAGTTGGATAAGTTAACAAAAGAAGACTTTGTTCGGATTCTAAAAGAACCTGATCAATCTCTTATTTTACAATATAGAGCCTTGCTTGAAACTGAAGGCGTATCTATTGATTTTTCTGATGATGCAATTGAACGCATTGCGGAAATTGCAACGGAAGTAAATCAAGAAACGGATAATATTGGTGCACGTAGATTGCATACGATTATGGAGCGATTATTGGAGGAGTTATCTTACGAAGCACCTGAAATTGCTCCAACACATATTCAAATCACTCGTTCATATGTAGACAAAAAACTTGGTGAAATTTCAAAGAACAAGGATTTGTCACAATTTATCCTTTAACATGAATACTTTAGCAAATAAGTATAAAGCATTTTCTACGATAATAATTGAACAATGTAACCCTAGGAGGCAATTAATATGGATTTATTAACAAAAACTAGAAAAATTAACGCATTGTTGCAAAAAACAGCTGGAAAACCAGTTAATTTCAAAGAGATGGCAGATACATTAGGTGAAACGATTGATAGTAATGTATTTATTGTTAGTCGAAAAGGGAAATTATTGGGGATTTCCATTCATCAAAAAATCGAGAATGACAGAATGAAAAAAATGTTAGAAGAACGTCAATTCCCTGAAGAATATACAAATAGTCTGAAAGACATCAATGAAACATCTTCAAATATTGATATCAATAGTGATTATACAATTTTCCCTATTGAAAACCGCGATATTTTCAAAAATGGTTTAACGACAATTGTGCCTATTATCGGCGGTGGTGAACGTTTAGGTACGTTGATTTTAGGGCGTTTAGAGGAACGATTCGGTGACGATGATTTAATTTTAGCAGAGTATGGTGCGACGGTAGTCGGCATGGAAATTTTGCGTGAAAAAGCTGAAGAAATTGAGGAAGAAGCTCGCAGTAAAGCAGTCGTGCAAATGGCTATCAACTCCCTTTCTTATAGTGAATTAGAAGCAATTGAACATATTTTTGAGGAACTAGATGGAAATGAAGGTTTACTCGTTGCATCTAAAATTGCTGATCGTGTTGGTATTACGCGTTCAGTAATCGTTAACGCATTACGTAAACTTGAGTCTGCAGGAGTAATTGAATCAAGATCTCTCGGCATGAAAGGAACATATATTAAAGTATTAAATGATAAGTTTTTGACGGCTTTAGCTGAAATTAAAATGAAATAAGCAAGTTCTTCCTATACTAGAATAATGAATTCATAACAATATTGTTGTGTAATAACTACAACTATTAAAAAGGTCTCATTATTAATGAGACCTTTTTATTTGTGCGCCCGGCATGTACATGAACTATAGGGTGTAAGTCCCGAACCCCGAAGACAGAAGTAGAGGTTAGCTCAACGAAAGGGTGTCCGTGGTGACGCGGAATCTGAAGGAAGCTGGAGGCAAAACACCGGTCCGAGGAACACGAACCTCATATAAGGCTAGGTATGATTGAGTGAGTTTGCAAAACAAAACAAAGCTCTTTCTGTCGAAGGTCATATCGAGTAGATGAGGCGGATAGATGGTGTGAAAGTGCATGTACTTACCCGGGGAGGTCTGGCGGATAGGTGAAGTACGCTTCATAACCTACTTAGTGATAAGTAGCTGAACCGTCAGAAGTCAGCAGAGGTCATAGTATTAGTTGGTTTAGAACTACTAAGAAGGACCGAACAATTAAGAGAGAATAGCCCTTGGCATTCAGTGAGTCATGATGAACACAGAAAACGTAGTACCTCACTTGAGGAAGGAAGCGGTGAATCCCGTGGGAGACCTCTTGGAGGGTGGAGTGACCACTGGCATAAAGAGAACAGCTATTCACGGAAGGAGAATAACGATGCTTTTGAATCAAATCCTGTCACGGGAGAACATGCTTCAAGCACTAAAACGTGTAGAACAGAATAAAGGAAGCCACGGAGTAGATATGACGCCCGTACAAAACCTACGACAGCACATAGTCGAAAACTGGCTATCTATTAAGGAGGCAACTCTCAAGGGAACTTATGAACCAATGCCAGTCCGCAGAGTCGAAATCCCGAAACCTGACGGCGGTGTTCGTTTACTAGGAATCCCTACCGTAACAGACCGTTTGATTCAACAAGCAATCGCCCAAGTACTTTCAAAAGTGTATGACCCTACATTCTCTGAAAACAGCTACGGATTTAGACCAAACCGAAGTGCCCATGATGCGGTGAGGAAAGCGAAAGAATATATAAGAGATGGACATCGATGGGTTGTAGATATGGACTTGGAGAAATTCTTTGATAAGGTCAACCATGACAGATTAATGGGTACACTCGCGAAGAGAATCCAAGATAAACCATTACTGAAATTGATTCGTAAGTATTTACAATCGGGAGTCATGATTAATGGTGTGGTGTCAAGCACATTAGAAGGAACTCCACAAGGAGGACCATTAAGTCCGCTACTATCTAACATTGTACTAGATGAACTAGATAAAGAATTGGAAAGAAGAGGACACAAATTCGTTCGATATGCGGATGACTGTAACATTTACGTGAAAAGTAAACGAGCAGGACTTCGCACAATGGCAAGTATCCAGCGATTTATTGAAGGAAAACTACGACTGAAAGTAAATGAAAAGAAATCAGCGGTCGACCGTCCATGGAAACGTAAGTTTCTAGGATTTAGCTATACCTATCATAAAGAGCCAAAGGTTCGTATCGCAAAAGAAAGCCTTAAACGAATGAAGAATAAAGTTCGTGAAATCACATCACGCAAGATGCCCTACCCGATGGAATACCGCATTCAGAAACTGAATCAATATCTAATGGGATGGTGTGGATATTTTGCGTTAGCAGACACCAAATCTATATTCCTTGAATTAGATAAATGGATTCGTAGAAGACTTCGAATGTGTCTATGGAAGAACTGGAAGAAACCGAAAACAAAGATACGCAACCTTATTCAACTTGGCGTACCACAATGGCAAGCGTATGAATGGGGAAATACTCGGAAGAGTTATTGGCGTATTTCAAATAGTCCAATATTACACAGAACCCTTGGTAACTCCTATTGGAGAAACCAAGGGCTGAAAAGTCTTGAAGCTCGTTATGAAAACTTGCGTCAATTATCTTAATTGAACCGCCGTATACGGAACCGTACGTACGGTGGTGTGAGAGGACGGGAGTTAATCGCTCCCTCCTACTCGATTCCTTTTAATAATTTCATTAAGGGAATAGTTTTATATAATTGTAGTACTTTTTTATCAATTAAGTGATAGCTGATAGTAACTTTTGGGAATTGCAAAGTCAAAAATTTTGTCGAATTGAAACTTTTGTTATCGAAATGTGAACTTTTTGAAAAACTTGGCATGAAAAATTGATTCAGATAGACTATGAAAAAGTGCCAAAAGACGATAGACACTGTGAATTATCTTATTTATAACTCAACTTTCGCAGAGTAATATCTTATTGCAACTCTTGATATGACTGTTTTATATCGTCTTTCATTATTTCTCTTGTTTTTTATTGATTTTATTTTTTTAAAAGAAAAAGACACCTATCTTTTGGTAAAATTATGGTGATCAAACCAAATACCAAAGAAGGTGTCATCATTATGATAACGAAAAAAGATACTTTTGCACAACTACCAAAAGAACTTGAACGAAGATTTTCTGAATTAAATATAGGCAAACATTTGAGAAAAGCGAGAATTACTAAGGGATTTGGTTATTCATGCTTATCTATTTTCCGTCTTATTTTTTTGCTTGTTTTCCAATATAAAAATTGGTTTCAAGCACTTCAAAGTAAGAAAGCCGTGGACTTACCTAAAAAAGATACAATCTACCGTTTTCTAAATTCATCTACTTATGCTTGGCGAACTTTTTTACTTTCCTTATGTCAAGATCTTACTGGACGTATAAAAAAGCTTACATCAAACAACAGAGTGAAGGTGTTTATTGTTGATGATTCACTCTTTTCACGCAACCGAAGCAAGTCTGTTGAACTTCTTTCACGAGTATTTGATCATACAGAGAAACGATTCTATAAGGGGTTTCAGTTGCTTACTCTTGGTTGGTCTGATGGATATTCTTTTCTACCTGTAGACTTTGCTTTATTGAGTTCAGCGAAAAAGGAAAATCAACTTAACGGGGTCGATGAATCCATTGATAAACGCACTTCCGGCTACAAGCGTCGTCTTGAAGCACAACAAGATAAGCCAAGCGTTGTCTCTGCTTTATTGGATCATGCCTTAAATGCAGGAATTACAGCTGATTATGTGTTAATGGATACTTGGTTTACGCATGAGCCTTTGATTGAAAAAATCACGGATAAAGGTTTATTTGTCATTGGTATGGTCAAGCAGCTAAAACAACGTTATTTCATAGATGGTGAAGCCCATACTCTGGATGAACTCTTTAAAAAAGCAAAGCGTACCATGGAAAAGAAAGACCTACTCGGTTCGATCCATGTTCATCTTGCAAAAGGACGACAAGTCAAGATTGTATTCGTGCGTAACCGCAATAAAAAGAGTGAATGGTTAGCCATTTTGAGTACAGATACCACACTTTCAGATGAAGAAATTGTGCGTATTTACGGGATGCGCTGGGACATCGAAACATTTTTCAAGTGTACCAAATCATTGCTTAACCTAGCAAAAGAATTTCAAGGTCGTTCGTATGATCTGTTGATTAGTCATACAACGATTGTGTTTACTCGCTTTATACTCTTAGAGTGGGAGCGTAGACAAAACAACGATCCTAAAACGATTGGAAATCTCTTTTTTCTATTATGTGAAGATGTAAAAGATATGAATCTAGAGAGTGCATTGAATCAATTATTAGCGATCTTCCAAACATTAGCAGAAGCTAATGTTTGTTTGAACATGGAATTATTTAAAAGTAAAGTACAAGAATGGATTGCGTCTTTACCCAATTACATCAAGGGATGTCTGACAATATCTGTGTGCGAAAGTTGAGTTTATAATAAATACTAGTGTTGAGTAAGAAATTTGTCATTTTTGTAATGAAATAGAACGAGGTGAACGGTTTGAACTTGTTTGGAGGAACAATAAGTAACTTAGAGCATGGTTTAAAATACGCATCGCTAAAAAATAAGACTATTGCACATAACATTGCAAATGTCGATACGCCTAATTACAAGGCAAAAGATGTCAAATTTAAAAAACTATTGAATGATGAAAATGAAAAACAACTTAGGGCGAACAAATCAGATAAGAGACATTATGATTTTAGTTTTGAACAATCTACCCATGTTGTTTATAGTTATGAAAACTTTCAATATCGCCATAACGGCAACGGTGTAGATATGGATAAAGAACAAGCAGAATTAGCGAAAAATACGATTTACTACAATGCTTTGATTGATCGCATTAACGGTAAATTCAATACATTAAATACAGTCATTAAAGGAGGGAAATAGTAATGTCAATCTTTTCTAGCATCAATACAACAACATCAGCTTTAACTGCTCAACGCTTACGAATGGATGTCATTTCCTCAAATATAGCGAATGTTGATACAACTCGTGCTAGACAAGTGAATGGTGAATGGGAGCCGTACCGTCGGAAAACGGTGACACTTACTGCAAATGAAGGTACATTTTCATCCTTTTTAAATAAAGCAGTAGGGAAGAGCAATGGCGTAGGCAATGGAGTAAAAGTAACAAAAATAAATGAGGATAATGAAACGCCGTTCAAACTCGTATATGATCCAAGCCATCCAGATGCAAACGAGGATGGATATGTACAAATGCCTAATGTCGATGTGTTAAAAGAAATGGTCGATTTGATCTCTGCTACTCGTTCATACGAAGCAAATATAACCGTTTTAAATGCAAGTAAAGCGATGTTAACAAAGGCTTTAGAAATAGGTAAATAAGGGTGAACAATGAGAGGGGTGAATTGATGTGGCAATAAACCAAGTAAACTTATCTATTCCACTTCAAAATGTGAATGGTAATAGAGTGATATCCAATCAACAAACGCCATTTGAAGCGCAAAAAAGTTTTGCCAATACATTAAAAGAAGCGATTGACAAAGTAAATGATTACCAAGTTCAATCAGATGAATTAACAAATAAGTTGATTCATGGAGAAAACGTTGAGTTGCATGATGTAATGATTGCAGCACAAAAGGCGAGCATTACATTAAATGCTACGGTTGAAATTCGCAATAAAGTAATTGAAGCTTATCAAGAAGTTATGCGAATGACTGTATAATCTACGGTTACGCACGGAATATAAAATGTTAGTGTATTCACTAGTACCGGAGGATTTGTAATGAATGATCGACTTAATAAATTAAAAACCGATTCCATTAATTTTTGGAAAAGTCGGACAAAGAAGCAGAAAGGTGCAATAATTGGAACCTTCGTAGGGGTTATAGCGATAGCGGCTATTATTACATATTTTACTACTCGAACAAACATGGTTCCCCTTTTCACAGAATTATCAGCAAAGGAAACTGGGGAGATTGCGGAAGTATTAAGCTCTCAAGGTGTTACATATGAAATTGCTCCAGGTGGAACGAACATTTTAGTTCCAGAAAAGCAAGTTGATTCCATAAAAGTTTCCTTAGCCGCACAAGGATACCCTGAAACTGGAGGAATTAGTACAACATTCTTCACAGAAAATGCTGGCTTTGGTATGACGGATAATGAATTTAACGTCATCAAGCATAAAGCCCTAGAAACAGAACTTGAAAACCTCATAAAGAAAATCGATGGGGTAAAAGATGCAAAAGTTATGATTTCTATGCCAGAAAAAGGTGTATTCATTAATCAGAATGCGGAGAATCAAAACGCTTCTGCTGCTGTCGTATTACATACTGAACCAGGTCATAAGTTCACTGATGACCAAATTAAAACATTATATAACCTTGTATCGAAAAGTGTTCCTAATTTAAGCACAGACAATATTACAATATCTAATCAGTATTCTGAATATTACGATTTAGAATCCGCTATAGCTGGAAGTGGTTCAATCGACTCTGTAGAAGGTCAAATGAATGTAAAGAAAACGATTGAACGTGACCTTGAACGTCAAGTTCAAAAAATGCTTGGAACATTAATGGGACAAAACAAAGTTGTTGTATCAGTCACTACAGATATCGATTTTAAGAAAGAAAATCGTGAGGAGAAATTAGTAAAACCTGTAGATGAGGAGAATATGGAAGGCATTGAAATCAGTGCCCAACGCATTACTGAAACATATACAGGTATGAATGGTGCAACAGGTCCAACGGAGATGGGCGATCCGACTGATAATGCAACCGGATATCAAGAAGTTTTAAACGGCAATGGTGATTACGAACGAATTGAAGAAACAATTAATAATGATGTAAATCGCATTAATCGTGTAATCCAAGAAAGCCCGTACAAAATTCGCGATATTGGTATTCAAGTCATGGTTGAGCCACCTGTTCCTGAAGATCCAACATCCCTTTCAGCTACAGTTGTGGAAGATATTGAACAAATTTTAGCAACTATTGTCCGAACTTCAATTGATAAAGAAGCTGCTGGAGAATTAACAGATGAAGAAATTGAAAACAAAATTGTTGTTTCTGTTCAACAATTCTATGGCAATGACGTAGAAAATATCGAAGAAACACCAGTGATTCCATGGTGGATTTGGGTTGTTGGTGGAATTTTAGTTGCTGCAATTCTTCTTCTTATTGTTTACATCTTGCGTTCGAAAAAGCGAAAAGCGGAAGAAGAAGCTATGGAAATTATTGAAGAACAAGAAGAGTTGCTTGTGGAAGATATTAATCAAGAAAAAGAAACAGAATCTACAGTTCGTCGCAAGCAATTAGAAAAAATGGCAAAAGAAAAACCGGAAGATTTTGCAAAATTATTGCGGAGCTGGATAGCTGAAGATTAATGGATAGGAGGTTCGACTGTGTCTAAAAAAGAAAAGAAATTTTTAACAGGAAAACAAAAAGCTGCACTGCTGTTAATTTCTTTAGGACCAGAAGTTTCCGCAAATGTTTATAAACATTTATCTGAAGAGGAAATTGAACGACTTACATTAGAAATTTCAGCAGTGAAAAAAGTTGAACCTGAAGTGAAAGAACAGATTATCGAAGAATTTCATAACATTGCTCTAGCTCAAGATTATATCTCGCAAGGTGGTATCGGCTACGCAAAAACAATATTAGAAAAGGCGTTAGGTCCTGAACAGGCACAAAATATTATCAATCGTTTAACATCTTCCTTGCAAGTTCGACCTTTCGACTTTGCTAGAAAAGCTGATCCATCACAAATCTTAAATTTTATACAAAATGAGCATCCGCAAACAATTGCGTTAATTTTGTCATATTTAGATCCGCAGCAAGCTGGTGTTATCTTATCTTCATTACCACAAGAAGTGCAAGCGGATATCGCAAGAAGAATTGCCACTATGGAATCGACTTCACCAGAAGTCATTAGTGAAATTGAATCGGTATTGGAAAGAAAATTGTCATCCACTTTTACGCAAGATTATACGGAAACTGGCGGCATCGATGCTGTAGTAGAAGTATTAAACGGTGTGGATCGCCAAACAGAAAAAACAATACTCGATGCGCTTGAAATTCAAGATCCAGAGTTGGCAGAAGAAATCAAAAAACGCATGTTTGTATTTGAAGATATTGTGACTCTCGATAATCGTTCAATTCAACGAGTTATTCGAGATTGTGAAAATGAAGACTTGTTGCTCGCAATGAAAGTATGTAGTGATGAGGTAAAAGAAATTATTTTCCGCAATATGTCACAACGAATGGCGGATACATTTAAAGAAGAGATGGAAATTATGGGACCTGTACGCCTACGTGATGTAGAAGAAGCACAAATGAGAATTGTTGCTATCATTCGTCGATTAGAAGAAGCTGGAGAAATTATTATAGCTCGAGGTGGAGGAGATGACGTCATTGTCTAAGCTAATCCGTTCGAGCGAGGCAATTAAAAAGCAAAATGGGCCGGTTCAAATTGAAATTCGAAATCTTTTTGCGAAACAGTTTGATTCTACCCAGGATATAGGCGAAGAGGAGCATTCAATCACATTAGACGAGGTGTACAAAGAGCGAGATCGCATTCTTGAAGAAGCGAATCTAGAAATCTCTTCAAAGCGGGAAGAATTTGAATTGTATTGCCAAGCGAAACTAGAAGAAATCGAGAAATTAAGACAGCAATGGCAAGAGGAAAAGCTCATTCTTCAAAAAGAAGCATATGATGAAGGCTTTCAACAAGGTTATGAAGAAGGAATTCAGAAAGCGACTGCAGATATGGAAAATGCGTTAAAACTAGCGAATGAAACTGTTGAGAATGCTCACATCAATGGAATGAAATATGTTGAGGAGCAGGAACATGTTATTTTAGATTTGGCGATTAAATCAGCGGAAAAGATTATTGGAGCATCGCTAGAAAAAGATGAAGCGTTATTTTTATCCATAGTTCGAAGAGGTTTAAAAGAAGCGCAAGAAAGCAAAGAAATTAAACTATATTTATCACCAGTATATTACAAGTTGGTAACTGAAAATCGAGATGAACTAGCAGCAATGTTCCCGCCGGATGTTCCGTTCTTAATCTTTGTAAATGAAGATTTGAACGATACAGATAGCTACATTGAAACAAATCATGGGCGCATCGTATTATCAATTGATGAACAATTGAAAGAATTGCGCTTAAAGCTTAGCGAAATTTTGGAGAGTAAGGATTGATTCCGATGAAAGCGGCTGACTTGGTCAACAATATACCTGCCATCGACACGTTCAAAAAATATGGAAAAGTTACGAGAGTTGTCGGACTATTGATAGAATCTCAAGGTCCAGAATGTTCCATCAATGACGTATGCAAAATTCATGTTCGTACGAAAAAAGGGCACGAAGTAATTTTAGCGGAAGTAGTAGGCTTTAAAGATGAGTATGTTATGTTAATGCCTTTTACTTCCGTACGAGAAATTTCCATTGGCTGTTTAGTGGAAGGAACAGGAAGTCCATTAGAAGTTAAAGTCGGTCCTGAATTAATTGGAAAAGTACTAGATTCGCTAGGCAACCCTTTTGATGGGACTTCTCTTCCGAGAGGATTAGTTTCGGTACCTACAGAAAACGAACCTCCAAATCCTTTGCATCGTCCGCCCATTGATCAGCAATTGGAAGTGGGAGTAAAAGCCATTGATGCGATGCTGACGGTAGGAAGCGGACAAAGGGTTGGTATTTTTGCAGGTTCTGGTGTGGGTAAAAGTACTCTTCTCGGCATGATTGCACGTAACACAAGAGCAGATTTAAATGTGATAGCTCTTATTGGTGAGCGCGGCAGAGAAGTGAGGGAGTTTATCGAACGTGATTTAGGTGAAGAAGGATTAAAACGATCCATCGTGATTGCAGCTACAGGTGATCAGCCTGCATTAATGAGGATAAAAGGTGCTTTTACTGCGACAGCCATTGCTGAGTATTTCCGAGAACGAGGTTTAAATGTCATGTTAATGATGGATTCTGTTACTCGTGTTGCAATGGCACAACGGGAGATTGGATTAGCAACAGGTGAACCGCCTGCTCAAAAAGGTTATACGCCATCAGTCTTTTCAATATTACCGAAATTGTTAGAAAGAACCGGGACAAGCATGAAAGGGAGTATAACGGCCTTTTATACGGTGCTTGTTGATGGGGATGATATGAATGAACCAATTGCAGATGCGGTTCGAGGTATTTTAGATGGACATATCGTATTAGACCGCACCTTAGCAAATAAGGGACAATATCCGGCTATTAACGTACTAAAAAGTGTCAGCCGTTTAATGAATCATATTTCTTCTGAAGAACATGTAAAAGCTGCTGAGAGAATTAGAGAATTGTATTATACATACGCAAAATCAGAAGATTTAATAAACATTGGGGCTTATAAAAAAGGAACGTCGAAAGAAATTGACGAAGCGATTTATTATGAACCCCTTATTACTCAATTTTTAAAACAAGGATTTAAAGAAAAAGTAACACTTGAAGAAAGTGTTAACGAACTAATTGCTTTAGCGAATGGCGGTGGCAAATAATGGTTCAATATACGTATCGATTTGAAAAACTATTAACAATTCGCGAACAAGAAAAACAGCAAACAGAAATGGCTTACAAAGAATCGGTTCGATCTTTTGAAAAAGTAGCGACACAATTATATGAATTGTTAAAGAAAAAAGAAAACTTAATTGAATATCAAAATGAGCGGTTAAAAAATGGACTAACGATTGATGAAATCCACCATTTTGCAAAGTTTATTGATAGTTTGGAACATACCATTGATGAAGTACAACAAAAAGTAAAACAAGCACGTGTAAAAATGCAATGGTATGAACAAAAATTAGTAGAAAAAAACTTGGAAGTACGTAAGTATGAAAAAATGCGAGAGAAGGATTATAGTGCATTTCAAGAGGAACAAAATCGCCTAGAGGCCCAACACTTGGACGAGATTTCCTCACTTATGTACAACAAGAAGATATTTAGGTGATTTTATGGTGAAAGTGAACAAAAAGCTGAAAAATGATTATACTGAAGATTTTATGGAAAAAAAATCACCAGGATTTTTTCAAAAATTCTTCGCTTGGGTGATTATTCCGCTACTATTCGTTATAGCCATTTTGCTCGTCGTTGCTCAATTTACAAATACGAACATCTTTGAAAAGGCTTCTGAAATGTTGCCTCGTACTGAAGAAGAAACACCTGCCAGCGCTATTGATATGGACAATAAAATTGTTGAATTACAAGCGCAAATTCAAGAAAAAGATGCGCAAATTGAAAAATTACAAAGCGAATTGGATACTGCTTTAGCTGAGAACGAAAATCATATAGCAATACAGAAAGAATTGCGAAAAAGAATTGAAGAATTAGAATCTGGAAAACAAGAATCAAAAAAAGATTTGAAAGAAATTGTTAACACTTATGAAAAAATGTCGGCCAAAGCTGTTGCACCAATCATTGTAGAAATGAAAGATGAACAAGCGTTGGAAATATTATCGAATATGAAGCCAGATACACTTTCTCAAGTTTTAGCGAAAATGGATCCGAAAGAGGCTGCAAGATATACAGAATTATTATCTAAAAACAAAGAATCAAATACCAACTAGAAAGGAGGTGAAAGAATGAGTATAGGAATGCCCTTTATTATATCTCAATCCCAATCGTTAGGATCCATAAAAGGACAGCAAAATGTTTTCAAAAACAAAGAAGGTTTTAGTAAGTTTGGTGATGTTTTTAATAAGGTTGTTCAAAGTGAAGAGAAAATGTCATCCGGAATTATGGAAACGGTAGAAAAAGAAATTCAACCACTATTAAAAGCTGATTCCGTAGAAGACATATTTGATTTACTCGAAATTCCTAACGATGAAGGATTGATTATACTCTCCCAAGGTGAAGAAGAGCAAGTAATTACAATAGAAGAATTAATGTCAAACATCGATGACATTTTAACACTATTAAATATGAATACTGAGCAACTAAATGAAATTGCTCAAGAGCTTTTGGGAGAAGAAGTTCGCATCGATAATATTTGGGATTTCATTCATCTCGTAAATCATGAACAGCAGTCTTTAAACGCCAACGTTGAGTCGCAATTGTTGGACAAAATGACTTCAATTTTATTTGGCGAAGAGAATGGATTACAAAGAGATGTAGTGAAATTTTTGCAAGTAATAAAATTAGCCCAATTAGTTGGCGAACAGTCTCAATTAAAATTAGAACAACAAGAACAGATTTCTAACTTAAAAACGTTCTTACTGAATATTGAAAAAACAATTATAAAGGAAATGACAACATCAACTGGCAAATTTTCATTAGAAAATTTCCAGCAAGTCGTAGTTAAACAGGTAAAAACAGAAGTTGATTCTAACGCTCATACAACTTCCAATATTTCTTTACATCAAAATTCGGAAACGAAAACAATTACGATTACTTTGCCAAATACAAATAATGGATCACAGGCTGAATCATTAGTAAAACAAATTGAATCGATATTACAACGTAGCCAAATATCCAATTCTCAAGGAACAACGAAATTATTATTAAAACTTTATCCTGAACATTTAGGATCTATTCGAATCGAATTAGTACAAAGAGACGGTGTGATTTCTGCTAGATTGCTTGCTTCAACTGCACTTGGAAAAGAATTACTGGATAGTCAAATTCATCAATTAAAGCAAGCGTTTGTTCAACAAAACATTCAACTTGATCGAATCGATATTCAACAAAGTTTACAAGAGACGGATTTACGCGACCAAAATTTATTTAACAATATGTTTAAAGGTCAGCAACAGTCTGAAGAAAATGATAAAGATTCAGAAGAGCAGCAAGATGATGAAAAACTGTCTTTTAAAGAATTTTTAGTAAATGAGGAAGTGTAGCATATGGCAGAAATGTCAAAAATCACAAATGATTACTATTTATCTAACAATAAAAAAGTAGAAAAACGTACAGGAAACTCTATCCTTGGTAAAGATGATTTTCTAAAAATTCTAATCACTCAGTTGCAGCATCAAGATCCAACTAATCCAGTAGAAGATAAAGAATTCATTGCTCAAATGGCTCAGTTTTCAACATTAGAACAAATGCAGAACATGACGAAAGCAATGGAGGATTTGCTCGAATCACAATTGCAAACGCAATTGATGGCATACACATCTTTCATAGGGCAAGAAGTAAAATGGCATGAAATTACCGATAAATTGGATGAAAAAGGAAAGCCGATTATTAACGAAGGCCAAGGGGTTATCGTTGAAATAAAATTTAAAAACGGCATGCCATTGTTTATATTAGATGATGGAAAAGAAATTACTGCAGGCAATATTTCTTCTATTTTAAAAAAGAATAGCGAAAAACCTGTAGTTGAAAATCCTCTAGTAGAGGCAAGTAAACTTATTGGAAAAACTGTCAAATACCAAAATGAAAACGGTGAGTTTGTTCAAGGAATCATCGAAGCTGTGACAACAAACAATCAAACAATTGAATATATTTTAGATAACCAAGTTCGGTTAAAGAAAGAGCAATTTGAAATTGTCAGTGAATAAGGTTGGTGAATCCATGCATCGAATACAATTTCAGCACGTACCATTACAACCGATTCATCTAAAACATAGCTCGAAACCAACAATAGAAAAAAAGACGACAAGCTTCATTGAGCATTTTGAACAAGCGAAAAATGAACTGAAAATAAGCAAACATGCTAATGAAAGAATTCGGGAACGAAATATTCAAATTTCAGAAGAAGAGTGGGAAAAAATTACGGACAAAGTAATTGAAGCTCGTTCGAAAGGGATTAAACAACCACTCGTATTAATGGATCAAGCTGCGTTAATCGTGAGCGCTAAAAATGGAACAGTCATTACAGCAATGGAGAGAGATGAAGCAAAAGAACAATTATTTACAAATATTGATGGCACTATTGTACTTTAAGGCAGGACCAATCTGGATGCCTTCGTTTGCGGACTGACAGAAGCAAACAATATACAATCGAAAGGAGAAGGAAAAACATGCTACGTTCAATGTACTCTGCTATTTCCGGAGTAAGAAACCATCAAACAAAATTAGATGTTATTGGGAACAACATTTCCAATGTTAACACATATGGATTCAAGAAAAGTAGAACAGTATTTAAAGAAATGATTTCTCAAAACATCGGTAGTGCTTCCGGTGCAACAGCAACACGTGGAGGTGTCAATCCAAAACAAGTAGGATTAGGTTCTACAATGGCAGCAATTGATGTCATTCATTCTACTGGAGCCCTTCAATCTACTTCTCGCACTCTTGACTTAGCGATTTCAGGTGACGGGTTCTTTATGGTGGCTGATACAGTAATTGATTTTAAACGATATAGCTCAGATGAACCAGATGTTGCTGAAGAGATTAGTGATGAGGGGGTAGGTGAAACTAACTTCACGAATATTTTATATACAAGAGCGGGGAATTTTTATTTGGATGATGAAGGATACCTTGTCAATGCTGAAGGGAAATATTTAGTTGGTGTAGCACCTGTAGTCGATGATGAAAATGGTGACGATGTTATTAACTCATTAGATTTCCCTACAATACCTGGGAAAAACACAGACATAGACGGTAATGAGGATTTATCACCATCTGACGATCCTGCATGGATTACACCAGTTGAAGATGAAATTGATGGTATGGATGTTATATATAAACCAATTCGAATTCCTACAGATGCAACAGAAATGAGTATCGGGCAAGATGGTACTGTGACATTTGTTGATGCAAATGGTGAATTAAAATGGGCAGGGCAAATTGTGTTGGCAAAATTCCCTAACGCAGGTGGTCTTCAAAAAGTTGGAAACAACTATTATCAAGAAACGAATAACTCAGGAGCTGCCTATACACAAGTTGCAACCGTAGCAGGTATAGGCTCTATCGAATCTGGGTTCCTTGAAATGTCAAATGTGGACCTATCAGAAGAGTTTACGGAAATGATTGTGGCACAACGCGGTTTCCAAGCAAATACTCGCGTAATTACAACTTCCGATCAAATTTTAGAAGAATTAGTGAACTTAAAACGATAATCAATCTAGTAATCTTTTAACTTACTAGTCTTTGGATTATTTTAAAGAAAAGGAGGGTCGGGCCGGCTCTATCCTTCCCGGCCCTATTTCAATGATTCAACTAACACGCCTTAATGGCAAAACATTTTCATTGAATGCTTTATACATAGAAACAGTCGAATCCTTTCCAGATACGACCATTACGCTAACGACTGGGCGGAAATATATTGTAAAGGAAACTGAAGAAGAAGTTAGAAAAAAAGTGACAAATTATTATCGCACGATTCAAGTGCTTTCTAACCCCCATCTACGAGGTGATGAAAATGAAGAATAATAAATTATTAACAGTAATGCTCATCATTTTAGTGTCGATTACGTTAATTGGGGTTGTACTTGTAGTTTTATTGACTCAATTCAATAAACAATCTACAACCCTCGAACCAACCATCGATAAAATTATCGAATCTAGCGTAGATGTACCTGAAATAACGACCAATTTAGCAGATGGAAATTATATTCGCATTGAATTGAAAATTCAAACAGATAGCCCTAAAGCAGCAAAGGAACTAGCTAAACGCGACTTCCAAACAAATAACATTATCATAGAGGAGCTATCTGAATTAACGGAGGAAAACCTAAAAGGAAAAGAAGGAAAAATTCTATTAGAATCAACGATTAAAGCCCGATTAAATGAATTGATGCAAGAGGGTGAAGTGCAACAAGTATACATTACCTCCTACATCATTCAGTAAAGAAATCTGTTGAAATGGAGGTGGTCAAATGCCAGGTGATGTATTATCCCAATCGGAAATCGATGCGCTGCTTTCAGCAATCTCTACTGGGGAAATGTCAGCAGATGAAATGAAGAAAGAAGAAGAAAAGAAAAAAGTCAAAGTTTATGATTTCAAGCGTGCCCTTCGTTTTTCAAAGGATCAAATTCGAAGTCTGACGCGAATTCATGAAAACTTTGCAAGACTTTTAACTACATTCTTTTCTGCTCAACTTAGAACATATGTACAAATTTCTGTAGCATCTGTTGACCAAATTCCCTTTGAAGAATTTGTTCGCTCGATTCCAAATATGACATTAATAAATGTATTTGAAGTACCGCCTTTAGATGGTAATATTTTAATGGAGATCAATCCAAACATTGCTTACTCCATGTTAGATCGCCTCATGGGTGGTAGCGGTACAAGTTATTCAAATGTTGACAATTTAACTGAAATCGAACAAAAAATCATGACAAACTTATTTGAACGTTCCTTCGATAATTTGCGTGAAGCTTGGGAAAATATCGCTGAAATTGACCCAATGCTTGTTGAACTCGAAGTGAACCCACAATTTTTACAAATGATTTCACCAAATGAAACAGTAATCGTTATTTCAATGAATACCGTTATTGGTGAAACTTCTGGCATGATTAACATTTGTATTCCACATGTCGTATTGGAACCAATTATACATAATTTGTCTGTCCAATACTGGATGCAATCGAATACAAAAGAGCCAACAGAAGCACAAATCAAAGCGTTAGAAACAAAAGTAAAACAATCTGACTTACAGCTCGTAGCTGAACTCGGTACATCTACGATTTCAATCGAAGACTTTTTAACGATGAATATCGGTGATGTCATCCAGCTCGATCAGAAAATTTCTGATCCATTAATTCTTAGAATTGGAGATATTCCAAAATTTACTGTTCAGCCGGGTAAATTAAAGAAAAAAATGGCAGTTCAGATTATTGAGACTTTGAAAGGAGGAGAAGAAGATGAGTGATGATATGCTCTCCCAAGAAGAAATTGAAGCCCTACTTCGAGGTGAAACACTAGATGATAAAATCGAGGAAATGGCTTCAAATTCTAAAACAAATTCAAACGAAAAATTAGTTGTTGAAGATTATTTAACAGAAGTGGAACGCGATGCGTTAGGTGAAATAGGAAATATTTCTTTCGGGAGCTCAGCAACTGCACTATCTTCATTGTTAGGGCAAAAAGTTGAAATAACAACTCCTGTAGTGTCACTAATTAATAGAAATAATTTGGAAGAAGAATTTCCACATCCATATGTTGCTGTATCAGTAGAATATACAACTGGTATAAGCGGTGTGAATTTATTAGTCATTAAACAATCAGACGCTGCAATCATTGCAGATTTAATGCTTGGAGGAGATGGACGCAATCCGAACCCAGATTTAGGAGAAATCCAATTAAGTGCTGTTCAAGAAGCGATGAATCAAATGATGGGTTCAGCTGCAACCTCCATGTCTACGATGTTTAACAAAAAAGTAGATATTTCACCACCTTCTCTAGCTTTACTAAATATTAAGGAAAATGAAGGTGAAGAGAATATTCCTGATGATGAAATATTGGTAAGAGTTTCCTTCCGTTTACTCATCGGGGATTTAGTAGATTCTACAATCATGGAATTACTACCATTAGATCTAAGTAAAAAGCTTGTAAAATCCTTATTCGGTGAAAATGCAGATGCGAATCAACCTGAGGCACAACCTCATGCACAAGCTGAGCCGAAACAATTAACTGCATCGCCAATGCAACAAAGCACAACATCGCAATTGGAACAACCAATACAACAGGCTAATCAACCAGTATATCAGCAGCAAGCTGCTACTACTCATGAAATACCAAGTTTTACAACTTATTCACAACCAAAACCTCAGCCGGTAAATGTTCAACAAGCACAATTTGCAACATTTGAACAACCGAAGATGACAGAGGCAGAAGCTCGAAATTTAAATATGTTACTTGATATTCCTTTACAAGTAACTGTTGAATTAGGACGGACGAAGCATTCAGTGAAAGAAATTTTACAATTAGCTTCAGGTTCCATTATAGAGCTAGATCGTCTTGCTGGTGAGCCAGTTGATATATTGGTAAATAATCGTCTAATTGCGAAGGGTGAAGTTGTAGTCATTGATGAAAACTTTGGTGTGAGAATTACAGATATTATCAGTCAGAAAGAACGCATCAATAATCTAAGATAGATGTAATAATGGAGGAATCTTACTATGTCTAAAAAAATCTTAATAGTTGACGATGCAGCATTTATGCGCATGATGATTAAAGATATTTTGACGAAGAATGGCTATGAAGTAGTTGGAGAGGCAGCAGATGGAATGCAGGCTGTAGAAAAATATAATGAATTGCGACCAGATTTAGTGACAATGGACATCACGATGCCAGAAATGGACGGCATAACAGCATTGAAACAAATTAAATCGATTGATCCAAACGCTGTTGTAATTATGTGTTCAGCTATGGGTCAACAAGCGATGGTCATTGATGCCATCCAAGCGGGTGCGAAAGACTTTATCGTAAAACCATTCCAAACAGATCGTGTTATTGAAGCAATCCAAAAAGCAATAGGTTGATAGGAAAGATGAAAAACCTTTATAAAAAAATTAGCATTGTCCTTATGTTGTTCGCAGTTTTTATAATGACTGCTCCAGCACAGCTCACTTTTGCGAACCAAAAAAATAAAATGATTGACGAAGGCTATTTTGATAATCCTGAAACTTTCAATCAAGATTCTACAGCTGTCAAAGAATCGGCAGCTGTAGGTCTTACAGCTTGGGATTATATCAAAATGCTGCTCGCACTCATTTTTGTACTCTTATTATTAATTTGGGTGTTAAAGTTTATTAATAAAAAAAGCTATCATTTTCAACAAAATCAAATTGTTCGAAATATCGGTGGTATTTCAGTAGGTTCACAAAAGTCTGTTCAAATTTTGCAAATTGGAGATAAGCTGTACATCGTTGGTGTAGGTGAAAATGTAGAACTCATTAAGGAAATTTCAAATCGTGATGAAATTGACAAGTTGCTTAATCTTTACAATGAAAAACAAATGTTAACAACAAGTCCACCATTCATTGCAGAATTATTTAAAAAATTGAAAGGGCAGTCAAAAACGCGTGAAAATAGTAATCATTCAGATTTCGGGAATATGTTAAATCAGCGTTTATCTGAAATTCAAAAGATGCGTCGCGACGAGCTCGAAAAATGGAAGGAAAAGGAGCACGATAAATAATGGAACAATTTATCTCATTCTTTTCTGACTCTGATCCTACGAACGTCGCTACTTCTGTAAAATTACTATTATTATTGACAGTATTATCACTTGCACCAAGTATTTTAATTTTAATGACATCATTTACACGTATCGTCATAGTCCTTTCGTTTACTCGGACAGCTTTAGCGACGAATCAAACGCCTCCCAATCAAGTAATTATTGGGTTAGCATTATTTTTAACTTTCTTTATTATGGCTCCAACCTTCCAACAAGTAAATGATGAAGCATTGCAACCGCTCTTTAACGAAGAGATTGGCCTTGAAGAAGCATATTCTAGAGCAAGTCTTCCATTTAAGGAATTTATGGCAAAACATACAAGACAAGGAGATTTGGAACTGTTTTTACAATATAGTCAAGCAGAAAGACCACAATCCATTGAGGAGATTCCTTTAACCATATTGGTACCGGCTTATGCTTTGAGTGAATTGAAAACCGCTTTCCAAATGGGATTTATGATTTTCATTCCGTTTATTGTCATTGATATGGTTGTAGCAAGTGTACTCATGTCTATGGGGATGATGATGTTACCGCCTGTCATGATTTCGTTGCCATTTAAGATTTTATTATTTGTACTTGTCGATGGATGGTATTTAGTCATTAAATCTTTACTCCAAAGTTTCTAAGGGAGGAAACTCAATGTCACAATTAACAGTCATTCAAATAGCTGAACAAGCGGTATGGGTTGTCCTCTTAGTTGCAGGTCCACTAATGTTAGTCGCTTTAGTTACTGGTCTAATCATCAGCATTTTCCAAGCTACAACGTCTATTCAAGAACAAACATTGGCGTTTGCTCCGAAAATAATTGCGGTGTTAGTAGCCATCGTATTTTTTGGACCATGGATGGTGTCAAAAATGTCAGAATACTTTATTGACATCTTGAACAACTTAACGCGATACATAGGGTGACATAAATGTTAGAAATCATACCACAATTTTCTGTATTCCTATTAATGTTTGTAAGGATTTCTGCATTTTTTGTTACCGTCCCTTTTTTTTCATATCGTACGATACCACCCCAATTAAAAATTTTGTTAGCTTTAATGCTTGCTTGGATGATGTATTATACGATTCAAACAGAAGTGATTCCAATTGATGGGAATTACATATTGCTTATTATGAAAGAAGCGATGATTGGGCTTATTATTGGATTAGCTGCAACCATCATAATATCCATCGTACAAATAGCTGGTGGTTTTATCGATTTTGAAATGGGATTTGCCATGGCAAATATCGTTGATCCGCTTACCGGTGCACAAAGTCCAATGATGGGACAATTTTTTAACTTACTAATTTTATATTTATTAATTGCTACTAACGGTCACCACCTTATTTTAGATGGAATTTACTATAGTTATCAGTTTATTCCAATTAATCATTTTCCGAACTTTGGGGATGCTGGCATGGCGGAATTTACAGTAAAGTTGATTGCTGTAGTCTTTTCGGTTGCTTTTCAAATGTCAGCACCTTTAGTAGCAGCATTGTTTTTATTAACGCTTGCTATTGGTATTACCGGAAAAACGGTTCCTCAATTAAATATTTTTATTATCGGATTTCCATTAAAGATTATCGTAGGATTTCTTGTATTGTTCATTTCAATGGGGATTATGATTGAAGTGATGCAAAAGGTGATTGAATTAATGATTACCGTTATGCGTGAATTCATGCAGTTTTTAGGTGGTGCATAATTTGAAGTTACTGCTTCCTTTAGACTTACAATATTTTGCTGGTGAAAAAACAGAAAAAGCGACTCCAAAGAAACGGAAAGATGCTCGAAAAAAGGGACAAGTTGTAAAAAGCCAAGATTTTTCGTCAGCGATTTTGTTTTTAATCCTTTTTCTTTTTCTCACCTTTATGGCACCGTTTATGTTTAAAGGTCTCCTTTCTTTTTTTATACAAGCCTTTGAAAAATACATACTTTTTGAGACAGTGACAGTCGATACCATCATGAATATCTATGTTGATTCTATTTCAGAAATGGCTGTCATTTTATTACCGGTGATGGTAGTAGCAATGGTTGTGGCAATGTTCTCTAACTTTTTACAATTTGGTTTCTTGTTTACAACAGAAACAATGAAATTTGATTTGAAAAAGATTGATCCAATAAAAGGGATTAAGAAAATTATTTCATTAAGAGCTATTGTGAACTTAATTAAGTCTTTGTTAAAAGTAGCATTTATTGGGACAGTAACTGGATTTGTTATTTGGCTTAATTTTGACGATGTATTGTCTTTAGCATTTCATAGCCCTTGGGAAGCATTAATAATAGTTGCAAAACTAACGGCTATGATGGGCATCGCTAGTGCCATTGCCTTACTATTAGTCGCTATTCTTGATTACATATATGAAAAATTCGATTATGAAAAAAAATTAAGAATGTCGAAACAGGACATTAAAGATGAGTATAAAAATACGGAAGGGGACCCACTCATCAAATCGAAAATTAAGCAACGGCAGAGAGAAATGGCTATGCGACGCATGATGCAAGAAGTTCCGAAAGCGGATGTGGTTATTACAAACCCAACTCACTTTGCAGTTGCCTTAAGATATGATGATGAGTCCATGGAAGCTCCTAAAGTCGTTGCAAAAGGTGTCGACTTTGTAGCACAAAAAATCAAATTAATTGCAAAGGAAAATGATATCGTCATGGTAGAAAATCGACCATTAGCAAGGGCGCTATATGATCAAGTGGAAATTGGTGAAGAAGTGCCTGAAGAATTTTTCAAAGCAGTGGCAGAAATATTAGCTTATGTTTATCGAGTTAAACGTAAAATTTAGTTTGTAGGAGGGAAAAACATGAAATTTCGCGACTTAGGAGTATTAGCATTTATCATCGTAATAGTAGCGATGCTCGTAATCCCTCTACCAACATGGTTGCTAAGTTTTTTAATCATCATTAATATTACGCTTTCTTTACTTGTATTGCTCACTGCAATGAACATGAAAGAGGCGTTGCAATTTGCGATTTTCCCGTCAATTATATTGATTTTGACGTTGTTCCGACTTGGTGTGAGTATTTCAACTACTCGTGCCATTCTTTCCCAAGGAGATGCAGGTGACGTCGTTGAAACGTTCGGGGAATTCGTAACGGGCGGTAATATACTAGTTGGTTTAGTTATTTTCATGTTGCTTGTCATTGTGAACTTTATCGTTATTACGAAAGGTTCAGAACGGGTTGCGGAAGTAGCAGCACGTTTCACGTTAGATGCGATGCCTGGTAAGCAAATGAGTATTGATGCAGATTTGAATGCAGGATTAATTTCTGAAAAGGAAGCACGGGAACGTCGCGATAAAGTTGCGAAAGAAGCAGATTTCTATGGGGCGATGGATGGTGCTACGAAATTTGTAAAAGGTGACGCCATTGCTTCCATCATCATGGTATTTATAAACTTAATTTTTGGTTTGTTTATTGGGATGTTACAAATGGGATATTCTTTTTCTGAAGCGGCAGACCACTTCTCCAAATTAACAGTCGGTGATGGTCTCGTTGCTCAAATTCCAGCCTTACTTGTATCAACAGCAACAGGTCTCGTAGTAACTCGAGCAGCAAGCGATGGTAATCTCGGAGAAGATATAATAGGGCAATTATTCTCTCAAGCGAAATTGCTTTATGTAGCAGCGGGAACCATTTTCTTGCTTGGCCTCTTTACTCCGATTCCTGACTGGATTACAATTCCAATTGCTGCATTACTTGCCATTGGAGCCTTTTTAATGAGTCGCAAAAAAGAAGAGGACCCAGAAGAATTGTTGGAAATTGAGGAAGAACAAGTAACCGATACAATGAAGAGTCCAGAAAATGTTGTCAATTTATTAAATGTTGATCCAATTGAATTTGAATTTGGTTATGGTTTAATTCCTTTAGTTGATGCGCAGCAAGGCGGGGATTTGCTTGACCGAGTTGTGATGATTCGTCGTCAGCTTGCATTAGAACTAGGTCTTGTAATTCCTGTTGTACGCATTCGAGATAACATCCAATTACAGCCGAATGAGTATCGTATTAAAATTAAAGGAAATGAAATGGCAAGGGGAGAATTATTATTAGACCATTATTTAGCGATGAGCCCTGGTGATGACGATTCGATTGAAGGTATTGATACAATTGAACCATCTTTTGGTCTCCCTGCAAAATGGATTACTGAGGAAGTAAAAGAAGAGGCGGAGATGCGAGGATTTACTGTTGTTGACCCGCCAAGTGTTGTATCCACACATTTAACAGAAGTCATTCGTGCAAACGCTCATGAACTACTCGGTCGACAAGAAACAAAGCAACTGATCGATCATTTGAGAGAAACACATGCTATTTTAGTCGACGAACTAACACCAACCCCATTATCGATTGGTGAAATTCAAAAAGTACTCGCAAAATTATTAAAGGAACATGTTTCGATTCGCAACTTACCAGTTATTTTTGAAACTTTGGCAGATTATGCAAAATTGACAAGTGACACGGATGTACTAACAGAATACGTAAGACAAGCCCTTGCACGACAAATTACAAGGCAATATGTACAAGACGGATCGCAATTAAAAGTAATTACCGTTCCGGCAAAATTAGAAAAAATCATTGCAGATAGCGTTCAGCAAACAGAACATGGAAATTACTTGGCGATGGATCCGCAAGAATCTCAAAACGTTCTTGAGTCCATTGCAAAAGAAGTGGAAAGAGTTTCATACATGGAACAAACGCCAATTATTTTATGTTCACCAGGTATTCGAATGTATTTAAGACAATTAACGGAACGATATTTCCCACAAATTCCTATATTGTCTTATAACGAATTGGATGCCAACGTTGAAATCCAAAGTGTTGGGGTGGTGACCGTTGAATGAAAATGAAAAAATATATAGCACCTTCTATTGCTGAAGCGATGAAACAAGTGCGTTCAGAATTAGGTGAAGATGCTGTCATCATCAATTCTAAAGTAATTGTCAAAAAGAAATTTTTCGGTTTGATAAGACAGAAAAATTTTGAGGTTCTGGCTGGAATTGACGTAGTTGAACGTCCAAAATTTGATATGCCAGAACAAATGGATAGCCCTGTGAAAGTTCAGCCCATCGTTCCAAAAAAAGACGAACAACCTGTAGCAGGAAATGTTTCGGAGCTAAAAGAAGAGATTGCCAGCTTAAAAAAAATATTACAATCAATGAAACATGAATCAATTCAATCTTCATTGCCTGATGAACTTAAACCATTTGCTGAATATATGAAACGTCAAGAGCTTAATCAAGAGCTCATCACGGCCATTTGTGATGAGCTTTTTGTACATATGCAAACGACGAAGGAAATATCTAATCAAGAAATAAAAAACATTGCAAAAAAAGTTTTACAAGCGAAACTTTCTCCCCTCCCATTAGGAGGTTTATCCTATGAGAAAAAATACGTGTGTGTCTTAGGTCCGACAGGGGTAGGAAAAACAACGACGATTGCTAAAATGGCAGCTCGAAGTGTTTTGGAGAAGAAGAAAAAAATCGGATTTATAACAACCGATACATATCGAATTGCAGCAATCGAACAGTTAAAAACATACGCTAATCTTCTTCAAGCCCCCGTAGAGATTGTTTACAACTTCAATGATTATAAAGAAGCAATTAAAAAATTTGAACATTTAGATTTAGTGTTCATTGATACAGCTGGGCGCAACTATAAAGAAGCAAAATATGTGAATGAATTAAAGAAACTGATTTCTTTCGATGAAGAAGTTGAATCTTATCTTGTTCTATCTTTGACTGCTAAAGAGAAAGATATCGAAACGATTATCGAACAATTTAATGAATTACCTGTTGAGAAGTTTGTCTTCACTAAAATTGACGAAACAAATTCTATTGGCGCGATGTATAATTTAATGATTAAATATAATAAAGGACTTGCTTACTATACAACTGGGCAAGAAGTACCGGAAGATATTGAAGAAGCAACTGCAGACAAATTACTTGAATTGTTCTTTCAAGGAGAATTCAAATGAGAGATCAAGCAGAAAAATTGCGAATGAAAATGTTGGAGCGTCAAGGTGCATTAGGGAGATCCATCGCTGTTGTTAGCGGTAAAGGCGGAGTAGGAAAGAGTAATTTTACAACAAACTTTGCTATTAATCTAGCGAAACGTGGGAAAAAAGTTGTCATATTAGATATGGATCTCGGAATGGCAAATGTTCACATTTTAATAGGAAAACAGGCTCAATATAATTTGAAGGACTATTTAGAAGGACATGTTTCATTCAAAGAAATCATTTATGCAGGTCCACAAGACATTCATTACATTTCCGGAGGTTCCTGTTTTTCATCGGTCATTGAATGGTCAGAAGAGATGTTTGATGCCTTCATACATGCATTTGAAGAATTGCAGAAAAATTATGATTATATTTTATTCGATATGGGAGCAGGAGCAACAAATTGGGCGCTAGATGTGGTTACGTCCATTGAGGAAGTCATTGTAATCACAACTGCTGAGCCAACTTCGATTACAGATGCCTATTCAATGATGAAATTCATTTATTTAAAAGAACCGAGCAAAACATTTTATCTATTATGTAATCGAGCGTTTTCAAATGAAGAAGGAAGGGAAACGTTGCAGAGGCTAAAAAATGCAATGTTGAAATTTTTATCAAAAGAAGTTGTGATTCTTGGTTGGTTGCCAGAGGATAGTGCAGTCAGAAAAGCAGTGATTGAGCAAGTACCTTTTTCAATTTCATATCCAAATGCTCAAATTTCAAAATCATTACATGAAATTGTAAATCGTTTTATTCATAAAAAGTTAGGAGAAGAGATTCCTCTTCCATCCAATTCATTTATAACTAGACTAAAACGTATTTTCTCGAAAGGTCGTGATTAATTGGAACCTTCGAAAAAACATAAATTGCTAATAGTAGACGATTCCGCTTTCATGAGGAAAGTAATCAGTGATTTCTTTCATCAACATCCATCGATTGAAGTAATTGGTACAGCAAGGAATGGAAAGGATGCCATTCAAAAAATTCAACAACTAAACCCAGATGTTGTCACAATGGATGTTGAAATGCCGGAATTAAATGGTATTGAAACGTTAAAGCATATAATGGAAGTTTCCCCTGTTCCTGTCGTTATGATATCCAGTTTTACTGAAAAAGGTGCTCAGAAAACATTGCAGGCAATGGAATATGGGGCAGTTGATTTTGTGACAAAACCTGGGGGCACGATTTCTCTTGATTTACATAAAGTTAAGGACGAGCTTATTCGAAAAGTAGAGCTCGCTTCAAAAATTCCGATTGAAAAATTAAGAAAGCAAATTAATCCAAAAAAACATTATATAAACAATATTCAACAAGAAACAACCCTAAACACTAATGAAACGCATGTAGTAACAGAATTTTCATCTACTAGTAATAAAAATTGGACAAAAACTTCAGAGAAGATTGTATTAATAGGTACATCAACTGGTGGGCCACGAGCTTTGCAAGAAGTGATTACAAATTTGCCTGAATCCTTATCGGCACCCATATTAATTGTTCAACATATGCCACCAGGGTTTACAAAATCATTAGCAGACAGGTTAAACCATCTTAGTAAAATCCGAGTGAAGGAAGCTGAACAGGGTGAAATTGTTGAAAAAGGAACTGCTTATATTGCACCAGGTGGTTACCATTTAAAAATGAAAAAAAATGGCCAACATTATCAAATTGTTTTAGATAATCAGGAACCACCAAGAGCTGGCCACAGACCAAGCGTTGATGTTCTCTTTGAAAATATTAGCCAGTTTAATGAATTAGATAAAATTGCAATCATCATGACTGGGATGGGTAATGACGGTTCTAAAGGGTTAATGGCATTGAAGAAATCTGGAAATGTCATCGCGATTGCTGAATCAGCTGAAACTTGTATCGTTTATGGTATGCCAAAAGCTGCCGTTGAGACAAAGTTAGTTGATGAAGTAGTCAATTTAGATGAAATTTCAGAGACAATGATGAAATATTTGTCATAAAGGGAGTGTTTTCGAATGGAAATGAATCAGCAATATTTGGACATGTTTATAGAAGAAAGTAAAGAACATTTACAAGCTTGTAGTGATCAATTATTAGAACTTGAAAAGAATCCGAATGATTTATCCATCGTTAATGAGATTTTCCGCTCGGCTCATACATTAAAAGGAATGGCTGCTACGATGGGATTTGAAGACTTAGCGGATTTAACACATAAAATGGAAAACGTTCTAGATGCCATTCGAAATGAAAAAATCGTTGTTGATTCAAATCTATTAGATATTGTATTTGAATCGGTAGACCATTTAGAAGCGATGATAGTGGATATAGCAAATGGCGGTGATGGGAAACGGGATGTTTCCGATATAGTATCGAAATTAAAAGCGATTGAAGCAGGTCAACTGATTCCTACAAGCACTCCAACTGAACAAGAAATAGCAGCAGATGTATACACGGAAGAACCTACTACTGACCGATATTTAATTTATGATGAGTACGATGTTACGGTATTGCAACAATCGAAAGAACAAGGTTTTAATGTCTATGAAATTACTGTTTCCCTTCGACCTGACTGTCTATTAAAGGCAGCACGAGTATACATGGTTTTTGAGGTTTTAGAAAAAAATGGTGAAGTATTAAAATCTTTCCCAACGGTTGAAAAGCTTGAGGAAGAACAGTTCGATCAAACATTCCAAGTAACATTCATTACGAAAGATTCTGCGGAAGAAATTCAAAAGAAAATTAATAAAGTTTCTGAGATTGATAAAGTTGTAGTAATACCATTGACGAAAGAAATGATTAAAGAGGCCAGCAAAGAAGAATTGGTTTCAAAAGAACAACTTCAACAAGAATCAAAAAAATCTGAACAACAACCTTCAAAACAGCAGAAAAAGTCTGAACCGTTAAAGAAAGAATCGAATGCGACGAAACAAAGTGCACAGTCAAAAACGATTCGGGTAAGCATTGAGCGCCTTGATATTTTAATGAATCTATTTGAAGAATTAGTAATAGACCGTGGACGATTACAATCGATTGCGACAGATGTTAAACATTCAGAATTAACAGAAACAGTTGAGCGAATGAGCCGTACGATGGGAGATTTACAAAATATTGTCCTTACAATGCGGATGATTCCAATTGAAACTGTATTTAACCGCTTCCCTAAAATGGTTCGTTCTTTATCCAGAGATTTAAATAAAAAAATAAATCTGGAAATTATCGGTGCAGAAACGGAACTAGACCGTACAGTAATCGATGAAATTGGTGATCCGTTAGTTCACCTAATCCGTAATTCTGTAGACCATGGTATCGAAAGTCCGGAAGTGAGAAAAGCAAAAGGTAAACCAGAAGAAGGTACGGTCATCTTACGGGCATATCATAGCGGAAATTATGTATTTATTGAAATAGAAGATGACGGAGCTGGAATCAACAAAGATAAAGTATTAAAAAAGGCAATCGATCGAGGTATTGTGACGAAAGAATCGGCGTTAGTATTAACCGATAAGCAAATCAACGAACTCATATTTGAATCAGGTTTCTCAACAGCTGAAAAGATAACGGATGTTTCTGGGCGCGGTGTCGGCTTAGACGTAGTAAAAACAACGATTCAATCTCTTGGAGGCAGCATTTCTATTGAGTCAGAACAAGATGTTGGTTCGAAATTCTCCATTCAATTGCCATTAACTCTATCTATTATTTCTGTCATGCTCGTAGAAATTGAGAAAGAAATTTATGCGATTCCGTTATCATCAATTATCGAAACTTCAATTATTAAAAAATCTGAGATTTTAAATGCTCATAATCAAAAAGTAATTGATTTCCGAGGAAAAGTTGTTCCGTTAATTTTCTTAGATGAAGTATTTGAAGTACCGCGCAATGAAATTTATGATGATGAATATTTATCTGTTGTGATTGTTCGAAAAGGTGATAAATTAGCTGGTTTAGTCGTTGATTCATTCATTGGCCAACAAGAAATTGTTTTAAAATCATTAGGCAATTATTTAAAAAATATTTTTGCCATTTCAGGTGCAACAATTTTAGGTAATGGACAAGTAGCGTTAATTATTGATATTAATGCGTTAATGAAATAATTCCATGAAATGAGGTGTTGTAAATGGCAACTGTTGTGGAGCAAGAAAGTATAAAAGTAATAGTTTTCCAATTAATGGATAAGGAATATGCTATTCCTGTAAGCCAAGTTCAAGGTATTGAGAAAATGATGCATATTACTCGAGTACCAAGAACAGAAAAATTCGTAAAAGGTGTCATCAATTTGCGCGGAGTTGTAACACCTATTATCGATTTGCGTGAACGTTTTGGTCTTCCATCAGCTGAAAATACTGAATCTGTGAGAATTATTATTGTTCAGTTTGATGACATGGAAGTAGGATTTGTAGTAGATTCCGCGAACGATGTCATTGATCTTCCAGTGAATTCTATTGAACCTCAACCAGAAGTAGTAGGTGTGATAGAAGAAGCATTCATCTCAGGGGTTGCTAAAATTGATAATCGTTTATTAATATTGCTACATTTAGATAAAGTATTAAATATATCTGAATAGTATATTAAAAAAGTAGGGATTCATATGGGGCATCCTAAAATTAATTCTATGCATTTAGATATTCTGAAGGAGATTGGAAATATCGGTGCAGCTCATGCAGCGACTGCTTTATCGGATTTGCTAAAGAAAAAAATCGAAATGCGCGTCCCAAAAGTAGAAATGATTACATTTAATGAAATGATGGATTTAGCTGGCGGACCGGAAAAAGTCGTTGTTGGTATTTTCTTGCGAATCGAAGGCGATTTAGAAGGAAGCATGTTTTTCATATTACCGATTGAACAGGCCAATCGGTTCATTCAACATCTCATTCAAGATGACCAGTTCGATTTTCGATCCAATGGCTCTTTCATCGGAATGTCTGCAATGCAAGAAATGGGAAACATATTATCTGGATCTTATCTATCCGCCTTGTCTGATTTTTTGCAATTAAAAATGTATCCTACAGTACCTGGTTTAAGCATTGATATGTTTGGGGCAATCATTAGTATTGGCCTCATTGAAATTTCTCAAGTAAGCGACTATGTGATTGTCATCAATACATCCATTTCGGAAGAAGGGCTTGAAAATACAGAAATGAAAGGGCACTTTTTATTATTACCTGACCCTGAGTCTTTTAACGTAATATTTAAGGCGTTAGGGGTCGAATAGTATGTTTGCATCGAAGGAAGGAAAGGTAGTTAAAGTTGGAATTGCCCAAATGGATGTAGTCAAATCTCCGGATACGATTCGAACTTCGGGACTAGGCTCATGTGTGGGAGTAGTTTTATATGATGAAACGAAGAAGGTTGCAGGGCTTGTTCATATTATGTTACCGGATTCTTCATTAAGCCGTTCAGAAACAATCAATTGTGCAAAATTTGCCGATACTGGTATTCAAGGTCTACTAGAGATGTTATTAGTAGAAGGGGCTCAAAAGTATCGGTTAAAGGCCAAAATAGCTGGTGGAGCCCAAATGTTCCAATTTGCTTCAGATAAGAATATGATGAGAATAGGTCCTCGCAACGTTGAAGCTGTGAAAAAAGTATTAAAAGAATTGGGGATTCCTCTCATTGCGGAAGATACAGGTGGTAATAGCGGTAGGACGATTGAATTTGATCCTGATACTAGTAAATTAATGATTCGGACAGTCAATAAAGGAGTGAGTGAAATATGATGTATGGCTCTATATTTTATAATTGTTGGGGTAGTTTAATAGCATTTACCATTACCTTTGCGATTATGTATCAAATTTCTATATTTCCTTCGCAGATTTTGCTTGTTTCATTCATTGTTGCACTCGCTGCCTTTGTTGTAATGTTCGCTGTACGGTATTTAATAGGCTATATTTTGTATACACCTGATGACGCACTTTTTGCAGATTTTATTGAAGAAGTTGCATCTGAGAACAGTGAAAATATAATGGATGAGGAAATGGATAATAGCTTTAAAAGAGCTTCTAATGATTTTCAAGATGAAAATCCAGAAGAAATTGCAGATGTCGTGCGTAGATTGCTAGAAGAAAGAGATACCTAAGAACTATTTTATAAATTGTAGAGAGCCGAATTTAGGCTCTTTTTTCATATCTATTAAGAGGAATTTCCTAATGGTCAGTAAATGATTTAGTCCTATAGAATGCTGTGTTTTTTAGACCTATATTTGGTATAATAATGGAAAGAAAAGCGTTTGTTAAAGAAAGGTGGATTCGATGGTAAGTAAGCTAGATGAACAAAAATTATGGAATAGCTGGATAAAAGATCGAGATCCGCATGCAGGGAATTTACTAATAAAAAAATACATACCGCTTGTGTCCTATCATGTTCAACGTATAGGTACTGGATTGCCAAAAAATGTGTCTCGGGATGATTTGACTAGCTTAGGTATGATGGGACTATTTGATGCTTTAAATAAATTTGATATTAATAGAGATTTAAAATTTGATACATACGCATCTTTTCGTGTACGGGGAGCCATTATTGATGGCCTAAGAAAAGAGGATTGGCTACCGCGTACTGCAAGGGAAAAAGCGAAAAAAATGGAAACTACAATTGAACAATTAGAACAAAAATTAATGCGCCATGCAACACCTGAAGAACTGGCAGAACATATGAATATGCCTGTCGAAGAAGTATATCAAACAGTACAAGAACATTTCTTTTCAAATATATTATCTCTAAACGAAACGCAGCAAGATTCTGAAGATGCTGATGGGAAAGCTTGTGTCATTCGAGATGAAAATACACGAACACCTGAACAAGAGGCGCTTCATAAAGAACTAGTGGACGAACTTGCTGAAAATATTAAAAAGTTAAGTGAGAAGGAACAACTCGTATTAAGTCTTTTTTATTCTGAAGAAATGACATTGACGGAAATTGGTGAAATGTTAGATTTATCCACTTCTCGTATTTCACAGATCCACTCAAAAGCGTTATTGAAATTAAGAAAACTGCTATCAAGCGAGGCTAATGCTTAAATTAGGAGGAGCTAATGAGTTTAAAAGGTGTTGAATTACAAATTGCTATTCCGAAAACTGTTGACGCTGGGAAAATGGTTGGGGAGCATCAACAGCACGTCGTTCAGCAACAATATAATGCTAACGAGGCGTTAAAAAGAGAGATTGAAAGAAAGCAGCTTACCGTGAATGACACCGAAAAAATCTCTGAAGTTTCTGAAGAAGAAAAGGAAAAAGAACGAAAAGGAAAACAATCATCCAACAATCACAATGGACAAAAGAAACAACAACAACAACAAGAACAGCAGAAAGCACAACATCCATATAAAGGAAAGTATATAGATTTTAGCGGATAGGAGATTTTATGACTACAATATTCATCATTCTATTGATTATTTCTCAATTGATTAGCTTTTTCCTCATTTTCATTCTAAATGCGAAAATCGCTAAATTTAAAGATTTGGAATTGCGGCAAGATAAATTAATGGAAGAAATGGAAAATGCAATTAGCGTCTATTTGTTGGAAATGAAGGAAGAAAATGAACGTTTTATTGATGAATTAACAAAGCTATCAAAACCTCAACCAAATGAAAGCTATAACATAGCAAATGAACAAATAAATAAACGAATTTCTGATCATATTAATAAAGACAGTGTTCAATTAAAAAATGAAGAAAACAATGGGAATCAAAAAATAGAAAAGTTGCAAGTGATTCCGAAAGCTGTTGCAAAAAATGCCTATATTCAACAACAAAAATCCCATACGTCAAATAGAGAGAAGTTGAATGAAGAGGCGGTAAATGAAGAAAAACAGCAAAAACTCACTGAAACTAATTTACAAATGACATCACCAACACTCAAAGAAAAAATCGTTGCTCTTCATCAAGAAGGTAAATCGATTGAGGAAATCGCAAAAATCACGCAAAAAGGAAAAACGGAAATTGAACTATTATTAAAGTTCAATGCATAAAATTTCTTGCACAGTAAAAGGGATTGTGTTATATTACCAAGTGGTGTGATTATTACACACGCATTTTCGATGAATAAGTGGTGCTTAAAGATTTTCTTTAAGTTGCTTATTCAGATGAGAAATGCGGAGGAACAAAACCAATATAATTAGGAGGAAAATTCATGTCAGTAATTTCAATGAAACAATTACTTGAAGCTGGTGTACATTTCGGACACCAAACTCGCCGTTGGAATCCAAAAATGAAAAAATACATTTTTGTTGAACGTAACGGCATTTACATTATCGACTTACAAAAAACTGTAAAAAAATTAGAAGAAGCTTACGAGTTCATGCGTGAAGTTGGCGCTAATGGCGGAAAAGTTCTTTTTGTTGGAACAAAAAAACAAGCACAAGACGCTATTAAAGAGGAAGCTGAACGTTCAGGAAACTTCTACATTAACCAACGCTGGTTAGGTGGAACGTTAACAAACTTCGACACAATTAAAAAACGTGTTGCTCGTATGAAAGAAATCGAGAAAATGGAAGAAGAAGGAATTTTTGACGTTCTTCCTAAAAAAGAAGTTACGAAATTGAAAAAAGAACATGAACGATTAGTGAAATTCCTTGGCGGTATTCGTGAAATGACTGAATTACCTGACGTAATGTTCGTAGTAGACCCACGTAAAGAACGTATCGCTGTAGCTGAAGCTCGTAAATTAAATATTCCGATTGTAGGAATTGTAGATACAAACTGCGATCCAGATGAAATTGACTACGTAATTCCTGCAAACGATGATGCGATTCGTGCTGTAAAATTATTAACTGCTAAAATGGCAGATGCTCTTATCGAGTCTAAACAAGGTGAATCAGAAGCTCCAGCTGAAGAAGTAGTTGCTGAGTAATTCACTACTACAAAGGTGATAAGTGGATGTTTCACTTATCACCTTTTTTTAAGAAACTACGGTTTCTTATTATATAAAAAGGCTAAAACTTATAGTAAACATAAATTATCCAAGGAGGAACTTTCAATGGCAATTACTGCTCAATTAGTAAAAGAACTTCGTGAAAAAACGGGCGCAGGTATGATGGATTGTAAAAAAGCCCTTGTAGAAACGAACGGTGATATCGATGCTGCAATCGATTACCTACGTGAAAAAGGTTTATCATCTGCAAGTAAAAAAGCTGATCGTATCGCTGCGGAAGGTACAACTTACATTTTAACAGAAGGTAACGATGCTGTAATTTTAGAAGTAAACGCTGAAACTGACTTCGTTGCAAAAAACAACCAATTCCAAGAATTAGTAAAAAGCTTAGCGGCACAATTATTAAAAGCTAAACCTGAATCTTTAGAAGCTGCTTTAGAAGTAAAAAATGAAGAAGGTGTTAGCATCGCAGAACAAATTTCTTCTGCTGTTGCAACAATTGGTGAAAAAATCACTCTTCGTCGTTTCGAAGTGAAAACTAAAACAGATGCTGATACATTCGGTTCTTACTTACACATGGGTGGACGTATCGGAGTTTTAGTTGTACTTGAAGGTTCAACAGACAGCGATGCTGCAAAAGATATCGCTATGCATATCGCTGCGATCAATCCAAAATACATTACTCGCGAAGAAGTACCTGCGGAAGAAGTTGAACGTGAACGCAAAGTGTTAACTGAACAAGCATTAAACGAAGGTAAACCAGAAAATATTGTGGCAAAAATGGTTGAAGGTCGTCTTGGAAAATTCTTCGAACAAGTTTGCTTACTTGATCAAGCATTTGTTAAAGATTCTGATAAAAAAGTACGCGATTTCGTGAAATCTACTGGCGGTAACGTAACTTCATTCGTGCGTTATGAAGTTGGAGAAGGTATTGAAAAACGTGCAGACAACTTTGCAGAAGAAGTTATGAGCCAAGTGAAAGGTAAATAATTGTAGGATAAATACACAAACTTTATGGGGAGCACTCTAAGTGTTCCCTATTTTTCAGAAATGAAAATACATTATTCACATAACGGAGGTTTACTATGAGTGTGCCGCAGTATAAACGAGTTGTAATCAAAATTAGTGGTGAGGCATTGGCAGGAGAAGCAGGATTCGGTATCTCGCCAAAAATCATTAAGTCAGTTGCTGAAGATATTAAAGAAGTTGTAGATCTTGGTGTTGAAGTTGCAGTTGTAGTTGGCGGAGGAAACATCTGGCGTGGTAAAATAGGAAGTGAAATGGGAATGGATCGTGCTTCTGCCGACTATATGGGAATGCTTGCGACTGTGATGAACTCTCTTGCACTTCAAGATGCATTAGAAAAACTCAACGTGGAAACTCGAGTGCAATCTTCAATCGTAATGACCCAAGTGGCGGAACCTTACATACGTAGAAAAGCAGTGCGTCATCTTGAAAAAGGACGCGTAGTAATCTTCGCTGCTGGTACTGGAAATCCATTTTTCTCTACAGATACAACAGCTGCATTAAGAGCTGCAGAAATAGAAGCAGAAGCCATTTTAATGGCGAAAAATAATGTCGATGGTGTTTATTCTGCGGATCCAAAAACTCACGAAGATGCAGTGAAATATGATACACTCACTTATTTAGATGTAATTCAACAAGGTTTACAAGTGATGGATTCCACTGCTTCCACTTTATGTATGGACAACGACATCCCATTAATAGTATTCTCTATTATGGAAAAAGGTAACATTAAACGTGCCGTTTTAGGTGATAAAATTGGGACAGTTGTTAGGAGGAATGCATAATGTCAAATAATGTATATGAACAAGCGAAGGAAAAAATGAACAAATCCATTGCTGCCTTTACCCGCGAACTTGCTTCAATTCGTGCTGGTCGAGCAAACGCTTCATTACTCGATCGAATCACTGTTGATTATTATGGGGTACCAACACCGGTTAACCAACTTGCTGGTATTTCGGTTCCAGAAGCACGACTCCTTGTCATTACACCTTATGATAAATCAATTTTAAGTGAAATTGAAAAAGCGATTTTAAAATCTGATATTGGTATTACGCCTACAAACGATGGAAATGTAATCCGTTTAACAATTCCACCTTTAACAGAAGAACGTCGCAAAGAATTAGTGAAAATCGTGAAAAAAGAAGCGGAAGACGCAAAAGTTGCAATTCGTAACGTTCGTCGTGATGCGAATGATGATCTGAAGAAAATGGAGAAAAACGGTGAGATTACGGAAGACGAACTACGTGGTCAAGTAAATGATATTCAAAAATTAACAGATGATTTTATTGCAAAAGTAGAAAATTTGGCAAAAGAAAAAGAAGAAGAAATCCTTGCAATTTAATGCTTACTCAGTTATAACAGAACTTTCTGTAGGAATGTGACGTCCTTTCATCTAGGACGTCATTTTCATTTATCTCATCTATGTTTTATCCATCAATTAATATTGATATGATTGAACAAAAAAATACATATGATAGTAAAACATTACAAAAAATACGAATAATTATCAAGGAAATAAAAGACACGTATATTTGTTTTTGATATTATTAATAAGAATACGTCCAAAACGTTGTCAGGTGGGGGAATAAATGGTATTAAAAAATTTTTTTAATAAAACTAAATATGAGAAAAAAATAGCTGAAGAAAGCGTCAATCTTGAAGTAATCCCTTCCCATATTGCAATCATCATGGACGGTAATGGACGTTGGGCAAAAAAGCGGGCAATGCCACGAATCGCTGGACATCATGAGGGGATGAAAACTGTTAGAAAAATAGCACGTGTGGCAGATGATTTAGGTGTGAAAGTGTTAACACTATATGCCTTTTCAACAGAAAACTGGAAGCGTCCCAAATCTGAAGTAGAATTTTTAATGAGCTTACCAGAAAAATTTCTTAATGATTTTTTACCTGAAATCATGGAACGAAATATTCGCGTGCAAATGATTGGTGAAAAGGAAGGTTTACCAGAACATACAAAAAAAGCTTTAAATAAAGCGTTAGAAAAAACAAAAAATAATACAGGGCTTATTTTGAATTTTGCGATGAATTATGGCAGCCGTGCCGAAATTGTGAATGCTATAAAAAAGATGATGATAGATGTACAAGAAGGAACATTAAATTTTGATTCGATCACTGAAGAAACAATGAACCAATATCTAATGACATCACATCTACCGGAACCAGATTTATTAATTCGTACAAGCGGAGAAGTACGATTAAGCAATTTTATGCTTTGGCAATTAGCCTATACTGAGTTTTGGTTTACGGATACGCTATGGCCAGATTTTAATGAGGAAACTTTCTTAGAAGCAATTCAAGCCTATCAAAAAAGAAATCGTCGCTATGGTGGATTGAAAGGAGAAGAAATTAATTGAAGCAACGTATTATAACGGGTGTAGTAGCAGCAGCTTTTTTCATCCCGTTTGTATTATATGGTAATCTCCCGTTTACTCTATTAGTTTACGCAATGGCTACAGTTGGAATGTTCGAACTACTACGCATGAAAAAGATGGCTATTTTCTCAGTTCCAGGCTTAATTGGATTACTTACCGTATATATGCTATTAATGCCTGATAATTTTGCGGCAAAAGTCCAAGATATCACATCTTATTCGAAATTAGAATTTCTTGTCATTGCTGCACTGTTATTATTAATTCATTCTGTCATTGTAAAAAATCATTTTACATTCGATGAAATTGGATTTGTCCTACTGTCAGCTTTGTATATAGGAATCGGATTTTATTATTTAATTGAAACGAGAGATGCAGGGTTACAATTTATTATTTTTGCTTTACTTGTAGTTTGGTCTACTGATTCAGGGGCATATTTTACTGGTAGAAAATTTGGGAAAAACAAGCTATGGCCAGAAATTTCACCTAATAAGACGGTTGAAGGATTTTTCGGAGGGATTTTGATAGCGGTTGTATCTGCCTGTGTTATGCAATTTATTTACCCCTTTGAAAAACCTTGGTTTATACTAATACTTGTAACGATTGTAAGCTCTATTTTTGGACAATTAGGTGATTTAGTAGAATCTGCTATTAAAAGACATTATGATGTAAAAGATTCAGGAAAACTTCTTCCTGGACATGGTGGAATACTAGATCGATTCGATAGTTTATTGTTTGTATTACCATTATTCAACTTGTTGCATTTTGTTAGTTAATGAAGGGAAGGACCCAAATTGAAAAAAATTAGTTTGTTAGGGGCAACAGGCTCAATTGGATGGCAAACTTATGATATATTAAAATCCCATCCTGAAGAGTTCCAACTTGTTGCTTTTTCTGCAGGAAAAAATATAGAAAAAACAAAAGAAATCATTAAAACATTACAACCTGAGTTAGTTTCTGTGCAAGAGGAAAAAGATGCACTTGCATTAAAAAAAGAGTTTCCTCATATACATTTTACATACGGCGAACAAGGTTTAGTAGAAGTTGCAACTCATCCTGAGACGAGCGTTTTATTGAATGCAGTTTTAGGAAGTGTTGGTTTGCCATCTACATTAGCTGCCATTCGTATGGGAAAAACGATTGCAATCGCTAATAAAGAGACCCTTGTTACTGCTGGTCATCTAGTAATGAAAGAAGCAAAAAAACACCACGCACCGATATTACCAGTTGACAGTGAGCATTCAGCGATATTCCAGTCGATGAATGGGGAAAATCCAAAACAAATTAAGCGGTTAATTTTGACAGCTTCTGGCGGTGCATTTCGCGATAAAACTCGCGATGAATTAAAAAATGTTACAGTCAAGGATGCCTTGAATCATCCGAACTGGTCAATGGGTGCAAAAATTACAATTGATTCTGCAACGTTGATGAACAAAGGATTAGAAGTGATTGAAGCCCATGTACTATTTGACATGCCTTTTGACCAAATTGATGTCTTGCTTCATAAAGAAAGCATTATCCACTCGATGGTGGAATACCATGATACAAGTGTCATCGCTCAATTAGGAACTCCAGATATGCGTGTACCAATTCAATATGCATTAAGTTACCCAGACCGATTGCCACTTGTTGGTGGAAAGTCATTAAATTTAGCTGAAATTGGACAACTACATTTTAAAGAAGTTGATTTTGAGCGATTCAGAGCATTAAAACTGGCTTATGAAGCAGGAAGAATTGGCGGAACCATTTTAACGGCCATGAATGCAGCTAATGAAGCAGCAGTACAGTTGTTTTTAGAAGAAAAAATTGCATTTTTACAGATTGAAGAGATTATCGAACGCATCATGAATGACCATCACAATGTACTGAATCCAGATTTGGAAACGATTTTGCATGTTGACAGTGAAACAAGAAAAAAAGTGCTTCATATGGTACAATAAACACGAGCTTGGCTCTAAAGGTGGTATTTTATGCAAACTATTTTAGCATTTATCCTCGTATTCGGATTAATCGTATTCTTTCATGAATTAGGACACTTTATTTTTGCAAAAAGAGCAGGTATTTTAGTGCGCGAATTTGCTATTGGTATGGGACCAAAAATTTTTGGTATGACGAAGGGGGAAACAATATATACCATTCGTCTATTACCTTTAGGCGGATATGTACGAATGGCCGGAGATGATTTTGATCGGATTGAACTTCAACCTGGCTATCGTGTTGGGCTCATATTGAATAATGAAGAAAAGGTCGAAAAGATTTATTTAAATCAAAATGTTCAAAATCCGAACGTATTATTTATGGAAGTGGAACGAGCGGATTTAACTAAAAAATTATGGATCGAAGGATACGATGAAGAAGAGCGTTTAGTTCGTTTTGATGTTTCTCGCAATGCAATAATTGTTGAAAATGGCGAAGAAACGTTAATTGCTCCTTATGACCGAACATTCGAAGCGAAATCGTTATGGAACCGAACTTTAACAATTTTTGCTGGTCCTTTATTTAACTTTCTTTTAGCCTTTGCAATCTTTTTACTTCTTGGTATTTTCCAAGGAGTACCAACAAATGAACCGATTGTTACGGAAGTAGTAGACAACAGTCCTGCAGCTGTAGCTGGTATGCAAGCCGGAGACTATGTGAAATCTATAAACGGAAAGCCTATTAATGAGTGGGCTGATTTAACAAGTTATGTTCAAAATAGTGCCGGCAAAGAGTTATCCGTCATTGTAGAGCGAAATGAAGAACTTGTCGAGTTAAATATTGTTCCAGATACAGTCAAGCTGGAAAATGGCGAAGAAGTTGGACAAATTGGCGTTATGTACAAAAGTCCATTTGTAAAAAATCCATTTAAAGCTGTTGTGTATGGCTTCCAACAAACTTGGGAATACACTATTTTAATTCTTCAGGCGTTAGTTCATTTAATCGCTGGACATTTCACTCTTGATGACTTGGCTGGTCCAGTTGGTATTTATCAAGTAACTGGAGAAGTAGCAAAACATGGTTTCTTTACGCTGATGTACTGGACAGCAGCATTAAGCATTAATTTAGGAATCATGAATTTACTTCCACTTCCAGCTTTAGACGGCGGCCGATTAATGTTCTTTGGTATTGAAGCACTTAGAGGAAAACCTGTCGATCGTCAAAAGGAAGGCATGGTTCATTTTGTAGGAATCGTGTTATTAATGATTTTAATGATTGCTGTAACATGGAACGATATTCAGCGGTTGTTTTTCCAATAAATAATATAGTACGACCTTAATAAATCGCCATCCGATTATTATATCGGAGGCGATTTTTATTTTGAGGAAAATGATGCAATTGTGACAGGATGTTGTATATAGACATTGGAATAAGTGCTTTTCTTATCATTTATTACAAAAATGACAGAAAGCCTTTGATTTTAGTCATTATTTATAAAAAAATGTATATACTCAATCTCTTCAAGGATATGCTATTCTATTAAGAAAGATAGAAAATCATAAAGGTGGAGCACTGATGAGACAAAGTTTAACGTTTATACCAACAATGCGGGAAGTGCCTCAAACTGCCAATACAAAATCTTGTCAAATGTTGCTGCGTGCTGGATATATTCGTCAACATGCAAATGGAACATATACGTATTTACCTTTAGCGAAACGGGTATTACATAAAATTGAGCAAATCGTACGGGAGGAGCTTGAGGAACGTCAAGCCATTGAATTGGAATTGCCGTCGATTCAATCGATTGATTTATGGAAGCAGTCAGGTAGATTGCAGTTTTTCAACAAAGAATGGATTTATCTAAAAGATCGTAACCAACATGAATTAGTCATGGGACCAAGCATTGAATTGATTACTTCTATTGTTAGGGATGAAATCAAAACGTATAAAAAATTACCTTTAACGCTATTTCAAATTCAAAGGAGGTTCTGTGACGAAAAGGAATACCGCCATGATTTATTTCAAGCGCGGGAGTTTCTGATGAAAGATGCTTATTCATTTCACGAAAATGAAGAAAGTTTAAATGGAAGCTTTGAACATATGATTAGTGCTTATGAACGAATTTTTTCTCGTCTTGGATTAAACGTGCATATTGTGAAAGCGGATTCAGGAGCATTTGGTGATCAATCGTTTGAATTTGTCATTCTAAACAATAATGGACAAGAAATGATCGCTTTTTCAAATCAATCACATTATGTAGCAAATGCACAAATTGCAGAAGTGGCCATTGAATATGAACAACCCAATGAGGAATTGAAACCGATAGAAAAAGTTGCAACACCAAATGTTCAAACGATTCACGAATTATGTGATTTTTTACAAGTTGAATCGACGAAATGCATTAAATCCCTAGTTTTAAATGTTGATGGCGAAATCATCGTCGCATTAGTTCGCGGAGACCACCAGTTGAATATGATAAAAATCATGAAATTATTAAATGCATCAAATGTACAGTTTGCTAGTGAAGAGGAAATTGAAAAAACTCTCGGATGTTCTACTGGATCGATTGGTCCAATAAAACTGCCTCTTGATATAAAAGTGGTTGCTGACTATGGAATTAAGTCCATTGTAAACGGTGTGAGCGGGGCTAACGAAAACGGCTATCATTACATTAATGTGAATCCAAATCGAGATTTTGCTATCAATTTATATGGAGATATTCGGTATATTGAAGAAGGTGACCCTTCACCAGACGGAAAAGGCATTATTCGTTTAGAAAAGGGAATTGGAATTGGACGAGTAACAAAACTGAACACGCTTATCGCAGAGAAAATGAAAGCATATGTTACAAATCAAGAAGGTAAAAAAATACCGATGCATTTAGCGAGTTACGAACTAGATTTGACTAGATTATTTGGCATATTAGCAGAACAATACTATGATGAAAAAGGATTTACTTGGCCAAAACATTTAGCTCCATACGATTTACATCTGATGGCAGTTAACGTAGCAGATGAAGCTCAACGAAATCTTGCAGATCAGCTTTACAATATCTTAACAACTTATCGCTATGATGTGTTATATGACGATCGGGATGATCGGGCAGGCATCAAATTTGCTGACAGCGATTTAATCGGTTTACCAATTCGCGTTACAATCGGTAATAAGGCGATGGAGGGAATCGTGGAAGTTAAAATTCGAAAAACAGGAGAGACTTTTGAATGCGCGAAGGAAGAGCTTATTGACCGATTAAATGAATTTTATCGAACTCAATAATTTCAAACAATCCGTTGAAAAATAGTGTATACTTAATAGTTGGATAGAAAATAGAATTCGCTCGTTCTATAGATGAGGCGTTTATTCGCCTTATCTACAGAGATATGCGAATTCTTTTCATTTTTTACTTTCCTTTTGAGGGCTTCTTAATATAGAAGGTGGTGAGTTGATTGGCAAACTTAGATGCAAGAGAGCGCTTTAATACGCTCCTTTCACAAATTAACTTAACAGATGATATTTACATGTCTTTTTTTGAACAAGGTGAACTCACTCGCTTAACAGTTCATAAGAAAAAACGGATTTGGAATTTCTCAGTAAAGCTTCAAAATATCTTGCCCTATCAAATCTATCAATTATTTTCTTCTCGATTAAAAGAAGAATTTCATCATATTGCCCAAACAACGTTAACAATTGAAGCAATCAATCCACAAATAACGGAAGAACTAATTACAGACTACTGGTTGTCTGTTGTAGAACGCATTGATGCATCTCCACCAGTAAAAAAACGACTCACTTGTCAGATGCCAACATGGGCAGGAAACAAATTAGTTCTTACATGTATATCAGAAATGGAACAATTGACATTAAAATCAAAATATGGCGCAATCATTTCAGAATCTTATGCTTGCTTTGGATTTCCACTGTTTCCTGTCGATTTCAAATTAGTTGAAGCATCAGAAGAGGAAAAGGCCGAGCAAGAAAGATTATTGGAACAGCGAATGCTAGAAGAAGCTGAACTGGCAAGACAAGCCATTGAAGACTTCCAAAAACGGGAAAAAGAGAAGAAGGAAACGCCGCAAGTTGAAAGTGGTCCTGTGCAACTCGGATCTATTATTAATGACACAGAAATTGTTGATATCAAATCGATTGTTGAGGAAGAGCGCCGCATCGTGATTGAAGGTTACATTTTCAATGTGGAAGTGAAAGAATTAAAAAGCGGACGTTCATTGTTGGAAATAAAATTGACGGACTATACAGATTCCATTCTTGTGAAAATGTTTTCTCGCAACAATGATGATGCTGAAACTATGTCCCGTATTAAAAAAGGGATGTGGGTAAAAGTTAGAGGATCCGTTCAAAACGATACGTTCGTTCGTGATTTAGTGGTAATGGCGAATGATATCAATGAAATTCATAAAGAGACAAGAAAAGATACAGCACCTGATGGCGAAAAACGAGTTGAATTGCATCTACATACGCCGATGAGTCAAATGGACGCTGTCACGCCAGTTGACCGAATTGTAGGACAAGCTGCAAAGTGGGGGCATCCAGCAGTAGCGATTACAGATCACGCTGTCGTCCAAGCATATCCGGAAGCTTACGCTGCGGGGAAAAAGCACGGTATTAAAATTATTTACGGTTTGGAAGCAAATTTGGTGGATGATGGTGTACCGATTGCTTACGAAGAACAGCATATTCTCTTAGATGATGCGACGTTCGTCGTGTTTGATGTGGAAACAACCGGGTTATCTACTGCTTACGATACGATTATTGAATTAGCAGCAGTTAAAATAAAGGAAGGCAAAGTCATTGATAAATTCGAACGATTTGCTAATCCACATAGACCGTTATCGGAAAAAATCATTGAATTGACTCATATTACCGATGATATGTTGAAAGATGCTCCAGAAGTTGACGATGTGATACGAGAGTTTCACGAATTTATTGGTGATGCAATTGTTGTTGCTCACAACGCTTCCTTTGATATGGGGTTCCTTTATGCAGCATATGAAAAAGCGGGAATTGAAGGAGTTAAACATCCGGTAATTGATACGTTAGAGTTATCAAGACTAATTAATCCAACTCTTAAAAATCACCGTTTAAACACGCTTTGTAAAAAATACGGTATTGAATTGACGCAACATCACCGAGCTATTTATGATACTGAAGCGACGGGTTATTTATTATTGCATCTATTAAAAGAGGCAAGAGAAAAAGGCATAAAATACCATGATGATTTTAATAAATTCATGGGTGGAGAAGAAGCATATAAACAATCTAGACCGTATCATTGCACAATTTTAGTAGTTAATAATAACGGTTTGAAAAATTTATTCAAATTAGTGTCCATTTCTCATACGCAAACATTTTATCGAGTGCCGCGCATTCGACGCTCAGATTTAATGAAACATCGGGAAGGATTAATCATTGGTTCTGGCTGTAGCAACGGCGAATTATTTGAAACAATGATGAATAAATCCCCTGAAGAAGCAGAAGAAGTAGCGGAATTTTATGATTATATTGAAGTGCATCCAAAATCAGTTTATTCTCAACTGCTTGACAGTGGCACGATTCATGATGAGTGGCATTTAGAGGATATCATTCGTAAATTAGTGAAACTTGGCAAGAAAATGGATAAACCGGTTGTTGCAACTGGTAACGTTCACTATTTAGACGAACATGATGCCATCTACCGTAAAATTTTAGTATCTTCTCAAGGTGGAGCGAATCCTTTAAATCGTTATCCTCTTCCAAAAGTGCATTTCCGCACAACAAATGAAATGCTTGAAGAATTTGCATTTCTAGGTCCAGAAACTGCAAAGGAAATCGTTGTCACAAACTCTCAAAAAATTGCAGACATGATTGGCGATGTGAAGCCGATTAAAGATAAACTTTATACACCTGTAATTGAAGGTTCAGATGAAGAAATTACACGAATGACGTATGAAATGGCTCATAAAATCTACGGTGAAAATCTTCCGGAAATCGTAGAGAAACGTCTTGAAAAAGAGTTGAACTCTATTTTAGGCCATGGTTTCGGGGTTGTTTATTTAATTTCTGCAAAACTCGTGAAGAAGTCTTTAGAAGATGGTTATTTAGTAGGTTCGCGTGGTTCTGTTGGATCTTCCCTAGTTGCAACAATGATGGAAATAACGGAAGTGAATCCGTTGCCACCTCATTATGTATGTCCGAACTGTTACTATTCTGAATTCTTTACAGATGGCTCCGTCGGTTCAGGATTTGATTTGCCAAATAAAGATTGTCCAAAATGCGGAACACCTTTAAATAAAGACGGACAAGATATTCCGTTTGAAACGTTCCTTGGATTTAATGGAGATAAAGTTCCAGATATCGACTTGAACTTCTCAGGGGAATATCAGCCTCGCGCCCATAACTATACGAAAGTATTGTTTGGGGAAGATAAAGTATATCGTGCAGGAACAATCGGCACCGTTGCTGAAAAAACAGCGTACGGCTTTGTAAAAGGATATGCAAATGATAATAATATAAATTTCCGAGCCGCAGAAATCGATCGTTTAGTACAAGGTTGTACGGGCGTTAAACGAACGACTGGACAACATCCAGGAGGGATTCTCGTTGTTCCTGATTATATGGATATTTACGATTTTACACCTGTGCAATATCCTGCAGATGCCCAAGATGCTGAATGGCGTACAACGCACTTTGATTTCCATTCGATTCACGATAACATTTTAAAACTTGATATACTTGGGCACGATGATCCGACAATGATTCGCATGTTGCAAGATTTAACAGGCATCGATCCTAAAACAATTCCACCCGATGATCCAGAAGTGATGGCGATTTTTACCGGAACAGAATCTTTAGGGGTAACTCCTGAGCAAATTTTTTGTAAAACAGGAACTCTTGGCATACCAGAATTCGGTACAAAATTTGTTCGTCAAATGTTGGAAGATACAAAGCCAAAAACGTTCTCAGAGTTATTAAAAATCTCTGGGCTTTCTCACGGGACAGATGTTTGGTTAGGAAATGCCAGCGAATTGATAGCAAACAACGTATGTTCTTTCTCAGAAGTTATCGGATGTCGTGACGATATCATGGTATATTTAATATACAAAGGGCTAGAACCTTCTCTCGCTTTCAAAACGATGGAATCTGTTCGTAAAGGAAAAGGATTGACAGAAGATATGGAGAAAGCGATGAGAGAAAACGGTGTGCCAGACTGGTATATTGAATCATGTAAAAAGATTAAATACATGTTCCCGAAAGCTCACGCTGCCGCTTATGTATTAATGGCTGTGCGGGTGGCATACTTTAAAGTACATTTTCCTCTAGCATACTATTGTGCCTATTTTTCAGTTCGTGCTGAAGATTTTGATTTACCAGCGATGATTAAAGGGGCAAGAGCCATTCGTACAAGAGTGGAAGAAATCAATGCAAAAGGATTAGATGCAACGAAAAAAGAAAAGGACTTGTTAACGGTTCTTGAAATTGCTCTTGAAATGTGCGAAAGAGGAATGAGCTTTAAAAATGTCGATTTATACAAATCAAAGGCAACAGAATTTGTCATCGAAGGGAATTCCCTTATTCCTCCGTTCAATGCTATTCCAGGATTAGGGGAAAGCGTTGCGAAACAAATTGTAGCAGCAAGAGAAGAACGACAATTTTTATCAAAAGAAGATTTACAAACTCGCGGTCGTGTATCAAAATCATTGATTGAATACATGGAACAATTAGGTGTGTTAGATGGCCTTCCAGATGAAGACCAATTATCACTATTCTAATTTTCGAAAAGATGTCGAGTTTGATTCTCTTCCAAAAGCCGTGCATTGCAAATTTGTCAATACGGTGGAATCGTTTTGTAAATTTGCATTTATTAAGAAATTGTGCTATTGTTATATCAATAATTTGTTGATAGTTTTTGCAGCAAAAGAGTGGGTTTTCCCGCTCTTTTCTATTGTTTACATTGTGTCTTGAGTTTTGCTCTCCACCAAGGAGGGGGGCGATTGAAAAAGTACACGGAATGCGAATTTCACCAATATTGGTGGAATTTCTGTTTTTAGTCAACGAAACAAGACGTTGGGAGGATATTATGAGCAAAATTACTACAATAGTAGAACAGCTAGTTACACCGATTTTACAGGATTTAAATCTTGAATTAGTGGATATTGAGTTTGTAAAAGAGGGACGCGCTTGGTTCCTCCGTGTATACATCGATACTCCTCAAGGTGGAATTGATATCGACCAATGTGCACTAGTTAGCGAGCGATTAAGTGCTGTGTTGGATGAAAAGGATCCGATTGAACAAAACTACTATCTAGAAGTTTCTTCTCCTGGTGCGGAACGTCCATTGAAGAAAGAATCGGATTTTGAGAAAGCCGTTGGAAAGTACGTTTACATAAAAACGTATGAACCAATAGATGGCATGAAAGAATTTTATGGATACTTAAAATCCAACAATGAAGAGAGCCTGGAAATTGAAATTCGTATAAAAACTCGTAATGCATTAATACAAATTGCAAAAGAGAAGATTGCAAAAGCTAGGCTAGCAATCGATTTTTCATCAAATTAATTAGGAGTGAATTTAAACAATGAGCAGTGAATTACTAGATGCTTTAATTGCTCTAGAAGAGCAGAAAGGCATTTCAAGGGAAATATTAGTGGAAGCGATCGAAGCCGCATTAGTGACTGCATATAAACGCAATTTTAATCAAGCACAAAATGTACGCGTTGATTTTAATCAAGAAACCGGAGAAATTAAAGTATTCTCACGAAAAGAAGTTGTGGAGGAAGTGGAAGATCCACGATTAGAAATTTCGCTAGAAGAAGCTAGAAAAATTAATAGCGTTTATGAACCAGGAGATATTGTTGAACAAGAAGTGACACCTCGCAACTTTGGTCGAATTGCTGCACAAACTGCAAAACAAGTTGTTACTCAACGCGTACGTGAAGCAGAAAGAAGCATTATATATGAAGAATTTGTTGATCGCACTGATGATATCGTGAATGGAATTATTGAACGAAGAGACGCTCGCAATATTTATATTAATCTTGGAAAAGTAGAAGCTGCATTACCATTAAATGAACAAATTCAAGGTGAAGAATATAAGCCTCAACAACGCATTCGAGTGTACATTACAAAAGTCGAAAAAACGACTCGCGGACCACAAATTATCGTTTCCCGTACACATCCAGGTTTACTACGTAGACTATTTGAAATGGAAGTACCAGAAATTTATGATGGTATCGTAGAAATTAAATCAATCGCTCGCGAAGCAGGAGATCGTTCAAAAATCTCCGTTTATGCTCACGATCCAGAAGTGGATGCAGTAGGTGCTTGTGTTGGTACGAAAGGAGCCCGTGTACAAGCAATCGTCAATGAGTTAAATGGCGAAAAAATTGACATTGTTGAATGGTCAGAAGATCCTGTTGTATTTGTTGCAAATGCTCTTAGCCCTTCAAAAGTGTTAGATGTCATTGTGAATGAAGAAGAAAAATCAACGACAGTCATCGTTCCAGATTATCAACTGTCATTAGCAATTGGTAAACGGGGACAAAATGCGAGACTTGCAGCAAAATTAACAGGTTGGAAAATTGATATAAAAAGCGAATCTGATGCTCGTGAATTAGGAATTTATCCTAATGAGAACAGTCCAATCATCGACATTCAAAATGATGAAGAGTCTTCCTTCGACGATTTTGAATATGACTTATATCAAGATATCAACGATGATGAACATCAAGAAGTTACAATCGATGAAGACACAATCTATGAAGAACAAGATGATGAAAAATAAATGACATCGAACAAGGAATGCGTATGATGAGCTTATAGGGAAGGTGATATTACGTGCCAACGAAAAGAAAAGTTCCATTACGCCGCTGTGTTGTAACAGGTGAGAGTTTCCCAAAAAAAGAGTTGCTTCGTGTTGTTCGCTCGAAAGATGGAGAAGTATCGGTAGATCCGACTGGAAAAAAGTCAGGTCGCGGTGCATATGTTTCTAAGTCGGAAGAGGTAGTTGAAAAAGCTCGTAACAAAAAGATTTTAGAACGCCATCTAGAAGTAAAAATACCAGATGAAATTTATGATGAATTAATTAGATTAATTCGCAGGGAGTCGCTATTTAAAAATGAATCATGAAAAGATATTTCAAATGCTAGGCTTGGCGACTCGAGCTCGAAAAATCATTACTGGTGAAGAATTAGTTGTCAAAGAAATTCAAAAAGGCAATGCGAAGTTAGTCATTCTTGCTTCGGATGCAGCCTACAATTCAAGAAAAAAAATTCAAGATAAATGTACGTTTTATAACGTTGAGTATCATATATTTGGCAATCGCTATGAACTAGGACATGCGATTGGGAAAGAAGCCCGGGTGGTTATTGCAATCACCGATCAAGGTTTCGCCAAAAAATTGTCTAGTCTACTCAACGAAAATTAATCGGGGGTGAGCAGATGACCAAAATCAGAGTTCATGAATATGCCAAAAAAGTTAATAGACCTAGTAAAGAAATCATTGAAGAATTGAAAAAATTAAATATAAATGTAACTAATCATATGTCTACGCTTAACGGAGAAGAGGTTGCTAAATTGGACGCAGTCTTTAACAAAAATACGAATGAAGCACCAGTTAAGCAAAAAAATGCAGAACAACAAAAGTCAAAGCCAGTGCAAAACAAAGAAGTAAAAAGACATGAGCAACAGCTAAAGAAAATCGATAATAATGATGATGAGTTAGACGTTGCTTTTGAAAAAATTAAAAGAAACAAATCTCCAAAAGATCAAGATGTTCTTCAACATCAACCAAAAAATAAAGGTAATCAACGTAAAAAGCCTGGTATTCATGGTGGTAAACGCCGTCAGCCAAAACAACAACCTCAACAGCAAGTTCAAAAGGAACTTCCTAAAAAAATTACTTTCTACGAATCGCTAACGGTAGCAGAACTTGCGAAGAAATTAAATCGCGAACCTTCTGAAATCATTAAAAAGCTCTTCATGCTAGGTGTAATGGCTACAATTAACCAAGATTTAGATAAAGATGCGATAGAATTAATTTGTGCGGACTATGGCGTAGAAGTGGAAGAAGAAGTTCGCATCGATAAAACGGACTTAGAAATTTACTTTGAACAAGCGGATGCAGAAGAGGATTTAGAAGAACGTCCACCTGTTGTAACAATTATGGGCCACGTTGACCATGGGAAAACTACAACTTTAGACTCCATCCGCAATTCGAGAGTAACAGAAGGAGAAGCTGGCGGTATTACGCAGCATATCGGTGCATATCAAGTGGATATTAACGGAAAGAAAATTACTTTCCTTGATACACCAGGGCACGAAGCCTTCACAACAATGCGTGCTAGAGGTGCACAGATTACCGATATTGTTGTTATCGTTGTTGCTGCTGATGACGGTGTCATGCCACAAACTGTGGAAGCCATTAACCACGCGAAAGCAGCTAACGTACCAATCATTGTTGCTGTAAACAAAATGGATAAACCAACAGCAAATCCTGATCGCGTTATGCAAGAATTAACTGAATATGGTCTTATTCCAGAAGACTGGGGTGGCGATACAATCTTCGTACCAATCTCAGCGTTAAAAGGTGAAGGAATTGACCAACTATTAGAAATGATCCTACTAGTTGCAGAAGTTTCTGAATTAAAGGCGAATCCAAACCGCAGAGCAATCGGTACAGTTATCGAAGCACAATTAGATAAAGGGCGCGGTTCTGTGGCCACATTATTAGTGCAAAATGGTACGTTGCGCGTTGGAGATCCAATCGTTGTAGGAAATACGTTCGGTCGTGTTCGTGCTATGGTCAATGACTTAGGACGTCGAGTTAAAGAAGCGTTGCCGGCAACACCTGTCGAAATTACTGGTTTACACGAAGTACCTCAAGCAGGTGACAGATTCGTAGTCTTTGAAGATGAAAAAACGGCTCGCGAAATTGGTGAAGCTCGTGCACAAATGGCAATACAAGCAAGCCGTGCACAAAAATCACGAGTTACGTTAGATAACTTGTTTGAACAAATGTCCCAAGGGGATATGAAAGAATTGAATTTAATCATCAAAGCAGACGTACAAGGTTCAGTAGAAGCTCTATCTTCCTCATTTATGAAAATTGATGTGGAAGGTGTAAATGTGAAAATTATCCACACAGGTGTAGGGGCAATTACTGAATCCGATATTAGTCTTGCAGCGGCTTCCAATGCCATTGTAATAGGATTTAACGTTCGTCCAGACGTCAATGCAAAGCGTGCAGCGGAACAAGAAGGCGTAGAAATTCGCCTACACCGCGTCATTTATAAAGCAATTGAAGAAATTGAAGCTGCAATGAAAGGAATGCTTGATCCGGAATATGAAGAGAAAATTATCGGGCAAGCGGAAGTACGTCAAACAATTAAAATTTCCAAAGTGGGTACAATTGCAGGTTCATATGTGACAGATGGTAAAGTAACTCGCGATGCAGGCGTACGCGTCATCCGTGATGGAATCGTTATTTATGAGGGAGAACTTGAGTCGCTAAAACGCTTTAAAGATGACGTAAAAGAAGTCGTTAAAGGCTTTGAGTGCGGTATGCAAATTAAAAACTTTAACGACATTAAAGAAGGCGACATCATCGAAGCCTTCATTATGGAAGAAATTGTGCGGAAATGATTGTCTATCTTGAAGCGGAATTTATGATTCCGGATGCCCATTCTTTAAAGGAAAAGCGTGCAGTTCTCCAACGGATGATTACACGTACAAAACAAAAATTTAATGTATCAGTTGCAGAAATCGATCATCAAAACGTGTGGCAGCGAACAAAGATAGCTGTTGTAACAGTTGCTTCATCGAGTGCTGCAGCTGACCGTGAAATCGATCATGTACTTCACTTTTTACAATCAAATCCATCATGGGAATTGCTAGAATTTTCTCGGGAATATTTATAAAAACAAGAGGATAATTTTCCGGTTTCCAATTAAACTAACAATAACACTATGAAGTAAAGTAGATAAAAGCCAGTTCGTTTCGCTTTTATCCTGCTTTTAAAAGAGGTGACAACATGTCTCTACGTGCAAATCGTGTTGCTGAACAAATGAAGAAAGAATTAGGTGACATCATTGGCCGAAAATTAAAAGATCCTCGCGTAGGATTTGTTACGGTAACGGCTGTCGAACTGACAGGCGACCTTCAACAAGCTACGATTTATATCACCACATTAGGCGATGAAGAAGAAAAGAATGAAACGTTAAAAGCCTTGGAAAAGGCGAAAGGTTTCATTCGCACAGAAATCGGCCAACGTATTCGTCTTCGAAGAACACCTGAACTTTTATTTAAGTTTGATTCATCGATCGAATACGGCAACAAAATCGAACAATTATTACGCACTATTAAAGATCATGATGAGGCGTAATTCTAAATAGTTTAAAAAAGCCTGCGACTGCATCATAATGCAGGTAGGCTTTTTTTATTGAAATTTTTAGGGGGGGATAGAGTGAACGGGATTTTACCACTATGGAAAGAACGAGGTTTAACGAGTCACGACTGTGTATTTCAACTGAGAAAAATTTTAAAATACAAAAAAATAGGGCATACAGGAACGCTCGATCCAGCGGTTGAAGGAGTTTTACCGATTTGCATTGGACAAGCAACTAGAATTGCCGAGTATATAACGGATACGGGTAAAACTTATGAAGCCACTGTTGCTATTGGTCGCTCAACAACAACTGAAGATGCTGAAGGAGAAACGGTAGAAGAAGATCTATCTTATAAAGTTATTACCCGTGAGCAATTGCAAAAAGTGCTTTCACAACTTACTGGTGAAATTGAACAAATTCCCCCAATGTATTCAGCGGTAAAAGTAAATGGAATTAAACTTTATGAATATGCACGAAAAGGAATTGAAGTAGATCGACCTTCAAGAAAAGTAACGATTCATGAATTGCAACTGCTTGATGATCAAGCCATTTTTGAAGGCGAGGAAATTACCTTTCATATAAGAATTAAGTGCAGCAAAGGCACATATATACGAACTCTTGCTGTACAAATAGGACAATTATTAGGCTATCCTAGTCATATGGCTTCTCTTGTTAGAACTGCCTCAGGGAATTTTACGAAAGCGGATTGTTATACTCTTCGTGATATTGAAAAGGCTGTGGAGGAAGGAACATTTGAACAACTGCTGCTTCCCATTGAAGATGCGTTAACTTATCCATTTATCGAGGTCGATGAATCGAACGAAAAGAAAATTTGTAATGGACAAATTTTAAAAGTCCATTCATTATTAAAACAGGAAGAAAAAATCGTTTTTAGTCGAAATGGGAAGGCGATTGCAGTATATAAAAAACATCCAACGAAACCTGGACTCATGAAACCAGATAAGATGTTTCCAAATAATTTCTAGGAGGCCAATCGAATGAAGGTTATTCATTTAAAATATCCATATCAATTAAATAAAGTTGATCCTTCCACTTCCTATTCCCTAGCAGTTGGCTTTTTTGATGGAGTACATAGAGGACACCAAGCTGTTATCAGTGCAGCAATGGAAAAAGCAGAGGAATTGAATATTAAAAGTGCTGTTATGACTTTTGATCCCCATCCTTCTATTGTATTAGGTAAAAGCAATGAAAAAATTTTTTATATTACACCTCTTCCACAAAAATTAGAAATATTAGAAGAAATGGGCGTAGATACAACATTTGTCGTACAATTCACATCTGATTTTGCTAGGCTTTCACCAGAGGATTTCATTCAATATTTTATTCGAGATTTGAATGTTAAACATGTAACTGCCGGCTTTGATTTTTCTTTTGGTGCATTTGGGAAGGGAAATATGGATTTAATGAAGGAACTGTCCCTTGGTAATTTTGGTGTAACAGTAGTGGAAAAACAGGTGGACGATGGGGAAAAAATCTCATCAACTCGCATTCGAAAATGTTTACAAGATGGAGATATGGAAACCGTCCATCATTTATTAGGACGCCCCTTCCAAGTTCCTGGAATTGTTGTTCAAGGAGATAAAAGAGGACGTACCATCGGATTTCCAACAGCCAATATTCAATCAATGGAAGGTTGTTTTATTCCAAAAAATGGCGTTTATGCAGTAAGGGTGTTCGTGCAAAATCGATTATATGATGGTGTTTGCAATGTCGGCTTTAAACCAACATTTAAAAACCCGGATGAAAAACAATTAACAATTGAGGTGCACATATTAGATTTTGAAAAAAATATTTACGGTGAAGAAGTAAAAGTCCTTTGGTATAAACGTTTACGTGACGAACAAAAATTTGACGGCATTGAATCATTAAAAGCTCAAATCTCTCGAGATAAGGAACGAACAATTGAGTATTTTGCCGATAAATAAGTTGCTTATCCATTTGAACTATGATATTATTTCCTAGTGTACTAATCGTACATTCCTTAGCTCGGCTTACCGATTCTCCAACGGTTGACTGTGCTAAAGGAGTAAATAAATATTAGGAGGAACTAAACATGGCAATTTCAAAAGAACGTAAAAACGAAATCATTAAAGAATTCCAAACTCATGAAGGAGATACTGGTTCTCCAGAAGTACAAATCGCAATTTTAACAGAAGAAATTAACGTATTAAACGATCACTTAGCTGTTCATAAGAAAGACTTCCACTCTCAACGCGGTCTTCTTAAAAAAGTAGGTCGTCGTCGTCATTTATTAAAATATTTACGTGAAAAAGACGTTCAACGTTACCGTACATTAATCGAAAAATTAGGCTTACGTCGTTAATTCAAAGCGGGATTTTCCCGCTTTTTATTTATTCAAAAAACAGTATATTGGGTAACAATAAAAGTAAAATTACCATATTTTAATTGAAAATGTTTAGCATAGAATATTCTTTTTTGATACACTTACTAATGGTATATAAATATTCCTGACGAGTGTTCTCAAAGAGAAAGGGGATTAATGAATGACCGAAAAAAAAGTCTATCGATATGATTGGGCTGGACGCCCATTAGTAATTGAAGTTGGCCAATTAGCAAAACAAGCTAATGGGGCTGTGCTTGTTCGCTACGGCGATTCGGCAGTACTTTCCACTGCAACGATGTCTAAAGATGCAAAAGCATTAGATTTCTTCCCTCTTACTGTAAACTACGAAGAGCGTTTATATGCAGCAGGAAAAATACCTGGAGGGTTCATCAAACGAGAAGGCCGTCCATCTGAACATGCAATTTTGGTTTCGCGCTTAATTGACCGTCCGATTCGTCCGATGTTCCCAGAAGGATTTCGAAACGAAGTACAAGTCGTTTCAATTGTCATGTCTTCAGACCCGGATTGTCCAACAGATGTGGCTGCAATGCTTGGTTCATCGTTAGCTCTTTCCATCTCAGATATTCCATTTAACGGTCCAATCGCAGGTGTGCATGTAGGTTATGTAGATGGAAAATTTGTTATTAATCCAGATATAGAGCAATCAGAGAAAAGTACTATCCACTTATCTGTAGCAGGAAATAAAGACGCTATCAACATGGTTGAAGCAGGTGCTTTAGAAGTTCCGGAAGAAATCATGCTTGAAGCCATTATGTTTGGGCATGAAGAAATTAAAAAATTAATTGAATTCCAGGAACAAATAGTTGCAGAAGTCGGCAAAGAAAAAATTGAAGTAGAATTGTTTGAAATTGATGAAGAAATTGAAAATGCAGTTAGAGCAATGTGCGAGCAAGATATGATTGCTGCCATTCAAACTGTGGAAAAATTAGCTAGGGAAGAAGCAATTGCAGCTGTTAAAGAGCGAGTAATTACTTATTATGAAGAACAAGAAGCTGAAGAAGAAACGTTGAAACAAGTAAACACTGTTTTAGATAAAATGGTGAAAGAGGAAGTTCGACGTTTAATTACAGAAGAAAAAGTACGCCCAGACGGACGAAAAGTAGATGAAATTCGTCCGCTATCATCTGAAGTCGGCTTATTGCAACGCGCCCATGGTTCAGGTCTTTTCACTCGCGGTCAAACACAAGCCCTTTCCATCTGTACTTTAGGTCCATTAGGAGACGTGCAAATCATTGATGGATTAGGTTTAGAAGAATCAAAACGTTTCATGCATCATTACAACTTCCCTCCATTCTCAGTAGGGGAAACAGGTCCTATGCGGGGTCCTGGTCGACGTGAAATCGGACACGGTGCATTAGGTGAACGTGCATTGCTTGCAGTCATTCCGGATGAAAAAGAGTTCCCATATGCGATTCGTTGTGTATCAGAAGTATTAGAGTCCAACGGTTCAACTTCTCAAGCGTCAATTTGTGCTAGTACACTCGCTATGATGGATGCAGGTGTTCCAATCAAAGCGCCTGTTGCAGGAATTGCGATGGGATTAGTGAAAAAAGGCGAACACTATACAATTTTAACAGATATTCAAGGAATGGAAGACCATCTTGGAGATATGGACTTTAAAGTAGCTGGAACAGAAAAAGGTGTTACAGCGCTTCAAATGGATATTAAAATTGACGGATTATCACGTGAAATTTTAGAAGAAGCGTTAATGCAAGCAAGAGAAGGTCGTTTGAAAATCTTAGAACATATGAAACAAACGATTGCAAAACCGCGTGAACAACTTTCAAAATATGCTCCAAAAATTATTTCCATTAAAATTAACCCTGAAAAAATTCGTGATGTTATTGGGTCAGGTGGAAAAACAATCAACAAAATTATCGATGAAACAGGTGTAAAAATCGATACTGAACAAGACGGTACAATTTATATTTCTTCTGTGAATGAAGAAATGAACTTACGCGCGAAAGAAATTATCGAAGAAATTGTTCGCGAAGCAAAAGTGGGAGAATACTATTTAGCAACTGTAAAACGCATTGAAAAATTCGGTGCATTCTGTGAAATTTTCCCTGGCAAAGATGGATTACTCCACATTTCTGAAATTCAAGAAGAACGTACAAATAAAGTAGAAGATGTGCTCAAAATTGGCGATAAAGTACTGGTGAAAGTAATCGATATTGACGATCAAGGTCGCATTAATTTATCGCGAAAAGTAGTCATTAAAGAAGATAAAGAGCGAGCAAAACAAAATTTAAAACAATAATATGTTGAGAGGTTGTAGGAAAGGAGAACAACCTCTTTTTATTTGTTTGAAATGAAAGTACATAGGATATCAAAAAACTTTTATTCCAATAAAATATTTTGTAAAGTAAGAAGTAGTTTCGATTATAAAGATCGAACAGATAGGAAATGTCAGTAGAAAGAGGTTGTAAATTGGTTAACGTTTATACTTGTCAAAATGGCGTAAGGATTGTATATGAACATATTCCATACGTGCGTTCAATTTCTGTAGGAATATGGGTTGGAGCAGGATCTCGATTTGAACTGCCAGAAGAAAACGGAATTACCCATTTTATTGAACATATGCTCTTTAAAGGAACAAATACTCGAACTGCTAGACAAATTGCAGAAGAGTTTGATCGCATTGGCGGAGAACTAAATGCTTTTACATCAAAGGAAAACACTTGCTACTATGCAAAGGTGTTGGAGCATCATGGAAAGTTGGCAATCAGTATATTAGCTGATATGTTTTTCCATTCAGTGTTTGAAAAAAATGAATTGGAGAAAGAACGGCAAGTTGTATTAGAGGAAATCTTAATGAGCGAAGATGCTCCTGATGATGATGTACACGAACGTTTATGGAGAGTGATGTATCCAAACGATTCATTAGGTCTTCCGATTTTAGGAACGAATGAAACCCTTCAAAAATTTGATCGTGATTTTATTTTGAACTATATGGATAAACATTATTATCCAAAGAATGTTGTTATTTCTTTGGCAGGGAATATATCAAAAGATTTGCTTTTACATATTGAATCGTTGTTCGGGAACTTCGAACCATCGGAAAAAGCTGTCCCACTAAACTTATCAAATCCAACATTTCATTCAGGACGTTTCGTAAAGGAACGGGATGTAGAACAGTCCCATTTGGCGATGAGTTATCCCGCCATCAGTGTAAAAGATACAAATTACTATAGCTTTATCACTTTAAATAATATTATAGGTGGTAATATGTCTTCTCGCCTCTTCCAAGAAGTAAGGGAAGAAAAGGGATTAGCTTACACAATTTTCTCCTATCCATCCTGTTATATGGATGTCGGTGCATTAACCATTTACGGAAGTACGAACAATCAACAATTGCCTTTACTACATGAGACAATTATTAAATCCATTGAAAAAATAAAAAAAGATGGCGTGACGCTACAAGAGCTTTATAACGGAAAAGAACAGTTAAAAGCAAGTTTTCTACTGAATATGGAGAGCATGACGAATCGCATGAGCCGTAACGGGAAAAACGAATTGATTTTTGGACGCCACAAGTCGATTGATGAAATCATTCAACAGATCAACGCTATTTCAATGGATTCAATTCATGAGCTAGTGAAAAAGATTTTTTCAGTTGAGCCTGCAGTGGCGATCATTGGTCAAGGCGTTCAACATTATGCAGCGAAAATAGCAAATTTATGAAAAAACGAGCAAAGGGAAATCCTTTGCTCGTTTTTTCATCGATGGAACCACCCACACTGTGAATAAAGTTTGTATGTTGATTCCTGCTACTCTACTCATCATTCGAGATTGTGATGAAAAGTGTAATAAAAAATGTTCATTGCCAACTATGAATGATATGGAGCATAAGTTGCAATATATTCAAACATTAATTAATTTGCTCTACTTAAAAACAATGCTAATATTCTTTTTTCTCGAAAAACATAACGGATAGTTTAAAAGATAAATAAAACATAACAACAGCTAAAATGAAAGAAATGATACTAATTAGATTCACAAGTTCAAGTAAATTAGAAAATAATGAATTATTGAACAGTATATTGATTGCAATGATAGGTATAAATACTATTGCGATTATGAAAATGCGAGCTTTTTGGGCACCAAATTTGATGGACACTGGTATCACGAATGACAACATCATGAGGATTCCTGATATGATGATGGATAAAATTGAAATAAAATTAACCATTGTAAATGTTTTCGTAATCATATTTGTTAATAACTCAACTTTCGCACACAGATATTGTCAGACATCCCTTGATGTAATTGGGTAAAGACGCAATCCATTCTTGTACTTTACTTTTAAATAATTCCATGTTCAAACAAACATTAGCTTCTGCTAATGTTTGGAAGATCGCTAATAATTGATTCAATGCACTCTCTAGATTCATATCTTTTACATCTTCACATAATAGAAAAAAGAGATTTCCAATCGTTTTAGGATCGTTGTTTTGTCTACGCTCCCACTCTAAGAGTATAAAGCGAGTAAACACAATCGTTGTATGACTAATCAACAGATCATACGAACGACCTTGAAATTCTTTTGCTAGGTTAAGCAATGATTTGGTACACTTGAAAAATGTTTCGATGTCCCAGCGCATCCCGTAAATACGCACAATTTCTTCATCTGAAAGTGTGGTATCTGTACTCAAAATGGCTAACCATTCACTCTTTTTATTGCGGTTACGCACGAATACAATCTTGACTTGTCGTCCTTTTGCAAGATGAACATGGATCGAACCGAGTAGGTCTTTCTTTTCCATGGTACGCTTTGCTTTTTTAAAGAGTTCATCCAGAGTATGGGCTTCACCATCTATGAAATAACGTTGTTTTAGCTGCTTGACCATACCAATGACAAATAAACCTTTATCCGTGATTTTTTCAATCAAAGGCTCATGCGTAAACCAAGTATCCATTAACACATAATCAGCTGTAATTCCTGCATTTAAGGCATGATCCAATAAAGCAGAGACAACGCTTGGCTTATCTTGTTGTGCTTCAAGACGACGCTTGTAGCCGGAAGTGCGTTTATCAATGGATTCATCGACCCCGTTAAGTTGATTTTCCTTTTTCGCTGAACTCAATAAAGCAAAGTCTACAGGTAGAAAAGAATATCCATCAGACCAACCAAGAGTAAGCAACTGAAACCCCTTATAGAATCGTTTCTCTGTATGATCAAATACTCGTGAAAGAAGTTCAACAGACTTGCTTCGGTTGCGTGAAAAGAGTGAATCATCAACAATAAACACCTTCACTCTGTTGTTTGATGTAAGCTTTTTTATACGTCCAGTAAGATCTTGACATAAGGAAAGTAAAAAAGTTCGCCAAGCATAAGTAGATGAATTTAGAAAACGGTAGATTGTATCTTTTTTAGGTAAGTCCACGGCTTTCTTACTTTGAAGTGCTTGAAACCAATTTTTATATTGGAAAACAAGCAAAAAAATAAGACGGAAAATAGATAAGCATGAATAACCAAATCCCTTAGTAATTCTCGCTTTTCTCAAATGTTTGCCTATATTTAATTCAGAAAATCTTCGTTCAAGTTCTTTTGGTAGTTGTGCAAAAGTATCTTTTTTCGTTATCATAATGATGACACCTTCTTTGGTATTTGGTTTGATCACCATAATTTTACCAAAAGATAGGTGTCTTTTTCTTTTAAAAAAATAAAATCAATAAAAAACAAGAGAAATAATGAAAGACGATATAAAACAGTCATATCAAGAGTTGCAATAAGATATTACTCTGCGAAAGTTGAGTTAATAAAAATATTGGAAAAACAATGATAACCATAAAAAGTATTAAGATCAGACTTAAGATATACTTACTTTTTACGATATCTGCTTTATTAATTGGCAGTGTATTGACAAATCGATTCCAATGACTTGTTTCGTCGTTGGAAAGGGTGATATTGATTAAAGTCATGGATAAAACCGTAAGAAAAATAAGTAACATTCCCGTATCACCCAAAAAGAAAGAAGCGATGACAAAAAGCGTTATGAGCATTAACAAAGAGTTTTTTTGGTTAAGTATGACGTACAAATCTTTTAAAATCAGTGCTTTCATACATAAGCTCCTTTCACAAAAAATAACATGATGTCTTCTATAGACGGTTTATCGAGATGGAAAGCTTTGTTCACTTCTTTTCGATTCACTAAAATTTCTATTCCGAATGCATTTTTTCTCATGCGCACTTTTGCATGTTCAGGCAATTCCTTCGATTGCTCCACCGTTCCTTTCCATATTCCGTAGTCATACAACAGTTCATCTTTATTTTTGCTAAAGACGATTTCCCCTTCATGAATAAACGTAATATAGTCAGCAATCTTTTCTAAGTCAGATGTAATGTGGGTGGAGAATAAAATGCTGTTGTCCTCGTCCTGCATAAATTCCATAAAAAGATCGAGAATTTCATCCCGCACAATCGGATCTAATCCGCTCGTCGGTTCATCTAAAATTAATAATTTTGGATGATGGGCAAGAGCCATAGCAATGGACAGTTTCATCCGCATCCCACGGGAAAGCTGTTTAATTGGCTTTTTAATAGGTATTTTGAAGCGCTTTAATAGTTCTACGTAGTAAGCTTCATCCCAATTAGCATAAATTTTTTCTAATATGTGATTGATTTGAGTTGCATTTAATGTTTCAGGTACATATAAATCATCAAAAACGACGCCAATTTGCTCCTTGATGGCTATATCATGTTCAACATGATCAAGTCCAAATAGTTTAACTTCACCACTATCCTTTTGAAGCAGGTTTAAAAGGCATTTTATGGTTGATGTTTTTCCGGCACCATTTTCTCCAACAAATCCCATAATTGTACCAGTTGGTAACTGGAAAGAAACATCGACTAATTGAAATTGAGGAAACTTTTTTCTTAAATTTGCGACTTCAATTGCATACGTCATTCCAATTCCTCCTCTATTAACAATGAAAGTAAATCCAATAATTCTTTTCCATGTATTCCTGAAATCTTCGCAATTTGAACGGCTTTATTTAAGTGATCTTCCACTTGCCGAAGCAATTCTTCCCGCAAAAACTCCTGATTTCGTTCCGCAACAAAACTTCCCTTCCCAGCAAAAGTAACGATAAATCCATCCCGTTCTAAATCGGAATACGCTCTCTTTGTCGTCATAACGCTAATTTTTAATTCTCTCGCTAGATTGCGAATAGAAGGCAATGGATCACCAGGTGTTAATTTTCCCGTAATAATTGCTTGTTTAATTTGTTCTGTAATTTGTTCATAAATTGGTTTATCGCTTGCATTACTAAGTTTAATATCCACGGAGTCACCACCATTCTGATTTACAACTGTATATATACAGTATATACAGTTATAACAGATTGTCAACAATAAAACTTTTAAACTTGATGGGCACCTAACGGATTTTTCATGCATATAGTACTAATAAGCTCATGGAGGAGGGAAATGATGCTATTATCAGAGCTTGCTGAAAAGGAATTAATCGAAATGGAAAATGGAGTTCGTTACGGCTATCTATCTGAGACGGAATGCATCTTTGATCCTAAAACAGGAAAAATTTTAGGGTTTGAATTAATAGAACCTTCCCGTTTACCGTTCCAGAAAAAAAAATCAACGACGGCATTATTTATTCCTTGGGAAGAAATACATCTCATTGGGGAAGACCGTATTTTATTTCGAAAAACAACGAGTACAAGAAGGCATTATGACCAATGACGAACGAAAAATGGCTTGTAATTGGAACGGATGAGCGATTGAAAATTCTTGCAAAAATGTTATCAAATCCAGAGAGGACTGTTTACTACAAAAGCAAAACAAATTGGGATCATGAACTAAACCATCTTTCGTTATCTATACAACCGGACTATGTCGTATTACCAATCCAGCCACTAAAAGTGGAAGTACCTGCTGTTTTAGGTATAACGAATGCGACTATTTTTAGTGGGAAGACAAATGAAGAATGGAAAGAAATTTTAAATGAAAATCAAATTTACTATTATTTAGAGGATGAAGAGTTTATTTGGCAAAATGCTCTTCTTACAGCAGAAGCTTTTGTAGCAACTTTCTATAATACGAAACATGCGATTTCTGGAAAAAGATTTATTATTACTGGATTTGGTCGTGTAGCAAAAACGCTTGGACATTTATTGAGATGTATTGGGGCTGAAGTGGTTATTGCTGTAAGGTCGGATGTTCAATTGAATGAAGCGAAAGCTTTCCGTTTCGAATCTGTATATTTAGCTGATGTGGGAGAAATAGAAGCGGATTATTTTATTAATACAATTCCTGCTAGATGGCTAGATGCAAGTGTGAAAGAAAAAATTAACATGCCGATTTATGATTTAGCTTCCTACCCAGGTTGCTTAAAAGATGATGTAGAACGTGATCATTATGAATTATTACCAGCATTACCTGGGAAATATTTCCCGCATGATGCGGCGAAAATTTTGTATAATTCGATTGTTGGCCAATTAAGGAGGAGAAAATCTTGCTGAAAGGTAAAAGAATTGGGCTTGGCATTACCGCTTCCCATTGCACATATGAGGATGTCGTACCAAAAATAAAAGATCTTCGCGATGCAGGTGCGACAGTCATTCCGATTGTAACCCATTCGGTATTAACAGCTGTCACACGCTTCGGAACAGGAGAGGAATGGGTGAAAAAAATTGAGGAACTATCTGGTGAAAAGGTAGTTTCCACTATTGTAGAAGCAGAACCGTTTGGACCAAAAAATCCTCTGGATTGTATGGTCATTGCGCCAATGACAGGAAATTCCATCAGTAAATTCGCCAATGCTGCGACTGACAGCCCTGTGCTAATGGCTGCAAAAGCAACTTTAAGAAACGGAAATCCTGTAGTATTAGGAATTTCTACAAATGATGCGCTAGGTTTAAATGGTGTCAACATTATGAAACTATTAAACTCAAAAAACATTTACTTTATTCCTTTCGGGCAAGATGATCCATTTAATAAACCAACTTCATTAATTGCAGATTTCACAAAAATGGTAGATACTGTCGTGCATGCAATTTACTACAAAAAGCAGCTTCAACCGTTATTTATTCAGTACCATAAAGAAAATTAATTTTTATCACACAATTCAGTAAAATTGTGATAAAATTTTCATCATTATATAAGGATTATATGGTTTAAATGTATTAGGAGGAGATTTATAGAATGTCGAAGCTATTAACAGTAGCGATTGTAGGTGCAACAGGTGCAGTCGGTACAAAAATGAAAGAACAATTACTAAAAAGAAATTTTCCAATTAAAGATATAAAGTTTTTAGCCTCTGCCAAATCTGCAGGAAAAGAAATAGAATTTGGCGGAAAAATGTACAAAATTGAGGAAGCTACTCCTGAAGCTTTCGAAGGGGTAGATGTGGCGCTATTTTCTGCAGGAGGGTCTGTTTCCGCAAAACTTGCTCCTGAGGCGGTAAAACGTGGAGCGGTTGTAATTGATAATACAAGTCATTTCCGTATGGATCCGGATGTGCCTTTAGTGGTGCCGGAAGTCAATCGCGAAGACTTAAAGAAACATAATGGAATCATCGCTAATCCAAACTGTTCAACAATTCAAATGGTTGTAGCATTGCAACCTATTCGACAAAAATTAGGTTTAAAGAGAATTATCGTTTCCACTTATCAAGCAGTTTCTGGTTCAGGGATGTCTGCCATCGAAGAACTTCGCGAACAAAGCAAGTATTGGGATGACAGAAAAGATATAGAAGCGAAGGTATTACCAGTAAAATCTGAAACTAAACATTATCCAATTGCTTATAATGTTCTCCCTCAAATCGATGTGTTCACAGAAAATGGATTTACTAAAGAAGAAATGAAAATGATTAACGAAACAAAAAAGATTATGCATTTACCAAATTTACATGTGGCAGCAACATGTGTACGTGTACCGGTTGTGAACGGTCACTCTGAATCTGTGTATATCGAAGTTGAAAAAGAGGCAAGTGTACAAGATATCTATAATATTTTAAAAGACGCACCTGGCGTTGTGTTGCAAGACGATTTAAATAATCAAGTTTATCCAATGCCTCTTTATACTGAAGGGGAAGACCCAGTGTATGTAGGAAGAATTCGAAAAGATTTATATCATCCAAACGGTTTCCACCTATGGGTTGTCGCAGATAACCTGTTGAAAGGAGCTGCCTTAAACTCAATCCAAATCGCTGAAGCAATGCTAGAGGATAACTTACTATAAGGGGTGTTAGATTTGGATTTAGGTAGAATCGCTACTGCCATGGTTACACCGTTTCAAGAAAATGGTGATATTGACTTTGAGGCGGTGGAGAGACTCATTGAATATCTTCTTGCGAATGGAACCGATTCGATTGTCGTTTGTGGAACAACTGGAGAATCACCTACTCTATCAACTGAAGAAAAACTTCAGTTGATTCGGTTTACGGTTGAAAAGGTGAACAAACGGGTGCCTGTCATTGCAGGAACAGGCTCCAATAATACGAAACAAACAATTGAGCTAACTAAAAAAATAGAGAGCCTCGGAGTTGACGGGGTTATGTTGGTGGCTCCCTACTACAATAAACCTAATCAAAAAGGACTTTATGCACATTTTGAGGCAGTAGCAGAAGAAACAACATTACCAATTGTTGTGTATAATGTGCCAGGGCGCACGAGTTCGAATATTGAAGCAGCCACAACAATTGCATTAAGTAAAATACCTAATATCCAAGTCGTAAAAGAAGCGAGCGGTAATTTAGATCAAATATCTGAAATACTAGCAAATACTCATGATAAATTTCTCGTTTATAGCGGAGACGATGCGTTAACACTACCGCTGTTGGCAATTGGAGGTCGAGGTGTCATATCCGTTGCTTCGCATATCGTTGGAAACGAAATGCAGGCGATGATTCAAGCTTTTGAAGAAGGAAGACACGCATTTGCAGCGAAAATGCATCAAACGCTATTACCTTTGTTTAAGCAACTCTTTAAAAACCCAAATCCGGTTCCGATAAAATACGCAATGAGTAAAGTTGGTTTCCATATTGAAAAAGTTCGATTGCCTTTAGTCGAGATGACTGATGAAGAAAAACAAGAATTTGATCATGTTTGGGAACAAGTGAAGCAAAATATTTGAAGCCTGCTCTCCAAACAATTCTTTTTGAGTTGTTTGGGTGATAGGCTTTTTTTATTTTTAAAATTTACAATATCGAAATACCATTTTTTATTTGTACTTCCTCCCCTCTCACCGTATAATGATAAATAAGTGGTTGTGCGTTCGGGATAATATTAGGAGGAAAGATTGTGATAAAAACAAAAAATGAAGTAATCCGAATCATCCCACTTGGAGGCGTGGGAGAAATCGGGAAATCCATGTACGTTATTGAAATCGATGACGAAGTCTTTATTGTCGATAGCGGTTTAATGTTTCCAGAAGATGAAATGCTTGGTATTGACATCGTCATCCCTGACTTTACTTATTTGGAAGAAAACAAAGATCGGATTAAAGGAATATTTCTTACTCATGGTCATGAAGATGCAATTGGTTCTATTGCCTATGTATTGCAAAAAATTAATGCACCTGTGTACGGATCGAAATTAACAATTGCTCTTGCTAAGGAACATTTGAAAGAATTACCTGCTCCACATCAAGTGAAATTCTTCGAAGTAACAAACAAAAGTCGCATGAACTTTCAATCGACTTATGTAACCTTCTTCCATACAACACATAGCATTCCTGACTCTTTAGGAATTGTGTTCCATACTTCTGAAGGGGCAATTGTGCACACAGGAGAATTTAAATTTGACCAATCTGCAAAAGGAAAATTTAAACCAGATCTTGCCAAAATGGCTCAATTAGGTGAAGAAGGAGTATTTATTTTACTTTCAGAATCAACAGAAGCAGAGCGACCAGGGTATACGACGAGTGAAACGGTAATTGAGGAAAGGTTAGCGAAATTCTTCCATTCTGCACCTGCTCGTATCATTGTTGCAGTATATGCTTCAAATTTTATCCGCATTCAACAAGTATTTAACCAGGCACAAAAATCAAATCGTAAAGTAGCTATCGTTGGGAAAAGCCTCGAAAAAGTCATCGATATTGGAGTAAAACTTGGATATTTATCCATAGACGAAAACACATTAATTCCTGTTTCAGAAATTAATCAATATGAAGATGATGAATTAATTATTATTGTGACAAGCAATCAAGGAGAACCTTTAGATGCCCTTGATAAAATTGTACGAAAACAACATCGCGATATTCGAATAAAAGAAACAGATACTGTATTAATTACTTTCACGCCGTCACCAGGAATGGAAGTGCAGATGTCAAATGCCATGAACAATCTTGCGAAAGCTGGTGCAACGGTATTGGCAGCCGATAAAAAAGTCCATGTATCTGGGCACGGTAGCCAAGAAGATTTAAAACTAATGTTAAACTTAATGAAACCAAAATATTTTATCCCGATCCAAGGCGAATACCGAATGTTAATTGCACATTCCAAATTAGCACAGCAAGTTGGAATTGATAAATCGCGCATTTTTATTGCGGATAAAGGCGATGTTGTGGAATATCGAAATGGTAAAATGCGCATAAGCGGCCGCGTACAAGCAGGAAATGTCCTTATTGACGGAAGCGGTATCGGTGACGTTGGAAATATCGTTTTGCGTGACAGAAAACTGCTCTCCCAAGACGGTATATTCATCGTTGTCGTAACCTTAAACCGTGCCCAAAAGCGAATTGCTTCAGGACCAGAAATTATTTCTCGCGGATTTGTTTACGTTCGTGAATCTGAAGAACTAATTTCAGAAGCGACGGAAATTGCCCGTGAATGTATAGAAAAATATGTAAGCAAAGACACGTTCGAATGGACAAATATTAAACAAGAAATCCGAGAAACGTTAAATGCTTATTTATTCCAAAAAACAAAACGACGACCAATGATAATCCCGATTATTATGGAATATTAAGCTAGACTAGATAAGACAGGATTTTCTTCACCGTACAGCGGTTAAGGAAATCCTGTTTCTCATACTGATGATTGTTTCTTGTAGAGTAGGTGAACAATATGGCAAGGAAGAAAACGAAAGCAAAAACAAAAGCAAAGGCTGGCATTTCTCCCCTTTATTTTGAAATCATCGGATTAATTTTAATTGGCTTTGCCATCATCATCTTTTTTGAATATGGTTTTGTAGGCCGAATGGTTCAAAGTATTTCGATGTTTTTTTTCGGTAATCTTTACTTCGCAGTCCCAACATTCCTCTTTTTATTCGCAATATTATTGATGGTTAAGCGAGAAAAAATCCCATTTACCGATCGCGTTTTACTCGGTGCGATGATGATGATTTTCAGTTTATCCATTTTTAGTCATAGTGTTTTGTTTGATGAATTATATAAGCGGGATGCGTTGGAATCTCAATCAGTATTGAAAGAAACTTGGCGAATAATGATTAGTGATGAGGGCATTCAAAATAGAAGCAATGCGCTTGGCGGTGGAATGATTGGTGCGTTTTTGTTTAGTATGTTTCACATTTTATTTGGTGCAACTGGAGCGAAAGTAGTAGCAATTCTATTATTTTTCATTGGAATTGTTTTAGTCACAGGAAAAGCTTTTGTACCGATGATTGCTGAAAAAATTCCAAACTTCAAATTAAAATTGCCGAAAAAGAAAAAACGTAAACGCCGTTCATTAAATAAAGACGAGAATAAGCGAAAACGAACGAAATCTGAAGAGCAAACAGCATTAAAAGAGATGGCGGCAACAAGTGAAGAATCGGTTCCATTATTGTTAGTGGAAGATGATGAAGATGATGAACCAATCATTTCTGATTTTACTCAAAATATTCAAAAAGAGCAGAAACTAGCGCAAGAAGTACAAGAAGACGATATACAGGATACAATTGAAGATACAATTCAACAATCCGTTGAAAACAACGTGGAAAATCAAGATTACCGGTTGCCGCCTATGACTTTATTAAATGTCCCTCCAGAGCATGATCAAAGCGGCGAATATTCTATCATTCAAGCGAACGCAAAAAAACTTGAGCAAACGCTTTTAAGTTTTGGCGTAAAGGCAAAAGTAGTGCAAGTTCATTTAGGTCCAGCCGTAACAAAATATGAAGTGATGCCAGACGTTGGAGTAAAAGTTAGTCGAATTGTCAATTTACAAGATGACTTAGCTCTTGCACTTGCAGCAAAAGATATTCGAATGGAAGCGCCGATTCCAGGAAAATCAGCCATCGGTATCGAAGTGCCAAATAGTGAAGTGGCAGTTGTAACGCTGAGAGAAGTTTTAGAGTCAAAAGAAAATAACAAACCGGATGCTAAACTGTTGATTGGATTTGGTCGAGATATTGCTGGACAAGCAATCTTAGCTGAATTAAATAAAATGCCTCACTTGCTTGTTGCAGGTTCAACCGGAAGTGGGAAAAGTGTATGTATTAACGGCATCATCATCTCGATTTTAATGCGAGCAAAACCACATGAAGTGAAAATGATGTTAATTGACCCGAAAATGGTTGAGCTCAATGTTTATAATGGAATTCCACATTTGTTAGCGCCTGTTGTTACGAACCCGAAAAAAGCCTCACAAGCCTTGCAAAAGGTTGTGAGTGAAATGGAAAGACGTTACGATTTATTCTCTCATACTGGAACGAGAAATATAAAAGGGTACAACAGCTACGTAGAGCGCTACAACAAAGAGCATGAAGAGCAATTATCAAAATTACCTTATATCGTTGTCATTATTGACGAGTTAGCAGATTTAATGATGGTAGCTTCCCACGATGTGGAAGATGCCATTACGAGACTTGCACAAATGGCTCGTGCAGCAGGAATTCACTTAATTATCGCAACTCAACGGCCTTCTGTTGATGTCATTACTGGAGTCATCAAAGCAAATATCCCATCTCGAATTGCCTTCGCTGTATCAAGTACTGTCGATTCAAGAACTATTCTTGATACAGGCGGAGCAGAGCGCCTCTTAGGTCGAGGGGATATGTTGTTTATGCCAGCAGGTACTTCCAAACCAATACGTGTTCAAGGGGCATTTGTTTCTGATGAGGAAGTACAAGCGGTAGTAGATTATGTCATTGCTCAACAAAAAGCCCAATATGATGAAACGATGATTCCAACTGATGAACCAGATGATCAATCTTTTGAAGAAGAAACAGACGAGCTTTATGATGAAGCGGTGAAATTAGTGGTGGAAATGCAATCTGCATCCATTTCTATGCTGCAACGTCGTTTTCGAATTGGTTATTCCCGCGCAGCAAGAATTGTTGACCAAATGGAAGCTCGCGGTGTAGTTGGCCCACCTGATGGCAGCCGTCCAAGACAAGTATTAATCTCGAGTATACAGGAATAATAAGCGATTCATTCAATGCTCTCTATTAGGATGACGGATTCAATCGTTGACCTAATCGAGAGCGTTTTTTATCTTATTCTTCATTGTGAAAACTAGTAGGATACATTACGACAACAAATGCTGAAGAAATTGTTCTTTTACGTTTAACCATTCTTCCTTTGTAATACTATACATGACCGTATGTCGAATGCTTCCATCTCTTCGAATCATATGATTTCGAAAAACTCCTTCTTTTACTGCTCCAATTCGTTCAATTGCTTTTTGGGATCGTATATTTTGATGACCTGTCTTTAGTTGAACCCGATTTAACTTTAATTGTTCAAAGCAATACGTAAGTAACAAAAACTTGCAATTTGTATTAATCGGCGTACGCCATACAGAAGGATTGATCCATGTGTTACCAATTTCTAATCTTTTATGCTCCAGCGATATATCTAAAAAGGAAGTGCAACCCACAATTTTGTTTGTTTTTTTATCGATGATGACAAACATATAGGAAACTTTTAAATTGCGTTCAGCAATTGCGTTTTTAACATATTGTTCAACTGCTTTTTTCGTCGTTAAAGATACTTGCATATGTTCCCAAATACGCTCATCTCTTCCAGCTTCCGCAATAGATTCAATATCGGTTAATTCAACTGGACGAAGTAAGACAATATCGTTTTCTAGTATTATATTTTTCATTTGAACAACCTCCTTTATTGCTATTAAAAGCTTCATTTGATACTTTTGAAATAACCAAATTCTGAATTTTTTATCATACCAGGAGGTTGAAATGGAGTTACAATTTCAGTTTCCCGAGACGACGCCAAAATATATTGCGATATATGAACAGCTAAAAGAAAAAATCATTACGAAACAACTTAGGGCTAATGAAAAATTACCTTCAAAAAGAAAGCTTGCAGAGCAATTGAACATTAGCATTCAAACTGTACAAAACGCGTATGAACAATTGCTAAGTGAAGGATACATTTATAGTGTAGAACGCTCAGGCTATTTTATTTCAGAATATAATGGTGATTGGTGTCACATAGTTGTAAAAGATAAACCTTCGATTGAATTGATTGAGGAGAACTCAATCTATAATTTAAAAAATGGGCAAGTAGATGCAGAGGCTTTTCCATACAAGGTATGGCAAAAACTATATAAAACTCAATTACAAAAATTCCCTGCACACGCTAGTCCTTGGCAAGGTGAAAGAACGTTGCGTAAAAATATTGCAAATTATTTACACATCGCTAGAGGAATTGAATGTGAACCTGAACAAATCTTTGTTTTTAGTGGTACACAGCAACAGTTACAAGCATTATGCATCTTTTTTGGCAACATTCCAGTTGCAATTGAAGAGCCTGGATTTTATAGAGCAAATATTATTTTTCAACAAATGAAATATAACATTGAATATGTAAGAACTGATCATTACGGTGCCACCATCCCAACGAACAGAGTAAAATTATACTATGTGACTCCTGCTCATCAGTTTCCGTTAGGGGCCGTTATGCCAATTGAGCGAAAAGCTCAATTACTTCAATGGGCACAGGCAACAAATGCCTATATTATTGAGGATGATTACGATGCAGAATTTCGTTATAAAGGGTTGCCCATTCCTCCACTAGCTAATATGGATCAGCTACAGCGCGTCATTTATTTCGGTACTTTTTCAAAAACCCTTTTACCATCGATTCGCATGAGCTATATGGTGCTGCCAATTTCCCTTGCTGTTGATTTCCAAAACTTTTATCAGCATCAAAAATCAACTGTGTCGAGAATTGATCAACTTGTTGTGGCTGAATTTATGGAATCTGGTTATTTTGTAAAACATATTGAAAAAATGCGCACACTGTATAGAAAAAAATGGAAAACATTAATAGAAGCATTACAAGTTTATTTAACGGATGAATATAAAATTTTCGGCGATACAGCAGGACTGCATATCGTCATACAATTACCTCCATGGTTATCTGAGAAACGTGCTGTACAAATTGCTCTTGAAAAAGGAATTGATATTGATCCGGTCTCAAAATATTATCAAACAACTACACCTCAAAACCTAGTCATGATAGGATTTGGTGCCATCCCTTTAGAAAAGATTCATCCTGTCATACAAACATTAGCTGATGGTTGGTTACAATCGCGGTAATGGAAGAATCTACTATACTACAATCTTCAAAAAATTCTTCATTAAGCCATATGTAATGCTAAAAGGAAAATTTTCTATTAAAATGAAAATGTTGTACATAAACTGTTCCTTTGCATGTATAGTAGTAATAGTAGTTAATTGGGTATATTTCTGAATAATAAACGAGCCTCTTGAGAAAATTATTTTTATGAGGCATATACACAATATATGGGAAGTCAGGAGGAATTTTTTTGTTTCAAACGACGAAATTAGCGGAGGGCGTTTCGCTACATATAAGAAAAACGACACAATTTAAGACGGTGAATTTCTCTTTTAAGTTTAGGACACCTTTAACGACAAAAGTGGCAGCTGAGCGAGCTGTTCTTTCAAACGTATTACAACATAGCAATGAGCGGTATAAAAAATCAGCAGAGTTTCGCAGTTATTTAGATGATTTATATGGTACGATGCTTTATTTCGACGTATCGAAACGCGGTGCGGAACATACTGTAGTGTTGAACGTAGAAACGGTAAATGATCAATATTTATCGAATCATCCTGTTTTAAATGATGTGATTGGCTTATTACAAACAGTTATTTTCCATCCAAATATGGAAAACGGACAATTTGTTCCATCGATCGTCGAACGGGAGAAACAAATTGTTATCCAACGAATTGAATCAATTTTTGACGATAAAACTCGCTATGCTCAACAACGGTTAACACAAATTTTACGTCCGAATCATCCTGCATCTATTCCAGCAAGCGGCTCAATTGAAGCGGTAAAGGAAGTAACTCCGGAGTCGCTGACAGAGGCTTATTATTCCATGATTCATAACGACAAAATTGACATATACGTAGCAGGAGATATCGACACGGAAGAAATTCAAGAAAAAATGAAAAAAGCTTTCCAGTTTAAAGATCGAACTCCTCAACAACTAAATTACAATGAGGAATCAAAACCTGAGAAAGATTATGTAAAAGAGTTTCAAGATATGAAGCAAGGGAAGCTGCATATTGGCTTTAGCACACCGGTGAAATTTGGCGATCCAGATTTTCCTAAAATGCAAATTTTCAACGGTGTATTTGGCGGATATGCCCACTCGAAACTATTTATGAATGTCCGTGAGCGTGAAAGTTTAGCATATTACGCTTCCAGTTCCTATTCGCCTCATTACGGTCTACTTTTCGTTGTTTCAGGAATTGAACCAAGCAACGAGAAAAAGGCAATTGATATTATTTTTGAACAGTTAGAAGACATGAAAAAAGGAAATATTTCCGATTTAGAATTGAATCAAACGCGGGCGATGTTGACAAATCAATTGAGAGAAGCGTTGGATTTAGCTCGTGGTCAAATTGATATATTTGATCAATATAAAGATTTAGATGAAGAATTTTCTGTAGAATTGTGGAAGGAACGTTGGAATAAAGTGACAAAAGATGATTTAAAACAAATGGCATCTCAAATTCAACATGAAGCAACATATTTCTTATGCGGAAAGGAGGCGAAATAATGGAAACGATTGAATTTCAACAATTAGATGAAACGTTATATTATAAAAAATTATCCAATGGACTTGATGTATATATATTGCCAAAAAAGGGATTCTCTAAAACTTTCGTAACTTTTACTACAAAATATGGATCCATTGATCGTACCTTTACGCCAATCGGAGAATCGGAGCGTATCACAGTTCCAGATGGCATCGCCCATTTTCTTGAACATAAAATGTTTGAAAAAGAAGAAGGCGATGTATTCCAAAAGTTCAGTGAAAGAGGAGCGTCTGCAAACGCATTTACTTCTTTTACAAGAACAGCTTATTTATTTTCTGCAACGGATAATATTTTCGAAAATACGGAAACATTGTTAGACTTCGTGCAACAACCGTATTTTACTGAAAAAACGGTAGAAAAAGAAAAAGGAATTATTGGGCAAGAAATCACAATGTATGATGACCAACCGGATTGGCGACTGTATTTTGGTGCAATTGAAAATATGTATCACAATCATCCTGTAAAAATTGATATCGCTGGAACGATTGAATCCATTGATCAAATTACAGCTGAACATTTATATACTTGCTATAATACGTTTTATCATCCTTCCAACATGTTGTTATTTATTGTTGGAAATGTGGATCCAAAAGAAATGATGAATTTTATTGAAGAAAACCAAAATAAAAAGTCCTTTAAAGAAGCACCTGAAATTGATCGCTATTTTGAAGAAGAACCACTTGATGTTGCAGTAAAAGAGCGAGAAATCAAAATGGATGTTCAACAGCCGAAAGTGTATGTCGGACTGAAAGCGAAGGAGACAAATTTGAGTGGGGAAGAAATGCTCAAACATGAACTCGCTGTACAAATTGGTTTAGAATGTTTATTTGGTCGAGCATCCGAATTTTATACAGATGTTTACGAAAACGGATTAATTGATGAGTCCTTTGCTTACGATTTTACTTTAGAGAAGGGATTTGGATTCGCTTTAGTCGGCTCAGATTCACCGGATCCTGATGCACTCGTCGAAAAAATATTGCATACCGTTAATCATGCAAACAAAATTTTCAATGAAGAGGCGATTGAACGTATAAAACGAAAAAAAATCGGCTTCTTCTTAAGAGCGTTAAATTCTTTAGAATATATTGCAAACCAATTTACAAGATATAAATTTAATGATATGAATTTGTTTGATGCAGTTCCTGTAATTGAAAAAATCACATTGGAAGATGTGAAAGAAGCTTTTCAATCCATTCAAGGCGAATCTCAACAAACGACATTCAAAATTTTACCGACAAGGAGCCCGCAATGAAAAAATTTGCACTTGTAATTGGAGCTTCCGGTGCAATCGGTAGTGCGATTGTAAAGCGTCTAGCTAAAGATGGCTGGTCGCTTTATTTGCATTATTTTAAAAATCGTGAAAAAGTGGAGCATTTAGTAGAGGATTTGAATACTGCTTATCCTCACTTGGAATTCATCCCGGTACAAGCGGATTTCTCCGTTGATGATGGGGCAGAACAATTGGTCAATCAAATTTATTCTATTCAAGCGGTCATTTTTGCAGGTGGTACCGCATATTATGGTCTACTTGAAGATACCCCTTCAAGCGTTATCGATCAACTATGGAAAGAGCATGTACAAAACCCCATTCGACTTGTTGCACTTTTATCAAAAAAATTGCGTCAACATGATATTAGTTATATTATGTTTATCGGTTCTATTTGGGGAGAAGCTGGAGCTGCTTATGAAACTGTGTATGCCACAGTAAAAGGTGCTCAACATGCTTTCGTGAAAGCATATGCAAAAGAAGCAGCCTATCAAGGGATTTTAGTAAATGCGATTGCACCTGGTATCATCAATACGGAAATGAATTATCATTTGTCGGAAGAAGAAAAACAGGAAATTTATAATGAGATTCCACTTCATCGCATGGGGGAACCTGAGGAAGTTGCGAATATGGTCTCCTTTTACATTAGTGGACAGGCAGATTATGTCACAGGCCAAATTATACGTTTAAATGGTGGTTGGTACATATAATGAACGTTGCTTGTCCATACTAATGATGAAAAGGAGGAGATAATATGGAAATATTACAAAACTGGGAACGATGGAAATCATTTCTTGGACAACAAGTAGAAAATGCAAAAAATATGGGCTTGTCTGATAACACAATTGAAAAAACAGCGGTCCAAATCGGCGAATATTTAGCGAAAAATGTTGACCCAAAAAATGAACAAGAGAGAGTACTCGCCGATCTATGGTCAGTAGCTAGTGAAAAAGAAAAACATGCACTAGCAAGCTGTGTTATGAAATTAGTCCAAAACAGAAACATTAACTAATGATGGAAACTTTTTTGGTTGTTACTTTTTAACTAAACTATTCATATCATCATCTTGAATAGTATTTTGTTTCCTTTCCGTATGTGTATTTAAAAGGAAAAAGGGGGAAATTTCCTCCTTTTTCTTCATTCCAATTCATCAAAAATTAATGAGTCGTAAAAAGATGAATAATTTTGTCCAATTTAGCATAATTTTGTCGCATTCTAACTTTTCAATACATATAAAATCAGATATGATGAAACTTGTAGGTCATTATTTTCGTTAGAAATAAGGGGACGGTTGTAAATGGGTGAATGGTATTTTGAATATGAAATTCAAGTAAATCGTCCAGGATTGTTAGGTGATATTGCCTCTCTACTTGGTATGCTTAAAGTGAACATTGTAACTATTAATGGTGTAGACGAAGGCCGTCGAGGTTTGTTGTTAAAATCCGAAAATGAGGAATCCATTAGACGTTTTCAATCGATTGTCAACACAATTGATGATATCCGCGTCACAAAATTGCGTGAGCCAAAAGTTCGAGATCGTTTAGCTGTTCGCCATGGTCAATATATTGAAAGAGACGCAGATGAAAAAAATACTTTTCGTTTTGTTCGAGATGAACTAGGAATTTTAGTTGACTTCATGGCTGAATTATTTAAAACCGAGGGACATAAGTTAATCGGAATTCGTGGAATGCCTCGAGTAGGCAAGACAGAATCAATTGTTGCAGCGAGTGTCTGTGCTAATAAAAAATGGATATTTTTATCCTCTACTATGATTAAACAAACGATTCGAAAACAATTAATGGGAGATGAATTTAATACAAATAATATTTTTATTCTCGATGGAGTCGTTTCTAGAATGACGACAGATGAAAGGCATTTGCAACTTGTGCGTGAAGTAATGAAAATGCCTAGTGTAAAAGTAATAGAACATCCAGATATCTTTGTAAAACACTCCGAATATAACATTGAAGATTTTGATTATATTATCGAATTACGCCATCATCCAGATGAAGAAATCGTTTATGATGCCATTGAGAAGAATGACACTTTTGCCAATGGGGACTTTTTCTCATTTTAATAATATTAAATAAAGTAGGTGTTATGGTTGACAGAGCTCGGTACTCGCCTAAAAGAAGCGAGATTGTCTAAAGGATATAGTTTAGATGATTTACAAGAGATTACGAAAATACAAAAAAGGTATTTAGTCGGCATTGAAGAAGGAAATTATTCTATTATGCCGGGTACCTTTTACGTACGAGCATTTATCAAGCAATATGCTGAAGCAGTTGGACTCGATCCAGATGAAATTTTTGAGGAATTTAAAAACGAAATTCCTAGTCATCAAACGGAGGAAGTAGCACAATCATTCTCCCAAAGTCCAACTCGTAAAAAATTAAAAACAACATCCACAAATAAATTAATGGAATCTTTGCCTAAATATGTTGTTGCCTTATTTATTATCATCATCATTGCTGTCCTTTGGTTCTTTTTCTCTCAAAGGCCATCAGCTCCAGAAGAACAAGTAACAGAAAATAATACTGAGCCAATTGAATATGAGCAAACAAATGTTGATAATCCTCCAGCAAAGGACGAAAATAAGGCTGGAAATGAGGAAGAGCCTAATAATCAACCAATTGTAGATGAGCAAGAAGATGATGAACAACAAACGCAAGTCATTTCAGAGGGACAAGTGCAACCGGATGGGGTTTCGACTGTTTACGAATTATCAGGAACAGACAAAATGCAAATCCGGGTTGAAGTTTCTGGTGATACTTGGGTAAGCATTCGCGATGCAAATGGTAATGAACAAGTGGATGATCGTGTCTATAAACAAGGAGAAGTAGTAGAACACGATTCATCTGCGAACGGATATGCCCGCATAAGACTTGGTTTCTCTGAAAATGCAAAAGTGTTTGTGAACGATGAAGAAATTCAATACGTTCAAAACTTGAGCGCTCAAAATATCATTATTAAATTTAGCGAGGAACAGTAGTCATCTATTATAGATGACTATTTTCTTTCGCATGAAAGGTTGTAGTAGATAATGAATTTACCGAATAAAATTACTGTTTCCCGCATTTTACTAATTCCTATTTTTGTCATTGTGATGATGTATGATTTTAATTGGGGAACGATGGAATTGTTCGGCGCTGAAATGCCTGTCCATCATTTTGTAGGTGCATTGATATTTATTGTTGCATCGTGTACTGACTGGATCGATGGGTATTTTGCCCGCAAATATAATCTAGTAACAAACTTAGGAAAATTTTTAGATCCCCTTGCTGATAAATTATTAGTCACTTCTGCATTTTTACTGTTAGTGGAATTAGGGCTTGCTCCTGCGTGGGTCATTATCATCATATTAAGCCGTGAATTTGCTGTTACTGGTTTGCGCTCCATTTTGGCCGGTGAAGGAAAAATTGTTGCTGCCAGCAACTTAGGAAAAATAAAAACATGGACGCAAATTGTTGCCATTACTGCACTGTTATTGCACAATACTATTTTTATTATGTTCGGCATACCATTTGATAAGTTGATGCTTTACGTTGCATTATTCTTTACAATTTGGTCCGGTTGGGATTATTTTTATTTAAACCGACAAGTTTTTGTCAATTCCAAATAAGTGAGGGGAAAAGATGAATGCCGAAATTATTGCAGTTGGCTCTGAGTTGCTATTAGGTCAAATTGCCAATACGAATGCAAAATTTATTTCCAGCCAATTATCAGAACTTGGTATTAACGTATATTATCATTCGGTGATTGGCGACAACGGAGGTAGGCTCAAAAAAGCTATTGAAATTGCTGAATCCCGTGCAGATTTAATCATTTTTTCCGGCGGATTAGGACCAACGAAGGACGATTTAACAAAAGAAACGATTGCAGAGCATTTAAATGTGCCTCTCGTTTTCGATGAAAAAGCACTAGAAACAATTGAAAAATTTTTCACTAACCAAGGTAGACCGCTTACAGAAAATAATCGAAAACAAGCTCTAGTTTTACAGGGTAGTGAGGTATTAGTTAATCATCACGGTTTAGCTCCAGGCATGCTGCTTCAAAAGGGAGGACGGACATACATATTATTGCCAGGTCCGCCAAAAGAATTAGAGCCGATGTTTCAATTTGAAGTCAAACCAAAGTTAGCTTCTCTTATCAGCAAAGGAGGAATCATTCTATCTCACGTTCTTCGCTTTTATGGCATAGGAGAAGCAGAATTGGAAACGAAGATTCAACATATTTTAGATGCCCAATCAAATCCAACGATTGCCCCACTAGCTTCTGATGGTGAAGTGACGTTGCGCATTACAGCGAAAGCGGATTCGAAAGCAGAAGCTTGGGAATTAATAAATGAAAAGAAAAGGGAAATTTTATCGATTGTTGGCAAATATAACTATGGTGTTGACGATGATACGCTCGCATCAAAAGCTGTTGAAATGTTGCTTCATAATAGGTTAACGATTTCAGCTGCTGAAAGTTTAACAGCGGGATTATTTCAATCAGAACTAGCGGAAATCCCTGGCGTTAGCGGCACGCTCGTTGGTGGAATGGTGACTTATACAGAAGAGGCAAAAATCCAACAGCTGGGAATTCCAAAAGAATTGCTCAATCAATATGGTATCGTGAGTAGCGAGTGTGCTGCGAGTATGGCAAGAAATGTTCGTAAAAAGTTTGGTACGGACATTGGCATTGGTTTGACAGGAGCAGCTGGCCCAGAACCACATGACGGAGAGCCGGCAGGAACAATTTGGATTGGCATCGCGATTGGCGAGGATGTAGTGACGAGGAAACTTCAATTGTCTGGACTTCGAAATACCAACCGTTTATGTACCGTCAAATATACGTTGAGTTATTTAATCCGATTGCTTGAGGAAAAAGGATATCAAAAGGTCTAAAAATAAAATTTGAGCCAAAAAAATGGCTCAAATTTTATTTTTGCGAAAATACGTTCGGTTTTTTATTGATTATTTCTCAAAAAAGAAGTATAGTAGAAACAGAACAATACAGATTCGCTTTTTAAGGAGGAAACATTTTGAGTGATCGTAAAGCTGCCTTAGATATGGCGTTAAAACAAATTGAAAAGCAATTCGGTAAAGGCTCCATTATGAAACTCGGTGAAAAAACGGATTTGCAAATTTCGACTGTGCCAAGTGGTTCACTAGCTCTTGATGCAGCCCTTGGTGTAGGGGGATATCCGAGAGGACGTATTATTGAAATTTATGGTCCAGAGTCATCCGGTAAAACTACAGTGGCATTACATGCAATTGCGGAAGTTCAGGCACAAGGTGGACAAGCGGCATTTATTGATGCAGAACACGCATTAGACCCAATTTACGCTCAAAAATTAGGCGTTAATATCGATGAATTAATTCTTTCCCAACCTGATACTGGAGAGCAAGCGTTGGAAATTGCTGAGGCATTAGTGCGAAGCGGTGCAATTGATATTATTGTCATCGATTCTGTAGCGGCATTAGTGCCAAAAGCGGAGATTGAAGGAGAAATGGGCGACTCACACATGGGGTTACAAGCTCGCCTAATGTCTCAAGCTTTACGAAAATTATCTGGGGTCATCAATAAATCAAATACAATCTGCATTTTCATTAACCAAGTTCGTGATAAAATCGGCGTAATGTTTGGCAATCCAGAAACGACACCTGGTGGCCGTGCTTTAAAATTCTATTCTTCCATCCGTTTAGAAGTTCGCCGTGCGGAAACAATTAAACAAGGTAGCGAAATGGTTGGAAGTAAAACAAAAATTAAAGTAGTGAAAAATAAAGTAGCTCCACCATTCCGCACTGCAGAAGTGGATATTATGTTCGGTGAAGGAATTTCGAAAGAAGGCGAAATTGTCGATATTGGTGCAGAGCTAGACATTATTCAGAAGAGCGGTTCTTGGTATTCATACAACGATGAGAGAATTGGACAAGGTCGAGAAAACGTGAAACAATTCTTTAAAGCAAATCCAGAAATTCGCGATGAAATTGCACAAAAAATTCGTGAATCCTTTGGCATGACATCGAATTCCTACATGATTGCAGCTCATGACGATGACGAAGAGCTCGCAGAAGAATTACCGTTATTTGATGAAGAATAATAAACGGTGACGTTCTAAATAGCAGTCTAAAAAAGTAAATAGAAGGTTTGCCCAAAGACTTCATTAAAAGAGCGAATGAGAATTTTTTGATTCTCGTTTGCTCTTTTTCTTTCTCTAGAAAGAGCAGTAATTATTCTTGGTGGAGTTTTGGTTATATTTACATCTTTGAAAATACAAAATTTCATTTATAGATGAATAAAATCAAATGAAAATTGGCAAAATAAGTGAAGGAAATATTTTTTGAAAATAGAAACTTAATATTTCCTATAATTAATATATTTTCCACCAATTTATATCAAAAAAACAGAAAAATTTCCTTAAAATTATCATCAAATAACGAAGTATTGAGAAGCAAAATCAGCCGTCATTAGTGGTGGCAATCCTTGACAGAGCCAATTGTGAACTATACAATTAGACTGTATAATTTTTTTTAATGATAAAATGAAATAGGCAGTATGTTGAGAAAAATTGTCAATATATGAGCCGACTGAAAATGCATGTGATTATAGCAAGAGGAGGTGTTCGTATGGAATACATGATCTCCGCTTTGCTTGGACTCATCGTCGGTGCCGCTGTTATCTATTTCTATATGAAAAAAGTGAATGAATCGAAAGTGAATGGTGCGAAACAACAGAGCTTGCTCATCATAGATGAAGCTAAGCGAGAAGCGGAAGCGCTAAAGAAAGAAGCACTATTGGAAGCGAAAGATGAAACTCACAAACTTCGAACTGAGGCTGAGAAAGAAATCCGCGAACGACGCGCTGAGCTTCAGAGACAAGAAAACCGGTTATTGCAAAAAGAAGAAAATCTCGATCGTAAGGATGATGCTCTAAATAAGAGAGAAGCAAGTCTAGAGAGAAAAGAAGAGGCTCTAGCCGAAAGACAACAGCATATTGAACAGATGGAAAGTAAAGTGGAAGAGCTAGTAGAACAACAACAGTCAGAATTAGAACGCATTGCTTCTTTAACGAAAGAAGAAGCGAAAGATATCATTTTAAAACAAGTTGAACAAGAACTTTCAACGGATATCGCTATGATGATTAAAGAAGCTGAAACGCGTGCTAAAGAAGAGTCTGACAAAAAAGCAAAAGAAATTTTATCGTTGGCTCTGCAACGATATGCTGCTGACCATGTGGCAGAAACAACAGTGTCGGTTGTAAACTTGCCGAATGACGAAATGAAAGGCCGAATTATTGGTCGTGAAGGACGAAATATTCGTACCCTTGAAACGCTTACTGGTATCGATTTAATTATTGATGATACTCCAGAAGCGGTTATTTTATCTGGTTTTGACCCAATCCGTCGTGAAACTGCTCGTCTTGCATTAGAGAAACTCGTGCAAGATGGACGAATTCATCCAGCTCGAATTGAAGAAATGGTTGAAAAATCACGCCGAGAAATGGACGAACATATTCGTGAAACGGGAGAACATACTACGTTTGAAGTCGGCGTTCATAATTTACATCCAGACTTAATTAAAATTTTAGGCCGCATGAAATATCGGACAAGCTATGGCCAAAATGTATTAAAACATTCCATTGAGGTAGCTCATTTAGCCGGATTAATGGCTGCTGAATTAGGTGAAGACGTAGCGCTCGCGAAACGGGCAGGATTACTTCATGATATTGGTAAAGCAATTGACCATGAAGTAGAAGGAAGCCATGTTGAAATCGGTGTTGAACTTGCTACGAAGTATAAGGAACACCCTGTTGTCATCAACAGTATTGCTTCTCACCATGGCGATGTGGAACCTACAAGCGTTATTGCAGTGATTGTAGCTGCAGCAGATGCTCTATCAGCTGCTCGTCCTGGTGCTCGTAGTGAAACATTAGAAAACTATATTCGTCGTTTAGAAAAACTTGAGGAAATTTCAGAATCCTATGAAGGGGTAGAAAAATCTTACGCTATTCAGGCAGGCCGTGAAATCCGAATCATTGTTCAACCTGAAAAAATTGATGACTTACAAGCACATCGACTTGCGCGGGATATTCGAAAACAAATTGAGGAAGAACTCAATTATCCTGGTCACATCAAAGTGACAGTCATCCGTGAAACGCGTGCAGTTGAATATGCAAAATAATAAAATATTTTAATAGCCTCTTTTGATTTTTTAATCAAAAGGGGTTTTCTTATGATTATGAAGAATAATTTCTTGGCAATGTTTCATTTTAAAAACATAAAATGTGAAGATTATTTTCATGGCACAAGTTATAAATAAAATAGCATTCATACTTGTAAGATGATAAAATTGAGTAGGTTTGATTTATAGAAAGTGGGTTATTCAGATTGAAAGTACTATTTATAGGTGATATCGTCGGATCAATCGGTCGAGAGGCGGTCGAAAAATATTTACCACGATTAAAGAAAAAATATGAACCCGATGTAGTTATTGCAAATGGAGAAAATGCAGCGGCGGGTCGAGGAATCACGCAAAAGATTTATCAACAATTGTTGCAAATGGGCATTGATGTGATTACGATGGGTAATCACACTTGGGACAATAAAGAAATTTTTGAGTTTATTGACGAGGCTCAATATTTAATTCGACCTGCAAACTTTTCTAAAGAGGCACCTGGTAAAGGTGTTGTCCAAATCTCGAAAAATGGACATATTTTAACGGTCATCAATTTACATGGCCGCGTATTTTTACCTCCCCATGAAGATCCGTTTCGTATGGCGGATGAATTAGTTGAAGAAGCAAGAAAAATTTCTCCATTAGTATTTGTTGATTTCCATGGTGAAGCAACGAGTGAAAAAATTGCATTTGGTTGGCATTTGGATGGACGGGTTTCTGCAGTCGTTGGAACACATACACATGTTCAAACAGCAGATGCAAGAATATTTCCAGGTGGTACAGCATATATAACTGATGTAGGGATGACTGGACCATACGATGAAATTTTAGGCATGAAAAAAGAAAGCGTCATTTACAAATTCCAAACGAATATGCCTTCTCGATTTGAAGTGCCAAAATCGGGAAGAGACGTATTCAGCGGCTTTTTCGTTGATATTGATAACGAAACGGGCAAAGCCACTTTTTGTGAAAGAATTTACATTAATGACGATTATCCTTTCCAAGGATAATTCCCAAGATTTTGCATGATTCCCTTCCAAAATGATTCTATTTTTCTAATTTGCTGCATAAAATGTGCTACGGACATAAGTTCAAGTCCTTTGAATGAATGCCAACAAAAAAGCTTCATTCAAAATCAATAAAAAAGCAAATATGGGGAGGAATAAATGTGGATTCATTGAAAGTATCGTCTCGCTCAAATCCTAATTCTGTAGCAGGTGCGCTCGTTGCGGTAATTCGAGAGCAAGGATATGCAGAAATGCAAGCTGTAGGTGCGGGTGCTCTGAACCAAGCGGTAAAAGCAGTAGCCATTGCCCGTGGTTTTGTAGCACCAAGCGGGACAGATTTAATCTGTTCTCCAGCATTTGCAGACATTCAAATTGGTGGAGAAGATCGTACTGCACTAAAACTTGTAGTTGAGAAACGCCAGCGATAAATCATTCAAAGTGGCGAATGGAAGTACTTCTTCCAAAACTTACGGAGGGTGGAGAGTAAATTCTCCACCATTTTTTTGTGGAATTATCTTGAAATGGCCAATAATGATCGAATTAACAAGATTCTCCTATGTAAGAAAAGTTCTTTTAGAAAATACATAGCAGGGAAAAATAAGTGTTGTAACCTTTACAAAGTTTTGAACGAACTTTTCCGTCTAAGGTCTGAAATTGAAATATTTAACCGTTTTTCGTATTTCAAGAAAATCGATTCATGTTATATTTAAATAAGAAAAAAGTATGTAATTAAAAGTTTTTTAAGGAGATGTTAGAATGTTACATCAGCTTTCATGGAAAGTCGGTGGGCAACAAGGTGAAGGTATTGAGAGTACTGGTGAAATTTTCTCAATGGCAATGAATCGTTTAGGCTATCATCTATATGGCTACCGTCATTTCTCCTCTCGCATTAAGGGAGGTCATACAAATAATAAAATTACTGTTCGCCCAACACCAGTTCGTGCAATTGCGGACGATTTAGATATTTTAGTGGCATTTGACCAAGAAACTATAGAGGTCAATTATAAAGAATTAACAGAAAACGGCATCATTTTGGCTGATAGTAAATTTGAGCCGGTAAATCCTGAAGACTCAAAAGCGCCACTCTTTTCTGTTCCGTTTACAGAAATTGCTACTGAGCTTGGCACATCGTTAATGAAGAACATGGTAGCAATTGGCTCAACTGCGGCTTTATTAAACTTGCCAATTGAAAGCTTCCAAGCAGTTGTAGATGAAATTTTTGGCCGCAAAGGTGAAGAAGTAGTAAAAAAGAATATGGAAGCCATTCAACGAGGTTATGATGCAACTTGCGAACTCATTGGCGATAAAGTTGGTAAATGGGAATTAGAACCAGCAGATGGCAAACGACGCATGTTCATGATTGGTAATGATGCGGTTGCGCTAGGTGCGATTGCTGCTGGTTCTCGATTTATGGCTGCATATCCAATCACGCCGGCCTCTGAAATCATGGAATATTTAATTAAAAAACTTCCTAAATTTGGTGGTACGGTTATTCAAACAGAAGATGAAATTGCCGCTTGTACGATGGCAATCGGTGCGAACTTTGGCGGAGTACGTGCCTTTACTGCATCAGCAGGTCCTGGTTTATCCTTAATGATGGAATCCATCGGTTTATCTGGTATGACTGAACAGCCGCTTGTAATCATCGACACACAGCGGGGCGGTCCATCAACAGGGCTTCCAACAAAACAAGAACAATCTGATTTAATGGCGATGCTTTACGGTACACACGGAGAAATTCCAAAAGTAGTAATTGCTCCTTCAACACTAGAAGAAGCCTTTTACGATACAATCCAAGCATTTAACATTGCTGAAGAATTGCAACTACCAGTCATTGTGATGACGGATTTACAATTGGCTCTTGGTAAACAAACTGCTGATCCATTTGATTATTCAAAAATTGAAATTCGCCGTGGTAAATTGAACCTTGGTGAATTGCCAGAAAAAGATCCGAAAGAAGATTTCAAACGTTATGAAGTAACGGAAGACGGAATTTCAACTCGTGTTCTTCCAGGCCAACTACACGGCATTCACAAAGTAACAGGAAACGAGCACGATGAAACTGGTAAACCGGCAGAAGCTCCAGGAAACCGTAGAAATCAAATGGACAAGCGTTTACGTAAATTAAATTATTTAAACTTCAAAGATCCAATTTATGTCGATGCGCCTCATGAGGAAGCTGATGTTTTAATCGTTGGTTTTAACTCAACTCGAGGTGCGATTGAAGAAATTCGCCCATTATTGGAGCAAGAAGGCATTAAAGCGAACCACGTTCATGTCCGCTTAATTCATCCATTCCCAGCCAATGAATTAAGACCTTATGCAGACCGTGCGAAAAAAATTATTGTGGTGGAAAATAATGCGACAGGTCAATTGGCCAATATTATGAAAATGAATATTGGTGGACATAACAAAACATTTAGTATCACGAAATATGACGGCACTCCATTCTTGCCTCGTGAATTAAAAACTCGTGTAAAGGAGTTGCTTGACTAATGGCAACATTTAAAGATTTTCGTAACAACGTAAAACCTAACTGGTGTCCTGGATGCGGAGATTTTTCTGTGCAAGCAGCGATTCAACGGGCAGCTGCCAATGTCGGTATCGAACCACATGAACTTGCAATCATTTCCGGTATCGGCTGTTCAGGACGCATTAGTGGATATATCAATTCCTATGGTTTTCACGGTACACATGGCCGTGCATTGCCAATCGCTCAAGGTCTAAAAATTGCCAATCGTAATTTACATGTCATTGCTACTGGCGGAGATGGTGACGGTTATGCGATTGGGATGGCTCATACGGTTCATGCCATTCGTCGTAACATCGATATTACTTACATCGTAATGGATAACCAAATTTACGGTTTAACAAAAGGTCAAACTTCTCCACGTTCTGCTTACGGATTCGTAACAAAATCAACACCAAATGGTTCAATTGAGCCATCGATTAAGCCATTGGAACTTGCTCTATCAGCAGGTGCAACATTTGTTGCTCAAGGATTTTCATCTGATATTAAAGAACTAACTGCTTTAATTGAAGCAGGTATTCAACATAAAGGGTTTTCCTTCATTAATGTATTTAGCCCATGTGTGACTTACAATAAAGTGAACACGTATGAATGGTTTAAAGAACATCTAACGAAATTAAGCGATATTGAACATTACGACCCTCAAAATCGTGAAATGGCGATGCAAACAGTAATGGAAAAAGATGGCCTTGTTACAGGTATCGTTTATCAAGATACTAAATCCGTACCTTATGAACAACAATTAGAAGGTTTTGCAGAAAAGCCGCTAGTGGATGTGGATTTAAAAATTGATGAAGATCAATTTAACGAATTAGTAAAAGAATTTATGTAAAATGCTCTTTGTGTCAAATCGAATATCAATGTAGTGAAACCAACTTAAGTGAATTGAATTCTGTCCTTTGACAGTTAGATTCTCTTAAGTTGGTATTTTTTTGAGTATGTTGGCTTATCTTAATATTTATTTAAAAATTGCAATTATTTAAGTTAAAAGTACTTTCTTTCTTTTTCTATATTTTTCATTCGAAATTATTCTCCAAAGAGGGTAATATGGGAGATAAGGGCGCAATTTCATTAATGGGTATAGGAAAATATTTAGATAGATAGAAATCGAGGTCTTACCATTGAGCAATGTAATTGATTTCATCTCCATGAAAAAGAGAAAACATGAGGAACAATTATTTAATTTGTTTCGTAAAGCAAATTCGTTTCAAAATCGAGAACAAATTGATAAGCTTGTAGATGAAAAAAAACTAACAGTTGAAGATCATAAAAGGTTCCTTGCTTTTTTAGCGCATTTACAAGCGAAGAATATTGAACCAACAGAGCTTTTTCAATCCGTATTGACCTTGTCGAAATATCAATTTGAACAACGATATCCATTCAATTGGTTTACCGTTGTTCAAAATTGCCTAACCTTTTTGACCATTATAAAAGAGAAGAATCACAAGCAATATGAGCGATTTCTCTCATTACGGTAAATATGTCAAAAGTAGCATAATTGTATCATAAATATTGTTCTTTTAATGAACTATTCGTTATAATTAAAAAATGGGATTCCTCTATGAATCCAATAGAAAGGAGTCATTCATAATCAATGAACGAAGAACAACGTTTAGCAAATAGTCAGGCAGCACAGCCAAAACCTCAAAAAACAGAAAAAGATTATAGCAAATATTTTGAACGAGTAATCACTGCTCCTTCTTTAAAAGAAGCGAAAAAACGCGGAAAAGAAGAAGTGAAATATCATAAAGATTTTAAAATTCCTGAAGAGTTTCGAGGAATGGGAGACGGCCGTAAATTCTATATTCGCACATACGGTTGTCAAATGAATGAACACGATTCAGAAGTAATGGCCGGCATTTTCATGCAACTAGGATATGAACCTACTGATTCAGTAGAAGATGCAAATGTCGTACTTTTAAATACATGTGCCATCCGTGAAAATGCAGAGAATAAAGTATTTGGTGAATTAGGCCTTCTTGCAAAATACAAACGAGAAAATCCTGATATGTTGCTTGGGGTGTGCGGATGTATGTCCCAAGAAGAATCGGTTGTAAATAAAATTTTAACGAAATACCAACATGTTGACATGGTATTTGGTACGCATAACATACACCGTTTACCATATATCTTAAAAGAAGCGTACATGTCTAAAGAAATGGTCGTTGAAGTTTGGTCAAAAGAAGGGGACGTAATCGAAAACCTTCCAAAAGCTCGACAAGGCTCTATTAAAGCTTGGGTAAACATCATGTACGGATGCGATAAATTCTGCACATACTGTATCGTTCCTTATACTCGAGGAAAAGAGCGCAGCCGCAGACCGGAAGAAATCATTCAAGAAGTAAGAGAACTTGCAGCTCAAGGATACAAAGAAATTATGCTTCTTGGACAAAACGTAAATGCTTACGGTAAAGATTTCACAGATATCAACTATCGACTTGGCGATTTAATGGATGAGCTGCGTAAAATTGATATTCCACGCATTCGTTTCACAACGAGCCATCCTCGCGATTTTGACGATCACTTGATTGAAGTGTTAGCAAAAGGCGGAAACTTAGTTGAACACATTCACTTGCCAGTTCAATCTGGTTCAAATGAAATCTTAAAAATTATGGCTCGTAAATATACGAGAGAACAATTCTTAGAACTTGTTCGAAAAATTAAAGCAGCTATTCCGAATGTGGCGTTGACAACTGACATCATCGTTGGATATCCGAACGAAACGGAAGAACAATTCCAAGAAACGCTTGATTTATATCGTGAAGTTGGATTTGAATCAGCATTTACTTACATTTATTCTCCACGTGAAGGTACGCCAGCTGCAAAAATGAAAGACAACGTACCAATGGAAGTGAAAAAAGATCGCTTATACCGCCTCAATGCCGTTGTAGAAGAATTCTCAAAAGCTGCATTGAAAAAATATGAAAATCAAATTGTTGAAGTGTTAGTTGAAGGCGAAAGTAAAAAACGCAGTGATGTATTAGCTGGTTATACAAGAAGAAATAAATTAGTAAACTTTGTTGGCCCGAAAGAATTAATTGGTCAGTTAGTAAAAGTGAAAATCACGAAAGCAAGTTCTTACTCTCTTCGCGGTGAATTTGTAGAAGTGGTAAAACGACAAGAGGTGGAAATCTAATGGCGACTAAATTATATACAAAAGATGAAATTGTTGAAAAAGCGAAAGAAATCGCTCACATGATTGCCCAAACTGAAGAAGTAGAATTTTTCAAAAAAGCAGAAGCTCAAATTAATGAAAATCAATTTGTGCGTGAAAAAATTGCAAGTTTAAAATCCCTTCAAAAACAAGCTGTAAACTTCCAACATTTAGGGAAAGAAAAAGCGCTGAAACTTGTTGAGAAAAAAATCGAGGAAATAGAAAAAGAAATCGATGAATTACCAGTTGTTCAGCAGTTTAAACAATCTCAAATGGAAGTTAATATACTATTGCAATTAGTTTCCAACGCGATTGCGACAACTGTTACAAACGATATTATTGAATCAACTGGCGGCAATTTACTTACTGGTGAAACGGGATCAAAAGTGCAAAATACGAGTCCTGGAAGTTGCTCTTAATAAAAGGCTACAAGGAAAATCGAATGTTTGATTTTCCAGTAGCCTTTTTTCTTTTGAATTTTTTACGCAAACTGGAACACTTCTTAACCTCCCTTAATACTATATGTTTGTTAGGCAAATGCACTAGTTCAACTCATTATTGCTTTAATCGACAGGATTTAACAAATTTCTTTAAAAACAAAGATCATATTTCACCAATTAGGCATTCGCCGCATACAATAGTTCGACTAGATGTAAAGGAGGAAATTGTTTGAAACGTTTGCGTCAAATCGTGACAAAAGCGGTTGTGGCGAAAGGGAAAAAACGTACGGAATCCAGTGAAGTGATGCGTCCACCTAACACGCCAACAAGCATATTAGGTTGTTGGGTAATCAACCACCACTATTCTGCGAAAAAAGTGGGTAAATATGTAGAAGTTTCTGGTAAATTTGATGTGAATGTGTGGTATGCATATCATAACCATTCAAAAACTGCTGTTTATACAGAAACAATTCCTTATAAAGACAGAATAAAATTACATTATCGCGATGAAGAAATCATCGATTCAAATGAAGTCCATGTAAAAGTATTACAACAACCAAACTGCATTGAAGCAGTGATCAACCAACAAGGCGATAGCTTCAACATTGTGATTGAACGCGAATTCTTAGTGGAAGTAATCGGTGAAACAAAAGTGGTAGTATCAGTTCATCCAATTGAATTTGAAGAAGAATGGAATTTTGATGACGATGATGATGAATCATCAAGCTCCTCTTCCTCTTCAAGTTCTTCAGATTTCGATTATAAAAAATCAAGCAGCAGTGAAGACTCCTCTTCATTTCAATAATCTCCATTGAGAGCACCATCAATAGAATAATAAGATGGTGCTCCTAATATTAAAAAGCATGTTTTCTTGGTTATCGCTATAATTTTCATCATGTTATAATAGCTTAGAGAATTTTAAGTGAGGTAATAACATGACTACATATACACCAATGATGCAACAATATTTATCCATTAAAGCAGATTACGAAGATGCTTTTCTCTTTTTTAGATTAGGTGACTTTTACGAATTGTTTTTTGAAGATGCATTGAAAGCGTCTCAAATACTTGAAATCACTTTAACAGGACGTGATGCGGGTGGAGATGAACGAGTACCGATGTGCGGTGTACCATATCACTCCGCCCAAAGCTATATTGAAACATTAGTATCAAAGGGTTATAAAGTAGCCATTTGCGAACAAGTGGAAGACCCAAAACAAGCAAAAGGTGTAGTGAAGCGTGAAGTCATTCAACTCATTACACCAGGTACGATGATTGAAGGAAAAACAATTGACAATAAATCAAACATTTTCATCGGATGTGCTGAGCGAATTAGTGATCATGAATTTGCATTTGCCTATTTGGATGTTTCCACTGGGGAAGCGAAGTCTTTCATCATTGAAGGCGGCGTAAAGGGGCTTTTTCAACAATTACAAGCCTATAATATTCGAGAACTTGTAGTGACAGATGAATTAAAAATTCTCTTACAAGAACAAGCGGCAAATCTCGGCATTGTTTTATCTATTGAAAATGAAGAGATGCACGATGAAAAAGCTAACAACTATTTACTCCATCTCCCGAAAAAGTGTTTCGGTGTGGCTAAATATTTACTTCAATATATTGAACGTACTCAAATGCGCTCCTTATCTCACATTCAACCTTTTACATATACCGAAACGAAACAATATTTACAAATCGATGCCAATTCAAAACGCAACTTAGAACTCCTGCAATCCATTCGTGGAAAGGATCAAAAGGGAACTTTGCTTTGGCTTTTAGACGAGACGGTAACGGCAATGGGCGGAAGAAAGTTAAAACAATGGCTCCACCAACCTCTCGCGAACCGAGCACAAATAGAAGAAAGACTAAACACCGTGACCGATTTACTGGATGAATTTTTCTTGCGTGATGAATTAAGGGAACTGCTAAAAAGCGTCTATGATTTGGAGCGCCTTTCAGGACGAGTTGCATTTGGCAATGTAGGTGGTCGAGATTTAGCGCAACTTCGTGAATCATTAAGACAAGTCCCAACCATTAAAGAAAAACTTCTCGAAAGCAATAAAGAAACGTTAATAAACCTTGCGAGTAAAATGGACGCTTGTGAGGATATTGAGCAATTACTTTCAAGAGCTATTACGGATCATCCGCCAGTTGCCATTAAAGAGGGGGATGTGATCCGAGAAGGCTACAATCAAAAACTAGATGAATTGCGCTATATTGCCCGAAACGGGAAGGATTGGATTGCTCAGCTTGAGCAAAAAGAACGGGAGCTAACAGGCATCAAAAATTTAAAAATTGGCTTTAACCGAATTTTTGGTTACTACATTGAAGTAACAAAATCGAACTTATCGAATGTAGATTTATCTCGCTATCATCGAAAACAAACACTAGCCAATGCAGAGCGCTTTATTACGGAAGAATTAAAAGAAAAAGAGACACAAATCTTGAATGCAGAAGAACAAAGCTTAGCTCTTGAGTACGAACTATTCGTTGAATTAAGAGAACAGTTAAAAGCATATATTCCCCGTGTACAACAACTCGCTTCAATTATTAGCGAATTGGATGTGTACTTAAGCTTTGCAGTTGTATCAGAAAAATATCAATTTACTAAGCCGACTTTCCATGAAGGAAAAGGTTTAAAAATCATTGGCGGAAGACACCCAGTTGTTGAAAAAATGTTAAATAAACAAGGCTATGTACCAAATGATTGTGTGTTAACAGAAGAAAAAAATATGATGCTGATTACCGGACCGAATATGTCTGGGAAAAGTACATATATGCGTCAAGTAGCGTTGATTGTCATAATGGCGCAAATGGGGTGTTATGTACCATGTGATGAAGCTGAATTACCGATTACCGATCAAATTTTTACCCGCATAGGAGCCGCTGACGACTTAGCTTCTGGCCAATCCACTTTCATGGTGGAAATGCTGGAAAGTCAGCATGCCATTACGAATGCAACGGAAAAAAGTTTGTTATTATTTGATGAAATTGGACGAGGTACATCAACATATGATGGGATGGCCCTTGCTCAAGCCATGATGGAATATATCCACGACCACATCGGTGCAAATACGCTATTTTCCACACATTATCATGAACTAACTGCTTTAGAAGAGGTACTTGAACGACTTCAAAATGTTCATGTGAGTGCGGTTGAGAAAAATGGCAATGTGGTGTTCTTGCATAAAGTGAAAAAAGGAGCAGCAGATAAAAGTTACGGTGTTCATGTGGCGAAACTAGCAAATATGCCGGAGAAGATTATTGAAAGGGCAAGAATTTTGCTTGAGGAATTTGAATCACAACAAATAGACAACTCAGCCCCTCAAATTGAGGAAGAGGTTCATCAACTATCATTGTTTGAAGAAGATGTAGAGCCTAAACAAGAAAAGAAATCGCTGAAATCTCATGAGCAAGAAGTTTTAAAACGATTAGAAAAAGTAAATATCGTATCGATGACACCGATGGAAGCAATGAATTTTTTGTACGAATTGCAACAATCACTAAAACAATAAGGAGGGATACGCATGGGTAAGATTCAATTGATGGATGAATGGCTATCCAACAAAATAGCAGCGGGGGAAGTTGTTGAAAGACCTTCATCGGTTGTGAAAGAACTTGTTGAAAATGCCATTGATGCAGGAAGTTCATCCATTGAAGTTTTCCTTGAGGAAGCGGGCTTAACCTCTATTCAAGTCATTGATAATGGAAGCGGCATGGATGAGACTGATGCGATGTTATGTTTTTATCGCCATGCGACATCCAAAATCTCGAAAGAGCAAGATTTATTTCGCATCCGCACCCTTGGATTCCGGGGGGAAGCTCTTGCATCTATCGCTGCTGTTTCGAAACTTCAATTAAAAACTTCTGACGGGGAATCGGGAATTGAATTAGAACTTGAAGGTGGAAATATTGTATCGAAAAAGCCGGGGCCACTAAGAAAAGGGACAGAAATTACCGTGTCCCAACTATTTTTTAATACTCCAGCTCGGCTAAAGTATTTAAAAACGATTCAAACAGAACTCGGGCACTCCATCGATCTAATGAATCGTTTAGCCCTTGCGTATCCAAATATCGCATTTAAGCTTGTTCATAATGGAGGAACACTCCTTCAAACAAATGGTCGTGGAAATGTGCAACAAGTACTTGCAGCGATTTACGGAATACAAAATGCAAAAAAGATGATAGCTTTCAGTGGAGAAAATAGAGACTATTCCATTCACGGATATGCTTCTTTGCCTGAAATTACACGCGCGTCTAAAAACTATATCTCCATTTTCGTCAATGGACGATGGGTGAAACATTACTTAGTCCAAAAATCAATCGTTGATGCTTATCACACTTTTTTGCCGATCGAACGCTTTCCAATCGTTGCATTGTACATCGAAGGCGATCCATATTTGACTGATGTCAATGTGCATCCTACGAAATTACAAATTCGTTTAAGTAAAGAAGAAGAGTTGCTGCCGTTGATTGAACAAACGATTCGCCATGCGATTCGTGAACGTATGAATGTCCCATTAGCTCAAAAAAAAGAGAAAATCACTCGACCAATTTCTGAGCAAATGAATATTTGGAAACAACCTACGATTAATGAATCAAAAATCAAGACAATTGTCGAACGTCTAGCAGATGAATCGGCCGTTATAAATGAAAGTCCTGCAATGGATGAAATAGAAATAGAGTCACCCCCAACAGAATTAGTGAACCAATGGGAGAATACAACTAGCCATCAGGAAACAGATGAGGGTGATGAAACAACTATGGAAAAGGCTGAGGCAGTTGTTGAAGAGCCCATCGTCGCTAAACATACAGAACCATTTCCGGAGCTAGAAGTGGTTGGGCAAATTCACGGAACTTATATCGTTGCACAAATGGAAGATGGCTTTTATTTAATCGATCAACACGCTGCACAAGAACGAATAAAATATGAATATTTTAAAGAAAAGGTGGGGGAAGTGGATCCGAATGAGCGGCAAGCATTATTGCTGCCTTTAACGTTCCACTACAGCCAGGATGAGGCATTCATCTTAAAAGAAAATCGACAAGCGTTAGAAGAAGTAGGGGTATTTCTCGAAGAGTTTGGTTCATCTTCTTTTGTTGTTCGTGAACATCCAACTTGGTTCCCAAAAGGTTTTGAACAAGAAATCATCGAAGAATTAATTGAACAAGTATTAAAAACTCGAAAAACGGATGTAAAAAAATTAAGAGAAGAAGCAGCCATCATGATGAGCTGTAAACGTTCCATTAAAGCGAACTATTATTTAACGAAAGAACAAATGGTGGCGCTTATAAACGACCTGCGTAAAGCGGAAAATCCGTTTACTTGCCCTCATGGACGTCCGGTGATGATTCATTTCTCTACTTATGAAATTGAAAAAATGTTTAAACGGGTTATGTAAAAGGAAGTAGCAAAAGCTTAATAAAGGAGTGTGCGGATGTTTTCATTTCAAAATCGTTCCAACATGTTGCAACTGTTAAATAACTATTCGTTTGATGTGTTGGTTATTGGCGGTGGAATTACTGGTGCAGGTATTGCGTTGGATGCTGCATCAAGAGGTCTTTCCGTGGCGTTAGTGGATATGCAAGATTTCGCAGCAGGCACTTCCAGCCGTTCAACGAAGCTGATTCACGGAGGACTTCGCTATTTAAAACAATTGGAGTTTGCTCTTGTAGCGGAAGTAGGGAGAGAAAGAGAAATTGTTTATAGAAATAGCATCCATGTTACAACTCCTGAAAAAATGCTACTTCCTATTTACAAAAATGGTTCTTTAGGGAAACTATCCACATCCATTGGCTTAAAAATCTATGATTCATTAGCACAAGTACGCAAATCAGAACGACGAAAAATGCTTTCAAAGAAAGAGACACTTCAACTCATACCGTTTTTGAAGAAGGACGGCTTGCGCGGAGCTGGTTATTACGTGGAGTATAAAACAGACGATGCAAGACTGACCATCGAGGCAATTAAGAAAGCGGTAGAATATAAAACGATTTGCTTAAATTACGCAAGAGTAACGGAATTTGTTTATGAGAAAAATCGAATTGTTGCAGCAAAAGTACGTGATGAAATAACTGGGAAAAGAATAACAATCCATGCCACCCAAATTGTCAATGCTACAGGGCCTTGGGTAGATGAACTTTTATCTAAAGATGTTCAACATAATAAAAAAGGAAAGGTATTAAAATTAACAAAGGGAATTCATATTGTAATAGACAAGTCCGCACTTCCTTTAGAGCAGGCGATATATTTCGATACAGAAGATGGTCGAATGGTGTTTGCCATCCCGAGAAATCAAAAAATATACGTCGGAACAACAGATACGTTTTATCATGAAGACCTTGTTCATCCGGTTGCAACAAAAGAAGAAGTGGAATATTTGTTGAATGCTCTGCGTTCCGTATTTCCATCCCTATCTTTAGATAAAAAAGATGTAGAGTCTACCTGGGCTGGTATTCGGCCTCTCATTTTTGAAAAAGAAGAGAATCCGTCTGAGATTTCAAGAAAAGATGAAATTTGGACTTCAAAAAGCGGATTAATGACTATCGCAGGGGGAAAGCTCACTGGGTATCGTCTAATGGCGGAACAAATTGTTGATAAAATCGTGAAGAAACATCGTTTTCGTCATGCGACAAAATGCAAAACAAAAACTTTATCGCTTTCTGGTGCTGAGGGTCTTCACTCTAACAATTTTGAGGCATTTGTAAATCACAAGGCAATGGAAGGGGCAAAGGTTGGACTCCCTTTCGAAGAAGCAAAGATGCTTGCCCGCATGTATGGAAGGAATGTCGAACGGGTATTTGCTTTACTAGAATCACAAGAACCGGCTGATAAACTTCCAAAAACGTTGTTTGCTCAGTTGCTTTATAGCATTTATTATGAAATGGCATACACACCAGCTGATTTTTTCATCCGCAGAACAGGCCTCATGTATTTTGATCTTGCACTCGTGGAACGAACAAAAGATGTGGTCATTGAAATAATGAGTAAAAGGCTTGGCTATTCTGAAAATGAAAAGTTATTTTATTCCATGCAGTTAAATCAATTTATTCAAGATGCGAAGGGTGATGGCGGTGAAAAATGCACGATGGATCACTATGAGTGACGGAGTACAAATCTACACAAGAATTTATGAACAAGAACAGCCAATCGGAAACTTTTATATTCTTCACGGCATGGGAGAACATGGAGATCGCTACGATGAATTTGCCCGTATACTGTGTCAGAATGGATATCGAGTGGTTGTACATGACCACCGAGGGCACGGGAAAACGGGTGAAGCGAGCGGAAAGTTTGGCTATTTTTGTGACGAAGATGGTTTTGAGCGAGTTGTGCAAGATGTGTATGAAGTCATGAATGAAACGATGAATGATGAGCTTGAGTGTATTTTATTTGGCCACAGCATGGGTTCCTTTATTGCCCGCCGATTTATTCAACTTCATTCAAGTCTCATCCATCAAAGTATTTTATGTGGAACGGGCTCAACAACAGCTTTACATTATGTTGGGAATGTCCTTGCCAAATTTCTTGCTCGTTATCAAGGAAAAGAGATGGAAAGTAAATGGATGAATGAATTAACTTTCACAAGCTTCAACAAACAATTTGAAAACGCTAAAACCCCATTTGATTGGTTAAGCAGTAATATAAAAGAAGTGGAAAATTATTTGGAAGATCCTTATTGCGGATTCATCCCAACCCATCAATTTTTTAAAGATTTAACAGAAGGGCTGCTGTTAATTCATCAAAAAGATGAAAATAAAAAAATACGAAAAGACTTGCCTGTTCTTTTAGTTAGCGGCAGTGTAGATCCGGTTGGGAACAATGGTAAAGGGGTGTTTAAAGTCGCAAAAGAATTAACAGATGCAGGCCTTCAGCATGTTGCGGTTTATTTGTTTGAAGGCATGCGACATGAAATATTAAATGAACAAAATAAAGAAGTAGTATATCAAGTCCTATTACGGTGGTTAAAAAATGGAAAAACAAATTGATGTAGTAGCAATCGTTGGCCCTACCGCTTCTGGAAAAACGGCATTGAGCATCAAAATGGCGAAAGCTTTTGAAGGTGAAATCATTAACGGCGATTCAATGCAAGTTTATAAAGGTCTTGATATTGGGACTGCAAAAATCCGAGAAGAAGAAATGGAAGGCATCCCTCATTATCTATTAAGCTTTAAAGAACCGACTGAAAGCTTTTCCGTAGCGGAATACCAACGATTAGTAAGAGAAAAAATAGAGGAAATTCAAAGTAGGAGAAAACTGCCAATTATCGTTGGCGGAACAGGTTTATATATTCAGGCTGTATTATACGATTTTCAATTTACTGAAGAAAAAGTGGACGAAGAAGCGCGCAAGAAATATTACGAGGAACTCGCATTAGTGGGGCCAAAAGCAATGCATGAGAAACTTGCAGCACTAGATCCGGAAACGGCCAAAACAATTCATCCGAACAACACACGCCGCGTCATTCGGGCATTGGAATTAATTGAACTGCACGGAGTTTCTAAACAATCGGAGGAACTGAATCGAGGTAATGTTCCATTGTACAACCATTTAATTATTGGTATGAATATCGACCGGGAAGAATTGTATAGAAGAATTAACAAACGGGTCGATTTAATGATGGAACAAGGGTTGCTTGAGGAAGTCAAACGCTTATGGGAGAAAAATATTCGAGACGTACAATCCATTAAGGCAATTGGTTATAAAGAGTTATATGACTATTTTGATGGCCATATTTCCTTGGAAGAAGCGGTGGAACAAATTAAGCAAAATTCCCGTCGATATGCAAAAAGGCAGCTAACGTATTTTCGAAACAAAATGGATGTGCAATGGATAGGAAATGATTGGGAAAACATAATAAAAATGTCTAAATTTTTTTATAATAAAGAAGGAAAATAATCCATTTGCATCGAATAATTTACACTAGAGAAAAAAATAGATGAGGTGTGCGGTGTGAAATCAATGAATTTACAAGATGCTTTCTTAAACAATTTGCGTAAAAGCAATACATTTGTAACTGTCTTTTTATTAAATGGTTTCCAATTAAAAGGAACTGTTAAGTCTTATGATAACTTTACGGTGTTAATTGAATCGGAAGGTAAACAACATTTAATTTATAAACATGCCATTTCAACATTTTCACCATCTAAATCAATTTCTCTTCAGTCAGAGGAGTAATCCTGGGAAAATCGGCAGTATTCTACTCGCCGATTTTTATTTTGTGGATTATAATATTTGGCAGATGAAAGTTTGGAGGTTTAAAGTATGAAAACAATGACAACGGAAGAATTAATTAATTTATTAGATGCCAATGAGGATTTAAATATTATTGATGTACGCGAAGATTTTGAAGTGGCAAACGGAATGATTCCAGGTGCTGTTCATATTCCTTTAGGATCTATCCCTGAACGCATGAAGGAATTAGATCCTACAAAAGAATATATTATTGTATGCCGTTCGGGTGTTCGCAGTGCTAATGCTTGCCAATTTTTAGAATCAAATGGGTATAATGTGACAAATTTAGAAGGCGGCATGGAAGCGTACGATGGAGAATTAGAGTTTAAATAATGAATTATTCGGTGGAGTTCTTGAGAGGACTCCCCTTTTTTATTGAGCGAGTTGATAACTCCAGGAATTTTGTCCAGTGCAGCATGTATTTGAGGAAAAGGCGAAAGTATTTAAATAAATTCAAGTGTTTAGGTTGTCTATTTCCAGCAATACAGTTGACTCCTTTCAACGAACTGATAAGATGGTAAAGGATAAAAATAAAAGAAATTCCTTCAAAAGCAAAAAAGACAGGAGTATCACAAATGTTCGTATCTAACTTAAAACCTGAAATTGTAGAACTTGCAAAAAAAATCGAAGTAAAAGTAAAGCCTTACCATGAAAGAGTGGATGAAACAGCTTTTTTCAATCAACAAAAGGTATTAGCTGCTTTTCGTAAACATCAAGTAAGCGATTTTCATCTTAATCCATCAACAGGGTATGGATATGATGATGAGGGACGAGATAATTTAGAACGAGTTTATGCGGAAGTGTTCGGTGCAGAAAGTGCCCTTGTTCGAAGTCAAATTATCTCTGGAACTCATGCGATTACGTTAAGTTTATTTGGTGTGCTACGACCTGGAGATGAATTAATCTATATCACAGGGAAACCTTACGATACCCTCCAATCGATTGTTGATGGTGGTGAAAAAGATACAGGTTCTTTAAAAGATTTCGATATTCAGTATCGACATATTGATTTAATTAATGATCGTGAAATTGATTGGGAAGGTGTTCGACAAGCCATCAATGAAAAGACGAAAATGGTTGCAATCCAGCGCTCAAAAGGTTATGCAATCAGACCTTCCTTTACAATTGATCAAATACGTGAAATGTGTGAAAAAATAAGAGAAATCAAACAAGACGTCGTAATCTTTGTTGACAATTGCTACGGTGAGTTTGTAGAAAGATTAGAGCCGACAGAAGTTGGGGCTGATTTAATGGCAGGTTCACTTATCAAAAATCCAGGAGGAGGACTTGCCAAAACAGGTGGATACATTGCTGGTAGAGCTGATTTAGTTGAGAAATGCGCTTATCGTATGACGAGCCCTGGCATTGGTGGAGAAGCTGGCGCATCTTTAAATACACTAATCGATTTTTATCAAGGCTTTTTCTTAGCACCTCATATTGTGGCGCAAAGTTTGAAAGGAGCAATCTTTACATCTGCCATATTAGAGGAAGTTGGAATGAAGACAACTCCTCATTATACGGAATACCGCACGGATTTAATACAATCCGTATCGTTCCAAACTTCGGAGCAGATGATTGCCTTTTGTCAAGAAATCCAAGCAGCCTCTCCAATTAATGCCCATTATGCACCTGTTCCGTCATACATGCCTGGATACGAAGATGATGTCATCATGGCGGCAGGCACTTTCGTTCAAGGTTCAAGTATTGAACTAACAGCAGATGGTCCAATACGACCGCCGTATACTGCATATGTACAGGGTGGCTTAACATACGAGCATGTAAAATATGCGGTTTGCAGCGCAGTTCAAAAATTAAAGTCTATTTAAAGCAGTTCATTAAGAGCTGCTTTTTTTCGTTTTATTGAAAAATCTACTACGTTAGCAGGTTACTTGCAATTAGTAGGAAACACCTGAACAATCAGTCATAAGTTTTCTTAACCTGCTGTATTGTTTGTTCACTTAAACTTCGATTTGTGTTAACTTACTTAATAGAGTAGTCAAAAAGAGGGAATAGAATGATAACACTTGAATGTATCAAAAATTATGGAGAATTTATTGCAATTGAAGCGAATGAACCCATGCGCACGTTTAGTTCAGCTATGCACAATCCTGGTTATGGTCATTATCAATATTTTATTAATCGTACTGTTGATAAATCCTACTTTCCTCAGGATGCCCATGAGGAAATGAAACAATTTCTTCTATCCAAAGGCTTTCCACTTGATAAAACCGTAGCGATGATGACGGCTGTCGATATGAAATTTGCATTTTCACGTTTTTACGAGGAGGGTGAAACTTCCATCGTTTTACTTGTTACTGCTGGATTGAGTAATGCGGTGGATGTTACAAAATCTCATGCATATTCTTATAAACCAGCAAATGGCACAATCAATATCTTTATTTTCATAAACGGTTATTTAACGGATGAGGCATTAATTCAAGCATTATGTTGCGCTATTGAAGTGAAAACAAAAGTGCTCGCGGAACGAAACATTATCGATTCCAATTCCGGCACGATTGCGACAGGTACTTCTACTGATAGCGTTTGCATTGCCTCCACTCAAAAAGGGGAATTTCATGAATATGGAGGGTCCATTACAAAACTTGGTTCGTTTGTTGGAAAAGCCTTATATGAAACGTTAACAATGGCCGTTGATGAATATATTGCTTATACGAAAGGAATATCGAAAACATGACGATTGTTGCAGTGATTGTTGGACAATTGCTAGATGCTTTTATCGGTGACCCTCCAAAATTTCCACACCCTGTTCGGTGGATCGGTTCATTCATCAGATTCCTTACCTATCGTTTCAATAAAGGATCTTACCGCTTTCTTAAAGGAATGATTACCGGTATTCTCGTTGTATCTGTTGTAGCTATTACAACTTTTCTTATAGTGTATTTAGCTTATAAAATTCATGTAATAGTAGGCATACTCATTGAAGGGGTATTGATTGGGATTGGACTAGCCCAAAAAAGTTTAAAAGAAGCAGCAATGGAAGTATATAATGCGTTAATTGCAGGAGATTTAAATGAAGCTAGAAAAAAACTATCGTGGATTGTGGGGCGCGATACCGAACATTTAGAGGAATCGGAAATTGTGCGCGGTGTTGTAGAAACAGTCTCTGAAAATACAAGTGATGGGGTAACAGCACCACTATTTTACGCTTGTCTTTTTGGAGCAACTGGATTATGGGCTTATAAAGCAATTAACACGTTAGATTCCATGATTGGTTATAAAAATGAAAAATATATTGAGTTTGGAAAATTTAGTGCAAAGTTGGATGACGTGGCTAACTTTATTCCAAGTCGATTAACAGGTTTGATTATTTTATTGTTCACGAAAAATAAAACCCATCGCTCGTTAACTGAACGGATTCGTTTATGGAGGATAGATGCAAAAAAACATCCTAGTCCTAATAGCGGTTATTTAGAAGCTGCTACCAGCTATCAACTTGGAATTAGACTAGGAGGCTACAACTCTTACCAAGGTGTACAATCCTTTAGAGCTTATATGGGAAAAGCGGATGTGCCGTTAGAGGTAAACCATATTAAAGAAGCAATTCGCCATATGTTTATCGTTTCAGCACTATTTACGATTATCATGGGAGGTGGCGTCGTTGCAATTACCGTCGCATGGGGCTAATTACAAAACACTTTATCAACGTTTTCAGATTCCAATTCCTGAAAAAGTATATGATTTAAGTGAAAATGTGAATGCATTTGGCTTTCCTCAGAAAGTGAAAGATGCTTGGCCCCAATTCATTCACCATATTTCCACCTATCCGCATCCAGAAGCAGAACCGTTAAGAACAATGCTAGCAAAGAAACTAAATGTTCAACGAGAAAACCTTATCATTGGAAACGGCGCGGCAGAATTATTAACCTTTTTTGCTGGAAGATTTACTAATCGACAAGTAATCATCGTTCATCCAACCTTTTCTGAATATAAATCGACGTTGGAAGCGCAAGGAGCCAAAATCATTGAATATGTGGCTCATGAAATTACGACATACAAACTTCCAATGAATCAAATCAAAAAGAGCATGCATGATGCTTCTTGCCTCTACTTATGTAATCCGAATAATCCAACGGGTTCCCTTATTTCAAAGGATATAATTGAAGAACTCTTGATTTACGGAAGAGAAGTAGGTTGTGAGCTGTTAGTTGATGAGGCCTTTATGGATTGGACCGATGAATCTGAATCTGTTATCTCCCTAATAAAACAATATTCTAATCTTTCGGTTATGAGATCGATGACGAAAATGTACGGTATTGCTGGCATTCGATTAGGATATTTAGTTTCAAGCGAAAATGTTATCAATCAGTTGAGAGAAAAGCTTCCTCATTGGCACGTAAATGCTTTGGCAATCGAAATCGGCAGATTGTGTTTAGAAGATGATAAATTTCGAAAAGAAAGCATTGAAAATCACCAATCATTAAAAAGAAATCTAGAAAACTATTTGCACAAACAACAATGCATCATAACGAAAAGCGTTGCGAACTTTTTATGCTTTCAATTGAAAGAATCGCAAAAAACAAGAGATTTTTATTTTTATTGCCTTCGTAATGGAGTTGTCTTAAGACATACAGAAAATTTTGTTGGTATGGATGGCAAATGGCTTCGAATTGGAATTAAAAGCGAAAAAGCAATCGAAAAATTTCAGCAAGTTATGGATGAATGGTATGGAAAATAAATTAGAACTTTATATCGTGCGCCATGGAGAAACAGAATGGAATAAAGAAGGGCGGCTGCAAGGGTGGCTCGATTCAAATTTAACGAAAATGGGCATTGAGCAAGTCATGCGTTTAAAAGGGCAACTTCAAGACATTTCATTTGATGCGGCTTTTTCTAGTCCTTCAAAAAGAGCCTATGACACTGCCGAAATATTAGTAGGTCATTATTTAACGATTGAAAAAGATGCTAGATTGCAAGAAATTCATTTAGGTAGTTGGCAAGGAAAGCGGATTGCAGAAATTCAAAATGATGATGCAGAAAGATACGAGGAATATTGCTGTTATCCAGAACGATACACCCCTGATACCGGGGAAAGTTTCCAACAAGTTATTCAACGAATGGACGAGTTTGTTCAATTTTGTGCAAGAAAATTGAGCTCGGGGAAAATTCTTGTTGTATCCCATGGTGTAGCCATTCGCGCCCTAATATTATCGATTTTGCGATTACCAATTCAACATATATGGGACTTTGAAATTGAAGGAGCAAGTGTCACAAAAATTATCGTGACAAAGGAAAATCGAATGATTGAATATACCGGAAAGGTCTTTTAGTTTGAATATACAACTCCAATGAAAAATATATTGAACTAAATAAGATAAACGGAGTTGTTTACATGTACGCCCATCATTTAAGACTTGTATTACAACATTTTGCTTTAATGTGGGGTTTAACGGCCATTGGTTTATTGATTGGAATGTTATTGCCATCCTCAATTGTTATGCCCATTGCAATTATGAATATTATCTTGTTAATTGTCGTCGTTTTTGTACGCAATGTATATTTAGCGGGTGGAATTTTATATACTGTTCCATTTTTAACAGGTATTATGTTCTTTTGGTTAGGTCAGTTTTTTATAGAGGCACTAGGAGCAGCATTTTTGCTTTCCGTATTTTTCGGAACGGTAATTCTATTTATTATACTTGCGTTAGTGGGATTAAATATACCACGGGATCTTTCTAGCTGGGGAATGTATTTAGTGGCAATTTTACTTATTGTTATTATATTTTCCCTTATTTATTTCTTTATCTCAGTTAGCAGTGCAGTACATATATTTATTGCAGCTTTAATCGTATTGGTATTTGCTCTTTTCACTGTGTATGATTTTAATTTAATTCGGAATCATTATGTAAAAGAAGATGAAGTTGTAAAGATGGCTTTGAGTTTATATTTAGTTTTTATCAATTTATTTATCCATTTATTAGAATTGATTTACCGATTGAAAAAAGGATAATGATAAAGGAAAAAACTGTGGAAAATGACAATCAATTTTCCCACAGTTTTTTTGTTTTGCGTCAAAATAAAAAATAAACAATTTTTCTTAGAATAAATGGCAATTTATCTCGAATATACAATAAATTACTGATGTTAGGTTTTCTAACATGACATTGACAAATAAAATGACAGGTAGTAAAATTTCCTCATTGGGGAGGAGTGACATGTCAAATCAAAAGAAACGGACGAGTGAAATTCGAAAATCTATGCCTTTATTGCCAATTGGTACGGTAATTCAATTAACGGATCTTACGGCGCGCCAAATTCGTTATTATGAAGAACATGATTTAATTCGTCCACATCGTACAGAAGGCAATCAACGAATGTTTTCATTAAATGATGTTGATCAACTGCTAGAAATTAAAGATTTACTTGAACAAGGTTTAAACATTGCGGGAATCAAAAAAGTCTTTGAAATGAAAAAAGAGGAAAATGAGCATAATAAAATCGGAAAAGAACTATCAGAAGATAAAATCCGCAGCATTTTGCGGGAAGAAATGAAGATTGCTCAATCCCGTTTGCAAAAACCTTCCTTGCGTTATGGAGACGTTAATAGGCTCTATCAATAACAATCATCAAAGCAAAGTTAACATAATTAGGAGAGTGGATTTTTTGAGTCGTTATACAAAAGAAGATATCTATCGTTTAGTAGAAGAAAAGGAAGTAAAATTCATCCGATTACAATTTACTGATATTTTAGGAACAATCAAAAACGTGGAAATTCCTGTAAGCCAATTGGATAAGGCATTGAACAATAAAATGATGTTCGACGGATCTTCCATTGAAGGATTTGTGCGAATTGAAGAATCTGATATGTATTTATATCCGGATTTAGATACATTCATGGTATTCCCTTGGACAACTGGGAAAGGGAAGGTAGCTCGTTTTATTTGTGATATTTACACTGCTGATGGCGAACCATTCTTAGGTGACCCTCGCACAAACTTAAAACGAATTATTAAAGAAATGAAAGAAATGGGCTTTACCGATTTCAATCTAGGGCCTGAACCAGAGTTCTTCTTATTTAAATTGGATGAAAACGGCGAACCTACTTTAGAAGTTAACGACCATGGTGGATATTTTGATTTAGCTCCAACTGACCTTGGAGAAAACTGCCGCCGCGATATTGTATTAGAGTTAGAAGAGATGGGCTTCGAAGTGGAAGCGTCTCACCATGAAGTGGCGCCAGGACAACATGAAATCGACTTTAAATATGCAGACGCAATTACTGCTTGTGATAATATTCAAACATTTAAATTAGTAGTTAAAACGATTGCAAGAAAACATGGATTACATGCAACGTTTATGCCGAAGCCATTATTCGGTGAAGCAGGGTCAGGTATGCACTGCAATGTTTCTTTATTCAAAGGAAATGAGAATGCATTCTATGATCCATCAACAGAACTTGGATTATCCGAAACGGCGATGCAATTTATGGCTGGTGTATTAAAACACGTACAAAGCTTTACGGCCATTACAAATCCAACAGTGAACTCTTACAAGCGTTTAGTACCTGGGTTTGAAGCCCCTGTATATGTCGCTTGGTCTGCACAAAATCGCTCTCCATTAATTCGTGTACCAGCTTCTCGCGGAGTGTCAACACGTATTGAAGTGCGTTCTGTTGATCCATCAGCGAATCCATATTTAGCAATGGCAGTTATTTTAGCGGCTGGTCTTGACGGAATTAAAAATAAATTAACGCCGCCAGCACCAATTAACCGAAACATCTATATCATGACAGAAGAAGAGCGTCGTGAAAATGGAATTGAAAACTTACCAGCACAATTAGATGATGCCCTTCGTTTATTGGAGCAGGATGAAGTGGTGAAAAACGCACTTGGACCACATATTTACCAAAACTTTAAAGAAGCGAAGGAAATCGAATTCGAAATGTACCGCTCCACAGTTCACCCGTGGGAGAGAGAGCATTATTTGAAAATGTACTAAGGTATAATGAAAGCGTAGAAAACTTTCTGAAATGGAGAGTTTCTACGCTTTCTTTTTTATTTATCAATTTCAACTAATGGTTGTTCAATAAATGGATCACTTAAGTCAGTATCAAGATTATATTCTGTATCCGTTGGAGTATTAGGTGTTGGTGGAACAGCTGGATTTGGAACGATAGGTTCACCATAATTTATGCTTGTTCCTCCGCTAGCGTTGATAGAATTTGCAATAACTGTGCCGGTTACGTTACCGCCTCCGGATAAGGATAAAGTTGCTTTTGGAGCGACTATCCATTGACCTCTTGTTGGTACTCCTCCTGATATACTAATCATTGAACCGCCGCTATAAATATTGCCATAAAAAGCAAAACCACCAGATAAGGATAAATTGCTTTGTTTTACATACAAGGATCCGTTTACTTTTGCTCCACCAGAGAAGGAGAGAGGGGCAGTGCCATTATAAAATATATTAAAAGAAGCAGGGTTGCCATTTAAATTTAATTGACAAGATCCTCCAATAGAAGAAATTTTTTTCGCATAAATATTTAATGTTCCTGATCCTATAATGTTGATATGACCTTGTGAAATGTTTAAATTATCAACTAGTAAATTAATATCCTTATTACCAATATCAATTGTAATTGTATTACTACCAGTTATGTTAATAGATTTAAGTCTTGTGTCGTTATTCAATGTTAATGTAAAGTTATCTGCTAAATAAGAAGTAGCATTTAAATGCCCATCTTTTATGACCCAATGTTTATTGTATGGACTTCTCACAATTTCATAATCCTCTGGTAGAGGGAAATATTCTCCTTCTTGAAAAATCTTATCTGGAAATTCAGGTAAATAATGATCTAATTTTGAAGGGGAATTTTGTAAAAATTCAGGGAGTGATGTAAATTTTTCTTTAATGCCATACATCCAATTTGGATATTTTAGATTCAATTCATCAGCTGCTGCAATACTTCCAGTAATGGTTGAACCTCCGTTTAAAGAAATATCGCCTTGTATAGATCCTGCATTACCATGGATGGTTGCTCCACCGCTCAAATTTATATCTCTTTTTGTAAACACTGTAAAATTCTCTAAAGGGAGAACGTTTTCTTCTTTTTCATTTTCGCGTTCATCTTCATTCGATTGATTATTTCCACCTTCTTTAGGTTGAATATTGACATTAATATTTAAATACAATTCTTGAGTAACTGTGCGTGATTGCGCTGGATACTCTTCAAAAAAACCTGTTGATGTAATGGTGATAATTGGCTGTTGATTTAAATGTATCGACACTTCTGTTTCTGCTTTAGGTTTTTTGGAGAACTGTTCTTCCAAATAATAAGTAGAACCACATTTACCACCAGTATATTTTTTACAAAAATCATCTACTAATTTTTCGTAATATAAATTTTGTAAGTCTTTTTTATCGATATTTGGATCCAAATTTTCGAAAGAGGCTTTAATATCTCCGTCCAGTTCTTTTAACACTTTCAATACATTTGATTTTTCAAGGTTTACACCTGCCTCGGCAATGTAAAATAATGCTTGATTTTCTCTTTCGTGGATAGTTGTTTTATTTGCATTTGCCGTGATGGTTAATAGGGATATTCCGATAACAGAAGCTAACATAAGAACCAAAATGGTCAGAAATAATGCGTAGCCTTGGTGATTTTTAATGAACTTCATCACGATCCCCCTCTTCTAAAATTAATGGTCGTTCGATATTCTTTGCCATTAATTTCAAAAAATATGGTTGCTTCATTTCCTTCATTATCAGTTGAGATTAAAAAGCTTTCTATATTTTTTCCTACTACTGTAACATCGTTGTTTTCATCTGTTCGTAACAATTCATTGTTTGACGTGTATTCGTATTGATAGAGTAGTTTTTCTTTATTGTATAGATAATATTTATTCGCATTTTCAGAATCAATTTCAATTCTATAACTCTTTCTCATATCTTTCGTGATTTGTTTTAAAACAAATGCACCACTTTGAATTTGTTGTACTTCTTTTCCTTGTTCAGAATGTTGTGAAATAGAAGAGTTCATAATAGAAAAGTTAAATGTGGAAATAATCGATAAAATGATGATAACAGCTAGAACTTCCACCAAAGTCAAGCCTTGTTGATTATGCTTAGACATTCTGTAATCCCACCGCCTAATTTGTCACCTTTAACATATAAACATTTTCTAAAATAGCCTTTGTGCTATTCGTATTCACGTCAATCAACTCTATCCGAAAAGATACGCTATTCTCATATTGACAAAGAGTTTTTATATGAATTTCTCCTTTGAAATTAGGATATTGAGAATCTATTTTTTCGAACACATAATCAGAATAATCTTGATTATTATTTGGGCATTTTTTTAGATTCTCCGATTGCAACGTATAATTACTATCAGACTTCAGTTTTAATATTAGATTATCAAAGTTTTCACCAATCGATAATGAATATAAATTTTCCATTTCCATTTGCGCTATATATGTTGCGTCTGCGATAGACTCGGATAAACGATTTATTTTTTTGGATTGTACTAAGAAAGTGAAAAAAGCAATTAGAATAATGGAAAGGATAATGATTGAAGCAACTACTTCTAATAATGAAAGGCCCAGTTCATTTCGTAAGATTTTTTTCATTTACTCCTCCTAAAGAACAAAATTAACCTCACTTAAAATAGATTTATGTATAACCTGATGAATTAAGAGCGCTATTTAAACTGTCGAGGTTGATTATTATTATTTACAATCTCAAATGGGAACAAAATACTATTTATACTTCATTATACATTTTTATGAAATTTTAATGGGTATTATTTATTATAAAAATATTGACATTTGATGAATATAAAATGAAAGTTTTATAATTCCTTATAAATAAAGTTACCGTAGAAAAAAGGAGCGAATTGAATAACATAATGTTATCATCATTCGCTCCTGTTATTAGAATTATTTTCCTTCCGTTTCCCATTTCAAAACATTTTCTTTTTCAACAATAAGTGCCCCGTTTTCTTTATCAAAAACCGATACATACACTCTTGTCAGATTTTCGTATTCTGCATGCGGTTTCATTTTTAAAATAACGTAAAATTCATCTTCTTCTTTATATTCTTTTTCAAAGGTGAAGATGGCATATTCTCCTTCCTTTGGTTCGCGATAGCCGATTGATTGGATTGCTTCGAATCGCTTTTCAAATGGATATTGTTCCGCAACAGCATAGGCTTTATTAAGTTCCGCTTCTGCCACCCTTGTAGCCTCAGCTATCACTTCTTCAGAAAATTCGATATTTCGATCTTTAATTGTAAAATAAATCATTGCACCGCCTGAAATAAGAAAAAGTACACAAATCGTGATTACTGTAACAACTAGCGATTTGCCGCCTCTTTGATTGAATAGATATTTCACTATAAGCACCTACTTATCATGTAGAATGAATTCTAATTTCAATGTAATGAAAAACGTTGAAAAATGCCATAGAAGTCAGTGAATTGTGCTTTCATTGTCACAATATGTTGATGTTTTGATTTATCTTGCTTACAAAACATTATGGAATCATAACATATTGTTTTTGTAACAAAAATGAAACATTTTTTACAAATCTTATATACATATAACAAAGGTAATCAAAAATATAATTATAGTAGAAGGGAACTATTATTTATCAGGAATGGATATATATTATAAAATAAAAAATTTCCAGTAAAATGGATGATTTTTGGTCTATAAATTTATTGTATGATATTATCGATTTTTCTCTGCCTGGGGAAGAAAATGAATTCGCTGAGGATCCAGTGGATAGCATCGAAGCAACTGTTCAAGTGACAACCTTCTATTATGAAGGAGATGAATAGTCAATCGATTTTGTGAGGAGCGCTTTACATGGAAATTGTGTATGGAATTTTTTTCTTCCTATTTGGAATTGTGTTTGGGTCATTTTTTAACGTTGTAGGCCTAAGAATTCCTAAGAAAGAGTCAATCATTACTCCACCATCCCATTGTCCGAATTGTCAAAGGCGACTGACTGCGATTGATTTAGTTCCTGTATTTTCATACATATGGTTACGAGGAAAATGCCGGACGTGTGAAGCGAAGATTTCGCCGATTTATGTAGTTTCAGAGCTTGCAACAGGTTTACTGTTTACATTTAGTTATATACAGCTCGGATTGTCCATTGAATTGGCCATTGCGCTTTTCTTTATTTCATTATTAGTGATCATTGTCGTATCTGACCTAAAATATATGATTATTCCGGACAAAGTGCTTCTTTTCTTTTTACCATTGCTAATCTTAGGTCGCATTCTTTCGCCGATTGAACCGTGGTGGGATGCTTTTCTTGGTGCAATGATAGGTTTTGGAATATTGCTTTTGATAGCGGTAATTTCAAAAGGAGGAATGGGTGGCGGCGACATTAAACTATTTTTCTTAATCGGTCTGGTTTTAGGGACTTTGAAAACCTTGCTAACTTTATTTTTAGCATCCGTCATCGGCATGATTGTCGGTATGATTGTGTTATCGGTGCGAAATCAAGGTCGCAAAACTCCTGTTCCATTTGGCCCGTCCATTGCATTGGCAGCGGTCATCGTGTATTTTTACGGCGGTACAATCATCCGTTGGTATTGGTGGTTGTTTGATTAAAATTCGTTAAGGAGAGTATCACCTATTTTGGGTGGTGCTTTTTTGTTTGGGTTAAAACAATAGTGTGTGAGGTTAGGTTTTTGAAGCTTGATAAGGTGGCAACTCGTGCGGATAAAGTACTTGCTTGTGCAGATAGAGTACCCGCTCGTGTAGATAAAGTTGAAACATGTGCGAATAGGGTGTGTGCTTGTGTAGATAGGGTACCAACATGTGCAGATAGAGTGTCCGCTTGTGTAGATAAGGTGGCAACTCGTGCGTATAGGGTGTCTGCTTGTGTAGATAAGGTGGCAACTCGTGCGTATAGGGTGTCTGCTTGTGTAGATAAGGTGGCAACTTGTGCGGATAAAGTACTTGCTTGTGCAGATAGAGTACCCGCTCGTGTAGATAAAGTTGAAACATGTGCGAATAGGTATCCGCTTGTGTAGATAGGGTACCAACATGTGCAGATAGAGTGTCCGCTTGTGTAGATAAAGTTGAAACATGTGCGAATAGGGTGTCTGCTTGTGTAGATAAGGTGGCAACTCGTGCGTATAGGGTGTCTGCTTGTGTAGATAAGGAACCAACTTGTGCAGATAGAGTGTCCGCTTGTGTAGATAAAGTTGAAACATGTGCGAATAGGGTGTCTGCTTGTGTAGATAGGGTACCAACATGTGCAGATAGAGTGTCCGCTTGTGTAGATAAGGTGGCAACTCGTGCGTATAGGGTGTCTGCTTGTGTAGATAAGGTGGCAACTCGTGCGTATAGGGTGTCTGCTTGTGTAGATAAGGTGGCAACTCGTGCGGATAAAGTACTTGCTTGTGCAGATAGAGTGTCCGCTCGTGTAGATAAAGTTGAAACATGTGCGAATAGAGTGTCTGCTTGTGTAGATAAGGTGGCAACTCGTGCGGATAAAGTACTTGCTTGTGCAGATAGAGTGTCCGCTCGTGTAGATAAAGTTGAAACATGTGCGAATAGAGTACTTGCTTGTGTAGATAGAACAGCCACTTGTGCGAATAAAGTGCAAATAATACCAACATGTGTGTATAAAAGGGGTGTCCACTTGCGCAGATATGAAGTATCAGGAGCAAATAATTCGTTTCTCTTGTGTAAAGATTCACGATTATGCAAAGAGTCTCCTATAAAATGAATACTCAAAAAATACCAAAATATTCCTATACAATTCAAATATAATAAAATATATTACATAATATAATGGCAAGGGGGATGACTATATGAAACCAATTATAGGTATAACAATGGATTGGGAGGGGGGAACTTATCGGGTAAATGAGTCATACGTACAAGCCATTCTCAATGCAGGTGGAATTCCAATTTGCCTTCCGTATATTGCAGAAGAAGATGGAGAGCAATTGATAAATAAAATCGATGGATTATTGCTCACAGGAGGAGGAGATATCAATCCCATCCTTTTTGGTGAAGAACCGCTTCCTAAATTGGGGAGAGTTGTAACAAAGCGTGATGAAAGGGAAATTCAATGGACAAAGATTGCACTTCAACGAAATATCCCGATTCTTGCAATTTGCCGTGGATTGCAAGTGTTAAACGTAGCGCTAGGTGGGACAATTATCCAAGATATTTACTCACAAAATGAAAGAGAAATTCTTCTGCATACCCAAAATTCTCATCGTTCCGAAACATCCCATTTTGTTCATCTTCAAGATAAGTGTAAATTGCAGCAAGTTGTAAGCTCCACAAAAATAGCAGTGAATTCCTTCCATCATCAAGCTGTAAAAGAAATTGCGGAAGACCTGACAATTGTCGGAGTGGCTAGCGACGGCATCGTGGAAGCGGTAGAACATAAAACTTCACCATTTTGCATCGGCGTTCAATGGCATCCAGAAGAGCTGGCTTTTAATGGTGAGGAAGGAGCAATAAAATTATTCAAAGCATTTGTTGCTGCTTGTACAAAAGAATAATAATGAAGAAAACTCGCATTCAGATGAATAGTTTGCGAGTTTTTTCTAGTAATTAATGAAATTTTCTATATAAACCAACTACAATTCCTAAAATCGTGACATTATCAACAATGATTGGTTCCATAGAAGAGTTTTCAGGTTGTAAGCGGAAATAATTCTTTTCTTTATAAAATCGTTTCACAGTCGCTTCATTTTCTTCCGTCATGGCAACTACAATTTCTCCGTTGTTTGCAGTAGATGCCTTTTTCACAACGACGTAATCTCCATCTAAAATACCGGCTTCAATCATCGAATCTCCCATTACTTCTAGCATGAACAGCTGATCTTCACTTGTTCCGTATGTAGCAGGTAGCGGAAAATATTCTTCTATATTTTCAATCGCTGTAATTGGACTACCAGCAGTTACTCTACCGACTAATGGCACATGGACAACTGGCTGTTTTTGAACCACTTCGTCACTATCCAATATTTCTATTGCTCGAGGTTTAGTAGGATCTCTCCGAATATATCCTTTTTGTTCTAGGCGCGTAAGGTGACCGTGTACTGTTGAGCTAGAGGCAAGCCCAACTGCTTCACCTATTTCGCGAACGGATGGAGGATACCCTTTTGCTCGAACTTCCTCTTTTATAAATTCTAAAATATCCTTTTGCCTTTTTGATAATTTCTCCATGTTGGTCACCTCTAATGTGAATAGTTTTACATATTTTACATATAGTATAACAGCACATCTCGAACAATGCAAACACAAGTTCGAAAAACCTATTGACAAAAACGTACGTTCGTATTATATTAAGAACAGATATTCCGAACAAGTATTCGAGAAAAGGGGAACGGAAAATGAGTTGGTTAGAGAAGAATCATTATATTAAAATTCTATCTATTGTAACATTACTCATTATTGCTTATATTTTCATTACAGATGATGGAGATATGACGTTTGAACAAATTACAATTAAAGAAGGCGATACGCTTTGGACATTAGCAGATCGCTATAAAGGATATATGACGACGGAGGAATGGATTCGAACAGTAGCGAAGGAAAACAACATCAACGTTGATTATATCATTGCAGGTGAGACATTAATGATTCCTATTCCGAAAGATGCAATCTATATTGCGATGAATGAAGAAGAAATTCAATCAATAAAGGTAGCTGTAAAAGACAATGAAAGAAAATAAAGCGGTTATATATGCAAGGGTAAGCACTGAAAAAAACGAGCAAGAAACTTCATTAGAACGACAAAAAGAGGAACTCTCAATCTATGCCCAACAATTAGGATTTCAAGTAGTCAACATTTTCGAAGATCAACATAGCGGTTATGATGTAAACCGAGAAGGATTGCTCGAAATGATGGATTATATTGTGGAACACAATATTGGAAGTGTTTTCGTTCAAGATGAAACGCGTTTAGGCCGTGGACATGCCCGCGTTGCAGTATTGCATTTGCTAAAAAAAAGCGATATAGAAATATATTCTCTTAATGATGCCGGTCCATTAACAATGAATGAAATGGATACGATGCTGTTAGAAATTTTAGCCATTGTTGAAGAATATCAGCGGAAAATACATAATGCCAAAATAAAACGAGGAATGCGTCGAGCAGTGGAAAACGGATATCGCCCTGAACGGAATTTTAAAAATAAACATAAACGTGAAGGGAGAGAACGGATTGATGTTCCGATTGAAGAAATTGTCAATTTGCGGGAAAAAGGATTAACATTCCAAGAAATTGCTTCAATTCTGAGAGGTTTAGGATATGAGGTAAGTAAAGCAACTGTTCATCGCAGATATATGGAATATAAAGAAAGACTCGAAGATTAATCTACTTGCACTTCGAGTCTTTTTTGCATATCCTTTTATGTATTGAAAAGGAAAGGTGTGAATGGAATGTTGTCTAAAGAAAAAATTGCCCGCATCAATGAATTAACGAGAAAAGCGAAGGAGGGCAAATTAACAGAAGAAGAAGCGAAAGAGCGCACAATGTTAAGGAAAGAATATTTAGAGGCTTTCCGTGAGTCATTTAGAAAGACGATTGAAAATGTGCAAGTATATGATATCGAAGGTAACGATGTCACACCGGATAAAATAAAACAGCTTCGCCGCAATAAATTAAATTAACGAGTTATAAGTATATTGCTATCTAAAGTAAAAAATATGACATTCCTAAAAATTAGATTGTTTTCTCTGTAAATGTTGTCTAAACTGAATACGGAACAAATATTTAGCACGAGAAAGGATGTCAATCATATGACGACTACAGCGGATTTACTTGCAATTAACGCAATCCGAACTTTATCAATTGACGCCATTGAAAAAGCGAACTCTGGGCATCCAGGTCTTCCAATGGGTGCAGCTCCAATGGCATACACATTATGGACGAAACAAATGCGCCATAATCCAAAAAACCCAAAATGGTTTAACCGCGACCGCTTTATTCTTTCCGCAGGACACGGTTCCATGTTATTATACAGCCTTCTCCATTTAGGTGGATATGGCTTAGATATGGAAGAAATCAAAAATTTCCGCCAATGGGGTTCAAAAACGCCTGGGCATCCTGAATACGGTCACACAGTAGGGGTTGAAGCAACAACTGGCCCACTTGGACAAGGTATTGCAATGGCTGTTGGTATGGCGATGGCTGAACGTCACTTAGCAGCTACATACAATAAACCTGGTCATGAAATTGTAGATCATTATACTTTTGCTCTTTGCGGTGATGGAGATTTAATGGAAGGTGTTGCTGGCGAAGCTATTTCATTAGCAGGACATTTACAACTTGAAAAATTAATCGTACTTTACGATTCAAATGATATTTCATTAGACGGCGATCTTTCAAAAGCCTTCTCTGAAAACATTCAACAACGTTTTGAAGCTTGTGGATGGAACTATATTCGTGTAGAAGATGGCACAGATGTGGATGCAATTAATGACGCGATTGCACAAGCAAAGCAGTCAAAAGGGAAACCAACATTAATTGAAATAAAAACAGTAATTGGTTATGGTTCGCCAAATAAATCTGGAAAATCCGATGTTCACGGTGCACCACTTGGAGCTGACGAAGTTCAGTTAACGAAGGAATTCTATGGCTGGAAGCACGAGCCGTTTAAAATTCCGGAAGAAGTGTATGAAACATTCAAAGCAGCTGCTGAAGTAAACGGTGTACAGGCTGAGGCAGAATGGAACGAGAAATTTGAAAACTATAAAAAGGAATATCCAGAATTAGCAGAGCAATTTATTAAAGCTATGAATAATGTACTTCCGGAAGATTTTGATGAAGAGATTCCTGCATATGAGCCTGGAAAATCTATTGCGACTCGTTCATCTTCTGGCGATGTAATTAATGCATTAGCGAAAAAAGTGCCTTATTTCTTTGGAGGAAGTGCCGACCTTGCTGGTTCTAACAAAACAACAATTAAAGGTGGAGGCGATTTTTCAGCGCAAACACCTGAAGGTCGCAACGTTTGGTTTGGCGTGCGCGAGTTTGCGATGGGTGCTGCTTTAAACGGTATGGCGCTACATGGTGGTTTAAGAGTATTTGGTGGTACATTCTTCGTCTTCTCTGATTATATTCGACCAGCAGTTCGCTTATCTGCATTGATGGGACTACCAGTTACTTATGTGTTCACGCACGACTCAATCGCTGTAGGGGAAGATGGGCCAACACATGAGCCAATTGAACATTTAGCATCTTTCCGTGCTATGCCAAATGTTTCTGTTATTCGCCCTGCTGATGCAAATGAATCAAAAGAAGCATGGAAACTTGCAATTCAATCAACAAATCAACCAACAATTTTAGTGCTTTCACGCCAAAACTTACCTGTGCTTGAAAATACAGCAGCTCTAGCTAAAGAAGGTGTTGCAAAAGGTGCATATGTCGTATCACCAGCGATAAAAGATACACCAGATGCTATTCTAATTGCTACAGGTTCTGAAGTAGCATTAGCGGTGAAAGCCCAAGAGAAATTACGTGAAGATGGTATCGATGTATCGGTTGTATCGATGCCGTCTGTTGATCGATTTGAACAGCAGTCTGATGAATATAAAGAATCTGTCTTGCCAAAAGCGGTGACAAAACGATTGGCTATTGAAATGGGTTCTTCTTTAGGCTGGCATAAATATGTTGGCACAGAAGGAGATGTACTTGCGATTGATAAGTTTGGTGCAAGTGCCCCAGGTGAAGTGGTAATGGAAAAATACGGATTTACTGTCGACAATGTAGTGGCAAAAGTAAAAGCTTTATAATGCTGAAAGAAGGATATCTTCTATTTAGAAGGTATCCTCTTTTTTATGGAATAGAAGGGGTAAGAAGATTTTAGAGGTGGTTAAATGTTGAGATGGATCTTTTGGGCGAGGATAGTGACTGCAGGAGAAAAGGAGAGGGGTGTTTTCCTCTTTCTAGACACCCCATATCTTGTTATTTCACCAGCCCATTTTGGAATGCATATACCACTGCTTGGGTTCTGTCTTGAACTTCCAATTTCGATAAGATATTGCTCACGTGCGTTTTTACGGTTTTCAAAGCGATAAATAATTCATCTGCAATTTCTTGATTTGATTTACCTTGGGCTATAAGTAATAATACTTCCATTTCCCGATCAGTTAATTGTTCATGAAGGGGATGGCTATTTGTATTTCGCATCCGGTTAATCATCTTTGAAGTGACTTCAGGTTCCAACACGGATTCGCCGCTAACGGTTTTTCGAATCGCTTCTGCAATTTGTTTGGCATTGGAAGTTTTTAAAATGTAGCTGATTGCGCCAGCTTCTAGTGCAGGGTAAACTTTATCATCATCAAGAAAACTTGTCACCATCATAATTTTTGCTTCCGGCCATGCTTTTAAAATTTCTTTCGTCGCTTCAGCACCGTTCATAACTGGCATCACATTATCCATCAAGATAATATCAATGTCAGGCTTAAGCTGGAGAATTTTTTCCACTGCCTCTTGACCATTACTTGCTTCTCCGACAACGGTCATATCTGTTTGGGCTGATAGGTATGCAGAGACACCGATGCGAACCATCTCATGATCATCGGCAATGAATACTTTAATCATCTGATTCACCTCCCGAATTTTTCTGTTCCATCAAATGCTTTTCCCGTATTTCATCAAGTGAAATCTTTTCTTCCATCTCATCTTGTGCTTTCAATGGTACTTTTACTTCAACAATCGTTCCTTCGCCAGGCACCGAAACTATTTTATATTTTCCTCCAATTTCCACAGCACGCTCCGCGATGTTTCGTAAACCATAAGAAGTCGTATTGGATTCTTTATTCATATCAAATCCACGGCCATTGTCTTGAATTCTTAATATTGCCAGTTGATCTCTTTCAATCAGTAGCAGTTCCACTTCCGTTGCTTTTGCATGGCGCAACGTATTCGATAACGCTTCTTGAGCGATGCGGAATAAATGGTCTTCCTCAGCTTTTGAAAGCTGAATCTCTTCAATTTCATATTCAATTTCAACGTTGACTTTTTGCTTTAATTCGTTAATTAATTCTTTTAACCCTTGAGCAAGGGTATTGTTTTTTAATGCGATTGGTCGGAGATGTAATAACAATGCACGCATTTCTAATTGGGCTTGCTGCACCATTTTTTCAATTTGTATTAGCGTATGTTTTGCATTATCCGGTGGAGTCTCCGTTTCTGTTATGGAAGATAACAACATCGACGCAGCAAACAATTGTTGAGAAACGGAATCATGAAGTTCCCTTGCAAGTCTTTGTCTTTCTGCGATAATACGTTCCTGAATGATTTTGTCACTTGCTTCTGCTTTTTCATTGGATAAACGTTGCAGACTTTTTCGTTGCGTTTCGATTAATTCATTCGTTTCAATTAAAGCTTTTCGGAGTGGATAGGAAACGTTTCGTTTAACAGTTAGCTCAGGCTCAGCCAATTGCTTTACATAATGTAGTGTAGTGAATTCTTTTGATTTTTCTACAATCATCCACCATAAGCTTATGAAAAAGCTGATAATGAACGTACCAATTACAATAATTGCAAAAAGCGGCAGCTCGTTATAATAAGTTTCCCATATAGGACTCCAAGTTGTTTCATTTGGTACACCATATAATAAATAGAAAAGTCCAAAAAACATACCTAAAATAATCAGTGAAATCGTAAAGGTGCGGAATATCAGTGAAATCATTTCCGAATCACCTCCACATCCCCAAGCCAAGTAGCCACATGAATAACTAGTTTTCGTTTTGCTTCATTCGGGTCACCATCTTCAAAAACAAGCCGTTCATTCCACAGTCTTTTCGGTGAATAATGCAATAATTTTGCCTCACCAATTAGAGTAGAATATTGAATGCGGAAAGGAATTTCATAAGGTAAAATAATTTTTATTTTTCCTATCCCTTGGCGAATCGTTATTACAGAAGTACCTGCTGGTAAAATCGTTTCTGTTACATCAATCGTGTAATCGCCTAAAAAGTTTTGGATTTGGATATCTTGCCATTTATAATTTTCCATTGGAATGGATGAGGTGTGTATAAAATCATTTTTCTGAACTGTCCCTAATTCAAAGTCTTTTGCTAAAATGGTTACTTCTTTATGATGTTTTGTTAAATGTTTAAAGAGAATATAAATGATTACGCAGACGATAAAGAATCGCAAACTCCAAATGGTGATAATAGCTAAAAAGATAAAAAAAGCACCTAACCAAAAATACAGCTTTTTCTCTTTTACAAAACTTTTATAAAGAAGAAATGCACCAATAATTAGAAAGAAGGCACCACCGTTATTGAAAATGGTTAGCTCCGCAAAAACAATAAGCAACGTCATAATAAAAATGGTTGTTAACTGCTTCGTCGTCAAACTTTTCAACGTGGTTCCTCCTTCATGTTGCACGATAAATGTTTAATAATAATAAAGAAGGGAGAAAATTCCCTTCTTAATTTCTCATCTTTTTCATTATAGCATGTTCGATTATTCCTTTGATGAAAGTATCGATGTTTCATCGTTATTTTTGGTTGATTGTTGTTCTAATAGGGCTAAGCGAGTTTCGAGTTGAGTATATTCGTAGTTTTTCTCAATTTTATTTGATAGTTGATCTATATAAGTTGATAGCTCATGGAAGTTCATATCTTCAGAATTTAATACACGATTCATCTTTACATTCGCTCGCACGACATTTTCTTTCCCCATTAATTGCAATTGTCGAACTTTCATATCTTGAATCTTATGCTTCATCATTTCAAATTTTTGTTCTAATTGAATGACTTCCTCATTCGCTTGATTTAAGCTTTCTTGTAATGTCATTTGGCGGCTTTTGTAAGTTTCCACTTCTTGTGTCGCAAAGAGAATTAAATCTTCTTCACCGCTAGCTTTTGCTAACTCCAATTGATTTGTTCTTCTCTCCAGCATTTTGCCAGTTTCTTTTAAATTTTGTTCCAATTCTTCTTTTAATAATCTTTGTCTTTCTAATAGTTTCCCTGTTTGTTCTGTTTGTTTTTCAGCTTCGCGAATATATTGATTTAACATAGCAATTGGATTTTTCGCTTCTTTTTTGTCAAACAGTGCATGTAAATCTGCTTCTAATGTATAGCGGAAACGTTTTAATAAACTCATCATTTAAAATCTCTCCTTATTTTGTAATTTTTGACCATTCATTTTCAAAGTTTGTGAAAGGATCATCCTCTTCTTTGATAGGAAGTGTAATATCTTCATTTTTCCATTTTTTATATAGCGCATATAAGAGGACGATTGCTACAAGACCAACTAAAGCAGGGATATTGGATACAGCCATCAATAATCCAATTAAACCAATGAATATCCAAATCACCTTGCTAAAAACAGAATTACTTTTAACGTAATAGTGCATTCCTAGGAATACAAAAGCTAAGGCAAAAGTTAGCCCTAATAAAGGTCCTAATGTTCCAAGGATAATGAATACTAGAACCACTGCTGCAAGCAATAAGAGTAATTTTTTCATTTTCATTCTCCTTTCTCGTTTGTACCTTAATGTTACAATGCATCACTATTTCTCAAAATGACCTTGAATTGTATTTTCGACTAAGACTCAAGACCGAGATTTGGAATATAAAAATAGAAGAAAGATTTTATCGGAATTTGGCAAAAAAATATCGATAATTGGGACAAGGTTTGACAAAAAATTCAAAATCTTTCAATTATAATGAGGTTAGGAAGGAGGACAGGCAGATGAGAATATATTCAATATTCATCATAAAAAAACAATATCAATCATTCGTTTTTGGAAGGGAAAGAATGCTGTTAGAAATGGTTGCAAAAATAGATGATCAACAGGAGTCCTCTGCAAGAAAACAATTAAGTTATCTATGTGAACCAATTGAAGGGGATGTAGAGGGAAAAATTTATCAGCATCTTCAAAAATGTTTTCCTGAAATGCATTGGATGGATGATTACTTAGGGTTTGAACATAAATTAAAAGGCCGAATTAAAATTAAAGTGTTCGAATATTATATTGAAGCCATTTGTGAAGGATCGCGAATGCTTGATTTAGATTTGTTCCAAAGTTTAAGCCAAATGAATGATTCTTTTCTTGCATTTAATAAAGAGGAACATGAATGTGGTTGGTTAAAGCCGGTGAAATATGCGTCGTATTAGAATGAAATGAAAAACCCTGTTGGCAACATGGGACAACAGGGTTTCAATGGGGAGTTAGGGGATTTTTTTAATTAAAAGGGGATTTAACTATAAGTTTAGTAGGAAAAATTATTCTGCAACTGCCAACAATTTTTTATGAGTTTCTTTTAATTGATTAGCAATTTCTTCAATTTTATTTAATGTTTCAATGCGTTCTTGTTTTTGTTGCTCGATTGCTTGTTGAAGTGTTATTTCGATTTGTTTTTGCGCATTTGTAAATAAATCAAGAAGTGCGTTGTTTGGTTTCCAAGCTAAATTTTGTGCTTTGTCTGTAATTTCTTGAACGCTTTCCAACCATTTCGAAATGTCATCGAATTGACCTTCTTTACCTAATTCTTTGAAGCTATTTTCAAGTCTTTCTTGCCATTCTCTTGAAGCTTTTCTCCCTTCTTCTTCAATGGCATTAATGGCATTTACGGAAGATTCAATAAATTCCTTTTGTACGTTAAATGTTTGTAGAGCTCTTTTTTCAAAGTCTTCTTGGACTTTTTCAATCGTCTTTAAGCTATTTACCCAGCTGTCCCATACTAAATCTACACCTTTTGCAAGTTGCTCTTTTGCCATTACTTGATTTCCTCCTTTAATGTAAGCAGACTTTATATTTATAATGAATGCATTTTCATGCATTACATCCAAAAATTTAAGATTGTGGTTGCTCTTCTGGTGCATTGGAACTTTGTGCTTTTGTTTTGCGAGTACGAGTGGATTTAGGTTTTGTCGTGGATGCTGTGGATTTTGCTTTCGTTGAAGTGGTTTTCGTAGATGTTTTTTCTTTGGTTGGTACGTCTGTTGCTTGAGGAGTTGCTGCGAATTGTTCTTCTAATCGTTTCGATGTCGTATTTGGTGTGAAAAATGGATTATATAAATTGAAAAATTGATTTAATAAACGTTGATATTCACTTAAAGAATTAGCCCACATATCTAAATATTTTTCGCCAGCTTCTGTAATGGAATAAATGCGTTTTGCTGGTCCTCCAGAACTTGTATCCCAAACAGAAGTTACTAAATTCTCTTTTTCAAGCTGTCTTAATAGGCGATAAAAATTTCCGTGATCCAATGATTCAATGCCAAACTTTGTAATTTTCTCCATCAGTTCATAACCATGAGTGTTAAATTCACGTAAATGTAACAACATGATGGGGATTAAAAAGTTTTTCGGCGCTCCAATACTTGGACTTTTCGGTTTCTTTTTTTCATCTTTCGATACCAATATTTTTACACCGCCCTCTGATATTTACTTATATATGTAATTTACACATAGATGTATTTGTTGTCAACTGTTTTTGTTTGAAATTATATATTTTTTTGCAAAAAATTCATAAATTTGTAAATTCTTCATAAGAATGAAATTTCTGCATAAATAATATATTGAAATATGTTATGAAAAAAATAAAAAGATTTGTAGAGGAGATGATCTTCGTTGACCCAATCAACCTTTGATGTTTTTTCTTTATGGAAAGAAATCTATAACAAAACAGAAAGTGCATGGCATGATGCCATTCAAGAAACATTAGAGAAAAAATCTTTTGCTGAAAGTTTAGGACAAATTCAAAGTCAATATGTTCAATTTCAAGAACTTGTCAATAAAATGACGGAAAGCTATTTAAAACAAACAAATATACCATCACGTGATGAAATTGCCAATGTGGCTTCCCTCATTATTGATGTTGATTCAAAAATTGATCAATTGGAAGATGAAATAGATGAGAAAGAAGAGCGCTTAGTAAAAGAAATGGATGCTCTGAAAAAATCCGTTTCTTCATTAGAAAAGAAACTCGATAAGGTCATTGAATTATTAAATAAGTCGATTGAATCAATAGCAGACTCAAATGCTACTGTAGCGGCAACAGCAAACAAAACGGTTTCAAAATAATCTTTATATAAAAATATATTCAGAAAGGGAGACTGTTTTATGACAACTACAGTATTTGAAGTAGAACAAGTGAATTCATTAAAACCATTGGAAGGAAAAGTGGCAATTGTAACTGGTGCATCCCGTGGAATTGGTGCAGAGATTGCTAAGGTGTTAGCCAGAAATGGTGCAACGGTTATTGGCACATATAATAACAGCCCAAAACAAATTGAAGATGTTGCGAAAGTAATTGAAGAAGAAGGCGGCAAATTCCATGCCCTTCAAGCGGATGTATCCGTTTTTGATGATACTGAAAAACTAGCAGCAGAAGTAATAGAGAAGTTTGGAAAAATTGATATTTTAATAAACAATGCAGGAATTACAAAAGATCGAACATTTAAAAATATGTCAAAAGAAGACTGGGATGCCGTAATCAATGTAAACTTAAATGGTGTGTTCAATGCAACGAAATCAGTCATCCAACATATGTTAGAGCAAAATTATGGCCGCATTGTAACGATTAGCTCCATCGTAGGCCAAGCTGGTGCGTTTGGACAAACTAACTATTCAGCGACAAAAGCAGGGATTTTAGGTTTTACGAAATCTTTAGCATTAGAAACTGCTTCCAAAGGTATTACCGTGAATGCAGTGTGCCCTGGATACATCGGAACGGAAATGGTGGCTGCTATGCCGGAAAAAGTACTGAATAATATTGTAGAAAAAGTTCCAATGAAACGATTAGGACTGCCGAGCGAAGTTGCTCAAGCGGTGTTATATCTTGTTCAAGCAGACTATGTAACAGGTCAAGCGATTGCTGTAAACGGTGGTCTATATATGTAAATCGTTTAATTGGAACAATTGTTGGGAGGGATTTTGTGGTTACTGTTGATACAACACCATTAAAAGAATGGTTTGAAAGTTTGCCTAAAAACAAAGATTTCGAAAAATTGCAACGTTTCAATAAAGTATTATTTACCGATCCAGAACCTCAAGTGGGTCAAACGCCAAAAGAAATTATCTGGACAAAAAATAAAGCGAAATTATATCGTTATCAGCCAAATAAAGTAAAAACGAATAAAGTGCCAATTTTAATGATTTATGCACTCATTAATAAACCTTATATATTAGATTTGTACCCTGGGAATAGTTTTATAGAGTATTTAACAGACCGCGGCCATGATGTATATTTACTAGATTGGGGTACGGCTGGTTTCGAGGACCGCCATATGAAATTAGAAGATTATATTGTTGATTATATACCACGGGCTGTAAAAAAAGTGCTAAAACAATCTGGCGCAAAAGAAATCACGATGTTTGGGTATTGCATGGGCGGAACGATGACGGCGATTTTTACTGCTCTTTATCAAAAGAAATTGCCGATTCGCAATGTAGTCTTGTTAACAAGTCCAATTGATTTCGAAGATGCCGGACTTTATACAAATTGGTTAGATAAACGCTACTTCAAATTAGATAATATTGTAGAAACTTTCGGAAATGTACCGTTTGAATTCATTGATTTTGGTAATAAATTATTAAATCCACTTTCAAATACTGTAGGTGTTTACGTCAATGTTGCTTCTAATATTGAAAATGAAGAGAAAATTTTAAACTGGAAGCTAATGCAAAAATGGCTAAATGATGGTGTGCCATTTCCGGGTGAGGCATATCGCCAATGGATACGCGAATTTTACCAAGAAAACAAATTGATTAACGATGAATTAGAAGTTCGTGGTGAAAGAGTATTATTGTCAAACATTACAGCGAACTTATTAAATATTGTTGCCACTCGCGATAATATTGTGTTACCGCAACAAATTGAACCGTTGAATGATAAAGTCTCCAGCAAAAATAAAACATTGCATGTTGTTAATGCAGGACACGTTTCGGTTATTACTGGTAAACGCGCCGTAGCTGAAAACTATCCATTTATTGAACAATGGATTACTGAAAATTCGAAATAACGAATTTTGAATGATCACAGCATCCGAACAATATTTGAAACTCTAGTACAGAGAGTTTCAAATAAGTTCGGATTTTTTTGAGTTGGAAAAGGTATCATTTTAATAAAGTATGAAAATTAAAAATATTTTATTTTGGAAAAATATCTTTATATTATAGAGGAATTTGGTTAAAATACATAAGGTATGTAAAGTGTATGGGTTTAGAAAAATTCGGGAAAAACTAGAATCGCTGTTATGAATAGTGTATAATCCATCGTGGAGAGTAAAGTTTTTCTCGGGAAAAGTTGAGAGGGAGGTAAGTATTTTGGAAACTTGGCTAGCGATATTATTAATTATTGTTGCGTTAGTAGCTGGCGTTGCGTTAGGATTCTTCCTAGCTCGTCAATCAATGATGAAATATTTAAAAGAAAACCCACCAATTAATGAACAAATGATTCGTGTAATGATGGCACAAATGGGCCGTAAACCATCTGAAAAACAAGTTCGTCAAATGATGGCTCAATTAAATAAAATTCAAGAAAAACAAAAATAATCATACAAGGTTGTCCTGTATCGGAATTTTTCTGGAAAGGGATAACCTTTTTTATTGTGGATTGATGAGGTTTATGCATTGGTCATAGTGTATTTGCTATTGAGGAAATATATGCAAATATGACTGTAATTCCACGTGTGAGATTTTGCAGAGTTGATGAGACAAGTGCATTAGCTGATGGATTTTCTACATATGATGAGAAATATTCATAAAAAAGGTAATTAATGCACTAACCCCATTTATAATGGCGCTGGATTTTTAAACAAGCCCTCACTAAATGCTTTATCAATTGAGGGCTTGGTTTTATTTGTCCAAATGATAAACAAAAGAAATATAGAAAAAGAATTTAATGCTATTCAAAGCTCTCTAAAATCTCAATATATATTTCTCTAAGAACTCGCGAACCGTTTCTTCGTATTCTCTTGGGTTTTCATTAAATGATTGGGCATGAGCTCCCATCTCAAATAGTTTTAATGCTTTTGGGCCTTTCTTCAATTCATACATTTCTTCTGTCATTTTACAAGGAATGAATGTATCTGGAATGCTATGAATAAATAGCATAGGTTTCTTAATATTTTTTACTGCTTCTTTCGGTGTGAGATGTTTAAAGCGATAGCCATCTCGGAAACGAATAAAGAAATCTGCTAAATGAATAGGAATATCAGGATTGATGCGGGTTGAATTTTTGACGATGTGACGCAATAATTCTTCAAAATCAGAAAAAGCGCAGTCCGAAATATAAAAATCTACATGATTTCCCACCGTACCTGCATATAAAATCATGGTTGCAGCACCCATCGACTCACCATGAATCCCTAATTTTGCATCTTCTCCAATAACTGAACGAACCGTATTGACAACAGCATCTAAGTCGAACTTTTCATAATAGCCATAGCTTGTTGTCTTTCCACCGGACTCTCCATGTCTTCGATGATCGTAAACAAAAGAATTAAATCCTAACCTTTCAAACATTCGCGCATATTTAATTGAATTTATTTTATTTTCCGTGACACCGTGACAAATAATCACCGTATTTTTCGTAGGGCAAGGTTGTAAAAGTATACCTTTAATTGGATAGCCGTTAGGGGAATCGATTGTAAATTCATCTTTTTTCACGTGATTATACCAGTTTTCATCGAATCGATTCGCTTTCAATTCTCGATCTAATATAAAATCGTCATCTTTCTTTTGGATGTACATGAGACGATTTGTTAATGCAAAACCAAAAATTGTAGTCAGTACACTAGCTGTCATTGTAATGAAAGTTGAAAACCAAAGAATTTTACGTTTTTTCTTTTTCATCTAGGACACCTCCTTCGCATTTTTGATAATATGTATAAAGACAATAAATTTTGAAAAGTCGAAAATGAACGCAAATTAACAAAAAAATGTTGATTATGAAACAAAATATAACATATCATTTGGTAGAATAATATTGCACGGTTTTGAATTGCTTTCTACTAATAATACTTTTTAGTTTCTAGGATTCACACAAAATCGTGTATACAATGTAAACTGAAATTGGGGGAGATGTTCATGTTAAATGATGTAGTTATTGTAAGTGCGGTTAGAACAGCAATAGGTTCTTTCCAAGGTTCGTTAAAAGATGTACCTGCCACAACATTAGGCGCGATTGTCATTAAAGAAGCGTTACGTCGTGCAGGAATTCAACCGGATCAAGTGGATGAAGTCATAATGGGAAATGTTCTGCAAGCAGGACTAGGACAAAATCCAGCTCGCCAAGCAGCAATAGAAGCGGGACTTCCAAAAACAGTTCCGGCTATGACAATTAATAAAGTTTGTGGTTCCGGTTTAAAGACGGTACACCTTGCTTCACAAGCCGTTGCAGTAGGTGAAGCAGACATCGTTGTGGCTGGCGGGTTTGAAAATATGAGCCAAGCACCTTATCTATTAAAAAATGCTCGCTCAGGCTTTAAAATGGGCAATCAAAACCTAATTGATAGCATGATTCATGATGGATTATGGTGTGCATTTAACGATTATCATATGGGGGTAACAGCAGAAAATTTAGCTTCTCAATATCATATTACGCGACAAGAACAAGATGAGTTCGCGGCACGTTCCCAAGCTCGTGCAGCAAAAGCGATTGAGGAAGGGAAATTCAAAGATGAAATTGTGCCAGTAGAAATTCCTCAACGCAAAGGGGATCCAATTATTTTCGATGCAGATGAATTTGTACGCCCTGGCACAACGGTAGAAAAATTATCCGCATTACGTCCAGCTTTCAAAAAAGATGGAACAGTCACTGCTGGAAACGCTTCCGGAATTAACGATGGTGCTGCAGCAGTTGTGGTCATGTCTAAGAAAAAAGCGGAAGAGTTAGGAATTAAACCGCTCGCTTCGATTGTGGCAAACGCTGCAGTTGGGGTAGATCCTGCGATTATGGGTATTGGTCCAGCTGAAGCTGTTCGAAAAGCTTTAAAGAAAGCTGACTTAACGCTCGATCAAATCGATTTAATTGAAGCAAATGAAGCTTTCGCGGCTCAGTCTATTGCTGTTGATCGCGAACTTCACTTTGATTCTGATAAACTAAATGTAAATGGTGGAGCAATTGCCCTTGGACATCCAATCGGTGCAAGTGGAACACGTATTTTAGTGACGCTTCTTCATGAAATGCAAAAACGAGATGTGAAGTACGGGCTTGCCACACTTTGCATTGGTGGTGGACAAGGAGTCGCAACAATTATTCAACGATAAGCTGTTGTTTCCACCGCAAAAAAGTAAGCAGGTGAGAATATGGCTAAAAAGAATAAGAACACTAATCATCAAGCAACAAATGAAGGGATTACTCTTCAAGATCAACTAGATAGCGAGTTAATCGCAAAATTAAAAGAAGCAAAGAAAGAAAGAATTAGCCGCTGAGGAAAAAAGAAAAGAGGAAGAACGACAAGCACAGCTCGAATTTGAAAGAAAACAGCGGGAGAAAAATATGAGCTTTGCAGAATTGCTTGAAAAGTATGGAGATAAAGGCTCTAAGTACTAATAAAAAGGTGTCGCAAAATAATGCGACACTTTTTTCATTTAGTGTGCTTAAAGATTGATTCGTATCTCTGTCTCGGTAATGAGTTCTTCAATCATCATACCTCAATCTACGTATCACATACATAAAAGGGAATTTCCAGAAAAAACGCCCTGCGCTTATTTTTTCTTGCGAAGGGCGTAAGTAATAAACAAAATAATAAACCAAATCGGAGTAAGTAAAACCGCTATTCTTGTTTCTTCGGAAATCAACATCACGACTAATACAGCCACAAAAAATATCAACACAATATAATTTACAAATGGTGCAAGAGGAGCTTTAAAAATGGATGTTTTATGTAAATCCGGTCTTTTTCTTAAATAAATTATATGAGTAATTAAAATAATGCTCCAAACCCAAATAAAACAGATAGCACTAATTGTGGTGACAATACTAAAAGCTGTATCTGGAATAACATAACTTAATAGAGCCCCTATTGAAACAACGATGGAAGAAATGAAAAGTGCATTTCCAGGGACAAAGTTTTTATTTAATGTTGATAGGAATTTTGGCCCTAGATGGTTCTTACTTAAATTGTACATCATCCGGCTTGTTGAAAATAAACCGCTATTTCCGGCAGAAGCGGCTGATGTTAACACAACGAAATTGATAATGCCGCTAGCCAGTGGAATTCCTGCCAAAGTAAAGACTTGTACAAACGGGCTATTGGTAGCACTTAATTCAGTCCAAGGATTAATGCATAAAATGACAAAAATTGCTCCTACATAAAACAGCAATATACGAATGGGAATTTTATTGATAGCAGAGGGTATATTTTTTTCGGGATTCGAAGTCTCCGCTGCTGCTACCCCCACAAGTTCAACTCCTACAAAAGAGAATACGACCATCTGGAATGCAAAAAGGAATCCAATCATACCATTTGGAAAAATTCCACCATGACTCCAAATATTGCTTACTGACACATGACCAGTATCCGTTTCAAATCCAATAATGATTAAGAAAATACCGATTACAATTAAAGCAATAATCGTAATTACTTTAATAATTGCAAACCAAAATTCCAACTCTCCAAATAGTTTTACAGTTAATAGATTCAATAAGAGCAATAAAATAATCGCAATCAATGTTGGAATCCATTGAGGGATATCGAACCAATAACGAACATACACACCAACGGCAATTACATCAGCCATCGCTGTCATAATCCAGCAGAACCAATATGTCCATCCTGTTACATACCCTGCCCAAGAACCTATGTAATCTGTAGAGAAATCGGTAAAGGATTGATACCCAGCATTGGATAACAGCATCTCTCCTAGGGAACGCATCACAAAAAATAGGGCAGTCCCAACAATAAGATAAACTAATAAAATGGATGGACCTGCTTTAGAAATTGCAGCACCAGATCCTAAAAACAGTCCAGTACCGATTGTTCCCCCGATTGCAATTAGTTGTACATGCCTGTTTTTTAATTCTCTTTTTAATTCTTTCTGTTTCATCTTGTTGCCCCCAAGACTCGTTAACTAGGAAAGGAATGACAATTTGCACTTTCCTAATCTTAGTTATCACTTTTTTTAAACAAAATCATCATTTTTTTTGATGACAACTTCAAAATTCTATCAATAAACTATTTTTCTTTCAATATCTTATATCGAAATAGAATTCGCAAACGTAATTTTGAGTAGAAAATACCAACGAGAGCAGAATTTTTAACAAGGTTTTGACACTGCTCGTATTATCATCCCGGAACTAACAAGAGCTCAAGCGGTAAAAGTAATAAACATGCTTTTCAAACGAGGGCCATTAACTAATGTAGAAACTCCAACGTTTTTAGATGTTCCAAAAACTCATTGGGCTTTCGGCGAAGTGGAAGAAGCAGTAAGAGAGCATGATATATTATTAGATGATAATAGATAAAAAGAAAAACAACCTAGCATATAGAAGCTAGGTTGTTTTTTTGGCAATTTAATAAGATTTTCGATTCAACAAATATTTTATAAAAAAATATACCTTGAGACAAAAAATAAAAGTAATGGCACCAGCCGTATCAATTAAAACATCATCAAACACACCAGTACGTCCATCTACGAAAGTTTGGTGATATTCATCTAACATGGCAATGAAGAATGTAACTAAACAAGAAATAACCGCTGCAAATGTCCATTTCAATCGACGAAATAGCAAATATAAGAGCACGGCAACGATTCCATAGCCAATAAAATGCAATGCTTTACGAATCAAAAATTCAACAAAATAATAATATCCACGGGTTTCGACAGAAATAGTTCTTCCCCAATATGTTACTTCAATTTTACTTAACAAGTCATAAAAAGGTTGGTTGCTTAGAAGCACTCTTAATTCAGGAACAATAGTCTGCTGTTCATAAGGCATGCTAGAAAGATAATATAAAATGATTAGTGCGGTGATTACGAAAAACAAATATTTCTTCATCGGTGATCAGTATATATTTCTTGTTTTGTAATACTTTGAATAAAAGAAATGTCGGTGATGTTTTGAGCTTCTTCATAAGCTTTCATATTTTTCAGCAGTTGTTCCTTTGTTCTAGCTCCAACAACAATGGATGCTACAGCAGGTTGACTCAAATTATAAGCAATCGCAGCAGGGTGAACCGATCCGTATTGCGATTCAATTTTTTCTAAAATAGAGACAAGCTCTTCTTTCGAGTAATTCAAATAGGAATCAACATTTTCCACTCGTTTTTTCCACTCATCTGTCAGTAATCCCTTTGCAATGGAACCTCGTGTAACAATCGAAACGCCTTTTTCTTCAAAGAAAGGTAGCCATTCCTCTGGTCGTCTATCCAAAATGCTAAATTGCATCATATTGGATACGGCTTGGCTGCGTTCAAAAAAGGATTGAAAAACATTTGGACGAATGGAAGATATGCCGTACTCCCGAATGAGTCCTTCCTTTTTTAATTTCTCAAAAGTGTCGATGATGTCATCCCATGGATCGTCGATAGTGCCGCCATGAAGTTGATATAAATCAATATAATCGGTTTTTAATCGGCGTATACTTTCTTTTACTCCTTCTTCAATATGTTTTTTTGATGCATCCCAATACCAGCCATCACCGTTAACATTCCAGCGATTTCCGACCTTTGTAGCAATGAATACTTGGTCTCGATAGGGCTTTAACAGTTCACCGACAATTTCTTCATTAATACCTTTATTATATAAATCAGCTGTATCAAAATAATTAATGCCACATTCGATAGCCGTTTCAATTACTGGTTTTGCTTCTTCTAAGTTTGTTGGAAGGGACATGCACCCTAAACTGATTTCGGAAATTTCAAAAGCACTTGTACCTAATCTACGTTTTTTCATCGAATCCCCGCTTTCTTTCTTACATTTACTCAAACGATTGGATATAGAAAAATTATCATAAAACATGCTCAAAATCTAGTAATATCAAGGAATGTAGGGGTTCGAAGTATTCACTAACCCACTTACGCCTAAGCTATCGCAAAAATTGTCCTACCTATGCCGCACATCAATCTTTTGTTAGATTCCCATAAAAATTATGTTCCGGTTTCCATAAACAAAAAATTGGTGTAGTTCTGATTCACCAACACCAAAAAATAGAGAGCCGCATTTTTTATAATCGCCTTCATTTTTAAAAATGGAAGGCGACCCTATAGAGTGTGAGGTGCCTTCCATTTTAAGAAATCAAATAAATATATCTTATCTACTAAGATTCAGATAAAAAAATGATTAATATCATTTAAAAGTAATTTTAAATCCAACAAAATTCAAATAAAAATATAATTTTTTACAAAAATATACCAAATCACATACATATTACATTAAATGGATAATTTAGTTTGTGTTGACATTTCAATTGATTCTTACTATATTTACTAATAAATAACAGATTACAAATATCGTTTAATAGTAAAGGAGGTACAAGTTTGCGCTTTAAAATTTTTTTAGATGTACAAAAGGTTCCTCAAGCTTACCGAATGTATTTATTATCATTTATTAAAGAGATGATAAAAAAGGGCGATGAGGAAGTGTACAATCATTTGTATGATGGTAAAAAAAAGCCTAAGCCTTTTACATTTTCATTTTATATGAACAATTTCAAACTTCACGAAGAAACTTCAGAATTCGTTATGAAAAATGCAACTTTGATTTTTTCAACCTCTGATGTAAGAGTAGGGGTAGCATTTTTCAATGGATTAAGCATAACCCAAAAATATGATCATCCAGAGTATCCACTAAAAATAATAAGTAAACAGATTGCTCACGAAAAACCGATTACCTCAAATGTTGTTACTTACAATATTTTAAATGCTTTATTAATTGAAGACAAGACGAAAAAACCCCTACTAATTTCGAATCCCACTTTCGAGCAAGAATTGAATATTATCACTAATAAACAATTTCAAGTTTTATATGGTCGAGAATTGTATGAACCATTAATAATCTGTGGACATCGTTTAAAGAAACAAGTAATCAAAGAAACAAATCGACACGCTAACGGACAAATCTTATTTTTTACTGCACAAAAAGGGATTATTATGCTGCAAGGAAATCCTGAAGATTTAAACCTCATTTATCAAGATGGCTTGGGATTGAGAAGGGCACAAGGGTATGGAACGCTTGAGGTGATTCAGCATGGTTAAAATATTAATTAATGACTGGCTGTTTTCAATGGGAGCAACTGCCCTTTTACGAATGGATGAAGAGCATCAAATCAAATGTGACGGAAATGTTTTAGATGTACCGATTGAATGGTTTGAATCTTTACCAGAACGCTTTTTTGATTATTTAGTTCGTACGTATAGTATGGGGGCAAGACGTAAAGAGCAATTAGATCAATCCTTTCAAAAAATAAAGCTTTCCATTGAAAATGGTAAAGTAAAGAATACGGACTCTTATAAGATTCATGGAGATATTATCAATAATACATTGAAAGAAGGATTAGATCGAGTAGCAAAGTATTTCCCTGACTATCAAGATGAAGCGACTAAACTAATAATTGAAGGAAAGAATGCTTTGAAACAGATCGATTTGCCTACCTTAGAAAAGGTGATTCATCGAGCGATCGAAATTTTAAATGAGCCGGAAATTGATCAAAAACTGACTATCAATGTGGTAAAAGGAACAATTTTATCAAGTTCGGGAGGCCAGGTATCGTTTTTAAATGTTGCGAAAAATACATTGTCGTTTAAAGAGCAAATTGCAGTATTTCGAAAAGATTTTATTGATCCACTTGTTTTGGAATTGAAACTGCAACAGTGTATTGAAAATAATGATGCGGATACGGCATGGAAACTTATTCAAGAAAGCGATATAGGTATTGCCGAACAATGGAAGAAAAAAAATAAAAAAGCAAAATCTATTGATTTTAATTATTTTGAGAAACTTCCTCCGTGCAGTGGAATTGAAGGACAATGGGGAACACTGGTATATCAGGAAATGATGTTTATGCCACTTGCATCAACAAGTTTTAATGATTTTTATAATGGTCAAATGACAAGTGCACCTCTCATCAGTACATTAGCGAGGTTACTATTGTTCATATCTCCCCTAGGGTGTACAAGCTATCGGAAAACGATTGGACGAGAAGAGCATTTTGTTTTTAGTTTCTTACATGTTGAAGGGGATTGTGAAGAAACAAGGAAGCGTAATGATGCTTTTGCGCGGGCGTTTCGCCGTGATAATTTATTTAGTACTGCATTGATATCTAGTCATGAAAAAATGATTAAAAAAGAGAAAGAGCGGGAAACTGTTACGTTATTAATTGAATGGGTAACATTCAATAAATCGAAAAAAACTTTACTCGAATATCGAGTGGTAAATGAAAAGTTTATTAAAACATTGCTTTCGGGTTCGACTCATTTTGATATAAATAAGATTTTTTCATATGCATTTCGCGAGCAGCTTATTCACGAAGCGTTGCGAAATAACGATACAAAGACGCTAATTTTTGAAGAAATGCGACGATTAATTACTGATAATTCGAAAAATTATTACAGTATTAAAATGGCACTCAATTTACGTGAATTGATTTTAAAGGAGGGACAAACAGTGGAACAAAAAACGTTAACAGACCGCATGTATGGGCGAGGTCAAGCATTACAAAAAGAATTGTTAAAAAAGCAGAACATGCAAGAAAGTAAAGAATATACATCTCCAAATGAGAAAAAAATTGCAACAATCGCTTATCGTTTATTAAATGCTGCAAAAGGTGGAAACCGTGAAGTTTTCTTTGAAACAGTATTACGTCTACATTTGTTAGCAAATCTTCCAATAAATAAAGAGTTTACAAGTTTATTGGATCGAAAAGTGGTATCAGATCATGAGTTTGCCACAATGTCATTAGCGTTTATTGCTGGTCTAATGTCACAATTTGAATCAAAAGGAACAAAAGAAGTGGAGGAAGTTGAAGTATGAGTAAAACATTAACATTTACTGCTGTTATTGAAGCTGGTTCTTTAAACTTCGGTGAGGGATTTTCAAATATTTCTGAATTAAAGAAATTTAATCGTGCGGATGGCAACACTTATACTTTCGCCTCCCGCCAATCATTACGTTATGATGTCGTTCGCTTAGGAAATGAATTATTTGGCTGGAATCTAAACACCGTTTCAAAACAAAAGGGAACCTTGCAATTTAAAGATGAATTAACAATTGAAGATTCGGTCGAAATGGATTTATTCGGTTATTTAAAAACGGGTAAAAATTCCCTTAAACGTCCTGCAACCGTTCGTTTAAGTCATGCGATTTCCTTAGAGCCTTACAATGGGGACATGGAGTTTTTAACGAACATGGGGTTGGCTGAGCGCTTAGGAGAAAATGCAAACCTAGCAAATATTGAAAATCATATTAGTTACTACACTTATACAGTAACAGTGGATATAAGCAAGGTAGGCATCGATGAAAATAACCAGGTGGAGTTGCCGAATGAAGAACGTTTTAATCGTGTTCATCAATTATTGGAAGTGTTGAAATTATTGTCCCGTAATATTCGTGGCCGTCAGGAAAATTTAACACCACTATTTGTGATCGGAGGGGTGTACCCTGTGGCAAATCCATTTTTCCAAGGACGTATTCAATTGGAAGGAAATTCGTTAAAAATTGAGCCTCTTGTTCAAACAAGCGAATTCACTTTTGCTGGTGATGCAATAAAACAATTTACAAAGGTAGGCTTAACAAATGGAATATTTAGTAATGAATCAGAAATCAAAGAAGCTTTTGGACAAGTAGGAACGGTAGAGGAATTTTTCCAAGCTGTAACACGTGAAGTAGCAGATTATTATGGGGTTGCCTATGAAGTTATTAAGGCTTAAATTATTTCAAGAAACTGCTTGTTTTCTGAAACCATTCGCCTATAAAGTCGGTGAAACATATCCTCTCGCACCATTTTCAACCGTAAAGGGAATGTTACATGCGGTACTTGGTGCGACAGAGTATATTCCGATGAATATATCAATTCAAGGACAGTCCGAAAGCTTTATGATAGATTATCAAAGAAAGTTTATGTATAAGAAAGCCGAAGTGCCTCCGATTGTAACAACAGATGGGTTACCAGAAGCTCCTTTACCTGACAGTAAATTGTATACAACCATGCCAATGTATCAGCACTTACTATTTAACGTGGAACATGTTATCCATGTTGATGCAGAAGAAACTATATTAAATGAGCTTTACAACAAGTTTCATCAATTGTCCACAACAATAAGCATGGGCCGCTGGGAAGATATTGTAAGAATTGATGAAGTGCGTTTTGTAGAGGCTGACTATCAAAAAATGAAATCTGTAAAGTATAATCAATATGTACCTAAAACAGAGGAAAAAGTATTTTTCAACCTTTCTAATTCTGTGTATTTTCGTTTACCACGCAAATACGAAATAAATAATGGAATACGAAATTGGGATTATGTTGTTGCACTTTATGTAAGTAAAGATAAAAAAATAAAAAATAAAAGTGTGCTAACTGATGGAACATATACAATTTTTTTAATGGAAGGATAAATTATATTATGATGTATTATGCAAAATCTAAACCAGATGTTTTAACGATTGCTGAACATACTTTAGATGTTGTGGAGGCAGTGAAAGCTCTTGCTCAGGCTTATGGCAATGAGCTTTCTCTTTTTACATCTAGGGAATTTGAACTGGTTAAATTAGCAGCTTTATATCATGATTTAGGTAAATACAGTGAATGTTTTCAAAGTGTGATTAAAGCAGCAATTTTTAAACAGAGAAATAAAATAGCTGATAAAAATTACCCTCATAATTATTTATCTGCTGTATTAATACCTTTTGAAAAGATAGAAGAAGAATATTCAGAAGCTGAAGCAATGATTTTAGTATTAGCAGTAGGTTTTCATCATGAACGTAATGAGAAACCAAGTGCTTCAAATATTGAATATTTTTATTCGAAATATTTAAAACCGAATATTATGAATATTCGTAAAGATTTGGATGTTGCTATAAATGAAGAAATTGATGATTTTTCGCTAGATGTATTAATTAATAGAGAGAATACAGTGAAGAATTTTTCAGAAAAGGATTGGTATAAATACATCTTAATTAAAGGCTTCCTCCAACGTGCAGACCATGCAGCATCTGCGAAGAGAAAAGATGAGAATGTTGCAATTTATGTGGAAGAAGCGGTGGATCAAAATGTAGGGGAGCAGACGAAAACATTTCTTGAAAAGAAATATTCATTACGTCCTTTACAGACCTTAACTTATGAAAATCAAGATAAAAATATTGTCCTTATCGCTCAGACAGGTAGTGGGAAAACGGAAGCGGCTTTATTATGGATTGGCCAAAAGAAAGGTTTTTTTACACTGCCTATGCGAGTGAGTTTAAATGCAATGTATGACCGAATTCAAAGCGAAAAGGGTATTGGTTTTAGTAGTACGGGTTTACTTCATTCAACGGCTTTAGACCATCTAATGTCAAAATCAGATGAAACGACTTCCTTTGAGCAATCGATTATTCAAACGGAGCATACACGTTTACTTGCGAAAAAATTGACCCTTTCCACAATTGACCAATTATTCAAATTTCCACTTCTTTACCGGGGGTTCGAAACAGAACTTGCTACCCTTGCTTATTCGAAAGTGGTAATCGATGAAATTCAAGCATATGACCCACATATTGTTGCGATACTGCTACGAGGTTTGGAACTGATTCATCAATTAGGTGGTCAGTGGATGATTATGACTGCTACATTACCACAAATATTTCTTGATGAATTGCAAAAGAAAGGCTTGTTGGATCATAAATCATTAGTTAAAACTGTACTGATTCCAGACGACCGAGATGCTAATCCTGTTATGCCGAGAAGACATCGGATACAACTGCTGGATGATAAAATAGAAGCTTTAACGAAAATCGTTCAATTTGGTGAAACTTCCAAAGTATTAGTTGTTGTGAATACGGTGAAGGAAGCACTTGCAATGTATGATCAGTTAAAGCAACTTGTTGGGGAAGAAGCAATCAATTTATTACATTCACAATTTACAAGGAAAGATCGTTTGCCAAAAGAAGAGAAAATAAAAGAGTTTGGACAGTTAACGAATAATCGGCCAGGAATTTGGGTGACGACACAAATAGTAGAGGCTTCTTTGGATGTAGATTTTGATTATTTATTTACCGAGGCGGCTACACCAGATGCATTATTTCAACGGTTTGGCCGCTGTAATCGAAAAGGTCTCCGATTTAATGGTGGTACACCAGATGAACCGAATATTTTTATATTATCGAATCTAGAAGAGGTGTCTGGCCTTGAGACGATTTATGAAAAGGCGATCGTCCAAAAAGGGTTGGAAGCGTTGTCTGCTTTTGATGGCCAATTAATCGGGGAGCATGAGAAAATTGATATTGTAAAGCAAGTATTTAGTAGAGAACAACTTGCAGGGACAAAGTATTTAGCAAAATTTGAAAAGGCCAATCAAGAATTGCAAGATATGCGAGCATTTGATTTAAGTAAGGAAGAAGCTCAACAAATATTACGTGATATTCAAAGTGTAAGTTTTGTGGCTGGAAGAGAAAATTATGAAGCGGTAATGGCGTTAATTGAGCAATATGATGCAATTCCCGATTCTTTAGATCGAATCGAACGGAATAAGCAGAAGAAACAAATTCGAATGGAGATTGAGCAATACATTATTTCGGTAAGTGCTAAAAGCTTATTTTTTAAAGCAAAAGAAGCAGGATTTAAAGTTTCCCCTTTCGAACATCCGGATTTTAATTATATTCAGTATTCAATAGACGTTTCATATGATTCAAATCGAGGGCTGGAGTTACGATTAGATGAAAATTTTGATGTTCTTTTCTAGAAGGGAAGGGTATTTTTGCAAAGTATTGGTGGATTACACATGCAGTATTATGTGGTTTGCCCGAGAAAACTATGGTTATATAGCAAACAGATAGGTTTTGAAACGGAACATGATCGAGTAATTGAAGGAACTCTTCTTCATGAGAAATCTTATCCTAGGAAAGACAAAGAGCTTGTTATTGGAGATGCTGTAGTGGATGTCATTGACGATGAGTACATTCAAGAAACAAAGCTGTCCAGTAAAATGCAAAAAGCAGATGAGTGGCAACTTTTATATTATTTGTATTTATTGAAACAACGAGGCATTGAAAAGAAAGGGAAAATTGCGTATACAAAGGAAAAGAAAGTTGTTGAGGTTGAATTGACTGAAGAAAAAGAAAAAGAGTTGAAGAAAAAGATTGCTTGCATTTATCGCGTGATCGAATCAGAATCTGCACCGAAATTCAAGAAATTACCCTATTGTAAAAATTGCGCTTATTTTGATTTTTGCTTTGCATTGGAGGGGGAGGCTGATGCAACGTGATATTTATATGTTTTCAAATGGCACTGTAAAAAGGAAAGATAATACGATTTATTTAGTATCAGAAACGGACAATAAAAAAAGACCGCTTCCTGTAGAGCAAATTGAAAATTTACATTTATTTGGGGAAGTTCATTTAAATTCAGCTTTTTTGAATTTTATGGGTCAAAAAGGGATTTTCGTTCATTTTTATAACTATTATGGGTTTTACACGGGGAGTTTCGTTCCTAGGGAGCAGAAGGTTTCAGGAATTGTGACGGTGCGACAAAGCGAGCATTATTTAAATAAAGAAAAGCGTTTAGCTTTAGCTCAAGCATTTGTGCAATCTGCTGTATTTCATATGATTCGATTTAATCGCAAGAAAAATAATATGAATTCTGTGTTTGTGAAAGAGATTCAAGAATTGCAGAAAAAAATTGCTTCTGCTAAAGATGTACAGCAACTTATGGGGATTGAAGGGTTGATTCGCCAAAATTATTATCAGTCTTTGAATGAATTGATATTACCTGAATTTTATTTTACAGAGCGTACAAAACGGCCACCTCGTGATCCATTTAATGCATTAATTTCATTTGGAAATACTATGATGTATACAACTATTTTGAGTGAAATCTACAAGACTCAATTAAATCCAACCATTAGCTTTTTACACGAGCCATCACAAAAGCGTTTCTCGTTATGTTTAGATCTTGCAGAAATATTTAAACCGCTTTTTGTAGACCCTCTAATTGTAACTTTAGTGAATACTAAAAAAATTCAACCTAAACATTTTGAGGATCATGAAGGCATGGTATATTTAAATGAGGAAGGAAGAAAAATTTTTATTGCAGCTTTTGATAAAAAATTAACAGATACAATAAAGCATCGACAGTTAAATCGAAATGTTTCATATCGCTATTTTATTCGATTAGAGTGTTATAAACTCATTAAGCATGTTATAGGGGATACACCATATAAGCCGCTAAGAGCATGGTGGTGATGGAATGTTTGTAATTATAACTTATGATGTGAGTGAAAAACGAGTAAATAAAGTCTGTAAAAAATTGAAAGAATATTTAAATTGGACACAAAACTCAGTTTTTGAAGGAGAAATTACAAAAACACAACTTTTAAAGTGTCAACGTGATTTGGAGAAAATCATTGATCATGAAACAGATAGTATTTATTACTATGTTGTAGAAAACCCAAAACATTTAAAGAAGTTTCATGTAGGAGCAGAAAAGGCAGATTTAGATATATTTTTCTAAATTGCATTTTGGCGAATTTTTGAATATTAAGTCAAAATGCTGCAATATCAACGTTTAGAGGGATTTAACGAAAAAAGCGATTTGCACGATTGGACTTTCACTGCAAATGCTTCCCTCTAAATGTTGATTTTATAAGGTTATTAGGCAGGGTTTTATCTGAACTTAGAGGGATTTAAAGTATGATGATATTAAAATATTTTATAAAAACCGACTAAGGTTTTATCTGAACTTAGAGGGATTTAAAGGTCTCGCCGCCAAAAAGGCGGTTCTAACTGGAACAGTTTTATCTGAACTTAGAGGGATTTAAAGTTGAGAAGGGTTGTATTGTAATAACGACCCATACGAGTTTTATCTGAACTTAGAGGGATTTAAAGATGTAAAAACCTCGATTATCCCCGATATTCGTTGTTGCGTTTTATCTGAACTTAGAGGGATTTAAAGGAGAGTTGTGTGATAATTTTATCAAATGGCAAAGCAGTTTTATCTGAACTTAGAGGGATTTAAAGGCTTAATGTCGAGCTCGTTCATTCATCATCAACTCTTGTTTTATCTGAACTTAGAGGGATTTAAAGGGCTTTTTTAATGACCCGATGATACGTAAAGCTTACTGTTTTATCTGAACTTAGAGGGATTTAAAGACTATTAAGGGTGCATCAAGAATTGAGGCGGAATATAAGTTTTATCTGAACTTAGAGGGATTTAAAGTTAAAACGCTGCAGCAATGATCGCTACGAACAATAAAGTTTTATCTGAACTTAGAGGGATTTAAAGGAAAAATATACTTATGGATCAGTTGTAGATGCCGTGTTTTATCTGAACTTAGAGGGATTTAAAGTCTTTCAATTTAAAAATGGTAATCAGGAATTGGATGTTGTTTTATCTGAACTTAGAGGGATTTAAAGTTATATAGGAGTGAGTTATATGTTTAGCAAAGAAAACACGTTTTATCTGAACTTAGAGGGATTTAAAGATCAGTAAAGTGCGAATTAAAGAATTAGAAAGCGAGTTTTATCTGAACTTAGAGGGATTTAAAGTTAACTCGTGGCGAGATGGCTAAAATTTTAGCAGTAGGTTTTATCTGAACTTAGAGGGATTTAAAGGCGATGGAAAACTCCACTGTAGAATTAGTACATTTCGTTTTATCTGAACTTAGAGGGATTTAAAGGCTGATGTCACATCAATGTCTAATACTTGGGAAATTTTGTTTTATCTGAACTTAGAGGGATTTAAAGGTCGGAGCAAGTAAAAGCACTCTACAACGCTTTCTGGTTTTATCTGAACTTAGAGGGATTTAAAGTTTGTGCGAATGTAAGCATTGATTGCTGAACGTAGTTTTATCTGAACTTAGAGGGATTTAAAGTAAAGAAAAAGGGGTTAATATAGAAGAATATTCTAGTTTTATCTGAACTTAGAGGGATTTAAAGTTTTTACGTCTTGAAAGAATCCGTTGTGCTTTTGCGTTTTATCTGAACTTAGAGGGATTTAAAGAACTCTTTTCTGTCCATATTGTGGACGAGTCGACAATGTTTTATCTGAACTTAGAGGGATTTAAAGGCTTCCTATATTAAAAATATTGGTATTGAGTGTTTGAGTTTTATCTGAACTTAGAGGGATTTAAAGACTTTATATTCATAACGGTTAGAATCTGTTTGATATAGGTTTTATCTGAACTTAGAGGGATTTAAAGCAAAAAAATAATTTTTTTAACCAAATAACATAACAGTTTTATCTGAACTTAGAGGGATTTAAAGTCTGGTGTTCGAATCGGGTCTTTTACGATAATAGTGTCTGTTTTATCTGAACTTAGAGGGATTTAAAGAAACCAACCGAGTGCATTAACTTATTGCCATTTGCAGTTTTATCTGAACTTAGAGGGATTTAAAGGCGATGGAAAACTCCACTGTAGAATTAGTACACTTCTGTTTTATCTGAACTTAGAGGGATTTAAAGGAAGAAATTAAATCAAAATTAACATATTGGACGACGAGTTTTATCTGAACTTAGAGGGATTTAAAGGCTTTAAAAGATGCCAAAGAATTATTCTTAGATGGGTTTTATCTGAACTTAGAGGGATTTAAAGTTTGGGGAATTGATAACGGTCAATTAGCGACAAACGTTTTATCTGAACTTAGAGGGATTTAAAGGTAAAATTTTCAGATATTGCACCATATGGGAAAAACCAGTTTTATCTGAACTTAGAGGGATTTAAAGACAAATGAAATGCAGAAAGTTATGAAACAATTAAAGTTTTATCTGAACTTAGAGGGATTTAAAGCCATATGGAATTGACTATTATTCAAATTGGTCAAAGTTTTATCTGAACTTAGAGGGATTTAAAGGAAGAAGGTATCGAGTTAGGGCATCGTTCTGAATCATTGTTTTATCTGAACTTAGAGGGATTTAAAGTCTTTAATTCATCAGCTATTACTTGTTGTGCTTCACGGTTTTATCTGAACTTAGAGGGATTTAAAGGCCATCGCTAGAAACGCCATACCGTCTGCAGCTTGTGGTTTTATCTGAACTTAGAGGGATTTAAAGGCCCCCCAAGCAGAATATATATTTTGACCATTATCTGTTTTATCTGAACTTAGAGGGATTTAAAGGCATATAAAAAGAAGATTAAGACAGAGCGTAATGAAGTTTTATCTGAACTTAGAGGGATTTAAAGTTTTCTAAAGCTTCTTTGTTTTTTTCAATAAAGTCTCGTTTTATCTGAACTTAGAGGGATTTAAAGTGCGTTGCGGTCATTCGCCCGCAACGCCCAGCCGAACCGTTTTATCTGAACTTAGAGGGATTTAAAGTATGCAATTATTGTAAATTGTCAACAGGGAAACTACCCGTTTTATCTGAACTTAGAGGGATTTAAAGTTAATAGCAGATACGATACTTTGTGTCGCATCTTCGTTTTATCTGAACTTAGAGGGATTTAAAGAATGGAACTCCTATTACGCAATTTAATCTTGAAGATACACGTTTTATCTGAACTTAGAGGGATTTAAAGATAGAAATAATGAAGCAATTTATTTTAAAAATGGTAGAGTTTTATCTGAACTTAGAGGGATTTAAAGTTTATGGCTCTTTCACCACTGATACACTCAAGCACCGTTTTATCTGAACTTAGAGGGATTTAAAGTACAATTTTATAAATTAATAAAGATAAAGAAAACATGTTTTATCTGAACTTAGAGGGATTTAAAGAAACCTTGATTCGGACTTCTATCCATTCGAGGAGTCGTTTTATCTGAACTTAGAGGGATTTAAAGATGTTCTTAACTCTTGACGAAAAAAATGCTCTTGAATTGTTTTATCTGAACTTAGAGGGATTTAAAGCCAATCCTTTATCTCAATCAAAGGATATTCCATCACGTTTTATCTGAACTTAGAGGGATTTAAAGTTAGAGCCTTGAAATTTTAATATTCCACTTTCATCTTCGTTTTATCTGAACTTAGAGGGATTTAAAGACTAAGCGTGGCGCACCTCTACCACCAGTTGCATAGGTTTTATCTGAACTTAGAGGGATTTAAAGATCCATCATGGCCATGCCTGGTGGCGCTGAAACCGTCGTTTTATCTGAACTTAGAGGGATTTAAAGAGCAGAAGAAAATAACAATTTAAAAACTCAGCTTGCGTTTTATCTGAACTTAGAGGGATTTAAAGATAAAGTGTTTAATGCTCTAAAAATAGGTGAAAAGTTTTATCTGAACTTAGAGGGATTTAAAGAGCTATCAAGTACCAAGCGGTAGAGAAAATCGTAAAAAGTTTTATCTGAACTTAGAGGGATTTAAAGCGATTCGCTGGTTGATGAAGTCAAAAGAGCATTTGACGTTTTATCTGAACTTAGAGGGATTTAAAGCCGAAACAACGTGGAGGACAAAGATAGTGAGTGGGGCAGTTTTATCTGAACTTAGAGGGATTTAAAGGGCACAAATCGAATGTTTAGCATCCATGATGCTGGTTTTATCTGAACTTAGAGGGATTTAAAGTATTTTCAATCGGTTGCGTCAACTCCAAAAATCGGTCGTTTTATCTGAACTTAGAGGGATTTAAAGTCTTTTCGGTATTTGGATTATGACGGCTTTCGGAGTTTTATCTGAACTTAGAGGGATTTAAAGTTTTGGCCATCGAAGAAACCACTTTACCGCCAGCAGCGTTTTATCTGAACTTAGAGGGATTTAAAGACGTACTACCACTATTTGAAAAATCTAGTTCAAAATTGTTTTATCTGAACTTAGAGGGATTTAAAGACATTTGCACGCTTTTTTGAAAGTAGGGGTGATGGCGTTTTATCTGAACTTAGAGGGATTTAAAGTATAAATATAAAAATCTAAAATTAAAAGCGATACTGTTTGTTTTATCTGAACTTAGAGGGATTTAAAGGGTCTTGGAAAATCACTACCGTTCGGGAGCGTATTTAGTTTTATCTGAACTTAGAGGGATTTAAAGTTCGATTTTTTCTTAATTTCTAAGAACTTCTATTTGTTTTATCTGAACTTAGAGGGATTTAAAGCTTTCACTTCTTTTTTCAAAGAAGCATTTATAATACCGAGTTTTATCTGAACTTAGAGGGATTTAAAGCCCGAAATGTCATCTTTTTTATATTTTTTAGGGCTGGGGTTTTATCTGAACTTAGAGGGATTTAAAGCAAAAAAATAGGGGAGAAATATTAACAAAACTATTAGTTTTATCTGAACTTAGAGGGATTTAAAGTTTTTCTCGCAACGTTCACATTCCATCGACAATTCAGGTTTTATCTGAACTTAGAGGGATTTAAAGGTTTATACGATTAAGCGATTTTTCGGTAATCTTGCGTTTTATCTGAACTTAGAGGGATTTAAAGTTTGGCATTGCCCACGTCGGACCAACTTCAAAGTGCGTTTTATCTGAACTTAGAGGGATTTAAAGATTGCCTCAATATTTGTGTAGTAAGTTGCTAAATCGTTTTATCTGAACTTAGAGGGATTTAAAGCTACATTATCCGGTTGAATCAGACTGATTAATCCTTTGTTTTATCTGAACATAGATGGATTTAAAGACTAATTCGTCACCAATGATAATATGGGTACAGAGGATTAAAATTTTTACAATAATACCAAAATATAAGAATATTATGTAAAACAGCCATAGTGGTTGCATAAAGGAAATTCACTCAAAAGTGCTTTGAAAAGAATATGAGCAGTATGTCCTAAAAGGGACATCAATTGAAGAAAGGGATCAAGATTATATAACAACTCCTATCGAAAATAGAATTTATAGTTACTTGATACAGTTTTATAATATCTTTTATTATCACTTTCAAAAACAAGAAGACGACGAAAAACAAGCCGGTGAAGTAGACTTAGTACGAGCGGATCTACACAGTTTTTAAGCAAAGTCGTAAATATTAATTTATCTTCAAATAGAAACATTGCTTCAGCACAAGAGTATAGCAATGAGCTGTCTTATGGAAAAGAATTTAGACAGCTATAATTTTGCAGAAGTTGAAAAGATTTTAGCAGATTATCTACAATCAAAAAATAAAAATTATGATATAGATTCTGAAAATATATTTTTCAAGAACATAAAAAAGCTACTTAACGTTTAAAAAACGCCAAGCAGCCTAATTTTCTAATCAATTAGTACAACAGGTTCAAGCAACCAGTCTCTTGATCTATAACTATTATCCTCTCTATTTAAAACTTCTCGAGTAATGCAAATAAATCTCTAAATCTTTCGCTCAAGAATACAGATCGATACGCCCAACTTCCATTAGATTTCAATTCTTTCATGATATTGATATCTTGAATTGGATTTTGTTCAATATCACTCTTATTATAGTGATATGGATAATCAATTCGTCCTCTTATATTACACGTTTGACATCGTTCTTCTGGTTCGGTAATAAAATAATAATGCTCCATTTCAGAACTCCATGATGGAAGAACATTTGTAGGAATAATTTGAAATACAGGCTGTGCAGGCTTTTTACCGCTATGTATCACCTCTCTCAATTCGTACCCTGTTATTTTCCACTTTTCCATTAAATATGCCATTTTCTCCGAAACGATCCAGTAATCGATACCGACATTGACCATATAACGATCCCCTACTTTTGAAGTATCCATGACTAATGGAGAAGTCTGAATTTTTTCCTGAAGTCCACAAGAAGGGCAAATCGTCTTCCATTCAATTCCATCATTTTTATGTTCCAAAAATGCTTTGGAAGAATTACCTGTAGAATTTAACAAAAAAAGGGTGATTTTTCAAAATCTAAATGATTAAATCTATAGAGAAATGCTTCACCGCATGAAATTTGATATTCTTTTTTTAATATGAAATAATATAAGAACGTCTATCGATTCCTTTAACTCCGTTGATTCTGATTGGAACCTTAATTTCTACTTCAGTACCTCTTTTTGGTTTATCCGGAAAATTTAACGGTATTTCAAGTTTTCGTAAAAAACTTTCAAGTTCACTTTTCAATGAATATTCAGCAGAAAAACCAATACGTACATAAATTTCCATAAATTAACCGCCCTTTAATAGGTAGAATGAGTTTATATACAATCTACCAAAAAAATTCTAAATTTCCAAATAATAAAATAAAGAAAATTCTGAATAGATATAACCCGGTTTTGTTTTACAAATACTTTTCATTTAAAGAACTAATGGTACAATGAATTCTGTAATAACGACAAGCGAGGAATTAGTATGAAAAAATTTGAAGAAAAAACGATTCATTCGACAGAAATTTTCAAAGGGAAAGTAGTTTCTTTAAAAGTAGATGATGTATTATTGCCGAATGGAAAGCAGTCGAAGCGCGAAATTATTCATCATCCTGGAGCAGTTGCGATTATTCCAATTACCAATGAAGGAAAGATTGTTTTAGTAGAACAATATCGAAAAGCGTTGGAACGTTCAATAATTGAAATTCCAGCAGGGAAGTTGGAACGAGGAGAAGATCCAGCCGTCTGTGCACGAAGAGAATTGGAAGAGGAAACAGGTTATGGTGCAAGACAATTGACGTATATTCAATCTTTTGCAACATCTCCAGGATTCGCAAATGAAATCATTCATCTTTATGCGGCAAAAGATTTATATAAAATAGAAGAAAAACGAGAATTGGATGAAGATGAATTTGTATCCATCATAGAAGTAACGTTAGAAGAAGCGGAAGAAATGGTAAAAAACCAGCAAATCTATGATGCGAAAACAGCATTTAGCGTGCTTTGGGTAAAATTAAACGAAATGTAAAATTATGAAGAGCGAAATTTTGATAGAATTTACTAAAATTCGTACTAATAAACCCCGTGGACGAGCATAAGCTGTAACAACGAAAGGAGAATGCTTATGTTTCGTTCCGTACAAGTTATACAATATGGATTTTTACTAGCAATAGGTTTTGTTAGTGGGGTTATTTGTTTCCAAGCTTTTTCTTTGGACAAGTCTATGAATCTTATTAAGTTAGTGGATCCGCGTGTGTTAGAACTATCAGATGTCACTATGTGGCAAACGATATTACCAATTGTTGCATGGGGATTATTTGTATTATTTTTTACAACTCACCCATATCTCCATTTTTTTGCTAGACTAGTAGTAGCTGTAAAGGCCACATTTTTTGGTTTCGGATCGGTATTTTTGTTAACTCAACAAGAATCGATTCTTGTCTATAGTGTTTGGTGGTTTCCATTTCAGCTAATTTATTGTATCTTACTATTAGCGCTATGTTCTGTATTTGGAACTAGAAAAGTAGGGCCGAATCGTAAGTTTGTTTTTAATAAACATTTATTTATTACATTAATGGTTGCTTTTACAGTGATGTGCGTTGGGGAAATGTTCGTTATTTCATATATCATTAATTAGTCCCCTAATCTTGTAATTAATTCTAGACTTTTGTTATAATGGAATGTGTTTAGGAGGGCGTCATATGGAAAGCCGTATTGATCGTATAAAAAAGCAATTACATAGTGCTGGCTATAAACTGACGCCACAGCGTGAAGCGACAGTTGCAGTACTATTAGAACATGAAGAGGATCATTTAAGCGCAGAAGATGTATATCTATTAGTAAAAGAAAAAGCGCCTGAAATTGGTCTAGCTACCGTGTACCGCACTCTAGAATTATTAACAGAACTAAAAATTGTCGATAAAATTAATTTTGGAGATGGCGTTTCCAGATATGATCTTCGACAAGAAGGTGCAAAACATTTCCATCATCACCTAGTATGTATTGAGTGTGGTTCAGTAGATGAAATTCAAGAAGACTTATTAGAAGAAGTAGAAATGGTAGTAGAAAAGCGATGGAATTTTATAATTAAAGACCATCGTCTCACATTCCATGGAATTTGTCATCGTTGCCAAGAAAAACATGATCATGAAGATGAGTAATCCCTAAATAGGTAATCCTATTTAGGGATTTTTTGTCGAATAATCGTTAGAAATTCAAATGCTTGCGAAATCGGTCTAAAAACTTGCAGAATTGTAAAGTTTGCACGATTTTTCGCAATAAAATGCAAAATGATGATTATAGAGAATATCAATTATTTAGGATTTCTTGCATCTGATTCCTAATAAAAAAATGTTAAATCTTGTATGCTTTCATAAAAATCTCTATCATTTTATATAGAGGAAGGGACAGGTGAGAAAATGAAAGAAGCGCAAGAAGCCGTCCTAGATTATCTCCATTTTCTAAGAGTAGAACGGCAATATTCTGAAAATACGTTAGCATCTTATAGAAGGGATTTAGAAGATTATATTGAACATTTACATAAAGGGCAAAAATTAGAGAGGTTAAATGATGTTGATCGTACTAGAATTCTAGTCTATTTGGAGCATTTAAGGGATAATGGCAAATCTTCTCGAACGATTGCCCGCCACATTTCATCAATCCGTTCATTCCATCAATTTTTATTAAGGGAAAAAATCACTGATCATGATCCTACAGTACATTTGGAAATGCCTCAAATTGTAAAGACATTGCCGAAAGTGTTATCCATTGCAGAAATCGAAGCATTAATACATGCGCCTGATCGTTCAAAACCCCAAGGCATCCGTGATGTGGCTATGATTGAATTGCTCTATGGTACGGGTATGCGGATTAGTGAATGTATTGAACTTAATTTAGAAGATGTGCATTTATCGATGGGATTTGTGCGCATTTATGGAAAAGGTGGAAAAGAGCGAATTGTTCCTCTAGGAAAGAGCGCACTTTATGCATGTGAAACATATTTGCAACAAGCTCGCCATCTGTTGCAAGGGAATTATCCAAAAACAGATGCGTTCTTCATTAACCGTAGAGGGAAACGTTTAACGCGGCAAGGATGTTGGAAACTACTGAAACAGCATGCTTTAGCTGCAAATATAAAAAAGGAAATGACTCCCCATACATTACGTCATAGCTTTGCCACACATTTAATTGAAAACGGAGCGGATCTTCGCTCGGTACAAGAAATGTTAGGACATGCGGACATTTCTACAACTCAAATTTATACACATATTAGTAAAACAAGACTTTCAGAAGTATATAAGCAATTCCATCCTCGTGCGTAGATTGTCAATGATAAGGAGGAAAAAAATGAAACCATTTAAAAGAATTCATTTAATCGTATTGGATTCAGTAGGAATTGGGGAAGCACCAGATGCAGAAAAATTCGACGATGTTGGAAGCGATACGTTAGGTCATATAGCAGAAGAGATGAATGGTTTACGCATGCCCAATATGGAGGCGTTAGGTTTAGGAAATATCCGAGAAATAAAAGGTATAAAAAAGGTTTCTAGACCGAAAGCCTATTACGGAATGATGCAAGAAGCTTCAGCAGGAAAAGATACGATGACCGGTCATTGGGAGATTATGGGGTTGCGAGTAGATCAACCTTTTAAAGTATATCCAAATGGATTCCCAGATGAGCTAATTAAGCAACTAGAAGAGAAAACGGGTCGGAAAGTAATTGGGAATAAACCTGCAAGCGGAACCGCCATTATTGAAGAACTAGGACAGGAGCATATGGAGACGGGAGCAATTATTGTCTATACATCCGCTGATCCAGTTCTTCAAATTGCTGCTCATGAAGACATTGTCCCATTAGAAGAACTTTATAAAATTTGTGAAATTGCACGAAATCTAACTCTAGAGCCGGAGTATTTAGTTGGGCGTGTGATTGCTCGACCTTTTGTAGGAACACCTGGAAACTTTTCTCGTACTGCGAATCGACATGATTATGCAATCAAGCCGTTTGGAAGAACGACGATGAATGAACTTAAAGATCAAGGTTTTGATGTGATTGCACTTGGGAAAATTTCGGATATCTATAACGGTGAAGGGGTAACGGAAGCCATTCGCACGAAAGATAATATGGACGGAATGGATAAATTAGTAGAAGCGTTGAAACGAGATTTCCACGGATTAAGTTTTTTAAATTTAGTAGACTTCGATGCGTTGTATGGACATCGACGAGACCCAATTGGCTATGGAAAAGCGTTGGAGGAATTCGACCAGCGATTACCAGAAGTGCTCGAGTTGTTAAAAGAAGATGATTTATTCATCATTACGGCAGATCACGGAAATGATCCAACCTTTAAAGGAACAGACCATACTCGTGAATATGTACCATTGCTTGTATATTCGAAAAGATTCAAAGAAACAGGAGATTTAGGTTTGAGAGAGACTTTTGCGGATATTGCAGCAACAATTGCTGAAAACTTTAACGTTCCCGCACCGGCAAATGGTACGAGCTTTTTGTCTAATTTAATTTAACGGGGTGAGTCAAATGAGAATGGTGGATATTATTGAGAAAAAGAGAGATGGTAAGGAGCTTTCAACGGAAGAAATTCAATTTTTTGTAAAAGGATATACAGAAGGTTCAATCCCAGATTATCAAGCTGCAAGTTTACTGATGGCCATTTATTTTCAAGATATGACAGAAAAGGAACGAACAGATTTAACAATGGCGATGGTAGAATCAGGGGATACTATTGATTTATCCGCCATACAAGGAATTAAGTGTGATAAACATTCTACAGGTGGTGTTGGAGATAAAGTGACCATTTGTTTATCTCCTATGGTGGCTGCTTGTGGAGTTCCAGTTGCGAAAATGAGTGGGCGCGGGTTAGGACATACTGGTGGAACGATTGATAAACTTGAATCTATTCCAGGCTTTAAAGTGGAACTATCTAGCGGGGAGTTTATTCAACAAGTCAATAACATCAAAATGGCAGTTGTTAGCCAAAGCGGAAATTTAACGCCCGCGGATAAAAAAATCTATGCTTTAAGAGATGTGACAGGTACCGTACCTAGTATTCCTCTCATTGCGAGTTCCATTATGTCCAAAAAAATTGCGAGTGGTGCTGATGCCATTGTTTTAGATGTAAAAGTCGGTGAAGGGGCATTTATGAAAACAGTAGAAGAGGCAGAAAAGTTAGCCCATGCAATGGTGAAAATCGGCAATCAATTAGGAAGAAGAACGATTGCCATATTATCCGATATGAGTCAACCGCTCGGCTATGCTGTCGGAAACGCCCTTGAAGTAAAAGAAGCAATTGAAGTGCTAAAAGGGAATGGCCCGGAAGATGTAAAAGAGCTTTGTTTAACCCTTGGCTCACAAATGGTTTATCTTAGTGGCAAAGCACAAACCCTAAAAGAGGCTAGGACGAAGGTGGAAAATGTATTAGCAAACGGAAAAGCATTGGAAGTGTTTAAAGCATTTATTGCTTCTCAAGGTGGAAATCCATCAATTGTGGATGACCCAACTTTATTACCACAGGCAAAATTTCAAGTTGAGATTCCAGCAACTGAGTCAGGTCATGTAGAAAAAATAATTGCCAACGAAATCGGTGTAGCCGCTATGCTTTTAGGGGCTGGAAGGGCAACAAAAGATTCCGAAATTGATTTATCTGTTGGAATCGTGTTAAATAAAAAGGTTGGAGACTATGTTGAAAAAGGTGAACCACTAGCAACGATTCATTCAAACCGAGAAAATATCAATGAGATTAAAGAAAGAATATATTCGAACATCTTCATATCGAATCAAAAAGTAGAAGCTCCTTCTTTGATTAAAGGGATTGTTGCAGAATGAAATATTAGCTTGTAGTAATACACGCAAAATGAATAGACGATTTAAAAAGAGTGAATGGTGAGTTTTCCAATTCGCTCTTTTTCGTTTTCTTGCAATTTGTGATGGTTATTAATAAAAGGGTTCGATAGTCTTAATTTAAGAGACTAAAAAAGTTCTAAATTTTTCATAAAAAATATGACAAAAATATGAAAAATGTATATTATTAACTTAATAAAGCAATAAAAGAGAAAATTAAAGAAGGGATAAGAGTGAGTAAAATTTGGCGGGGGAGATTTGAAGGGTATTCGTTAAATTCTTTTAAAAAAGATTTAGTTTCAGGAACAATTGTTGGAATAGTCGCTATTCCTTTAGCGATGTCTTTTGCGATTGCCTCTGGTGTGAAGCCAGAGTATGGAATTTATACGGCAATCATTGCGGGGATTCTTATTTCACTATTTGGGGGATCGAAATATCAAATCGGTGGGCCAACAGGTGCTTTTGTTCCTATTTTATTAGGCGTTGTACTTGTATATGGCTATGAAGATTTGCTGCTTGCCGGTCTGATGGCGGGAATTATGCTCGTATTAATGGGTGTATTGCGACTAGGAGTGCTTATACAATATATTCCTAGACCTGTTACAATTGGCTTTACTGCCGGGATTGCAGTAATCATTTTTACTGGACAAATTGCTAATTTTCTAGGATTGCAAGGTTTGGAGCAGCATGAGCGTTTCATTGATAACATGCAGGAAATCGCATCTCATTTGAATACAATGAATGTCTATAGTATTTTTATTGCAATATTATGTTTGGCTATCATCCTCATTACTCCAAAAGTGTTGCCAAAAGTGCCGGGGCCATTAATGGGCATTGTTATTTCGTCAGTTGTTGCTGCTATTTTCTTTAATGGACAAGTGGCTACCATTGGTTCTACTTACGGAGCTATTCCTAACACATTGCCACAATTAAAATTACCGGAAATTTCCCTTGAACGATTGGTGTCCTTGTTGGGGCCAGCTTTTGTCATCGCCATGTTAGGTGCAATCGAGTCATTGTTATCTGCAGTAGTTGCTGATGGCATGACAAATAGTAAACACAATTCAAACCGTGAATTAATTGGACAAGGTATAGCGAATATGGTGACGCCACTATTTGGTGGTATTCCTGCAACTGGTGCAATTGCCCGCACAGCAACGAATATTAAGTTCGGAGCTACATCGCCTATGTCTGGTGTTATTCACGGACTATTTGTTCTCATCATATTATTGTTATTTGCGCCTTTAGCGGTGCATATTCCGTTAGCAAGTTTAGCTCCTGTGTTAATGGTTGTTGCATGGAATATGAGTGAGCGTAAACATTTTGCTCATGTATTAAAACTAAAATCAGGGGATTCACTTGTATTAATTATTACGTTTTTACTGACTGTTTTTACAAGTTTAACAATCGCAGTGTTTGTAGGATTGTTGTTGGCCATATTGTTATTTGTGAAACGAATGAGCGACATGTTGATAGTGTCGAAAGTATTGCCCGACCATAAAAATAACGGAAAAGTTCAATCCCATGTCGTAAGTGAATCTCGGGATTGTCCTCAAATTAGTATTTATACGATTGAAGGTCCACTGTTTTTCGGTGCAGCCCAAACCTTTGAAGAACGAATTTTAAAGTCCCTTCACTATAAACCGCAAATTCTTGTACTTCGAATGGGGAAAGTGCCATTTATTGATGCAACTGGTGAGGCATATTTGAGAAATATTGTTCGCAATTTTAAATCACAAGGTGGACGACTGCTTGTAACAGGCGTACAACCAAGTTTGAAAACATTATTAAATAAAAGTGGTTTAACAAATGAAATAGGTGAACATAATTTTTTCGAACATACTGGAGATGCCATTAATTGCGCATTAGGATGCGTTAACCGAAACAGTTGTATTGGATGTAAACATTACGCTTTCCGTGAATGCGAAGAATTATCAACAACAAAAATTAGTTAACATGATTGAAAGGACAGATTTGACCATATTTTGGATCAAATCTGTCCTTATTAGTGCGCCTGGCATGGGTGTAATCTATAGGGTGTAAGTCCCGAACTGTGAAGGCAGAAGTAACAGTTAGCTTAACGCAAGGGTGTCCGTGGTGACGCGGAATCTGAAGGAAGCGAGCGGCAAACTTCCGGTCTGAGGAACACGAACTTCATATAAGGCTAGGTATCATTGGATGAGTTTGCTAAACAAAACAAAGTCCTTTCTGCCAAAGGTGGTACAGAGTAAATGAAGCAGATAGATGGAAGGAAAGATTACATTCTTACCCGGGGAGGTCTGGCGGATATGTGAAGTACGCTTCATAACCTACTTAGTGATAAGTAGCTGAACCGTCAGAAGTCAGCAGAGGTCATAGTATTAGTTGGTTTAGAACTACTAAGAAGGACCGAACAATTAAGAGAGAATAGCCCTTGGCATTCAGTGAGTCATGATGAACACAGAAAACGTAGTACCTCACTTGAGGAAGGAAGCGGTGAATCCCGTGGGAGACCTCTTGGAGGGTGGAGTGACCACTGGCATAAAGAGAACAGCTATTCACGGAAGTTATAAAGACTTGCGTCAATCATCTTAATTGAACCGCCGTATACGGAACCGTACGTACGGTGGTGTGAGAGGACGGGAGTTAATCGCTCCCTCCTACTCGATTGTTTAAAATTCTTCCTTTTTTTCCATACTAAAGCTGATTAGGTAATCTCTTCTTAACTTGACGTTTCATGATGACGCCAAATTCCAGTGCAAAAAAGCATAGGTCAAGTGGAATAAGGGAAGGCGGGTTGGATAACTGAATTGTAGGATTGAAGCATTATTTGCTTTAATGACAATTGCATGCTGTGAATTAATAGATTTATGAATAGATGACGCCTTTCCAGATGAGCTTGCAATCCGTTTATCGACTTCTACTAGCGTACTTCGTTATTTCGCAAGCTCGTCAAATTGATTCGTTTGTATAGGTGGTGGATGAAGAAAACATAAGAAACGAGTAAAACATATTATTAAAAGATTTTGTCGTATTTTTACTAGTTTCGGCGAATTTCTTCTACTATTGTCAACCGAAAGGGATTTTGACGTGCTATGTGGAATTGCGAAGGGAGGAGGCGATGTAACGGATGAATTTTGAAATAAATATGGAAAGAGATATTGCCATCATTCGACTATATGGCGAATTGGATCATCATGAAACCGAAAAAATTCGTACTCACATTTCTCAAACGATTTTAAAAGGAAATCTGCACACTATCATTTGGAATTTAGAGAGATTAAATTTTATGGACAGTTCAGGGATTGGCCTCATCTTAGGCCGCATGAGAGAGTTAAGTGCGGTCAATGGACAAACCATCATTTTAAACCCTTCAAATACGATGAAAAAAATATTTCAATTTTCGGGGTTAAGCAAGTATGTGATGGAGGGTAAAGAAGAAGAGGCGATCTTATATGCAAGGGGGATTGTGAATGGATAATGAAATGACACTTTCATTTGTAGCTTTAAGTGAAAATGAGAGCTTAGCGAGAATTGCAGTAACAAGTTTTGTGGCTCAATTAGATCCAACAATTGATGAACTATCTGAATTCAAAACGATTGTTTCAGAAGCTGTATCCAATGCAATCATTCATGGATATGACGAGGATGGCAAAGGGATTGTCACTGTCCATGCAGTTCGCGAAGGAGATGTCGTTTCAGTAGCTGTGAAAGATCAAGGAAAGGGGATTCCAGATATTAAAAAAGCTATGGAGCCTTTGTTTACGACAAAGGCAGATATGGAACGGTCTGGAATGGGCTTTACAATCATGGAAAGTTTTGCAGATCATCTTCAAGTGGAATCTGAACCTGGTGTTGGTACGGTCGTTACTTTTTCCAAAAAATTTCACTCGATGAAAATGACGCAAATATCTTAACAACATGAGTGAAATTCAACACCTTTGCGTTTTAAAAGAATAATTTTTGAATTGGATGCCAATATTAAAGGTATTTGGAAGAAGTAAGGGGGATGAGGACAATCGAACAGCCGTCCAATGTTTTGTTAACGCAAGAAGAGATGCGGGAGCTCATTAAGCTTGCTCAGGCCGGCGATATGGAAGCACGTAAACAGATGATTGAAGGAAATACGCGGCTCGTTTGGTCGATTGTTCAACGCTTTGCTTCTCGAGGAGTAGAGCTTGAAGACCTATTTCAAATTGGTTGTATTGGATTAATGAAATCGGTGGATAAGTTTGATTTATCATATGATGTAAAGTTTTCAACCTATGCTGTTCCCATGATTATCGGAGAAATTCAGCGCTTTTTGAGAGATGATGGAATGGTGAAGGTTAGCCGTTCCATCCGAGAGTTAAATTATAAAATACGTCAAGTCACCGATGAATACTTAAAGACCAATGAGAAGCCGCCTTCAGTCTCAGAATTAGCTGAAATGCTTGGTGTGTCACAAGATGAAATTTTAGTGGCAACTGATGCAATGAGAGATCCGGCGTCTCTTCATGAACAGTTGTTTGAGTCAGAGGGAGACTCCATTACGTTAATGGATCAAATGAAGGATGAAAAATCTGAATTACCGTTTCAATATATTTCATTAAAAGAAGTATTGAAAAAGCTTGATAAGCGAGAACAAGCAATCATTTACTTACGTTATTATTTAGATTTAACGCAAACGGATATTGCTGAAAGGCTTGGCATATCTCAAGTTCAAGTATCAAGGCTAGAAAAGAAAATCTTAGCCCAATTAAAACAATGGATGGATACTTCATCAAATACATCAAGTAAAACAAAAAAGACGGTGAATAAATGACGAACAAAATTTTTGCATCATTGGATGAAGCGAAAGAGTTCTTATATTCAAAATTTGGTAAAGATGAATCTTTCGATGTCTGCATTAAAGAAGTTCATGTCAAAGATTTGCCTGTACTATGCGTATATATCAGCGGTCTTGTTGATGGAATGACGCTCACTGTGCAATTAACACCGCTTTATTTTGATAGTGAAGAAAAACAATCTGCTCATCCGGTTAAAAATGACGACATCTATTTTGACAATATGTTCAACTTTTATGGAAAAGCTGAGCCGAAAGATAAAGAAGAATTTCTGCTCGGCGTTTTAAGTGGTCAAGTTGGGTTTGTGACACAACAAGGCTACGCCTACTTAACAGAGATAAGAAGTTATCCAGGTCGTCAACCGGATGAACCGGATAATGAAAAAGTTATTCGAGGTTCCCGAGATGGGTTTGCTGAAAACATTATGCTAAATACGGCGCTCATTCGCAGGAGAATTCGAAGCCCAGAGCTGCGTTTTGAACTATATAAAATCACAACAAACGGAAGAACTGATGTTGCAATTGCCTATATTAAAGATATTGTCAATGACAAACATTTAAAGTGGTTGAAGCAACGTTTAGAAGAAATTAACCACGATGGATTGACGATGGCAGACAAAACATTAGAGGAGTGGATTTTTAAACAAAGGTTTCACCCAGTTCCGTTTGTTCGGTATTCGGAAAGACCAGATATTGTTGCCGCCCATTTGCTTGAAGGCCATATTGCCATTATCGTTGATACGTCTCCGTCGGTTATTTTGCTGCCGATTACGATCTTCCACTTAATGCAGCACGCCGAGGAGTATCGACAATCACCCTTTGTTGGTTCAACCGTTAGATTTTTACGTTATACTGCAATTCTTTTAAGTTTAACATTTATGCCGATTTGGTATTTGCTGGCCACCCATGAGCAATATTTACCGGAAGCACTTGATTTTATCGGTTCAAAAGAAGAATCGAATATTCCATTATTATTGCAAATCATCATTGCCGACTTAGGTTTGGAATATTTGAGAATTGCGGCAATCCATACACCAACGCCACTATCCACTGCAATGGGGTTAGTAGCGGGTGTAATCATTGGACAAATTGCCATTGATGTAGGTTTATTTTCACCTGAAGTTGTACTTTATGCAGCAGTTGTCGCAATATTTACTTTTTCCATTCCAACCTTCGAATTAAGTGTTTCCATAAAATATTTCCGTTTTATCGTATTAGGTTTAACAGCCTTATTTGGACCTAGTGGATTTTTCATCGGCTTCTTCTTCATCTTTTCGTATTTTTGTGCACTAAGGCCGATGCAAATTCCTTACATGTGGCCACTAATACCATTTTTCCCCAAAGCCTTTTTAAGGGTATTCATTCGATTCCCGATGGCAGACGATGCCCTCAGGCCATATATTGTTGGAGCAAAGCAGCGGAAACGTGTTTAAATTCAGTTGCGAAAGATGTGCGCCTATGTTAAAGTTCAAACATAAAACTAAAAATTTAAGGCTGTCCAGTGTCAAAATATTCAATCTATATTGTATAGATGATTTAATTCAAGGAAAGTTGGCGAAATGGGGCTTTCCTACCATTTTATCTGCTGACTGGTAGATGGAATTCATAAAGTTGAAATGGAATGCTTAGTGTTTAGCCGATCCTTAGAGGAAAAAGTTAGAATTTTTGACATGGACAGCTTATTTGTATACGGAGGGGAATCTATGCACTTATACGGAACTCAAACAATCGGAGAAAATGGCCATTTACATATCGGTGGTGTTGATACAGTTGAGCTAGCTAAAGAATATGGGACTCCACTAATCGTTTATGACCTAGAATTAATAAGAAATCGTGCTCGCGCATTTAGAGACACTTTTATTAAACATGGTGTTGAAGCACAAGTTGCATATGCATCGAAAGCATTTTCATGTATTGCAATCTATCAATTTGTTAACGAAGAAAATTTATCGCTAGATGTTGTGTCTGGTGGAGAATTATATACTGCTATAAAGGCAAACTTCCCCGCTGAACGCATTCATTTCCATGGAAACAATAAATCTTATGATGAATTAATCCTCGCCTTTGATGCAAAAATTGGTTGTATCGTTGTAGATAATTTCTATGAAATTGAACTATTAAAAGAAATTTCAGAATCTCGAAAACAATCGATGAATATTTTATTGCGTGTCACTCCTGGTGTGGAAGCACATACTCACGATTTCATTACAACTGGACAGGCAGATTCTAAATTTGGTTTTGATTTATATAACGGTCAAGCGGATGAAGCATTCAAGCTAGTTGCGAATCATGAATATTTAAATTTACTAGGTTTACATTGTCATATTGGTTCTCAAATTTTTGAAACGGACGGCTTTAGTTTAGCTGCAGGGAAATTAATTGAAAAAATTGGCGAATGGAACGATGCATTTGGCTTCCAATGTAAAGTACTTAATTTAGGCGGTGGCTTTGGCATCCGCTACACAGAAGAAGATCGTCCTCTTGAACCCCATGTGTATGTTGAAGAGATGGTCAAAACAGTAAAAGAGGAAGCTTCAAAACGTCGTTTAGCAATGCCTGAAATTTGGATTGAACCAGGACGTTCCCTAGTTGGAGATGCAGGAACTACATTATACACTATTGGTTCTCACAAAGTCGTACCAAATATCCGTGAATATATTGCAGTTGACGGTGGAATGAGCGACAATATTCGTCCAGCATTATACAATGCAAAATATGAAGCTGTCATTGCTAATAAAGCAAATCTGCCAAAAGATTACACTTATACTGTGGCTGGAAAACTATGCGAATCTGGTGATAAACTAATTGAGGATGCTCCTCTCCAACAAGCAGAACCTGGTGATATACTCGCAATTTTCTGTACAGGTGCTTATGGCTATGCAATGGCTTCTAATTATAATCGTGTGCCGAGACCAGCAGTTGTCTTTGTGGAAAAGGGTGCATATCAACTAGCAATTAGAAGAGAGAGCTATGAAGATATTATTTTAAACGATCAAGAATATCATTTAAACAAGGTGAATAAATTGTGAAATTTTCAAAATGGACATTGTTAGGATTTTTTGTCGTTTTTTGTTTAGTATGGGCATTGTTTTACATTTTTGTACTTATTCCTAAACTTCAGTAAATGAATTGAGATGCTGGTAATTTCTGGGTGAAATTTGATTCTTAATTTGAAATCGTGTACGATAGTAAAGAATGTTTGTATGCGATAAGAAAACGAGGGAATGATACATGTTAGTACGTTATAAAAAATCACTCGAAAAAATTGCGATGGGTTTACTTTCGTTTATGCCCCAAGAAAAGGACGTCAAAAAATTAATGGAAACAATGCAGTCTTATGAACAAGAAGATAATTGGCAATTATATTTATGGAAAAAAGATGATGAGTATGTAGGAATTGTAGGCGTATTAGAGGAAGATTCTGTAGCGACGATTCAGCACATTACGGTTGTTCCTTCCTATAGAGGTGAGGGAATTGCCAAGCAAATGTTAAAAGAATTAAAAACATGTGGTGAATATACAGAAATCAAAGCTTGTGAAGAAACAGAACCCTTTGTTAAGAAATGCTTACATAGCTTACAAGAGGCAGACGAAAATTAACGTCTGCCATTTCTTTTTTCTTCACGCATTGTTAGAATATCTGAACGATCGCGCAGCATATGCTTATGAAGAAGAAATTCATGGGACAACGGTGGAAGTGATGAAATCTTGCCATTGACTTTTTCTATTAAATCACGATTCATCAATTTGATTTGAAAAGCTTTGTATGGTTGATTGTTTTCTATGGCATCAATACTTTTTAAACAATCGTTACATAATTGCTGAAAATCGATATAATCAAAAAATGGATGTCCTTGATTGGATAAAAATTTTTTGTAGGCTTTTCTCATTATGCGATGAGCGCCGCGAAGATTTCCTCTTCGCCAATGATATAAGCCGGTCGCCAATTGTATATACCCAACGAGAGGATGTTCTTTTTTTCCAGGTGCAATTGTCTTCCAATATTCCTCTAAAACTTCGTGACATTCAAAATAATCTTGATTACCATTGAAATATGCGCAAAAATCGATAAATAGCGGATGAAATAAGGGATGCATAGTGAATATGAACCTCTTTTCTCTATACTCATTTTTTAATATGAAACGCAAGGTGTGTGACATATGTATGAAGTAAAACTAGATGCTTTTCAAGGACCACTTGATTTATTATTGCATTTAATTCAACGTTTGGAAATTGATATATATGATATCCCGATGGCAGAATTAACCGCTCAATATATGGAGCATGTTCAAGCAATGAAGGTGCTGGAGTTGGATGAAGCCAGTGAATATTTAGTGATGGCTGCAACACTCCTTGCAATTAAAAGCAGGATGTTACTCCCGATTCATGAAGGGGAGATGGAAGAAACAGAATTTGAGGTGGAAGAACCCGATCCAAGGGAAGAATTAGTCCTAAAGTTAATTGAATATAAAAAGTATAAAGAAGCAGCAATTGAATTGAAAAAGATGGAAGAAAATCGACCAGAGAACTTTACAAAGCCGCCAAGTGACCTGTCTCCATTTATGCCGGATGAGCAACTTGCATTGTTTAATGCAGACGTCAATATTTATGATTTGCTGTACGCATTTCAAAAAATGCTTCGAAGAAAACAATTGAGAAAGCCATTAAAAACGACTGTAAAAAAACAAGATATTCCAGTTAAAGAACAAATGTTAAGAGTTGTGGATGTGCTGAAAAAACGGGGTGGTAAATCCAGCTTTTCAGATCTCTTCCCTTATGAAGATAGATCCACAATCATTGTTACCTTTTTATCGCTGTTAGAATTGATGAAACGTCAAGTTGTTTTCGTCGAACAAGAAAGAAACTTTGAAGATTTGACCGTGATTTTGCAGAAGGAGGAACGATTAGGTGAACTCGAAGATCTTGATGGCTAGGATGGAGGCATTACTATTCGTTGTAGGAGATGAAGGACTGACGGTTAAACAACTGGCGGAATTATTAGATGTAGATGAAGTTGATATCGAAGCTGGATTAAGTGAGTTAAAAACCCTTTATGAAAATAATGATGCATCTGGTCTTACAATAAAACAATTGTCTGATACATATTTATTAACAACAAAACCAGAATTAGCAAATACGATCAAAAAATTAGTTGAAAATCCAAATAGTCAAGTACTTTCAACAGCCTCATTAGAAGTTCTTGCAATTATTGCATACAAACAACCTATTACGAGGACAGAAATTGAAGACTTGCGCGGTGTGAAAAGTGAACGTCCTATCCAGACTCTCGCATCACGAGGCCTTATTCGGGAAGTCGGACGAGCAGAAGGTACAGGACGAGCTATTCTTTACGGAACAACAAAAGAGTTTTTAAATTATTTTGGACTATCCGATTTATCAGAGCTTCCTCCATTACCTGAAGGTGATGAAGATGTTGAAAATGAACAAACAGATCTCTTTATGACAAAGTTCCAAGAAGTATTTCACAATGAAAATGAATAAAGGAGTGGCTAAGTGAAATTAGCTAAATTCATCATTACTTTCGTTTTTTCATTGACGTTTTATTTCTCGCTCCATCATGTTGTAAAAGCATCTTATGTTGTCATTGATGCAGATACTGGAAGAACATTGATTGGAAATAATGAGCATGCAAGAATGCCCATAGCTAGCCTTACAAAAATTTGGACTGCACTTATTGCTATTGAAAATAGCAATTTAGATGATGAAGTCGTTATTTCTCGAGAGGCTGCAATGAGTGAAGGGTCATCAATTTATTTAGAACCAGGCGAAGTGGTCACTGTAGAAACATTGTTGTATGGCCTTATGCTTCGATCAGGGAACGATGCAGCGTACGCTTTAGCGGAACATGCAGGCGGATCTGTTGAAGGATTTGTCGATTTAATGAATGAAAAAGCACTATATTATCGCTTAAATCAAACATATTTTACTAACCCTTCAGGCTTGCATCATAATTTGCATTTATCCAGTGCCTATGATACTGCCCAAATGTTAAGAATTGCTTTAGAAAATGAAGATTTTTTTAAAATTGCATCAACGATTCAATATAAAAGTAATACGAAAAATGGAACGACATGGTTAAATAAACATCGCTTACTCCGAGAGAATGTTGGCGCTGTAGCAGGAAAAACTGGATACACAAAAGTAGCTGGAAGAACTCTTGCAACGTATTTTGAAAAGGGGAATGAACGCATTATCGTCGTAACATTAAACGAAGCCAACGATTGGCAAGTACATAAACAACTTGCAAATCAGGTGTTTGAAGAGTATGATGTGAAAACGATTGTAAAAAAAGGAAAGTATAAAGCGAATGATAATATTACAGTTCAGCTGAAGGAACCAATTAAATTACTGATCTCGGAAGAAGAAGAAGATCAATTGCAAAACGTGTTGCACCTATCACGAAATCAAGATGTTAAATTCGGCATTTGGCATGTGTTTTTAAATAATGAAAGTATTTATTCAACAAAGGTAAAGTTAAAATAATAACATAAAAGCTGTCCGAAACGCTCTTATTTTTCGGGCAGCTTTTCCCTTGTATAAACTGAGTTGTTTTTCTTTAATATTGAGACAAAATATGACATAATTTTCATCAGTAAAGAAGCTAATGAATTATAGTTATATGTATTTAGAGGTGAGTCATCAAATGGAAAGGCTTCAGAAAGTAATTGCTCAAGCAGGTATTGCTTCCAGAAGAAAAGCGGAGCAATTGATATTAGAAGGAAAAGTGAGAGTTAACGGTGAGGTCGTTACAACACTCGGGACAAAGGTTTCAAGAAGCGATGTTGTAGAAGTGAATGGTATAAAAGTAGAAAGGGAAGAAAAAGTTTACTACTTATTCTATAAGCCAAGAGGTGTCGTATCAACGGTATCCGATGACAGAGGACGAAAAACAGTTTTAGACTTTTTTCACGATCACGTGGAAGAGCGAATTTTCCCTGTAGGTCGACTAGATTTTGATACATCGGGCTTAATATTATTAACGAATGATGGCGAATTTGCTAACTTAATGACCCATCCGAAATACAAAATTGAAAAGACATATATTGCAAGGTTAAAAGGGATTCCGAGTTTTGAAGATATCAAAAAATTGCGGAGAGGTATTATGCTTGAGGACGGTATGACTGCTCCTGCAAAGGTGAACATCAAAAAAGTTGATCGAAAAGCAAATAAAGCAATTTGTGAAATTACCATCCATGAAGGGAGAAATAGACAAGTACGACGCATGTTTGACGCAATTGGAACGCCTGTTGTCAAATTAAAACGTGAAAGATTTGCTTTTCTTGACTTAAAAGGATTAAATGCAGGAGAATTTCGGGAACTTACTGCCCATGAAGTGAAGCAGTTGCGCGTTTTGGCAGAAACAGGGAAAATTGGTTGATACTATGTTCATAGTGATAACCTTCATAAACATTTCAAATTTGGCCTTTAATTATTTGCTATAATGAAAGAGATTGGAATGTTCTCTTCAAGGAGGTTGCTGAATGGAAAAGAAAAAGAAACGTTCGATTATTAGAGGAATCATACTTGGAGTATTGGCTTGTGCAATTATTTATACAATATACAATACTGCGACAAAAGATACAGTAGAGGTTTTAGCTGATGGAGATACAGCTCCTGATTTCGAATTAGTAGATTTAGAAGGGAACACACATCGTCTATCTGATTACAGAGGTCAAGGGGTATTTTTAAATTTCTGGGGAACATGGTGTGAACCGTGTAAAAAAGAAATGCCTGCGATGGAACGACAATATCAACAATTTAAGGATCAAGGTGTACACATTTTAGCAGTAAATATAGCTCAGTCCAATTTTGAAGTAGAAAATTTTGTTGAGCAGTATAATCTTACTTTTCCAGTAGTCATTGATAAAACAAAAAGCGTGATGCAAGCTTATAATGTTGGGAAATTACCTGCAACTTATTTAATTACTCCGGAAGGAAAAGTGAAAAGAGTTCCTCCTGGTGAATTGTCAGAAGAACAAATTCAATCTCTTATGGAGTCAATTAAGCCAGAATAGGAGTATTTAAAATTATGGAAAAAATCTCATGTGTTTGTGGTCATGAAAACCCATTTGGTACAAAGATTTGTGAAAAATGTGGTAGACCATTATCTGAAGAAGCGAAAGCTCAAAAAGTTCTTGATATGCGATACGATGGTACAGCCATTCGTTCTAAAACATACAACAAATCCATTATTGATAAAATCTGGAATTTCTTTTCGAGTGTTAAAGTCGGTGTATCGTTAATTATTATTACACTAATTGCATCAGCTCTTGGTACGATTTTTCCTCAAGAATTTTACGTTCAAGTGGCTACACAAGAAGAGAAAGCGCTTTATTATAAACAAAACTATGGCGTTTTTGGTGAACTATATTACAATTTAGGTTTATCTGATTTGTATAGTTCGTGGTGGTATCAGATTCTAGTAGGGCTATTAGGAATCTCCATTATCGTAGCAAGTCTTGACAGAGGTCTTCCTCTATATAAATCGTTAAAAAATCAACGTGTAAAGCGCCATGAAAGCTTTATGAAAAGGCAGCGAATTGTTGCTCATGGGCCAGTAACAGAAGGCGATTCTTCAAAAACCCTTGATTTAATTGAAGAAAAAATGAAAAGTTTACGTTATAAAGTTCGTCGAGATGGAAACGCTTTATTGGCAGAAAAAAATCGCTTTGCCCGCTCTGGTCCATACATAAATCACCTTGGGCTTATTATCTTCTTGTTAGGAGTAATGTTACGATTCCTACCGGGATTCCACGTAGATGAATCGATGTGGATTCGCGAAGGAGAAGTTCGTGCGATTCCTGGAATGGATGGATATTTCCTAGAAAATAAACAATTTATTTTAGAAACTTATGACAATGATCCAACGAGAGCACAAATTGAACAAGGTGTTGCTGCCATTGCGAAAAACTATCAGACGGATGTAAAGTTATATAAACAGGCTGAAGGTGCAGTGTTAGGGGATACGGAAAATATGGAACTCGTTAAAGAGTATTCCATTCGTGTTAACTACCCATTAAAATATGATGGTTATGCTATTTATCAAATGGATTATCGATTAAATGAATTAAAATCAATGACGTTTGAATTAACCCATAAACAATCTGGTGAGTCTCTTGGATCGATGAAAATTGATTTGACAAATCCAGAAAAAGAATATGTTTTAGGTGAAAATACAAAAGTTCAAATCTTGAACTACTACCCAGACTTTTCTGGACTAAAAGATGGTGTTCCTCAAACTGCATCCCAATATCCAAATAACCCTGCTTTTGTGTTTAAAATGATGACACCGGATAAGCCAGAAGGGGAAGTAAGTTTCGTTTCAATTGGTGCTTCTCCAATTGAAGCGGGGGAAAATGAATATAAAATGACCTTTAAAGGTGTAGAAACAAGAAATGTATCAGGATTAACAATTCGAAAAGATGTAACGATTCCTATCTTGATTATTGGTGGAGTTATTTTCTTATTAGGATTAGCAATTGGTTCTTATTGGAATCATCGTCGCCTGTGGGTACAACAATTAGAAGATGGCAAAATTATGCTTGCTGCCCATACAAACAAAAACTGGTTTAGCATGAAAAAAGATTTAGATGTTGTGACAGAATATGCGCATTTACCTCAATATATTGACCAACTAGAAGAAAAAGATGAGAAGGATAAGGAAGGTGACGGTGCCGAATGAGTTTAATTGATATTAGTGGTAATTTACTTTTTATAGCATTCTTTGCATATATTATAGGTACGGTTTTCATAGCGGGTTCCATTAAAAGAAACGATGGTGCTGCTAGTAGAGCCGAAAAATGGGGAAAAATAGGAATTGTGATTGCAATTATTGGTTTCATTTCCCAGCTAGGCTATTTTATTACCCGTTGGATCTATGCGGGACATGCTCCTGTAAGTAACATGTTTGAATTTACTACAGCCTTTGGAATGTTCCTCGTTGGAGCATTTATATTAATCTACTTTATGTATCGTGTTACGGTTCTTGGTTTAGTGGCATTACCGATAGCAGTATTATTTATTTCTTATGCAACAATGTTCCCAACAGAAGTAACGCCACTTGTGCCATCGCTACAAAGTAATTGGCTAACTATTCACGTTGTAACAGCGGCAATTGGACAGTCGATTCTTGCTATTAGCGCAGTGGCTGGACTTGTTTATTTACTAAAGGAAGTAGATCCAAAAACAAGCTCAAGGGAACGTTTTTGGCTTGAAGCCATTTTATATTTCTGCGTAGTTGTAATCGGCTTTGTACTTGTAACGATTACATTCCGCGGCATGGGATATGAAGCACAATTTACTTATGTTAATAATAATGGTATGGAATCTGAAATCGTTTATAATATGCCGGCATTATTCGGAATGAATGAATCTGAATTAAAAACGGAAGGCGTTATGGAGCCGCTAGTCGAAATGCCTGCGATTATTAATGCGAAGAAATTAACGACTGTTGTATGGTCATTCTTGGTTGGAACGATTCTATACTTGTTATATCGCTTCATTGTGCGAAGACCGATTTGTGAGTTGCTTCATCCTTTAGTGAAAAAAGTAAACTCTCATTTAGTTGACGAAATTGGATATCGTTCTGTATTAATCGGATTCCCTGTCTTCACATTAGGGGCTCTCGTCTTTGCCATGATTTGGGCACAAATAGCTTGGGGTCGATTCTGGGGATGGGATCCAAAAGAAGTATGGGCTCTCATCACTTGGTTATTCTATGCAGCTTATCTTCATTTACGTTTATCTAAAGGATGGGAAGGAAGAAAGTCTGCTTGGCTCGCATTAATCGGATTTGCAATCATCATCTTTAATCTCGTCTTTGTAAACTTAGTGATTGCAGGACTCCATTCATATGCATAATTTCTATATACTATAATAAACGTATAAATATTAATAAAATGTGAAAGCTCTCCTCAAAACTGTGGAGAGCTTTCTTAATAGTCTTTAATTTTTATTCATAAAATTGTACAATGAATGTAGGTAGAGATTGCAAAGAGAGGGGTTAGACATCGTGTCTGAAAAAGTGTCTATTTTAGTTGTAGATGATGAAGATCGCATTCGTCGCCTGCTAAAGATGTACTTAGAACGGGAAGGTTACGAGGTAGATGAAGCTGAGAACGGTGAAGTAGCGTTAAAAAAGGCACTAGATAATGATTATCATTGTGTCATTTTAGATATCATGATGCCGGAGAAAGACGGATTACAAGTTTGTGAAGAGTTGAGAGAGAAGAAATCTACTCCCATTATTTTACTGACAGCAAAAGGCGAAGAAGCAAACCGTGTGCAAGGTTTTGAATTAGGTGCGGACGACTATATCGTAAAACCATTTAGTCCACGAGAAGTGGTGTTGCGAGTGAAAGCGATTTTACGCCGCTCAAGTGCATTAAATCAAGTTTCTAGTACAACTACATCTCGAGATATCGTTGTGTTCCCTCATTTAACTATCGATAATGATGCACACCGAGTAACATGTGATGGACAAGAAGTAAACTTAACACCGAAAGAATATGAGCTACTTTACTTCTTAGCTAAATCACCAGATAAGGTATTTGATCGCGAACAATTGTTAAAAGAAGTATGGCACTATGATTTCTTTGGTGATTTGCGCACAGTCGATACGCATATAAAGCGCTTACGTGAAAAGTTAAACCGCGTATCAGACAAAGCAGCTAAAATGATTGTAACCGTTTGGGGCGTAGGTTACAAATTCGAGGTAATCAATGACTAGAATATGGAATAGTATTGTCGGGAAGCTATGGGCAACCATATTGCTTCTCGTTTCGTTTGTGTTATTTATTTTCACAGTTGCCATGCTTGAATTCTTAGATGATTTCCATATGAAACAAGCGGAAAGTTCGCTTAAGCAAACAGCAACGACCATCTCGAACATTGTTGCACATACAGATATCGATCAAATCACCGATGAGTTGTTGGAAGACTTATTAAATGGAGATACAAATGGATTTATTGCACTAAATAATCAAACTGTTATATCCAGTTATCAAACTGGAATAAATCAAGAAAAAATTCGAAATGCTTTGTTAAATTCTAAGGAATTTCAACGAGTCTTAGATACGAATGAACCGCTTATAAGACAAATGATTTTATCTTCTCAAGCGGATGAAGATAAAATGGAATCCTATTTTGTTTTAGGCTATCCATTATCGATTGAGCATGAAGTGCAAGGAGTTCTATTTATTTATCAAAACCCTTCTGCTCTTCACGAAACGACGAATCAAACGACGAAGATTGTCTTTCTCTCAGCATTTATCGCCTTTGTATTAACAACATTTTTTGCCTTTTTCTTATCTTCCAAAATTACGTTACCTCTCCGAAAAATGCGTGCCTATGCATTTGATATTGCAAAAGGTAAGTTTGATGAGCAATTGCCAACAAATCAAAGCGATGAAATTGGTCAATTAGCTGTAGCTTTCAATCAAATGGGGCGTCAGTTAAAACATCATCTCGAAGTCATTAATCAAGAAAAAGAACAGTTGTCTAACATTCTCACTTCAATGACAGATGCGGTAATTACGTTTAATCGTGATAAAACGATTTTGCTGAGCAATCCTCCAGCTGATCGATTATTACAACGTTGGTTTATTCGAAATGGGGTCGATAAAGAATTATTCTTACCAGAAGAAATTTATGCCATGTTAGATCATGTTCTAACTTTTGAAGATAAGTTGGAAGAAGATTTGGAAATAGACGGTTCGTACTACCGCATCACCATCAGTCCATTAAAAAGCAGTGGACAAGCAATCCGTGGCGCGATTGCAGTCATACGTGATATGACTGAACAAATTAAATTGGATAAATTACGTTCAGACTTTATTGCTAATGTTTCTCATGAATTAAGAACGCCAATTGCCATGTTGCAAGGATATTCAGAAGCAATTATTGATGGTGTTGTTGAGTCAGAGGAAGACAAGAATGAGATGATTAAAATTATTTATGATGAGTCTCAACGAATGGGTCGCCTAGTAGCGGATTTATTGGATTTAGCTCGAATGGAATCTGGACATACGACGCTTGTAAAAGAGTCTGTACCAATCAACCCTGTCTTTGAACGAATTACGCAAAAGTTTAGTCAAGTGGCGAAAGAAAATCATATTCAATTAATGTTCCATACGGAAATGTCAGATGATGTATTGATAAATATCGATGAAGACCGAATTGAACAAGTGTTAACAAATTTAATTGATAATGCGATACGTCATACACCAGAAGACGGCAGTGTAACGGTGTCATTGGAACAAGAATTATCTTATTTGAAAGTGCAAGTATCTGATACAGGAGAAGGAATTCCGAAAGAAGATTTACCTTTTGTGTTTGAACGTTTTTATAAGGCGGATAAGGCGAGAACACGCACGAGGAAAGTTGGCACTGGTTTAGGACTAGCTATCGCTAAAAATATCGTTGAAGCCCATAATGGTAATATACGAGTTGATAGTGAAGTTGGAGAAGGAACAACTTTTACTTTCTATTTGCCTTTAAACTAAAATAGTTTTTGGATGAGAATTCGTGGATATTCTAGGTAAATGAGTTGCAGAAATTTGGAAAGATAGGACTTGCCATTCTGCATAAGTATGGTACTCTTTTACCTGGAGTAGAAGCGAATTCTTTTTTTATATAAATGTTGAAGAACATTTAAAAGAAAAATAGCTCTCCAAATGAAACATTTTACGATTTGAAACGACAAAATTAATAAGGATGGAGGTGGCATGGATTTGAAAGAATCCATATTCCATCGACTGTATGATCAATATCATCAAGATGTATTCCAATTTTTAATCTATTTAGTAAAAGATCGATCGGTTGCGGAAGATTTGTCTCATGAAGTATACGTTCGTGTTTTAAAATCATACGAACGTTTTCAAGGGAAAAGTTCTGAAAAAACTTGGCTTTTTGCTATCGCAAAAAATGTGGCAATCGATTATTTTCGAAAAAATGCAGTTCGCTCAGCCCATTCTTTTACCGCCTTTGATTGGGAAACAGAACAACTAGTATCACCAACAAAATCACCAGAATCTTTCATAGAATTAAATGATGAGACAAGGCAAATACTAGAGGCGCTGGAAAAATGTACAGGTGATCAACAAATGGTGATAATTATGCGCTATTTTCAGGAATTATCGATTGCTGAAACTGCAGCAATTTTAAATTGGACAGAAGGTAAAGTCAAAACAACACAACACCGTGCAATTAAACAATTGCGAGAATTACTATCACGAAACAAGGAGGCGAGTCAAAATGAATCATGAACATTGGGATGAGGATCGAATTGAAGAGCTATTAAAAAATGTTCCAAAAATTCATGATGTCCGTTCAAAAGAAGAAGTATTTGAACGATTAAAAAGAGATGGAGTATTTGATGAAGAGCCTCCGAAAAATTCACCAATTATTAAAAAGAAAACGAAAATTATGCCATGGTTGATTGCTGCTTGTGCTGCGTTATTAGCAGCTGTTCTCATACCATCTTTGACGAACAATTCAATGGAGGAACAAGCAATATTAAATAGTGAACAAGATGATTCCAGTGGAGATCAACAGGAAATGGAAACTTTTGCTCTTCCGAATGACATGGAAGAAAAGGAAAACTTTGTACCTATGTCAACATCGGAAGCTGATATTAAAACTGCTGTATATCCTGAACAATTGGAAGGAAACACTCTTTTCAAGATTGGTCTTGCAAGCGATGAAGCAGAAAGCATTCCAGTAACAATCTTAATCCCAAATGAAAAAATTGTAGAAGATTTTGGGAAAGACAATCCAACACAGGTGGAGTTATACAATGAATATGCTCCGCAGTTAAATGAAAAGTTACTAGGGTTTAATGAATATCATCCATATGTGGGTGAAATAACAGAAAGTGAAGGAAAGGTTATTCATAAATTACCGAATAATCATCCATATGATGAAGATTCGGCAACTTATTATGCTACTTTAACAGATACCTTCTCTGATTACAGTGAAATGGAAATTGTTGATGAAAACAGCGAACCGGTAATTTTAGAGAATATTGGGGAAGAATATACCCTATTAACTGAAAAATCAAAGCAACATAGTTACTTTAAATATGTGCAAAATGATGGATCGGAGTTTTTAGCACCGAATTTTAGAGAAACTTATTCAACAGTAGAAGAAGCAATGGAAGCGTTAAAGGTAAGTACAAATGATATTTACAAATCAGTGATTTTACCCAATGTTGATTATTCCGTATCTGTCAATCATGATGTAGTAATAATTACATTTAAAAATCGCTTAGATTTATTTGAGTATAATCAAGTGGAAGCGATGCAAATGATTGAAGCGATGTTATTAACAGCAGCTGGATTTAATAAATCGGTACAATTTGAAAACATTGTACAAACAGAATGGGAAGGTTTCGATTTTACAAAACCGTTGCCAATTCCAGTTGGACCGAATGAGTTGCCATATACTGTATTAGAAAATAGATAAAGTTTTCCATTTGGGTATTTTGAAATTGATTGAGAAGAAGTATTAGGAATGCCGGGATAATATATTTTTATATATTTAAAAAATGATTGGAGTGCCGGGGTGAGTGCCTCTGTCGCTACGCTTTCGAGGCAAAGCGTCCCCGGTTCGAAAATCATTTTTTAGATTTTATCCAACCTTATTTATATTTGATATGTGAGAAAGTATGCGAAAAGACAAGGATATTGCTTTTCGCATTTTTTCTTTTATCGCATTTTATTAAGCAAACACATCTTTTTTTCTCATCCATTCCATGGCAAATAGAAAAGATATGATTATATAGAAAAGATTAATCAAAAAAAATGCAATATGATTCATCAAAGATGGTAAACCTGTTTGGCTAATCACGCTCATTCCCAACGTTAACAATGAATGAGGAAAGAATATTCCTAAATCTAATACATACAAACCTAAACCGATAAAGCTAGCACATAAACTGATGCCAATAGGAATGGCAAAACTCCTAATCACCATAGATAATGTGAGTTGTAAAGCGCTGATGGCAACGCCTGCAAACCAACCACGTATGAGCCAACCAAACAGTTCCTTTGGCAAAGAAGTAGAGAATCCGATTACTGCTCCTGCAGTAACATACAACAAGAAAAAGACTCCCTGCACAAATAACAGCATCAAGCTGATTGTAAATAATTTCGCCAAATAAATATTTGGCAAGGAAACTGGCATAGTCATCAGCAAATTCCAGTTTTTATTAAAATGCTCCAATCGCCAAATCAATGAACAGCATATAGCAATTAAAATGGGAAAGAAAAATTCCCCATAAAATAAACTCACTTGCGACCATAAACTATACCATTCATTTTGTAATATTCCTTGATTAAAGTAATAATTGATGCTTCCAATGAACGTGCTGATGATAGGAAGAATGATAAGAATATACCAAAAACGAGAATGTCGTAATTTCAGCCATTCTGCATGCAAACATTGAACGATCATCATGTCACCACTTTCCTTGAAAAATGAAATTGACCTCCAAAGTAAATGACAATTCCATAGACGATTAATATAGCAAATAAGGGTATCAAAGTATTGGTATTTTGAATGGTAAAGTGCACTTGTTCATCAAGGTACAATTGCTTTATAGGACTCAAGAGCATGTAATAGCTCCAAATAATGAATGTTTGGAATTTAGATGAGATAAAGTTGCTCGTTAAACCAAGAAATGCTCCAATCATTCCAAGTGTTAAGGAAAAAGCTTGATTTTTTAATGTCATCGATGCCCATTGCTGCAATGCAATGATGGTAAAACAAGTCAATGATGTACCCAATAAAAAAATGAATAGTAATTCGTAAGGTACATTTTCAAGACCTTTATACATACCAAATGCCCAAATGAATAAAAATTGACAAATGCTTACAAATAATAACATGATTGAAGAACAAAAGAATTTTGCGAAATACATCTGTTTTTGATTCATCGAAAGGGTAAGTAACAGTTTCCACGTATCCCCTTTATGTTCCATATCACATATACGAGAAACGCAAATAGCCGATAAAATTGGCAAAAAAACACAGTTTAATGAAGAAATTGTTAATATCATTAACTCCCATTTTGCAGTTTCAGCGTATTTATCAAGCAACAAACTGTGAAGAAGCAAAGCAAATTATTCAATTGATTAAGCCTGATCTAGCAATTTTAGATGTGATGTTGCCAGATGGCGATGGTTTTTCTCTCTTATCGACCATTCGCCAATATTCGAATATACCTGTTATTTTTTTAACGGCAAGAGGAGAAGATGAGGATCGTTTGCTTGGGCTTGGACTAGGAGCTGATGATTATATAATAATAAAGAATGATTGTTTTAATACTTCATATTAATTCCTTTACAAATACTCGGAATACTCCTATAATATTACTAAATTAAATGATTCATCTTCGGGGCAGGGTGAGATTCCCGACCGGCGGTATTAGAACGGTTGTTCTTAAGCCCGCGAGCTCTTTTTGAGCAGGATTTGGTGAGATTCCAAAGCCGACAGTATAGTCTGGATGGGAGAAGATGAAGGTACGGTCGTTTTTCGTTATGTAACCTAGACACGTGGCAATTATTGTGTTGGAAATTTTTGTATTAATCCAACGCGCTATTTTCCTATTCTCTTTTTGTCATGTGTAACTTTTCGTGTACCCATTTTCTCCCTTATGCTAGTTTGGCATAAGGGATTTTAATTTTTAACGAAGTCGACTATGTGCCTTTCTTCTTGCGAGTTGAATCAGCAAAGAGGAGAGAGTACTAATGAACAAAATGAAATTGCGTTCTTTTGTAACAATCGCAATGCTATCGAGTATTTCTTTTATTTTAATGTTTTTAAATTTTCCATTGCCGTATTTTCCGGTATTTTTAGAGATTGATTTTAGTGATGTTCCTGCATTGATTGCGGCAATTACGATGGGACCTGTTGCAGGAATTTTAGTTGAATTAATTAAAAATATCTTGAATTGGCTATTTATGGGTGCTCCTACTGGGGTGCCAGTGGGACATATGGCAAACTTCGCAACAGGGATCTTGTTTATCATGCCAGTCTACTATGTATATAAAAGAACTAATTCATTAAAAGGGTTAATTTTTGGACTAATAGCTGGAACATTTACGATGTCAATTGGCATGAGCATATTAAACTATGTTGCTTTCCTGCCAATGTACACATATTTCTTAGGAATGGGTACATTTGATGTAAAAGAAACTATCGTTCTAGGAATTTTGCCATTTAATATTATTAAAGGTATTTTGTTGATGGTCTTAGTATTGATGTTATTTAGAACGATGAGAAATTGGATTGAAAATCAAAGAGCACAATATTTATTGCAAAAACAATAATAGAACATAGATCATTAGGGGTTTGCTGTTTTGTGCAAACCTCTTTTATTTTGAGTAAATTACGAATACACTTTTGAAGGAATTGTATGATTGCTTACATTATATTTCCGTTCGATCAATATTATAGAAAGTTTATATTGTTTTAAAAAATTGATATGATGTAATCATCATGTTTATTAGTTTAAAGTCATAAAGGAAGGAATTTTTACAATGGATCAAAATAAAGGGCAATGGACGAGTAAAATTGGATTTATATTAGCTTCGGCAGGGGCAGCCATTGGACTCGGCGCTATTTGGAAAATGCCTTATGTGACAGGGCAAAGCGGAGGGGGAGCTTTTTTCTTAATCGTTGTTATTTTCACCCTTCTCATAGGATTGCCAATGCTATTATCGGAATATATTATTGGTCGTAGCACTCAAAAAGAAGCAGTAACAGCATATAAATTATTAGCCCCCCATAATCTTCGCTGGTCTTGGATTGGGAAGTTAGGAGTTATCGGTTGCTTTATTATGCTATCCTTTTACAGCGTTGTAGGTGGATGGATATTTATATACAGTGGCGTTTCATTGGTTGGAGGAGTCATTGAGCCGAATGCCAATCCAGGAGATTTTTTTAATTATGTTATAGGGACACCATGGATTACGTTGTTAGGTCTTGCACTATTTACTTTAGCAAATGTATTAGTCATTGCATTAGGAGTGCAAAACGGAATTGAAAAAGCCAATAAAGTTATGATGCCGTTATTATTCATTCTATTTATTATTTTAGTAGTACGCGGCTTAACTTTAGATGGAGCAGTGGAAGGGGTAAAATTTTTCCTATGGCCTGATTTTTCAAATATTACTGGGGAATCGTTATTGTTTGCTCTTGGACAGTCCTTTTTTGCACTGGCGGTAGGATTTTCGTGCCTTGTAACTTATAGCTCCTATTTAAAAAAGGAAGTTAGCATACCTCAATCGTCAACATGGGTTGTTGTGTTAACCATTTTGGTTTCATTTCTTGCTGGACTAGCAATTTTCCCAGTTGTCTTTACATTTGGAATGGAGCCAACTGAAGGACCGGGATTATTGTTTATGGTTTTACCTGCTGCTTTTAGTCAAATGGCTTTCGGTGAAGTATTTTTGGCGATGTTTTTGATATTATTTTTATTTGCAACGCTCACTTCATCTTTTAGCATGTATGAGATTATCGTTGCTGCGTTAATTGAGAAATTACATATTCGCCGCACGAAATTAACTGTCATTTTAGGAATCATCGTTTTTATTGTTTCGATTCCATCTGCATTATCTTTCAACTTATTAAGTAATGTGTCAATTTTTAATAAAAGTATTTTTGATGCCACGGATTATCTTGTTTCCAACGTGCTCTTACCTTTAGGAAATATATTAATTGCAATATTTATTGTATATGTGATGGATAAACAATTAGCAAAAAAGGAATTATTGCAAGGAAGCCAAATGGGGGAAGGTTATTATCACGTTTATAGAGCATTGATGACGTATGTTGTTCCGGTTGTGATTATAATTGTGTGCCTTGCAAGACTGTTTGGATTTTGAAACAGCAGCATACATATAGTAAAAATGACAACCGTTATAAGGAAGGTGTTATGGAAAAATCGAAAGTATCCATTTTCTTTCTCTTGCTTATTCTCTGTGCATTCACTTGGACGATTTATTCGAAATTTATAAAGAATGAAAAAGGTCTAGAGGAGTCTTTTACAGAAGACGAGTTTATCGATTTTCTTTATCAAAATTTAGGTTTAGAGGATCCACACGATGTTGACATTCATGAATTTGAATATGACATGATTGAAACTACTTATCAAGTGGTGGATGTTGAGGCAAGCGATTTTCAACTAAAAACAATGCAAAATGAAACAATTAAATTGTCTGATTTGAAAGGGAAAAAAGTTTTCATCAACTTTTGGACAAGTTGGTGCCCCCCTTGCAAAGAAGAAATGCCTCATTTAAATGAGTTCTATGAACAATTTGCAAAAAAGAACAATATCGAAATATTGGCCATCAACATTACCGATCAAGAATTATCAATGGATGACGTGAAAAAATTTGCTGACAAATATCAAATAAAGTTTCCTATATTATTTGATGATACCGGTGCGGTTTCGACGGAATATAAAATCATTACGATTCCTACAAGCTTCATTATAGATGAAGAAGGTAAAATAACCGAAAAAATTGTCGGCCCTGTCACAAAAGACATATTATTAGAAAAATTTCAGATAAATACATGAATACTTACTAAAAAACATAAACAAGACTAGACAGTATTAATACAAAAAAGACGTAAGTGATGAATATCCAGTTGAAATCAGGGGAGTCCATACTGAGTCATTTTGCTGATGGCAATGTGTTGATTATTGTTCGGAGCGGGGTTGGTTCATTTAATTGAACAGGGAATAGCTGAATTAACGAGGAAATCGATATTGCAAATGGATTCGAAAGAGAAGCATAGTTTAAAAGAATATTATGGTTATGTAAATAAAAGAGTGGATTACGATTTTAAGCCTCCTTTCTGGGGAAAATTTTTAAATAGTTGTAAGTAGGTCATTCGTTTAGAGAATGGCCTTTTATTGTGAGAAAAAAAGTAGCACAAACCAACAATTGATTTGTACTACAGCTAGTGAAAGATTATCCCATAATATGATAACCTGAGTCAACGTAAATCGTTTCTCCTGTAACGCCGCGGGATAATTCGCTAAGCATTACGACTGTCATATCTCCAACTTCTTCTTTATTTGTATTGCGTTTCAATGGAGATACTTCTTCATATCGGTGAAGGGCTTCGTTAAAGCTTGGAACACCTTTAGCAGCCAATGTACGAATTGCACCAGCGGAAATGGCATTAACGCGAATACCTTCTTTGCCAAGATCCGCAGCTAAATAACGAACGCTTGCTTCAAGCGCAGCTTTCGCAACACCCATGACATTATATCCTTCAAGAACTCGTTCTGCACCCAAGTATGACATTGTAACGATAGAGCCACCTTCTGTCATATAAGGACGCGCTGCATTAGCAACAGCAATTAATGAATATGCGCTTGTATCTTGGGCAAAGGCATAGCCCTCTCGCGAAGTTTCAACAAAGCGATTTTTTAAATCTTCTGCATGAGCAAAGGCTACAGAATGTACGATACCGTGGATGACACCGAATTGTTCACCAATTTGTTTGAATGCATTTTGAATCGATTCGTCGCTGTTAACGTCACATTGAATAATTGCTGTTTTGTGGTCTTGATAGTCTTCTAAAATTTTTTCTAGTTTTGCTTTTGAACGATCTTTTCGATACGTGAAAATCACGTTTGCTCCAACTTCTAATAGTTTCTTTGCTGCTCCCCAAGCGATGCTTCTTTCATTGGCTACGCCCATCACAACGATATTTTTATCTTTTAATTTTAATACATCCATGTACTTGACCCCTTTAACATCAGTTATTAGTACCAACTACTAGAAGTGTAACAGCATTTCTAATAAAAATCAATATAAACTATTGACTGCTATTTTGTAATACAATATAGTTATGTATAGCTACTTTGTTTTACAAGATAGGTGCGTATCATTCCAACAATTGAGGTGGTGAAGTCTTTGTCTATTCGGAGTCAATTGTTAAAGGGAGTGCTCGATGGATGTATATTAGCAATTATTGAAAAAGATGAGGTCTATGGATACGAATTATCAAAAAAGCTAGAACAAGTTGGCTTAGATATTAGTGAAGGCACAATTTATCCAGTGCTATTACGGCTTCAAAAAAATGGATATATTGTGGGGGAAATGAGGGCGTCTGTTTCAGGCCCAAATCGAAAATATTATTCTATTACGGTGAAGGGAAAAGAAGTACTTGATAATATTCGAGAAGAATGGAGAATCCTATCTTCTTCCATCGAAGAATTGTTGGGGAGTGATAATAAATGAAAGTTTCAGTGAAAGAGTTAATACGACAAAATAACGAAAAAAGAAAACAGCTTACACCAGAAAATCAGCAATATTATGAAAATCTCCTTGTTTACATTCGCGCAAATTTATCGAGAAATGAGCGAGCTACAGAGGAAGTTTTACTTGAAATGCTAGAACATCTATTAGAAGCACAGAAGGAAGGAAAAACAGCATCTGAAGTTTTCGGGAAAAACCCAAAAGATTTAGCGGATTAAATAATTGTCTCTTTACCAAAAGAATCTTGGAAGCGCCAATTAGAATTCGCTTTTGAAATCCTTTTTACGTTATTCGGGTGGTATTTGATTGTACGTGGAATATTTCCTTTACTAAATAAAGAGAATCAAATAATTTATTCTGGAAATCTTGTTATCTCAACTCTTCTTCTAGTCGGTAGTTTATTGATGTTGATTTATTTAATAGTGAATCTATTGAAAAAAGAAGCTTTTCAAGAACCAAAAACAAAACAAAAAATGACAATTTTATTTGGATTCATCACTATTGTTTTATTTGCGATGAGCTTTTATGTAAGATTTGCGATTCAACCATTTGGACCTTCATTTGAGGTTTCATATTATACCATTTTTGGCCTAGGGTGCTTCATGTTGTTAGCTTCTTATTTATTTAAGAAGATGCGGGAGCAAAAGGCATAGTAACGGAGCAAAAAACTAATTGTAAAATTCTAAGGGAAATAAAAATCAGGTGCATCCATGATCGGTGCACCTACTCTTATATTCTATTCAAATTTCAATGGGTCGCCATCGAAAGGTTCATCTGCCACTTTAATAGAATCTGTAGGGCAACCTTCAAAGGCATCTTGCATATCTTCCAGTAAATCTTCTGGTACTTCAGAGGTACCCGTGTTATCATCTAAAATAACGAAGGCAATTCCTTCATCATCGTAATCATAAATGTCAGGGGCAGCTGCGCCACAAGCACCACAAGCGATACATGTATCTTTATCTACAATTGTGTATTTTGCCATTTAGTAATCTCTCCTTTTTTCTATCGCGCTTCCAAGTTAAAGCTTCTTTATTATTCTAAAACTGTTTATTACACTTTTCAACATTAAGACTGTAAAATTGGAGGTTCTGATTTGCTATTTCAGTATTTAGTCTTAGATATATTAAAAACCGTAGAAAATGAGCGCACAATTTCTTCTCCTTATCATTTGCTGAAAGGGAAGCGCTCTGGCCAAACGATTCAAGATGTTGGTATATTTCGCTTGCATTCATATTTTGGTATTTTACCAACATTAACAAGGCAAATTTATGATAAAGAGATTCAAAAACTTGTTGAACATCAATTGATTGTTGTATCAGAAAATAGTTTTCAATTAACGAAACAAGCAAACGAACTTCTTCAGCATTATGAGCCACTTCCTTTGAATGGTTGGCAATATAGAGGAAACGAACAGATCTTTTTTTCAAGACTCTCACTAACAGTACAAAGTTTATCGCATGCAAGAGAAAATGTCATGGCATTTTCTCCTATTCAAAAAGATGAAGAAATTCAGCGTTGGGTGCGACATTTCCTTTTAATCAATGATTACAAATCAGGACTTCTAAACCATAGCTTATATGATGAAATTCTACAAAGTCTTGAAAGGGCACAAATCAATACACAAGCAAAAGAAATTGTTGTAAAACGATTAGCGGGCTATCAAGAAACTGGATTTACTTGGGAACAAATTAGCATGGAATATCAAATGGCCGAAATAGATGTTCAAATCATATTTGTAGCTTGTCTTCATCAATGGTTGAATGAAATACTATTGAACACGAAACAATACCCATACCTATCTCAAATCGCTGATAAGATTCGCGTAGAAATTCCGCTGACGGGTTCTGCTTATCATACTGCGATGCTCTTTAAAAAAGGCTATTCGATTGAACAAATCTGCAAAATTCGGAAGTTAAAACAAAGTACAATTGAAGACCACTTAGTTGAATTAGCAATCAATGATTCAACGTTTCCTATTGAACAATTTATAAAAAAAGAAGATATACAACTCGTACTTACAGCGACAGAAGATTACAATACGAAAAAGTTGAAAATTCTTCATGAAGTGCTACCGCATTTATCTTATTTTCAATTGCGTCTTGCACTGGCGAGAGGTGAAAAATTTTGCAATTAGAACAGCTGTTACAAAACCATTTTGGATACACTTCATTTCGACCAGGACAAAAAGAAGTCATTGAACAATTAATGAATGGAAGAGATACAATCGCTTTACTTCCCACTGGAATGGGGAAATCCTTATGTTACCAGCTTCCAGCATACATATTTAAAAAACCGATATTAATTATTTCTCCATTACTATCCCTCATGCAAGACCAAGTTGACCGAATGAAACAATTTGGTGAAAAACGGGTAGTAGCATTGAATTCTTTATTGAATCGTGAACAAAAACAACGAGTTTTACAATATTTACCTCAATATCGATTTATTTTTAGTTCACCGGAAATGTTGATGCAGGAACAGGTTAAAAGCAGACTGAATCAGATGGAATTGGCGTTAATTGTGGTTGATGAAGCACACTGCATTTCCCAGTGGGGATTTGATTTTCGACCGGATTATTTGAAAATTGGAGGCTTAATTAAAGATAGGCGACCTCCGATTTTAGCATTAACTGCAACTGCAACAGAAAAAGTGCTAGAAGATATAAGGCATGTTTTAAAGATGGATGACCCTTATGAATACATACATTCCGTTGACCGTCCAAACATTCGTTATGGGAAAAAAATATTTCACACAAAGGAAGAAAAAATGGAATGGCTCATTGAACATGTTTTACATACAGAAGGGCCGGGCATTATTTATACGCGTTCGAGAAAAAGAACGGATGATATCACAACACAATTATTGAATCATGGGCTTTCTGTTTCTTCCTATCACGGGGGAAAAGATGCGGTAGACCGACAATTTATTCAACAGCAGTTTTTAGACGGCTCATTGGAATGGATTGTTGCTACGAATGCTTTTGGCATGGGCGTACATAAAGAAAATGTACGTCAAATTATTCATGATTCAATTCCATCAAACATTGCAGATTATATGCAGGAAGTAGGAAGAGCTGGTCGGGACGGCAAAGACGCAGTTGCTATTTTGTTGTATGGTGATGGGGATGAAGATGTAGCTCACTATATTGCAGGGGAAGATTTGCCAAATGAAAATCAAATTGAGTTGTACGTTGAATATGTAAGAAGGCAAGTTAACCCGAAAGAAATGGTTCATGATGGACTGATTTCTGAAACGTCTTTTCGCGTGTTGCACTATTGGATGGAGCATTATTCGATGGATGAAGTCAAGTCTATTTTTCGACAAATGATGAATGACAAATATCGTTCTGTGGAAGAAATGTTGAACATTGTAAAAAGTAATCAATGTATTCGAGAACAACTTGTCCATTACTTTGGCCAAACATTAAATAGTAAACCAGAGCATTGCTGTGAACATTGTGGTTTAGAATATCAGCATTTTCTTCTTCCAAGAATAACAAAAGATACAAAAAGAAATTCGACCACTTGGCAGACGAGATTGCGACAAATTTTGTTAGGAACTGACTGATTGTAGTAAAATAATCTTAATTACGACAAAAATCTTTGAAAATAAAAATTTCCTCTCATTTACTTTTTCCCTCATTTTCGTCATAATTAGATATGATTGCAAATGGAGGTGCAATATGAGTAAAAATGATTATCGAAAAAAGATTGAAGAACATCGCCAATCGATTGAGATAAAAGATTCAAATACGAGACTAAGTCGTTCACAACGTCGACGTAAAAAGAAAAAATCGAAAGAAACTCCATTACTCACCACTTTAACCGTTATTCTAATCGGTATTCCATTAGCGATTTTAATATATGTTTGGGGCTTTTGGAATCCAGGAGATAATGAAGAAGTTGCGGTTGATAAAGATGAAAATTTAATTGAAGTCCAAAGAAATAATGCAGTAGCAGCTAGTAATAAGGATGAAAAAGATAAAGCGGATGAAAACAAAGAAAAAGAATCTTCATCTGAAGCAACGGAAAAAGAAGTAAAAAAGGATTCTGAAGCTAAATCAAGTGAAAAAGAACCAATAACCGATTCTTCACATAAACAAACAGAAAAGGACGATTCTTCAAAGAAAAATGAAAATAGTCCTCCTCAACAACATGAAAAGCAAAAAGAAAATGTAAAAGTACATACTGTTAGTGCAAATGAAAACTTATTCCGTATTGCAAAGCAATATTATAGTGATCCTATGAGTGGTGTTGAAAAAATTAAAGCGGCAAATAATTTATCATCCGATATCATTAGTCCAGGACAGTCGCTCGTAATTCCGGAATAAAAGAAAATATTTTATCAGTTGAATAAAATCCAGTAAAATATTATACATTACTGTAGGCTAGTGGATTGAAAAGACGATGGTATATTCACCACGTCTTTTTGTTTTATCAGGAGGGGTACAACTTACATGATTGTTTTGGCAACGGTCCTCATCTTCGGTTCAATCCTTTCCTTTATGGTAAAGGAAGCTTTTGAAAATAACGTCATTCATCATGAAATATCATTAAAAGGTAAAAAGGAAAAATACACGATATTTTTCATTTCTGATATTCATACCCGATTAATTAGCGACAAATTGATTCAAGACATAAACGCTCCAATCAATGCTGTTATTATTGGAGGAGATTTAGCAGATAGGAGAACAAAAATATCGACCATTTACCGCAATCTTCATCTTCTAAAAACATTAGGTCCTGTTTATTTCGTTTGGGGAAATAATGATCGGGAAGTGGGAGAGGAGCGATTAAGAGAAATTTTTCAAGAAACGGGTGTACAAATCGTAGAAAACGATGCAGTGTTACTCCCGAATACGATAAATCGATGTTGGTTGAGTGCGGTCGATGATCTATCATCACGCAAAGCTCAACCTGAAAAAGCATTTAGTAAATGTCATCCTGAGGATATCGTTATTTTCGTTTCTCATAATCCAAATCTATTTCCAAAATTAAAAGATTATCATGCTGATCTAAGGTTGGGCGGACATTTCCACGGAGGACAAATTCGATTAGGGCCTTTTGGTATTTATCCTGTTGGCTCGTTTAGCGCTAAAGATGGCAAGTATACACTCATTAGTAATGGTTATGGAACATCGATGGTACCCTTACGTTTTGGTGCCAAACCTGAATGTCACATAATTGACTTAAACTTCCATAGTGAACTCCAAACAAAGGATTGACAATTCGCGTTATAATAAGAAGTAGTTTGTCGAATTAAGGAGATGTATTCAATGCAAAAAGTAGATGCAATTATCGTTGGAGGAGGCCCTTGTGGTTTATCGGCAGCGATTGAACTGCAAAATATTGGGCTAAAACCCATCGTGATTGAGAAGGGGAACATCGTAAATGCACTTTATCATTACCCAACCCATCAAACATTCTTTTCAACAAGTGAGAAATTAGCCATTGGCGATGTTCCGTTTATTGTTGAACAACGAAAACCAAGCAGAAATCAAGCTCTTGTCTATTATCGTGAAGTCGTGAAATTAAAAAATATTCATGTGAACCGATTTGAGAAAGTAATTTCTGTGGAAAAAAGACAAGATGGATTATTTACTGTAACATCAGATAAAGCACAATATGAAACACCTTACGTTATTTTGGCGACAGGTTATTACGATCATCCAAATTATATGAATGTCCCTGGAGAAGACTTACCAAAAGTATTCCACTATTTTAAAGAAGCCCATCCATTCTTTGATACAGATGTGTTAGTTGTTGGTGGGAAAAACTCTGCGGTTGATGCAACTTTAGAATTGCATAAGGCAGGAGCACGTGTTACGGTTGCTTACCGAGGCAGCGACTTCTCTCCTAGCATTAAACCTTGGATATTACCAGAATTTCAATCGCTTATCCGAAATGGTGAAGTGGTCATGCACTTTAAAACGACCGTTAAAGAAATTCGTGAACATGAAGTTGTTTTAAATATTAATGGGAAAGAAGAAGTAATTAAAAACGATTTTGTTTTTGCAATGACTGGATATCATCCAGATCACTCTTTTATTCGAAAAATGGGTGTAACGATTGATGAGGAAACAGGTCGACCTACATATCATCCTGAAACGATGGAATCAAATATTGAAAACTTGTTCATAGCTGGAGTTCTCGCTGCCGGCAACAATGCCAATGAAATTTTCATCGAAAACGGTAAATTCCATGGAGCCTTTATTGCAAAAGCAATTCAAGAAAAAATGCGAAAAAGTAAGGGCTTATCCAAAAAGTAAAAATTATTGCCTACAAATTGTTTTGTCGATTTTCGTTTCTGCGGGCTTTCTGCGGGGGGATTCTTAGCCTCGCAGGAGCTCGTTCTTCACTTCTGTGATTTTTACGCTTTTCCAATAGAAAGTCTTGCTTTGCTACGGAAGAGGAATGACGGGACAAGCCGCCTTCACTTAAATGGACATTTCAAATAAAACATTTCTAAAGTAAACGAGTCTTTACGGACAAGTTTTACATTTTCATAAAACAGATTTTATATTAATAGCATGAAATCAAGTAATGTTTTTTCATAAACGGTTTTTTTGGATAGAGGAGGAATTGTTTTGAGAATTTTAGTTGTAGGAGCTACTGGTACAATTGGAAAAGCAGTAGTTGAAGAAATGAAAGATAGAGCAGAAATTATATGTGCAAGTCGCAGTAAAGCGGACATAAAAGTCGATATTACATCAGTTGAAAGTATAAAACAGATGTTTAAAGAAGTAGGCGAAATCGATGCTTTAGTAAGTGCAGCGGGAGGAGTGCACTATACGTCCCTTGAAACATTGACGCCTGAACTAAATCAAATTGCAGTACAAAGTAAACTTTTAGGTCAAATCAATTTAGTATTACTAGGTTTACCTTATATTAAGGACAATGGATCAATTACTTTAATAACTGGAGTTCTAATGGATGATCCGATCAAAACTGGAGCTTCTGCAGCCATGGCAAATGGTGGCGTACATGCATTTGTCAAAGCCGCAGCTATTGATATGCCAAGAGGAATTCGAATTAATAGCGTTAGCCCAACAATTCTAGAAGAATCATTTGAAGATTATGGATCTATGTTTGAAGGATTTGAGCCAGTTCCCGTAAAAAGAGTTGCTCTTGCCTATAAAAAGAGTATTCTAGGTGCTCATACGGGCAAGACATTCTATGTTTATTAATAAATCGTGTCATTTTAAGCATTACCCTCGCATTTAATGAATGGGTAGTGCTTTTTTATGAAAAATGGATTGAATACTTTTATATGCAATAATTACAATGCATATTTCGATAAGTCGAACTTTTTAAATTTACTTCGAAATGAGGATATAACAAATTTTACATTATAGAAATATTTCTGATATGAGGTAATATATAGGATATGATGATTTGCACTTTGAAAAAGAAAGAGATTTGTATTGGGGATGCAACGATCTACAGTACATTTTAGTGTTGCAGCGCAAAAAAGGGGTTTTAAAAAAATTTTTGATTTCGTGAGGTTTTCGCGACGGATAATCGTCGCTTTATTTATTGTTAGAAATTTTATGGTCCTAAACTTTAAAAAAGGTAGGTAATACTATAAAATATTATGTATAAGGAAGGGAGCGTCGATATTGTTTATTTTACTCTCTGCAGCGATTGCTCCAGGATTAGCATTATTTAGCTACTTTTATTTGCGAAATCAAATGGCGACTGAACCTCGAAAAACACTTTTTCGAACATTTATTTTTGGACTATTAATTACTTTCCCTATTATGTTCATTCAATATGTCTTGCAGGAAGAACAATTAATTACAAATCCATTTCTCCTCAATGTTGTTTTCTCAAGTACTATGGAAGAATTTTTTAAATGGTTCATTATTTTTGCATTTATTTATCGCCATGTTGAATTTGACGATCCATATGATGGAATTTTGTATGGAGCAGCTGCTTCGCTTGGGTTTGCCACAATGGAAAATCTCCTTTATTTGTTGACATTTGGAATAGATACGGCATTTATGCGTGCATTACTACCTGTATCAAGTCACGCATTATTTGGTGTGGTGATGGGCTATTATTTTGGGAAAAGTAAATTCACAAAGAATAATCGTTCAATGGAATACTTAGTTCTTTCTATTGGAGCGCCGCTTCTATTGCATTTTGCCTATAACTCTATTTTGATGTTTGAAGATTATTGGGTTTATTTAATCGCACCATTTATGTTATTTTTATGGTGGTTTGCGTTAAGGAAAGTGAAGTTAGCTCACGAGCATTTAATTAAGCATTTAATAGAACAAAATAAAATTTAGCATGACCTAAAAGGAATGAGATTGCTTTTTAGGTCATTTTTTATTTTATTTGAAAATAACAATAAAATTTCATTCACTGTACATAATAACTCCTGAATGGTCGTTTCGATTGTTGATTCGACCATTTTTTCATTCGAATGTGCATAAATGATGCTAAATTTAACATGCTATGAAAAAGGAGTGAAATATATGGTAAGAAAACTTCTGATCTCAATGCTCATATTAATGACCACAATCGGTACATTTACTGTCATGAAGCCTGAAGAATCATTCGCTTTTTCTAACCAAGTTTTAGAACGGGGAGCCTTCGGTGATGATGTGATTGAGTTACAAGCAAGATTACAATACTTAGGATTCTATCATGGAAAAATTGATGGGAAATTTGGCTATGGTACTTATTGGGCTTTACGAAACTTCCAAGAAAGTTATGGCTTGAAAGTGGACGGCATTGCAGGAGCACAAACAAAAAGAGTACTTGTTAACAACAGTGATTTTGATCGTGAATGGGTTCATGCTCAAATCAATGCAGGTAGAGATTTTACTTATTATGGTGGAATTCCTCTGAACCAACAAGTAAAAGGCAACAAAGGATCATCAGGAAGTACAAGTTATCAACTACCTCCGAAATTTACAGAACAAGATTTACAACTAATGGCGAATGCAGTTTATGGTGAGGCAAGAGGAGAACCGTACGAAGGGCAAGTTGCAGTGGCAGCAGTAATTCTAAATCGACTTGAATCTCCAGATTTCCCGAATACCATCTCAGAGATCATTTTCCAACCAGGTGCATTTACAGCAGTAGCTGACGGACAAATTTGGTTAACGCCAAATGAAAGAGCAAAACAGGCAGTACTTGATGCAATGAGCGGATGGGATCCATCTGAAAATGCTCTTTATTATTTCAATCCTAATACAGCTACAAGCAAATGGATTTGGTCAAGACCTCAAATTAAACAAATTGGTCAACATATCTTTTGCTATTAAAGGAGCGACAATATGAAAAGTGCAGTTTACTTACTTTCCATTGCTGTTATCGCACTAGGATTATATGCTTTTGATGTCAAAGAAGATAATAAACAATTACAACAAGCTATTCATGCTCAATATACAAACTCATTATCCAATGCCAGCGAAAAATTATCCTATTTGCAACGGTCTGTAGCTCAATCCCTATTGTTCCAGGATGAGAAGGCGTTACAAAATGAACTTGATAATATTTGGCGTACTAGTAATGAATTACGTTCATCTATTAGTGGGTTGCCTTTAAATCCTGACGTAGCAAATCAATGGCTACGATATATTGGGAAAATAGGAGATGAAGCAAAAAGAGCTTCGACAAATGGTGATTATGAAACTTGGCAATCCAAAATGAAAGTTGTAAACAAAAATTTAGAGCAACTAACAGATGAATGGGCTGTTGCAACAGCTCAATTTTATGAGAATGATGGGAACTTTGATAAATGGCAACAAGTTGCAAAAACAGAGCTTGAAGAATCACCATTTAAAAACCTCGCATCAAACTTAAAAACTTACACGGAAAAGGACTTCCCATTAACAACGAGTGAATCTGATTGGCTAAAGAAAAGAGACTTAAAACATATAAGAGATCGTGAAATTACGAAGGACGAAGCAATTCAAGTATTAGAGAAACTAGTTCCTGGAATTGAAGATGCTACGTATACTGTATCGAAAAGTAAAGATGATGCACCTTATCCGTTTTATCACATTCAATTTGTAAAGGGTAGTCGGGTCGGATATGCGGACATTACTGTAAAAGGTGGCCATTTAATTTCCTTCTTATCTGAACGTCCGGTACAGCCAGACAAAAATATTACACAAGAAAAAGTGAAGGAGTTAGTACAACAATTTATAGACCGAGCTGGATATGATGATTTAGCGTTAGTTGAAATGCGAGAAAACCATGAAGCTTGGCATATTCATCTTGCTCGAGTGGCTGGCAAGCATAATGCGTTTGTGTATCCTGATGGAGTACAATTAAAAGTTTCTAAAGATAGCGGTGAGTTATTAGGGCTAAATGCAATGGAATATGTACAAAGAGAAAACATTAATGAAAACCAGCCAGTGGTACCGATCGATTGGAAACAATTCTTCCGACCAAATACAGTAGTGGAAGAAGAGCGGTTTATCTACACAGAAAATGAAGCATATGAATTAAGATTATGTTATGAAGTAATTGCTCGTTTTTCAGACAATATCAATCAAACATATCGAGTTGTTGTGGATACGGAAAATCATGATGTCATAAAAGTGGAACAATTACCATAATTATCAAAATGCTCTAGAAATTCGCCTTAATTCGTGCAATAATAAAATTACAATTATTGTGCGAGGCGAGTAAGTATGGATATTAAGATTGGGACAGTTCTCACATTGGAACCAACGTCATCAGAAAAAGTTGAAAGATTTAAATGTAAAGTAATGGAAAAGAAAGACAATATCATTTTTATCACTTATCCCGTAGATACGAAAACGGATAGAACAGTTTATCTAGTTGACGGTTCCCAGTTTCGTGCAATTTTTCGAAACGATGATGATATCAACTATGCATTTCAAACGGAAGTTGTCGGTCGTAAAATGGATCGAATTCCTATGATAATGCTTTCTTGTCCTCCAGATGATGAATTCATCAAAATCCAAAGAAGGGAATTTGTTCGAGTAAAAACACCTGTAGACGTTGCAGTAGAGCATTTAAATCAATTTTATCAATACGTAACGGATGATATTAGCGCAGGTGGAGCCGCTATCAAAGTGCCTATATCCCCTCCATTTTCAGAGGGAGATAAGGTCAAACTAACGATTGTATTGCCTTATAAATCTGGAGAAATTCAATACATTCAAACGGATGCAGAAGTGGTTCGTATATTTGAAAAGAATGACCAAACGCTTGCATCTCTTCAATTTATCGATACGGACGAACTAGATAAACAATTCATTCTTCGATTCTGTTTTGAACGCCAAGTGATGCTGCGTAAGGAGACAAAGGACCTCCAATAAACGATATTGGAGGCTTTTTTTATGGATAAAAATAAAGGATTCGACAACAATATGTAATACAAACTAGTTGTTTTTATTTACACAAACTATGAAAATAGTAAAAGTAAAAAACTTTGTTTATGTTACAATGTTGAAGGAAAGTAGGGATTGTCATGGGAAAAAACATACAAATAGCCATCGATGGACCTGCTGGTGCAGGAAAAAGTACAATTGCAAAAATCGTGGCAGAACAATTAGGATTCACTTACATTGATACTGGAGCGATGTATCGAGCTGTTACGTATAAAGCGTTAAAAGAAAACATACAATTAAATGATGAAAAAAAACTAGAAGAAATGTTGCTAAAGACTAAAATCGACTTAAAGCCATCTCCAAATGGACAACTAGTTTTCTTAGATGGAGAGGATGTGACAAAAAAAATTCGTTCCAATGAAGTAACAGCGAATGTTCCGCAAGTTGCTTCTCTTGCAAAAGTTCGTGAAATCCTCGTAGCTAAACAAAAACAATTAGCAAAAGACGGCGCAGTTGTCATGGATGGACGAGATATAGGTACTCATGTATTAAAAGAAGCTGAATTGAAAATTTTTATGTCTGCCTCTGTTGAAGAAAGAGCAAAACGAAGATTGCTTGATAATAAAAAACGAGGCATTCCTTCTGACTATGAACAGCTAAAAGAGGAAATAGCGCTTCGCGATCAGCAAGATATGGAACGTAAAATATCGCCATTAGTTCAAGCGGAAGATGCCATTTATTTAGACACTACTCACTTATCAATTGAAGAAGTTGCAGAAAAAATTTTACATTTAGCGAAAGAAAAGATGGAATAATAATCGTTTCTTTTCGCGTATTTTATTCATAAAAAAGGAAATATTTAAACTATAAGGAAAAAATTTTGTGTTTAAATGCAATTTCTAATAAAATAGATATTGTAAGATGCGAAGGAGGGTTACATATGTCCGAGGAAATGAACTTAGGAGTTGGCCAAGAATTTCGTGAAGGAGACATTGTAAAAGGGACTGCTGCAAAAGTTGAAGACAAAGCAGTAACCGTTACAATAGAAGGTGCACCATTTGATGGGATTGTACCAATTAGTGAACTTTCTAGTTTGCACATTGAAAAAGCATCCGATGTGGTGTCTGTTGGCGATGAGCTAGAATTAATGATCACGAAAGTAGAAGAAGAAAACTTTGTTTTATCGAAACGTAAAGTAGATGCTTTAAAAGCTTGGGATAAATTAGAAGAGCTATACAAAAAGGGAGAAGTTTTTGAAGCAGAAGTAAAAGATGTTGTAAAAGGCGGTTTAGTAGTTGATTTAGGAGTACGAGGATTTGTACCAGCATCTTTAGTAGAAGATTATTTCGTAGAAGACTTTGAAGATTACAAAGGTAAAACGCTAACATTCAAAATTACAGAGTTAGATAAAGAAAAAGGAAGATTAATTTTATCTCACCGTGCAGTTGTAGAAGAAGAAAAAGCAAATAAAAAGAAAGAATTGCTAGAGAGCCTAAAGCCAGGAGACGTATTAAATGGTAAAGTTCAACGATTAGCTCCATTTGGTGCCTTCGTTGACATAGGTGGCGTTGACGGGCTTGTGCACATTTCACAAGTAGCCCATGAACATGTAGATGATATTAACACAGTTCTTCAAGAAGGGCAAGAAGTGAAAGTAAAAGTTTTATCTGTTGACCCGGAAAATGAAAGAATTTCTCTATCCATTAAAGAGACATTACCTGGTCCATGGGCAAACATTGCAGAACGTGTTTCAAAAGGTCAAGTATTGACTGGTACGGTGAAGCGTTTAGTGTCCTTCGGTGCCTTTGTTGAAGTGTTCCCAGGTGTTGAAGGATTAGTTCATATTTCACAAATTTCTCATAAACACATCAATACCCCTCACGAAGTGTTGAAAGAAGGTCAAGAGGTTCAAGTGAAAGTGCTTGATGTTAATGAGCAAGAAAAGCGCTTATCACTAAGCATGAAAGAACTTGAAGAAAACCCAAAGCATCAAGAAGAATTTGATTATCAATTACCAGAAGAGACAACAGGATTCTCCATTAGTGATGTAATAGGGGAACAATTGAAAAAATTTACAGATCAATAAATTTTATTTCGAATAAAAATTGCGTGCTTTAAGGAGTGCGCTTTTTTTATGTCCATTTATGTCAAAAAATGATATATAATTGGATATCGTGTATAATACAAAGGATAAGAATTTGGAAGGATGAAGGACAGATGACAAAACCAGTAATCGCCATCGTAGGTCGTCCGAATGTAGGAAAATCAACAATTTTCAACCGAATTGTTGGTGAACGCATTTCCATTGTGGAAGATATACCTGGGGTGACCCGAGATCGCATCTACAGTTCGGCAGATTGGTTAAACCATGAATTTAATATTATTGATACAGGTGGAATTGATCTTGGAGATGAACCATTTTTAGAACAAATTCGTGCCCAAGCACAAATTGCCATGGAAGAGGCCGATGTGATTATTTTTATGACGAACGGTCGAGAAGGAGTAACTCTTCAAGATGAGCAAATCGCAAAAATGCTTTATAAAACAAAAAAACCAGTTGTACTGGCAGTCAATAAAATTGATAACCCAGACATGCGTGAATTAATATATGATTTTTATTCTTTAGGCTTTGGGGAGCCGATTCCAATTTCCGGTTCGCATGGATTAGGGATTGGGGATTTATTGGATGAATGTGCAAAATATTTCCCTAAAGAATATGAAGATGAATATTCAGACGATGTCATTAAGTTTTCATTAATTGGTAGACCAAATGTAGGAAAATCTTCATTAGTAAATGCAATTCTCGGAGAAGAGCGGGTAATCGTTAGTGATATCGCTGGAACTACTCGAGATGCAATCGACTCTCCTTATACGTATGACGGACAAGATTTTGTCATTATCGATACGGCTGGAATGCGGAAAAAAGGGAAAATATATGAAAGCACAGAAAAATATTCCGTATTAAGAGCATTAAGAGCGATTGAACGTTCAGATGTGGTGCTTGTCGTATTAAATGCAGAAGAGGGAATACAAGAGCAGGATAAGAAAATTGCAGGGTATGCTCATGAAGCGGGTAAAGGTATCGTCATTGTCGTGAACAAATGGGATGCCATTGAAAAAAATGAACGAACAATGAATGAATTTACCCAAACGATTCGCGATCAATTTTTATTTTTGGATTATGCTCCGATTGTGTTTGTTTCTGCTAAAACGAAACAAAGGTTGAGTCAAATTTTACCATTAGTGAAGCGGGTAAGTGAAAACCATGCAATGCGCATTCAATCTTCTTTATTAAATGATGTAATTGAAGATGCTATTGCAAGAAACCCAGCCCCTACAGATAAAGGAAAACGTTTACGCATTTATTACACGACACAAGTATCTGTTAAGCCACCTACATTTATCACTTTCGTAAACGATCCAGAACTCATGCATTTCTCTTATCTTCGATTTTTGGAAAACCGCATTCGTGAAACCTTTGATTTTGAGGGAACGCCGATACGTATCATACCACGGGCACGTGAGTAAAAGAGTGAGGGATAAATAAAAATGAAAAAGGTAACAGTGTTAGGAGCAGGTTCATGGGGAACTGCCTTAGCAATGGTGTTGGCTGAAAATGGACACGATACATTAATTTGGAGCCACCGACATGAGCAAGCGAAAGAAATAAATGAACAACATACGAATGAAAAATATGTTTCGAATATACAACTACCTGAAAATTTAAGGGCAACAAGTGATTTGAAAGAAGCGGCAGAACATGGAGATATCATCATTTTTGCGGTGCCGACAAAAGCGATTCGTGAAGTAGCAGAAAACATTATGAATTATTTAAATAGAAAAGTATTAATTGTGCACGTATCAAAAGGGATAGAACCAGATTCTTTAAAACGCATCTCAGAAATTTTAGAGGAGTCTCTATCCCCGCATGTGATTGAAGATATCGTCGTATTATCAGGTCCTAGCCATGCGGAGGAAGTGGTGTTGCATCATCCAACAACGATTACTGCTGCTTGTACAAATCTCCGTTCCGCTGAAAAAATACAAGATTTATTTATGAACCAGTATTTCCGTGTCTATACAAATACCGATGTAATCGGCGTTGAACTAGGCGGTGCATTGAAAAATGTAATTGCCTTAGCAGCAGGGATTTCCGATGGCCTAAACTATGGGGACAATGCAAAGGCAGCATTAATTACCCGAGGACTTGCGGAAATTGCTCGTTTAGGTGTGCGAATGGGAGGCAATCCCTTCACCTTTGCAGGATTAACTGGTATGGGCGATTTGATCGTTACTTGTACGAGCGTTCATTCGCGTAACTGGAAAGCGGGAAACATGCTTGGAAAGGGCATGAAGCTGGGTGAAGTATTAGAGAGCATGGGTATGGTCGTTGAAGGAGTTCGCACGACAAAAGCTGCTTACCAGCTTGCAAAAAAATACGATGTTCCGATGCCAATTACAACTGCATTGTTTGAAGTATTATTTAATGAAAAAGAACCGAAAGATGCTGTTGATGAGTTAATGAATCGCTTAAAGAAAAGAGAAATCGATTATTTACAATAAAAGGACAAGCATTTTCGTTGCATCAATGAGCGGGTATGAAAGAATTCAAAGTCGAGTTGAGTATCGGGAACTACAAATAATACCCGTTCATGTGCAATGAAAACGAACGCATGTGCGTCAGTGTGTTTTGTGCCATATCATAGGCAAATTTGTATACATACCGCTTCTTGAAAGGAGGAATTGCAATGAGTCATCCGTTATTAATGGATATAGATAAATTCGTACTTGGTGCTGCACGTGGTCCATTAGCGAACATGCACCCGATGGATGTCATGTGGGTTTCCTTTTACTCGATAGCCGCAATGATTTTATCGATTCTTATGATAACAGCAGCTCGCAAATGGGTGAATAATGCTATATTATCCTTTTTCATTAGACTGATTGCATTTATTATTTTTATATTTGGCACATTATTAATGGTTTTAGTAATCTTTACGTGGCCATCATAAACAAAGGGGTGAAAATCATGAAACAGAAACGGAAATTCATTTTTTTCATACTATTACTCTCGACATCCCTTTTACTATCTGGATGTTTGTTTCCACAGGAAGAACGTGTTGAGAATCAAATACCTGATGAAGCTCAACTGATTGCTGTGCAAAATGCCATCGATCAATATCGAGCGGAAACAGGTGTGCTGCCGATAAAAAATAAAGATATGGATACAGATATATTTATTAAATATCCCATCGATTTCTCGAAATTGGTTCCAAAATATTTAGCGAATATCCCAGGGAATTCCTACGAAAAAGGTGGCATATTCCAATATATTATTTGGGACCCGGAAAACAATCCAACTGTAAAATTAGTAGACTTACGTTCAGCAGAAACGATTCGAGATTTAAATATTCGTCTTCTCTCAACAAAATACATGCCTTATAAAGACAGAATTGCGGATTATGTATATTCAATAGATTTTAAGAAATTAGGCTTTGCTAAAGAACTAACTGTGCCAAGTCCATATTCGAATAATCATTTACCATTAGTTGCTTCAACAGAAGGACAAGCCTATGTAGACTACTCCATCGATTTAGCTCAGTTTATAAGAGAAAATCATTTGAAACCTGAGCCAGGAGAAGATATTCGTATGTTGCTTGTGGAAGCTTATCCAGTAGTACCGGCCTATTCACTGCCATATACTGTGAACGAGAATAATGAACCGGTATTTATGTTTGATCCAATAAAAAAATAAAAAAATTTAAGCCTTGTACGACTTTTCGTGCAAGGTTTTTCATATTTTAAGTATATAATTCATAGATTGAAGTACGTAAAGGAGGAACTACAATAGGCGAACAAATCTTTCAACAAATAGCAGAAAGAACAAATGGTGATGTATATATTGGGGTTGTAGGGCCTGTGAGGGTTGGTAAGTCCACTTTTGTGAAAAAAATGATGGAGTCAATCGTCCTACCAAACATCGTGGATGAAGAAGAACGGAAAAGAGCACTGGACGAGCTACCACAAAGTTCACCTGGCCCAGTCATTATGACTGCAGAACCAAAATTTGTTCCTGCTCATGGTACAGAAATTTGTATTGGGGAAAGTGAAATACCTTTCCGGATTCGTTTTGCTGATTGTGTTGGTTATGTCATTGATGGGGTAAAAGGGTATGAAGATGAAAATGGACCAAAGTATGTGCACACACCATGGAACACTGAAGCTATTCCATTCCAAGAAGCAGCTCGAATCGGAACAGATAAGGTGATCCGCGACCATGCAAACATCGGTGTAGTTGTAACGACAGACGGCACTGTTAATGGGATTTCACGAGAAGCTGCACAAGTGGCGGAAGAACAAATTGTTGAACAATTGCAGGAAATCGGTAAGCCATTCGTCATCATTTTAAACAGCCAATATCCAAACAATCAAAATACGCAAAAGTTGCGTAATGAATTGCTCTCCCGTTATAACGTTCCTGTCATTGCAATAGCTATTGATCAAATGACGTTAAATGATATGGAGTTTATTTTAGAAGAAGCTCTGTATGAATTCCCTGTGGAAGATATTGAAGTGGAAAAACCTGATTGGCTTGATGTATTAGAACCGACTCACCACGTCAATGCAACGCTTTCAGAAGCAGTTGGAAATGTGCTGAATTCTGTAACGAAAATTCGCGATGTCCATAATGCAGTAGAAGATTTAAGAGAAATTGATTTTATTGAAAGCTGCGAGATTGAAAGAGTTGATGCAGGACTTGGTGTGGCAACGGTGCGTATCACATTAAAACCGGAAATTTATAAGGCGGTTTGCAATGAATTTTTAGATGCGCCGATAGACACGAAAAAAGATTGGCTGCTCTTCATTAAAGAGGCACAAGAAGCGAAAAAAGCACAAAAACGCTTCCGAGATGCGATTGAAGAAGCGACAATCAATGGCTATGGTGTAACGCTTCCGACGATGGAAGAGTTTGAGCCAAGTGAGCCAGAAATAATTAAACAAAATAATTTCTACGGTGTTCGCATGAAGGCGAAAGCTCCATCTTACCATATCATACGTGTCGATATGGAATCTGAGTTCTCGCCATTAATTGGGTCAGAGTTCCACAGCCAACAGTTATTGAAAGACTTGCAGTATGCATATAAACATGATCGAGAAGCGTTATGGCAAACACAATTGTTTGGAACGCCACTGCATGAAGTGTTGACGGAAGGAATTCGATTCAAAATGAATGCTGTGCCGCCAAGTGCAAAGAAAAGAATGCGTCAAACAATTGAAAGAATGGTGAATGAAGGAGAAAAAGGACTCATTACGTTTATTATTTAAAAAAAGTGAGATAATAAAAATAATGGAATTTTATTAGAAGGACTTTTTGTCATATAGACGAAAAGTCCTTTTCATTATCCAAAGTGCCAAAAACTCAATTTTTCTTGGACAAACATGAATAAATACAGTTGCACCGCTTATTTCTATATGTTACTCTTTTTACATGATTTAGCTTTTTTAACCCTTTGAGAGGAGGTGAACAGTGTGAACAAAACAGAATTAGTAAACTCTGTTGCTGAAGCTGCAGGTCTTTCTAAGAAAGATGCTTCTAAAGCAGTAGATGCAGTATTTGATACAATTCAAAACACTCTTGCAAAGGGTGACAAAGTGCAATTAATCGGTTTTGGAAACTTCGAAGTTCGTGAACGTGCTGCACGTAAAGGTCGTAACCCTCAAACTGGGGAAGAAATTGAAATTGCTGCAAGCAAAGTGCCAGCATTTAAACCAGGAAAAGCACTTAAAGAAGCTGTAAAATAATAGCTTCTTTAAAATTACATAGAGCAGTCGTCATGAATATGATGACTGCTCTTTTTACATATTATAATATTAATGAAAGATAAATCAATTCTACCATTGGAGCAAAAAAGCAACACATATAGAGTACAATTTGAGTGAAAGCCTTTTGCGATTCACGTCTGTATGTGCTACGATTCATTTTGACAGTGTTGTGCTTTGTCGATTTAGGAGGAACATATATGTCAAATATTGATTTAAAAAAAATAGAAGAAGCTGTAAAAATGATTTTAGAGGCCGTAGGTGAAGACGTTAATCGTGAAGGACTCATCGATACACCAAAACGCGTTTCAAAAATGTATGAAGAAATGTTTAAAGGGCTTAATGAAGATCCGCGAAGTTATTTTGAAACGGTCTTCCATGAAAACCATGATGAGCTAGTTCTTGTGAAGGATATTCCTTTTTATTCGATGTGTGAACATCACTTAGTTCCATTTTACGGGAAAGCTCATGTTGCATACATACCTCAAGATGGCCGAGTTGCTGGTTTAAGCAAAATCGGTCGATTAGTGGAATCCGTAAGTCACAGGCCTCAATTACAAGAACGAATTACAACAACCATTGCAGATATTTTAATGGAAAAATTAGAACCGCAAGGCGTTTTTGTATTGATTGAAGCTGAACATATGTGTATGACGATGAGAGGATTAAAAAAACCTGGGACAAAAACAGTGACTTCATGTGCAAGAGGAATTTATGAAGAAGATGACATAAAACGACAAGAAGTGATTTCATTTATTCAAATGTCTTAATTAACAAAATAGATTGTGATATGATAACAAAGAATATGTAAATGTGAGGGAGAAGTATGAACCAATCTGATTATGTCGTAATTGAAGCAGAAGAAGATGGCGTACATGTAATTGGGTTAACTCGTGGTGAAGATACAAAATTTCATCATTCAGAAAAATTAGATGCTGGAGAAGTGATGATAGCTCAATTTACTGAACATACGTCGGCCATGAAAATTCGTGGAAAAGCGAAAATCTATACATCGCATGGAATCATTGAAAGCCAATCAAAAAAATAAACCGCTCATTATGATGACGACTGTAATAAGTGCAGTAGATTGTGCTTACATTGGAATGGAGTAATACCTATGGATGCAACATATATAAAAAACCATATTGAACAATTAAAAAAGGATATTTATCGTTATGTGCAACATAAAACACTTCTGAAATATACTGGAAATCCATTGGTGGATGAAAATCAATTATTTTACATGCTGTTGCCATTTTTTAATGGAGACCATTGGGATGATGAAAAATATGAAGGAATCATTACTGTCGGAATTGTACAAGCATCTTTAGCGGAACATGGTCTCATCAACGAGTATGATGCAACATCGAAAGAGCAGCAGCTAACAGTTCTGTCCGGCGATTATTACAGTGGTCGTTATTATGAAATATTAGCAAATTCAGGTAATATTTCTTTGATACGTCAACTTTCTGAAAGTGTTGTATTAAGATCTGAACATGAAATTCGAGTATATGAACCGAGACAATACGCCATCGATGATTGGTTAGATAGTATAACGGTTATTGAAACAGAATGTATTAGCAGATTTTATCAACTTTACAATTACGATCAATATTTAAATATAATGCAAATCAATTTATTGATTCTACGATTACAAAATGAACTATTAAACTATAGAGAAGGTAATAGTTCGCTCCTTTTACAAAAAATGATAGAAAGCTTTGTACCCGTTGATCATTTGAATTTTGAACAATACCTTCTGAAAAAATTGGATGTTCTTATTCAACAATTGCAAGAATTGTTACGTATCTCTTCTATCAAAGCTGAACTTAAACAATATATTGCAGAACGGTTGATTAGATAGAGTGAAGAAAGGTTATGAAAAAGATGGAAAAATCCAAAGAAGAACGCGTCCATGAAGTGTTTGAGAAAATTTACGAAAACTACGACAAAATGAATTCGGTGATTAGTTTTAAGCTTCATGTCAAATGGCGTGAAGATATTATGAAACGCATGAATGTAAAACCGGGATCTACATGTTTAGATGTTTGTTGTGGCACAGCTGATTGGACAGTTGCATTAGCACAGGCAACAGGTGAAAATGGAGTTGTTAAAGGGCTTGATTTTAGCAAAAATATGCTAAAAGTTGGAGCTGAGAAAGTAAAGCCGTATCCTCATGTGGAGTTAATACATGGGAATGCAATGGAACTACCTTTTGAAGATAACACTTTTGACTATGTCACAATCGGTTTTGGTTTACGAAATGTACCGGATTATATGCAAGTATTAAGGGAAATGCATCGTGTATTAAAACCTGGTGGGATGGCTGTTTGTTTAGATACTTCTCAACCAGAAATGCCTGGATATAAACAATTGTTTCGTTTTTATTTCCGATATATTATGCCGCTTTTCGGGAAAATTTTTGCGAAAAGTTATGAAGAGTATTCATGGTTACAAGAATCCGCAAGCACTTTCCCAGGGATGAAAAAGCTTGCAAAAATGTTTGAAGAAGCTGGCTTTGTAAACGTCACATACAAAAGTTATAGTGGTGGTGCAGCAGCAATGCATATGGGATTTAAGAAAGAAGTTTAGGGAGAGGTTCGCGAGTGGAAAAGATGAAGTTAAAAATGATCTATTCCGATTTAAAACCGGATATAGAAATCATCGAAAATGAATTAGAAAAAGCACTTTATTCAACGTCGCATGTATTAAATGATGCCTCTCTCCACCTTTTACGTGCGGGCGGAAAAAGAATTCGCCCACTTTTTGTTTTAATGAGTGCAAAATTTGGTCATTATAATATCGACAGAATGAAATATGCTGCTGTACCTCTCGAATTAATTCATATGGGTTCCCTTGTCCACGATGATGTAATCGATCATTCCGATATGAGAAGAGGGCGTCCTACCGTTCGTTCTCAATGGAACAATCGAGTTGCAATGCATACTGGTAATTTTATTTTCGGTAGAGCAATTCAATATGTATCCCAAATTAAAGATCCGAAGGCGCATCAAATTTTAGCAAGAACGATGGTTGAAATTTGTAATGGTGAAGTCATTCAAATTGAAGATAAGTTTCGACTAAATCAAAACTTAAAAGATTATTTCCGTCGAATAAAAAGAAAAACGGCACTTCTTATTGAATCCAGTTGTGAAGTGGGAGCAGTAGTAGCAAATGTTGATCCTGCTGTTACAATGCGGTTAAAGAGATTCGGTTATTATGTGGGTATGAGTTATCAAATCGTGGATGACGTGTTGGATTTCGTATCAACGGATAAACAACTTGGAAAACCTGCAGGCAGTGATTTATTGCAGGGAAACATTACTTTGCCTATATTGCTCATGAAAGATCATCCCAAAATTATCCAATTTATTGAGCGGGCTTCAAAAGGAATTGTGACAGAAGAGGAACGGTTAGAAATGCTTCAAATTGTACGCAATTCTGATTCAATTCAAGAAGCCTTGAAAGTAAGCGATCAATATTTAGCGAAAGCAATGAAAGAAGTAGAGCAATTACCAGAACATCCAACAAAGAAAAAACTAAGAGATATTGCATTGTTTATCGGTAAACGTAAGTTTTAAAAAATATATCTATTTCTAATATTGATAGTTGAAGCTTGAGCTTGATTTTGGTAACATTTAGCGGTAGGTAATAAAGCTTAATTGAGATTTAAGGAGTTGTTTAACTTATGGCAATTGAAAGAACATTTCTTATGGTAAAACCTGATGGTGTAAAACGCCAAGTAGTAGGAGACATTATTGACCGTTTTGAGCGTCGTGGATTTGTAATGCGCGGAGCAAAGTTAATGAATGTTCCACGTGAATTAGCTGAAAAACACTATGAAGAGCATAAGGATAAACCATTCTTTGGTGAATTGGTAGATTTCATCACTTCTGGACCAGTATTTGCAATGGTTTGGGAAGGAGAAAATATTATTAAGTTAGCTCGTGTGATGATGGGCGCTACAAAACCTGAAGAAGCACAACCAGGTACAATTCGCGGCGATTATGCGGTAACAATTTCTGAAAACGTTATCCATGGTTCCGATTCACCAGCATCTGCTGAACGTGAAATCAATTTATGGTTCAACAATGAAATCGTTTAATACACTGTAAATTTGCTATCCCACAGCAATTGTGCTGTTGGGATAGTTTTTTTATTAATATGGTATTGCAAAAGGTTAGCCAATAGAAAATTTTTGCAGAAACCGTAAATTTTGATAATATGAATATAATAAGCATAAGACTGTGACTTCTTTTTTACACAAGCAAAGGGAATAACACGAGTATCGATACAATGCAAAGGCAAGGAATAACCTTTAAGGACGAACATGCGGAAAGCATTCGCCTGTAGTGAAATTCGAAAGTAGAAAAAATACTAACTACGAACAAATTTAATACTGCTTTAGAAATTTACTTTTTGAACTTTTACATATTTCAGAAAAGAAAAATTTTGTATATAATAAGTGTACGTCATTAGAGGGGATCGATAACTATGACAGACTACGAACTGTTTATTAATGGTATAAAAAAATTAACAGGTATTGATTTATCGCTATATAAAGAAGCACAAATGAAACGCCGTTTAACATCCCTTTATGAAAAAAAAGGCTTTAAAGATTTTGTTGATTTTTTGCACGGGGTTGAAAAAGATCGAGATTTATTGAATGAATTCCTAGATCGAATGACGATTAATGTTTCAGAATTTTATCGTAATGGGAAACGGTGGGAAGTACTTCAACATAAAATTTTTCCAAAACTGCTTGAAAAAAATAACCGTTTGAAAATTTGGAGTGCTGCCTGTTCAACAGGCGAGGAACCGTACACAATTTCCATGGTGCTCTCTAACCATGTACCATTATCTTACATAAAAGTATTAGCTACTGATATAGATGAAAACTGTCTTCAAAAAGCAAAGCTAGGCATTTATCCTGATCGTTCCTTAGCAGAAGTTCCTCCGGCTATAAAAGCAAAATATTTTATTGAAGAAGGGCAGTTTTATCGTGTAAAAGATGAAATTAAAAATACTGTAACATTTAAAAAGCACAATTTATTAAGTGACCCATATGAGAAAAACTTTGATTTAATCGTTTGTCGCAATGTTATGATTTATTTCACTGAAGAGGCAAAGGATCATATTTATAAAGAATTTAGCAATTCTTTACGACCAGGTGGCATTTTGTTTGTAGGATCTACTGAGCAAATATTCAATCCTGCTCGTTATGGTTTTGAAGTGGAAGATACGTTTTTTTACCGAAAAATATGAGATTGAAAAAAGGATTGGGCGCTTTTCGACTTGTGCGAAAAGCGTATTATATTTTCGTTAAATTCTATATTATATTAAAATTATTTATTCACAATGTTTTTTTACTAGCTTTATGTTATATTAAAAAATACATACTTTAACGAGTTGAAGGGAGAAAGTGTTTGATGAGATATTTAACTGCTGGGGAATCCCACGGTCCACAATTAACGACAATTATTGAAGGGTTGCCGTCCCTTTTACCGATAACTGCAGAACAAATTAATTACGATTTAAAACGACGACAAGGTGGTCACGGTCGCGGACGCCGTATGCAAATTGAAAAAGATACTGTTGAAATAGTTGGAGGAGTTCGTCACGGAAAAACATTAGGTTCACCTGTTGCATTAGTGGTAAAAAATGATGACTGGAAACATTGGACAAAAATTATGGGAATTGAACCTCTCCCAGAAGATGTAGATCCTTCAGAAATTAAGCGTCAAATTTCCCGACCTCGACCTGGACATGCTGATTTAGTCGGCGGAATTAAATATGGTCATCGTGACTTGCGAAATGTGTTAGAGCGTTCGAGCGCTAGAGAAACGACTGTGCGAGTGGCTGTTGGTTCCGTTGCAAAAGCTCTTTTAAAAGAATTAGGTATTTCCATCGTAGGACATGTTACTGAAATTTACGGCATTAAAGCAGATACATCAAAAGTTGCAGGCAAATCAGCAGATGAAATTCGCCAAATTGTTGAAAATGATCCTTGCTATTCAGTGGACCCAGAAGCTTCTGCGAAAATGGTAGAAGCAATTGATGAGGCGAAAAAAGCAGGAGATTCCATCGGTGGTGTTGTCGAAGTCATTGTGGAAGGTATGCCGCCGGGAGTAGGATCTTACGTTCATTATGACCGTAAATTAGATGGTAAATTGGCGCAAGCGATGTTATCCATCAATGCATTTAAAGGGGTTGAGTTTGGTATCGGCTTTGAAATGGCTCGTCGTAGAGGCTCTGAAGTTCATGATGAAATTGTTTGGGATGATAAACAAGGCTATCATCGTCGTACAAATCGTTTAGGTGGCCTTGAAGGTGGCATGTCTACAGGAATGCCAATCATTGTTCGCGGTGTAATGAAACCAATTCCTACACTTTACAAACCTCTTGAAAGTGTTGATATCGAAACGAAAGAACCATTTAAAGCAAGTGTGGAGCGTTCCGATGCTTGTGCAGTACCAGCTGCATCTGTTGTAGCTGAATGCGTCATCGCTTGGGAAATTGCCAAGGCGATTGTCGAACAGTTCCATAGCGATCAATTACCACAATTAAAAGCACAAATTGAAGAAGCACGTAAATTGGCGAAGGAGTTTTAATGATGCGAATCCCAGTAAATACCCAAAGCCATTCCTACGAAGTGTTCATCGGAAGCGGTATATTACGTACCGCTTGCGATTCATTAAAAGAGAAAATTGAAAAAGCAGATAAACTCGTCGTTTTTACCGATGAGAATGTTTGGCAAGCACAACAACAATATTTTAAAGAAAACTTCCCTTATCCTTTCGAAGTGTTTGTGATGCCAGGTGGGGAAGCTTGTAAAAGTTTTCAAAATTTCGAAGATGCCCACACTTTTTTAATTGAAAAACATTGCTCGCGCAAATCCTTTTTATTTGCCTTTGGTGGAGGAGCAGTTGGTGATTTGACTGGGTTTGTAGCAGCAACATTCATGCGTGGAATCCCATACATTCAAATTCCAACGACCATTTTAGCTCACGATTCAGCCGTTGGAGGAAAAACGGCAATTAACCACCCGCTAGGCAAAAACTTAGTTGGAGCATTTTATCAACCGGAAGCGGTCATTTATGATATCAACTTTTTAGATAGTTTACCAACAAAAGAGATTCGTTCAGGAATGGCTGAAGTAATTAAACACGCGCTGATTTCAGATGAAAAATGGTTAAAACAATTGATGCAAACTCCATCAATTACGAAAATTGACAAAACAGCTTTAGCAAACCACTTGAAATCAGGCATCGAAGTAAAGGCGAAAATCGTAGGGCAAGATGAAACTGAACAATCTGTCCGAAAATATTTAAATTTGGGGCATACATATGGTCATGCTATTGAAGCAGCAGCTGGTTATGGCGGCCTTGCCCATGGAGAAGCGGTCATGATCGGGATGGTGTATGCACTTCTCTTGAGCGAACGATACGGTCAAATTTCTAGAGAATTTACGATTGATTTTCTAAAGTTTGCATATCGAAACGACTATCCATTCGAAGAAGTAAAGAGATTCTCTTTTGTAGAATTATATGAATATTTAATGAAAGATAAAAAGATTGAATATGGCAAATTAAAATTTGTTTTATTACAGGAAATCGGCCAACCATTCGTAAGAGAAATTGGGGAATCGGAATGTAGAGAAGTAGATAGAGAGCTTCGCTATCTGCTAGAGGAGGTATGTAAATGATTCGCGGCATACGTGGAGCGATAACGATAGAATCGAATACGCCCGATGCGATTTATAGTGAGACGGAAAGATTAGTGTTAGAAATGGCGAGAGTTAACAATATCGTTCCAGAAGATATTGCTTCGGTGATTGTCACGACAACACCGGATATTAACGCCGCATTCCCAGCAAAGGCCGTGCGTTCAATTGATGGGTGGAAATATGTACCAACGATGTGTACCCACGAAATGGATGTTCCTGGATCTTTGCCTTTATGTATTCGAGTGTTAATGCATGTGAATACATCGGTACCTCAAAAAGAAATACGCCACGTTTATTTAAATGATGCGGTGAAACTAAGACCAGATTTAGTCAATGAAAATCGATAAAAAGGAGCGTCAATCATGAAATTTAAAAAACAAATTTACGGTATGAAAGCTTACCAACCAGGTAAACCCATTGAGGAAGTACAAAAAGAATTTGGTTTAAAGGAAGTTGTTAAGCTTGCTTCAAATGAAAATCCTTTTGGCTGCTCTCCTAAAGTGAAAGATTTTATTGTAAATAATGGAATGAATTTTGCCATTTATCCGGATGGTTATGCGCAAGAACTTCGTACAGCAGTGAGTCAACATCTTGGTGTAGATGAATCACAATTGCTATTTGGAAACGGTTCAGATGATATAATCGCAATCATTACGCGGGCACTTCTTTATCCCGGTGTTAATACAGTCATGGCAGATCCATCTTTCTCTCAATACAGTCATAATGCAGAAGTTGAAGGAGCAGAAGTTCGAAAAGTGCCATTGAAAGATGGTAAGCATGATTTAGAAAAAATGTTAGAAGCAATTGATGAAAACACGTCAATTGTATGGGTATGTAATCCAAATAACCCAACAGGAACTATTGTATCGGATGAGGAATTAAGCTCCTTTATAGAGAAAGTACCAAGTGATGTACTAATCGTATTAGATGAAGCTTATTTTGAATATATAACAGATCCTGCTTATAAAGATACGTTGCATTACGTAGAGGAATATCCGAATGTATTAATCATGCGTACATTCTCTAAGGCATACGGATTAGCTGCCTTCCGAATCGGATATGCAATCGGTCAATCGAAATTAATTGCCACATTAGACCCAGTGCGTGCACCTTTCAACAACACGGTATTAAGTCAAAAAGTAGCGATTGTTGCATTGGAAGATCAACAATTTATTCAAGAAACAGTGGAACAAACGGAAAAAGGTAAACAGCAATATGTTGAATTTTGTAACAAACATGGACTTAAATATTACCCATCACAAACAAACTTTATTTTATTTGAAGTAAAAGCAGACAGTGATGTGATCTTCCAAGAAATGATGAAACGCGGATTTATTATTCGAAGTGGGAATGCCTTAGGTACACCTGGATTCATTCGAGTTTCTATCGGTACAGAAGAACAAAACCGAAAGTTTTTATCACTTCTTGAAGAGGTATTAAAGGAGCAAGGAGTATTGGCATGACCCGTAATGTGTTAATCATAGGATTAGGCTTAATTGGGGGCTCTTTGGCATTAGCTCTACAAAAAGCTCCCAAAACAAAAGTAGTTGGCTATGATCTTTCTGGAAAAACGAGAAATCTTGCAGAAACTTTAAATATTGTACATGAAGTGGTGGAGGATGTAGAGGAAGCGGCTAAAAATGCGGACTTTATCATTTTTGGAACACCGGTAAACGCAACGCTACAATGGATGGATGAATTGAAGCACTGGTCGTTAAAGCAACATGTTATTATTACCGACACAGGAAGTACAAAAGGGTTAATTATGAAGAAAGCTGAAGAGCTAAGAGAAAAAGGAATTACATTTATTGGCGGACATCCAATGGCTGGTTCCCATAAAAGCGGCATCACGGCTGCAAAACCCTACCTTTTTGAAAATGCGTATTATATTTTAACTCCTTTTGACGATGAAGATGGAAATAATCTTATCGCTCTAGAACAGTTGTTAAAATATACGTTAGCAAAATTAGTGAAAATCAATGCGGAAGAACATGATCATATGACGGCGGTAGTCAGCCACTTTCCTCACATCGTAGCTGCTTCCCTTGTTCACCAGTTAAATGAGGAAAATAAAAGATTTCCAATGACAAGTATGCTTGCCGCAGGTGGTTTTCGCGATATTACTCGAATTGCATCATCGAACCCGATGATTTGGAGAGACATTACATTGCAAAATCGAGAAGAGCTCATCGGGCAAATGGATGCTTGGATTGATGAAATGCAACGAGTAAAGAAAATATTACTGGAAAATGATGATGAATCTGTTGAAGAGTATTTTAGAAAAGCGAAAGATGTTCGTGATGCATTGCCAATTTCAACAGGGGCATTCTATACTACATACGATTTATACGTAGATATTCCAGACTACCCTGGTGTAATTTCCGAAATTACTGGCTACCTAGCAGACGAAAATATCAGTATTACAAATATCCGAGTAGTCGAAACGAGAGAAGACATATTTGGTATTTTGGTGATTAGTTTCCAAAATGAAAAAGATCGAGAAAAAGCAATGAAATGCATTCGTTCACATACGAACTTTGAAATGCACGTTTCTTAACTCGTATGTGGAAAGGGGTAATAAAATTGACTTCAAGAGTATTAGTTTATAATAAACCACGGTTAGAAGGTATTATAACCGTACCGGGTGATAAATCAATTTCACATCGTGCGGTAATGTTTGGAGCTATTGCGGAAGGAAAAACAACTGTTACAGGTTTTCTTCCCGGTGAAGATTGTCTAAGCACGATTGATTGTTTCCGAAAACTCGGTGTTGATATTCAAGTGGATGGTACAAATGTTGAAATTAATAGTCCAGGAATGGACGGTTGGCAAGAACCGAAAGAAGTATTATATACAGGCAACTCAGGTACGACAACAAGATTAATGTTGGGCATCCTTGCAGGGACAAACTTTCATAGTGTGATGACTGGTGATGCCTCTATTGGAAAGCGTCCTATGGGTCGCGTCACGAATCCATTGAAACAAATGGGGGCAAAAATCAATGGACGTGAAAATGGACAATATACGCCAATTGCCATTCAAGGAACAGCATTAAAAGCTATTGATTATACGATGCCTGTTGCCAGCGCTCAAGTGAAGTCTGCGATATTGTTAGCTGGACTTAGAGCAGAAGGTACTACGATTGTAAGGGAAAAAGAGATTTCTCGGGATCATACAGAACGCATGCTACAACAATTTGGTGCAAAGATTGACGTAAAGGATGGCGTTATATCCTTAGAAGGCGGTCAACGACTTCATGGAACGCATGTAGATGTGCCGGGCGACATTTCATCTGCGGCCTTTTTCTTAGTAGCTGGTGCGATTGTTCCAAATAGTGAAATCGTTCTGAAAAATGTCGGCATTAATCCTACAAGGGCTGGCATTATTGAAGTCATGCAGCAAATGGGAGCAAATGTAACGGTTGATCAAGAGTTATCCGATGCAGCAGAACCAACAGCAACGATTACGATTAGGACGTCCAATTTAAAAAGGACAACGATAGAAGGGGATATTATTCCGCGTCTTATCGATGAAATTCCAATAATTGCGCTACTAGCTACTCAAGCGGAAGGAACGACAATTATTCGCGATGCAGAAGAATTAAAAGTGAAGGAAACAGATCGCATCACAGCAGTCGTAACAGAGTTGAAGAAACTTGGCGCAGATATTACAGCCACGGATGATGGCATGATTATCAATGGTCCAACAAGTTTAAAAGGAGCGAAATTAAGCACATACGGCGACCATCGAATCGGGATGATGGCAGCAATTGCCTCATTAATTACCGACTCGCCAATTGAAATTGATGATGCAGATTGTATTGCCGTTTCCTATCCAACATTTTTTGAGCATCTTGATTTACTATTAAAATAATTGATAAAAAAGGTTCATCTATTAGTGATGAACCTTTTTTCTTGTCTATTGAAAATTAGTTTTGTAGCATATTAATAGATAAAGAAAGTAAAGGTGAGCAAATTGAATAACATCACAAAGGACTTAATCGAAGCAATTGAAGAAGGAGAAATAGAACGCATTGATGCCCTACTAGAGACATTTTTTCTTAACGAAACACCAGAAGTTCAATATGAAATTAGCGATTTGTTTTTGCAATATGGGTATATACAGCATGCAAAACGAGTGCTGGAACATTTACGTTTCATCTTTCCTGATGAAGCACAAATTGCAATCGACTACGCTTCGGTGTTAATTGAGCTTGGTGAGGAAGAAGAAGCGCTCAATATTTTAACTAGCATTGAAGAGAGCGCACCAGAGTATCCCCAATGCTTGCTAATTCTTGCTGATTACTATCAAATGCAAGGGTTGTATGAAGTGGCGGAACAACGGATCAACGAAGCGTTGGAAATACTTCCCGATGAACCGCTAATTCATTTTGCAAAAGCGGAGTTATTATTTGAAATTGGACGTTTTACAGAAGCTGCACGAATTTACGAAGACTTGCATAAACAAGAAAAAACCATTGCGGGTGTATTACTGGCAGAAAGGCTTGCTGAAGTATACCGTGCAGGCGGGGGATATGAAACGGCCCTTGATTATTACATGGAAGCATTGGAAGAGAAAGTAACTGCTGATTTGTTATACGGCAGTGCTTATAGCGCTTTCCAATGCGAAAAATATGAAACGGCTATCAGGCAATTAGAAGATTTAAAAGAACTAGATCCAGATTACTTTAGCAGTTATCTATTACTTGCCCAAAGTTATGCCATGTTAGAGGATAATAAAAAAGCATATAGTATAATAAAAGAAGGAATTAAACGAGATGAATATGAAAAATCCTTCTATTTATTTGCAGGTAAAATTGCATTAAAAAATAACCTTCCCGAAGAATCCATTGAGCATTTGCAAAAAGCTATTGCTCTAGACCCTGAATATATGGAAGCAATCCTTGTACTAATGTCTATTTACCATCAAATGGAACGCTATGATGAAATCATTGAGCTGTATGAAAATTTACAAAAGGAACAGTTTGAGTGGATTTCGCTATATCCTTTCATTGCGGATGCTTATGCAAAAAATGAAGAGTACACACGAGCATACGAAATTTATAAAGCAGCATATAATGAATTAAAGGATGATACATCTTTTCTAGAAAACTATTGTTATTTCCTTATTGAAGATGGTAAACGAGATGAAGCGAAAGAAGTAGTACAACGATTAATTGAGTTACAACCTGCAGAAGTACAGTGGTTAGATTTGCTTGAGAGTCTAGAATAGGGGAGGGACACTCATGACTTCTTCCGTACCAATTGTAGACAAAAAGAATTTTGTGCGCTGGTTTTTAAAAAATTTCCAATTGAAGCGACGAGAATGTGTATGGATATTAAATTATTTGCTTAGTAATGATCAGTTGCTTGAAAATATTCATTTTGTAGAAGAAGCTCATTATTGTCCGAGAGCGATTGTAATGTCGAGTGTTGATTCAAATGGTGTGCCGTTCAGATTTTACAAAGGCAACATTATGACAAGTGATGCTGAAAAATCCTTTCATGATTTAAGACTTTATCCAAATGAAGATATGTACATTCAGCTAAACTTTCCGAATGTGCCACCTAACCAATTGTATTTGGCAGTATTGGAAGAAAATCCGTATATGCCAAAATACTTGCATATTAATGAAAAAGACCGGTTAATTGCAGAAGAAATACTGAATACGAGCATGCTAACGTTCCAAGAAGAGAAATTATTAAAAGAAATAGATGAAGCGCTTGACCAAGGAGATAAAGAAAAGTTTTTAGAACTTTCGAATCTATTACAAGCATTAAAAGAAACTTCGAAACATCACTAGCGAAATTCAGTCGAAAGAGACGCTCTTTTCGACTGGATTTTTTATTTTCATCATCTTTTTCTAATAGAGTGGGGTATAATGATTTATGATTGATGAAAAAATGATTATTTGGAGGAAATAAAAATGTATTTTCAAGTAAAAGATGTACAACAATATCAACAGAACAAAGAATTTATTGATACTGCAATCGTTCCACTAGTTTATTTAGATTTTGCTGAGGACAAGATGGTAAAAAGCAGCTCGGATGTAGAGTTTTTAATGTCGCTTACATCCTTTATTGAACAGCAATTTAAAGGCCGCTTAATGTTAATTCCTCCATTTTCTTATACAGAAAGCACAAGAAGCGAGCAGGTTGTCCCAATCTTGAAAAAAAATATACAAGAAGGAGGATTTAAACACGTCATCTTTATCACTTGCGATCATTATTGGACAAACCTTCAAAAAGAAGTGGATGTTATTTGGTTGCCTGCAATACCAATTGAATCGATGGACAAAGATGTGAAGAAACGAATTTTAGAAGAACAATTAAAACAAGTAATCCCAGTTCTGACATCTAAGTGGACTCAACAGTAGAAATTATTTCAATAATTGTTCACATTCTAAATAAATACGAGATATTGCAATATTGACCTGCCTATTTTATTGATATATCATAGATATGTCCTAGTTTATACTATTATTATTATGTCTGTTGGACTGACCTTAAGTTAGAGGGGGGAAAAGGATGGTTAACAAAAAGGTTTCAAGACGTCAATTTCTTAACTACACTTTAACTGGTGTTGGTGGATTTATGGCGGCAGGTATGCTAATGCCAATGTTACGCTTTGCAATTGATCCAGCTTTACAAGTTAAAGCTGAAGGCGATTTTATACTAACTAGCCAAAAAATTGCTGACTTAACTGATGTTCCCGTACGAGTTGACTTTACTTATGAACAAGTAGACGCTTGGTATAAGTCTGAAGTTTCGGAAATGGCTTGGGTTTACAAAGAAGGAGATCGAATCGTAGCTCTTTCACCTGTTTGTAAACACTTAGGTTGTACGGTTAACTGGGAAGGTGACCGCCCAAATGAATACTTCTGTGCTTGTCATGGTGGACGTTATGAAAAGAATGGTAAAAACATTCCAGGTACACCACCAACAGGTCCGTTAGATGAGTATGAAGTATCTGAAAAAGATGGTTATTTAATGCTTGGGAAGAAAATACCAAACACATTAGTTTAATTAGTTAGGGGGTACAACACAAGTGCTAAATAAATTATATGATTGGGTCGATGAACGTTTAGATATCACCCCAATTTGGCGTGATATTGCCGACCATGAAGTGCCAGAGCACGTAAACCCTGCACATCACTTCTCTGCATTCGTCTACTGTTTCGGAGGACTTACATTCTTCATTACGGTTATTCAAATTTTATCTGGTATGTTCTTAACAATGTATTATGTACCAGACGTAGAGAATGCATGGAAATCAGTATACTACTTGCAAAACGAAGTAGCATTTGGTGAGATTGTGCGCGGTATGCACCACTGGGGAGCTTCATTAGTTATCGTAATGATGTTCTTACATACGCTTCGTGTATTCTTCACAGGTTCTTATAAGAAACCTCGTGAATTAAACTGGATTGTAGGGGTATTAATCTTCTGTGTTATGTTAGGTCTTGGATTCACAGGATACCTACTACCTTGGGACATGAAAGCGTTGTTTGCTACAAAAGTAGGTCTTGAAATTGCGGGTTCTGTACCATTTATTGGTGAACTAATCAAAATCTTACTTGCTGGTGATGCTACAATCATCGGTGCTCAAACATTAACTCGTTTCTTCGCTATTCACGTATTCTTCTTGCCAGCAGCTTTATTTGCGTTGCTTGCAGTTCACTTTATTATGATTCGTCGTCAAGGTATTTCAGGACCACTATGATTTAATTTATAGAGTTGTTATTCAAAAGGAGGGGACAACATGCATCGCGGAAAAGGAATGAAATTCGTCGGCGACTCTCGCGTTAAGGCCTCAAACCGAATGCCGAATAAGCCGAAAGATTATTCCGAATATCCAGGTAAAACAGAAGCCTTCTGGCCAGACTTCTTATTAAAAGAATGGATGGTTGGTTCTGTTTTCCTTATCGGTTATTTGATTTTAACAGTCGCTCACCCATCACCATTAGAGCGTCCAGCTGATCCAACTGATACAGGTTATATTCCATTACCAGACTGGTATTTCTTATTCTTATATCAATTATTAAAATATTCATTTGCTTCTGGTGACTATAACGTTATCGGTGCAATTGTTATGCCAGGACTTGCTGTTGCAGCATTATTATTAATGCCTTGGTTAGATAAAGGTCCTGAGCGTCGTCCATCAAAACGACCAATTCCAACTGCAATTATGTTATTGGTAGTAGCTTCAATGTTCTATTTAACATGGGAGTCTGTTGTAAACCATGACTGGGAAGCTTCAAAAGCTCAAGGTCAAATTACACCAAAAGATTTAGGACTAGTACCAGATATTGAAATTGATGAGAATTCTGAAGGCTATCAAATCTTCCAATCTCAACAAACTTGTGTTGCTTGTCACGGCGGTGATTTAACAGGTGTTGGTTCAAACCCTATGTTATTAGGTAATGAACTAACAGCTGAAGAAGTTGAAGAAGTAATTCGAAATGGCCGTGGTGCAATGCCTGGTGGACAATTCTCTGGTACGGATGAAGAATTAAAAACATTAGCAGAATTTATTGCGTCATTAAAAGAAGAATAATGTTTTTGAAGGGAGTTAGTTATTATGCTAGCTCCTTTTTTCTTTATGGCGTATGTATATAAAATTCGAAAATAATTCACAATCTGCTGTCATATTTGGTATTATTACTTATGAAAAATAATAACCATATATGCCTATTTTTTCAAAAAGGAGAAACACAATGAAAACCTTATTGCCGCAGTTTACGTACGTGTTACAACATCGCACCTTTTTAACTTTGTTATTCATTGTTAATTTCTTAGGTACCATCTACGGATATATTTGGTATATTCCTCAACTTTCAAGAACGGCACCACAATTTCTCATTTTTGTACCGGATAGCCCTACTGCGAGCTTATTTTTCTGTTTAGCTATTATAGGCTGGTTATTGGGCACGAACTTTAAATTAATCGAAGCTCTTGCATTAATAACGTTAGTGAAATACGGTATATGGGCAGTAGTGATGAATATACTAACATTGATGGAGATAGGTTCAATTGGGCTTGCAGGATGGATGTTGATTATTTCTCATGGTATGATGGCAGTTGAAGGAATTCTATATATGCAGAAATACCGCTTTACAAACATTCATATTGCCATTGCTGCTATCTGGACTTTGCATAATGATGTCATCGATTATGTATATGGACAAATGCCAACGTACAGCAGTTTATACAAATATGCCAACCATATTGGATATTTCACATTTTGGTTATCAATTGCCTGCATAGCTATTTCCTATTATTCTTTAAAGAAGCGTAATTATTTGCATATAATTTAATAAATAATTAGAATAAAAAGTAAGATGAACAGTAGGAAAGGGGACTAAAGTCAACAGGATGTATATTCTATACTTTCTAATCATTTTATTATTACCAATTTATGCACAATTTAAAGTTCGAAACACTTATAAACGTTTTTCAAGTGTACATGCGTCAAAAGGCTTAACAGGTGCTCAAGTAGCGCGAATGATTTTAGATAGTCATGGACTTTATGATGTTCGCGTCGTTCCAACACAAGGTGTTTTATCCGATCACTATAACCCGATGACAAAAACTGTGGCATTATCTGAAGATAACTATCATAATGATTCATTGGCTGCAATTGCAGTAGCTGCCCACGAATGCGGACACGCTGTTCAACATAAAGAAGCATACTCTTTTTTAACTTTACGTTCAAAACTTGTACCAGTTGCAAACTTCTCATCTAGTTTATCTTGGATTTTTGTACTAATCGGTATTATTTCGTACAGTGCCAATATGCTTTTATTAGGTATTATTTTACTTGGTGCCGGCGTATTGTTCCAACTTGTAACATTACCAGTGGAATTTGATGCGTCGAAACGCGCTATGAATGAAGTCATTCAATTAGGAATTATTAACAATGATGAAGAACGTGGCGCAAGAAAAGTATTAAGTGCAGCAGCATTAACTTATGTTGCAGCAGCTGCAGTGGCTGTACTAGAGCTATTGCGTTTAATTTTAATATTTACAAATATGAGTTCTAATGAAGATTAATGAACTGTAAAGAGCGAGTTGGTCAAATGCCAATTCGCCTTTTTGCTTTTTAGAAGAATAATTAGTTGGAATATAGGGGTGACAAAGATTCCATTTAACTTGAACAAATAAATATGTAAGAAAAAATTCAAATTTTCCATGAATAAATTAATAAGCCCTCCCTTTCATTAATAAGATATAGCAAATCGGCTTGAACAGGAGGGGAAAGATGAAGATTAGTTATTCGAAACTGTTTTTGTTCGGGTTTCTTGGTTTCATTATTATTCTATGTCTTGCAATATATTCCATTAAATTATCTTTAAGCTATTTAGATAATGAAGATGAAGAAACGTATGATGGTTTTAGAATTTCAGATATTAAAGAATCAGATTCAACAGAGGAGAGCATTTCAATCGAATTCGAAGAAGATCATTAATATACTTGACATTTTGTGAGGCTGTCTTATGGAGCAGATTTGCCTAGACAGCCTTTGAAAGTACGAGCTGAATGTAATGGAATCAAGTAAAGGGCTAAAGCATTTTATTATTCTTCAATTCGGAAGCCTTCTCCTGTTACATCTTTTACATCAACAATCGACACGAAAGCATTTGGATCGAGTTTACGGATAATGGATTTTAGTTGAACGATTTCATTTCGACTGACGATGCAGTACAACACATCTCTTGACTGCTTTGTATAGTATCCGTAAGCATGAAAAACTGTGATTCCACGATTCATTTTTTCAGTTACGGATTTTGCAATTTCATCTGGTTTATTGGAAATAATGAATGCCCCTTTAGCAGAATATGCCCCTTCTTGAACGATATCAATCACTCTAGCTCCCACAAATACAGCCACAAGCGTATACATCATTGTGATGGAACTTAAGAAAGTTAACCAAGAGGCAACTAGTACTAAAGAGTCGAATAGAAACATCGTTTTTCCCATGCTCCAACCAATATATTTATTGGCAAGGCGGGCAATGATATCAACGCCACCAGTAGTCCCACCACAACGAAAAATGATACCTAAACCGACACCTACAAATACTCCTGCAAATAAAGACGCCAGTAGTAAATCGTTGTGCAAATCTAGCGGAAATTGATAGCTTTGAAAAATTCTTAAAAATACAGAAACGCTTATGATGCCGAGAACCGAGTAGAAAAACTCTTTACGTCCAAGCAATTTCCAACCTAAAATAAACATTGGAATATTTAAAAGGATGTTCATAATTGCCGGATCCCAATTAAGTGTAAAAAATAGAATTAAAGTAATTCCACTAAATCCGCCTTCTCCCAGCTCATTTAACATATTAAAATGGACGAAACCGAAACTGAAAATGGCAGTTCCTATAATAATTCCAATAATTTGTTGGATTTTAATATCCTTCAATCTATTACCTCCTTATGAAGAAAGGGCGTTATGGCAAGACTGCATTTTAATTATGTTTTATTTTTCTACTTTTGACAACTAAAGCCCTTTTCATTACGATTGTTAAGAAAGAGTGATATGATAATATAATAAACTTTTAATAATAACAATATTCGACTTAATTTTTTGTTAGATGCAAACATTCGAGTAAAATAGGAGTAAAGACATTAGCAAGTAGGGGAATAGAAGTACCATTTGAAACCTTATAAGAAGAAATAAACATTGATGATATGAAAGGACGAATGCCAATGACAATAAGAGTAGCAATCGCAGGTTGCAGAGGGAAAATGGGGAAGGAAGCTGTCAACACTGTTGTCAATCAAGAAGGAATGGAGTTAGTAGCAGCTCTTGATTACAAACATGTTGGAGAAAGTCTTGCGGAACTTGAAATGTTCCCACCCGATTTAGATGTACCGATTTTTTTGAATTTAAAACAATTAATTGAAGAAACAAAACCTGATGTATTAATTGATTTAACAAGCCCTCAAGCAGTGTATGACCATGTAAAGGTATCTCTTTTACATAACGTTCGTCCAGTTGTTGGAACTACAGGATTTACAGACGAACAACTAGAGGAATTAATTCAGCTTGCCGAAGAACAAAAAACGGGTTGTATTATTGCACCGAATTTTGCCATTGGTGCTGTGTTAATGATGAAGTTTGCAAAAGAAGCGGCAAAATATTTGCCTAACGTTGAAATTATCGAATTACATCATGATCGCAAATTAGATGCTCCTTCTGGTACAGCAAAGAAAACCGCTCAAATGATTGCAGAAGTTAGAGAAGCGCAAAAACAAGGACATCCATTAGAAGAGGAAACGATGAAAGGTGCAAGAGGAGCAGATTTTGAAGGGATGCGTATTCACTCTGTTCGCCTTCCTGGATTAGTCGCTCACCAAGAGGTAATTTTTGGCGGAAAAGGTCAATTATTAACCATTCGTCATGATTCCTTTAACCGAGAATCCTTTATGGATGGCATTGTGTATTGTGTCGAAAAAGTCATGGAACTAGACAAATTAGTTTATGGAATGGAAAATATTTTATAAATCGGGAAGATTGGAATGAGTGAATATGAAAATTGCATTAATTGCCCATGATCGTAAAAAAGATAGTCTTGTCGAGTTTGCCATTGCATATAAAGAAATATTACAGCAACATGAATTATATGCTACAGGAACAACAGGTCGCCGCATCATTGAAGAAGTTGGATTAGAGGTTACGTGTTTCCGATCAGGTCCATTAGGGGGCGATCAACAAATTGGAGCGATGATTGCAAACAACGATATGGATATGGTATTTTTCTTCCGCGATCCGTTAACTGCGCAACCTCATGAACCAGACGTCACAGCCCTCGTGCGTTTATGTGATGTTTATCACGTTCCGCTTGCAACGAATATGGGAACGGCAGAAATCTTATTAAAAGGGCTTCAAAAAGGTTTCGTTGATTGGAGACTCATTCAAGAAAGAAAATTTAATTAAACAGTGGCTATACTGTTGATTTCCCTTATTTGAATGCCATTGTTCAGTTTAACAGTTTAGTCTTTTCGTTATGTTGGTATAAATTAGTGAATATAATGAATACGCATAAATTGAAAGGACGTGTGTCGGTGAGAAAATTAAAGATAGGTATTACATGTTACCCTACTGTGGGTGGCTCAGGAGTGTTAGCGACAGAGCTTGGTAAAAAACTTGCTGAGCGCGGTCATGAAATTCATTTTATCACTTCTAGTGTTCCTTTTCGGTTAAAGAAAATTTACCCGAATGTCTTTTTCCACGAAGTAGAAGTAAATAATTATTCCGTTTTTCAATATCCTCCGTATGATATCGCTTTGGCAAGTAAAATGGCCGATGTCATTTTAGATGAAAAATTAGATGTATTGCATGTTCATTATGCGATACCGCATGCAGTGTGTGCAGTCCTTGCCCGCGATATGTGTGGAGAAAATATTGGAATTGTCACAACGTTACACGGAACAGATATTTCTGTATTAGGCCAAGATTCCACACTCTCCCAAGCCATCAGATATGGAATTGAAAAATCCGACATAGTCACAGCAGTATCCAACGCATTAAAACAACAAACCTATGATATTATTGGTACGAATAAAGAAATCGAAACGATATATAATTTTGTGGATGAATCCGTATTTAAACCAATAGAAAAAGCTACTCTGTTAAAACAGCAATATGGTATTCGTGATGATGAAAAGGTCATCATTCACTGTTCAAACTTCAGAAAGATTAAAAACTTGCCAGACATTGTTGAAACATTCATCGAAATTCGAAAACAGCTTCCAGCAAAATTACTGCTCGTTGGAGATGGCCCTGAAAAACACCGAGTGATGGTTCAGGTGAAAGAATCTCCATATAAAGACGATATTTTATTTTTAGGAAAACAAGAAAATGTGGAAGAATTATTTTCTATTAGCGATTTAAAATTATTATTGTCTGAAAAAGAATCGTTTGGTTTAGTGCTATTGGAAGCAATGGCATGTGGTGTTCCGGGTATTGGAACGAACGTTGGAGGAATACCGGAAGTAATTGAGCATGGTGTTAACGGCTATGTTGTTGAGTTAGGTGATGTGCAACAAGCGGCTGCATATGCGATTGAATTGTTAACAGATGAAAATAAACATGAGGAATTTAAACTAAACGCAATACAAACGGTTCAAACAAAATTCCACGAAGAACCTATTATCGATCAATACGAAGAATTATATTATCGATTGGCGGCATTAAAAGTATGAAACAGGTAAAAGATTGGGATGTCGCATTGCGCGTCATTGATAAAATTGAAAAAGCTGGATTTGAAGCCGTCATTGTTGGCGGCGCAGTACGCGACCATTTGCTGCAACGAGAAATACATGATGTCGATGTGGCAACAAGTGCACTACCGATGGAAATTAAAAAAATATTTTCCAATACAGTTGATGTAGGAATTGAGCATGGCACGGTGGTTGTTTTAGACGAAGGGAAACCTATTGAAGTAACAACTTATCGTACAGACGGAACCTATACAGATTTTCGCCGACCGGAAGAAGTCACATTTGTACGAGATTTGCCAAAAGATTTAGAACGGCGTGATTTTACGATTAATGCCATGGCTTATACAAAGGATGGTACCATTATCGACCTATTTGGTGGGAAAGAAGATATTGAGAATCGTATAATTCGAGCAGTAGGGGATGCCAATTCCCGATTTCGAGAAGATGCACTTCGAATGCTTCGAGCAGTACGTTTTGCTGCACAATTAGGTTTTGATATTGATGAATTAACGATGAAAGCCATCCAAAAAGATTGTGATTTAATTGAATTTATTGCCCGTGAACGAATTCATATGGAATTCTCAAAAATGTGGGTAGCAGATTATGTATATTTCGGTGTTAAAGCTCTAGTCGACAGTGATTTAGCCCTTTACTTACCTGGCAACTTTAGAGAGAATTTAGAGGCTTGGAAGGAATTTCACACAAAGCAAGAGGAAGTTGGATGGGCATACCTCTGTTTGCTAAACCGTAATGATATAGAGAATATTAATGATTTTTATAAATTATCCAATAAAGAAAAAAACTTTACGAAAAAAGTGATTCAAGCGTATGACAGTCTCTTAAAACGTTGGGATGAATATGATTATTTTTCAAATGATCTAATAATTTTAGAAACAGCTTATGATTTTGCAACATGGCAAGGAAAAAATGTTCCATTTGAAAAAGAGCATATTGCGAAGGTGAAAGAACATTTACCAATTCAATCAATGGAACAATTTGCACTGAATGGCAACCTCTTAATGGAATGGTCAGGTTTAAAGGGCGGACCTTGGTTGAAAGAAGCATTAAACAAAGCGTTATATGCAGTATTATCAGGCAGAGTAAAAAATGATGAAGAACACTTAAAGGAATGGTTCCACAATGAATTTATCGATGAAAGACAAAATCATTAAACGTTTTTTAGAAGCAAAAGATGAGCCAATTTCGGGGCAACAATTGGCAGATGATTTAGGAATTTCTCGTACAGCAATTTGGAAACATTTACAAAATCTGCAAGAAGAGGGATATGAATTTATTACGATTAAGAAAAAAGGGTATAAATTAATTGCTGTACCTGATCGTGTAGATGCTGCTAAAATTTCATCCTATTTAAAAACGAAACGCTTTGGCCACACGATTCATTATTTTGAAGAAATAGATTCGACACAAAGGCTGGCTCACCAGTTGGCAAGAGATGGTGCGAAAGACGGCACGATCATCATTGCTGAAGAACAAACTGGTGGAAAAGGAAGAATGCAAAGAACATGGTATTCTGCAAAAGGGAAAGGGATTTGGATGACAGTTATTGTTCGTCCAGATCTTCTCCCTCACCAAGCGCCTCAATTAACATTAATCGCTGCGGTTAGCATCGTAATGGCAATGAAATCTTTATATACTAACTTTACACCAGAAATTAAGTGGCCAAATGATATTTTAATTAATGGAAAAAAATGCGTTGGGATATTAACGGAAATGCTAGCAGAAATGGATCGGGTGGACGGTTTGTTAATTGGAATTGGCATCAACGCCAATCATGAACAGACTGATTTTCCAGATGAACTGCAAGAGATTGCAACATCAGTTGCCATAGAGGAAAAGCAAAAAGTGGACCGTGCACAACTTGTTGCGGAGATTCTATCATATTTAGAACGATATACAGATGAGTATATCGAAAATGGTTTTAAGTCCATTAAGCAATTGTGGGTAGAGCATTCTTGTACAATTGGAAAACGAATTAGAGCATCAACGATTAGGGAAGTTATTGAAGGACAAGCAATTGGAATTACCGATGAAGGCGTACTGGAAATATTATTGGATAACGGTCAAATAAAGAAAGTTTATTCTGCAGATATTGAGATTCAAAATCAATAGCTATTTCAAACGCCCTGTCTTATATTTCATTCAACGCTTTACAAACTAGGCTTTTTTCTGTATCTTTTTAATAAAGTTGTGTAGTTCGATGGGCAGTATCGTAACGAACTGTACCTGTACGCAACTTGATAAATGGAATCTGCCTTGATCTAGTAAGACAGGGACGGAAGAAAACAAGTTCGAAACATCCGAACAAATACTATCCTTCTGTCCATTTTTGGAAGAAGGATATTTTTTTGTTTTCTTCCTCCGAATTTAATAAGGAGGAAACAATATGAAAACAACGAGCGATTTTTTAAAGATGAAGCAGAATCGTGAGAAAATCGTCATGGTTACTGCTTACGACTATCCTGCTGCAAAATATGCAGAAGAAGCAGAAGTCGATATGATTCTTGTCGGCGACTCGTTAGGGATGGTTGTTTTAGGCTACGATTCTACAGTGCAAGTAACTGTGGAAGATATGATTCATCATGCAAAGGCGGTTCGTCGAGGAGCTAAAGACACATTTTTAGTGGTGGATATGCCTTTCGGTTCCTACCATGGTGATCCGAATGAAGCGTTAAAAACAGCAGTTCGCATGATGCAGGAAACAGGAGCAGATGCACTGAAATTAGAAGGTGCCGGTGAAGTGTTATATGTGATAAAAAAATTAGTTCAAGCTGGAATTCCTGTTGTAGCTCATTTAGGTTTGACACCTCAATCGGTTGGGGTTCTAGGCGGATATAAAGTCCAAGGGAAGACGGCAGAACAAGCTAAAAACTTAATTGAAGATGCTCTTCGTTGCCAAGAAGCAGGAGCCATGGCTCTAGTATTGGAATGTATTCCTCATCAATTAACAGAAATTGTATCCAATAAACTAGTTATTCCAACAATCGGCATTGGTGCTGGTCCTGAAGCAGATGGACAAGTACTAGTATTCCATGACTTATTAAGATATGGAAATCACCATATTCCGAAATTTGCGAAGGAATTTGCAAATGTTGGGGAACACATTCAGAAGGGGATTGAAGGGTATACAAAGAGTGTAAAAGATGGCTCGTTCCCAGCTCCTGAACATTGCTTCAACATGAAAGATGAAGTATTATTTTCAATTTATGGAGGCAAATAACCGATGGAAGTCGTCACAACAATAGCCGAACTAAAAGAGATTGTAAGAAAGGTAAAAGCAGAAGGAAAAACAATCGGTCTTGTACCAACGATGGGCTATCTTCATGAAGGTCATATGGCGTTGGCGAAAGCGGCAAGAGAAGAAAACGATTTTATCATCATGAGTATTTTTGTGAATCCTACTCAATTCGGACCGAATGAAGACTATGAAACTTATCCAAGAGATTTAGAACGAGATCAAAAAATTGCCGAATCGGTAGGAGTAGATGTTGTGTTTGCTCCATCAGTTGATGAAATGTATCCAACTGATGGCGGTATTCGAATTCATGCAGGCAGACAAGCAACGATTCTTTGTGGTGCATCAAGGCCAGGGCACTTTGATGGTGTGTTGCAAGTAGTTACAAAGTTATTCCATTTAGCAGAACCGACAAGAGCTTATTTCGGCCAAAAGGATGCACAACAAGCTGCCATTATTTCTACTCTTGTTAGAGATTTTAATTTCCCATTAGAAATTCGTACAGTGCCAATTATTCGAGAAGAAGACGGACTTGCGAAATCTTCTCGAAATGTGTATTTGTCTGAAAATGAGCGCAAGGAAGCTCCGGCAATTTATCGAGGACTGCAGCTTGCGAAAGAGGAATTTTTATCTTCCAAAGATGCAGAAAAAGCTATTGGCGTTGCAAAAGACTATATCTTAAAGAACACAACAACAGGGCGTATCGATTATATTGAATTGTTAGCTTATCCAGATTTAAAACCAATCGATGACAGCACGAAGCAATATTTACTTGCAGCAGCAGTATTTATTGGAAAAACTAGACTAATAGACAATATTATGTTTACGAATAAAGGGGATACAGAGAATGTTTAGAGAAATGATGAACGCAAAAATTCATCGTGCACAAGTAACAGAAGCCGATTTAAATTATGTCGGTTCTATTACAATCGATGCCGATATTTTAGATGCAGTAGGCATGCTTCCAAACGAAAAAGTGCAAGTGGTAAATAACAATAACGGTGCTCGTTTTGAAACATACATTATTCCAGGTAAACGTGGTAGCGGCGTTATTTGTGTGAATGGAGCTGCTGCTCGCCTCGTTCAAAAAGGGGATATTGTAATTATTATTTCATATGCTTACGTAGAGCAAGAAAAACTTTCGGAACATAAGCCTACTGTGGCAATTATGGATGAAGGAAATAAAATTAAAGAAATTATTCACTACGAACCTGAAGCTACTGTACTGTAATCTTGTAGAAAAGAGAGCAAATTGGAACGACATATCCTGTTTGCTCTTTTTTATTTTTAAATAAATGAAGAATATTTTTCTGAAAATGGCAAATAACATAATGAAATTGCAACTATTCAGATGACAAACTTGCTGTTTTTGCATAAGAAAAATTCCTTCATTTACATTGATTTACAATTTTTTAGGTGATATTTTTGTTAAAGAGGTGATGAAAATGAAGAAATACGACGTTGCCATTATTGGAGCAGGTGCAGGAGGCTATGTTGCAGCAATTTATGCGGCTCGAAGCGGATTAAACGTTGCTTTAGTAGAAAAAGGGAAAGTGGGAGGAGCTTGTTTTAATCTTGGGTGCATTCCGTCCAAAATCATGATTGAACATTCGAAACTCATTCAAAAAATGAAGCTAGGAGAGCAGTGGGGGATTTCGACTAATAACATTGAAATCGATTTTCCAAAACTAATGCAACGGAAAGAAGACTTGATTCAGCAATTACTAGAAGATATTCATCGCTATATTGGTAATAATACGATTACTTATTACTCTGGAAAAGCTGAAGTTACAAAAGATTTAGTTGTTAAAGTAAACGGAGAAGAGTTTGAGGCGAAAGACATTATTTTAGCGACAGGAAGTAAACCATTCGTACCTCCGTTTAAAGGGTTAGAGACAGCAACATATTACACAACTGATACGATTTTCAATATGAAAGAGCTGCCAAAGCAACTCACAATCATTGGTGGTGGCGTGATTTCAATTGAGATGGCTTTTAGCTTAGCACCATTGGGCACAAAAGTAACGATTTTAAATCATAGCCGTGACATTTTGCAGACAGAAGAACCCGATGCACGACCAATTATACGGAAAAAGTTGCATGAGTTAGGAGTGGAACTTGTACTCGATTTTGAATTTGAAGAAATTCGTGGAAATGAAATTGTGACTTCAAGAGGGGTTTATACATATGAAAATTTATTATTTGCAACAGGTAGAAGACCAAATGTAGAAATTGCAGAAGCACTTGGATTAGAAATGGACGGCCGTTACATTAAAGTTAACGAATATTATGAAACAAATATGCCACATGTATATGCAATTGGCGATATCATCGGAGGTCATCAATTGGCACATGCAGCGAGCGCAGAAGGGATTCATGCCATTGAAGCAATTTTAGGAAATAAACCAGAACCGATTGATTTATCTACCATTCCACGTTGCGTCTATTCAACTCCTGAAATCGCGACATTTGGGGCATTGGAAAATGAAGTAAGTGCAGACGAAGTCATTGTTACAAAATTACCATTTAAAACAAATCCGAAAGCATTGATGGAAGGAAATGCAGATGGATTCATTAAATTTATTTCAAGCAAAAAGGACAATAGCATTTTAGGAGCATGCGTTGTAGGAGATGGTGCGACGGAAATTCTTAATTCCATGCTTGCAGTAAAAGTGGCTGGTGGAACAGCAGAAGATTTAGCTAAAATCATTTTCCCGCATCCTACAAAAAGCGAGCTTATTGGAGATGCAGCAAGAACAGTATTTTGGAAAGGAATCCATATTTAAAAACATTAACTTAGTGAAAAGGTTTCATATCCTTTTCGCTTTTTTTATGTGGCAAATGAGTGCCATCAAAATTAAGATATATTTTTATTCGAAAATACTCAAAATACGAAACGAATTAGCCAAATTAACGATAAGCATTCGTAAAATATGAATTTCGATGAATGTTGTAAAACAAGACCATGCATTCTTATGTTATGATAAAATTCGCTTATAAATTATAAACATATGTAAATGTGAGTTGAGATTCAAATGGAAAATCAAAAATATGTCATTGTCGATTTAGAAACGACCGGTCATTCTCCTAAAGAAGGAGATCGAATGATTCAAATTGCGATGGTCATTATGAAAAATTGGGAAGTGGAAAAAACTTTCACTACCTTTATCCATCCAGGAAGAACGATTCCTTTATTTATACAAGATCTAACAAATATTTCAGACCAAGACGTCAAGGACGCATTACCATTCGAATCATATGCAGAAGAAATATATGAAATATTGCAGGATGCAGTTTTTGTAGCTCATAATGCCGACTTTGATTTATCTTTTTTGCAATCGGAATTTGAACGTGCGGGATTGCCGAGATGGAAAGGGAAGAAAATTGACACTGTTGAACTATCTAAAATACTGTTTCCTATGGCATTAGGCTATAAATTAGCGGATCTTGCCAGCGAATTAAATATTCCTCTCAATAATGCACATCGAGCGGATGATGATGCGATGGCAACGGCTTTATTATTCAAGAAATGTTGGGAAGAAATGTTATCACTTCCCATTCCAACTATTGAACAATTGCATAAACAGTCATTTAAATTAAAATCGAATATTTCCCATTTATTATTCCAAGCATTACAAGTAAAACGGAAAACGATCGAGAACGAATCGGATTATATCTATTATCAACAATTCGCATTAAAGAAAAAGGCGATAAAAAGTGCTGAAAAAGATTTGAAGGGAAGTTACCCAAATTCTACTGAAGAAAAAGTTGAGCTTCTTTCAAAACACTTTCCCAAATTTGAAAAACGCCAAGAGCAATTTCAAATGATGGATGCCATTTGGGAAACTTATCAAGCGAAAAAAGAAATTATGATTGAAGCATCCACAGGGATTGGGAAAACGCTTGGATATTTGTTACCTTCAATTATCTATGCAAAGCAACGAGGAAAGAAAATATGCATTAGTACTTATACGTCATATTTACTTGAACAAATCTTATATAAAGAGATTCCTAAAATTGAAAAGGTTTTAGGAATAAAGGTAAATGTATCTCTACTAAAAGGAATGCAAAATTACATCGATTTAGAGTTATTTGAACAGCTCATTCAACAAGATGGACATTCCTACGATGAAACGTTGACGATTTTGCAAATTATCGTATGGCTATCAAAAACGAATACTGGTGATTTGAGCGAATTGAATCTATCCGGCGGAGGGCAATTATTCGTTGAAAAAATTCGCAAAAAAAATCGCAATCACCAAAATTCTTTTGATTTTTTTGAAAAAGCCATTAAGGAAAGCTTAGAGTCAGATATTATTGTAACGAACCATGCAATGTTGCTAGCTGATTTAGTGCGTATTGAGCCGATTTTCCAATCGATTGACGGATGGGTAATTGACGAAGCGCACCAATTTGTACAAGCAGCAATTCAACGTGATCAAATTATGTTTTCTTATGCTCAATGGAAATATCTTTTTGGTCAGATTGGAATTTCTTCTGATTCAGGTCTATTCCAAGCTTTTCGAAAAGCAGCAATACAAACAGGAAGAGTCTCTGAACAACTATTTTTCCAATTAGAAAAGTCTTTTGCAACTACTTTGGAACGTATTGAAAGGGCAATGCAAACACTCGCAATTTCAATACAAAATCAAAAACCTCCTTTATTAGATTATAAACAGACGGCATTTTTAAAAGATTTATCATTAAATATGCCATTGTTGAAAGATGTTTCGAGAACTTTGCAAAAATGGATTGATTTAGCGGAATATGTTTCAAACCAAGTTCGTCAAGATGTTGAAGAACTCCCAAAGAAAAATAAGCTGCTGTTAGAACGTTGGGATTATTGGATTCGAGAATTAAAAATCAAATTAGCTGAATGGGATGAACTATTTTTTGTAAAAAGCAATCAATTTGCCGTTTGGGTTGAAATAGATAAACGGCATATCCCAGGCAGCCTTCGCATATACAAGAAGCCGATTGAAATAACAGAAACAGTCGATGTATTGTTTAATAATTTAAGGAAAAACGCAGGTGTTATATGGACGTCGGGCACTTTGACCATTCCGAATAATGAGCGATTTATAGCAAAACAATTAGGAATAGCCGACAATGTCCCGATTCTTAAATTGGAAGCTCCCCAAAACTATTACGGTGGAGCGAAAGGTTATATCGTATCCGATATGCCAGATATTCAAGGAGTATCGCAGTCGGATTATATTGAATCGGTTGCAGCGGCTGTAACTCAAATTATTCAAACGATTGAAGGTCGATGTTTTGTTTTATTTACTTCGCAAGATATGCTAAAGAGAACGGTTGAGCTTATTCAAGAAGCAGAATTATTAAATGACTATTTGTTATTTGCACAAGGTGTTACGAGCGGTAGCCGAATGCGGTTATTAAAATCATTCCAAAAATTCCATCGATCTGTATTGTTTGGTACGAACAGTTTTTGGGAAGGGGTCGATGTACCTGGAGAAGATTTGAGTGCTGTCATCATAGTAAGGCTACCTTTTTCTTCCCCTGATGAGCCAACGTTTAAAGCAAAAGCAACGATGTTAACAGAAAAAGGGCAAAACGCTTTTACAGATTTATCTTTACCTGAGGCAATATTACGATTCAAGCAAGGATTCGGGAGACTCATTCGCTCGTCAAAAGATAAAGGAGTGTTCATTGTACTGGATCGACGAATTGAAACGAAATCGTATGGTAAAGAATTTATAAAAGCACTTCCTAACATTAAAATTGAAAAACTCCCTCTACAACATATGGTGAAAGACTTACAACATTGGTATAATAACAAAGGTGAGGAAGGAAAGCAGGTAGACAACAATTGAAAAAAAGAAAAAATTATTCCATAAAATATAAGGTGTTTAAATGAAAAATTGGATTATTTTTATCACAAGTTTTATGTTAATATTAACTATTGGAATATCTGTTTTAGTCTTCTGGAAAGCGTCAAGTCCATTTGTAAAAATAGAGAAGCAGGCTGTGGAGTTAGCAATTTCATCTAATTCCATCAAAGCGGCCACTGATGCTTATGTTTACAATGGAAATAAACCGTATGTCACCGTTTTCGGAGTAGATGAAAAGGGTGAGGAAAAGGCTGTTTTTGTACCGATTACATTAGATGATAAATCGATACAAATCGTTAGCTTAAAAGACGGTATAACAGAAGATGAGGCTAAATCATTTTTAGATGAACAAAATGTTAAACAAGTGCTTCATACAAAATTAGGCTATGAGGAACCAGGCGCTGTTTGGGAAATCGCTTATATCAACAAATCGGATAAACTCAATTACGTCTACATTTTGTTTGAAGATGGACAATGGTGGAAACGCATTTTGAACTTATAGGGGAGAAGATTACAAATGAAAGAATTATTAGCCAATCGTGTAAAAACTTTAACACCATCTACAACTTTAGCAATTACAGCAAAAGCAAAAGAAATGAAAGCGCAAGGCATTGACGTGATTGGTCTTGGAGCTGGTGAACCAGATTTTAACACTCCACAAAACATCATGGATGCAGCCATTGATTCAATGCAACAAGGGTATACAAAGTATACGCCTTCTGGAGGTCTTCCTGCTTTAAAACAAGCGATTATTGAGAAATTTAAACGAGATAATCAATTGGAATATAAACCTAATGAAATCATTGTTGGTGTTGGAGCGAAGCATGTTCTTTACACATTATTCCAAGTGATTTTAAATGAAGGCGATGAAGTTATTATTCCAATTCCATATTGGGTTTCATATCCAGAGCAAGTAAAACTGGCTGGTGGAGTACCAGTTTATATTGAAGCAACAAGTGAACAAAACTACAAAATTACTGCTGAACAGCTAAAAAATGCTATTACGGATAAAACAAAAGCGGTTATTATCAATTCACCAAGCAATCCTACGGGAATGGTTTATACTCGTGAAGAATTGGAAGACATTGCGAAAATAGCATTAGAAAATAATATTCTGATTGTATCAGATGAAATTTACGAAAAACTATTATACAATGGAGCGGAGCACTTCTCTATCGCACAAATTTCCGAAGAAGTGAAAGCTCAAACGATTGTTATTAATGGTGTTTCAAAATCCCATTCAATGACGGGATGGAGAATCGGTTATGCTGCAGGTAATGCAGATATTATTAATGCGATGACAGATTTGGCATCTCATTCAACTTCCAATCCAACAACTGCATCTCAATATGCAGCGATTGAAGCTTACAATGGACCACAAGACTCTGTAGAAGAAATGAGAAAAGCCTTTGAGTCTCGATTAGAAACTATTTATCCAAAATTAAGTGCAATTCCTGGTTTCAAAGTAGTGAAACCTCAAGGTGCCTTTTATTTATTGCCAGATGTCAGCGAGGCAGCTCAAAAAACTGGATTTGCTTCAGTAGATGAATTTGCAAGTGCGTTGCTAACGGAAGCAAACGTAGCGGTAATCCCAGGTTCTGGTTTTGGAGCGCCATCGACAATTCGAATCAGTTACGCAACATCTTTAAACTTAATTGAAGAAGCCATTGAACGAATCGATCGATTTGTAAAAGATAAATGGCAAGAATAAGCAGTTTCGCGATACGTAGCGTCCGTATATTACGGACGCTTACTTCATAATGAAAGGAGTCAAGCATATGAAGGAACAAAATTATCGACTCCGTAACTGGATAGAGCAAAAAAATGTAAGCATCCCAGAACTATTTTTCCGATATTACAAAAGATTGGGGATTTCTGATGATGAAGCATTGCTATTACTGCAACTTATTGCATTCCATTCCGACAACATTGATTTTCCTCCCCCAAGTGCATTAGCGGACAGAATGCATTTTACGGAAAATGAGATTACTGCGAAGTTACAACGATTGCTTCAAAAAGGCTTTATCGAAATCACTCAAGGAATCGACTCAAGCGGCAAAATTTATGAGAAATATTCTATGTTCCCTCTATGGGATAGAATCTTAGATTTAATGGAAGCACAATCCATGAAGCAAGAAGAATTCCAAAAGAAAAATGAGGAAGGGGAATTATTCTCCCTTTTTGAACAGGAATTTGGTCGTTTACTATCACCGATTGAGATTGAAACGATTTCTTTATGGTTAGATCAGGATCATCACCCTCCAAAAATTATACGAGAAGCTTTGAAGGAAGCAGTGCTAGCTGGAAAATTGTCTTTCCGTTACATTGACCGTATTTTATTTGAATGGAAAAAGAAAAATATTCGAACAATCCAGCAAATTGAAAAGCAGCGGGAGCAATTTGCAAAACATAATTCACCTTCCGCCCCTCCGAATCAAAGTGCAACAGAAAATCGAAAAAAAGTACCATTTTACAATTGGTTAGATGAAAGAGAATAGGGGAGATAGAATGTTGACAAAAAAACAGTGGGAGCATTGTTTAGAAGTAATCGACGAAATGTTCCCAGATGCCCACTGTGAGCTTGTACACAGCAATGCATTTGAACTAACAATCGCAACTCTTCTATCTGCCCAATGTACTGATCAACTTGTCAATAAAGTGACAAAAAATTTGTTTCAAAAATATAAAACACCAGACGATTATTTATCGGTACCATTGGAGGAGTTGCAGCAAGATATTCGTTCCATTGGGCTTTATCGCAATAAAGCAAAAAATATTCAAAAGTTGTGTGAAAAACTTATAAAAGAATTTAATGGAGAAATTCCAAAAACGAGAGAAGAGTTAACTTCATTACCTGGAGTTGGAAGAAAGACAGCGAATGTTGTGATGTCAGTGGCTTTTGGAATTCCGGCTTTCGCGGTAGATACCCATGTAGAAAGAGTAACAAAACGGCTTGGGCTTTGTCGATGGAAGGACAGCGTGTTAGAAGTAGAAGAAACGCTAATGAAAAAAACACCTAAAGAAAGATGGTCCAAAACCCATCATCAATTAATTTTCTTTGGCCGTTACCATTGCAAGGCACAAAACCCTCAGTGCCATCAATGTCCATTGCTTGACTTATGTCGCGAAGGGCAAAAACGGTTGAAAAAAGGGTTGGTTAAACAATGATACGGGTAAGGAAAGATGCTATACAAAAGGAACAAATCGAGCCTTATTTTGAAGCTTGGGAAAAGTTATCAAAAGAAATTTTTGATGCGCATGACGAACGCAATGGAAAAAAAGCTCAAAGTTTAATGGAGCAAGGCATTGATTTGTTTGAGGAGTTGATTGTCAAAACTTCAGAATCGCAAGTTCAACAGTTCTTGCTCTCTGAAGAATATGAGGCAATGCCATTGAATGGGATGGAGCGTTTTCAATTCATCAAAGGAAGACCCGGACAATACGCATGTTTTGTGCAGTTAGATGAGTTATTTAAAGAATTGAAGAAACGATATGCGCGGTTAAGGGTACAGAAATAATGAATGGAACAATAGTGGCATAGGCGAGTGTAATCGTTTGTGCCACTTTTTTGTGGCGAAATATTAACAAACCAATAGAAGTTGATTATATAGAAAGTGCAAAATTTTATGCTTTTTCTTTTAGCACTTATTCCATATGTAGTATTGTTTATAGTTGCATATCTTTTCTTTAATTTAATTGTTCAAATAAAGAAAAATGTTGACAAGATAGTAGAACAGAATCAACGAATCCTTTCTTTATTGGATGAAATAGAAAAGAAAAGTGACAGGATTAATCCTGTCACTTTGATAAATGTATGATTATTGAATTTTAGTCGTGTTTTGAAGCTTCCCCAGGTGGTGTTGGTCCATTAGGGGGATTTACGACATTGCCTTCTCCTCCTGGTGAGAACCAATCATCAAAATCGTTGTTGTTTCCATTATTTGGATTACCATTGTTATTTCCGTTGTTGTTTCCATTATTTCCGTTATTACCATTATTACCATTATTACCATTTGGATTTCCTTGGTTACCGTTGTTTCCGTTATGATTTGGTGGATGGTCAGTTGAAGGTTCCTCCGTATCATCAGGTAATTCAACATCCGGTTCTGTTATTCCGCCATCAATAGTAATGGATACAGATGCTGGTGTGCTTCGGTTTTCTCCAATAATTGCAACAACGGTGAAAGTATATGTTTTGCCGGCTTCAATACCTGATATGGAAGCATGTTTATCCGCTGTAATTGTGACGACGGATGATTTGCCATCATCGGATTGCATGGATACTTCATATTGAACATCCGAACCTTCATAGTCTTCCGGAATTGTGTAGTCCCATGTTAAATCAACTACTCCAAATACTTGGTTAACTGCTTGTAAATTAAACGGTGCTCCTATGTCCACTTCTTCATATGCATCAGAAACTTCTTTTGGTTCTGTTCCACGTACAAACAGCTCTGTTCTTCGAAGTTCACTAGGTGTATTTTTACTTGCGAGTTTTAACGGTTCTGTACCAACTTCAATTGTTACTTCAACGACTGAATTTGGTTTTGCAAATCGTTTCGTCTCTTTTCCTTGAGAAATTTCCCCCATGATTTTACTAAACAATACTTGTGGAAGGCGGCGTTCATCCCAAGTGGTTATAGGCTCAGAACGTTTTTCGTATCCACTCCAAATAGCAATGGAATAATTCGTTGAATATCCGACAAACCATGAATCTGGCACTGCTGTACTTGGCAGGTTATATTTTCTAAATTCATCGGCACCATAGTTTGTTGTACCAGTTTTCCCGGCGATATCTAATCCTGAAACTCTTGCTGCTGTACCTGTTGCGTTTCTTTTTGAACTTACTACATCACGAAGCATATCTGTAACCATATAAGCTGTATAGTCATTCATCGCCACTACCGGATCAGGTTTGTACGAGATTTTAGAGCCATCTCGGAAAACAATTTCTTTAATGGCATATGGTTTGTTATAAACACCGTTATTACCGAAAGCTGCATATGCCGCAGCGATTTCGATAGGCGATAATTCAATTTTACCGCCACCAATAGCATCTGCTTCTACAATCTCATCTCTTTCAATACCCAATTTTGAAATGAATTCTTTTGCTTGGTTGAGCCCAACTTCTTGCAATATTTTTACTGCTGGGATATTTCGAGAAGCATATAACGCTTCCCTAATAGTAATTGGGCCAAAATATTTTCCGTCCCAGTTTCCGAATTGTTTACCATTGGAATACGTATGTGGTTCATCCACAATGGTTTTTCCGGTAGACCATTTGAAATATTCAATGGCAGGACCATATGCGATTAGCGGTTTCATTGTTGAACCAGGAGGTCTTTTTGCGTCGTCAGCGTAGTTATAGCCTCTACCTGCACCATAATTGCGTCCACCGCCAATTGCTCGCAGTGCACCAGATGTTGTATCAACAACTGCCACCCCGGATTGAATCGTTTCTGTCGGGAAATTGCTTGCGTTATTCATGATATTTTCAACGGTAGTTTGTGCTTTTGGATCCAACGTTGTATAAACTTTTATACCTTCAGATAATAGACTTGGATCCCGATCTTCAATTTCATTTAATACAATGTCTAAAAAGGCATCGTATTTTGTGCCGGCAACGCCTTTTCTTTGTTCTTCCGGTAATAAGCGTGAAGCCACACCGATTTTCTTTGCTTCCTCAGCCTCGGCTTCCGTAATTTTTCCGTGTTGAACCATTAAACTTAATACGATATTGCGGCGTTTCTCCGCTCTATCTGGATTTTTAAACGGATTGTAATTGTTTGGACTTTGTGGCATACCGGCTAATAAGGCAATTTCATCTAGATCTAATTCATTTAATTCTTTGCCAAAGAAGTATTCAGCTCCTGTAGCAAATCCATAAATGTTCCCTGAAATCAAAACTTTATTGAAATACATTTCAAATATTTCTTCTTTGTCATACATGCGTTCTAATTGAATCGATAACCATGCTTCTTGCGCCTTACGTTTTAATGTTTTTTCATTGCTTAAAAAAGAGTTTTTCACTACTTGTTGAGTAATCGTACTTGCTCCTTGTGAACCAAATCCGCCGGTAAAGTTCGCGATTACCGCACCACCTAGACGGAATAAGTCAATTCCAAAATGATCAAAAAATCTTACGTCTTCTGTTGCAAGAATCGCATCAACCATTTCTTGTGGAATCTCGTCATATTCAACATATTTTCGGTTCTCAACACCGATTGTTGCAAAGAGTTCTCCATTCATGTCGTAAAACTCTGCAGAAATCGGATCTTTCAATAATTCTTCATTCAACTCAGGCGCTGAACTTGCGTAATAAAAGAACAATCCTGCTCCAAAAACTAAACCGGCGAAAAAGAGAGTAAAAATGGAGATGATTCCCCATTTCAACCATTTTTTTATAGGTTTTTTATGATTTTTTTGTTGAGATTCTCGTATTTTTCGTATTTCTGTTCGAGAGCGTCTATTTTCACTCAATTCTATCTCCTCGCTTCATGTCTATCATTCTCCATTGGAAATGAGTTTTTTTATAGCATTTATATAATCGATTCTAGGATTATAACCTGGAATGATTTCATAGCTTTTCTCCTCAAAAGTATCGATTGGTATCGATTTTCGTCCTCCGTTTTTCATGTTGCACCACGCATCATATAAAACGGAAAAAGGTAGTAAAAAGTATCGATCCAGTTTAGAAAAACGCACAATGGTAAATGCTATTCCTTGTTGACTAGTTACATTTTTCATGTGGGTGATTTGATGTTCATGTACATTTTTTAAAGGGAAAGAAGTTTTACTTTCCGTTTCTTTTGCTTCAAAATCAATGTAGTAGCCGTTCCACACCCCATTATAATCTGTAGTAGATGGAGTACGAAAATATGCTTCTCGAATGACTGCCGCACTCCTTTTTGGATACTCTACTTTGACGATTTGGATGGGAACAGGTTTCTTATGAATGATTGCAATTTGTCTACTTAAATAGTACGCATTTGTCTCATTGATTTCATCTTCAAGAGTTTTTCCTCGATTTCCAAAAGAAAAATCTTTGTTCTTTTGAATAGGATTCGCATTTGATGTTGTACTTTTCGGCTTATATGGTTTTCCGTTCGGATATTTGAGCATCCTAAAATCACCCTCTTGAAAATGATATCCAAATCTAGAAATAAGTTTAACATAAAAATTTATCGAAAAAATTGTTCTTTTAGCTAACGATGTCTAGTTTTGGCTAGATGAAAGGTTTTCTCCTATATATATTGAATTAACAAATATAAGGAGGGATTCGTATGAATAAATTTCAATTGCTTATATCTCAATTGGATTGTTTAGATGAAATGATGACCGCCAAACTAGAAAATGAACGAGCTATGATTAATGACTACTTTTTCGGACAAATTGTTTCCACTCATCAAAAAGTAAGCTTAGCAGAAAAGAATGTTCATGTAAAGAATGCTTGTTCCCCTATTGCTAGTGAATTAGAATAGATTTTGATACACTAAGAATAAGAGGGTAATCTCTATGAAACTGCTAGAACTGACGAAATGGTTATTAGATGAGTGTGATGCGTCAAGAAAACGTTTTTTTAAAATGAGAGAACTTGACGCAACACCTCTATTTTTTGAAGAAGTTAAACCGCATTCGGATGATGTACACCAATTCCTCATAGACTGGAAAGAACTGGCCATTCAATGGATTGAAGAAACTAAGCCAAAATATGTGCATATACAACAAATTTACAATGTCGTAGAATCGATGGATCAGTTCGTCGTACAATCCTTTTATAAAGAAACGAGCAAAAAAAGATTCCTTCAATCGGTGCATTCGGTACAATATACACTTTCAACATTGTTAAGGTATTTGGAGGAGAAGAACGGTGAAGAAAAAAAGAACGATTGATGAGTTAGTTAGGGAATGGCAAGAAGATGAGGAAATAAAACAAAATATTGCTCATATCGTGACAATGGAAGGTAGAGAAGGGCAGTACGCAGATTTTCCCGAACATCTTCATCCTTCTATAAAAAAAGCGCTACAAGAGCGAGGAATAAAAAAATTATATACGCATCAACGCCAAGCATTTGATTTAGCTCTTGCAGGAAAATCTTTTACTGCAATTACGCCAACCGCTTCCGGAAAGTCTCTCTGTTATCATTTGCCCGTATTACAAAAGATTTTAGAAGACCCTTCATCAAGAGCGATTTATTTATTTCCGACAAAAGCGTTGGCACAAGATCAAAAGACAGATTTAAATCACTTGATTGACGCCATGGATGAGGAAATATACAGCTATACTTATGATGGTGATACAGCACCAAATATTCGGCAAAAAGTAAGAAAAGCTGGCCACATTGTAATGACGAATCCCGATATGTTACATTCAGGCATTTTGCCCCACCATACGAAATGGGTCTCGCTTTTTGAAAATTTAAAGTTTATAGTCATCGATGAACTCCATACATATAAAGGTGTTTTTGGCAGTCATGTAGCCCATGTCCTTCGGAGATTGCTTCGAATTTGCCATTTTTACGGCAGCAATCCTGTTTTTATTTGTACATCAGCAACGATCAAAAACCCAAAAGAGTTGGCTGAAAAATTAACAAATACGAAGCATGAATTAATTTCTCAATCAGGTGCACCGGTAGGAAAGAAAACTTTTATTTTCTATAATCCTCCAATTATACATACAACATTTGGTGTTCGAAGAAGTTCTATATTAGAAGCAAGAGATTTAGCAGCGAAACTATATCAAGCTGGGATTCAAACGATTGTCTTTGCCAAATCCCGTGTCAGCGTCGAAAGGCTCGTTACGTATTTAAAACAGCTAACAAAAAATAAAATTGCAGATGAATCAATTCAAGGCTATCGGGGCGGATATTTACCTTCAGAGCGGCGTCAAATTGAAAAAGGTTTGCGAGATGGCACAATCCAAATTGTTGTAAGTACGAATGCCCTTGAATTAGGTGTCGATATCGGACAGTTACAAGCCTGTATTATGACAGGATATCCAGGAAATATCGCCAGTGCATGGCAACAAGCTGGACGAGCGGGGAGAAGACAAGATTCCGCATTGGTAATATATGTAGCAAATTCTACTGCTCTTGACCAATATGTCGTCAACCACCCGGACTATTTACTGGGCAACGCTCCGGAAGAAGCACTTATTAATCCAGATAATATTTTGATTTTGATGAGTCATTTAAAGTGTGCTTCATTTGAATTACCTTTTTCGACGAATGAAACTTATGGAGAATTTGAAGTTCAAGAGTTGTTAGAGTATTTGCAAGAAGAGGGCGTTCTAGTGAAAACAAATGCTCATTATTATTGGATGAGCGACCGTTTTCCAGCTCATGATGTAAACTTGCGTTCAGCTGCTGGCGAAAATGTCGTCATTATTGACCAAACCATTCCAGCGGGCACGAAAGTAATTGGTGAAATGGATACGTATTCTGCTATGACGTTATTGCATGAAGAAGCGATTTATCTTCATCAAGGAGTTCAATACCAAGTGGAAAAACTCGATTGGGAAGAGAAGAAGGCATATGTTCGTGAAGTCGATGTAAATTACTACACAGACGCCAATTTAGCTGTGGAACTAAAAGTGTTAAGTGAAGATAAATCAGCTATGTATCAGAATGTGACGGTTAGCTACGGAGATGTAAGTTTAGTCGCTATACCTACTATTTTCAAAAAGATTCATATGACAACATTAGATAATATTGGATCCGGAAAGATTCATATACCACCTATGGAGATGCATACAAATGCTACGTGGATTTCCTTTGATTTGCCGGAAAATTGGTCAGAGGAGATGCTGACAGATGCATTAACTGGGGCTGCGTATGCCATCGGATCATTCATCCCGTTGTATATCCAATGCGATCGAAATGATGTCACAGTTGTTCCACAAGTAAAGTCCGTACACAATGAAAAACCGACTTTGTTTATTTATGACAGCTATCCTGGGGGAATCGGTTTAAGTGAGAAAGTATATGATCTTCTCGTACCTATTTTAGAATTAACGATTGAACATGTCTTATCTTGCCCATGTGAATATGGTTGCCCGTCTTGCATCGGTGCACAAGATAATTTATCCGATGGAAAATCGAGAGTATTGAAAATATTAAAGATTTTATTTAATGAAATGATGTGATGGTATGAGTTACGAAAATAAAATAATGCAACTGAAAAAAATGCTTGGAAAGAAGAAAGAACAGCATTCTGAACAACCTTCATATCAAAAACCAGAAAAACCAGCCTATATTTCCAATTGGGAAAAGGCTGGGCTTTCTATCGTAGAAAATGACTTTGGAGTGGTGTTTCATCGACAAGTCCGATATCCATTTACTTATCAGCATGGATGGTATCAACTTCAACAATTTTTTCAGGCAGTAGAGAAGTGGGAACAGACTAATTTTCACCATCCATATGCTATATCCTCAGAGGAAACAGTGTTGTTTTTTGATACAGAAACAACGGGCTTAAAGGGAGTTGGAACTCAAATTTTTCTCATTGGTTTGCTTGGGATTGATGAAGAGGAATTTGTGTTGAATCAATACGTATTAGCTGATCCAGCAAATGAAGCAGCATTATTATTTGAATCAAAGCTATGGCAATGGGGGAATACAATTGTATCATACAACGGGAAAAGTTTTGATTGGCCGCAGCTTGAGATGCGTTGGACCTTTCATAAAAACTTTTTGCCGAAATTACAAACGCCTAGACAAATCGATTTATTACATAGTTCAAAGCGAATCTGGAAAAACCACTTAGAAAAAGTAAAGTTGACGAAAGTGGAAGAAGAAAAATTAGGTTTCAAAAGGGAACATGATATTCCGGGATTTCTTGCTCCGATTATTTATGCAGATGCGGTGAAGAGCGGAAATGCTATCGAACTAATGAAAGTTCTTCAACACAATGAATGGGATATATTATCATTATTGACGCTTTATATTCATTCAACAAATCTTCTTCTTGACCATGCGTTACAAGATGATGCAGTTACATATATAAATATTGGAAAATGGTACGATGATTTAAAGGAACGTCAACAAAGCGAGAAAGTATTATTATCTGTAACAAATCAATTTGATGTAAAAGAATCAGGACTCGCATATTTCTATTTAGCATTTCAACAAAAACGCAATAAACAATTTCTAGAATCAATTGAATCTTTTCAAAAGGCCATACATATAATTGACGAGAGAAAAAAATTGAAAGCTTTTGAACAATTGGCAATGCTCTATGAACATCAAATGAAAGACTATTCAAAAGCATTACAGTATACAATAAAAGGAATAGATTTGCTTCAACAGGCAACATTTTTCAATGAGAATCAAAAGAAAAAACAGCTAGAAACTTGGGATAAACGTTTGCAGCGTATAAAAAAGAAAAATGGGAAATTATTTCATACTTTTGAATAGAAACTTTCATTTCCCAGGTAAGCGCAAATATTGACAAAATCTTTTCGTTCAATGAGTCGAAAATTGCAAAAAATATAATTATAAGATGTTTATTTGTCCTTTTATAACGTTATATGTGATATAATATAGGGTACGTATGTATCGATGGAAGGGCGATGTGCATGAAAATAAAATTAAACTCTAAAATGATATTGGAAAAAGAATTTAAAAGACAAATGAAGGGCTACAATATCGATGAAGTAGACCAATTTTTAGATATTATCATGGAAGATTACGACAATTTCAATAAAATGATTGAAGAATTACAAGCTGAAAACGAACGTTTGAAAAAAGAACTAGAAAATGCGACTAAGAAACAACAGATCCCTCAACCAACTTTAGGAAATACGAATTTTGATATTTTAAAACGGTTATCGAATTTAGAGAAACATGTGTTTGGAAGTAAATTGTATGATTGATAAAATCCTCAAGTTGTTTTTGAATTAATTGTCTAGTATAATGATTTTTAGATCATAGTGGTTTCGAGTAATCGCTGCAAACGATTTTCGTTTGTAGAGGAAAGTCCATGCTCACACGGATCTGAGATGACCGTAGTGTTCGTGCTTACCGAAAAAATAAGGTAAGGCAAAGCTTACGCAGCTTTGACGGCGGAAGGAAGACCTAAGTCCTTTTTGGATATGGTTGACACTTCCTGAAAAGTGCCACAGTGACGTAGCTTCATCGGAAACGGTGAAGGTGGAACGCGGTAAACCCCACGAGTGAGAAACCCAAATTATGGTAGGGGCGCTCTCCCGAAGGAAATGAACGGAGGGAGGGACGGGAAGAGTGGTTCTTCCCGTAGATAGATGATTACTACCTGACAGTACGAGGCGATCGCCGTTTGAGTACGCAGGCACAGAACATGGCTTACAGAAATCACTATGATAAGGAAACAAACACATTTTTAAATGTTCATCGTATACTTCAATTAAAATTATCGTCATAAGCTCTCCATTAAAGGAGAGCTTTTCTTTATATAATCGATGCGGGGGAGAATGGATAATGGTGGGGAAAAATGAAAATCAATCAATAGATAAACAGATAACCGAGTCAATATCAGCGAAGGTATTAAAAATCATTATGGATAATATTACTGAAGGCGTACTCGTAACGGATGAAACGAAGAGAATTATATTCGTTAACCCAGCTTTTGAATACGTAACTCGCTATCATTTTGATGAGGTTGTTGGAAAAAATCCTACAATCCTCCAATCTGGCATGCATGATCACAGATTTTATCAATCTATGTGGGAATCCATTCATCAACAAGGGATATGGCAAGGAGAAATATGGAATCGAAAAAAAGATGGCGAAATTTATCCTGAGTGGTTAAAAATTAAGGCCATTAAAAATGAACAAGGGGAAATTACAAACTATATCGGGATATTTTCTGATATATCAGAGAAAAAGATTATTGAAGATGAATTAAAAAATAAAATCTTAACCGATACACTTACCAATGTGAATAATCGATATTCTTACTTAGTGAAAATGAATTCTCTTTTGGATTCCAACACTTTGAATAATAAAAAAATGCAAGTACAACATGCTTTGATTTTCATAGACTTAAATCGTTTTAAGCAAGTAAATGATACGTTAGGTCATATAATTGGCGATGCTTTGCTTGTGGAAGTAGCAAACCGCTTAAAAAATTTAGTGAGTGAAAAAGATATAATTGCCCGCCATGGAGGAGATGAATTTATCATCACTTTAGTAAATATTTCTCACCCGAGAGACGCTGCGCACTTTGCAGAAAAAATTATTCGTAAAATAGAGGAACCTTTTTTTATTGATGGTCATGAAATCTATATGTCAACGAGCATTGGCATTAGCCTTTACCCCATTGACGGCCAAACGACAGACGAGCTCATCTATTGTGCAGATAAAGCAATGTATTATGCAAAGCAAAAAGGTGCGAATCATTTCTCCTTTTATTTTGATGAATTAAATGTGAATAAGGCCAAATTATTAATTCTCGATAATGAAATGCGGAAAGGGATAGACAATAAACAATTTACTTTAATGTATCAACCAAAAGTATGTTTAACTACAAATCAAGTAATGGGTTTAGAAGCGCTAATTCGTTGGGAAAATGAAAAATTAGGATATGTTTCGCCAAATGAATTTATTCCATATGCAGAAGAAAGCGGCTTAATTATCCCTTTATCAGAATTAATCATTGATTTAGTATGTAATGATATCAGTTATCTTCATCAATCAGGCTTTCCAAATCTCCAAATCTCAATTAATATTTCCGGGCTTCACTTTCAGCAATATAATTTTTTACAATCAATCCAAACGATATTAGAACGAAATAACATATCAGCAAAAAATTTAGAGTTGGAAGTAACAGAACGAACAATTATGAATAACGATGCGGATACGATTAGAAAATTAGTTCGATTAAAGCAACTTGGTTTTAAAATAGCCATCGATGATTTTGGCACGGGTTATTCATCTCTCAGCTACTTAGTAAGATTTCCGATTGACTTTTTAAAAATTGATAAAAGTTTTATTCAACATATTACCGCTTTTGCTGATAAACAAGCTGTTGTTGATGCAATTATTCAAATGGCTCATCGCTTGAATCTTCAAGTTGTTGCTGAAGGGGTAGAAAGCATTCAACAATGCAACTTATTAAAGAATATGGGTTGTGATTATATTCAAGGATATTATTTTTGTAAGCCTAAACGAATTGATGATATAATAGACTTCTTGAAAATATGGGAAATTGAACATCAAGGATGGATGTAAATGACAAAATTTCAACTAGTAGCAACATCTGCAATGGGATTAGAATCAATTGTTGCAGACGAAGTAAAAGCATTAGGATACGAAACGAAAACAGAAAACGGCAAAATCTATTTTGAAGGTGATGAAAGAGCGATTGCTCGAACAAATCTTTGGCTTCGAGTTGCCGATCGAGTAAAAATCGTTGTTGCACAATTCCCTGCAACGACTTTTGATGAATTATTTGAGAACACAAAAGCCATTGAATGGGAACAATATTTGCCTGTTGATGCAAACTTCCCTGTCAGCGGAAAATCAGTGAAATCAACTTTATATAGTGTACCGGATTGTCAAGCAATCGTAAAAAAAGCGATTGTGGAACGGTTAAAACATGCTTATAAACGTATTGGCTTTTTAGAAGAATCGGGAGCAACTTTTAAAATTGAAGTATCAATTTTGAAAGATTTGGTAACACTGACAATTGATACAAGTGGTGCGGGACTCCACAAAAGAGGATATCGGGTAGGCCAGGGTGATGCACCTTTAAAAGAAACATTGGCTGCCGCTTTGGTAAAAATCTCAAAATGGTCACCTCACAGACCTTTTGTAGATCTTTTTTGCGGATCAGGTACGATTCCAATAGAAGCAGCGATGATTGGCCAAAACATTGCTCCTGGATATAACCGAGAATTCATTTCGGAAGAATGGGATTGGATGAATAAGTCAATTTGGGACGATGCCCGAGTGGAAGTAGAAGACTTAGCAAACTATGATCAGCATCTTGAAATTTTAGGTACAGATATCGACCATCGAATGGTGAAAATTGCACAAGACAATGCAATGGAAGCAGGTTTTAGTGATCTTATTACTTTTAAACAAATGCAAGCAACTGATTTTACGACTACTTTAACAGACGGGGTAATCATCTCGAATCCTCCGTATGGTGAAAGAATTGGTGAGCGTGAGCAAATTGAAAAGGTTATTGTTGAACTAGGTAAAATAATGAAAAATTATCCAACCTGGTCGGTTTATTTGCTGTCTTCAATGGACAATATTGAAGAATTGTACGGCAAAAAAGCAACGAAAAAAAGAAAATTATTTAATGGATTTATTCGTACTGATTTTTATCAATTTTGGGGACAGAAATCCATCAAGTAACAACCTATGAATATCGAATGTTGTTAATTTATGTCGATTTTCTTATAATATAAATATTGTTAGTGATTAGCAAAGATTATGTAGACTTCAATAGGTGTCTTGAATAGTTTCGAGACACTTTTTCTTAATGTCTAAAAAGTAGGCATTCATAAAGGAGATTTGAACAATGAGACCATCATTACCTTTTGAATTATCAAGAGAGAAAAGTTTTTTTGATTCCTTAGGGGATTGGATTGGCGACATTTTTTATGATGTATTACCCGAAAAAGGATTTGAATGTCGGGATGAACAAATTTTTATGAGTTATCAAATAGAGAAAGCATTAAAAGAAAATAACGTTTTGTTTGCGGAAGCGGGTGTTGGAACAGGGAAAACCCTCGCTTATTTATTGCCCGCAATCGCTTACGCTCGTTACAAAGGGAAACCCGCTTTAATTGCATGTGCTGATGAAACATTGATTGATCAGCTTGTGAAAGATGAAGGGGACATCGCAAAAATTGAGAAATATTTAGGATTGAAAATTGATGTAAGGCTTGCGAAATCCCGTGATCAATATTTGTGTTTAAAACGTTTTGAGGAAGCGGAATTGTATGAAGATGATGAATGGATAGATGAGATTGCTTTCAACATTCCAGAAGAAGTGTTTGCTGAAAGTTCAGCTGTACAAATCCCCCTTTATGGTGCAAGAAGCGATTATCCACAAATTAGCGATGAAAATTGGAATAAGGTGAATTACAATTCCATTATGCAGTGTAGTACGTGCGAGAAACGTAATCGTTGTGGTCAGACGCTGCATCGTACGCATTATCGAAAAGCGACTGATTTGATTATTTGCTCGCAAGATTTTTTAATGGAACATTTAGCAACAAAAGAATCTCGTAAAAGAGAAGGGCAATTAACACTTTTACCTGATGTTTCGTTGATTGTATTAGATGAAGGGCATTTATTGGAATATGCAGCTCAAAAAGCGATGACAAATAAAGTGCAAAATTATACCATTGTAAAATTGCTAGATCAATTAATGGTAGACGGTATTCGTGAAAGCACGTTATATGCGATGGAAAAATTGCAAGATGACCACGAATTATTTTTTGACCAACTTCGGGAAGATATCGTACCATCCGATGAAGACAGAAAAACAATTCAGAAATCCGAAAAATTATTGGCATTAGGAAAGCAACTAATCGATGATGTAGAAAAATTATTGGAAGAGTTTGTGTTTGAATCAGAAATGTACGTTATTCCGGAATATGAATTGAATATTGTTGAAGAATTTTTAGAAGAGTATGAGGCCGCTTTAAAAATATTTATTTCAAAAAGCGAAGCAGTTGATTGGCTGGAAGATACGGATGGCGAAGAAACGTTAGTCATCATGCCAAGATTAATTACAGAAGTATTAGAAGAGAAGTTATTTTCGAACAATATACCGATTATCTTTTCATCCGCAACATTATCCGTCAATAAAGATTTTTCTTACATTGCTTCCAGTTTGGGTGTGAAAAAGTATCAGCATTTTAGCGTACCTTCTCCTTTTGATTATGATGAAGTTATGAAAATATATTTACATGAATTGAATGAAGATGAGAAAGTGAAGAAAGTAGAAGAGCTGCTAAAACAAAATAAGAAAACATTGGTACTGTTTAAATCTAGACAATCGATGTTGAATTTTAAAAACAAATTACCAATAATGTCACGGTTAACAGTTGGTTTTGAAGGAGATCGAGAATTAACATCCATTATTCAAGATTTCCAAAACGGCACTATTAAAACCCTATGTTCCTATCATTTATGGGAAGGTGTGGACTTGCCAGAAGAGGCATTGACACAAGTTGTTATTTATGAATTACCATTTCCACCAAAAGATCCGCTTTTTGATGCAAAACGAAAATTTGTTGAGAAACCATTTGAAGAAGTAGATTTACCATTTATGTTACTGCGATTGCAACAAGGAATTGGTCGACTCATCCGCACTTCAAAAGATTACGGTGACGTTCACATTTTATTAAATCAAGAAGATAATGCAATACAATCACGTTTTGTTGAAGTATTGCCAGTGAAACCACAATAATGAACGAACAGATATATGCAAAAAGTCTATATAGATTTTTTGCATATTTTTTTATTTTTAAGAATATAATTTTTTAAAAATTGTTGAAAGTGGTCGTGTCAATGCTGTCTATGTCGATGAATGTCTGTTATTGTAAAAGATGTACGGATTAATCTATTCGAAAAAGGGAGAGAAATATGAGATTAAAAGGAAAAGTTGCCATTATAACAGGAAGTGCAAATGGAATAGGTAAGGCCGCTACCATTAGGTTTTTGGAAGAGGGAGCAAAAGTAGTCATCGCAGATATACAAGCAGAAGAAGGAAAACAATTTGAAAAAGAATTAACTGAGCGAGGTTATGACGTTTTATTTTACCAAGTAAATGTTGCAAAAAAAGAAGAAGTTGAAAAAATGGTTGAAAAAGTGAAGGAACATTATGGCAAGATTGATATTTTAATCAATAATGCAGGTATTACAAGGGACGCGATGCTTGTAAAAATGTCAGAAGAACAATTTGATGAAGTCATCAATGTAAATTTAAAGGGAGTTTTCAATTGTACGCAAGCGGTTTCAAAAGTGATGATTGAACAAGGACATGGAAAGATTATTAATACTTCATCTGTAAGCGGTGTTTATGGGAATGTGGGGCAAACAAATTATGCTGCTGCAAAAGCGGCAATAGTGGGCATGACAAAAACGTGGGCGAAGGAACTTGGAAGAAAGGGTATAAATGTGAACGCTGTCGCTCCAGGATTTACGAAAACAGCAATGGTTGATAAGATGCCAGAGAAAATATTAAATTATATGGAATCGATTACAAGTTTAAAAAGGTTAGGGGAGCCAATCGATATTGCAAACGCTTACTTGTTTTTAGCTTCGGATGAATCAAATTACATCACAGGTCATATTTTACATGTAGATGGTGGAATTATGATGTAAAATTCAAAATACTTATTGAAAAAAAGTTCATAATATTTTAATATTCATAATATGTGCATAAATAACCCTCCCCGTCAATGTGGGGAGGGAATTGTGTTGCATTTTTTTCTTACCATAATCTAAAGCCTTTAGCTCCAAGAGGCGAGTTAAATATAATATCGATGATTGGAATTGTATAAGCGAAGATAATTACTGCAATCATGATGACGCCCCAAAGTTTGAAGTTTTCGATAGCAGCTGGAGTTTTAGCAGCTCCTGGTGCAACTTCTGCAATTGGGAAATCCTCCTCACCTTTAGGAGCAAAGAAACCTACGTAAATTACTAATCCAGTGATTACTAATATTGCGATGAATAGGATTGATCCACCAACCGCTTGAGCAATTTGATAAGAGAGCCATTCAGCCGCTTGTTCTGAACCACCGTAAGTAGAGTAATCAGAACGACGTGGTGCGCCTAATAAACCTGCGATATGCATGGCACTCGACATAATCGTCATACCAATAGCCCATAAAATTCCTGCACAGTTTGCCATGCTATTAGCACGTTTTGTTAAAGTTCTACCATTTAGGTGCGGTATTAACCAGAATGCTGTACCAAAGAATGTTAATGCAACAGCACTAGCTACTGTTAAGTGGAAGTGACCTGTTACCCAAATTGTATTGTGAATCAGTTCGTTCATTTGGTAAGAGGCGTTAACGATACCACCGGCACCGCCAGGAATAAATGCAACCATACCAATGAATGGTAGTAAGAATCTTGAATCATTCCATGGTAATTTTTTGAACCATCCAAATACGCCTTTCGCACCAAGTTCACGTCCTCGCAATTCAAATGTTGCAAACATGGAAAAGGCAGTCATTAATGATGGAACTACGACGAAGAATGTTAATACTGCTTGAATGAACTTCCATAATGGATCAATACCAGGTTCAGTGTATTGGTGGTGAATACCAACTGGTACTGAAAGAATTAAGAACAACATGAATGTTAATTTTGCTAAAGCATCTGAGAAAACTTTACCGCCGATGATTTTAGGAATGATTGTGTACCAAATCATATATGCAGGTAATAACCAGAAATAAACTAATGCGTGACCGAAATACCAGAACAATGTTCTAGAAAGTAGTACGTCAACACGTTCTACTAATCCCATTGACCAAGGGATTAATTGGAATAATACTTCAATTGCTACACCTAATGTAGCGACATACCATAAGAAGTTGTTCACTACAACCATAAAGGATAATAGCGGTGTACTTTGGCCTTTATGTTCTTTCTTCCATTGAACAAAACGCATAATTTGTGCTAAACCTGTAAACCAAGAACCAACAATTACTAATGCTAAACCAAGGTAGAATACCCAGTGGGCTTGTAATGGTGCATAGAATGTGTAAAGAACAGAAGCTTCATTCGTTAGAATCATTGCGGCTGCTGCAACTAATCCAATTGTAGCAATCCAGAAACCAATCCAGCCAATTGTTCGTTGTTTATTTGTAAATGTACCAGAAGTTCGACTAACAGCAGCTGTTTGGAATCCCATAATGAAGAAAGTTGTTAATACAAGTCCGAGTAAAACACCGTGTACTGTTAACACTTGATAGTAATTAAGAAAACTAGGGAGCTGAAGTGTACCAGCACGAACTAATACTTGAAGTAATCCAGCTATACCACCTAATAATACTGCTATAAATGCGATATAAATATATGCTAATGCTAATTTACCATCTCTTCGATCAACCATTTCAAGTTGCTTTTTTAAACTTGTTGATACAGTGCTTTGTACTGTTTCCTTAGTTGCTGTTGTCATTAGGGTCCACCACCTTAAAAGTCGAGTACATTAATGTGTGACCAGTACCACAATACTCGTTACATACGATTGTATATTCTCCAACTTTATCCACAGTTGTAATTTTTTCTGATACATATCCAGGTTCAAGCATCATATTTATGTTTGTTCCTGCAACCTCAAAACCGTGAATAACGTCTTTTGTCGTTGCGATGAAACGAACTTTAGAACCAACAGGTATTTCAAGTTCCATTGGAGTGTAAGCAAACGCTTGTGCAACAAGTACCACTTCATAATCCCAGTCTTTACCTTCTACTTTGTGTATTCCGGGGTTATTGAAAGGTGCGATTTCATCTACTTTTTCGTAGTTTATCGTCCATTTCGAGTTATTTGGATGCGTTCCTCCATGGAATGCGCTTACACCGAGAACAATTAAGAACACGATGAGTGTACCTGTGCCAAATATTAACCACCATTTCTCATACTTGTGTATGTGCATTGTTTTCCCTCCTGCTCAAGTGTTAGAAGCGACCGATGTATAAATCGAATGCAGCGATCCAAAAAATAATAATAATTAGACCTATACCAAAAGTCGCTAAAAGAGTACCTGTTAAATTTTCCTCCGAAGAATTCTTTTTGTGATTTGTCATGTCTCTCCCTCCTATGAAATGAACTCAAATATGGTACTTCACGTTCATCATAATAAAAATCAAACTTCCAAGATGTGATAAAAATCACACTTCAATACTGGAAATGTGAATTTCCTGTGAAAGTCGATGGAAGCAAAAAAATAAAATGTCTCAAAAAAAAGAGACATTTTATGCAAAAAACGTAATATCGTTCTATATTTTTTAATAAATTTTTATGAAAATCTATGTATAAATTACTTATTATCGATTGTAAGCAAAACCGTCAACATACCTATATCTTCGATGATAGTTGGTAATTTAATGGCGTTATCGATACCGTGAAGAGTCGTCTTGCCGATGAGTATCGTCGGTGGAGTCACGTCAATAAATAGTTGTTTTTCACTTGCCTGAATACTTAAATTTCCAGCAAACATATTACCGAATTCCCCTGTAAATGATTTCAACATTTCGCCTTCTAAATTCATGCCGAACATTTTCATTTCCTATCGCAGAAAAAATAGCGGAAGTGCTATCCAGTATTACTCTACCTTTTATATCACCAGTCAAACCGACTAGAACGCCAATTTCTTTATGGGTAAAAGGCTCGGTCAAAAAGGAGGGAGACTGAATGTTGATATTCATTGGGATGATTTGTTTTAACGTGTAGATTGCACCGTTTAAAATCGTTTGTACATGTTTAGAAGTCATAGACATCAATCTTATCGCATCCTTTTGTATTTATTTACCTATTTTAGCAGAAAAAAAACCGAAATTAAGAAGAATTTTGTATATTTATTATTATTTTATTTTTATTATAATAATTGATAAGAATTCTCATCGAAAAAAGGGGTAAAAACGAATGGTTTACGCATTCATTGCTGGGACGATTGCCATATATTATTGGATCGGTACATACATCTTTAAAAATGTAACGAAATAGTGCCAATCAACTTTTTTTAGCGATTGGCACAAATTTTTTGTATTTTCACACATTCTAAATATACTCAATAAAAACTTCATTTTTCTTGTAATCTTTTTGATTTACTAGCGATTTTACTTGAAAAGCATGTTAATATTATAATTGTGACAAAATGAAGGCAAAGGGGTATTTATTCCATGAGTAGTTTTGACGAAAAAATATCACAATTGTTAGAGCAATCCGCAATTCAATACATAATATTTAAGAATAATGAAGATACAGAGCGAATGGAAAAGCTCCACTTATTTGCTAAAAAACTATTACAAAAAGAATATGTCATTGGATTTGCCGGACATTTTTCAGCTGGAAAATCTAGTATGATTAATGCATTATCCGGTGAAGATATTTTAGCTTCTAGCCCGATTCCGACGAGTGCAAACATCGTAAAAGTCCATAAATCAGATGAAGATTTCGCTATTTGTTATATGAAAGACGACAAGCCTGTCAAATTTGAAGCTGGATATGATATAAAAACGGTAAAAGAATTAAGTAAAAATGGCGACCTCGTTACGCAAATCGAAATTGGGCATAAAGATTCAAAGTTGCCTGTCGGTGTCACTGTGATGGATACTCCGGGAGTCGATTCTACAGACGATGCTCACCGTATGAGTACGGAATCAGCATTACATATTGCGGATATTGTTTTTTACACAATGGATTACAACCATGTGCAGTCTGAATTAAACTTCCAATTTACAAAACAATTAATGAAATATAATCCAAATGTGTATTTGATTGTCAACCAGATTGACAAACATAATGAACAAGAACTTTCATTTGAAGAATATAAAGAATCGGTATATAACTCCTTTAAAGCTTGGGGAGTGGAGCCGAAGGGTATCTTTTTCACATCTCTTAAAGATTTCAACCATCCTCACAATGATTTTGAAAAAGTAAAAAACATTGTGATGGATTCAATGGAACACTGGCAAGATCGCCTAGTAGAAACGGCTGAAAACACATTGAAAAAGATGCAAAGTGAACATTTAGCGTTTTTAGAGGAAGAAAAGAATGCACGATTTGAAGAGAATAGTGAAGTTTTATCAACCGATGAATGGGATAACCGTGAAGATCTTTTAGAGCAATACGAAAAATTAAAATTGCAAACAGAACTATTCTCCATTGAAAATTGGGAGGAAAGCTTCAAGGAAAAACGAAATGACTTGCTAGAAAATGCAGCAGTCATACCAGCTGACTTTCGAGAAAAACTGCGTCTATATTTAGAGAGTCAACAAGAAGGATTTAAAGTAGGTGGCTTTTTCACTTCGAAAAAGAAAACTCAAGAGGAAATCCAACGACGCATTAAGGATGTCTATGACCAGTATCAAACCATCTTACAATCGCAAATCATCGGTCATATGAAATCGTTAATGAAACAGTCATTAAAAGATGTTGGAGCATTAACAGATGAAAGGGCTAGCCAAATCGATGCCATCGCTTTTGATGTGCCGTTTACTTTAATTGAAGAATGCGTTCAAAGAAACGCTATTGTTACAGGGGATGCGGTGTTAAACTTTGCTAATCGAGTAAGAGAGGCAACTCGTCGCTACTTTATTCGTGAAACGGATGCGTGGAAAGACAGTCAAATTCCATTATTAAAAGAACTCGGTGAAACATCACAAGCTCCAGTACAGCAAAAATTGAATAATCTAGAAAAGAAAGTAAAAGCAATTCAAAGCATCTCTGAAATGGACGAACGAAAAGAATTTTTAGAAAGACAGCTCGTTCATGCATCAAAAAATACGAGAGATGAAGCGAAAAAACAAAAAGAGCAGTGGGAAAACAAGTTCGAACAAGAGTTAAATGAAGTTCGATTATTTGACCCATCTATGCTGAAACAAGAGCAACAAGAAGAAGTGGTGGTAGAAGAGGTACCACAACAAATGGGTGTATCAATGCAAGGCGATGAAGTAATTGACAATGCTTTGCATACAGCAAATCTTGTAAGACAAGTGGAAGGCTTTGAAGAAGTAGCCGACTTCTTATTGAAAAAAGTTGAAAGGCTACAACATAAAGATTTTACGATTGCCTTATTCGGAGCATTTAGTGCAGGGAAATCAAGTTTCTCAAACGCATTAATGGGCGAAAAAGTATTACCGGTATCCCCAAACCCAACAACAGCGGCCATTAACAAAATACGCCCTGTAGATGAACAGCATCACCATGAAACAGCAGATGTTCAACTCAAAACGAAAGAACAACTACTAGAGGATATTCAATTTGCATATGAAGCGATTGGAATGACGGTCCAATCGTTAGATGAGGCATACAATCGTGCAGATGAAGCATTAAAAGTCGAACTGAAGGATGAGCGCTTAAATGTTCATAAATCCTTTATTCGCGCATATAAAGAAGGTTATCCTACTTACAGCAATCAACTCGGTGAGATTCTTCGTGTAAACCGAGAAGAATTTGAACGGTTTGTTGCGGAAGAAAACCGATCTTGCTTTGTGGATAATATTAATTTCTATTATGATTGTCCACTCACTCGTATGGGTGTGACATTGGTAGATACACCGGGAGCGGATTCAATCAACGCTCGTCATACAGGTGTCGCATTCGAATATATTCGCAATGCCGATGCAATTCTTTTCGTCACGTATTACAACCATGCTTTTGCTAAGGCAGACCGTGAATTTTTAATCCAGTTAGGTCGCGTGAAAGATGCCTTTGAATTGGACAAAATGTTCTTTATCGTTAATGCTATCGATTTAGCGAAAAACCAAGAAGAAGCTGAAGATGTGAAAGCTTATGTTCGCAATGAATTGCAGCGCTTCGGCATTCGTTTCCCTAAATTGTATGGCGTCTCCAGTTTACTTGCGTTGCGTGAGAAGCAAGAGAAGGCGGAATTGGCATCTGGAATGCAAGAGTTTGAACAAGCGTTTTATCGCTTCTTAAATGAAGACTTGGCATCAATTGCGATTCAAGCATTACATGAGGAAGTTGAAAAAACTCATCAACGTTTATCAGATTTAATTGTTCAAACTGAAGAAAACTTAAAACGAAAAGATGAACGATTAGAGGAATTGGCACAGCTAGAAGATTATGTAGAGAAACATTATCGTTCGTTAGGAACAAGCATGATTGAAAGCGATACGAAGCAAGAACTCGATGAACTATTATATTATGTATTGCAAAGAGTTTATTACCGTTATCCAGACTTCTTTAGAGAAAGTTACAATCCATCGACATTTGCAGCGTTGTCGCCACAAGAAGCTTTAAGTAAAGCGTTAAAAGAAACGTTAAGTTCTTTAAAATTTGACTTTGCTCAAGAACTTCGAGTTACGAATTTCCGCATCGCACAATTCATTCAAAAACAAATGAAAGAACGTTTCAAAGAAGAAAGTCGTTCTTTGAAGGAAATGAACCAAAGTTTCTCATTTATTGCTTATGAGTTTGAAGATGCGGAATTATTGGATTTCGATGGTCCGTTTGATGATTTCAATAAATATGCATCCGTAAAATCATATTTCAAAAATACGAAATCTTTCTTTGAAAAGAACGAAAAAGAACATTTGAAACTAGCGTTAGAAGAATTAACGAAACCAGATGCTGAGAAATATTTAGAAGAACAAAAACAACAAGTGATGGATTGGGCGCGGACGTATATTGCGAAGGAAGCTGAACGTTTACGCGAACATATTTATCACCAAGCGATGAATCAAATTCAAACAGAACGCTTATTGCTACAAGAAGAAAGCCGATTGGCGACTTGGAAAAATATCTATCAAGAATTGCAAAAAGTAGAAGTCAAATAAAGCGACGGAGTGTCTATTTGAGACGGCTCCCCTTGAGGCTCGACACAAATAATTTGTGGCGAAGGACTGTGGAAATTTGTTCGACTACAGCAGGCGCGGAGAGTTTTAACAAATCAATTAGGTAAAAGAATGTAAGGGTGTCTAGAAAAGTTCCATTTTCTAGCACCTTTTTTATTTGCAAACTTATGTATGTAGAAATTTTTGTGGAAGTTTGTAACCTTTTCCGTCGTTATTCGACTAATTGAACGAAAACAGAATTATGAAAGGAGAGGTGCATGTGAAAAAGAAATTATCTGCTCTTTGTGCATTAGCGGTGCTAAGTAGCTTCACGCTGATTCCTGATGGAAATGTACAAGCACTTGAAGTAAATGACAATTCGGTTATTGAAGCTAAAGAAGAGCACCAATTTAAATATTTTCAAGTAAGCGGAACAATTAGTAGTATTACTGAAAAAGAAAATGGATCATTCTTTGCAACTATAGACTCAAAGGAAAATCCATTCGGCTTTTATTTCAATGAAGACACTTTCATTTTCGATAATAGTGGAAACGCGGTAAAGTTGAAGGAAGGCATGCAAATCACAGCCTATGTTGATAGTCTTAAACCAATGATAATGATTTATCCACCTCAATATTCGCCTGATGTAGTCATTGTTCAAACGGATAATCCAGGTACAGTACAGTTGGATCAATTTGATCAAAATTACTTAAATGTCGCAAAAGATTTAATTATTCATTTGAATGAAAAGTCAAATATTATGAATTTATCAGGTGAAAAACTATCAAAAGAAGATGTTATTGATAAAGAAGTATTAATTTTCTATGAAGTTGTGTTAGAAAGCTACCCTGCTCAAACAGGACCTTCTAAAGTAATTGTATTAGAGAGAAATGAGCAATCGGAACAACCATCAGAAATCGAAAAAGCTTATCAAATCGCTGAAAATGATTTCTACATCGTCAACAATGTTAAAATGGTACCTTTACGATTGATTGCTGAGCAACTGGGCTACCGAGTAGACTCTACTGGCGTTGGAGCAATTGTATCAAAAGGCGAAGTTTCATTTACGATTACTAGAGGAACGAAATCTTACATTACAAATGGAACGGCGAAACAGTTTGTAGAAGCACCTGCATTGTTAGAGCCTCGTAAAACATACGTGCCGTATGAATTCATTGAGGAACTTGTGGGGAATTTTTAAATAATTAAATTGGGATACCAACCGTTATATAAAGGGCGCCTGAATAGTCATTTTAGGGCGCTCTTTTTGCTACTGTGACCGAAGTAAATTTGGGATGTCGCTTAGATAGATTACGGCTGACGTCAGCGCTAACGTCTTAGAAAAATTGAGACGAGACGGCGCAGTTGATGTGATTGCAGCAGAAAAAGAATTATAATTTAGAGATTTGAGCCTGACCAAAAGGGGCAAACTTTTTGGTCAGGCTGTTTTTTTAATTATTAAGATGAAAAATTGTGAAAAATATGTGACAACGTCATTTTTTTCTAAATTGAAGTATGTGAAAAATATCATATTTAACTAAGCAAAATAGTCTGTTTTCATTTTCACAAATAAATGCTGATAGTATCAACGTTTGAATTGTGAAAAATGCATTATAAATTATATTAATATAATAAAAATTTAATCAAAAAATTAAGAAAAGTTGGTCAAAAAAATCATGAAAGCGCTTTAAAAACTCGGTATTTTCAATGTGTTTTGAGGTTTCGACAAAATATGTTATTGACTTTAATTAAGTAAAGTAATATTATACAAAATACAATATTAAACAATAATGGTTAGGGGATGATAAAGTATGGATTTAATGAAAAAGTCTTTAGAAATGCATAAAGAATTTAAGGGGAAAATGGAAATTGTATCAAAAGTACCTCTTAAAGATAGCTATGATTTAAGTTTGGCTTATTCACCAGGTGTTGCGGCACCTTGCCAAGAAATAGAAAAAAGCCCGATGCGCGTCTATGACTATACAATGAAAGGGAATTTAGTAGCGGTTGTATCTGATGGAACTGCGGTGTTAGGCTTAGGGGATATTGGACCGGAAGCAGCTCTTCCTGTTATGGAAGGAAAGGCGTTGTTATTAAAACGATTTGCAAATGTTGATGCAGTGCCAATTACATTGAACACAAAAGATGTGGATGAAATAGTTAGAACAGTAAAGGCGATTTCACCTACATTTGGCGCTATTAATTTAGAAGATATTGCAGCGCCTCGTTGTTTTGAAATTGAAGAACGATTAAAAGCGGAATGCAATATTCCAATTTTCCATGATGATCAACACGGTACAGCCATCGTTGTTGCAGCGGGATTAGAAAATGCATTAAAGCTTGTTGGAAAACGAAAAGAAGAAGTGAAAATTGTAATTAATGGAGCGGGAGCGGCTGGTATTGCTACATTAAAGCTGTTAGCAAGCATTGGATATAAAAACATTGTTGTTTGTGATTCAAAGGGTATCCTTTATGAAGGGCGTTCAGGAATGAATGCTGTAAAAGAAGAAATTGCGAAAATTACTAACCCTGAAAAGTTGACAGGAACATTGGACGATGCAATGGTAGGGACGGATATCTTTATTGGAGTTTCCATCGCAAATATTTTAACGAAGGAACATATTGATTCCATGAATCGGGATCCAATTGTTTTTGCATTGGCTAATCCAAATCCTGAAATCACTTATGAAAACGCTGAGCGTTGGGGAGTAAGAATCATCGGTACTGGTCGCTCCGACTATCCAAATCAAGTAAATAACGTATTAGCGTTTCCAGGAATCTTTAGAGGGGCATTGGATGTATTTGCGACAGAAATTAACGAAGAAATGAAAATTGCCGCTGTAAATGCCATTGCGTCTCTTGTTGATGAAAATGAGTTAAGAGAAGATTATGTGATTCCAAAACCATTGGATGAAAGAGTTGTTCCTGCTGTTGCAAAAGCAGTGGCAAACGCGGCAATTGAAACGGGCGTATCAAGGCTATATAGTAATCAACAAGCAAAAGTAATTTAGTGTGAATGTTCGTTATCAATTCTTGTATGGTAAACTGAAAGATTAAAAAATGAAAATCTCTTTTACAATTTGAAAAGATAAAAAATATGGCTTGGTGGTAGAAAGTAGGGGCTGACTGGTTTTTATCTAATACCAAGCCATATCGTTGATTACATATAATAGCTAAGTCCCAGTAAGACAATGATGATGCCAATGATAACGCCGATTAGAATAAAAATAATTGCTATGATTATAGCAAATATCAATAGTGTGAAAAAGGCCTTCCAATTAGAAAACTGATGAGCTTCAGCAATTGCTGCAATCGTAATGACAATTGACCATATGGTTGCAATGAATGTGAACAATACTCCAATGATTGCAAATGCACCAAAATCTTCGCTCATATTCATTAAACTATTCAGATCAATCAACATCCAAAGCAAGTAAATGGGAATTAACACAATAAACGGCCATACACTTAGGGAAGAAGCTTTGAATAATTGTGCGTAAGTTCCTTTTCCTGAAAACATTTTCCCGATTAGCCAAGTACAAAGAGCTGAAAAAGCGTTGCTAATTAGCCCCACAATAGGCGAAAGAATAATGGTAATTAGAATCATTGCCCAAAGAGGAAAGTTTGGATAAATACCTATATCCATATATCCTGTAAACAAACTTCCAATATAACCAATCGATAAGAGAATAATGACATAAAGCCAACTTTTCTCTTGTATTACATAGCGAGTTGTTTTTTTAGGATGCAACCATATCGTGAAAAAAGGATTAATCTTTTCTTGTTGCGGTGTTTCGAACTCGTTCATCTAAAAACCTCCCAATATTTTCTTTTTTTTAGTAAAACATATTTGATTAACGAACTTCAATAGGAAAAAAGATAGCCAATTGAAATATGCAAAATAGCACATTTCAATTGGCTTCATTTTCTATATTGAGCCCCTTTTGAATTCATTTCTCCCGATAATAGACGATTAATAAACCCCTTCAGCAATCATTCCGTTCGCAACTTTGATAAATCCAGCAATGTTTGCACCAAGCATTAAATTTCCAGGATATCCATATTTTTCAGAGCACTCTTTACTTGTTCTATAGATGTTTTTCATAATGTCATGTAGTTTTTCATCGACTTCATTAAATGACCAGTAAGTGCGGCTTGAGTTTTGTGCCATTTCTAATGCAGAAGTTGCTACACCGCCGGCATTTGCTGCTTTACCAGGTCCGTATAAGACACCATTTTCTAAAAACTCATTGATCGCTTCAGGAGTTGAAGGCATATTTGCGCCTTCCGCAACAACTTTTACGCCGTTACTAATTAAAGTACGAGCAGATTCTCCGTCAATTTCGTTTTGTGTTGCACATGGAAGTGCGATATCACATGGAATTGTCCAAATACCTGTGCAACCTTCCGTATATGTTGCGTTTGGACGATATTCAACATACTTTTTAATTCGTTCACCTTGAACTTCTTTAATTTCTTTAACAATGTTTAAATCAATGCCCTCAGAATCGTAAATATAACCATTTGAATCGGAGCATGCAACAACTTTTGCACCGAAATGTTGGGCTTTTTCGATGGCATAAATAGCAACATTACCTGATCCGGAAACAACAACAGTTTTATCTAAGAATGATTCTTTTTTATCGCGTAGCATTTCTTCTACAAAGTATACTAAACCGTATCCTGTAGCTTCTTTACGAACAAGTGAACCTCCGTAACCTGGCTGTTTACCAGTAAGAACGCCTGCTTCATGCATCGCTTTAATGCGTTTATATTGACCCCATAGATAACCAACTTCGCGTGCACCAACACCGATATCTCCAGCAGGAACATCGACATCTGGACCGATATGACGGTATAATTCAGTCATAAATGCTTGGCAGAAACGCATAATTTCTGCATCTGATTTTCCTTTAGGGTCAAAATCAGAGCCGCCTTTTGCACCGCCAATTGGCAGTCCAGTTAGTGCGTTTTTAAAGATTTGTTCGAAAGCTAAAAATTTCATAATGGATTCATTTACTGTTGGGTGGAAACGTAAACCGCCTTTGTATGGTCCGATAACATTATTAAACTGTACACGGTAACCACGATTTACGTGAACTCGATTTTGATCATCCTGCCAAGTTACACGGAAAGTAATGATACGATCCGGTTCTACAATTCGAGAAAGAATATTATGTTCAATATATTCAGGATGTTGCTCAAAAACAGGTACTAATGTAGAAAATACTTCTTCTACAGCCTGCAAAAATTCCGTTTGATATCCATATTTATTTTTAAGTTGATTATATACAAAATCAATATATTCTTTTGCTTTTGATTGTTTTTTTACATCTGTTGTTGTCATGTTTGTTTCCCTCCTCAAAATCTTATGAGAAAATGTTATTATGATTTTTCAAACAATTCAATCATTAATTTTTGAGTTAGGGAAAATAAAATGTAAAAATAAGGGAAAATAAATTATATTTATATAATAAAAAATACCAAAAATTAGGTAGGGAGTTGAAGGGTATAATATCCGTGTTTATAGATGCAGATGCCTGTCCAGTCGTTGATATTGCTGTATTTGTTTCATCTCAATACGAGATAAAACCATTCTTATTTTGCGATACTTCTCATCTCATAGAAAGGGAGAGTGCGATAACAATTCAAGTTGCCGAGGGGCGAGATTCTGTTGATTTTGCAATAGTGAATGCGGTTTCAAAATTTGATATTGTTGTTACACAAGACTATGGTTTAGCTGCCATGTGTTTGGCAAAAGGTGCCTTTGTTTTAAATCAAAATGGAAAAGAATTTACAGATGAAAATATTGATCAAATGTTATTTTTTAGGCATGAAAATGCAAAATTTCGCCGTGCTGGTGGAAAAACGAAAGGTCCAAAAAAACGAACAGAGAAAAATAATTTGGACTTTGAAATAAAATTTCGACAAATTTGTGAACGAGCAATGTTATTAAAAAAGGAGAATGATAATGCTTAATTTTCAACGCAAACTTTCGGAAATGGAACAAGTTATTCTAGAGAACATGAAGAAACAGAACACTGTACTATGGTTAAATCCGAATAAAACAGATGAATTACCAGAAAATCATTCCTTTTCATTTCAGGAAGTCATCAACGCAGAAAAACGATTGCAACGGTTTAGCCGATATATTCAAGCAGTGTTTCCGGAAACGAAAAAATTACAAGGAATCATTGAATCGGATTTAATTGAAATACCAAAAATGAAACCATTTATCGAGAAGAATGCTGAAAAGCCGCTGTTAGGTAAACTGTTATTAAAATGTGACCATGAGTTAGCAGTTTCCGGTTCCATTAAAGCGCGAGGCGGAATATATGAAGTGTTAAAATTCGCAGAACAATGCGCCATCGAGAATGGTTTCATTAAAGAAACGGATGATTATGAAAAGTTTAAGAGTGAAGCGTTTCGCCAATGTTTCAGTCAATATAAAATTGCAGTGGGATCTACTGGAAATTTAGGTCTTAGTATTGGCATAATGGCAGCGAAACTAGGGTTTCAAGTGACAGTACACATGTCCATGGATGCGAAAAAGTGGAAAAAAGATTTACTTCGTGAAAAAGGTGTCAAAGTGATTGAATATGAGTCGGATTATAGCTTAGCGGTGGAGGAAGGAAGAAAACAAGCAGAACATGATCCAATGTGTCACTTTGTGGATGATGAAAATTCCATCGATTTATTTAGTGGTTATGCAGTGAGTGCCCTACGATTGAAGAATCAGCTGGAAGAATTAAATATTCAAGTGGATGAAGAACATCCATTGTTTGTATATTTACCATGTGGAGTTGGTGGTGGACCGGGAGGCGTTGCATATGGTTTAAAAGCCCTATATAAAGAACATGTCCATATTTTCTTTGGTGAGCCGACTCAGTCTCCTTGCATGCTTTTAGGAATGATGACAGGATTGCATGATAAAATTGCTGTCAATGATATTGGATTGACGAATCGAACAGAAGCGGACGGATTAGCAGTTGGTCGAGCTTCCAAGTTTGTTGGGAAGTTGATGGAGCCGATTCTGAGCGGATGTTACACGGTAGATGATGAATTTTTATTTGAGAGTTTAAAAAAAATGATGCAACATGAAGGGATATTTATGGAACCTTCCAGCCATGCAAGCGTATACGGGCCGATACAATTATTGAAGGAAGGAAATGCGTATATAGAAAAATATGAATTAACGAATCGATTACATCAAGCAACTCATATTTTATGGGCGACAGGTGGCAATATGGTGCCGCAAGAACAAAGGGAAGTCTATTTGAATCGATAATAAGTACACTAATTATAATGGTTGAATCAACTAATCTAGCGATTTAAATGTTGAATTGTTAACTGAGTCATTGGCAAAAGAATTGAAGATGATTTAAAAATAGATTCGAAGGTAATAATTGAAGCTACTAATGTAGGTGCTGCGAGTAATTGAAGAAAGGAGGGTGGAAGTGGATAATACAAGATCAAAAATTATTGAGCCAACGATTATTGTAATTTCAATTATTATGATTATCACAGCAATTTTACTTATAATAAACGTTAATTTAAAACATCGAATTGCTGTAGATACAATTAATCAATTTTATGAAAAAGGTGGATTACCAGTTTACTCCGAAAACGCTAATATGACTTTTTCATTTTATTGTGACATGGATAATTAAACAATATCGCTTTTTCCCCCGTTTAGAAACAATTGCATAAAAATATTGAAAGCTTGTCCGAAAAGAGAGAGGGTTTCAATACCTTACTTTTCGGACAAGCTTTATCTTTGTTAATCCACCATCAATTCTTTTACGGTTTCTTCCACTTCGCTGCGGCTCATTTTCTCCTTGCCTTCTTTTAAAGCATTTAATGTTTTATGAGCGAGAGCAAGGGGTAAGCGACAGAACATTAAAATAGAACGTTTTTGGATTGCATCCATATATTGATAAGCTTTTTCTAAATTTTCCTCTGTATAATGGAACAAATCTTCTTTTGTCCAACCTTCAGGGATAAAGCTGACGCCTCGTGTTTCAAAATCTTCCTGTTGGTTTCTTAAAATATTTACCGCTTGCAAACCTCTGCCGTATCCAATGGCTAATTCCCGATCCGTTTTTACTGCACTATCCCATTCCCATAAATCGGAAAGCATGACACCAACAAGTCCGGCTACATAGTATGTATACTCATCTAAATCTTCCTTCGTGCGAACTTGCCAATTTGCTTTTGCCCATTTCGCCATACCGAATGCCATTTCACTTGCAGCATCGCAGACAATTTTTTTCGTTCCTTCAGGTAACAGTAAAATCCAATCATTTAAACGCATCGTTACTTCAGGCATGTATTGTTTATAAGGTTCTAACAGTTGTAAATATTTGTCGTTATTAAAGTTTTCTTCTTTTAATAGTTCGCTTACTTCCATTAATAAGAAATATTTGATTTCATTCGTTACTTCTGGATGTTCATTATCTTCGATTTCATCCAATGCACGCATAATTAAATAGGCATTGGCAACAGCCTTTTTCAAATCTTTTTTTAAAAATGTAATCGGTATATAAAAAGTGCGACTCGTTTCTTTTAATACTCTCATAGCATCTTTTTCAAGCGCTTTCTGATTCATAAGACCAAATTTCCTCCGATCATTAACCTTTCTATTTATCCTACAATAATTTTTCTAAAATGAAAAATAAAACTTCTGAAATTATTATAGACAAAAGGAAAATATTAATTACAATTTATGTTTAACAAACTTTGGCAAGTTTTTTTTACTATTTTACGTGTCATTATTGACTATTTTCGTTACAATGAAATGTGATAGTTTGATAGAAAAAAGGTGAATTCATTCGTGCGAAAGGAAACATATATTTTTTTAGATATTGAGGCAGCCATTGTGCGCGGAAAACAGCACATCATTGAAATAGGGGCAGTGAAATGGTTGCCAAATGATGAAGTTGAATTTTTTTCTGAATTAATTCAACCATATAAATTTAAAAAGCTGAATAGCCGCATCCAAAAGTTAACGGGAATTCAAACGGAAGATTTATTATATGCTCCTTCCTTTAAACAAGTCATTAAACGCTTTATGGAATGGAGCCAAGGAGATACAATTTTCGTTACCTTTGGTGAGTTTGATCGAAAAGTTTTGGAAGAAGAGCTTTTTCGAAATCGAATCCAACGGCATTTTATATATCCCATCGTGGATTTTCAGCAAAAATATATGATTGAAAATCAATTAAAAGTTCAACCAAGTTTAAGTGAATTAATGGAAAAATTTGAAGTGGTTGCTGAACAACATCGTGCTTTGCAAGATGCAAATACCCTTTTTAAAATATTTAAAGCTTCAGGCGGCCATGAAATGATTGAAAAGCAAAAAACGAATCAATTCGCCCTCATGTTAAGTGAAAATCATCATGAAGAAAATGAAGTTGATGTATACTTAACCTATGTAACTGGAGAAGTTTTTCCTTCCCATATTCGTATTCACTCGATTAATTCCTTACATAAATCGTTATCATGCATAAAAACAGAAAAGGAAATTGTTCAAGAAGACGGTACGATTGTTAAATCGGAATATAATGAAATTCTTCCAAATGAGGAATTAGCTCAATTTTTACATACAGTGAGAGATGATTTAGAGAATAAAGTTTTGATAACCCGCTCTGGTTTAAAACAAATTTCTCGCATTTACCGTTTACACCATTGTGTTTTACCAAAAACTGAAGTGATGACGCTGCAACACTTGCTAATGGATGAGGGACTGCTAAGCCGTTTTACAATGAATGGCCAATCCATCGATACATATGAAAAAACAATTTCTAAATTATTATTTCGATATAAACACAAACTAATTGATGAATTTGAAAAAAGAAATTTATTCTCTAATGAGGTAGTAAAAGTTTAATTTTTTAACAAAAATTAATATAATTTTAATATAGTAACTGTTTTTTTTTGAATAGTGTTAAAATTAGAAAAAATTGCAATCATATGCTTATACAGTTAAAGTGTATAGAGGGAATCTATAAAGGAGAAAGCTTATGCGCAATACAATAGGAATCGATGCAGGAGGCACTTTAACAAAAGTTGCTTACTTGGATGATGAAAATGAATTCCAATTTAAGGTCTTTCCTTCCAAAGATTTAACACTAGTGAAGGAATGGATTGAAGCAAATCCAAACATTGAAGAAATTGGAATTACAGGTGGTCGAACAGAACAGCTATTGGCAAAATTAAAAACAAAAAAATCAATCGATTATGTTGTAGAATTTGATGCAACAATCAAAGGGGTAAAATACTTATTAAAAAAAGAAGGCCATGAAATTCAAAAAAGTATCATAACGAATGTTGGAACAGGCACAAGTATACATTATATGGAAAATGACAAACATGTGCGTGTTGGTGGAACTGGAATTGGCGGAGGTACTTTAACAGGGTTATCAACGATTATTACTGGGCTTTCGGATTTTAATGAAATCACGAAAATTGCAAAGCAAGGTAAAAGGGAATTCATTGATTTATTTGTAAAAGATATTTTTGAAGGGATGAATCCTCCGATAGAAGGCCATTTGACGGCGAGTAATTTTGGAAAAGTCAACATATTAAATCATAACGATTATCCTGTTCCTGATCTATTAGCAACCATTCAAGCGCTAGTTGGTGAAGTCATTACAACTTTAAGCATCCAATATGCAGATACAAAAAATTCTGAAACGATTATATATATTGGATCGACATTGACGAATAATGATCATTTGAAAGAAGTTATTGCAAATTATACGATTTTGAAAAAACACAAGCCAATCTTTTTAAAAGATTGTGGATTTTCAGGAGCGATAGGTGCTCTTTTAAATAAAGTAGAACAAAGAAATATTGCACAATTATAAAAAAGAGCCTGACCAAAAAATGCAAAACTTTTGGTCAGGCTCAAATACATAATGATTGTTTTTTCTTTACTCCTGTAGTGGTCACAATCAATGCCCCGTCTCGTCGCATTTATCTCCGACGAAAGCGTTAGCGAGACGCAAAGGTGTAAAACAGAAAAGTGACTTTTCAGGCATCACACTTTTTTAATTATGGCGAAAATTACATCCCTTTACGAATAGCTTGTCGCGCTAACAGATCAGCTGCTTTATTTTGTTGTTCTGGAATCCATTTTATAAAAAACAAATCAAACTCATCAGCAAGTTTTAAAGCTTCTTCTAAATAGGGTTTAAATTGTTCGTTTTTTACATATTTCTTTTCCATTGAACTCACGACAATTTTCGAATCGGAACGAACGGATACGAATGACGTTCCTAATTTTTTTGCTTCTTCTAGACCTCGAATTAAAGCGATAAATTCCGCAACATGATTGTTTGATTCGCCTATAAATTCTCCAATTTGTATGGAATGTCCTTCTCCCTTTATAAATAAACCGATTCCGCTTGGACCGGGATTTCCGCTACTAGCACCATCAATATAAACTTCTAACATATTGCCCCCAAGAACTTTTTTACTATATTATACCGCAATATATCAAAAGCGTGTAAAAACATTCTAATCTGTTAATGGTTTTCAGTAATGAATCTAGGTGGCCACGAAAATAAAAATTTTTTAAATAAAGTGAGATTTTTTCATGATGAATCTCGTTTTACTAAGTGAAGAAAGAAAGGAGGAATAACATGGATGAGGAAATCCGATACGTTCGACAAATTTTAGCAGGAGATAAAAGAGCTTACATACACATTATTAATCGTTATAAAAATCCTTTGTATGCAACGATTTTACGGATGACAAAAAATCCTCAAACGGCAGAAGATTTGCTCCAAGAAGTATTTTTTAAAGTGTATGAACAATTACCAAAATACAATCCGAAAGGTCCATTTAAAAGTTGGCTCTATCGCATTGCCATTAATTACTGTATCGATCAGCTTCGGAAAAAAAGAATTCAAACGGAACAAATTGAAAATACGATTATACGAAGCAACGATACACCAGAAGTAGTCTTATTACAAAATGAAGAGAGTAGAGAACTGGAGAAAATGGTTTCATTATTGCCGGAAGATGAACGAAACATTTTACTTTTACGTTATGCCAACGAATTGAGTTACGCAGAAATTAGTGAAACATTAGGGGTTTCGATAATAGAGGTACGCAATAAATTGTACCGAGCTAAGAAAAAATTACGAAAAAATGCAAAAGAAGGTGGGTATTTATATGGTGTGTCCGAAAGATGATAAGTTATTCGATTATATTGAAGGCATTTTAGAAGACAATGAAAAAGATCTTATGGAACGTCATATACAGTCTTGCCCTTATTGTGAGCAGCAATTAGAACTGCTATTAAAAGAAAATCAACTATTAGAACAAACACTAAAATCTCCAATATTGCCAGATGATTTTGCCGAAAAGATTGTCGATCAGCTGGAACCGCATAAACGCAAAAAAAATCGACCGTTAAAATGGGTGCTGGGTACGGCAGCAAGCGCACTTCTTGCAGGGGGAGTGTTCATGTCGGTGAGTCCGAGTGTTGCAAAACTTGTAGGTGGAATCTTCTCCAGTGAAACGGTGGATGAAGGATTGCGAATGGCAATTGATACTGACATCGCAACACCTGTTAATCTTTCAGCAACAGATGCAGATATAACGCTGCACATTGAGGACTTGATAGCCGATACGTCGCGAATTGCTTTTTCCTATCGGGTAACCAATCAACAAGGTAAAGTATTAAATCCATTTATTGGAGATGCCGATTTATATTCAATCAAAGTATTAGATGAACATCAAAATGAAGTGGAACTTAATTCAATGAGTTGGGGACTTCATGATGACTATGGGATTTATGAAATATCGTTAGTAAATATCGATAACTTTACAAAAGGAACCGTTCGATTGGACATCCATCATCTTGCAGGGAAAGATGGACAATGGCAAATCGATATACCAATTGATTTGACTTCCGCTTATGAACAGCAAAAAGTTGTAGCGTTGAATGAATCTTACGAAGTTGAAGGAGTTAAAATTCATCTGGATAAAGTCAATTACGCTACTTCTACAACAGACATCTATTATCAATTAGAATATACCGAGGAAGTAAAAGAAAGATTAAAACAGCAATTAAAACAAAAAGAGCTACAATTTAATAATGAAATTGTCCAATTCCTATATTTCCCTTCTATTGGCTATCGAATTGAAAACGGAAAAGGGGTAGTGCTAGGTTATGAAAATATTTATTTCTCAAAAGAACGGGGCCATCCTGTTTCCGAAAATATGTTAAGCGGCATGGGACAATGGGATGGAGAGCCTAGTGAACTTGGTCCTTACAAACAAATTGATTCATTCGTTCCAAATAAAAATGCTGAAGAAGAATTATATTTCGTTGTAGATACAATTTATCGACCAAAAATTAGTGAATTCTCAATTACATTCAATCCAAAAGAATTACCTAAAACCTTTGAATATAACGGATATGAATTAACTATTGATTCTGTGCAAGAAAAAACAGATTATTCATTACAGAAATCATGGATGCCAATACAACGTCAAAAAAGTGTTGAAATACAATTATCAGGATTTGCTTTGCAAAAAGCTCCTAACATAGAAAAATGGGCACTAGAAGATGAAAAAGGAAATAAATATACGATTCACCATGGAGGATCAACTTTAGATGAAACGGATCAGCAAGGTCGATTCAAACGAACATTTGAATTGGTTTCTTCCGAGTTAGAAGAGATTCCTGAAGAAATGACGCTCCATATCATTGCTGAAACGGAAGTCATTCCGTTGAAAAACGAAATACGAATTCCATTATTTAAAAATTGAATGAATCATTTAACGTAGAGGAAATCAATGGTTCGTTAAGCAGTAGTTCACCTTTCGAACTGCTGCTTTTTTAGTGCGCCTGGCATGGGTGTAATCTATAGGGTGTAAGTCCCGAACTGTGAAGGCAGAAGTAACAGTTAGCTTAACGCAAGGGTGTCCGTGGTGACGCGGAATCTGAAGGAAGCGAGCGGCAAACTTCCGGTCTGAGGAACACGAACTTCATATAAGGCTAGGTATCATTGGATGAGTTTGCTAAACAAAACAAAGTCCTTTCTGCCAAAGGTGGTACAGAGTAAATGAAGCAGATAGATGGAAGGAAAGATTACATTCTTACCCGGGGAGGTCTGGCGGATATGTGAAGTACGCTTCATAACCTACTTAGTGATAAGTAGCTGAACCGTCAGAAGTCAGCAGAGGTCATAGTATTAGTTGGTTTAGAACTACTAAGAAGGACCGAACAATTAAGAGAGAATAGCCCTTGGCATTCAGTGAGTCATGATGAACACAGAAAACGTAGTACCTCACTTGAGGAAGGAAGCGGTGAATCCCGTGGGAGACCTCTTGGAGGGTGGAGTGACCACTGGCATAAAGAGAACAGCTATTCACGGAAGTTATAAAGACTTGCGTCAATCATCTTAATTGAACCGCCGTATACGGAACCGTACGTACGGTGGTGTGAGAGGACGGGAGTTAATCGCTCCCTCCTACTCGATTAAAGTTGAAGAATTACTGCACAAACGGTGTTTATCCCCTTTATCATAGACTATCGTAAAGACTTGATTATAAAAAATTGTCGAGCAAAAGGTATATCAACTATTGTTCCAAAAGGACAAGCTCAGAAAATGTCACAATAGACATATTCTCAACCGTTTTACAACATAATAAGCTTGTTTCAACTGGAAGAAATGCGCTTTGACAAATAAAAAATGACGATAGTAAAATATAAAAACTAATAAAGGGGGATTGTGATTTGTGGATAAAAGTGCAGTAATTAAAGATATAGATGAATTAATTGATACTTATTGCATAGATTGTCCCATCAAAAGGGATTTAAGACAAATAAGAGGAAAAGCAGGAGCACACCGGTTTTGCATTGAACAGTGCTCTGTTGGCGAACAATTGCAATTTTTGGGTAACGAATTGCTAAAGATGCAGGAAAAATGATGCAATAGAACTTTAGTACCTTTTTGTATTGAATTTTTGATAAAATAATGATAATATTATCAATGTAATATTAATGCTCACGATATATATATCAAATCAGATGTCTTTACACATGAATTGATATATCTTCTGAGGATTAATATATACACGGTTGGTTACCATAGGTTGAGCAGCTCCCTTAATAGGGGCTGCTTTTTTATATTTTCCGAAACTGAAGCTTTTTACATAACTGCTCGTTTTTAAAAATTAGAATTTATTAATGAAAATGGAGTTAAAGTTCAGTAAACTTAATCTATAACGAAAGATAAAAATGATAGGTGATAGCTGTGAAGACATTAGAAGGAAAAAAAGTGCTCATTACAAGCGGAGGAACCCTTGAAAAATGGGATCGGGTTCGCGGACATACGAATCTTTCAAAAGGCACGATGGGCTGTTTTTTAGCTGAAACAGCTTTTTCTATGGGGGCAGAAGTAGTTTATTTACACGGATACTTTGCGAAGCTTCCGAAACATAAAGAATCCATGCGATTAGTAGGTTTTGAAGGAATTGAAGATTTAGGAAATAAAATAAAACATATTTTGCAAAGTGAAAACATTGATATTGTGATTATGGCAGCGGCTGGTTCTGACTGGGTTGTAGACAAAGTTTACGACCAAAACGGTAATTTAATCACGGAAAATGGAAAAATGTCTTCGGATGAACCACCGATTATTCATTTTAAAAAAGCGCCAAAAATCTTAGGGAAAATTAAAGGTTGGGATCCAAAAACGCTTCTTGTCGGGTTTAAACTTGAAGCAACGGAAGATGTAGACTATTTAATTCAACGTGCAAAATTGCGAATGAAAGAATCGAATGCTGACTTTATGGTGGCAAATAGTTCTCAATCATTGTATGGCGATGTTCAGCATTATATTATTTCTCAAACTGGAGATGTCATTGAAGTTCAAGGCAAAGAACAAACGGCAAGAACTTTATTGGAAATACTGTGCGAAAAAGTATAAAATGGAATTTAAACTGAAAGGCTAGTTTCACTAGTCTTTTCTTATATATAATAGGTAATAATTCAAATTTGTTTTATCGGGATTGGAGGATGGGAAAATGTCTTTACAAAGTGTAAAAGAGCATTTACAAAAATTTAACCGTGACCAAGATATTTTAGAGTTTGAACAAAGCAGTGCAACAGTTGAGCAAGCGGCCATCGCTTTAAACGTCATTCCTGCACGGATCGCCAAAACATTATCATTTAAAGATAAAGATGGAAATGCTTTTCTCGTTGTAGCAGCTGGTGATGCAAAAATTGATAATAAAAAATTTAAATCTACATTTGGCGTTAAGGCGAAAATGTTAAGTGCAGAAGAAGTAGAACATTTTACGGGGCATGTCATTGGGGGAGTATGTCCTTTCGGATTAGCTCATGATTTAGATGTTTATTTAGATGTTTCGTTAAAACGTTTTACAACAGTGTTTCCAGCTTGCGGCAGCATCAATTCAGCAATCGAATTAACTTGCGATGAATTGTTTGAATATTCAAATGCGAAAGAGTGGGTGGATGTCGGAAAAGATTGGAACGAAACATTAACGGACATTAGTGAATTTGCAGCAACAAATGAATTATAGTAGGTGAGAAATATGTATTTACTTGATCATATCGTACATTTTGTGAAAGAGCCGAAAGCCATGGTTGAAAAAACGAAAGAAATTGGCCTTCATACAGTAGAAGGAGGAAAACATGAAATGTGGGGAACCTATAATTCCCTCAGTTATTTCGGCCTTTCTTATATTGAATTCATTGGCGTATTTGATGAAACGTTGCTCGAAAAATCTGCGGAAATTCCATATACATTGCATGAATCTTATAAAAAACGAAACAAAGAAAATGGTTTTACACGAATTGCCATTCGGACAACGACAATTGAAGAAGATGCAAAAAAACTTCGTGACGCAGGCTATGAAGTGATTGGACCTGATTCATTTTCAAGAATACGCCCAGATGGAAGTGTATTAACTTGGAAATTACTGCATTTTGGCAAAAAAGAGTTGCCTTTTGAATATCCATTTCTGATTCAATGGGAAGGGTCAGACGAAGAACGATACAATGATTTAGTGAACAATGGAACAATCCAAAAGCATCCTTTAGGAGACTTAACAATTGATGAAATCTCATTCTCCGTTACAGATTTACAGTGGGCAAAAGAATGGGCAAGTTTATTTGAACATGAAATAGTGGAGAGTACAGACTCATACATAACATTAAAAGCGCCAAATTGTCATTTCAAATTTAATTTAGAGCAAAAGTATGAAATCGTTGAAGTGAAAATTAGCGGTGCGAAAGAAGAAAAGCATGTAACGCTTGAGGACGGGAATTATTTGTTCGTTCGATGAAAATAAAGGGAAACACCTCCTACATGCCGAATTAGGTGGTAGGAGGTTTTTTGTAATGACGAACATTTTTGTGTCAATCATTGTTTTCTTCGTTCTATGTTTTTTTACATTTGGTGTCGTTTTTATGGCACTGTTGATAGGAAATTTCGAATGGATTCCATTCATCATTATTTTTGCAATTTTTCTTTATTTGCTTTTTTTAGCATTTCTATTTCGATATTTCAAAACAAAGAAAAGAATCATTTGGTTTGTCGTTATTTCTTGTGTTGCGATTAGTGCTAGTTCCATTTGGCCGATTTACCAAAAATATGTAGAGAACATTCCAACCGTTTCAGCAGAAGTAAATATTTATGAATACATGCCTTTTGAAGAAAATTCGAAAGTAGTAACTTTAGAAGAAGAAGCAACTCTTCAATTATCCGATTCATTACCAATCATGGATGGTGCAACAGCATTGTATCCGATCTATTCCGCCATTGCACAAGCTACATATCCGAAAAAAGAATACGACCCATATAATAGTGAAGTGATGGTCAATACAACGCCAGAAGCCTACGAAAATTTAATTAATGGTAAAGTGGATATGATTTTTGTCAATGAGCCTTCTCAAAAACAATTGCAGCGAGCAAAAGAAAAGGGAGTCGAACTAAAATTAATACCCATTGGGAAGGAATCGTTTGTATTTTTCGTCAATCAAAAAAATGAAGTTGATGGGTTAACTTTGCAACAAATTAAAGATATTTATTCCGGTAAAATCACTAACTGGAAAGAGCTTGGTGGTAAAAACGAACCTATTCGGGCATATCAACGCCCTGAAGATAGCGGTTCTCAAACGGCGTTGCAGTCATTAATGGGTGATACACCTATTATGGATGCACCAAGAGAAAATGTGGCGAGCGGCATGGGAGAAATCATTAGCGAAGTGGCACAATATCGAAATTTCGAAAACGCAATTGGTTATACGTTTCGATATTATTCACAAGAAATGGTCGGCAATAATCAAATTAAACTATTGGCCATTGACGGAGTTCCTCCGACAAAAGAAACGATTCGAAGTGGCGAATATCCTATAACAGGGGAGTTTTATATTGTTACTGCAGGTACGGAAAATCCAAATGTCGACAAATTAATTGATTGGGTACTATCTCCTCAGGGACAACAACTGATTGAAAAGGTCGGGTATGTGCCTATAAATAATGTGGATGAATGAATAAATAGTATGAAAAAAAGTGGCTGTCATTTTGGACAGAAAAAATCATGATTATGAGGAAGTGAGGCTGTTTGGAAAGTTTCCGACTTTCTAGACAGCCTTTTCTTCATTTTTATGGTGAAATTTTTAGAATGAGAGTTCACAATTCTTTTGAAAGCTCAAGGGCAAATCTTGCTAGATGAATTGTATAATGATGGATAGGATACGAAAAAAATGAATGACTATTATTTGCTCGAGTGTGGCTATTATTTATCAAAGATTGACTATTATAATCTTGATTTTGGCTATTATCGTTATTACAAGGAAATCGTTTATATGTAGTTGGCTATTATGTTCATCAATTTGGTAAATATCCTTGGCCAGTTGACTATTAAATGCTTGAAACTGACTTGAAGCAAATTTTTATGGGTTGGCAATTATGTTCACAAATTTGACTATTATTCATCAGTATGACTATTATTGCCCGAGCTTTGACTATTATCAGCCCCATTTCTAAAAAGTGAATTTATGTAGTAATAATAAAATCCGTCATTAATTAACAAAGCAGACAAAACAAAAACATTATAAAACAAACACTTGTGTAAATAATAACGTTCATAACGAAGAGTAAACTCAATCTGACTAGAAAGAGGAATTAGTATGACAATTACAAAACCATTAACGGATTTAGACATTGCTTATGGTGCAGCATTAAAACCTATTGCAGAAATTGCAGAACAAGTAAACATTCCAGATGATGCACTAGAACAATATGGACGTTATAAAGGAAAAATCGACCCGAAAAAAATTACGGGTGAGCCTTATGGTAAAGTTGTACTTGTGACAGCAACGAATCCAACACCTGCCGGAGAAGGAAAATCAACGGTTACTATTGGACTTGCTGATGCCTTAAAACAATTAAATCAAAAGGTCATGGTAGCTCTTCGCGAACCATCGTTAGGTCCCGTATTCGGCATCAAAGGTGGAGCAACAGGTGGCGGCTATGCACAAGTGCTTCCAATGGAAGAAATTAACTTGCATTTTAATGGAGATTTTCACGCGATTACAACAGCGAATAACTTAATTTCTGCAGTAATTGACAATCATATTCATCAAGGAAATCAACTAAACATCGACCCTAGAAGAATTATTTGGAAACGGGTATTGGACATGAACGACCGAGCACTTAGAAAAGTTATTGTAGGACTAGGAGGTCCAACGCAAGGTGTTCCAAGGGAAGACGGATTTGATATAACAGTTGCCTCTGAAATTATGGCGGTATTTTGTTTAGCAACAAGTATGGAGGATTTGAAAGAACGATTATCCAAGATGTTAATTGGTTACACTTATGATCGTCACCCAGTCTTTGTGCGGGACCTAGGAATTGAGGGGGCATTAACATTAATTTTAAAAGAAGCGTTCAAACCGAACATTGTACAGTCTATTGAAGGAACTCCTGCTCTTGTTCACGGTGGACCTTTTGCGAATATTGCTCATGGATGTAATTCCCTGATTGCTACGCAAACCGCACGGAAATTAGCGGACATCGTCGTGACAGAAGCTGGTTTTGGTGCGGATTTAGGTGCTGAAAAATTTTTGAACATTAAAGCAAGAAAAGGTGAATTCCATCCGGATGCAGTCGTAATTGTGACAACGATTCGCGCATTAAAAATGCATGGCGGAGCAGAAAAAAGCGAGTTAGCGAAAGAAAATATTGAAGCTCTCAGCAACGGAATCCCAAATTTAGCTCGACATATTGAGACAGTAAGAAATTTCGGAATTGAACCGGTTGTTGCTTTGAATCGATTTATAACGGATACGGAGCAAGAAATTCAAACGCTTCTAAATTGGGCGAAATTAAACAATGTCCGCATCGCTAGAACAAATGTATGGGAAGAAGGCGGGAAAGGTGGAATGGATCTAGCCAAACAAGTATTGGAAGTTTTAGACGAACCGAAACAATTTGCTCCGCTTTACGAATTATCCGATTCCATAGAACAGAAAATTACGACGATTGTCCAAAAAGTATATGGCGGGATTGGAGTAGAATTTTCAAATCAAGCGAAAAAGCAATTGAAACAAATTAAGGAAAACGGTTGGGATCAATTACCAATCTGTATGGCAAAAACACAATATTCATTGTCAGACGATCCAACATTAATAGGTCGCCCAATTGGGTTTACGATTACTGTAAGAGAAATCATTCCAAAATTAGGGGCAGGATTTTTAGTTTGCTTAACGGGCGATATTATGACAATGCCAGGATTGCCCAAAGCACCCGCCGCATTACGTATGGATGTTGATGAAAAAGGGAATGCAATCGGGTTGTTTTAATTGGAAAACGCTTTGCTATTTAGAGATAGCGAAGCGTTTTTTTAGTGCGCCTGGCATGGGTGTAATCTATAGGGTGTAAGTCCCGAACTGTGAAGGCAGAAGTAACAGTTAGCTTAACGCAAGGGTGTCCGTGGTGACGCGGAATCTGAAGGAAGCGAGCGGCAAACTTCCGGTCTGAGGAACACGAACTTCATATAAGGCTAGGTATCATTGGATGAGTTTGCTAAACAAAACAAAGTCCTTTCTGCCAAAGGTGGTACAGAGTAAATGAAGCAGATAGATGGAAGGAAAGATTACATTCTTACCCGGGGAGGTCTGGCGGATATGTGAAGTACGCTTCATAACCTACTTAGTGATAAGTAGCTGAACCGTCAGAAGTCAGCAGAGGTCATAGTATTAGTTGGTTTAGAACTACTAAGAAGGACCGAACAATTAAGAGAGAATAGCCCTTGGCATTCAGTGAGTCATGATGAACACAGAAAACGTAGTACCTCACTTGAGGAAGGAAGCGGTGAATCCCGTGGGAGACCTCTTGGAGGGTGGAGTGACCACTGGCATAAAGAGAACAGCTATTCACGGAAGTTATAAAGACTTGCGTCAATCATCTTAATTGAACCGCCGTATACGGAACCGTACGTACGGTGGTGTGAGAGGACGGGAGTTAATCGCTCCCTCCTACTCGATTAAAACAACAATTTAAGGACGCCAATCATTATATAGACAGGCTGAATGTAAAGTTGAAATCTAAAGAAATCAGTTGAAAACAAAAAGGTTATTCCATATAATTACAAAATGATGAACAATTTGTGAACAATCGATAATGGTATAGCCTATTTAAAAGAAAAATGACATACTATAAAAGATTATTTCAGGTAATATATACACGTAAATTTTTTGGGCGGTAGATTGTGTAACCGATTACACATTAGGAGGTCAAATGTGTAACCGATTACATATTTTTTCATGAAAATGTGTAACCGGTACCACAATGATTCGAAAGGTGATTGTATGGTAACGATTCATGACGTAGCAAAGCGGGCAAATGTATCTGCAGCCACAGTTTCTAGATACATTAATAAGAATGGTTATGTGGGAAAAAAATCTAGAGAAGCAATAGAGCACGCGATTAAAGAATTGAACTTTGTCCCAAACAATGTTGCAAGGACGCTATCCACTAAACAATCCAATATGATTGGACTCATTATTCCGGATATTAAAAACCCATTCTTTCCAGAGCTTGCCCGTGCTGTAGAAGATACCGCCTACAAATATGGATACACTGTTATATTATGTAATTCGGACGAGAATCCTAAAAAAGAACAACATTACTTTAAAGCTCTTACTCAAGAATACGTGGCTGGTGTTATTATCACATCTACTCACTCAGGAAATGGTCAAGAAGCAACTATTCCAATCGTTGCCTTAGACCGGGCTCCGATTATGGACATCCCATCTGTAACGACAAATAATATACTGGGAACAGAAATGGCCGGCCGCTACATGCTAGAGTGTGGTGCTAAAGAGCTGCTTTTTCTAAAAGGTCCTAAGCAACTTATTTCATCCGAACAGCGTTTGAAAGGTTTCTTAAAGGCTGTTGAAGGAAAAAATATAAAAGTACACATAGTTGAAAGTCCCTATGATTTTAAAGTTGCTGAACATATTACATTCCAATTTTTACAAAAACATTCTACTATTGATGGAATATTTGGCAGTAGCGACGTTTCGGCAATTGGAGCGTTAAAAGCTTGTGAAAAATTGAATAGAAGCGTGCCGAATGATATTCAAATCATTGGTTTTGACGGTATACAGTTAGGAAATTATACAACTCCTAGTTTAACAACTGTTGCCCAAAACATATACAAGCTAGGTGAAACTGCAGCAGAATTATTAATTCAACAAATCGAAGGCAAAAGCATAACTGAGAAAAACATTGTCATTAATCCGGAATTAGTTGTGCGAGAGACGACTCGAAAGGGGTTCTTACAATGATCACGGTGATTGGAAGCATAAATATGGATCTTGTAGTGGAAACTGACACTTTCCCGAAACAGGGAGAAACGGTTCAAGGAAAGCTTTTTACGACGATTCCAGGCGGAAAAGGTGCAAATCAAGCTGTTGCAGCGGCTCGACTTGGAAGTCAAGTTCGCATGATTGGTGCAGTAGGAGACGATAGCTTTGGAATAGAGTTATATAAAAAATTAATGAGTGAAAATATTGATGTTTCAGGCATCGTGAAAACAAATAATTCCACTGGAATAGCAAATATCTTGCTACATAATCGTGATAATCGCATTCTTTTTGTTCCAGGAGCGAATTTTGATTTAAATAAAGAAATTATCGATGCCAATATCCAACTGATTCGAGAAAGCAAACTTGTGATGATGCAGTTGGAAATACCAGCAGAAACGATTGAGTACGTATTCACTATCTGTCAAGAGCATGCTATTCCAGTTTTATTAAATCCAGCACCTGCTGCGAATTTCAAAAAAGAATGGATGAATCAAATTACTTATTTAACGCCAAACGAAACGGAATGTGAATTAATCTTTGGTGCTGATTGGGAAACGGTATTAAAAGAGTATCCAAATAAAGTCATTGTTACTTTAGGTAGTGAAGGTGCGGCTTACTATGATGGATCAAAAATTGTAAGAATCCCTGGATTTAAAACAACTGCTGTTGATACAACAGGAGCTGGGGATACGTTTAATGGCGCATTTGCTCATGCGATTTGCAGTGGAAAATCAATTGATGATGCGGTTGAATTTGCAAACATCGCTGCATCCCTTTCAGTTGAAAAGTTTGGCGCACAAGGCGGCATGCCAACTATAGATGAAGTATTAGCTCGCTTGGGAGGACATGAAGTTTGAAAAAACACGGAATTTTAAATAGAGAATTAGCTGGTCGTTTCGCAAAATTAGGGCATACGGATCAAATCGTTATTGCCGACTGTGGTTTACCAATTCCAGATGATGTACCTTGTATAGATTTATCATATAAGTTGGGAGAGCCGAGTTTTCTTACTATGTTAGAAGTTGTACTTGACGATTTAGTCGTAGAAAGCGCCGTTTTAGCAGAAGAAATTAAAACAAAAAACGCAGAGCTTTCGAAAACATTAACAAACACATTACCGAACATTTCGTATGTTTCACATGAGGAATTTAAGCGATTAACGAAAAATGCGAAGTTCATTATTCGCACTGGTGAAACGACGCCTTATGCCAATGTCATTTTGCAATGCGGTGTGATTTTTTAATAGATTTCTTGAAAAAGTAGGTGATTTCATGATTGAAATGACAGGCATTTCGAAAGCCTTCAATGGCAATGTCGTGTTAAAAGATGTTCGGTTTAACCTTAAAGAAGGTGAAATCCATGCACTAATGGGGGAAAATGGTGCTGGAAAGTCGACATTAATGAAAATTTTAAGTGGCATTTATACGAAGGATGCTGGTGAAATTAAAGTAGATGGTCAACCTGTCAACTTTAAATCTCCTAAAGATGCTGAAAAATACGGAATCGTTGTCATACATCAAGAATTAAACATATTACCTGATTTAACTGTTGCTGAAAATTTATTTTTAGGAAAAGAAAAAACATACGGTCCTTTCGGTATTTTAAAAAACCGAGAAATGGATAGAGAAGCTGAGGAGCTATTATCTAAGTTAGGTTTACACGTGAATCCGAAAACTCGTGCTGGAGATTTGTCTGTCGGAAAACAGCAAATCATTGAAATAGCTAAAGCGATCGCCAGTGACGCGAAGTATATCGTGATGGATGAACCAACTGCTGCCTTAACGGATCGGGAAATAAAAACATTATTTGAAACAATTAATGAACTAAAAGCGAAAGGAATTTCGTTTGTATATATTTCTCACCGTATGGAGGAAATTTTCTCCATTTGTGATCGCATTACCATTTTAAGAGATGGACAATATGTGGGGGAACGAAATATCCCTGAAACGAATTTTGATGAAATTGTTGCCATGATGGTAGGAAGGGAATTGGGCGAACGATTCCCCGAAAGACAATGCGATATAGGAGACATCAAACTGGAAGTCCGAAATTTAACGGTGAAAGGTTTGTTTGAAAATATTTCGTTTAACGTACGAAAAGGTGAAGTAGTTGGTGTTGCCGGATTAATGGGAGCTGGAAGAACGGAAGTAGCTGAAACCATTTTCGGTTATCGAAAAGCACATAGTGGTGACATTTTGATTGATGGTAATAAAGTATCCATTAAATCACCGATTGATGCAATGAAACACAAAATTGGATACGTGACGGAAGACCGTAAAACGAAAGGGTTAGTACTGAATTTTTCCATTCAGGAAAATGTAGCGTTGGCGAACTTAAAGAAAGTTTCCACTTCAGGTGTAGTGAAGAAAGAGAAAGAATTATCCCTCGTCAACCAATACATTGAGCAGTTAAAAATTCGGACATCTAGTCCAAAACAAAGTGCCAAATCATTAAGTGGTGGTAATCAACAAAAAGTGGTTCTTGCTAAATGGCTAGGTACGGAACCTGAAGTATTAATATTAGATGAACCGACTCGCGGTGTCGATATCGGTGCAAAAAAAGAAATTTACCAAATCATTAACGATTTAGCACAAGCAGGTGTAGCGATTTTAATGATTTCATCAGAATTGCCAGAAATCATTGGAATGGCTGATCGCGTTCTTGTTATGCATGAAGGAAAATTAACGGGAGAAGTTTCGAAAGAAGAAATGACGCAAGAAAGAATTATGCATTTTGCAACTGGAGGTGAACAAGTTGTCTAAATCGTCGAAAGAAATAATATCAAAATTAGGGCCATTATTTGGTTTAATTCTTTTAATTATTGTCGTTAGTATATTGAATCCTAGTTTTTTAACCATTTCTAATATCTTCAACGTGTTAAGACAAGTATCAATCAGCGCTATTATTGCATTCGGAATGACCTTTGTTATTCTCACAGGTGGTATAGATTTATCTGTAGGATCAACACTAGCATTAACAGGGGCTGTTGCCGCAAGTTTATTAGCTGGTGGGTTTGACCCAATCCTTTCTATGGGAATTGCTTTAATTCTAGGTCTCATCTTAGGTGCAATAAATGGGGTAATTATTACAAAAGGTAAAGTAGCACCATTTATTGCGACATTAGCAACAATGACTGTTTATCGAGGTTTAACGCTTGTTTATACAAACGGTAAGCCAATTTCAGGTTTAGGTGACCATGCTTCATTCCAATTATTTGGTAAAGGATATTTCTTAGGAATTCCGATTCCAGTTATTACGACATTAATCACTTTTGGTATTCTTTATTTTATTTTGCATAAAACAACATTTGGCCGCCGTGTTTATGCGGTTGGTGGAAATGAAGAAGCTGCGAAATTATCAGGTATAAATGCAGACCGAGTGAAAATTGCAGTTTATGCGATTTCTGGTTTCCTTGCTGCATTATCTGCATTAATTTTAACTTCTCGCCTAAATTCTGCTCAACCAACTGCAGGGCAATCTTATGAGTTAGATGCGATTGCTGCGGTTGTGTTAGGCGGTACAAGCTTAAATGGCGGGAAAGGTTGGATTTTTGGTACGTTAATTGGGGCACTTATTATTGGTGTACTCAATAACGGTATGAACCTCATTGGCGTTTCCTCTTTCTGGCAACAAGTCGTGAAAGGGATCGTAATATTATTAGCAGTTTTACTAGATCGAAAAAAATCTGAATAAGGAGTGGTTAAGAATGAAAAAAATGAAACATCTATTCTTTGTTGTCATTGCAATGTTAGTTTTATCTGCATGTTCCATGAATTCATCTGTGGAACAAAATGATGCTGCAGATGAAGGAACAAAAGAAGGAGCAGTAAAAGTTGGTTTCTCCATTTCTACATTAAATAACCCATTCTTCGTTACACTTAGCGAAGGTGCAAAAGCTGTTAGTGAAGAAAATGGTGTAGAGCTTGTGATTGTAGATGCTCAAGATGATGCTTCTAAACAAGCTTCTGACGTAGAAGACTTAATTCAACAAGGAATTGACTTATTGTTAATCAATCCTGTTGACTCTTCAGCGGTAGGTTCTGCAGTAGAATCTGCAAACGCTGCTGGCATCCCAGTTATTACAGTTGACCGTTCTGCAGATAGCGGTGAAGTGATTTCACATATCGCTTCTGATAACGTAGCTGGTGGTAAACTTGCAGGAGAATATTTACTTGAGCTTGCTGGTGAAGGTGCAAAAGTAGCAATGCTTGAAGGTGTTCCAGGATCATCTGCTGCTCGTGACCGTGGTGCAGGTTTCCTTGAAGCTGTAGAAGGTAAAGTAGATCTTGTTTCTAGTCAAACTGCTAATTTCAACCGTAGTGAAGGTTTATCTGTAATGGAAAATATGCTTCAAGCACATCCTGACATTGAAGCAGTATTCGCACAAAACGATGAAATGGCTTTAGGTGCAATTGAAGCAATTTCAGCAGCTGGTAAAGATATTATTGTAATTGGATTTGACGCTACAGATGATGCTGTGAAGAAAGTTGAAGAAGGCGTAATGGCTGCAACTGTTGCGCAAAAACCAGAGGAAATTGGTAAAATTGCTGTAGAAACAGCTATTAAATATTTAAACGGTGAATCTGTAGAAGAATTCGTACCAGTTGACTTAGAATTAGTTACAAAACAATAATCAATAAAAAGGTAGAACTTAGTAGCATGAATTGCTGCAACGTTCTACCTTTGTTTTTTATCGTACTTTATTCCTTTTTTCTTTTCCTTCTACAATGAAGTTATCAAGAGCAAGAAAACGATTGCTTGCAAAAAGTAAATAAGTAGCCATTGCCATCAAAGCTAAATCCAATTCATAACCTTGGAGGAACCCAACAGCAAATTTCACTGTTGCAATGGCTCCTGCCATCAGAAGAATGAATAAAAAAGCAAATAGACGTATGGAAAAACCAATGACAATGAAAATTCCTCCAATGATTTCAAGACCTGTAACACCATATGCAAAAACTTCTGGGAACGGTAAATTGTAGCTGGCAAATCGGTCTGCTACTGCAGTAATTCCTTCCTGCAATTTTGCTAATCCGTGAACGATGAAAATAACTCCTAGAACAATCCGAAGAATAAAACCTCCAAATTCACTTTTTCTCAATCAAATCTCCTTCCAACTGCTTTTTTACTATCATATTATCGCTCGTCCAAACATAGCACCGTTTCATTCAAATTTTATATCGTTTTATTTTTGCCAATAAAACTACTTGGCAACCTGTTAGCTTTTCGCTTTCAGATTGAATCAACATCTTTTCTAGCAAAATATGTTTAATTTAATTATGAATATAGATTATGACGCTAAATAGATATGAAAATGTTTGCAAAAATGAGAGAAATAAAGAGAAGTTGGTTCTATTTCCTTCAAATTTTTCATATGTTGTAAAATATATTATTTCAACGATCTATTTGATTTTAAATCCAGCTCATGTGCTTTTTGTTTCTTCTAATCTTTTCCAAACCTATCAATTCTATTAAAATACATTATAAAAATCGATGGGGGTTGGAATATGAGGAAAAAGATTCGAGAATTTGGAATCACCATTGGAAGATTGCCAGTAGGAGAAAAAAACTGCATAACCGATGTGGAAGGGGTAAAGGTGGGTCATGTGACGCTGGATTATCCAATAGATGATCAAGGTACATATGCATGTACAGGTGTAACTGCCATATTACCGCATGGCGGTAATTTATTTAAAGAAAAGGTAACTGCAGCTAGCTATGTCCTGAATGGATTTGGAAAAACAACAGGCCTTGTACAAATCAATGAATTAGGTGTCATCGAATCACCGATTATGTTAACCAATACGTTTGGCGTTCCAGCTGTCACTCAAGGCACTTTAGAATATATGTTAGAACAAAATCCTGAGATTGGTATCTCAACAGGAACCATTAATATTGTTGTAGGAGAGTGTAATGATAGTTATTTAAATTCTATCCGTGCATGTCCTGTCACACCTGAACATGCCATTGAAGCGATTCAAAATGCATCTGATAAAGTAGTGGAGGAAGGAGCTGTTGGAGCAGGAAAAGGAATGATCTGCTTTGGTTATAAAGGAGGAATTGGTTCGTCATCTCGAATTGTAACGGCTGAGAACCAATCCTATGCAGTTGGATGTTTAGTGTTGAGTAATTTTGGAGAAAGTGTTGAGTTTCGACGTGAGCAATATATAAGAAACCAACGTCAAGAGGATTCCACTCTTAAACCGACAGATGGTTCAATCATCATAATACTAGCAACAGATGCACCGTTAAGCAGCCGGCAATTATTGCGCGTAATTAAACGTTGTGGAATTGGACTAGCTAGAACAGGAAGCCATTATTCTCACGGCAGTGGTGATATTGTAATTGGTTTTACGACTGCTCACAAAATTCCACATTTCACTGATTATATTACTGAATCTAGAATCCAACTACGAGAAGATCATCCAATCATGAATCAATTATTTATTGCTGCTGCAGAAACAACGGAAGAAGCAATTTTAAATTCCTTATCCCAAGCTGTTACAACAACTGGAAGAAATGGACATGTCGTTCATTCATTTAATTGGTAAATAAAATGAATTGGTCCTATTTTCCGTAGAGGAAGCAAAGAATACACGTGCTTGCAAAATGCATTTATTATTCAAACCCTAAGTTTTATAAAAATAGCGAACTAATAATAAAATGATATCAATTAATACCATATATATACTTATTTATAATAATTAACCAAAAAGGAACTAGAAAAAAACAAGGAAGGTATAATATATTTCGTTTGAATACAGAATTATCAAAACATTCTGTCATATGGTAATTCATTATGAAAATTTAATAGTATTAACGATTATTTGAGGTGATTTTCATACAGGATTTTCTACTTTCACCCATTAAAGATCTTAAAATTCCATCACAAAAGTGGACTCCACAAATACTTGAAGTTCATGAACCACTTATTAAAGTGCAACAAGTACCGAACCGATTATACATCAGACCTATTTATTATGAACTAAACATTCCATCTAGTATTCAATCAATCTATTTACGTAAGGGAGTTTATCTACGAATCAAGAAAGCTTTAGAAATATTGCCTCGTCAGTATAGTTTCATTCTATTCGATGGATTTCGTCCATTTCAGGTTCAGCAATCTCTATTCAATCTGTTTTTAGAAAAAACGAAAATGCAGCATCCTGAGCTGACGGAAGAGGAAATTTTTCAAATCACTTTAAAATATGTTGCGTATCCAAGCATTGAGCCAACACGTACTTCCCCCCATATTACAGGGGGAGCGATTGATTTAACTTTAGGCGATGCGAATGGAAACGAACTAGACTTAGGCACAAAGTTTGATGAAATGAACGAAAAATCAGCAACGAGATATTTTGAAGATCATCCAGAAGAAAATGTTACAGCACTTCAAAATAGAAGAATATTATATAACAGTTTAATCCATGTCGGCTTTACAAATTACGCTGATGAATGGTGGCATTATGATTTCGGAAATATCTCTTGGGCAAGGAGAGTAAATGAACAAGTCGTCCCTTATGGCCCAGTATTAGCAGAACTAGAAAACAATGATGTAAAGGAGTTTCAGTTTATATGAAAGTTTATATTAGTGCAGATTTAGAAGGAGTTGCATGCTCAACAACTTGGATTGAGACGGAAAAAAATACACCGGATTATGCCCCTTTTCAAAAGCAAATGACAAAAGAAGTTGAAGCCGCAATCGAAGGAGCAATAGCGGGTGGAGCAACTGAAATCGTATTAAAAGATGCCCATGACTCTGCAAGGAATATTGATTTTTCAAACTTACCAGAAAATGTGAAAATAATTCGTGGCTGGACAGGGGATCCAATGTGTATGGTTGCTGGATTAGATGAAAGTTTTGATCGCGCCATTTTCATCGGTTATCACAGTAAAGGTGGAAGTCATCGAAATCCATTGGCCCACACATTGGTCGTGAATGCCGATGTGAAAATCAACGGTGAATATGCAAGTGAATTTTTAATTAATGCTTATGCGGCAGCACTACATGGAGTTCCTGTTGCATTTGTCAGTGGAGATGTTGGACTGACAGAGGAAATCAAGTCTGTTAACGAAAATATTGTTACGCTTCCTATCAAAGAGGGAATTGGTGGAGCTACTGTAAGTATTAGCCCTAAATTAGCAATTAGCGAAACAAAGAGATTGGTAGAAGAAGCGATGAAGGTTGATAGAGATTCAATTAAAATAGAGCTTCCAAAGCATTTCAATGTCGAAATTATTTACAGAGATCATACACGTGCATATCGAAACTCTTTTTATCCTAGAGCAAAATTTAAGCCTCATAATACAGTGGAATATGAAACAGATAACTATTTTGACGTTTTACGAATATTGCAGTTTTTAACTTAAATGATTCAAGGTGAGCCAACATGAAAATTACAGACATCAAGTGTTTCGAAGTTGCAGCACCCCTTATTACACCTTTTAAAACGGCACTTCGAACAGTCGAAAAGATTCAAAATATTGGTGTTTACGTTTATACAGATGAGGGAGAAATTGGGATTGGGGAAGCAGCTCCAACGGCTGTCATTACTGGTGAAACGAGAAAATCAATTGTACACGCAATTGAGCGTTACATAAAACCTGCAATAATCGGGATGGAAATCGAAGAAATTGCGCTCATTATGGAACGCCTTGATCAATGCATATATAAAAATACAAGTGCAAAAGCCGCAGTGGATATGGCTATTTATGATTTGTTTGCAAAGCGTTATAATGCTCCTTTATACAAAGTGTTGGGGGGTTATCGTAAAGAGCTTGTAACGGATATTACCATTAGTGCTAATGATGCACAAACGATGGTCAATGACAGCTTGAAAGCAGTGAAACGTGGTTATCAAATTTTAAAAGTGAAAGTTGGGAAAGATCCTGAAAGAGATGCGGAAAGAGTTATCGCTATCCGAAAGGCTGTGGGACCTGACATTCAAATTCGTGTAGACGCCAACCAAGGCTGGTCTCCAAAACAAGCTGTCAGAATAATTCGTGAATTGGAGGATGCGAATGTCAACATCGAATTAGTCGAACAGCCTGTTCACTATGCTGATTTGGAAGGCATGCACTATGTAACAGCTCATACAGAAACAAATATTTTAGCAGATGAAAGCGTTTTTTCAGCAAAAGATGCACTTAAGGTTATTCAAATGCGTGCTTGTGATTGTATCAATATTAAACTGATGAAAACGGGTGGTATTTATCAGGCACAAAAAATTTCCCATATTGCAGAAGCAAATGGAATTGCGTGCATGATTGGTTGTATGTTGGAAACAAAAATTAGCGTAAGTGCTGCGGCTCATTTTGCTGCGTCACAAAAGAACATTACGCTCGTTGATTTAGATGGGCCAAGCCTATGTTTGAAAGATCCTATTTCAGGTGGTCCAACATTCGAAAGCCAATGGATTAGAATGTCGGAGGATCCTGGGTTAGGATTTTCAATAGAAAGTTAGAGAAAAAATGGGGGGGTTCTATGAAAAAGTATTTACTGTTTTTGCTCGCTTGTATCGCTATGATGCTAGCAGCTTGTAGCGATGATGAAGAAACAAAAGATGAATCTGTATTTCGCACAGTATATTCCGGAGAAGTAAAAACGCTCAACTATTTAAAAACATCTGAAACTAATGAATTTGCAGTTGCTGCAAACTTAGTAGATGGATTAATTGAATATGACAAATACGGCATTGTTCAACCAGGTTTAGCTGAATCTTGGGAAACAAATGAAGATGCTTCAGTATGGACATTTAGACTTCGAAAAGGTGTGAAATGGGTAGACCATGAAGGTAATGAAGTAGCTGAAGTAACAGCAAAAGACTTTGTAGATGGATTACATTATGTGCTCGATGCAAAAAATGAATCATCAACTGCATGGATTGCAACTGTTGTGAAGAACGGCAATGCATTCTATGAAGGAGAAATTACAGATTTTTCTCAAGTTGGGGTAAAAGCTTTAGATGAGTATACCCTTGAATATACATTGGAGGGACCAACGCCTTACTTTCTTTCCATGTTGAACTATGTATGTTTCTTCCCGGTATATGGCGAGTTTTTAGCTGAAAAGGGAGACAGCTTTGGTACATCAAAAGAAAACCTTTTATACAATGGTTCTTATATTTTAACTGAGTTTGAACCTCAAAATAAACGTGTATTAACGAAAAATCCGACTTATTGGGATCATGAAAATGTGTTAATTGACAAAATCGAATATAAGTATAACAAAGAAGCAGCTACTGTTGCACCAGAATTATTCTTACGTGGAGAAGTGGACGAAGCGGCAATTCCAACTGCCATTTTAGATGATTGGTTCAAAGATTCGGAGAAAAAAGAATTAATTCGTCAAAGTAGAAGCAACTTCTATTCATATTTCTATGCATTAAACTTTAATCCACAATTTGATGCAGAATATGAACCGGAAAACTGGAAGATTGCAGTAAACAACAAAAACTTCCGTAAATCATTATTCCATGCGCTTGACCGAGTTTCTGCTATGTTGACGGACGAACCATATAATCCTGAATCATTATTAAACAATACGATTACGCCTAAAAACTTTGTTGATATAGATGGTGTTGACTATACACAATTAGAACCATTAGCGAAGTTTACAAATAATGATTCATTTAACCCTGACTTAGCGCTTGAATATAAAGAAAAAGCGATGGCAGAACTTCAAGGTAAAGCGACTTTCCCTGTTAAAGTATTAATGCCATATAACTCTGGAATGCCTGACTGGGCAAACCGCTCTCAAGTTATTGAACAACAAATGGAAAATTTGTTAGGCAAAGATTATATTGACATTATTGTTTATGCTGGCCCTTCAACGGGATTCCTTGGAGAAGTTCGGCGACCAGGAAAGTTTGCATTTATGGAAGTGAACTGGGGTCCAGACTATGCAGATCCATCCACTTATACAGATCCATTTACAATAGGTGGAACATATAACAAACCAGAATTAGCTGAAGGATATACTGATACGAATGGTCAACCGATTTATGAAAATATGGTAAACAAAGCGAAAGCAGCAATTGATTTTGCAGAACGCTATGAATTGTTTGCCGAGGCAGAAGCTTTCTTAATCGAAGAAGCATTCGTTGTTCCTTACAAAGTAGGTGGCACTGGATACGTAGCATCTAAATTAAATCCATTTGATGCACAATATTCACCATTTGGGGTAACAATGGAGAAATTTAAAGGGCAAAAATTGCTAGACAAACCAATGAACAACGAAGAATTTAAAGAAGCGAAAGCGCAATGGGAGAAAGAGCGTGCTGAAGCGCTAGCTAAAGCAAGTCAATAATTCACTATGAATTTATTCAATTAATGAAAAGATTCATAGTCGATCTTTGAAGAAGGAGATGGCTAACTTACATCTCCTTTCTTCTCTTATTTAGGTAAACAAGGGGGGTTCTCATGCTAGGATATATCGTAAAACGGCTGTTACAGTCAGTGGTTACACTATTTGTCATTATTACAGTCGTGTTTTTTTTATTACGCTTATTGCCTGAAGAAGGTTATTTAGGTGCCGCTGCTGATAAAATGACACCCGAACAACAAGAAGTCTATTTAACGAATTTAGGATTGCGTGATCCAATCCTCGTTCAGCTAGGAAACTTTTATTTAGATTTATTGCGTGGCGATTTGGGCAAATCCATTACATATCGTACGGATGTACCCGTTATTGATATTATTGCAGATAAAATCGTGTATTCATTTGCATTTGGAGTCGCAGCTGTTGCCTTATCCATTATCGTGGGCGTTCCATTAGGAATTTTCATGGCTCAATTTAAAGGAAGATGGTTAGATCGGCTTGGGACGGGCTATATTGTGTTCATTGTGGCAGTTCCTTCCATGGTCTATTACTTGCTCATTCAAGTATATATAACGGACTTCTTGAATTTACCTATGTTGTTTAATGAAGACAAGCCCATTACTTGGGTGTTGCCATTAATTTCACTGTCTTTAGGGCCAATCGCTTCTTATGCCATGTGGATGCGACGTTATATGGTCGATGAATTAAACAAAGATTATATTAAACTAGCGCGGGCTAAAGGTGTAAAAGAACGCACCATCATGTTTAGACATGTTATGCGAAATGCTTTTATTCCATTGGCTCAGTATTTGCCAGCAACCATCTTGCTAACTATCACTGGCTCCATTTATATTGAATCTTTATATTCCATACCGGGAATGGGCGGGTTGCTCGTTGACGCCATCCAGCGTCAAGATAATCCAGTCGTTCAAGCTCTTGTATTACTCTTCTCATCTTTAGGGATCATTGGATTATTTTTAGGAGATGTAGCAATGGCCCTTGTTGATCCTCGCATCAAATTCGGCAAAGGGGAGAGTGTTCGCTGATGGGCTTATATTCTGAAGAAATACGCAATATTACGGACAAATCTAGTAAACAATTATTTGAATTTGCGGTAGCAGATGAAAACAATGCAGAAAAAATCGGCTATTCGAATTATTCTTATTGGCGCTCTACTTGGAAGTCTTTTTTAAAAAATAAAGTAGCAGTAAGTTTATTGATTTTAGTTATTGCGATTGTTTTATTTGTTCTGATTCAGCCATATTTACCTAACCAAAAATCGCCAACGGAAATCTACCTGGATCCTGAAACTGGCTACCAAGCCCGCAATGTCCCACCAAACGAGGAATTCTGGTTTGGTACAAACTCCATTGGACAAGATTTATGGTCTCGCATATGGGCAGGAACAAGAACATCGTTATTTATTGGTGTGGTCGTAGCTATTGTTGAGGCGATTATTGGGATTACCATCGGTGCTCTGTGGGGGTATTCAAGGAAATTAGAAGCACCTCTCACTCATGCTTATAACGTGATTGAAAATATACCAACGACGATTGTATTAATCTTAATGTCTCTAATATTACGACCAAGTATCACTACGATTATTGTGGCAATGTGTATAACTGGCTGGGTTGAGATGGCAAGATTTATTCGCAACCAAATTGTCATCTTGCGTGACCGTGAATATAACTTGGCATCAAGAACGTTAGGAACGCCAAGCTATCGTATTATTTTAAAAAACTTGTTACCATATTTAATTTCAATCATTATGTTGCGAATGAGTTTAGCTGTTCCTTATGCAATTGGAGCCGAAGTATTTTTAACGTATATAGGTTTAGGGTTGCCTGTAAGTGAGCCATCATTAGGCAACTTAATTAACGAAGGTCGAGTATTAATGATGTCTCCAGATTTAAGATATCAGCTACTATTCCCAAGTATCGTATTAAGTGTGATTACGATTTCTTTCTATATTATAGGTAACTCATTCGCTGATGCGGCTGATCCGAAAAATCACGTATAGGAGGCATTCAAATGGTAGATGAGAAGAACAAAATCTTGTCCATTGAAAATCTAGTCATAAAGTTTACATTGCGTGGACGAGAACTGACGGCTATTCGTGATATATCTTTAGATTTATATAAAGGTGAGAGTTTAGCCATCGTAGGAGAATCAGGTTCTGGAAAATCTGTATTAATGAAATCGATCATAGGGCTATTGGATAAAAACGGTTATATTGATCAAGGGAAAATTTTGTATGAAGATTATGACTTAGCGCAATTTAAAACGGAAAATGATTGGTTGAAAATTCGAGGGAAAGAAATTGCGATGGTGACGCAAGACCCTATGACTTCTCTTAATCCGTTAAAAACGATTGGGAAGCAAATTGAGGAAGCGGTCATTTTGCATCAAGGACTAAAGGGAAAATCAGCCTACGAAAAAGTTCTTCAAATAATTCGGGATGTTGGAATAAAAGATGCGGAAAGACGTTACAAACAATATCCTCATGAGTTTTCAGGTGGTATGCGTCAACGGATTGTGATTGCCATCGCGATTGCATGTAATCCAAAAATATTAATTTGTGATGAACCAACAACAGCTCTTGACGTAACGATTCAAGCGCAAATTTTGCAGTTGTTGAAAAATCTCCAAGAAAAATATCAATTGACAACGATTTATATTACCCATGACCTAGGGGTTGTAGCAAAAGTAGCGGATCGCGTTGCGGTGATGTATGCAGGTGACATTATCGAATTTGGGAAAACGGATGAAATCTTTTTCAATGCAAAACATCCTTATACATGGGCATTAATTTCATCACTACCACAATTAGGGGAAAAAGGGAAAGAACTTTATTCCATTAAAGGAACGCCGCCGAATTTATTTAATGAAGTTAAAGGAGATGCATTTGCGCCGCGTAATCCATATGCATTGAAAATTGATTTTGTAGAACGCCCTCCATACTTTAAAGTCAGTGATACCCATTATGCCAAAACGTGGCTGCTTCATCCCAATGCCCCAAAAGTAGAGCCTCCCGAAGTGTTGAAAAAATTTTTTGAAGAAGGGAGACAATACGCAAATGGCTAATCGCGAAGTAATACTTGAAGTGAAAAATTTAAATGTGACCTTTGGAAAAGGTAAGAAAAAGTTTGAAGCCATCAAAGATGTCAGCTTTCAAATTTATAAAGGAGAGACATTTGGATTAGTAGGAGAATCTGGTTCAGGAAAAACAACGATTGGCCGTGCGATTATGCGCATTAATGAAGTTACAAGTGGGGAGATATTATTTAAAGGAAGGAAAATCAATGGAAAAATCCCTCGTGATTGGGATCGTGAAATCACACAAAAAATTCAAATGATTTTCCAAGATCCAATGGCTTCTTTAAATGAACGGGCAAAAGTGGACTATATCATTAGTGAAGGCTTAATAAATACTAAAAATTATTCCAGTGAAAAAGAACGACAAGAGAAAATAAGAAATGCTTTGCTACAAGTTGGCCTTTTACCGGAATTTGCCTCAAGGTTTCCTCATGAATTCTCAGGTGGTCAGCGTCAACGAATTGGAATTGCTCGTGCTTTAGTGATGGAACCAGAGTTTATTATTGCAGATGAACCAATCTCAGCTTTAGATGTTTCCATCCGTGCGCAAGTATTGAATTTAATGAAACACCTACAACAACAAAATAATTTAACTTATTTATTCATTGCCCATGATTTATCCATTGTTCGCTTTTTCACAGATCGAACGGCAGTGATTTATAAGGGGAATATTGTGGAATTGGCAGAAACAGAAAAATTGTTTTCCAATCCCATTCACCCTTATACCCGTGCATTAATATCAGCTGTGCCTGAACCAAATCCGTATAAAGAACGTAGTAAAAAGGTGGAAATCTATGACCCTACTCAGCATAACTATGAAACAATGCCGCCTTCTTTTATTGAAATAGAAAAGGGACATTTTGTATTGGCAAACGAAGAAGAAATTGCCCGTTACCGTGAAACGAGAAGAATGGGGGTTAGCATGTGAGAATACCAAAATCGTTAAAAAAGGGTGATACGATTGGGTTGGTTAGTGCGTCCAGTCCAACTCCATCTGAAGTGTTGCCTAGAGCCATCAAAGCAATTGAAGACCTTGGCTTTAACGTCGTTGTAGGCGAAACTTGCAAAGAAAGGCATGGATATTTAGCTGGAAAAGATGACTTACGGGCACAAGAAATCAATGAAATGTTCCGCAATCCTGAAATTGATGGGATTTTTTGCATTCGCGGAGGATATGGTGCCCAAAGAATTTTGCCATTGTTGGATTTAGAGATGATTAAAGAAAACCCAAAAGTTTTTGCTGGGTATAGTGACGTCACAGCGCTTCATATTGTATTCAACCAATTATGTCATTTTGTTACATTCCATTCGCCTATGCCATCTACGGAATTCATTAAAGATGAAATGGACGATTATACGTGGAATTCGTTTTTGACAAGCGTCATGGATACAGAACGCACGGATTATTTTTTAGAAAATGCACCTGGGAATCCCGTGAAAGTATTAGTACCAGGTGAAGCGACTGGTGAATTGGTTGGCGGCAATTTGACATTGGTGGCTTCATCATTAGGAACTCCATATGAAATTGATACGAAAGGAAAAATATTATTTTTAGAAGATATCGATGAATATGAGCGAAGTGTTGATCGAATGCTTACACAATTAAAACTTGCAGGTAAACTGGATGATGCTGTGGGCATTTTGCTGGGAGCTTGGACAAATTGTGGTCCACAAAATCCAGATAAGCCTGAACAAAGTTTACGATTGCACACTATATTTGAAGAAATATTAGTTCCGACAGGTAAACCGATCTTAATGGACATTACATGTGGTCATGTGCTGCCTACGATGACGCTGCCATTAGGCAAGAAGATTTCATTTAATACCGAATTGAGAATGATAAAAGTAATGGGGTAGGTGGCGATTAGGATGGAGCAAATCCGAACCTTGCTAGATGAAGCAGATTGTAAGGTGCATCTTGTTGTGAAAGATTTGAAAACGGATCAATACCTGATTGCTGAAAAGATGGATGAAGTCTTTCCAAGTGCGAGTATTATAAAAGTTCCCATTTTATTAGCTGTATTGCATTATGTACAAGAAAATCAATTTTCTTTAACAGATGTAGTAGAAATTTCACCAGAAAATAAAGTGGATTTTAGTGTAATCACGGAGCAAGACTTAACATCCTGTACCATCTATGAGTTGCTATTATGGATGATTATTACGAGCGATAATTCTGCAACAAATGAACTCATTGATTTACTTGGTTTTGAAAAGTTGAACCATTATTTTAAGAAAATCGGTTTGGCTCATACAAACCTGGAACGCAAAATGATGGATTTTGAAAAAATAAATCTTGGGTACGATAATGTGACGACTGCGAGAGATATGGCACATTTATTTTCATTGATTTATCAACAACAATTATTAATAGACGAATTTAATAAAATAGCAATTGATATTTTGTGCAAGCAAAGAGACTATGAACGCTTAAAGAGATATATAGCGGACGTCCGGATTGCCCATAAAACAGGCAGTTTGGATACGGTTTGTCATGATGCAGGAATTGTCTATCATCCAACTATGGACTATTTTATCGGAGTTTTTCTAACGGAATTAAATGATTTTGAATTCGGAAAGCGATTCATCGGCCGCATTTCCAAAATCGTATATGACTATTTCGAATAGGGGGGATACCCTATGAAAGCAGTTGCAAGTGATATGATTGTACCCCTACATAAACACCCGTATTCTACTTCTGAATGTGTTGACGAAGTATTATATGGCATGGTTGTTGAGATACTCGAAGATTGTGGCACTTGGGTACATGTTCAAACCGCCTATCGATATAAGGGGTATTGTTTAAAAGAAAAATTGCTCATCAATGAAGGAAAAGCTGGGCAATGGGATAAAGAAGCAAAACATGTCATCATTCAAAACTTCGCAGATATTTTAGCGGAACCAAAAATTCAAAGCGCGAAAATCGCTACATTAGTGAAGGGATCTTCTATTTCATTAGTGGAAGATTCGAGTTTGAATCCAGAATGGGTTAAAGTAAAATTGGTGAATGGCGAGATTGGTTATAGTCGTTCTTATTGGATACGTGAAAGAATTGTAGAATTGGATTCTGAGGAAGCGTTTCGAGAAAATGTTGTTCAAACTGCATTGAGCTATTTAAAGGCGCCTTATCGTTGGGGAGGAAAATCGCCGCTGGGAATTGATTGTTCTGGATTATGTTCTATGGCATACATGTTGAATGGTGTTTATATTTACCGAGATGCACAAATTGTAGAAGGTTTCCCAATCAAGGAAATACCCTTTGAAAAAATACAAAAAGGCGACTTGCTTTATTTCCCTGGACACATCGCCATGTATATGGGGAATGGACTGTATGTTCACTCCTCGCTTGGAGGAAATGAGGTAAGCATCAATAGTTTAAATGAAAAGGATTCGAACTATCGAAAAGATTTAGCGACTTCTATTACTGCAGTGGGGAGTTTATTTGGATAGGTTGTTTTTCGTGGCAGTCTAGAATTTTGTTTAGACTGCCCTTTAATTTTGGAGATGAAATATTGTAAAGGTTGGCTATATCTTTCATAGTTTGACTTTGCATGATTTTGTAGTAAGGACGGTTTTATTTGTTTGGCTATTAAGAGCATTACTTTGACTATTATCTTACAGATTATGACTAATATGTGCTAGCAATTGACTATTATCTTTTGGAGTTTGACTATTAAAAGCAAAGTTTTGTCAATTATTTAAATATTTGAGGGAACGATTTATTAAGTAGTTTGTAAAATAGATATATTTTCCAAATGTTTAATGTATAGATTTTATTGGCGGATCAGATTCTAGAAGCAGCAGATTTTTAGTCTAAATTCTTTCTGACAGAAATGAAGAAAATAAATCATCGGAATTCTCGCAACTAAAATTGAATAGTTTCCATATGATTGAGAAATCTAAACTATAGGGATTTTTTTCAATTAATATTGTTTGGAGGTATCCATATTGAATCTTGCAGATGTGCTGATTGTAATTGGTTCGGTACTAATAGGCTTCCTTTTATTCATTCTTGTCGTGATTGGATTATATCTATATTTTATTGACCGGACGCAAAAGCAACATCCTGTACTTCGCAATTATCCACTAATTGGGAGAGCTCGTTATTTATTTGAAACGATTGGTCCTGAATTGCGCCAATATTTATTTAACAATGATACTGAGGGTAAGCCATTTTCACGTATCGAATATCAAACTATTGTCAAATCGGCAAAATATAAACGGGATGTAATTGGTTTTGGTTCACTTCGAGATTTTGAAAAACCCGGTTTTTATATTCGCAACTCCATGTTTCCTAAGTTAACGGAAGAATTAAAAATGGACGATGAAAAAGTAAAGACAAAAAGATACCTCTTAGTGAAAGAGCCTTTATTTGGCCAAAGAAAGGAAATATTTGAAGATCATGTTTCAAAGGCATTTTTATTACATGATGAAGATGCAATTGTCATTGGAGAAAAAACGAAACATCCGTTTATTGTGAAAGGGCAAATCGGCATGTCTGCTATGAGTTATGGATCCTTAGGAGATCATGCCATTACTGCCTTATCAGAGGGGTTAGGATTAGCGAAAGGGACATGGATGAACACTGGGGAAGGAGGGCTTTCAGAATATCATCTAAAAGGTAATGTCGATATCATTATGCAAATCGGCCCTGGTTTGTTTGGTGTGCGAGATAAAGAAGGGAATTTTAATTGGGATGCATTATTGGAAAAAAGTCAGATTCCACAGATTAAGGCATTCGAAATTAAATTAGCTCAAGGTGCGAAAACACGAGGTGGCCATATCGACGCTGAAAAGGTGACAGAGGAAATTGCAAGAATTCGTATGGTGGAGCCGTTTAAAGCAATCGATAGTCCGAACCGATTTAAAGAGTTTAATGATTTCCCTTCATTATTTGAATTTATGGAACAAATTCGAGAAAAAACAGGAAAACCCGTTGGCATGAAGGTAGTTATTGGAAGCCCCGATGAATCAGAAGCTTTAGCAAAAGCGATAAAAGAGACTGGAAAAGGTCCCGATTTCATTACGGTTGATGGTGGGGAAGGTGGAACAGGTGCATCCTTCCAAGAGTTAGCAGATAGTGTCGGATTGCCAATTAAATCCGCCTTGCCATTAGTTCACAGTGCATTAATCAATTACGGTGTACGGAATCAGGTGAAAATCATCGCTTCCGGCAAACTGTTCTCTGCAGACCGGATTGCGATTGCCTTAGCCATGGGAGCGGACCTTGTCAACATCGCACGTGGATTTATGATTACTGTAGGATGCATCCAAGCATTAAAATGCCATTCAAATGCTTGTCCTGTCGGTGTTGCAACGACAGACCCTGATTTGCAAAAAGCTCTTGTCGTTGATGAAAAGAAATATCGTACGGCTAATTATGTCATCACCTTAAGGGAAGGACTTTTCCGTATTGCGGCTGCTTGTGGTCTTGAATCGCCAATCCATTTCAAACCTGAACATGTTGTTTATAAAGATGATAAAGGACGTGTAATTTCATTAGAGGAGATGTATCAATCATTACTAAAAAGTTGATGAATACAAGAAAAAATCGTGGTTATAAATCAATAAGAGGAAATTATGTTCCAATAGTTGAACATAATTCCTCTTTTTTTCAACATTAAAAAAACATTAGGAGTTATAAATTTAACAAAATAAGCATATTGACAATTAGAATGTATTACAAATTTTTTATCTACTTATATTAGCAAATTGACCTAGGCTTCTTCATTTATCAACACTAATGATGAAAACGGGAGATCACGATGCGAAAAGGTGAAAAAACACGACAACGAATCATTGAAAAATCTGCTCAAATCTTTAATGAAAAAGGGTATTACCAAACATCATTGTCAGATATTATGAATGAAACCGGATTGAAAAAAGGGGGAATATATAGGCATTTTAAAGATAAAAATGAATTAATGATTGAAGCCTTCTACTTTGCGGTGAAAAAAGTCAGAAATTTCTATTTAGAGAAAACAACGTTAGAAAGTGATGAATTGACTTTATTAAAAACTTTTTTTGAAGTATTTAAAAATTTAGCAAATGATATTCCGATTGCAGGTGGTTGTCCGATTTTCAATGCATCGATTGAGATGGACTGTCAACAAGATAGCGACATACTACCCCATGCACAAAAAACGATGCTTAGACTAATAGAAATGATTACTGAGATTATCGAATCTGGAAGAATAAAAGGAACTTTTCATTCCGAAATATCTGCAAAAGAGCAAGCTATTTTTTTCATATCTTCGTTGGAAGGAGGATTGGCACTAACCAAGCTTTATAAAGATTCAAAATATTTATTAACTGTTTGCGAAAATTTAGAGAAGTATTTACAGACATTAGTAAACTAATCTCTGCTATGCAGAATTTTTATTTTTTACAAAAAGAGACCGATTGGTTTCTATCAGAAACAACTGAAGGAGGATTGAATATGTATAAAGAAATCTTAGTGGAGAAAAGGGCAGATGGCATAGGGATTATTATCCTGAATCGACCATTAAAAAAGAATGCTATTAACATTACGTTAAGAAGAGAAGTATCAGAATGTCTAAATAAGTGGAAAGAATGTGATGAGATTGGTGTCGTTATTATTACGGGTGCAGGGAATGCATTTTCAAGTGGTTTTGATTTGAAAGAGTTCTCAGACCAAACTTTATTTGATGAAATATATGAATCTTCTGCTAAATATCATAGAGATGTTTGGCATTTTCCTAAACCATTAATTGCTGGGATTAATGGTTTAGCGTATGGCGGAGGATTTGACTTAGCTACTTTATGTGATTTGAGGATCTGTTCAGTTGATGCAACTTTTGCACATCCCGAAATAAAATTTGGAGCTCCTCCTATTTTTACTCCACTTCGCTGGATAGTTGGAGAAGGAATTGCGAAGGATATTTGTTTTACAGGAAGAATAATTGATGCAAAAAAAGCGTATGAAATTGGATTAGTTAATTACCTTGTGGAAAGTGATCAAGTATTAAATAAATGTATTGAAATAGCTAAACAAATTTTAGAATCTCCTGCTGAGACTTTACGATTTACAAAAAGTTTTATGAAAAAACATGCGGAAGAAAGTTTTGAAAGAGCCTTTAAAATTGAACATGATCAAGCATTTAAAGAGGTATTGTTTAAACAGCTTATGAAAAAATGATGAATCAAAAATAAAAGGGAGCGATATTTAAAATTAATGCTCTCTATACAGCCAGTTTCGAATTCAAACTGTTTGTTTCTATATAGCAAATTGTAACTATAGAAGTAGAGCTATTTTACACTTTAATTCGTTTTTTGTTTTTCGAAGCACTGAGTCTATAAAGGGTTTATAATAAATAAGAAAAAACATATATTGAAAGGCTGAAACGATAGTGAATGATTGGCTGGAAAGAGTAAAAAATAAAAAATTTATCGCATCCTTTAGCGGGGGAAAGGATAGTATGCTTGCTTTATATAAAGCGAAGCAAGTAGCAGAACCACTTGGACTAATTGCAATGCTGGATGAAACAGAAGAACATTCCCACTCGCACAGACTGACTCCTGAATTTTTAACTGCGCAAGCTCAAGCTATTGGTTATCCCATTTATTCACGGGGAGCAAGCTGGACAACATATGAACAACATTTCATTGAGCTATTACAAGAGGCGAAGAAAAAAGGTGCGGAAGTCCTCGTGACTGGAGACGTGGACGTAGCATATGAGGGAACATGGCACGCAGATGTCACAAATAAAGTAGGGATCACATTAAGCATGCCCCTTTACCTTAAAAATCATCGTTCGCTAGTTGAAGAATTTATTGATTTAGGCTTTATAGCTATGGTGACAACCGTGAATTTATCACTCGGTATGCGTATAGAAGACTTAGGAAGAATCTTGACTAGAGACTTCTTGGACGAGCTTCAGCAAAGATCTATTGATCCTTGCGGCGAAGGGGGCGAGTTCCATACAACGGTGATCGATGGTCCAATATTTTCAGCCCCTCTTCAAGTTCAACCGTTGGACATTATTACACATGAAAATTATGCATTTTTGCCATTGAAATTAAAAGCGTAATAATGAAAACCTTACATTTAGAAGTGCCTCTCTAAATGTAAGGTTTTGATATTTTTAAAATAAATGGTGTAGAAGTTCTTTTGAAAGCCGTTTTTCATTGTAATCAGCATGAAGGACTACAACGAAAATACTCTTAATACAATAGATAAAGTGTCGATGATGGGATTGCGTGTAAAATACAATTGCCTGTGAAATTTCGCTGTAAAAAATTTCACAGGCACTTTCATTCAGAGGAGGGTTTCTACCAGCATTTTTTTAGACTATTCTATGTAGTGGTTATTACTTTTGACATCACTCATCAATGTGTTTCTTAGATGAAAAACGCAAAATATAAAATAAATAGAATACAAAGTAAATACATCATTGGATGAACTTCTTTAAAACGTTTTTGAGCCATTAAACAAATGGGATAAAGGACAAACCCTAATCCAATACCAATAACTACGCTAGACGTAAGTGGCATCATAATTATTGTTAAAAACGATGGAATTACAATTTCTAACTTTGTCCAATTGATTTTACGGATTTCCATTGCCATTAAGGCACCGACAATAATTAATGCAGCGGATGTCACTTCCGCCGAAATCACACTGACAAGCGGTGAGAAAAACAACGCAACTAGGAAACACGCTGCAATGACGACAGATGTAAAGCCCGTTCTTCCTCCGACAGCAATACCAGCTGACGATTCAACACTTGTGGCAGGAGTTGAAGTTCCTAGAATAGCACCAAATACACCGGCAAGAGAATCAGCAAGCAATCCTTTACCTATATTCGGGATTTTACCATCTTTGACCATGCCAGCTTGGCTTGTTAATCCAATTAAAGCACCAGCCGTATCAAAAAAGGCAACAATTAAAAAGGTAAAGATGACTGTCAACATTTCAGGTGTAAATATTTCATCTAAGTGATTAAACACGACACCAAAAGTTGGTTCAATACTTGGGATACTCCCAATGAATGATGAAGGAACCTCAATTAAGCCACACATCATACCTATAATGGTTGTTATACACATTCCATAGAATATGCCGCCATTGATTCCACGCACTAATAAAATAATTGTGACAGTAAGTCCAACTATTGCAAGCAGAGTCATCGGTGAAGTCAAATCTCCAATGGAAACAAATGTGTCTTCATTGCTTATAACAATACCACCATTTTTTAAACCGATAAACGTGATGAAGAACCCGATTCCGGAAGCGATGGCGTATTTTAAATCTGATGGAATAATCGTAATAATTTTTTCTCGAACTTTCATTAAACTTAATAACGTAAAAATAATGCCCGCAACAAAAACCCCAGTTAGTGTAATTTTCCAGTCAATCCCCATTCCAATACATACGGAAAAAGTAAAGAAAGAATTCAATCCCATACTGGGAGCTATGGCGATGGGAAAGTTAGCAAGCAGCCCAATAAGTAGTGTACCAATGATGGCAGTAAGAGCTGTTGCTGTGAATACTGCTCCTTGATCCATCCCAGATTGGCTCAAAATAAGCGGATTAACGATTAAAATATAGGCAAGGGATAAGAAAGTCGTAATCCCTGCTAATGTTTCTTGCTTATAGGATGTATTTCGTTCTGTAAATTTAAAAAAGTTTCTCATGATGTACTCTCCTAGTTTTATCAAAGAATATGTGAAAACAAGTTTACAGCTAATAGATTTCCCCAATAAAAAAACTTTGGCGACAATTAGGCCAAAGTTTCTCTACAAAATGGAATAAAAATATTATGTATAATAAGTTTTCATTCCTTGTAGACAAGCTATTTATGGTAGCTGGTAGAAACATTCAAGCCGTATTCTTGAATTTATACAAGGTTTTTATGTTATATTAAAAAGTTTAGAAAAATGATAACAGCTTTCATTTGAATCGTCAATATAAATTAGAATGATTTTTTATAAATAATTAATATAAAATATTTTAAAAAATGAAAAAAGTAAGAATAATAAAACGAAAAGTCATGGATAGGAACATGCATAAGGAGAACAAAGTTTGAGAGCAGTTAAAAAGATGAATTGAAAGTCATTTTAATAAAAGTGTAAACATAAAACAAAAAAAGTTCATAAAATACAATTATTATGTTTGAAGTATAAAAAGTATGGTATTATTTTTTTAAGAAAAAATTTGTCTAAATTGTGAACGGAAAATATACAAAAGGGTATTCACGATTGTTGATAGCAAGGGGGATAGGACCATGTTGAAATATTTTATGAATCTGTTTGCGTTGCTTTTTATTTTGGGTTTGATATTATTTGGAATTAGTTTTGTTTCCAATCTATCAATGTGGTACGGTATTAGTATCGTGAAAGGGAGTTTTTATTTATTACTCATTGGCCTATTTCTTCATTTAATCCAATTTGAATTTCAGTCAAATAATAAAAAAGAGCTTGGGACAAAACCCTAGCTAATAAAAAATCGTCACTTATGATTTTTCATGAAGTGACGATTTTTTATGGAAAACGTTGTTCTCCGTTCCGGCCGACGCTTTCCGCGGGCACGGCTCAAGCCTCCTCGGTACTCGTACCTCGCACCTGCGGGGTCTTGAGGCTCGTGCTGTTCCCGCAGGAGTCGCGGCCTCCACGTCGAACAACTTAACTTTCTTAAATTTATATAAACAAAAAAAGAGGCTCTTTTGATAAAATTAAGTCACCACAACAAAATCTTAGAAAGGAGCCTCTTTATGTTTAAATATTATAACATGAATCAATTAGTTTTACCTATAGATTTAGAAGTTATATTACAAGAAAATGATATTGCCTACCATATTCATCATTTAGTCGAAAGCATTCCAGACGAAGCTTTCGCTCCGTTTTATAAAGAAACTGGTTGTCCATCCTATCATCCCCGAATGATGTTAAAAATTATCTTGTGTGGTTATACGCAATCTGTCTTTTCAGGTCGTCGTATTGAAGATTTAACAAAAGATAGCATTCGGATGATGTGGCTAGCTCAAGGATATGAACCAAGCTATCGTACCATTAATCGTTTTCGTGTACATCCCCAAATGCAAGAATTAATCCGTCAATGTTTTGTACAATTCCGTTGTCAACTTATTGAAGAAAAATTAATAGATGAAAAAGCCGTTTTTATTGATGGTACTAAGATTGAAGCGAACGCAAATAAATTTACATTTGTATGGAAAAAGTCGATCGAAAAGCATCATGCCAATTTAATTAAAAAATCAAATGAAGTCTATGACCGTTTACTTGAAGAACAAGTCTTACCAGCAATTGAACGTGAAAATGAAGAAGAGCTTTCAGTAGAAGAACTAAAAGAAGTAGCATCATCTCTTGAAAAAGTAGTCGATGACTATTCTACAAAAATTGAAGCTTCTGAAGATCCGGTGGAACGAAAACGACTACGTAGTGAAAGGAAAACACCAAAACAGATATTAAAGCAAGTGAATGATTGGATTGCACGCAAAGAAAAGTATCAAAATGATTTGGAGATTCTACAAAACCGTAACAGCTATTCTAAAACGGATCACGATGCGACATTTATGCGAATGAAAGATGACTATATGAAAAATGGACAATTAAAAGCAGGCTACAATATCCAAATCGCAACAGAAAATCAATTTACACTTGCTTATGATGTATTTCCAAATCCAACAGATACGAAAACATTGACACCTTTCTTGGATACGATTGAAGAACGGTATTTTGATTTACCAGAATATATAGTTGCGGATGCTGGATATGGTAGTGAACCGAATTATGATGACATTATGATAAAACGAGAACGAACACCTTTGATTAAATATGGGATGTATGAAAAAGAGCAGAAGAAAAAATACAAGGATGACCCATTTAAACCAAGCAATTGGATATATGATGAAGTAAATGATACCTATATATGTCCGAATCAAAAAACTCTTTCATTTAAATTTGTTTCGACACGTAAGGATTCTTCTGGATTTGTTCGTCAATTTAAAGTGTACGAGTGTGAAGATTGTACAGGTTGTCCAATCCGTCATTTATGTACGAAAGCAAAAGAAAGTACGAATCGAAGATTGCGTATAAATTTGAAATGGGAACAACAAAAAGCATATGTACAACAAAAGCTTTCAGAGCCTGAAACTGCCGAAATCTATCATCAACGTAAAATTGATGTAGAACCAGTTTTTGGATTTCTGAAGGCTATTTTGGGATTCACACGATTTTCCGTTCGAGGAAAATTCAAAGTAAAAATTGAAATGGGAATTGCCCTAATGGCCACAAATTTAAGAAAATATGCACTACGAGGGGTGTAAAACCCTCATGAATTGGATGAAATTGTAAAAGGGTGAGCTGTTTCAAACAACTCACCCCTTATTTTTGAGGTTGAAAAATACTTATGTCCCAACCTCTTTTTCCATGTCCATTACATATCCCAAATTAAAATCAATAATGAACCAATTATTGTAACGACTGCGATAATAATTCCGTAAAGCACATTTGTATAAATCGCTTTACCGTCTTCCGTTTCACCTGCGTGCATAAATAGCACTAATTGCACTGTTGCTTGGACAAAAGCTGTGACAAGTAGGATTGACATTGCTATTGGGAAAGTAAAATCCAGAAAATATACAAGCAGAGCAATAATCGTTAACACTAATGAAAAGATATAGCCGCCGACTTGTTTTGCAGGAAATAATTCTTTCATATTACATCATTCCTTTCAAGTAGATGAAGCTGAAAATGAAAATCCAGACAACATCTAGGAAATGCCAGTAGAGAGAGAAGATAAAGGATTTATTGGCTGTTCGTGCATTTATGCCGTCTTTTGCCACCTGAATGATGATGCTAAGTCCCCAGAACAATCCGAGGGTAACGTGGGCACCATGGGTACCGAGCGTTGTCAAGAGTGCAGCAGTAAATCCGCTTGTTTGATAAGTTGCACCAACATGGTAGTAATGCATAAATTCAAAGATTTCTACTGAAAGGAACCCTAGACCAAGTAATAGGGTAATACCTAAAAATGCTAACATGGCCTTTTTACGTCCGATTCTCATTGCATGAACAGCAAGGCCAATGGTGAAACTACTTGTGAGCAATACAAACGTTTCAATAAGCACTGGTGAAATTTCGAAGATTTCCGGTCCAGTTGGTCCATTTCCTGTTCGATGTTCCATGATGAAGTAGGCTGTAAAAAGTGTTGCAAACAGCATGATTTCCGCACCAAGGAAAATCCAGAAACCTAAAATATTCAATTGGTTTTGGTGTGTACCATATTCAAGAGGCTGCGTGTGATCGATTTTCATGAATTAGCACCTCCATATGTGCTTTCCGTTGCTTTAATTTCTTCCACTGAAATATAGCGTCCATCATCTTTTTCAAAGGAACGAAGCACCATACATGCGAAAATACCGATTAGCGCTATGACTGCAGGAACCCACAATGCAAATACGAAGGAGAATCCAGCGATAAAGAAAATCACACCCATAATAAATGGGACACCACTATTATTTGGCATGTGGATTTTTTCAATGTCACCTTTAAATAATTCATGTCCATTTTTCTTCACATCCCATAATGCTTCACTCGATGCTACATGTGGAGTGCGTGCGAAGTTGTATTCTGGTACTGGGTTGTGCGTTGCCCACTCCAATGTACGAGCGTTCCATGGGTCATCCCCAACATTTCTTGGAGAATTTTTAATACTATATAAAATGTTATAGACGATAATGCAGAAGGCAATTGTCATTAAACCTGCACCGATGAATGCAACAAAGTTTAAAGGACCGAAACCTGTCGCTTCTGAATACGTATACATACGGCGTGCTTGTCCGTCTAAACCTGTAATGTACATTGGGAAGAAGGCAAGGACGAATCCGATTGATAAGAACCAGAAAGCCCATTTACCAATGCGTTCATTTAACATAAAGCCGAACATTTTTGGCCAGTAGTAATGTAAGCCAGCTAACATCGCAAATACGACACCAGGTATGATTGTATTATGGAAGTGAGCGACTAAGAACATTGTATTGTGATATTGATAGTCCGCTGCTGACATCGCAAGCATAACCCCAGTAACCCCACCGATTGTAAATAGTGGAATGAATCCTACTGAGTACAGCATTGGAACAGTAAAGCGAATTTTCCCTTTCCACATCGTAAGCAGCCAGTTAAAGATTTTCACTCCAGTAGGCACCGCAATGGCCATTGTTGAAATGGAGAAGATACTGTTTGTTAAAGCACCTTGACCCATCGTAAAGAAGTGGTGCGTCCAAACTAGGAATGAAAGCAGGGAGATAATCACCATTGATCCTACCATTGATTTATATCCGTAAAGGTTTCGTCCAGAAAAAGTAGAAATAATCTCACTGTAAAGACCAAAGGCTGGTAAGATTAAGATATATACTTCCGGGTGTCCCCAGACCCAGAAGAAGTTTGCCCAAAGCATGTCCATACCGCCATTTGTAGAAGTAAAGAAGTTTGTCGCAAATAAGCGGTCTGTTGTACCCATTAATAACGCAATTGTTAATACTGGGAACGCAAAGATGATAATGACACAAGCCATAAATGTAGCCCATGTAAACATTGGCATTTTCATCAGCGACATTCCTGGAGCACGCATTTTTAAGATCGTAGTAATCATGTTGATACCAGTCATTAAGGATCCAATACCCGAAATCTGAATAGCAATCATATAATAGTTCGTTCCGACAGATTCACTAAATTCCGTTCCAGCAAGTGGGAAGTAAGACGTCCATCCTGCATCTGGTGAACCACCGACAACGAACGAAATATTAAATAACATCGCTCCAAAGAAGAAAAGCCAAAAGCTGATAGCGTTAAGTCTTGGAAAGGCAACGTCACGAGCTCCAATTTGCAATGGAACGACGATGTTCATGAAGGCAAAGATGAAAGGCATTGCCATAAAGATGATCATGACTACACCGTGCGTTGTAAAAATTTCATTATAATGTTGCGCATCCAATAATTGATTTTCCGGCATGGAGAGCTGTGCACGCATCATAATCGCGTCAGCTCCACCACGGAACAACATCAAAATTGCGGAGATTAAATACATAATCCCGATTTTTTTATGGTCCACAGTCGTAAGCCATTCTCGCCACAGGTACCCCCATTTTCTAAAATATGTTAAACCAACGACAATGGCTAGGGAGACAACAACAATCGCTACCATAGATGCATAGATTGCTGGGCTTGGATGCGGCACAGCAAATCGTTCAAAAAATTCCATGGATTTTTCTCCTCTCAAAGTTTATTACGTAAATTACTAGATTTACGTTTATTCGTGTGAATGCTCAGCATGCATTTCGTGCTCTGTATGTTCAAGCTCCGTTCCTTCATCTGCACCGTGGTCATGTTCTGGAGGTGGATTGAATCCAAGGTGTGTTCCGGTAAACGTCATTCTTCCAAGATGACCAGGTTCTAATAATTTATTAAAAGTTTCTTCAGTTAATGGTTCAGCATTGGCATGAACTTCTTCCACCCATTCGTCAAATTTTGCTTGATTCATGGCTGTTACAGTGAATGTATTTTCAGCAAAACCTTTACCACTGAAGTTAGCGTTACGTCCCATATATTCTCCTGGTGTATCCGCAGCTAAATGAAGTGTTGTCACCATGTCAGCCATCGCATATTTTTGACCACCTAATTGTGGAATCCAGAAACTTGTAATAGGTCCGTAAGAATAAAGTTTAAACTCAATAGGTCGATTCGTTGGTATATATAAGTAGTTCACCGTTTCAATATCTTGTTCAGGGTAACTAAAGTGCCATTTCCAGTTGGAAGATGAAGCGTAAATGATTAATGGTTCTTGATCTTCATAACCTTGTGGAGTTGCTTCTACAATGTAGTTACTTTTCACTGAAATAAACGAAAGAACGGCCACAATAATGATTGGAATACCAATAAAGAGTCCTTCAATCAAAGGACTACCCTCAATGTGAGGAGGTTCGTAATCTTCCGGTAGTTTCGAAGCTCTATATTTAACAAGCATGTAAACTAATAAAACCATGACAACGATTACAATAAATGCCATAATCCCGATGGAAATCATAATGTCACTTGCTTGACGTGCTGCTTGAGGTCCTTTTGGGTCTAACACTAATAAAGGTTCACAACCTGCGAGGAAGACAAGAAGCATTGGGAGAGATAACAGCAGAGTTCGTTTCATATGGATGTACTCCTTTCAACGTTCTAATAGAAAATCGATTTTCGATTTCCTTTCAATTCACTTTGAGTTAATTCTATATCAAAATAAGAAATTTAACATCGTTTTCACTATGGCTATAGTGTAAAATTCACAAAATAGACATGAATTGTTTTAGATTTTGTCGATAATTATCCAAAGCTTATCCAAATTTTACAATAAATCTGTATTCAGGCATTATAAGTATAATATTATTTTAGAAAAATAATTTTGAGAGCGAAGATTAAATAAAAATAGAAGAAAATAAATCTTCCAGTGTGGAACAGTTTGATAAGATACTGAAGAATGCAAGGAGATAAAAATTTCTATATAATAAATGATAGAATGAATAGAAGTTTATATTGAAAGAGATGGAATACGATGAGTCATTTAATTGTTTCGAATTTAACAAAAACCGTTGGAGATAAAACACTATTTAAAAACGTTGAATTTACCATTTATGAAGGAGAGCGGGCAGGTCTGATCGGAATTAATGGTACTGGGAAGTCAACTTTACTTTCCATTTTAGCTGGCGAACAAGAAGCCGATTCCATCGAAATGGATCATCCAAACAAATATCGAATTGCCTACTTGCCACAAAAACCTGTATTTGAAGAAGGACTTACCGTTCTGCAAGCTGTCTTTTCAGGAAACTCTCCCATTTTGCAATTAAATAGAGAGTATGAAGAAGTCGTATCAAAACTCGCCATTCAGCCTGAATCAGAAGCGCTTCAAAACCAATTATTCCAACTGCAGCAGCGAATGGACGCTGAAAAAGCTTGGGATGTTAATGCTCTCGCAAAACAAGCTTTAACGAAACTGGGCATTAATTTGTTTGATGAGCATGTTTCGAATTTATCAGGTGGGCAGCAAAAGCGTGTGGCTTTAGCGAAGGTTTTAATTGAACCGGCGGATCTTTATTTATTGGATGAGCCGACGAACCATCTTGATGCAGAATCAACGGAATGGCTGCAAGAAATGATACTTCGCTTAAAAGGAGCCGTTATTTTTATCACCCATGACCGCTATTTTTTAGATGAAATTGCCACTCATATTTATGAACTCGCGGATCAAACCCTTTATCGCCATAACGGCAACTATGCGGATTTCTTAGAAGCGCGAGCAATTCGGGAAGAAAATAGACAGGCAACGCAAGAAAAATTACGCAATCGTTACCGCAATGAGTTGAAATGGATACGCCGCGGTGCGAAAGCAAGAACGACGAAACAAAAAGCAAGAATTCAGCGCTTTGAAGAATTAGACAAGCAAATTGAACGGCATAAAGAAGAAGCAAAACTTGAACTGTCGCTATCGACTACCCGATTAGGGAAAAAGGTTTTAGAAGGCGTCCATTTATCCAAATCGTTTGGGGAGCGAACGATATTAAAAGACTTTAATTTTCTGATTCAACAAGGGGATCGCATCGGCATTGTTGGTGCTAATGGATATGGAAAATCGACTTTATTAAAGATATTGGCAGGGGAAATTCAGCCAGATGCAGGAGAAGTCATTGTTGGACCTACCGTTAAGATAGCCTATTTTCATCAAATGCTTCCAAAAATGAATGAAAATCAGCGAATGATTGAATATATTCGCGAGGCTTCGAACGACATTACCGACTCGGAAGGGGTTCGTTATTCAGCTGCCCAAATGTTGGAAAGATTTTTATTCCCATTACATACACACGGTACACCGATTGGGAAGTTATCAGGCGGTGAGCGGAAACGACTGCATTTATTAAGATTATTGATGGAACAGCCAAATGTATTGTTATTGGACGAGCCGACAAATGATTTAGATATTGAAACACTTGGAGTATTGGAAGATTTTATTGAACATTTCCCAGGTGTTGTGATTACCATTTCCCACGACCGTTTCTTCTTAGACCGAATTGCGAAAAAGTTATGGATTTTAGATGGTAAAGGGAATGTAGAGGAAAGCTTGGATTTATACACAGAATATTTAGCGAAGAAATCCGAAGCTGAAAAGCTGGAGATAAAAGCAGAAAAACAAGAAAAACCAAAGCAAGAGAAGCCAAAAAATGAAAAGAAAAAATTAACTTATAAAGAACAAAAAGAGTGGGAAACAATTGAAGAAACAATTGCACAAGTGGAAGAGGCAATAGCGGAAACGGAAGAACTAATGGCAGGCTGTGGATCGGATTATGTGAAACTACAGGAATATACAGATAAATTAAACGAACTAAATGCTGAATATGAACGATTGATTGAAAGATGGACGTATTTAGATGGAATTGTGAACGGAAATTAAATGGAGGGAAGAATATTGAAAATAGTAACGATTGAGCCAACACCGAGTCCCAATTCAATGAAAGTGGTAGTGGATGAGGAGTTGCCTTTTGGCAAAAGCTTTAATTATACGAAAGAAAATATAGAAGAAGCGCCAAGTGAAATCCAAGAAATCTTGAAAATTGAAGGAGTTAAGGGTGTTTATCGCGTATTAGATTTTTTAGCGGTTGAGCGGAATGCAAAATATCAATGGGAAACGATTTTATCCCAAGTTCGCAATGCGCTTGGTGATCAAACAGAAGAGGTGGAACAAAAGGAACAAGCTGTGGATCATTATGGAGAAGTTTTTGTCCACGTTCAAATGTTTAGAGGATTGCCGCTTCAAATTAAAGTGTTTGATTCTTCCGGTGAACATCGGATTTCAACTGGTGAGCGGTTTGTGAATGCGTTTCATCAAATTAAAGTTGACAAGACAGACGAAAACTATATTTTCGAACGTAAGTGGGCAGATTTTGGCATTCGCTATGGAGATAAAGAAGAAATTGCGCAAAGCGTCTTAAAAGAAATTGAAGCAACATATCCAGATGAACGGATTGCCCGCATAGTGGAAGCAGCAAATGCAAAAAAACAAGAAACCGTAAAAAGAAAGAAAATTACGGTGGAAGAGTTTGAGGTGGAGGATTGGAAGGAACGTTTCCAAATGCTAGATCAAATTCCGGATCCGGATTTGGATGATCTTCCATTATTGGAAAAAGCTTTGGAAGATGAACAGATGTCCATTCGGAGACTCGCAACAGTGTATTTAGGCATGATTGAAGATAAGGCAGTTGTGCCGCTTCTTGTTCGTGCATTGAAAGATAAAAGCGCCGCGGTTCGCCGTACTGCAGGAGATTGCATGAGCGATCTTGGATTTGTAGAATTTGAACCGGCCATGATGGAAGCGTTAAAAGATAAAAATAAACTTGTCCGCTGGCGTGCAGCTATGTTTTTATATGAATCTGGAACGGAACGGAGTCTTCCTGCATTAAGGGATGCGGAAAATGATCCGGAATTTGAGGTGAAGCTCCAAGTAAAGATGGCTATTGCACGAATCGAGCAAGGTGAAGAAGCAAAAGGATCCGTCTGGAAGCAAATGACGGAGAGAAATAATAACTGAGTATAAAAGTAGGGTAAGTTTTGTGCTCTTTGCAATGTAAAAATGGCTGCCTAACAAGTCGTTACTTTCCAGGCAGCCTTTTATCTATGTGTTTTGATATTTCCAAAATACTTTTCAAGTTAGTGAATTTAATATTCGATAAACAGGGAATGTTTCATATCATCAAAGAGAAACTTAATCGTCAATAAAAAGAAAGAAGAAAATTTTTTATTACGCTAACTTCTCCTGTGTATATTTTCTAGGCTTTAATACTGTATATGAGATTCCACCAAAAATTAACAAAATACCAAGAGTCTGCAAGAGGCTTGGTCTAAAATCAAGAATCACCATATCGAGTAAAATTGCTACAACTGGGTCAAGGAAAGTTAAAACAGAAACAATGATTGTCGGCAATTTACGAATACTGTCAAAGAATAAATAGTAAACAAAACCAGTATGAATAATACCTGTTCCCACTATAAACATTATGTTTGTGCTTGTTAAACCATGAAACACCGTAAAATCGCACATTGGCAACAAAATGAGTATGCCCAAAGCTGTTTGTACAAATGTCGTTGCATAAGGTGATAATCCATTTAGCGTCTTACTTAAAAACATCGTCAACGCATAGCAAATGGCGGATAACATGGCCCATATAAATCCAGAATTCATAAAAGCTTCAATGGAATGTAAATGTTCCATTCCAACAATAAAAACAGAGCCAACAAAACAGATGATAATGGCAAGAATATTCCCAATCGTAATGTGTTCTTTCAATAATACCGCACCTAACATCACAACGAAAATGGGTGCTAAGTTATAAATAGAAATGGCTACGGAAATGGACATTTCTTCAAATGCCTTAAATAAAAACACCCAATTCAATACGAGGAATATTCCGCAAAATAGAGTTTGTAATACTTCTTTTCGATCCCAAACTTCTGTCTTATGTCCTCCGGTTATCAACCATAGTCCACCTAAAAATAAAGTTGCACAGATACAACGAACAAATACGAGCTCTACAGCAGGAATCCCTGTATTCACTGTAAATAAACCGATGGAACCAAAAATGGCCATACTAACTGACAGTTTAATCATAGCAGATACATTCATTTGACTTCCCTCAAAACTATATTAATATCCTATAATTTTCCGAAAACTCTGAAATAAAACAATATAGAATCTATTAAATAACATTTATGTGAATTTGGCAATACTATTACAAAATATTATTAGGAAACAGGGCTCTTTTTATATTTTTCTATGATAGAATAGTGTAGGATTTAATAAAGAAACTCTAATACAAGTTCGACAATGTAAACGTTTGCTTAGAGCTTCGATAGAAAGAAAAGGAGATTGTTTTTATTATGAATACCGATGTTCGTATTGAGAAAGACTTTTTAGGAGAAAAGGAGATTCCGAAAGACGCTTATTATGGCGTACAAACAATTCGGGCAACGGAAAATTTTCCAATTACAGGTTATCGTATTCATCCAGAATTAATTAAATCACTAGGGATTGTAAAAAAATCAGCCGCATTAGCAAACATGGAAGTTGGCTTACTCGATAAAGAAGTTGGGCAATATATCGTAAAAGCTGCTGACGAAGTGATTGAAGGAAAATGGAATGATCAATTTATTGTTGACCCAATTCAAGGCGGGGCAGGAACTTCCATTAATATGAATGCAAATGAAGTGATTGCTAACCGCGCATTAGAATTAATGGGAGAGGAAAAAGGAAACTATTCAAAAATTAGTCCAAACTCCCATGTAAATATGTCTCAATCAACAAACGATGCTTTCCCTACTGCAACGCATATTGCTGTGTTAAGTTTATTAAATCAATTAATTGAAACTACAAAATACATGCAACAAGAATTCATGAAAAAAGCAGATGAATTCGCTGGCGTTATTAAAATGGGAAGAACGCACTTGCAAGACGCTGTTCCTATTTTATTAGGACAAGAGTTTGAAGCATATGCTCGTGTAATTGCCCGCGATATTGAACGTATTGCCAATACGAGAAACAATTTATACGACATCAACATGGGTGCAACAGCAGTCGGCACTGGCTTAAATGCAGATCCTGAATATATAAGCATCGTAACAGAACATTTAGCAAAATTCAGCGGACATCCATTAAGAAGTGCACAACATTTAGTGGACGCAACTCAAAATACAGACTGCTATACAGAAGTTTCTTCTGCATTAAAAGTTTGCATGATCAACATGTCTAAAATTGCCAATGATTTACGCTTAATGGCATCTGGACCACGCGCAGGCTTATCAGAAATCGTTCTTCCTGCTCGACAACCTGGATCTTCTATCATGCCTGGTAAAGTGAATCCTGTTATGCCAGAAGTGATGAACCAAGTGGCATTCCAAGTGTTCGGTAATGATTTAACAATTACATCTGCTTCTGAAGCAGGCCAATTTGAATTAAATGTGATGGAACCTGTGTTATTCTTCAATTTAATTCAATCGATTTCGATTATGACTAATGTCTTTAAATCCTTTACAGAAAACTGCTTAAAAGGTATTAAGGCAAATGAAGAACGCATGAAAGAATATGTTGAGAAAAGCATTGGAATCATCACTGCAATTAACCCACATGTAGGCTATGAAACAGCTGCAAAATTAGCACGTGAAGCATATCTTACAGGGGAATCCATCCGTGAACTTTGCATTAAGTATGGCGTATTAACAGAAGAACAGTTAAATGAAATCTTAAATCCATATGAAATGACACATCCGGGAATTGCTGGAAGAAAATAATGCTACTTTTTTAGGCGAAGGGTACTATTGAGGTGCTCTTTGCCTTTTATTTTTTGAGTTACAACATGCTCATCTTGATGAAGTGTAATCGAAATCTGCAATGTTCGATAATAGCCAAAATCGTGGAGATAATAGTCAATCAAGTAAGGATAATAGTCAAACTCGGGCAGATAATAGCCATCGGAAGAAAAAGGGGCTTAGCGAAATTCCATATTAGTCAAAATCAAGAAGATAATAGTCAATCAAGCAAGGATAATAGTCAAACTTGGGAACATAATAGCCAACGGAAGAAAAAGTTGCCTCGCCCGATACGATAATAGTCAAAATCAAGAAGATAATAGTCAACCATGCAAGGATAATAGTCAAACTCGGCAAGATAATAGCCAATGGAAGAAAAAGGTGCCTCGTCCGATACGATAATAGTCAAAATCAAGAGGATAATAGTCAACCATGCAAGGATAATAGTCAAACTTGGGAACATAATAGCCAACGGAAGAAAAAGGGGCTTAGCGAAATTCCATATTAGTCAAAATCAAGAAGATAATAGTCAATCAATCAAGGATAATAGTCAAACTCGGCAAGATAATAGTCAATGGAAGAAAAAGGCATCAGCAAACTCAATAAAATCCAAAATTAGGAAGAGAATAGCAGATCGATGAAAATTACCAGCAAATGCTAAGGTGAGCCATTAGTCAATATCCCTAAAATAAAAAAACAGAGCGAATTTACTTCATTCGCTCTGATGAATCATTGACTTGATAGAACTTCATTTAAAAACGCATCCCGCTTTTCAGGAGTTTGTTGCTCGCCTTTCAATAACATTGCTCCAACTTTAAAGTCCGATAAATCTTTCTCCACAATAAATTGCAAGTTGATATCCGCCTTTTCTTGTCCATCAACAGGACAAACTCCTTTAAACTCTACAACATGTTGGCGATTGTTCGTTTTAAAATAAATCCACTCTTCATTTTCGCAAGTTTTGTTCAAAGCATCTTCATAGTTTAACGAAGGGCTACTACTAGAAGTTTGTGTTTTAATATAGGATATATATTCAGCACCATCCGTTGGTTTATACATATACCAAAAAATAAAAAGGATGAGTATAGGTACAATCCATAAAATCGTTCGTTTTGAAACATTTTGCATGGCAATAAACTCCCCCTACCTTTGTAATGACATTATATCAATATCAAATACTATTTTCTATAAAATTTCATATTATACTATTTCTGGTTAACTCAATACATTCTAATCAAAGAAAATAACATTATAATTATAATTAAAACTAGTCAACACAAGGTGATTGTAAAAAATGAAATTAATATTAACAGAAAAACCATCCGTTGCGAAAAATATTGCAGATGCGTTAAACATAAAAACAAAAAAAGAAGGATATTTTGAAGGGAACGGATACATTATTACGTGGGCTTTCGGACACCTTCTTGAATTGTATGATGCGAAAGATTATGATCCAAAAATGACGAAATGGAGAATGGAGTACTTTCCTTTCATCCCACAAAAATTTCAATACAAAGTGAAAACAGATCCTAAAAATAAAGAGAAAGAAGACTTTGGGGCAAAAAAGCAGCTGGAAATTATCCAACAGTTAATGAACCGCCCTGACGTGGAAATGATTATTTCTGCCTGCGACTATGATCGGGAAGGGCAACTAATTGGCGATACAATTATATATAATTTGAAAACGAATAAGCCTGTGTATCGAATGTTGCAAAATGAATGGACGAAGGAAGAAGTGTTGAAAGGTCTTAAACAATTAAAACCAAATACGGAAATGAGACCGCTGTTGGATGCAGGAATTAGTCGGCAATGGGCGGATTGGGTGATTGGCATTAATTTGACATCTGTTGCAACGTTAAAATATCAGAAAGGATCAGGCAGTGCTTTAAACATCGGAAGAGTTTTATTACCTACATTAAAAATAATTTATGATCGAGATAAAGAAATCGAACAATTCAAACCTGAAGATTATTTCAAACTCGAAGCGTCCTTTCAAACCCAAAATGGGGAAGTGTATAAAGGAACGTATCACGTAAATGGAGAGGAAAAGTTTAAGAATAGAGATGAATTAGAAAACATTCAAAAAGCATTAGCGAATCATCAAGCACAAATTATCGAAAAGACCGTAGAGAAAAAGAGAGAATATCCTCCTTACTTATTCAATTTGACAAACTTGCAAGGGTATATTACGAGCAAATATAAAGGTTGGACTTCCGATAAAGTGCTGAAAGTTGCCCAATCCCTTTATGAAAAGAAATATATTACCTATCCACGTACAGCTAGCGTCGTATTGGAAGAAAGTTTAGTGGATAAAGCAATGAAGGTTCTTCAAATTGTAAAAAAAGGCTTACCTTATGAAGATGAAATCGTTTTTGCTAAAAAGAAACGTGTATTTGACAACTCAAAGGTCGAAAGCCATAGCGCCATTATCCCGACGTATGTGAAGCCTGCCCGTTTATCGAATGATGAGAAAATCGTTTATGAAGCGATTAAAAATCGTTTTCTAATGCAATTTATGCCTGTGGCTGAACATGAAGAAACTAAAATCATAACGAAAGTGAACGAAATCAAAGGAGAGTTTATTTCAAAAGGCAGAGTTCAAATTGTAGAAGGGTGGAGAAAAGTAGAACAAATTGAGTCAAAAGATATGATTCTTCCAAATGTAACCCTTCATGAGCTAGTGACAATCAAGGACCATGAACTGACCTCTCATGTTACTAAGCCGCCGAAACATCATACGGAAAAAACGTTATTGAAGGTGATGGAAACGTGCGGAAAAGGGAAGGGAGAAGAGCTGGAAGAAAGCGATGAAATGATGGCGACCATTTTAAGCGGTTTTAGCATCGGCACGCCGGCAACAAGAGCAGAAACAATCAAAAAGTTGAAATCAATTGGGTACATTACAACGAAAAATAAATATCTAATTTGCACAGAGCTAGGGAAGCGAATTGTTGAAACATTTCCAATCAAAGAATTGTTTGATTTAGAGTTTACAGGCCGATTAGAAAAAACGTTATCGGATATTGAAAAACAAAAATTTCAGCGGGAACGATTTTTACAATTTATTTTTGACTTTACGAAAAAAGCTGTACATACAATTCAACAAGATGAAGATGTGATTTTAAATGAAGTGGAGAAAAAGAAGAAAACCTTTGAAGTGTTAGGGAAATGCCCAGTTTGTGGTCATGCGGTCATTGAAGGGCAAAAAGGATTTGGTTGCAGCAATTGGAAAAATGGATGTAAATTTGTCATTTGGAAAAATGATAAATTCCTGGCTTCCATGAAAAAGAAACCGACGAAAACGATGGTGAAGCAGTTGTTGAGAGAAGGGAATGTGTTAGTGAAAGGTCTCACAAGCAAAAAAGGGAATAAGTTTGATGCAATGTTGCGTTATGAAAAAAATCCTGAAGAAGAATATTTCAGTTGGAAGATGGAATTTTCCAACAACATAGAGCGAGGAAAGTAAGGATATATTTGATGGAATAATCCATTTGAAGCGGAGCTGAATATGATAATAAAAAGAGGAAAGGATTTTCATCATCATAAGGAAACGCTTTGTTCCATTGATGATTGTTGCCATTTTAGTCTATGGATTCTATGCTTTTTGGCCAGTGGCATTGGATGATGAGTGGCAAGCATTATCGCATGTAGAGCATAATCCATCATTCAAAATGCTTATGAATCAAACATCGGACACTAATTTCCTTCCTCAAAATCTTTCTTATATTGAGAGTACTACTCAATCTGTGAATAATGCATTCCCTAATCCCCTCTACGAATTCATGCATTTTACTAGAAATTTCTCGCCCATCACTCTTTTAGAGCATCATGAATGGCACAATCCTACTGAAAAGTCCCAACTAATTTTGATTGCCATCCAATCCCTTTATACCATTGGTTTTTTGTTACTTGTCGGATCGGTGATTTGGTGGAGAATTATACAGAATTATTCCTTCTATGTACGAAAAACATATTTGCAATGGGGATTTGTTTTTCAATGCTTTCATTTTCTCGCATTGATTTCACTTATTTTAATGGAAATGAATATATTAACGGATGGATTCATTCCTTCCTTGCTAAATCAATCATCAATTCAGTATGGTTGGTATCTTTCGCTTATGATCTCAGTATTAGGGTTATTGTTTTTGTATAAAAATCGATGGTTCGATTTATTGTTTGTACTGATACTTATAGGTTGTAACATCGAATATCCAGCAGATTTTCGCTCACTTATTTTAGCACTATTTGAAATCCTTCATTTGATTGCGGCTGCGATTTGGTTTACAGGTCTTGCCATTGTTATTTTTTTCTATTCTAAATATAAAACAATGGTAAAAAACTTCATTGCCATTTTCATTGAATATGCTTTTGTTTGCATTGTGATGTTAGTTATTTCCGGTAGTTTGTTAGCGTATAAATATGATTCGCCATTGGATTTATTGTTAAAGCCGTTAGGGCTGTTGCTTTTACTTAAAATCGTACTTGTCGGGTTCGTCACAATTATTTCTCAAAAAATACATTCTACTATGGACGATTTTCATATAAAATGTTGGATGTATGTTCAATTAGTACTTATGGTCATGATTATTATTCTAGTTTCTGTCATTTCGATTTTTTAATGATAAAAAGTTATAAAAATCTATGAATCAACAATAAATTTAGACTAGAAAAATCAAGAAGATAGTATATAATAAAACTACTAAATATTAAGTATTGATAATCGATACTGACACATGATATATAGTAAAATCGTGTGCATCTATTTTTACCGAATAGGTGTGCACGGTTTTCTTTTAAAAAAAATTGAAGTTTTTTATGTTAGGCAACTATGCAGTTTTGTAGTGAATTTCTACATATACTAGGACGAATTAATATAATCGGATTAAATTTTGCAAATATTTTATCTTTTTATTTAATTGGTCTTGACGATTTTTTATAAAATTTGTACACTGAGGAAAGTCAAATGTTTTTATGGAAAATACAATTCTGGATAGTAAGGATTTGATGAAAAAAATGATAGTATGTAAATTTGGTGGTACTTCTGTTGCAAGTGCAGAACAAATCAAAAAAGTGGCAAATATTGTGAAGGCTAATCCAAAAAGAAGAATCGTGACGGTATCTGCTCCAGGGAAACGCTTTGGTGATGATATTAAAGTGACGGATTTGTTAATCGATTTAGCAGAATCAGCTCTTCGGAATGATCAAGTTGAAGAGAAGCTGCAAAATGTGTTAAATCGATATATTGAAATTGCCCAAGGTCTAGGTTTAGACGGAAAAATTTGCGAAGTAATAGAGAAAGATTTACGCGAACGCATTGCATTAAAATTAGAAAAAGAGTTATTCATTGATAATTTAAAAGCAAGTGGAGAAGACAATAACGCGAAATTAGTCGCGGCATATTTCAACTCTATTGGCATGAAGGCGAAATATGTTAGCCCAAAAGAGGGGTTAATTGTAAACGACCCTCCTGAAAGAACAGTTGCCTTACCAGAGACTTATGAAAACTTAAAAAATCTGGGCAAGAGTGAGGAAATCATTGTCTTCCCTGGATTCTTCGGATATACAAAAGATGGTGTATTGCGTACATTTGATCGCGGTGGTTCCGATATTACAGGTTCCATCTTAGCGGCGGCTGTCAAAGCAGAGCTGTATGAAAACTTCACAGATGTTGATTGCGTTTTTTCTGCAAATCCGAAAGTGGTAAACGATCCTATCGGTATTGAAGAAATTACATTCCGTGAAATGAGAGAGCTTTCTTATGCAGGATTTTCAGTATTCCATGATGAAGCTTTAATTCCTGTATTCAAACTAGGGATTCCTGTGAATATTAAAAACACAAATAATCCTTCTGCTCCTGGTACACGCATTGTTCCATCCCGCAAGCCTAATGGTCGACCGGTCATTGGGATAGCGGCAGATCACGGTTTCTCGACTTTGTACGTCTCTAAATATTTAATGAATCGAGAAATTGGATTTGGCAGAAAACTATTACAAATCATTGAGGAAGAAAACATTTCTTACGATCATACGCCATCTGGAGTGGATGATATTTCAATTATCATTCGTTCCAACCAATTAAATCCTGAAAAAGAAGAACGCATTGTTAAACGAGTGAAAGAAGAACTTCACGCAGATGATGTTTATTTCCGTCACGGATTTTCCATGATTGTCATTGTAGGCGAAGGTATGCGCAATAATACAGGATTAGCAGCCCGTGCAGCTTCAGCTATTTCTAGAACTGGAGCAAATATCGAGATGATTAATCAAGGGTCATCAGAAGTTAGCCTCGTATTTGGTGTATTGCAGCCATATGAAGACCAATGCTTACGCGCATTGTATGAGGAGTTTTTTGCACCTGTAACGATTTAATATAATGAAGATGCAGCAGACAACCTGTTGCATCTTTTTTTTTGTATTTATAATTTTTTCAAATTCATGAATTTTCATTATAAAAAGTATTTGTATATAGAAAAAAAGATAGTTCGGAGTAATAAAACACTATATAATAAGTGTGAAAGGAGTGAAACAATGGAAAAAAAGGAATTGATTTTCTATCCGGAAAATTCAGTGACTCGATTTTTATTTAATGACACTCGTTCCGCGGCCATTTGGCTAGTTGTCCGCATTTATGTAGGATGGATTTGGCTCCAGTCAGGAATTCATAAAGTATTTGATGATGCTTGGACTGGTAAGAATGCGGGAGCGGCAGTCAGCGGATATTTACAAGGTGCCATCGAAAAAGCATCCACGACGAATGATGTAATGGGATGGTATGCAGCCTTTTTAGAACATATTTGTTTGCCGAATGCGACAATCTTTAGCTATTTAGTTGCGTTTGGGGAAGTGCTTGTTGGGATTGGATTAATAATAGGATTGTTCACAGCCATTGCAGCCTTTTTCGGATCGATGATGAATATTGCCTTCTTATTTGCTGGCACGTTAAGTTCAAATCCACGTCTATTATTACTCAGCATTCTCTTAATGTTAGCTTGGAAAGTAGCAGGTTGGTATGGTTTAGATCGCTGGGTATTATTAAAACTCGGAACTCCTTGGGGAAAAATTGCAAAGCAGAAAGAAGACACAACAGTGTTCAATGCTTAATACATATGGTAAAATATCCTTACATAAATAGACTAAGAAAACGTTGCTTATAAGGCAACGTTTTTTCATGAAAAGGTGAAAGAAGATGAATGTAATATTTGTATTAACATCTACAGGTCAAGAATTATTACAAATGGTCTCCCACGATGTTGCAGGTTTACTTGCGGCGGTGAAGGGAGAATATGTAACGTTTCCTTTTGGCAGTTATAAATATGATTTTCATACCCTTGACCACTATTTAGAGGGAAATGAATATCGCCAAGAACTAGTGATTTATTTAAAAGAGGAAGATTCGAGAGAGTCAATGAAACAATTTGTCATTGATGCAGAATAGAAATAATATTTTGTGAAATATAATTTCAAAATGAATACTGCGTCTTGCCCATATCAGATGGTCGAATTTTTATTGATTCTTTCGTCTAATTTTGCGTTCTTCTAGGAACGCAATTTTGTTTTTTTTGTAAAATAATAATATTCCAGTGAATTGCCCTTTCTAGTGAAGGAGGTGGCTTGATGATTAATGCAATAGGTGGAATCGGCATTTTTTTATTAGGAATGTCGATGTTGACAAACGGGTTGAAAGAGATTGCGGGCGAAACGTTGAGAAAATGGTTACATACTTTCACAAAAGGAACGTTTACATCCTTATTAACAGGATTTTTTATGACTGTGCTCGTTCAATCTTCAACCGCAACAACGATTTTAACAGTTGGTTTTGTCAGTGCAGGACTTATTTCTTTTTTTCAGTCGATTGGTATTATCATTGGCGCCAATATTGGAAGTACAAGTACAGGGTGGATTATTTCCCTTTTAGGGTTTAAGATCAGCCTGCAAGCCATGTCATTGCCGATGATTGGTTTAGGGGTATTTGTACAATATGTGGCTCCAAGCGACATCAAGAAATATGGAGGCGTGTTGACCGGTTTCGGCCTTCTATTTCTAGGAATCGATTTGCTCCAAAAAGGGATGGAAACGGCCCAACATTGGATTCGCTTTGAGTCATTGGATACTGAATCCTTTCTGTCCATTTTGTTATTAATTGGAATTGGCATTATTATGACCATTATTATGCAAGCATCTAGTGCAGCGATGGCAACGACGCTTACTGCATTATTTGCTGGAGCGATTGATTTTGAACAGGCTGCTTTTTTAGTCGTTGGTCAAAATATCGGAACGACTGCAACAGCTATTGTGGCTTCGATTGGATCATCCATCGCAGCAAAACGCACAGCGGCAACCCATTTGTTGTTTAATGTTGTGACCGCTTTCATTGTGACCATTTTCATTCGCTACATTTTACAATTTGTGGAGTTTTTGACTGTTGCATTTACCGGTAGTTTTGATGAAACCGTGGGGCTTGCATTATTCCATACGCTGTTTAGTGTATTTGGTGCCATCATTTTCGTTCCATTTACAAAGCAGTTTTCAAAGCTCTTAACGAAAATGTTGCCAGAAAAAGCGAATGCGTTGACTCGAAATCTCGACGATCAATTGGTATCCATTCCATCCGCTGCCTTAGAAGTTGCTTATCAAACATTATTGCAAATGATGAAACATTTAACGGATGCAATGTTAGAATTAATTGAAGCGAAAAAGGGAACGGCTAGCTACGAAAAAAAAGTGCAGGAAGTAGAGGAAGCCATTGTGTTACTCCGCAAATTCCTCAATGACGTGCAATCGGATTCAACGAAACTTCGTAATCAACATGTTGCCATATTGCATGTGTTGGACCATATCAGCCGATTAATTCGCGTATTGCGAGAACAACAAAAGGTAGAAGGAGTTTTTCATCAAGAGAAATTGATGAAATGGTGGCATAAAACGTTAGAACAAATCAATCAAAGTTTTGACAGCGAAGAAAAGTTGTTGGAAATGGAGCAAGAGTTGGAGAAAACCGCCCACAAAATTGCAGAAGAAAGACGAGTGCGCAGAAGAAAATATTATGAGCGAACGGCGGTAAGAGAAACAAAATTGGAAGTGGCCATGTCCAACGTTCAGGCGCTTCTGTGGATTGACCGTCTCGTCTACCATTACTGGCGCGCCTTTGCGAGATTGGTGGAATTTAAAAAAGGGACGGAGATAGAAGAGTCTTAAAGTTTTCAAGATGTGGAGTGGGTGTAGAAGGAGGAAAACGCTCAGTAGGTGAAGATGAGCGTTTTTTTTAGTGCGCCTGGCATGGGTGTAATCTATAGGGTGTAAGTCCCGAACTGTGAAGGCAGAAGTAACAGTTAGCTTAACGCAAGGGTGTCCGTGGTGACGCGGAATCTGAAGGAAGCGAGCGGCAAACTTCCGGTCTGAGGAACACGAACTTCATATAAGGCTAGGTATCATTGGATGAGTTTGCTAAACAAAACAAAGTCCTTTCTGCCAAAGGTGGTACAGAGTAAATGAAGCAGATAGATGGAAGGAAAGATTACATTCTTACCCGGGGAGGTCTGGCGGATATGTGAAGTACGCTTCATAACCTACTTAGTGATAAGTAGCTGAACCGTCAGAAGTCAGCAGAGGTCATAGTATTAGTTGGTTTAGAACTACTAAGAAGGACCGAACAATTAAGAGAGAATAGCCCTTGGCATTCAGTGAGTCATGATGAACACAGAAAACGTAGTACCTCACTTGAGGAAGGAAGCGGTGAATCCCGTGGGAGACCTCTTGGAGGGTGGAGTGACCACTGGCATAAAGAGAACAGCTATTCACGGAAGTTATAAAGACTTGCGTCAATCATCTTAATTGAACCGCCGTATACGGAACCGTACGTACGGTGGTGTGAGAGGACGGGAGTTAATCGCTCCCTCCTACTCGATTGTTTGTAGACTTTTATAAATTTCAGACAACCGTTCCTCCATCTTTTCCCAACAAATGTCTTTCATTGCTTTTCTTGCGTTTTGGCCCATTTGGCTCAGTAATTTTCGATTTTGATATAATCGGTAAAACTGATTATAGTAATCTTCTGCCGTTGGATTTACTTTATCTATCACAATTCCACATTGATATTTTTCGATAAATCTTTTCATGTCAATGGATTGATTCACTACGACAGGAATCCCGTTATTCAAATAACTGAAAAACTTATTCGGCATCGCATATTTCCGATTCGCATTGCTTGTATCGAAATAAATATAGCCCACATGCACCTTGTTTAATTCAGTAGGTAGGTTGTGATAGTCAATCCATTTACAGTTGATGGAAGGATGTTGGGAAATGAGATTCCTTTCCTTCATAGTAGGATGAATTCTTCCGAAAATTTCAAAACTGAAATTTTTCATTGACTTGTTGCAAAGATTCGCAATTTCGATGATTTTTCTAGGATCTCCTTTTTGGTACGTTACGACTCCTTCAAAGGCAATGACAAAAGAGTTTTTATATGTTTTATCCTTCTGCAACTCTTCTTGATAGGAAGGCGTATTATAAATCACTGTAATAGGTACATTTGGGTATCTCTTTTGATAAATTTCTTTAATTGAATCCGATACAGTAATGAGATGATCGACTTCTTTCATCAATAATGTCAAGAATTTGCTATTTGCTTCTAATTCATGTGCATCAAAGATGACCTTGACATTTTTTCCTTTTTTTCTAAGCGTTCTTTTGATTTGTACAGCTTCATACAACGTATGCAATTCGTGGGCATGGTAGATATCAGCATTTGTAGACAAAGCCTTTTCATATAATTTATCAGGAAAATAATTTTGTGTATTCGTTTCTAAAGCTTTAATCATTTTGTTGATATGCGTATAAGTAATTTCCACTATATCATACGTTAAAAACTTAATCCCTTTATATTCGAATGAATCCTTTTTAAAAGCTGGGTCTTTTATCGAACTTCGATTTGGTCCAAAAACAACTCCTCTTGTTTTTCCAGCTACAATGGTTACGTCATAACCTAATTTTTTTAAGCTAATAGCTTCTTTTTCAAAAACACGGACATCTTTAAAAGAATGCTTTCGAATTAACTTGCAAACTTTCATTTAGCATTCCTCCAATATGGATTCGGTTTACTGGTATATGCTATGCAAAATCTCTCAAATGAACCGATACATATTCCTATTTTTTTATAAATTAATAGACAGTAACAATGTTTATCACTAGACATAAAATAGATTACGAACTTTTTATGAAAGGGGGATGTGAGTTGAAGCTGATTACAATCGTTGGTGCACGGCCGCAATTTATTAAAGCTGCCCCTTTTTCGGATGTGTTTCGAAAGCAGCATCATGAAATTATGATTCATACGGGACAACATTATGATCAAAATATGTCTGATATCTTTTTTCAAGAGCTCTCCATTCCAAAACCCGATTATTATTTAGGAGTTGGTTCTGGAAGTCATGGTTTACAGACGGGGAGAATGCTTGAAAAGATTGAACAGATACTGTTGAAAGAGAAGCCTGATGGAGTGCTTGTATATGGAGACACCAATTCGACATTGGCAGGAGCATTAGCTGCCAGCAAATTGCATATCCCGGTCTTTCATGTTGAGGCGGGACTGCGCAGTTATAATAAACGAATGCCAGAAGAACAAAATCGAGTATTGACCGACCATCTATCGGATTTATTGTTATGTCCTACGAAAACAGCTGTGGAAAATTTGAAAAAGGAAGGGATAACAGACGGGGTTCTTTTAACAGGCGATATTATGGTCGATGCTGTTAATCGATTTATGAATATATCAAATAAACGCTATTCAAACAGTAAATGGTTAGAAACATTGAAAGCTGAAAATCCACATATTCCGCTTTTGAAAGAAAAAGAATATTATCTTGCTACGATTCACCGCGCAGAAAACACAGATGATTTAATGAAATTACAAACGATTTTCACTGCTTTAGAAAGGTTGGATAAACCAGTACTCATACCGCTGCATCCAAGAACGCAAAAATTGGTGGAAAAATTAAATATTTCGTTTCGAAACGTAACAATTATTCAACCAGTAGGATATTTGTTAATGCTTTATTTAACAAAAAATGCTTATATGGTGGTGACGGATTCGGGCGGTCTTCAAAAGGAAGCCTATCTTTTAAAAACGCCTTGCACGACGCTAAGGGATCAAACAGAGTGGATTGAAACGTTAGAAAATGGTTGGAATTGTTTATGTCCAATCAATGTTCATTCGATAATGGAAAAGGCGTCCAGAAAATTAGACTGCTTGAATCATGCACAACCTCAAGTATTTGGAGATGGCAATGCAGCGCAGCGCATTTGTCAGGCGATTGTAAATAACTTTGCATAATTAGCGTACTGATTAAAGGTACGCTTTTTCATTAAATTGAAAGAGGCGATTGTAGACATAAAAAAAGACGCTTTTTATAAAAAGGCTGTTTTTTAATATTGCGTGTTCCTAAACTTTTTCAGTATTTAAACGTAAACAGCATATAAAAAACGTCCTTTAGCCCTTACTAGAAAAAGAAGTTACGAATTTTCATGACGTTAGAGAATAGTCTTGCATCCCGTGCCATTCTGCCGTAGTAAGGATGTTTATAAGGTGCTAAACATTGTTGAAACAAATCATCACAATAGCGGCATGGTCCGTACATTGCGTAACAAATATCGTGTTGTAAACAACAAAAGTCGACGGGATTTGTTGGTGCACCCGGTCCAGAACAACCCGGTCCGCAGTAACGATAACCAGGATAGCAGAAACCGAATGGCGATCTACGACGTTGGAACATTTGATATCCCCCATTTCCAATATAACTAGTATATATTTATACTATGGCAAAAATGAAGATTGAGTAGGGCATACATATAGATCTTCCATAACTTTATAAGATTAAGAGGGTAAAAAGTGTCTATCAAATTTAAATGAAAACTTATAAACTCAATTGCAGATAAATAGGAGAAGAGCTGCTCTTTGTAATGGATATGCTAAGGAGCAGCTCTATTTTTTATTTATAAATAATTAATATCGATCGCAATAAAAAACTATAAATTTTAAACTTGCCGGCACTTTTTAGAGAGTTTTGGATATATATAAGTCAGAAGGGTGGTGAATTACATGAGTGTAACAACAGTGATTCGTGATTTGTCTCAACTATTGCCCGTAGCACAAACTGCTTGCAAGTTGCTGTTTCAAGAATGCTATAAAGCGGGGATTCGAGATATTTTTATTACAGAAACTTACCGAACGCAGGAACGACAAAATTATTTATATCAGCAAGGTCGCAGTCGTCCAGGCTCAATAATCACATGGACCTTAAACAGCAGACACACAAGCCGCTTAGCGTGGGATATCGCAGTAGCACCACCTAAAGATCTTTACGATGTGACTACGTTGAATAAAGTTGGCGCCATTGCTCGTAAACTGGGCATTACTTGGGGTGGAGATTGGGTCGGCAGTGTCGATCGTCCTCATTTTGAAGTAACTCCATCTTGGACGATGCCAAAGGGTTATAAATTAGAAGGTACGGTGATTGTGCCAACAACGAGCAAGTTAAAAGTGCAGCTCATTATCGATGAAAAAGATATTGAAAAGGGGGAAGCAGGCGTGTGGGATCCAAAATCACCGACGATGTATTCAGCAGCTGAACAAATGCTGGAACAAGCAGTTAAAGAAGGACTCATTCAATCGTATCACTTAGATGACCTTCGAAATAAAAAAATGACAGCTGATCGATTACTCGGTTTATATATTACGATTCAGCAAAGAAGGAATAAAAAGTAGAGCGATGAAGCTTTGATAAATACACTTTATATGAAAAAATGGTGGGTGAACAGGTGAAACACCTATGTTCATCTATTTTTTTACAGTGAATGGCTACTTAGAAAAGGAAGAATTATGTTCTAACACTAATCTAGAGGACAACCTTTAATTAAAAGCAATTGATTGTCCTTTCCTGATTTCCGTGTGTTATTCTCTCAAAAGGTAGGTTTCAATAATTAAAAAAAATATAAAAGCAACTTTCTGTCAAACTATGCAAAACCTTGATATAATAAGTTTTGCGAAAAAATATGAAAGGGTGCGAAACGATGAACGCTTACGAAGAATATATGCAAGCCATCGTGAAGCCAATGCGTCAAGAATTGGTGGACGTTGGATTTAAAGAATTAACAACAGCAGATGAAGTCAATGAATTTATGGCAACAGCGAAAGGGGTATCGCTTGTTGTGATTAACTCCGTATGTGGTTGTGCGGCTGGAAGTGCACGTCCAGCAGTAAGAGAAGCAATTAAAGAAATCAAACCAGATCACTTAGTGACGGTATTTGCTGGACAAGACCGCGAAGCAACAGCGGCAATGCGTGCATACTTTGAAGATATTCCGCCAAGTTCCCCATCCATTGCTATTTTACGTGATGGACAATTGGAATACTTTATTCCAAGAGAACAAATTGAAGGTTTTTCAGTGGAACAAATCCGTGACCATATTACGGGCGTGTTAAAACAAGCATGCGGAAAGTAATTGTGACGACGGCAGGTAGGCCAGATGAAGAGTCTTTTCAGTTGGCAAAACAAATTAGCGAAGAACTTCATGTTCGTTATGTTCCGCGAAAGAAACGTTCTGTTGCGAAAATCGGCAATCTTTATCAAGCCAATGTGATTGTTGCCGGGAAAAATCGGTTCGAGTATTATGCGAAAGGCTCTTCAACGCCTTTCTTTTTTCATCCTGATACGGCTGCTTTTCGTTTGAAGCGGTTAGAGAGAGGGGAAACGGAGCCGTTCATTGAGTCTTGTGGGCTGCAACCTGGCGATTCATTTCTTGACTGTACCTTAGGAATTGGTTCAGATGCGATTATTGCTTCTTTTGCTGTTGGCGAAAGTGGAAAAGTGGTAGGTGTGGAAGTAGATCCTATCATTTCTTATCTTGTCCGGAGAGGATTAAAAGAATATGAAACGACAGACCCAGTGCTAAAACAAGCGATGGAGCGGATTCAGGTTATTCATGCTGAGGCAGTTGAATTTTTAAAGAAGCAGCCAGATAGTTCCTTTGATGTTGTATATCTTGATCCGATGTTTGAGGAAACTATTGAAGAATCAAATAACTTTGAATCGCTAAGAGAAGTCGGCAGCCATCATCCATTAACGGAAGAATGGGTAAAGGAAGCGTATCGTGTGGCGAAAAAGCGGGTGGTGTTAAAAGCTCATTTTCGTTCAACTCATTTTGAAGACTTGGGTTTTGAGCGAAAAGTGCGCTTGACATCGAAATTCCACTACGGGGTATTAGAAAAAAATTAATTGCTGATTACAGCAAGCATATAAAGTATAAAAAGAGCGAATATGGCAAGTTCGCTCTTTTTTGTGTAGGTGCGGATGGGGAGTAGTAAATATTATGATTGAAGTAGTCGCTTGTGCGAATGGGAAATCAACTTGTGTAGATAAAGTAGTCGCTTGTGCGAATGGGAAATCAACTTGTGTAGATAAAGTGTTCACTCGTGCGTATGAGAAATTAACTAGTGCAGATAAAGTATTCACTTGTGCGAATGATATTTCATCTTGTGTAGATAAAGTATTCACTCGTGCGTATGGGATACTAACTAGTGCAGATAAAGTGTTCGCTTGTGCGTATGGTATCTTAACTTGTGTAGATGAAGTAGCCGCTTGTGCGTATGGGATTTCATCTTGTGTAGATAAAGTATTCACTCGTGCGTATGAGAAATTAACTAGTGCAGATAAAGTGTTCGCTTGTGCGTATGGGAGACCAACTTGTGTAGATAAAGTATTCACTCGTGCGTATGAGAAATTAACTAGTGCAGATAAAGTGTTCGCTTGTGCGTATGGTATCTTAACTTGTGTAGATGAAGTAGCCGCTTGTGCGTATGGGATTTCATCTTGTGTAGATAAAGTATTCACTCGTGCGTATGAGAAATTAACTAGTGCAGATAAAGTGTTCGCTTGTGCGTATGGGAGACCAACTTGTGTAGATAAAGTATTCACTCGTGCGTATGAGAAATTAACTAGTGCAGATAAAGTGTTCGCTTGTGCGTATGGGAGACCAACTTGTGTAGATAAAGTATTCACTCGTGCGTATGGAATCTCAACTAGTGCAGATAAAGTACTCCCTCGTATATATAGCATCCCAACATGTGCAGAAGAAGCCCTCACTCGTGCGTATAGGAACAAGCTTTCTCGTGCGAATGGAGCAGTATAACTTGTATTGATCAAATATTCACCATGCTCCAAATAGATGTTTCCAATCTACTTTTACACATTTACTAAGCGTATTTTCATTCATTTTCCATATAAAAAGACACTCGCCCATTATTGTGATCGAGTGTCTTTTTGTAATTGTTCTATTTTTTGCTTAAACCATTCTTCTACTGTTAACCCACTGGATTGAATCTCTCTTTGTAGTTGTTCATAGTACAATTCAGCAACTTTTATTGTAAATATTATATTTTTCTTCATGATTTCCCCCTAATCGATGCGTAATGAAGAATTCATCGAAACATGATGTCGCCAACGCGCTTTTATTTTCGCTAGATCCAAATCGGTGCGTTATGAAAAAATTCATCGAAACCCTCCAACAGACAATTCTTTTAATCTTTCCTTCACTCTTCTTTTCCGATAAAGCATGTTGCCAGTTTCTGCGATGTTTTCAATCATACCTTTATTGGCGAAAGCTCCGAATAGTATGCCGGCAATCGGTATCGCTTGGAAGAATTTTTTCCAACCAAATTGATCACGGAACGTATAAAACACTTCTTGCCATCCTTTTAATTGCTGGATTACATCCGTAGAGGATTGTTTATCCATTTCCGACAATTCTTTTAAGATGGCTTCCTTTCCAACAATATCTGCATTTGCAAATTGCAAACATTTCACGATAAATATGCGTTCTATTTTATCATTTGGATCATATCCATAAATTATGGCAATTTCCTGAAGGGTTTTCAAGGAAATTCCCAATATCACAGGAATATCGACTACAAGAGTAAATAATCCGCCTACTCCCGTTGAAGCTCCTTGCACCGTTGCAATTGCTGCGCGTTTTTTCGAAAGCTGCTCGGAAATCTTTTTCATCTCTTCAATCGGCAAATTTCGAATCTCTTCTATCGAGTGGATATTTTTAACAGAGGAATGTTGATTGATTCTTTTAATGATAGCTTGTTCACTGACTAAATATTTTCCGCCTGTTTGAATGTAGCTTCCTAATTCATCCACTAATTCAGCAACTTTTTTTTGAATCCATTTTGGTGTCAATTTATCTAAAATTTTAAAGGGGATTCTACCGATTTTTTCCCAAAAAAATAAATCTTTTTGTTCCTTTTCCCATGCTTCAATCTCTTGTAAATAGGCCAATAATTGCTCCTTTGTTTCCAATATTCATTCTCCTATTCGTTTTTACCATGCATTATTTGTAGCTGTTTCCTATTTATACGAGTTCCTTTTCGAAAAAGTTTCGACAGAAGGATTATTAAAAAAAACCGAGAATATGTATGTAGAAGAGGAGTGGTAGAAATGTTTAAGATTTTTGTGACGAGTAAAATTAGTGATTCAGCATTAAACATATTAAAATCTGTGGGTGAAGTGGAAGTTTGGGAAAAGGAAGAAACGTTGAATGGGCCAGCGTTACTCGAAAAAATAAAAGATCAAGATGCCGTGCTTTCGATGGTCAACAATTTCATTACAGATGACATTTTACAACAAGCATCAAAGTTAAAAGTTATCGGCAATTGCGGTGTTGGCTATAACAATATCGATATTGCTTCTGCGGAAAAACGTGGCATCGTCGTAACAAACACGCCAGATGTTCTAAATGATGCAACGGCAGACCTTACATGGGCACTGATTCTTGGAATGGCAAGAAGAATTGTTGAAGCCGATCATTTCGTTCGGGAAGGGAAGTTTACCGGCTGGCTTCCGCATTTATTTATCGGCAATATGGTATATGGAAAGAAATTAGGCATCATAGGGATGGGGAGAATTGGGTCAGCTGTATGTCAAAGAGCAAAAGGGTTCAATATGAAGGTTTACTATTATAATCGAAATCCGTTGCCGAAAGAAAAGGAACAAGAATACAATGCACGATATGTCGATTTGGAAACGTTGTTAAAAGAGTGCGATTATATCACAATCCATGCACCATTAAATGAAGAATCTTATCATTTGATTGGGCGAGAAGAATTACATCTCATGAAAAAAGATGCTTATTTAATTAATACATCCCGTGGGCCATTAATTGATGAACAAGCGTTATATGAACATTTAAAAGAAGGAAAAATTGCTGGGGCGGCACTCGATGTGTACGAACATGAACCGAAAATTGTGGAAGGGTTGTTGGCGTTAGATAATGTCATCTTGCTTCCTCATATTGGCAGTGCTACATATGAAACGAGAACAAAAATGGCGGAACTCGCTGCGAACAATATTGCCAATGTGTTATCGGGTAAAGAACCGATTACGCCTGTGACGAAAGGTTTGAAAATATGAGAGTTTTAGTTGCACCGGATTCCTTTAAAGGCTCTCTTTCATCAATTGAATTGTGCCAAACAATTCGCCATGGGATGAACAAGGTCATGGATGCAGAAGTAATCGAAGTTCCGATTTCTGATGGAGGAGAAGGTTTTTTAGAAAGCATCTGTTCTGTGCATCCATTCCAAGTGGAGTTGGTAAACGTCAAAGATCCGTTGGGGAGAACGATTCAAGGAAAAATGGCGTTTGACTTACAAAAACGAACGGCGTTTATCGAGATGGCAAAAAGTACAGGGTTAACACATGTATCGGAGGATGAACGAAATCCCTATCAATCATTTAGCTACGGGGTAGGAAATTTTATTTTATATGGTTTAGATAAAGGCTGTCGTACCTTTATTATCGGCCTTGGCGGTAGTGCTACGAATGATGCGGGTGTTGGGATGCTTTTGGAATTGGGCGTGTCGTTCAGAGATGTTCACAATAAACCTGTAGAAATTGAATCATTAACGGATATCCAAAAAATTGCTTCACTTGATTTACAAAAGGTTGATCCGAGGCTATTTGAATGTGAATTTATTTTGGCGACGGATGTAAATAATCCTCTTTGTGGAGAGCAGGGGGCGACTTTCGTATTCGGACCGCAAAAAGGCATTGCCAAAGAGCGTTTAAACGAAATTGATGGAATCCTTGAACATTATGGAAAAGTATTAGAAAAAGAATTTCGTAAGGAGATTGTAAGTCGCGAAGGCGTTGGTGCTGCTGGGGGAATTACTGCATCCTTTTTGGCACTTTTTAAAACGCAAATTAGACAAGGCATTGACATATTAATAGAATATTTACAATTAGATCAGTTGCTTCCTACGGTGGATTTCGTTATAACAGGGGAGGGGAAACTAGATCATCAAACCCTTAATGGAAAAGTAATCAAAGGAATTTGTGAACTTGCCAATCAGCATCATATCCCGGTTGTGGCGGTTTGCGGCAATATTGAATTATCGAGAAATGAAATAAGAGAATTAGGATTATCCGCGGCTTTCTCAATATGTAAAGGACCGAGTTCGATAGAAGAATCAATGAAAGATGCAAAACAACTTGTGTTGGAACTAGTTGAGAATATCGCAGAGTTGCTGAGAATTTAAGTGTAACTGCACTGCTACTCTATCAAAGATTCATAGCAGTGCTCCTCCTATAAACAAAAAAAGCCACGAGACGCAGCTTTTTTCATGACTTATTTAGAAAAGCAGAATGAAGTTAAGTATCCTAAATAAAGAACAAGACCAATGGCAATAGTAATTGAGGCCATTCCTTATCCCTCCTTAATAGAAAACAATGGTCAATTCCCTAGTAATTTTACTATGAAAACTTAAATAAGGAAACCTTTTTCATAGAAAATCGTAAATAATGATAGTAGATTTGTATAGAAAGCTGGTGAGGTCCTTGAAAAAGTGGTGGCAAAAAGCACTCGTATTTACCGTTGCCTTATTAACATTAGGGTTCATTACGCCTGATCATTCCATTTGGGATGTATTAGAAAATGGACAAGACTCGAATCGAACGCCAAGTTCCGATTATAAAAATGTTGAAGAAGCAAATGAAAGTATTGAAGAATCTTATATAGAAGAAAGTAACGAGTCGATTGAATCAATTGATCCAATTGATTCAATTATTCAACTTGCACGTGAACAATCATACATAAAATTTGGTTCAAAAATTACGCCGGTGATTGAAGATGAATTCGAACAACAGATTTTCCCAAATATAGAAAGAATTATTTCTACTACCTTATCAAATTTGGATGATGAATCAAAACGTTATTTAACAATTTCTGAAAAACCGGGCGGAAATTATTCTGAAAAAATATTTCATATTACGGATGGTATAAGCGGAAAAGACTTACTTCGATTCCATGTTCGTACGGAAAAGCGTCCTCAAGAAGGATATTATTACAACTTCCATTATCATACTCACGAGGATCATTTTGCATCCCATCATACGATTGGGGATATTTACTATTCTAAAAATACTCCACCTAAATGGCTTTCTTAATATCCAATATCACCTAAAAATGGGTGGTATTTTTTTATTTTCAAAAATTGGGGATATATTGTCAAATATATCTTTTTTTCATTTTATATCCAATTTCTTAAAAAATAGGCTAAACAATACTACTATTATACCGATATACTTTTATGCCAAGGAGGTCTTTAGTAGTGTTGTTGAGCAACTTGATTATTAGGATAAATGGCGCTGTTGATGCATTAGATTATGGTACAGCTCGTAGATACATAGAGGAAAACTTTGATACTGTTTATGAAAATAGACATTTGCTTAACAGTAATGCTCGGGAAATTCTTTTATTTGTTCAGCAGAAATTTGAATCGGTGGAACAAACGTTAACAAAAGAAGAATTACATGCCATTACTGTCATTAATACTTATGCAAGTCGATTCGATATTAGCGGATTAAAGATATTTTTAAGAGAAAAAGAACAATTATTATTAAGGGAAAATACACTAAAAAATTTGAATAGCGATGCAAAAATATTGTTATCAAGTATGGGAATGATAAAATGAAATAGTTCCAATGAGGACATTTGGTAAAAGACAAATGGAGAAGCTGATTCGAGTTCATTGAATCAGCTTTTCGTTTTTTTATTGTTAATTTGTAAAGCAAAGGGTTGTTAAGTATATTGTATATAAAATAAGTCCGATACCAATTAAAAAATCTGCATCCATTATAATCCCTCCGATTGAAGATATGTTTAGAAAGTAATTATATGCAACATTTTACAAATCCATTCATTTTTCATTTGAAACCAATCTCTTTTCTTTTATGATATGATAAGAAAAGTTCTTTTTTCGATGACGCAATATTATTTCATAAATTGCTGTAAGTTTGGAAAAATGATTACGAACTAGAATTTTCATAGACGGGAGTGTATTGATATGCGCCATCCTGAGTATGCGTATTTAGATTTATTGCAACATATCTTAGATACGGGAGTGAAAAAAGAAGATCGAACAGGGACAGGAACAATCAGCATTTTTGGTTATCAAATGCGCTTTGATTTAAGCAAAGGTTTTCCATTATTAACTACGAAGCGCGTACCTTTTAAACTGATTGCTAGCGAATTGTTATGGTTTATTAAAGGTGATACAAATATTCGGTATTTACTCGAGCATAATAACCACATTTGGGATGAATGGGCGTTTAAAAAGTGGGTTGAATCAAGTGAGTATAATGGACCGGATATGACCGACTTCGGATTACGTGCAGCAAAGGATGAAGAGTTTGCAAAAGTGTTAGATGAGCAAATGAAAATCTTCCATGAAAAAGTACTAACGGATGATGAATTTTCAAAAAAATATGGTGAGTTAGGTCCGGTATATGGAAAACAATGGAGAAGTTGGCCTAGTGACAACGGTGAAACGATTGACCAATTAAAAAATGTGATTGAGCAAATTAAGCGAAATCCAAATTCCCGCCGATTAATTGTCTCTGCATGGAATCCAGCAGAAGTGGATGAAATGGCGCTACCACCTTGCCATACGTTATTCCAATTTTATGTGGCAGAAGGGAAATTATCATGTCAACTATATCAACGTAGTGCAGACGTGTTTTTAGGTGTGCCGTTTAATATTGCTTCTTATGCATTGTTGACGTATTTAATCGCTCATGAATGCGGACTTGAAGTAGGAGAGTTTATTCATAGCTTTGGCGATACACATATTTATTTAAATCATATAGAACAAGTGAAGGAACAGCTTTCTAGAGAACCGAAAGCCCTCCCGACGCTAAAAATTAATCCTGAGAAAAAATCGGTATTTGATATCGAGTTGGATGACTTGTCGATTGAAGGGTATGACCCACATCCAACCATCAAAGCGCCTGTAGCAGTTTAAGAGTAATAATGTATTTGATTTGATAAAAGCCACAAAAGAATGGAAAACTTCCATTACTTTGTGGCTTTGTTTGCTACAATTAAATATAAGAGAGAGAATTTGAAGGAAATGAGTTACGATCAAGTGTTATACACGATTTAAAGAAAAATCAAAAGGATTGTAATGAAGGTATAAAAAATGAATTGATAACATTAAGGATAATAAGGACTACAGTTAGATTACACAATTATGGATTTTTGATGGAGTAAATAGCTAGACAGTAGATATAAGAGAGAAGAATATTCTTTGTAAAATTAGAATATGATTCTATATTTTATTTACATTCAATGAAAAAATTTTTGAAATTGGGGTTGCATTATTTATATTAATTTGTTACATTATAAATCCAGTCGTTAATCCGACTAAAAAATATCAATAAATGATTTACATGATGAGTTGTAACATAATAATGATAGTTTCCCTTATCTGAATGAATAGCTATTAAAAATATAGTTGATAACAAAAGGGAACTGTGTTATAATATAAAAGTTGTCAAAAAATGACGAAATGAACCTTGAAAACTGAACAACAAAACGTTAATGCAATAAATTATCTAGTTGTTAACCCTCGTTAACAAACTAGATTCGGACATTAAATTTTGAGCAAATCAAATTTTCTTTTATGGAGAGTTTGATCCTGGCTCAGGACGAACGCTGGCGGCGTGCCTAATACATGCAAGTCGAGCGAACCAATTGAAAGCCTAGCTTTCATGAGGTTAGCGGCGGACGGGTGAGTAACACGTGGGTAACCTGCCCTATAGACTGGGATAACTCGCGGAAACGCGTGCTAATACCGGATAACACATCAAAGTGCATGCTTTGATGTTGAAAGATGGTTCTGCTATCACTATAGGATGGGCCCGCGGCGCATTAGCTTGTTGGTGGGGTAACGGCCTACCAAGGCGACGATGCGTAGCCGACCTGAGAGGGTGATCGGCCACACTGGGACTGAGACACGGCCCAGACTCCTACGGGAGGCAGCAGTAGGGAATCTTCCACAATGGGCGAAAGCCTGATGGAGCAACGCCGCGTGAGCGAAGAAGGTCTTCGGATCGTAAAGCTCTGTTGTAAGGGAAGAACAAGTGCAGTAGTAACTGGCTGCACCTTGACGGTACCTTACTAGAAAGCCACGGCTAACTACGTGCCAGCAGCCGCGGTAATACGTAGGTGGCAAGCGTTGTCCGGAATTATTGGGCGTAAAGCGCGCGCAGGCGGTCTCTTAAGTCTGATGTGAAAGCCCCCGGCTTAACCGGGGAGGGTCATTGGAAACTGGGAGACTTGAGTGCAGGAGAGGGAAGCGGAATTCCATGTGTAGCGGTGAAATGCGTAGAGATATGGAGGAACACCAGTGGCGAAGGCGGCTTCCTGGCCTGTAACTGACGCTGAGGCGCGAAAGCGTGGGGAGCAAACAGGATTAGATACCCTGGTAGTCCACGCCGTAAACGATGAGTGCTAAGTGTTAGGGGGTTTCCACCCCTTAGTGCTGCAGCTAACGCATTAAGCACTCCGCCTGGGGAGTACGGTCGCAAGACTGAAACTCAAAGGAATTGACGGGGGCCCGCACAAGCGGTGGAGCATGTGGTTTAATTCGAAGCAACGCGAAGAACCTTACCAGGTCTTGACATCCCGCTGACCGCTATGGAGACATAGCCTTCCCTTCGGGGACAGCGGTGACAGGTGGTGCATGGTTGTCGTCAGCTCGTGTCGTGAGATGTTGGGTTAAGTCCCGCAACGAGCGCAACCCTTGTCCTTAGTTGCCATCATTCAGTTGGGCACTCTAAGGAGACTGCCGTACAAATACGGAGGAAGGTGGGGATGACGTCAAATCATCATGCCCCTTATGACCTGGGCTACACACGTGCTACAATGGACGGTACAAACGGTCGCGAAGTCGCGAGACGGAGCCAATCCGAAAAAACCGTTCTCAGTTCGGATTGCAGGCTGCAACTCGCCTGCATGAAGCCGGAATCGCTAGTAATCGCGGATCAGCATGCCGCGGTGAATACGTTCCCGGGCCTTGTACACACCGCCCGTCACACCACGAGAGTCTGTAACACCCGAAGTCGGTGAGGTAACCCTTTCGGGAGCCAGCCGCCGAAGGTGGGACAGATGATTGGGGTGAAGTCGTAACAAGGTAGCCGTATCGGAAGGTGCGGCTGGATCACCTCCTTTCTAAGGATATTTACGGAAGCATTAGCGTTTTGTGTTCAGTTTTGAAGGTTTATGACCTTCAAAGTTATAGTGTTGTTCTTTGAAAACTGGATAAACGACATTGAAAGCAAGATATTTACTGTAAAGCGCAAACAACTAGGCTAACACGACGTAAATGCGACGTGGATTAAAAGCCATAAGGGTTGCGAGACGTAAGCAAGACAAGGAAATGAGCGAGTGAGAACCGGAGTGTACTATATGCGTACATGAGGATTCGAACGAGCGAAATTGACGAAGTATTGCGCAGCGTATCGAAAACCGAAAAGGTTAAGTTGTTAAGGGCGCACGGTGGATGCCTTGGCACTAGGAGCCGATGAAGGACGGGACTAACACCGATATGCTTCGGGGAGCTGTAAGTAAGCTTTGATCCGGAGATTTCCGAATGGGGGAACCCACTGTTCGTAATGGAACAGTATCTTAACGTGAATCCATAGCGTTAAGAAGGCACACCCAGGGAACTGAAACATCTAAGTACCTGGAGGAGAAGAAAGAAAAATCGATTCCCTGAGTAGCGGCGAGCGAAACGGGAACAGCCCAAACCAAGAGGCTTGCCTCTTGGGGTTGTAGGACACTCTATACGGAGTTACAAAAGGATGGGTTAGACGAACCGTTCTGGAAAGGACGGCCAGAGAAGGTAAAAGCCCTGTAGTCGAAAATCCATCCTCTCCTGAGTGGATCCTGAGTACGGCGGAACACGTGAAATTCCGTCGGAATCCGGGAGGACCATCTCCCAAGGCTAAATACTCCCTAGTGACCGATAGTGAACCAGTACCGTGAGGGAAAGGTGAAAAGCACCCCGGGAGGGGAGTGAAAGAGAACCTGAAACCGTGTGCCTACAAGTAGTCAGAGCCCGTTAACGGGTGATGGCGTGCCTTTTGTAGAATGAACCGGCGAGTTACGATTACGTGCAAGGTTAAGCAGAAAATGCGGAGCCGCAGCGAAAGCGAGTCTGAATAGGGCGTTTTGAGTACGTGGTCGTAGACCCGAAACCAGGTGATCTACCCATGTCCAGGGTGAAGGTGAGGTAACACTCACTGGAGGCCCGAACCCACGCACGTTGAAAAGTGCGGGGATGAGGTGTGGGTAGCGGAGAAATTCCAATCGAACTTGGAGATAGCTGGTTCTCTCCGAAATAGCTTTAGGGCTAGCCTCGTGTGAAGAATACTGGAGGTAGAGCACTGTTTGGACTAGGGGCCCACCTCGGGTTACCGAATTCAGACAAACTCCGAATGCCAGCTATTTATACACGGGAGTCAGACTACGAGTGATAAGATCCGTGGTCAAAAGGGAAACAGCCCAGACCACCAGCTAAGGTCCCAAAGTAATCGTTAAGTGGAAAAGGATGTGGCGTTGCTTAGACAACCAGGATGTTGGCTTAGAAGCAGCCATCATTTAAAGAGTGCGTAATAGCTCACTGGTCGAGTGACGCTGCGCCGAAAATGTATCGGGGCTAAACGATTCACCGAAGCTGTGGATTCGTGCGTTGCACGAGTGGTAGGAGAGCGTTCTAAGTGCGTCGAAGTCAGACCGGAAGGACTGGTGGAGCGCTTAGAAGTGAGAATGCCGGTATGAGTAGCGAAAGATGGGTGAGAATCCCATCCACCGAATGACTAAGGTTTCCTGAGGAAGGCTCGTCCGCTCAGGGTTAGTCGGGACCTAAGTCGAGGCCGAAAGGCGTAGACGATGGACAACAGGTTGATATTCCTGTACCACCTCCCCGCCGTTTGAGTGATGGGGGGACGCAGGAGGATAGGGAATGCACGCCGTTGGTCGAGCGTGTCCAAGCAGCAAGGCGTGGAAGTAGGCAAATCCGCTTCCTAATACGCTGAGCTGTGATGGGGAGCGCGTTACGCGCGAAGTTCCTGATTTCACACTGCCAAGAAAAGCCTCTAGCGAGGCGGGAGGTGCCCGTACCGCAAACCGACACAGGTAGTCGAGGAGAGAATCCTAAGGTGAGCGAGAGAACTCTCGTTAAGGAACTCGGCAAAATGACCCCGTAACTTCGGGAGAAGGGGTGCTCATTGGGGTGCAAGCCCTGATGAGCCGCAGTGAATAGGCCCAGGCGACTGTTTAGCAAAAACACAGGTCTCTGCAAAACCGTAAGGTGAAGTATAGGGGCTGACGCCTGCCCGGTGCTGGAAGGTTAAGAGGAGGAGTTAGCGCAAGCGAAGCTCCGAATTGAAGCCCCAGTAAACGGCGGCCGTAACTATAACGGTCCTAAGGTAGCGAAATTCCTTGTCGGGTAAGTTCCGACCCGCACGAAAGGCGTAACGATCTGGGCACTGTCTCAACGAGAGACTCGGTGAAATTATAGTACCTGTGAAGATGCAGGTTACCCGCGACAGGACGGAAAGACCCCGTGGAGCTTTACTGTAACCTGATATTGAATTTCGGTGCAACTTGTACAGGATAGGTAGGAGCCGTAGAAGGGGGAGCGCCAGCTTCCCTGGAGGCGCCCTTGGGATACTACCCTGGTTGTACTGAAATTCTAACCCGCAAGCCTGATCGGCTTGGGAGACAGTGTCAGGTGGACAGTTTGACTGGGGCGGTCGCCTCCTAAAAGGTAACGGAGGCGCCCAAAGGTTCCCTCAGAATGGTTGGAAATCATTCGCAGAGTGTAAAGGCATAAGGGAGCTTGACTGCGAGACCTACAAGTCGAGCAGGGTCGAAAGACGGGCTTAGTGATCCGGTGGTTCCGCATGGAAGGGCCATCGCTCAACGGATAAAAGCTACCCCGGGGATAACAGGCTTATCTCCCCCAAGAGTCCACATCGACGGGGAGGTTTGGCACCTCGATGTCGGCTCATCGCATCCTGGGGCTGTAGTCGGTCCCAAGGGTTGGGCTGTTCGCCCATTAAAGCGGTACGCGAGCTGGGTTCAGAACGTCGTGAGACAGTTCGGTCCCTATCCGTCGTGGGCGTAGGAAATTTGAGAGGAGCTGTCCTTAGTACGAGAGGACCGGGATGGACACACCGCTGGTGTACCAGTTGTCTTGCCAAAGGCACCGCTGGGTAGCTATGTGTGGACGGGATAAGTGCTGAAAGCATCTAAGCATGAAGCCCCCCTCAAGATGAGATTTCCCATTGCATAAGCAAGTAAGATCCCTCAAAGACGATGAGGTAGATAGGTCCGAGGTGGAAGCACGGTGACGTGTGGAGCTGACGGATACTAATCGATCGAGGACTTAACCAATCATTTCAATGTCGTTATCCAGTTTTGAGAGAACAACCTCTCATATAGTGAAGTGACGATGGCGAAGAGGTCACACCCGTTCCCATACCGAACACGGAAGTTAAGCTCTTCAGCGCCGATGGTAGTAAGGGGCTTCCCCTTGTGAGAGTAGGACGTCGCTTCGCAAAAAGGCACCACAATAGTGGTGCTTTTTTATTGCAGAAATTGAAGCCCCTTACTACCAAGGACTGAAAGTCCGAACGGCGCGATACAGAAACCACATGCTAAACAAAAGTAAAATAAATATTTGAAGGAGACGAGAAGCACGGGGACCAAGAAGTTCAAGGAAGCGAGGCAGTCCGGAGCGGAGCGTACTATGTACGTGAGCACCGGACTGCCGAAGCTGACACAGAAATTCGCTGGTCAACGTGCTTCGGAGTTAGCGCCGATGGTAGTTAAGGGGTCCCCTTGTGAGAGATAGACGAGCGCTTCGCAAAGAGGCTGGGACAAAACTAGCTTCTAGATAGGAAAAAGGAGAATTTGAGCCAACTCAAATTCTCCTTTTTCCATTTATCCCCATTATTTTTGGTTAGTTGATCTTTGTTGGCCGTGTATTTTCGTAAATTCACGGCCATTAAGGCAATGCCTATTTCATTTTCCACTTTCGATTTTCCTCGAACGGAAAATCGAGTGAAACGCAAATTAGCCTTCAAGAATCCAAAAACTGGTTCTACGTCTATTTTACGTTGACGGAAAATAGAACCAGCTTTTTCTTCTGAAAGCTTCGCTCTTACATATTCTTTTTGTTGTTCCCATTTTTCATTCACCATGACCTTTCGGTGATTGCCTTCCTTTGCTTTTGTACATGATGAACGAAATGGACATCCTGAACAGTTTTCACATTCATAGATTTTCAATTCTCGTTTGAAACCGGTCTTATCTGTACGTACAGAACGATAACGGAAGGTTACTCGCTGCTGATTTGGACAAATGTAGGTATCACTTTCTTCGTCGTACATCCAATTGTCTGGATGAAATGGATTTTGTTTATATTTCTTCTTTTGTTCTTTCTCATACATGGTATATGGAATGAGTGCCTCACATTTTCGATTCGAAAGGATGTCTTCATAGTTTTGTTCACTACCATAACCAGCATCTGCGACAATATACTTTGGCAACGGAAAATAATCCTTTTCTATCTTATTCAAGAACGGAATTAATGTACGTGTATCAGTAGGATTTGGAAAGATGCTATAAGCTAGTGCGTATTGACCTTCTGTTGCGATTTGTACATTGTATCCAGCTTTCAATTGACCGTTTTTCATATAGTCGTCTTTCATTCGCATGAACGTTGCATCTTGATCTGTTTTGGAATAACTGTTCCGTTCCCCCAAGATGTCCAAGTCTTTTTGGTATTTTTGTTTTCGTAGAATGAAGTCTATTAATTGTTTGTACGCTTGTTTTGGATATTTTCGTTCGCTTCTTAATGCTTTTCGTTCTGTGGCATCGGGCGATGTTTCTATCTTTTGGTCATATTCCTTAATGACTTCATCGACTTGTTGCACCATTTGAGCGAGTTCTTCAACGGACAGTTCTCCCTCATTTTCCCGCTCCATTTCAGGGATGATTTCTTTTTCTAATAGTTCGTTGTATAACTGATTGGACTTTTCAATTAAGTTTTGGTTGTATTTTTCAATGGATTTCTTCCATACGAAAGTAAATTTATTGGCATTCGCTTCAATCTTCGTACCATCGATAAAAATGGCTTCTTGATCGATTAACTTTTCTTCCACCAGTTGGCAACGGAATTGGACAAAACATTGACGAATTAATTCTTTTACTTCCGGATGCACACGAAAACGATTGATCGTCCGATAACTTGGTTCATATCCTTGTGCCAACCACATCATTCGTATACTGTCCTTTAATAGCGCTTCAATTTTTCGACCTGAAAAGACAGACTGCGAATAGGCACACAAAATAATTTTTAGCATCATGCGTGGATGATAAGCAGGACAACCTGTATTTCGAAGAAACGGCTGGAAGGCTTCATCTGGAATACTTTCAACTAAATGGTGAATGTGGAAGGCAATATCATTTTCTTGTAATTTTATTTCTAAATCTAGAGGCAAAACTAATTGATTCATGTTATAATATTTGAACATAAGGTCCCTTCTTTCTGTTAGGTTTTGTGTGCTAACTTAATTTTAACAGAAGAGGTCCTTATTTTTTATTGAAAAAATGAAAAACAGCCCATGAAATTTCATTCCAAAATTTCATGGGCTGTTTCCATTTTAGAGGGGGTTTTGTCCCAGCCTCTTTTTTTATTGCAAAAATTGAAGCCCCTTACTACCAAGGACTGAAAGTCCGAACGGCGCGATAGAGAAGTGGCATTTAAAACGAAAGCAAAACAATTATTTGGAGGAGACGAGAAGCACGGGGACCAAGAAGTTCAAGGAAGCGAGGCAGCTCGGAGCGGAGCGTACTATGTACGTGAGCATCGGACCGCTGAAGCTGACGCAGAGATTCGCCGGTCAACGTGCTTCGGAGTCAGCACCGATGGTAGTTGAGGGGTCTTAGGGTGTTGAGAAAAAATATCGCTTGAGACAGTTAATACTTAAAATTTAATATGCATGAAACAATAAAAAACTAAGTTATAATGGAATATATTAGTTATTAATAAAATCTTTTATTGGTATCCGATTGAAAATTTTTAGTTTATCCACAGTGATAAATAATTTAGAATAATAAGGTGATTAACATGAAAAAAACACTTTATCCTGCAATTTTTGCGGCTATTACTGTGTTTTTAGTTAATGTGAACATTGTATATATTAATAATGATTTATCATAAAAAATCAAAATAATAGTAAATATGTTAGCAGCAACAATCGGAGCAATTTTAGGTGCAGTTGTTGTAAAAAGAGAAACAAGAATAGATAAATCAAAATGAATCCTTTCCATGAAACCTTTTGTATAATTAATTTGAACATTATGCAAAAATGACTAGTATGTATGAAGAAATTTTACTGAAAATCATGGAATCAAGGTAAAAATAAAATGAAATTTAAAATAGGAGAGAGAACATGATTTCACTAATTGTAGCACATGACAATAATCGAGTAATTGGATATAAAAATCAAATGCCTTGGCATTTACCTGGGGACTTAAAATATTTTAAAGAAAAAACAATGGGAAAACCAATTATTATGGGGAGAAAAACATTTGAATCTATCGGACGGCCTTTGCCTGGGAGAAGAAATATTGTGATAACTAGAAACAAAGAATATACTCATGAAGGGATTGAAGTGGTTTCAAGTTTCGATGAAGCATTGAAACTTGCGGGTGATGCTCAGGAGATCATGGTTATCGGCGGAGAACAAATCTTTAAACTTGCATTGCCGATTGCAGATCGATTGTATATTACACTTATTAATCATGAATTTAAAGGTGATACATACTTTCCGGCATACGGTGAAGAATGGAAAATCGTTTCATCAAGTGAAGTTTTTAAAGCCGATGAAGGATATACGTTTCAATATTTAGTTTATGAAAAAAAATAACCAGATGATTAAAGGAGCGTCTAAGAATTTGGCGCTCTTTTTGTAATTATGAAATTGTCAATTATCAAAATGGAACTTCAAAAAATCTACTTCTGAATAATATTTAATAATAGTATCTGTTAGTTTTCTAATATACTTTTCGTTTTACGATGTACTTTAACAAGTACATACTCTTTCCTCCACATTTGAGTAATAGCAATGAAACGTTCTCATCTTTTTGAACATAATGTTTTCATCTGCTTATTTCATTTCCTCATTTTCAGGTGTAGTAATATACCAAATAGAAACACCTACAACTTCAATTTTTCCCATTTTTCTATTGCTCCTTTTGGAGTGATATTGTCGATTGAAAAGAGTGGATAAGAAATTTATTGAACAAAATGATTGAAAGAAATATAATAAAAACAATTGAAAACAATCTTAATTATTTCAAAATTTTCTCCTTCGTGTTTTAATTTTCTTCTTTAGGGTATTAAGGAATTTGATTCATCCATGACGGTGATGGTATGATTTTCACTATTTCATCATACATCATCATTAGTTTTGGAATGGAAACGTTTTTCAGAATATTAATATAATAATTTATTTTTCTAATAAAAATTTAGTATAAAACTATTCTATTACACATATTTTTAAAATATAGATATATTTAGTTGCTAAAAAGATAAAGGAGGACTCACAACATGTCAAAAGTTTTTACATCTTTTGATGAAGCCATCCAAGACTTGAAAGATGGGGATACCATTATCGTTGGTGGATTTGGATTATGTGGCATCCCTGAAAAAGCGATTGAAGCCATTTTAAGAAAGGGAACAAAAAATTTAACGGTTGTCAGCAATAACTGTGGAGTAGATGATTGGGGACTTGGATTGCTGCTTGCTAATAAGCAAATCTCTAAAATCATCGCTTCCTATGTAGGGGAAAATAAAACCTTTGAACAACAATTTTTAAATGGGGAAATTGAAGTTGAATTAACACCTCAAGGTACACTAGCAGAAAGAATTCGTGCTGGAGGTGCCGGTATTCCAGCATTCTATACAGCAACAGGAGTTGGGACACCTATTGCAGAAGGAAAGCCAACAAAAGTATTTGATGGAAAAACGTATATCGAAGAAAGAGCAATCGTGGGTGATTTTGCATTTGTAAAAGCATGGAAAGGCGATAAATTAGGAAACTTAGTTTACCGGAAAACAGCAAGAAACTTTAATCCTTTAGCTGCAATGGCTGGAAAAATTACGATTGCAGAGGTAGAAGAACTGGTTGAAGTAGGGGAATTAGATCCTGATCAAATTCATACGCCTAGCGTCTACGTTCAACGTATTTTAGTTGGCGACCACTACGAAAAACGGATTGAAAGAAAGACAACGCGAAAAAAAGAGGAGGTTTATTAAGATGACTCTCACAACTAGAGAGAAAATTGTGAAACGCGCTGTGAAAGAAATAAAAGATGGCATGAATGTTAATCTTGGTATCGGTATGCCGACGCTTGTCGCCAATGAAATTCCAAGCGATTATCAAGTTTTATTACAATCTGAAAATGGTTTACTTGGTATTGGTCCATATCCGACAGAGGATGAAGTGGATCCGGATTTAATAAATGCAGGTAAAGAAACGGTAACTGCTGTAAAAGGCGCAGCATTTTTTGATAGTGCTGAATCCTTTGCCATGATTCGCGGTGGACATATTGATTTAGCGATTTTAGGTGGAATGGAAGTGTCTGAAAAGGGTGATTTGGCTAACTGGATGATTCCAGGAAAAATGGTAAAAGGAATGGGCGGTGCGATGGATTTAGTGCAAGGGGCGAAACGCGTCGTTGTAATCATGGAGCACTTGTCCAAAAAAGGAGAGCCAAAAGTACGAAAAGAATGTACTTTGCCGCTTACAGGTCAAGGTGTAGTGGACCGTTTAATTACGGAATTAGCTGTATTTGATTTCACGGAAGAAGGAATGGTTTTAATAGAAAAATCAAAGGACATTTCCTTGGAAGAATTAAAGAGCAAAACAGAAGCTGAATATAGCATTTCACCAAATCTTATAGAGTGGTAAAAAATTTTTTGTTGAAATTTATATGTTTTATGTCATAAAATTCTAAGAAAATAAATATATTTCTATTAGCGCTTGGTTCAAACGTGAAACCGAAAGGCGGAAAAAAATGAAAAAATCAGTTAAAGAACGAATTTTAGAAACTTCATTGCACTTATTTCAGGAACATGGTTATCACGGAGTCACGGTAGATAAAATCGTCTTAGAAGCGGGAACATCGAAAGGCGGATTTTATCACAATTATAAGTCAAAAGATGAGTTGCTATATGAAATCCATGATGTATTTATTTCCTATGTGATAGAAAAAGCGGAACTTTCCTACACGGAGAATAAAACGCCGATTTCTAGATTATCCGCCATACTGAATTCATTCATTAAAGTTTTTGACATGTATAAACCGTACATTACAGTTTTTTACGAAGAAAGCGCTTATCTAAATCATGAATTTAAACAAGTTATCAATGAAAAACGAGATCGCTATCGAAAGTTGCTTGAAAAGGTGATTGTTGAAGGCCAAGAAAGTGGAGATTTTCGAAATGAATTGCCAGCCAATATTGTAACAATGGCGATAATCGGCATGATCAATTGGACTTACAAATGGTTTAAGCAAGATGGACCAATGACTATGGAAGAAATTACAGCCATTTTCAAAGATTTAATCCTCCGCTCAATTGTCACAGAGCAAGGATTGGTTGAAGCTAAACAATTAAATCAATTAATAGAATAACCATAGGTCAAAAACAAACCGACTAGTCGGTTTTAAAAATAGGGGGAAATGTTCATGAATTTCGAATTAACAAAAGAACAATTAATGATTCAAGAAATGGTAAGAGATTTTGCAGAAAAAGAAATTAAACCGTATGCAAGAGAACATGATGAAAATTCCACATTCCCAATTGAAACATTTAAGAAAATGGGTGAACTTGGACTACTAGGTATTCCGTTCCCGGAAGAATACGGCGGTTCAGGAGGAGACACGATTTCTTACGCGATTGCGGTTGAAGAAATCGGAAAAGCTTGTGGCGGTACAGGACTAAGTTACGCTGCTGCCATCAGTTTGGGTGCATCTCCTATTTATTATTTCGGAACAGAAGAGCAAAAGCAAAAATGGCTTGTTCCAATGGCGAAAGGAGAAACACTTGGTTCCTTTGGTTTAACAGAACCAAATGCTGGATCTGACGCAGGTGGTACTCAAACGAAAGCTGAACTAGTTGGTGATGAATATATCATCAACGGTGAAAAGCAATGGATTACGAATGCTGGATACGCTAGACAAGTAATTGTAACAGCTGTAACAGGTAAAAGAGAAGATGGAAAGAAAATCATCACATCTCTTATTGTTCCTACTGATGCTCCTGGCGTAAAAATTCGTTGCGATTATGACAAAATGGGTGTTCGTGCATCTAACACTTGTGAGATTGTATTAGAAAATGTTCGTGTACCAAAAGAAAACGTGTTAGGTGATCCGAAACGAGGATTTAGCCAATTCTTACAAACATTAGATGGTGGACGAATTTCCATTGCAGCTCTTTCTGTAGGGATTGCTCAAGCCGCTTATGAAAAAGCGTTGAAATATGCAAAAGAAAGATATCAATTTGGCCAACCGATTTCTAAATTCCAAGCCATTCAGTTTAAATTAGCTGACATGGCAATGGAAATAGAATTAGCTCGCAACATGGTATATAAGGCAGCATGGTTGAAAGACAACAATAAACCATTTGGAAAGGAGGCAGCAATGGCAAAACTTTTCGCATCGGAAATGGGCTTTAGAGTATGTAACCAAGCGATTCAAATTCACGGTGGCTATGGTTACATGAAAGAATACGATGTGGAAAGACATTTACGTGACATTAAATTAATGGAAATTGGTGAAGGAACTTCTGAAGTTCAAAGATTAGTAATATCTAGATTAATAGGTTGCTAAAAAAATTTGAAGGAGGAACTGAATGGCTGATCTTGTTTATAAAACTATTGGTCAATTGTTGGAGGAGCAAGCGGAGAAATATCCAAATAAGGAGGCAGTTGTCTATTCAGACCGAGACTTACGATTAACGTATAAAGAATTTGATGCTTGGTCTGATCAAGTAGCGAAAGCACTCATGGCCCTTGGAATTGAAAAGGGTGATCATATCGCCGTTTGGACAACAAACGTACCAGAGTGGGTAGCATTACAATTTGCTACTGGCAAAATGGGTGCTCCGCTCGTAACGGTCAATACAAATTATCGAACTGCAGAACTTGAATATTTATTAAAGCAATCCGATTCCAAAACGCTCATTTTAATTGAGCAATTTAAAGACCATCGCTTCATTGATACAGTTTACGAAATTTGCCCTGAATTAAAAACTTGTAAACCTGGGGAACTGAAATCAAAACGCTTACCGATGTTGAAAAATGTTATCATCATAAGCGAAAACCAATTCGACGGAGTATACAACTGGAGTGACGTCATTAAACTGGCAGATCAAGTGTCGGATGAAGAATTAGAACAAAGAAAAGCTTCTCTTCACTATGATGATGTCATTAATTTACAGTATACTTCCGGAACAACAGGATTCCCGAAAGGTGTTATGTTAACACATTACAATATCGTAAACAATGCCATTAATATTGCAGAAAGTATGAAGCTGACTAATGAAGATCGCCTATGTATTCCAGTTCCGTTCTTCCACTGTTTCGGATGCGTCATTGGAACATTGGCCATTGTAAGCGTTGGCGGTACGATGGTGCCGATTCAAGAATATAATCCAGTGGAAGTTTTAAAAACGGTGGAGAAAGAAAAATGTACTGCCTTACATGGTGTACCAACGATGTTTATTAGTGAATTGAATTTACCTAATTTTGATGAATTTGATTTATCATCACTACGTACAGGTGTAATGGCTGGTTCCAACTGTCCTGAAGAAGTAATGAAAGCTGTTATTCAAAAAATGAATATGAAAGATATTACGATTTGCTATGGACAGACTGAATCTTCACCAGTAATTACACAAACACGCACAGACGATCCATTTGATTTAAAAGTGGGTACAGTAGGGCGAGCTTTACCGAATGTGGAAGTAAAAATCATTGATCCAACAACTGGTAAAGAAGTGCCGCCTAATACGCAAGGTGAACTTTGTACGCGTGGCTATCACGTGATGAAAGGTTACTATAATAATCCAGATGCCACAAAAGAAGCCATTGATGAAGATAACTGGCTTCACACAGGGGACCTTGCTACAATGGATGAAAACGGCTATGTGCGAATTACAGGCCGTTTGAAAGATATGATTATTCGCGGTGGAGAAAATATTTATCCTCGTGAAATTGAAGAGTTTTTATATAAAAATCCAAAAATTTATGACGTACAAATCGTTGGTGTGCCAGATGAAAAGTATGGAGAAGAAGTGGCTGCATTTATCATCTTAAAGAAAGGTGAAACAGCAACGGAAGATGAAATTCGCGAGTTTTGCAATGGAAAAATTTCTAAACATAAAATTCCTAGATATATCTTCTTCGTAGACCAATATCCAATGACAGCATCAGGAAAAATTCAAAAATATAAGTTGAGAGAACAATTTACTGCAAAACTTGTACACTAGTAGGAAGGAGAAGTATGCCGATGTTTAAGAAAATATTAATTGCAAACCGCGGAGAAATTGCTAGAAGAATTATTCGTACCTGCAAAAAATTGAATATTCGTACAGTAGCGGTCTATTCGGAGGCAGATCGTGAATCCCTATTCGTTCGAGAAGCCGACGAAGCGTATGAAATTGGTAAACCCCCTGTTTCTTTAAGTTATTTAAATATTGAAAAAATAATAGAAGTTGCTAAAAATGCAAATGTCGATGCGATTCATCCCGGTTATGGCTTACTTTCTGAAAATCCCAATTTTGCAAAACGATGTGAAGAAGAAGGCATTGTTTTTATCGGACCGAAACATGACGTAATCGCTGCAATGGGAAGTAAGTTAGAAGCAAGGATTAAAATGAAAGAAGCAGGGGTACCAATTATCGAAGGGGTAGACGTTGCTATTGAAAACGTAGAAGAAGCAGTCAAAATAGCAGATCAAATTGGCTATCCGTTAATGTTAAAAGCTTCTAGCGGCGGCGGTGGCATCGGCATGCAACGAATTAATAATAGCGATGAACTTTCAAAAGCCTTTGAAGGCAATAAAAAGCGAGCACAGTCTTATTTTGGTGACGGCACGATGTATATTGAAAAATACATTGAAAATCCTCACCACGTAGAAGTGCAAATTATCGCCGATGTACATGGAAATGTAGTACCGCTTTTTGAACGAGAATGTTCAATCCAACGTCGAAATCAAAAAGTGATTGAGGAAGCACCATCTCCAACAATTTCAGATGCAACGCGAGAAAAAATGTTAGAAGCAGCTGTTCAGGCAGCGAAGTATATTGGCTATACTAATGCTGGAACTTTTGAGTTTTTAGTAGATGACAAAGAAAATTTCTATTTCTTAGAAATGAATACTCGATTGCAAGTGGAACATCCTGTAACGGAAGAAATTACGGGAATTGACCTTGTAGAACAACAAATTCGGGTTGCAGAAGGGTTGCCGTTGGAGATTTCGAAAGATTCAATCAAGATGAAAGGACATGCGATTGAAGCGCGAATTTATGCCGAAGATCCAGTAACGTTTTATCCTTCACCGGGGACAATTACTTTACTGGAATTGCCTGAAGGGGAAGGAATTCGAAACGATTGTGCTGTTGAATCAGGATCAGCGGTTACGCCATTCTATGACCCGATGATTGGCAAATTGATTTGTTTCGGTGAGACGCGCGAAAAAGCATGTGAACGTTTAGTTGAAGCATTGAAACAATACAAACTAGAAGGAATTAAGACAAATATTCCAATGCTTATTAAAATTGCAAGTCACGAAGAATTTAGAAAAGGTAATATTACTACAAGTTTTGTAGATGAATATTATCTACCTGAATTTCAGGTTAAGTAAGTAAATTTAAGCTGTTCAATGATAATAGCTTTTCTTTCCATCATTGAACAGCTATTCAATATTTTTCATTTAGTTAGTAATAATATTTGGAGGGATTATGATGACAGTAGTAAAAGCAAATATGGCAGGAACAGTTTGGAAAATTGTTGTATCTGAAGGGGAACAAGTACAAGAAGGACAAGATGTTGTAATTTTAGAATCAATGAAAATGGAAATTCCGATTGCTTCTGAAGCAGCAGGAGTTGTGAAAAAAATCTTTGTTCAAGAAGGCGATTTTATTAACGTAGATGATGACATTTTAGAAATCGAATAGGGTGAAAAGGATGCATCTTCCAACGAAAGTGACAATTAAAGAAGTTGGTCCAAGAGATGGATTGCAAAATGAATCCAAGTTCATTGAGACACAAGACAAAGTGGATTGGATCAACTTATTAAGTAAAACAGGATTAGACTATATTGAAGTATCCTCCTTCGTTCATCCGAAGTGGATTCCACAATTAGCTGACAGTGAGCAAGTATTAAAGTCAATCAATCGAGAAAAGGGAGTAACGTATGCTGCCTTAGTTCCGAATATTCGCGGGCTTGAGAGGGCTTTAACTTGCAACGTAAATGAAGTCAGTGTGTTTATGTCCGCTAGTGAAGGCCATAATAAAAGCAATATTAATAAAACGATTGATGAGACGTTTCCTGTATTAAAAGAAGTTGTGGATGAAGCGTTAAAAGCAAATGTAAAAGTGCGCGGATACGTTTCAACGGTGATTGCTTGTCCTTATGATGGACCTGTTTCACCAGAACAGGTGTTAAAAGTAGTGGACCGATTAGCGGAAATGGGAGTTTATGAAATTTCATTAGGAGATACAATTGGCGTCGGGGTTCCAACGCAAGTGGAAAGTTTACTTTCTACATTATTAAAACACTTCCCATCAAATCTATTTGCCATGCATTTCCATGATACGAGAGGTACGGCTCTCGCAAATGTAGTGAAATCTTTAGAAATGGGTATTACGACATTCGATAGTTCAACTGGTGGGCTTGGTGGATGTCCATATGCAAAAGGAGCATCAGGAAATGTTTCCACTGAGGATTTATTATACATGCTTTCTGCCATGAACATCGAAACTGGCGTTAATCAAGAAGCACTGATCGAATCAGCATTTTTCATTGAAGAAAAAATTGGTAAGAAATTAGTTTCAAAGCAAATGGAAATTGCAAGAAATGAAAGGAGCGCTAACGTTGACAACGCTCGTACAGTTTAACGAAATCGAAAAGGGCATTGGTCTCATTACGTTAAATAGGCCAGAAGCAGCAAACGCGATGTCCATTCAATTATTGACGGACCTCAATGAATGTTTGGATGAGGTTGCTAAAAATCGAGAAATTCGTGTTGTATTAATTACCGGCAGTGGTGATAAAGCCTTTTGCGCTGGGGCAGACTTAAAAGAGCGCAAAAATATGAACGAACAACAAGTTCGTGAAACAGTAAGACTCATTGGCAGTACGGTCAATCGAGTAGAAGCTCTGCCACAACCAGTCATCGCTGTTTTAAACGGCGTTGCTTTCGGCGGCGGATTGGAATTAGCTCTAGCGTGCGATCTTCGCATTGCCAGCAGTGAGGCAAAAATGGGCTTAACGGAAGTTTCCTTAGGCATTATTCCAGGTGCTGGTGGTACGCAGCGTTTACCTCGTTTAATTGGTCTTGGAAAGGCGAAAGAATTAATTTATACAGCAAGAAGAATTACAGCAAGCGAAGCCCTTGAAATCAATCTCATCAACGAAGTCGTTGAAAAAGAAGATTTACTAAAAAGAGCGACAGAACTGGCTAGAGAAATTGCCAAAAATGCACCGTTATCACTTATTCAAGCAAAGATTGCCATTAATAAAGGGATTGAAGTCGATTTAACAACGGGATTAAAAATCGAAGAACTTGCATATAACGAGTTGCTATACACTGAAGACCGTATGGAAGGTTTAGTAGCATTCCAAGAAAAAAGACAACCTCAATATGTAGGAAGATAACTTAATTTACGCTTTCAGAGCCAAAGGAGGATTCATTCATGGGTGATACGGTAACAAAAAAATCCCACGCAGATTTAATAGAAGAAATTAAAAAAGGTGGACATGAGAAATACCATCAAAAAAATAAAGAGCAAGGGAAATTATTTGTACGCGATCGACTTAAATTGCTTTTTGATGAGGATGTATTAATTGAAGATGGCATATTTGCAAACGTAATGGCGGGAGATTTGCCGGCAGATGGAGTTGTAACTGGGATAGGCAAAATCCATGGACAAACAGTTTGTTTTATGGCCAATGATTCAACGGTAAAAGCAGGATCATGGGGTAAAAGAACAGTTGAAAAAATCTTGCGCATTCAAGAAACTGCTGAGAAACTAGCTTGTCCAATCATTTATTTAGTTGACTCTGCAGGAGCTCGTATTACTGACCAAGTGGAAATGTTCCCAGGAAGAAGAGGAGCGGGGCGCATTTTTTATAACCAAGTAAAGCTATCGGGTAAAGTACCTCAAGTATGTTTATTATTTGGTCCATCTGCAGCAGGTGGCGCCTACATTCCGGCATTCTGTGATGTGGTCATCATGGTGGATGGTAATGCATCCATGTATTTAGGTTCTCCTCGAATGGCTGAAATGGTAATTGGTGAGAAAGTAGATTTAGAAACAATGGGCGGAGCAAAAATGCATTGCTCTGTATCTGGTTGTGGAGACGTTCTTGCAAAGACGGAAGAAGAAGCGATTGAATACGCAAGAAAATATTTAAGCTACTTCCCAAATAATTATCGCGAAAAACCTCCAGTACAAGCACCAAAATTGCCAGCTCAATTCGAAAAAACAATTGAGGAGATCATTCCAAAAAATCAAAACGTACCTTTCAATATGTATGATTTAATTGATCGAATCATTGATGAAGGTTCGTTCTGTGAAGTGAAAAAGCTGTTTGCAGCAGAACTCATTACTGGTTTTGCGCGGATTGATGGACAAGCGGTTGGAATTGTAGCGAACCAACCGAGAGTCAAAGGCGGAGTATTATTCCACGATTCTGCTGATAAAGCGGCTAAATTCATCAACCTATGTGATGCTTTCCATATTCCATTAATCTTCTTGGCGGACGTACCAGGATTTATGATTGGTACTCAAGTGGAAAGACAAGGAATCATTCGCCATGGAGCAAAAATGATTTTTGCGATGAGTGAAGCGACAGTTCCAAAAATTACAATCATTGTGAGAAAAGCATACGGTGCTGGATTATATGCAATGGCAGGTCCTGCTTTTGAACCTGATTGTGTGATTGCATTAACAACAGCGCAAATTGCAGTTATGGGACCTGAAGCGGCAGTGAATGCGGTTTATGCGAATAAGATAGCTCAACTGCCAAAAGAAGAACAACAAGCATTTATTGAAGAAAAACGAAATGAATATCGTGAAGAAATCGATATTTATAAGTTAGCTTCAGAATTAATTGTGGACGATGTCATCGAGCCAAATGAGTTGCGTCAAGTGTTGACTGCAAGACTTCATGCTTATTCTTCAAAATATCTCGTATTCTCAGAGCGTAAACATGGAGTAAGTCCAGTATGATAATGGAAAAAAGTGCGAACTATTTCGCACTTTTTTCTTTTGAAGAATGGCCATTATTTTATTCGAGTTGACTATTTTCCATTAAAGTTTGGAATGCACTTTCTTTAAGTTAAATGGCAATTAAAAGGATTCATTTGGCCAATATTCAATTTGAATTGACTATTATCGGAGCGGCTGTGACTATTATCCGCTTCATAACCATCTCATTTTTATTGGTTGGCTATTAAATGAATCTATTTGGCTAATATCTGATTTAAAATGACTATTATCGAGGCGACTTTGACTATTATCCGTTTCATAACCATCTCATTTTTAATGGTTGGCTATTAAATAGATTTATTTGGCTAATATCTGATTTAAAATGACTATTATCGAGACGACTTTGACTATTATCATAGCGGATTTGGTTAATATCCGCTTCATTGCAGTCTCATTTTAGTTAATTTGCTATTAGATGAATTCATTTGGCCAATATCTGATTTAAAATGACTATTATCGGAGCGGCTTTAACTATTATCCCCCTCATCATCTTTTTGTTACAAATAAACCGCCACACAAACCACCATACACGTACATCCTGCGATGACAAATAAATGCCAAATTGCGTGATTATAAGGAAGTTTTCTCCAAGCATAAAAAATGGAACCTATTGTGAAAAACAATCCTCCGGCAAGAAGTACAATAAAACCTTCTAACTGTAAAAATGCATAGAGCGGTTTAATAGCAAACATAATAAGCCATCCCATTGCCAAATATAATATTAAAGAAAAAGTTTCAAATTGGTGAATAAACAAGCATTTAAACACAATTCCAAACAAGGCAATGGACCAAATAATACATAATAGTACAAGTCCAAGTGTCCCGTTTACAGCAATCAACAAAAACGGAGTATACGTTCCTGCAATTAATACATAGATCGAGGAATGATCGAGAATGGAGAAAAACTTTTTATATTTTTCCGGCATGCTATGTAATAAAGTGGACATACAAAATAACACAATTAACGATGCACCAAAGACGGAGTAGGAAATAATTTGTACGACGCTTTCATTATGCACAGCCAATAATATTAACAAAACACAAGCAGGAATACTTAAAAGTAATCCAATTCCGTGAGTGATGGCATTCCAAAATTCTTCTTTCCAATTTTTGTAATCAATTTGATGGATATTGTTCATCTTATCACTCTCCTAATAATGAATAGGTTACATGAATACATTTCAATACAACACTATCATTTGTCACATATTTCAAATACCCATGAAAGTTATGACAGTTGTCATCTTTACAACCGGGATCATCACTTTATATAATAATTCAAATTAGCTAGAGGAAGTGTGCAAGTGGGAAAGATTCATATTGTGACGGATTCATCAAGTGATATTTCAAAAGAAGAGGCGTTAGAAAAAGATATCCATATTGTTCCTCTGACGGTGCACATTGATGGAAAAACATACGTTGATGGGGTGGAGATTCATCCTGAACCATTTTTAGACATGATGGATCAAGCAAAGGAATTACCGAAAAGTTCACAGCCAGCACCAGGCCAATTTGCAGAGATTTATGAAAAATTAGGAAAAGATGGCGATGAAATCATTTCAATACACGTTGCTGGCAATTTAAGCGGCACATTAAGCTCAGCTCAACAAGGAGCACAAATCGCCAATGCAAAGGTAACCATATTTGATTCACAATTCATCGCCTCTGCATTAGCAATCCAAGTGCGGGAAGCGGTGCGGATGAGAGAAGTTGGAGCTTCTGTCCATGACATCATCGAAAGGTTGAAAGAAGTTCGCGTTAATACTAAAATGTATATTTATTTAGATACGCTAACGAATCTTGTCAAAGGTGGCCGAATAGGGAAGGGAAAAGCACTATTAGGCTCATTATTGAACATTAAACCTATTGCTATATTAGAACAAGGTGAGTATCTACCTGTTGCCAAAGTAAGAAGTTATAGTCAAGTGGTAAAATATATGTTTAAAGAGTATATAAAACATACTACAGGGAAACAGGTCAAATCGATCTGCATCTCTCATGCAGGTGGGATGGAAAATGTAGGAGCACCGTTAAAAGAACTGATTGAACAATCGGGCTTTTGCGATATTGAAGTAACGGTTACTTCCCCAATCGTTAGTACTCACGCCGGTCGAGGAGCCATTGCATTAGTGTTTTTTGCAGAATAACTAAATATTGGAATCGAAGTGTCAACAACCTGTTCGAAGGGAGTAGACACTTTTTTTATGTTTATAAGCGTATTCTTTTATTAAATTTTCCAATCAACTTATAATAAATATTACAAATGCATGTATATTTAATAGAGTTTGATGCATACTAAAAGATTAGTGCTGATAGAACCATTTGTAAGATTGAATAGGAGTGTCAGATGAATGAATGTTTGGAAAGTCGCCTTTTTTATATTATCAGGTTCCATTGTATTATTATTGGCATTCGTAATTTACTGGGCGACTTCATCTGTGGAAACAGCAATCCCTTCTCCTAAAGAAACATCTCTTAAACCTTCAGATAGTGTCCTATATGTTGAAACGACAGCGGAAGATTTTGAAAAAATGGCCATTAAATATTTAGCGCAAGAATTAAAAAATTCGTCATTACCGGTGGATATAGAGATAAATGATGCCATTCAGATTTCCAGTGAGATTATTGCATTTGGGATTACTGTACCTGTTTCCATGAAATTCGAACCAGTTGTCAATGAACATGGCAATATTCATTTAGTTCAATCAGAAGTGAATGTAGGGAGTTTAAATCTCCCTTCTTCAATGGTATTGAAGTTAATGAATGAAGCCATTGATTTTCCTGAGTGGATGATTATACGACCTGATGCACAAGAAATATTTGTGGATTTATCAAACTTATCGCTTTCTTCTGGTGCAAGGGTGAAAGCAAAAGAAATTGATTTGAAAAATAATCGAATACTATTAGAAATCGTGATTCCAAATGAATAGGAGTGAACAAAATGCCAACGGAACTAGCCACATTTGCTGGAGGATGCTTTTGGTGTTTAGTCAAGCCGTTTGATCAACTAGAAGGGATTGAAAAAGTCGTTTCCGGATATACAGGGGGACATGTGGTAAATCCCACATACCAACAAGTTTGTTCCGGGACAACGGGTCATGTAGAAGCAGTACAAATTACCTTTGATCCAGCAGTTTTTCCATATGAAAAATTAGTGGAGATTTATTGGACATTAATTGATCCGACTGATCCGGGAGGACAATTTTTTGATCGAGGGGAGTCTTATACTACGGCTATTTTTTATCATAATGAAGAGCAGCGAAAAATTGCAGAACAATCTAAAAAGCGTCTAGAAGAGTCGGGAAAGTTTGATAAACCGATTGTCGTAAAAATTCTTCCAGCAAAACCATTTTATCCAGCTGAAGAATATCATCAAGATTATTACAAGAAAAACCCGCAACATTATGAACGGTATTTTATCGGTTCTGGTAGAGCTCAATTTATTAAACAACATTGGGGGGATATGAATGAATAAAGAAGAACGATTGAAACAGTTAACACCAATGCAATATTATGTGACGCAACAAAATGGGACTGAACCGCCTTATCAAAATGAGTATGACCAACATTTTGAAGAGGGGATATATGTTGATATCGTTTCCGGCAAGCCGCTATTTAGCTCAAAAGATAAATTTGATGCAGGGTGTGGTTGGCCAAGTTTTGCAAAGCCAATCGACGGGAATGAGATCGTGGAAAAACTGGATTTATCCCATGGTATGCGCAGAATTGAAGTTCGAAGCAAAACGGCAGATTCTCATTTAGGTCATGTATTTCCTGATGGGCCGAGAGCGTTAGGTGGACTTCGCTATTGTATCAACTCAGCGGCTCTTCGATTCATACCAAAAGAAAAACTAGAAGAGGAAGGTTATGGTGAGTATTTGAAGTTATTTGAAGATTGATCATGCTTTCGTAAAAAATGATGATCCGATAAACTAGTACGGATCATCATTTTGTTTACTTTGAAAAGTGAAGGGTTAATTGTTATGTTCTGTGTCTAGCGAGTTCTTGTAAAAGGTTCTTCCAGCTTTTAATTTTTTAACCTTTACATTGACTTCTTTAATTGAATCTTCTGTTAAAGGAATGACACCATTTTTCTCAAGTTCATTCCATAATTTAACATTTTTTCTGTAAAGGATTTCAGAAAGGCGGTACACATCTAGATTTTTTTCTAATCCTATCTTATACGTTTGAAGTACTTCATTTTTGATTGCCTGTTCAACAGATTCTCTTAATTCTTTCTCCGTAGTATTTACATTAAAGCTGCTCATGATTGAATTCACTGAAATATCGATTTGAAATCTTACGTTATTTCCGTTTACTATTGGCGTAATTTTTACTTTATGATTTCGATTCGTAAATGTGATGTTGCTTCCTTTCAGATTGGTTGTAATATTACTTGCGATGGTTTCCTTTGATATCCATTGCAATCCATTTGCTTCTTCTTTTATTAAATAGCCGTGAAATTCACTAGGAGTAACAAGTGCTACTCCTTCAATTTGGAAAGAAGAATCATTTCCTTGTTCTGTAATCCAAGATTCCCCAATAGTGATCAACTAGGAGGGTAGTGTATTTGGGGAATGTTGGCAAGTGGTTTTTTGTTTTATAGGACCTGCATAAATTAATTGCCAAACGTTACATTTTTAGTTTGCCATAAACAGTAAATGATGCGTAAAAGCCAAAGATAATCACAAAAAATAAAATAATTGTATTGACACTCACAATCGTTTGAATATTAGTAGAAATTAATAAGAAACATACAATGATATATAAAAGTATTAATAATGGAATGGGTGTGTTTTCTAAAAAGGTTGAGGACATCCAAAGAATCGTTTCTCTTAAAGTAAATGCAGCAAGGGAATATAAGAAAATAATGAAAATATACAGTATGATTTTCGATGTTTTTTGACCTAATTTTTCAGCAAGCCATACTTTTATGGGTTTTAGTTGTGATTTCTTTTGTATATATAGAATCCATAGTAACCATGGAAATAACGTAATACTCGTAAGAATGACAGATATCCATCCATCGCGTTTAGCGGTTTCTAAAATTGGCGAAAGAATCGTTACATGATTTTTTAAGCCGATAGAGGTTAAACATATAAAAATAACGTGCAAAATACTGATTTTAAATGTATTGTTCACATTTTCATCTCCTACATGATTTCTATCTATGAAAAGTCTAACCAAAAATAAAAAAAATTCGCTATCTACATGGTAAATAGCGAATTTTTTTATTTTTGTTAAAAGTCCATTTTATATTTTGAACTCGCTAACTAGATTTCTTAAATCATCAGCCTGTTTTGCAAGCTCTACCGCGCTAGCATTGATTTCTTCCATCGCAGCAGACCCTTGCATGGCTGCTTGGGCTGATTTTTCCGTTGCAATACTTGTGTTTTGACTGAGAGCATTGACTTCTTGGAAAGATGTTGTCAAGTCATTGACAATTTTTAAAGTAGAACTAATCTTTTCAACCATCGAAATAATAATATTTGTTGTCTTATTTGTTTGAGATAGGATGCCATTTAATACTTCATTTGTTTCATTCGTTACTTCCACACCGCGAGAAATGGATTCTACGCCTTTTGCATTTTGCATGACAATCGTATTAATTTCATCTTGAATAGAATGAACAATTTTTGCCACTTCTTTTGCTGCTTCTTGCGATTGGATGGCGAGTTTCTTCACTTCATTACTTACTACTGCAAAACCTTTTCCATGTTCTCCAGCACGAGCAGCTTCAATTGCTGCATTTAAAGCAAGCAAATCTGTTTGTTCTGCAATAGCTGTTATCGTTGAGATGATGGATGTGATATCTTTTGATTTTTGTCCTAGGGCTTCAACTGTTGAAGTAGTGTTTTTCATCGTGTCTTCAATGAAATGAATGACATTTGTCGAATCTTTTACTGATTGGCTGCCGTTTTGAGCAGCTGATTGCATTTCTTTTGCTGCTTTTTGAACTTCATATGCTTCATCATTTAATTCAACCATTGACTGTTCAAGTGCTTTCATTTTTAATGCAGCTTCATTCATTCGTTCGATTGTCGAGCTGGAATCATTTGCAATATCATGGGTAGAACTTGCAATTTCATCAATTGATTTTGCATTTTCTTCTGCTAATGCCATTAATTCTTGAGAACTAGATGAAACATGCTCAGCTAAGCTGGCCACTTTTTTTACTAATTTTGAAATTGATTCGATTAACAAGTTTGTGGAGTGGGCAATTTCAGCAAATTCATCTTTTGTCGCTACTTTCACCCGTCTCGTTAAATCTCCTCCAGCATGGGCGATATCAAGAATGGAATGATTAATTTTCGCTGTATTGATTCGAATAGAACGGAATAACAGATAACTAAAGAAAACAGCGATAAACAATGAAAATGATGATAGACAGATGAAGGCGATGCGCGAGAATTTTGCAAATTTTTCGATTTCTTTGATCGTTTTTTCGTTTTTGTCTTCTAATAAATGCAACAACTCATCAGCATGTTTTTCGATATTATTTTTAATGGCAGGTCCTTCACTTCTTTCCATTAAACGAACGGCTTGTTCATAACTGTAATATTGTCTTGTTTCAATAATTCCTGTAGATGCGTACAAATATGAGCGAAAAAATTGTTGAATGTAACTGACAAGCTGGAATTCTTCCGGGCGATGTTCAAAGTTTTTGCTAAGTTCGTTGAGTTGATTTTCAATTAATTGCTTTGTTGTATTATATTTATTTAAGTTTCCTTCATCCCCGTAAATGAGAAACGCTTGTTCAAAAATCGTCAAATTCGCAATGTCATTTGCTAATTGATTGATTTCCCTTTGTTCCTTTAAGTTTACTTCTGCAAAATGATTTAAGTTTTGTTGTAGTCTAGTTATGTTAATATAGGATAGAATAAGCATGATAACGATAATTGTAATGAGTATTGCATAGGTCAGTACAATTCGACCACGAATTGTGTGATAGAAACGGCCTTTCGTAGGACTTTTCGTTTGGTGTTTTTTCCCTTTTGCTTGAACTTTTTTTGTGGATTGATTATTCATTTTCTGTACTTTTACGGTCATTTTTGTAAACATCCCCTTTAAAAAATGCTGTTTCCATGTATTGCTATCTTCAAATCTATTCTACTATAAAATGTTAAAAAGTCCTACATAAATTTAACTAGATAGGCGGGAGGTACTGAATGAGTCAAAGTTTTTATCAATTTGTCCTTTCTTATCGTGGAGGAGATCTATCGGATCCAAAAACTCGGTTTGCTGAGAAAATGTTTCAAGATCACAGTTTTCCCAAAATTAGCCGTTCTTTTGAAGAGCTGTCCAGTTACATTGAAACATTAGCAGATGATGATTTATCCACGAATGCTTTTGACGAACTATGGGAAATTTATCGCATGAAAAATGATGGTGAATGAGTAACAAATTATTCATTGCATAATTTTTGAAAAATAAGTATATTTTAGTTTGAAATCATTGAAATGAGGGGAAGCCATTGAGTATTCATATTAATGCGAAACCTGGAGAAATTGCAGATATTGTCTTACTTCCTGGAGATCCGTTACGAGCAAAATATATTGCAGAAAAATTTTTAGAAAACGCGACATGCTATAATGAAGTGCGCAACATGTTTGGATTTACAGGAACGTATAAAGGTCACAGAATTTCTGTGCAAGGAACGGGAATGGGGGTTCCGTCCATTTCTATTTATATTACGGAATTAATGCAAGATTATGGAGTAAAAAAATTAATTCGCGTTGGTACTTGTGGCGCTCTGCAAAAAGATGTAAAAGTGCGGGATGTGATTTTAGCCCAATCCGCTTCCACAGATTCCAAAATGAATGAAATTATTTTTAATGGAATTGACTTTGCGCCTACAGCTAATTTTGATTTGCTATTAAAAGCTTATAACGCTGGATTGAAAGCTGGTTTGAATTTGAAAGTTGGTAATGTTTTTACAGCTGATATGTTTTATTCAGATGAAAATCAAAATGAAAAGTTAGCGCGTTATGGGGTTTTAGCAGTGGAAATGGAGACAGCAGCCCTTTACACATTAGCTGCTAAGTACGGAAGACAAGCCCTTTCCGTATTGACAGTTTCAGATCATATTTTGACAGGCGAAATTACGACTGCAGAAGAAAGGCAAACAACGTTTAATGATATGATTCAAGTGGCGTTAGAAGCTGCAATAGAAAATGAATCAGCCATCTAAAAAATATTTATTAACATTTTGATATAGAATTTAAATATTGGATATTGCTGTCACATATAAATTCAATGAAACTAAAAATATGTTGACTGTCATTAAATATTGACAGTCTTTTTCTTTTCGGAAAAGCTTGAAACTGTTAATATGGAAATATCGTAAAAGAAAGTGTATATGAGAGTGGTGAAACTATGGAAGAACAAAATCAACAAGAGAAAGAAATACAACAAGAACAAGTCAAACCAGCTACGAGATTTATTCGGTTAAAACCATTTACTTTTATTATGATGATGTTTTTAACAATTCTTTTCACATCAGTATTAACGATATTTGCATTAACTTTTGGAGATGAAAAAGTTGTAGAAGTAGCGGTTCCAGTTGAAAGAGAAGAATTTTCACAGCTATACGATGCCTATGATGAACTAAAAGAAAAATATTATACGGAAATAGATGATGAAAAAATTATTCACGGTGCCATTAATGGTATGTTTGACGCACTAGACGATCCATATTCTGATTACATGGAAAAAGAAGAAGCAGAACAATTTAATTCTGATCTTTCATCGAGTTTTCAAGGAATCGGTGCAGAAATTCAAGAACGAAATGGAAATATTGTTGTTGTTTCGCCCATAAAAAATTCACCAGCTGAAAAAGCAGGGCTATTACCTGAAGATATTATATTATCTGTAGATGGACAAAGTTTACAAGGAATGAGTGCTACTGAAGCAGTGCTCTTAATTCGCGGCCAAAAAGGAACTCCTGTCAACTTAACAATCAAGCGGGGAGAATCCGATGAATTAATTGAAATGACAATTATTCGCGATGAAATACCGATTGAAACGGTTTATGGTGAAATGGGAGAGGACAAAATAGCTCATATTCAAATTACTTCTTTCAGTGATAAGACTTATGAAGAATTACTGAAGATTCTTGAACAATTTGAAGCAGAAGGTATGAAGAGCATCATATTAGATGTAAGACAAAATCCTGGTGGATATTTAAACGCTGCGATTGAAATTTCAAACTTATTTATTGAAGAAGGTAAACCGATTGTCCAATTACAAGGGCGCAAAGGTGAGCCAGAAGTTGTGTTAAGTGAAGGCGGAAAAAAATATAAATTTCCAATTGTGGTGTTAATAGATAACGGAAGTGCTTCTGCTTCTGAGATACTAGCAGGAGCTTTAAAAGAATCAGCTAATGCTAAAATTGTTGGTTTGAATTCTTTTGGAAAAGGGACTGTTCAAACGGTGACTGAAATGCCAGATGGTTCAAATTTAAAATATACGACGGGCAAATGGTTAACGCCAAAAGGGAACTGGATTCATGAAAAAGGAATCAAACCAGATGTAGAAGTGCCTTATCCTGAATATATGAGTATTGCTTATGTCGATCCTAAAAATGAATTACAAAAAGGCGTTGTATCGAATTATGTAAAAGCGGCGGAACAAATGCTTGATGCCCTTGGATATAGCGTTGGAACTATCGACACTACTTTTGATGCTGCAACAGAAGCGGCAGTACTTCAGTTCCAAAAGGACAAAGGGCTAGAACGTACAGGTAAAATTTCAGGAGATACAACGTACGAATTAATGGATGCATTACGTGAAAAAATTGAAAAAGAAGATCCACACATTTTAAAAGCAAAAGAATTGCTACAAGTTCAATAATGGTTACAATGAAAAGAGCTGCATTCTTAACATTGAATGACAGCTCTTCTCTTATGAATGGAGGAATATCACGTGAAAGACGTATATTTATTTAGCGGATTTTTAGGAAGCGGTAAAACTTCCATGTTGGTGGACGTTTTACGCCAATTGAAAGAAGAAGGCTATAAACCAGCCGTTATTATGAATGAACTTGGGGAAATCCCTTTTGATTCTCAAGCAGTGGATGATGAAGTTCCGTTAAAGGAAATACTTGACAGTTGTATTTGTTGTACTGGTGGAGAGAAAACGGAAGCTCAAATTCAAACATTGCTTTACGAAGCAGATTTTGATGTGCTGATTATTGAGACAACGGGAGCTGCACATCCTGTAGAAGCGTTGGATGCCGTATATTCTCCGTTATTTGCTGAACTCTTAAATATTAAGGGGATTGTCACGGTAGCAGACAGTAAACGATGGTTAGAGCGTGAACAGCTCACTCCACAAGCAAGAAGCCTCTTTTTGGAACAAATTCGCCATGCTCATTTGATTCTTGCCAATAAGAGCGATTTATTAACAGAAGCGGAAAAAGCAAACGTTGTGTTTGAATTGCAAGGACTTAATCCCAATGCGTTTATATTGCAAACAACAAATGGACGAGTTCCTTTGAAATTACTGAAAAACCTGCAAGCTACAGCATTAAAAAAAGAAATAGAACCGGCTCAAATCGGCAGACATTTGCATTTAAGTTCTCGAGTGATTGGATTTCACAAAGGCTTTACTCAAGAAGAATTTGAAGAATGGGTAAGGGGACTTCCGCCGACAGTTTATCGTATAAAAGGTTATGTACCCATTGAAGGAATGCAATATCCGATGTTATTCCAATATGCATATGGTTTAGTTCAATGGATGCCAGAATATATGAATATGCCACCAAAAATTGTGATGATTGGCGAAGATGTACAATCTATATCAGTGATTGGTGAAAAGAAAGAATAGTTAAAGATGTAAAATTCGTAATAAAAATGACTTATTTCTATCATTCTTTCTATTTGTCAATAGATTTTTGTTAGAAATATATTTTATTGCTGTAAAATGCTGTATATTTATTTTTCTGAAAACTCTTTATATCTTTGATTCGAAAATTATTTGGTTTTTCTACCAACAAATGGACCATTTTTTTCAAATTTTCTCCTTTATGATAGAGGACAGAAAGGGGAGAACGATAATGAAAAAATGGTTCATTACTTTTTGCGCATTATTTTTATTTGCAACGGTTATACCTCAAGTAAGTGCAGCTGATTTAGGAGACGGAAAATCTGGACATGTATTCCGAAACGTTCAAGTAATTAAATTTGAAAATAAAAATGGCATCATTGTTAAAACAATTGAAGAATTAGCGTTCACAGAAGTGCCATTAAAAAATGTGCCAGAAACAATTCAACTGGCGAAAAATACAGCAGAAAAAATTATTTCACAGTTGCATAAAGCAACGAAACAACCTAATCAATCTGAAAAACAAGAAAAGCCGGTAGTAAATGAAACAAAACCAACAGTGCCTACACAAAATGAAGGTGTAAATCCTCCAAGTCAAAAGGAACAACATAATCCTTCAACTCCAGTAGAGGAAAATGTAGAAACACCTTCAAATAAAGGGTTAAATAACGAACAGTTAAAACAAATATTGGATCAATATCTAAAAGAATATCAATCAAACTTTAATGGTGAAAAAACTGTCACACCAGCGCCAACAACTCCTAGTCAACCGGTTCAAACACCAGAGGTAAAAGAAGAACCAACAATCTCTCAACCTACTAACCAAGTATCTGAATTTGAACGTCAAGTAGTGGAGTTAACGAATGCCGAACGGGCAAAAGCAGGTTTAAAACCGCTTACGATGTATGCGCCATTGATGGCAGTAGCCAAGGAAAAATCTCAAGATATGGCGAATTTAGGGTATTTCTCTCACACAAGCCCAACATACGGTAGCCCATTTGATCAAATGCGCGCGGCAGGCATTCAATATCGTGCTGCAGGTGAAAATATTGCTCAAGGTCAAAGAACTCCTGAACAGGTAGTTAATGCTTGGATGAATTCTCCAGGCCATAGAGCAAACATTTTAAATGCCAATTACACACATATTGGTGTAGGTTTCGTTGAAAATGGATACTACTGGACACAACAATTTATCCAAATGTAACGAAAACGAGTGAAAATCATCCATCTAATTGATGGATGATTTTTTGAGCTTTTTTCGTATGGAAAAGTTTTAAGAAATAAGTACAGGAGAATTTATCGCATGGGTGAAAGCTTCATTTATGTGGATTGGCTAATAAATGTGAGGGATTGGTCAATATATTGTCGGAATTGGCCAATATGTACCCAAGAATGACCAATATCACATAGAGTAACGCTTCATTTATTGGGATTAGCTAATAAACTACTGAAAGTGCCTAACTCTCCATAACAGAAGCATCATTTTATCCAAATGTGAAATTCCGTTGTTTCTATCGTGTTTTATGATAAAATCAGTGTTGGTGGCTTCATGTACTGCTTTAATGAAGCATAATGTAAACAAGAAGTTTGAACATAACGTAGTTTCATGAGAATAGGAGAATTTTTGTGAGCGAAAAAACAATCGTTTTAACTGGTGGGGGAACTGCTGGTCACGTCTCGTTAAATGAGGCAATCATTCCTTCTCTTCAAGCGGAGGGATACACAGTTCATTACATCGGTTCACATCATGGTATTGAAAAGGAATTAATTACTGATAGTTTTCCTGAAGTTCCTTACCATAGCATTTCAAGTGGTAAATTAAGAAGATATTTTTCATTAAAAAACTTCACAGATCCTTTTAAAGTTTTAGCGGGAATCGGTCAAGCGTTTTCGATTATAAAAAAAGTGAAACCTTCCATTGTTTTTTCTAAAGGTGGATTCGTTTCCGTACCAGTTGTGATTGCAGCAAAATTGTTGAATATTCCAGTAGTCATTCATGAATCGGATGTGACGCCAGGTCTTGCAAATAAATTAGCTCAACCTTTTGCTTCTCATATTTTTACGGTTTTTAAGGAAACATTAAAATATATACCTGCGAATAAAGCAACATGTACCGGTTCTGTTGTTCGGGAACAGTTGTTTAAAGGAAGCAAAATGAGGGGATTAAAACTTTGTCAATTTGAAATCAAAAAGCCGGTGTTGCTTGTTATGGGTGGTAGTTTAGGTTCCGTCGTGTTAAATGACGCAATCCGAAGCAATCTACCAGAGCTTTTAAAGGACTACAACGTCATTCACCTTTGTGGTAAAGGGAATGTTGATTCATCCTTATTAGAATTAAAAGGATATAAGCAGTTCGAATACGTGACATCGGAATTACCAGATTTAATTAACGCGGCAGATTTCGTTGTATCGCGTGCAGGTTCAAATTCCATCTTTGAATTTTTAGCACTGAAAAAACCAATGTTACTTATTCCGTTATCATCCGCAAAAAGCCGAGGCGATCAAATTTTAAATGCAAAATTATTTAAAAATCAAGGTTTTGCGGAAGTATTGGAAGAAGAAAATTTAACGAAGCAAACATTTTTGGAATCCCTTCAAACATTAATTCAAAATAAAGAATCCATTTTAGAAGCGATGGCGAAAGCGGAAAGACCGAAAACTCCGAAAGAAATGGTAAATTTAATTTTAAAATATGAAAAATAAAATCGAGTAGGAGGGAGCGATTAACTCCCGTCCTCTCACACCACCGTACGTACGGTTCCGTATACGGCGGTTCAATTAAGATGATTGACGCAAGTCTTTATAACTTCCGTGAATAGCTGTTCTCTTTATGCCAGTGGTCACTCCACCCTCCAAGAGGTCTCCCACGGGATTCACCGCTTCCTTCCTCAAGTGAGGTACTACGTTTTCTGTGTTCATCATGACTCACTGAATGCCAAGGGCTATTCTCTCTTAATTGTTCGGTCCTTCTTAGTAGTTCTAAACCAACTAATACTATGACCTCTGCTGACTTCTGACGGTTCAGCTACTTATCACTAAGTAGGTTATGAAGCGTACTTCACATATCCGCCAGACCTCCCCGGGTAAGAATGTAATCTTTCCTTCCATCTATCTGCTTCATTTACTCTGTACCACCTTTGGCAGAAAGGACTTTGTTTTGTTTAGCAAACTCATCCAATGATACCTAGCCTTATATGAAGTTCGTGTTCCTCAGACCGGAAGTTTGCCGCTCGCTTCCTTCAGATTCCGCGTCACCACGGACACCCTTGCGTTAAGCTAACTGTTACTTCTGCCTTCACAGTTCGGGACTTACACCCTATAGATTACACCCATGCCAGGCGCACTAAAAACACCAAATCTCCTTTTTGAGATTTGGTGTTGATTTCATTTATTAAATTACTTGTTCTTCCGTGTCTTCTTGCTCATGAGCCGTTACTAAATAAAATAAATCTTTTGGAATTTTATATAAATCATATTTTGCTTCGCCAGCATTAATTTCCTCATATAAAGTTGGATGTAATTCATTAGCGGAAATTACATATTGCAACTTTAAGGAGGCACGTTTCGATTTTTCATTTTCTTTCCGAATTCTTAAAAAAACGGTATGGAAATTATATTTGAAAAATATTTCGGATAAGAATTCTTTTTTTGCTATCTGATTGTATCCTTTTCCTTGGAATGGGGCGCCAATCCAAGTGCCTAAAAATCCAGCGCCATCTTCAATATCATACAAACTTATTGTTCCAATGGGTTGACCCCATTCATCAAGAATCGTTCTTGATATCGTTTTGCCTAAAGCCTCTTCTTCAATAATTTGTTTAGTCATAAATAGATATTCCTCTGGGCTCGTCGCTTTATGACGAACATACGGGAAAACCGACGGGTGTATGAGTAATTGATACAATTCATTAGTTTCTAATAAATCTCGATGTTTCAGCATGTAAACGCCTCCTTTTTAGGATAGTTGCAAAAAATTTCCAATAACACGAAGAGCAACGACACCAAAAACCTAAAAGTTTAGACGTTATAAACTATAGACATGCATCCATAGTTTTCCCGTTCTAATATTCTAAAAAAATTTTGACCAGTATATCTTATAATAAATATAATCGTTCTTACAAGATTTTGTTTGAAAAAAACCAGTATTTTCTGTGTAAAGTTTGTGAACGTAATAAGAAATATTTTATAAAAAAACCATCGATGTTTCAATAAATGAAATTGTTAATGGTTAAAATAGATTCATTTAGCATAACATCTCTCAAAATTGAAAACTATAGATGTTTTATTTATATAATACCTAGATTGAATAACTCTAAAACTAGGTAAATTTATCGAAATTTGTATCGATATAGGGCATAAACGTAAAATATGCAGATTAGGGAAAAAAGTTACAAGGATGAAATAACTTTTTCAATCGTAGGGCGATTACAGATTATGAGGAAAATTCGATCCAATTCATTAAAAAAGAGCCACAATTTAAGGTAAACTTAAATTGTGGCTTTCAAAGTTTAAGGATATATTCTTTGTGAAAAAAGTGTTAGGGGTGTCTTGTATTTGGTAATATAACCATTTTTTATAAATTTATACCTTTATGAAAGGTGATTAAAATGAAAAAAATATTGTTAGTGGAAGATGAAAAAAGTATAGCCCGATTTATTGAATTGGAACTTATTCATGAACATTTTGATGTGACAACATGCAGTGATGGCAGAGAAGGCTTACAAAAAGCGCTAAATGAACCTTTCGACTGCATATTGCTTGATGTGATGTTACCTAGTCTCAATGGTGTTGAAGTTTGTCGGCGAATTCGTGCAAATTCCGATGTGCCGATTATTTTATTAACGGCTCGTGATGCGGTTACGGACAGAGTATCAGGATTGGATGCCGGTGCGGATGATTACATTGTTAAGCCTTTTGCGATTGAAGAATTATTAGCTCGAATTCGCTCTGTTTTAAGAAGAGCCAATTGGGGTGAACAACAACGAAAAGTCATTAAAGTAAGAGACCTTGAAATTGATACCGCATCCTATAAAGTAATGTTTGAAGGGAAAAAATTAGATTTAACCAAAACTGAGTATGATTTATTGAAATTGTTGTGTGAAAACAAAAACCGAGTATGTACTCGAGAGTTAATATTAGATAAAGTATGGGGACATAATATGGAAGTGGAAACAAACGTAGTAGATGTTTATATTCGCCATCTACGCTCAAAATTACAGACAGAAAAAGAACCGTATATTGAAACAATTCGTGGCGTTGGGTATGTGGTGAGAGAATGAAAAAAATTAAACAATCAATGTTCCAACTAACATTAAAACAAAAATGGACGTTATCTACTTCACTAGTCATATTTTTTAGTTATGCGACGATTTGTATCATCATCTATTTTGCACTCTATACTTGGCTCATCCATCAAGAGGAATTAAATGCAGTCCGAACTGTTGATGATTTAACGGATTTTTTTCATACCCAAGGCCAATCGATTTCAATCAATGAATTGAAAGACAATACAGGGTTATTGAAGTCAATTGTTCATCAAAATCAAACGGTTCGTCTATATAATATGGATGGTTATGAAGTTTTGAGGATTAATGATTACTCGCCTAGTGCAAACATCAATTATCCGATTGATGAAATACAGAAAACTGTCGTTGAGAAACTATCGCTAGATCATAAAGAAGTCATTGTTGTGAATCGTTTAGTTCAAATCGGATTTTTTCAAGGAATTATTCAATTAATACACCCGCTTGACACGTTTCACTCCATGATGCGTTATGTGTTGACGGTTTTGATAATAGCAGGAATCGGTGCATTGTTCATTGCAGTAACTATGAGTCATTATTTGGTTCATATAATAATGAAGCCATTAAAAGATTTGCGGAATTCCATGACTCGAGTAAAAGAAAAAGGTTTTCAAGAAAATATTCATTTTACTTATCATCATGATGATGAGATTGGTGATTTACTAAAAATTTATCGCTCCATGATGAATGAATTGGAAGTAACTTTTATGCGGCAACAACAATTTGTTTCAGATGCATCTCATGAACTTCGCACACCCATTCAAGCGATTGAAGGACACCTGTCTTTAATTAAGCGATGGGGTAAGGATGATCCACAAGTGTTGGAAGAATCGCTGGATTTGGCAATAGATGAAGTTCAACGCATGAAGAAAATGATTGAGGAATTATTAAGTTTGGCTCGAAATGAAGGAAAAGAAGAAGCTTCCTGTGATATAGAAAAAGTTTTAAATACCGTAATTGAAGAACTTGAAGTTGTTTATTCAAATGCTAAAATGAATGTGGTGTTCGATGGCGAAAAAAGGATGGCACAAATATCAGAGAATGCGTTTGCACAAATTGTAAGAAACATTATCGAAAATGGAATTCGATATAACGAAAATATACCCATTATCCAAATACATGTTCATTATTTTACAGAAAATATTTTTATGACGATACAAGATAATGGTATCGGCATTTCAAGAGAACATTTACCTTTTATATTTGATCGATTTTATCGCGTGGATCGTTCGCGGAGTAATGGAGGTGGAACTGGACTAGGTTTAAGCATCTCAAAAATGTTGGCAAACAAGTATCAAGTTGAAATGGATGTATCGAGTTCAGTAGGAAAGGGCACAACTTTTACATTACGTTTACCTACTTAAAACATTTTTTTAATTCCATTCAAAAAATTTCATCTAAATTTGTGAAAAATAGTTGTATTTTTTATGAAGAGTAGTAAGATTGAAATGGAAAAAAGGTTCTTCTCAAATTGTTATATAAATTTATATTAATAGAAGAATGATTTTTATACTTTCTATTTAAAATGTAATTGCTATTAGCAAAATTTGGAGGTTTTTCTCATGTCGAACAATGTAATTACAACTGGATCTCCTTGGTCAGTATTTTCTGGACCGAACTTAGGGTATGTAATGGAACAATATGAACTGTTCTTACAAAACCCTGACGAAGTTGATTCGGAATTGGCTTCATTATTCCAACAATTTGGTGCTCCAGTACTAGAAGAAACTTCAAGTGGTGCGCAAGTGGCTCAAACAGGAGATTTTAACAAAGTATTGGCAGCTGTAAAATTAGCAGATGCAATACGAGCTTTTGGGCATTATGGAGCGGACGTATACCCACTGAAAGACCGTCCATTAGATTTTTCAAAAATTGAGCCTCAAGCATACGGATTAACGGATGCAGATTTAGCTGAATTACCTGCTTCACTATTCTTAAATAATGTCCCTGCAAACGTTTCCAACGGTAAACAAGCGATTGATTATTTACGTTCACTTTACACTGAAAAAATCGGATTCGAATATGCACATGTAGAAGATCAATCCGAAAGAAATTGGATTCAATCAAAAATTGAATCAGGATTCTTCAAACAAAAACTATCTGCAGATGAGAAAAAAGCCGTATTAGAAAAACTTACTCGCGTTGAAAACTTTGAAAAATTCATTCATAAAACATTCGTTGGTCAAAAAAGATTCTCTATTGAAGGTTTAGATACATTAGTAGTTTTAATTGATGAAATCGTAAAATCCGCAGAAAAAGATCAAATGAAATTTTTACAAATCGGTATGGCACACCGCGGACGTTTAAATGTATTAACACACATCGTAAACAAGCCATACGCTATGATGTTTGCAGATTTCGCACACGTTCCAAACGATTACTTCTTCCCTGAAGATGGTTCAATTGAAATTACAAAAGGTTGGACTGGTGATGTGAAATATCACATGGGTGCAACTTATCACAAACCATCTGGATTAACGGTAAAACTTGCATATAACCCTTCACACTTAGAAGTAGTTAGCCCTGTTGTAACTGGTTCAACGAGAGCAGCACAAGAAGATACATCTAATCCTGGAGAACCAGTGCAAGATACATCAAAAGCACTAGCGGTTCTTGTTCATGGAGATGCAGCATTTAGCGGTGAAGGAATCGTACAAGAAACATTTAACTATGCTGGAACAAAAGGATTCTCTACTGGCGGATCCATCCACATCATCTCCAATAACATGATTGGATTTACAACAGAATATTACGATTCTCGCTCAACACACTATTCATCAGACGTAGCAAAAGGGTACGGTATTCCTATAGTGCACGTGAATGCAGATGATCCTGAAGCAGTAATTCAAGTAGCAAAATTTGCTTTTGAATATCGTCAAATGTTCGGTAAAGATATTTTAATTGACTTAATTGGTTACCGCAGATTTGGACACAATGAAACTGATGATCCGACTGTAACAAATCCAAAAACATACTTAATTGTTGATAAACATCCTACAGTTCGTGAACTTTATGGTGAACGAGTTGTAAATGAAGGTATTGTAACAAAAGAATTCGTAGAACAGCTAAACCAAGAAATTTATGGCGAAATGCAAAAAAGTTACGATCATGTTAAAGCAGTAGGCGAAGAAAAGGGTCATCATCTCGAAGTGGAAATTCTTGAAGAGGTGAAACAACCTTATCCACAATTAGAAACAGGTGTTTCTGCTGAGGAATTAAAACAAATTAACGAAGAACTGTTAGCATGGCCTGAAAACTTTGAGCCTCAAAACAAATTGGCAAGAATTCTAAAAAGACGTGTTGAAGCGCTAGAAACAGGTAAAATTGACTGGGGTCATGCAGAAACATTAGCGTTTGCATCAATTTTACGTGAAGGAAACCCAATTCGTCTGACTGGGCAAGATGCTCAACGTGGTACTTTCTCGCAACGTCATTTAGTACTACATGATAAAAATAACGGTTCTGAATGGACGCCATTACACAATATTTCAGGAGCTAAAGCTTCCTTTAGTGTATTCAATTCTCCATTAACAGAAGCGGCAATCGTGGGTTATGAATATGGTTATAACCTGGAAAATGAGAAAGCATTAACAATTTGGGAAGCACAATTCGGGGACTTCGCAAATATGGCTCAAGTAATGTTTGATAACTTCATTACAGCTGCTCGTTCTAAATGGGGTCTTAAATCTGGATTAGTTCTTTTATTACCAAATGGTATGGAAGGACAGGGTCCAGAACACTCTGCAGCACGCATTGAACGTTACTTGCAATTATGTGCTGAAAATAACTGGATTGTTGCAAACTGTTCAAATGCCGGAAACTACTTCCACTTATTACGTCGACAAGCGAAAATGCTTGGAACTGAAGGAGTGCGTCCATTAGTAGTTGCAACACCAAAATCATTATTGCGTCATCCATTAGCTGCAGCTACATTAGAGCAATTATCTGAAGGAAAATTCGAGGAAGTCATTGAACAACCAGGACTCGGACAAAATCCTAAAAAAGTGGAACGCATTATTTTAGCTTCTGGTAAAGTGACAATTGACTTAGCAGAAGCAATTAAAGACGGTGAAGGATTCGAAAAACTTCACATCCTTCGCATTGAACAATTATATCCATTCCCGATGGAAAAACTTTCTGAAATCATTGCGAGATACCCTAACGCGAAAGAAATTGTTTGGGTACAAGAGGAACCTAGAAACCAAGGTCCTTGGAAATTTGCCTTAGAATACTTATTTGAATTAGCTGAAGGCAAAAAAGTACGTTATGTTGGACGTCCAGAAATGTCTTCTACTTCAGAAGGTGACATGGACTCACATAAAGTTGCTCAAGCTAAAGTAATTAACGACGCTTTAGCAGATTTGTAATCTTGCATAATTTACGTTAAGATTTAACAGTGTTGAGAATTAAAGGAGGATATAAAAAGTGGCTGAAATTAAAGTCCCTGAATTAGCAGAATCGATTACGGAAGGTACAATTGCACAATGGGTGAAAAAAGTTGGAGATCGCGTTGAGAAAGGCGAATTCATTGTTGAATTAGAAACAGATAAAGTAAATGCAGAAATTATTTCTGAAGAAGCAGGAGTATTAACTCAAATTTTAGCTGAAGAAGGCGATACAGTATTAGTTGGCCAAACAATTGCGATCGTTGAGCCTGTTGAAGGTGGAGCTGAACCTACTCCAGCACCTCAAGCAGAACCTGCAAAAGAAGCGGTTAAAGAGGAACAACCACAAGCTCCTCAAGCACAACCAGCACAAGCTGCACCGGTTGTTGAGGAAACATCTAATGAGCGCGTAGTAGCTTCACCAGCTGCACGTAAACTTGCTCGTGAAAAAGGCATTGATTTAGCAGCAATTTCACCAGTAGACCCACAAGGCCGAGTTCGTGTACAAGATGTTGCTGCTCATGCTGCTAAACCAGCACAACCAGTGCAAGCAGCACAACCTGTAGCACCTGCTGTAACTGTAGATGAATCTCGCGTTACAGTTGAAAGAATGAGCCGTCGACGTCAAACAATTGCAAAACGTCTTCTTGAAGTTAAACAAAATACGGCAATGTTAACAACATTCAACGAAATTGACATGACAAATGTAATGGAATTACGTAAACGTAAGCAAGAGCAATTTGTGAATGAGAATGGTATTAAACTTGGATTCATGTCATTCTTCACAAAAGCAGTAGTTGCTGCATTGAAAAAATACCCTTATGTAAATGCACAAATTGTTGGTGATGAAATTCATAAATTTAACATTTATGATATCGGTATTGCGGTATCTACAGAAGAAGGTTTAGTAGTTCCAGTTGTACGTGATGCAGATCGCAAAAACTTCGCTGAAATTGAAAGAGAAATTGCAGAACTTGCTCAAAAAGCACGTGAAAAGAAATTAGCAATTTCTGATTTACAAGGCGGAACATTTACAATTACAAATGGCGGTATCTTTGGTTCATTAGCTTCAACACCGATTATCAATGGTACGCAAGCAGGTATCCTTGGTATGCACTCAATTGTAAACCGTCCAGTAGCTGTAAACGGCCAAGTTGAAATTCGTCCAATGATGTATGTGGCACTTTCATACGATCATCGAATCATTGATGGTAAAGATTCAGTTGGATTCTTAAAAACAGTTAAAGAATTAATCGAAAATCCTGAAGATTTACTTCTAAATTCATAAGAAAATGTATAATATACTCCCCAACTATTTTTGGGGAGTATATTTGGTACTATTAAACTTTTCCTATTTGTTATTGACAAGTAAACACCATTTAGGTTATGCTTCTCTTAACAATTGAATATTCTAGCCTCACTTGGTAGGGTAGAGGCGCGGTATTTATTAGTTTCTCATGGAGCTTGAGCGAGTGAAGAAGTGGGAAAGAAGGAAATATCGCCGAAGTGTAGTTATTTGCTCAGATAACTATGCTGGGGTTACAGTGAATAACTGTAACACTGTCTTACATGTTTATATGTAAGGTGTGCTATTCCAAAGTGGAACTAGAGGTATTAGTCTAACAAATTGATGCGACCTTAAGTTCTTCTTAGGTCGCTTTTTATTTGTGAAGCTAAGCTAAACAGAGACAGGGGGAATTAAGATGAAAAAGAAATTATTGCTACTTTTCATAACCATGATGACGGTTCTCGTTCTTGCAGCATGTGGTTCAGGAAACAAAGAATCAACAGGTGGAGAATCACAAAAAGATTCAGAATCTTCATCCGAGTCAAAAAGTGTATTAAGAGTAGGTATGGAAGCTGCTTATGCACCATTTAACTGGTCTCAAAAAGATGACTCAAATGGAGCAGTTCCTATTGCAGATTCTAAAGAGTTTGCAAACGGTTACGATGTTCAAATCGCAAAACGTATTGCTGAAGGATTAGGGATGGAGCTTCAAATTGTAAAAACTGACTGGGATGGTTTAATTCCATCATTACAATCTGGTGCAATTGATGCAGTTATTGCGGGTATGTCACCTACTCCTGAACGCATGGAAGTAATCGATTTTACAGACAACTATTATACGAGTGATTTCGTAATTGTTGTGAAAAAAGATGGTCCATATGCAAATGCAAAATCGATTCATGATTTTGAAGGGGCTAAAGTAACAGCACAACAAGGTACTACTCACTACAAAGTAATCGATCAAATGACTGGCGTTAATAAACAAGTACCAGCTACAGATTTTGGCCAAATGCGAATCCAATTATCTTCTGGTGCAATTGATGCTTATATTTCAGAACGTCCAGAAGGGATGTCTGCTGAGGCAGCAATTGAAGGATTTACTTACATTGTTCCAGAAGACGGATTTGAGGCTGATGAATCTGATACAGCAATCGCTGTTGGCTTGAAAAAAGGTTCGGACTTAAAAGATAAAATTAACGAAATTTTAGCTGGTATTACGGAAGATGAACGTCATCAAATCATGGAAGAAGCTATTAAAAATCAACCATCACAACAATAGTGTGGTGAAAGGTTGTCTTGAGATTCTCTATAAGACAACCTTTTTCCATTTTCCTTCCCTGTAAAGTTATTTACTGTGCTTAACTTTAATTCTTCTAAGTGCGAACAAAAAAACAATAAGGGGATTTCTTTATGTCTTTCTTAGAAACAGTTTGGAATATTTTTCAGAATAACTGGGATTTGTTTTTGCGAGGAGCATGGATTGCATTAATTCTTGCGATATTAGGTACGATTTTTGGTGCGATTATCGGATTTTTCATCGGGGTTATGCACACGATTCCATTGCAAAAAAAATCCTTTAAAACATATGCATTAAAAACTATTAATTTTATACTAACTTGCTATGTTGAACTATTCCGTGGCACTCCAATGATGGTACAAGCGATGGTTGTGTTCTACGGACTCTATGCCATTGATATTCAATTAAATCGCTTTGTTGCTGGTTTAATTGTTATCAGCTTAAATACAGGTGCTTATATGGCAGAGTATGTGCGAGGTGGAATTGTTTCAATCGATAAAGGACAATACGAGGCCAGTGAAGCGATTGGTATGAATCATTTTCAAACAATGTTCTATATTATCCTTCCTCAAGTAGCTCGAAATATTTTACCAGCGACTGGTAACCAGCTCGTTATGAATATAAAGGACTCTTCTGTACTAAGTGTCATTAGTGTAGTTGAATTATTCTTTACAACGAACTCTGTTGCGGGTAGTACATATCGTTATGCAGAAGCATTCTTAATTGCCTGCGTATTGTACTTCATTATGACATTCACTGTAACTCGTATTCTTCTTTGGTTTGAGAAGAAAATGGATGGACCTGATTCGTACCGAGTGGAGCTTGTGACAGGAAACAAGCCGATAAAGGATGGTGAGTAATGCTATGACAGTGGTCATTGATATCAAACATTTAAATAAAACATTCGGCAATCATGAAGTATTGAAAGATGTCAATTTCCAAGTAAGAAAAGGGGAAGTTGTAACGTTAATTGGAGCTTCAGGATCAGGAAAATCCACATTATTGCGTTGCATTAACTTGCTGGAAACTCCTACAGGCGGTGAGATTATTTTTAATGGAGAAAATATTTTAACGGAAGGTTACAATAAAGAAAAATATCGTACGCACTTAGGTATGGTATTCCAGCAGTTTAACTTATTTAATAACTTGGATGTATTAGGGAATTGTATAGTCGGACAAGTAAAAGTATTGAAACGTTCAAAAGAGGAAGCCATAAACAATGCGATGAAATATTTAACGATTGTTGGAATGGATCGCTATAAGAATGCGCGACCTCGACAACTTTCAGGTGGACAAAAACAGAGGGTTGCAATTGCAAGAGCTTTAGCAATGGATCCAGACGTGATGCTATTTGATGAACCGACTTCTGCCCTTGACCCAGAAATGGTAGGGGAAGTACTAAAGGTTATGCGAGACCTTGCGAAGGCCGGAAATACGATGTTAATTGTTACCCATGAAATGGAATTTGCAAAAGAAGTTTCAGATCGAGTCGTATTTATGGATAAAGGGGTCATTGTTGAAGAAGGGCCTCCTGAACAAGTACTAGTCAACCCAATACACGAAAGAACAAAAGAGTTCTTAAGACGAACATTAAATAAATAAGATGGAACGGGGCTGTCCAGAAAGTCAATCACTTTCTGAACAGCCTTATTTCTTAATAGTTATATTCTCTTGAAAACTTTTCTCCTGCGGTGGTCACATCAAACGCGCCTCCTCGTCGCAATTTATCTGCGTCGAAAGCACTAGCGACAGCCGCAATTTATCTGCGGCGAAAGCATGTGCGACAGCCGCAATTTATCTGCGGCGAAAGCATGTGCGACAGCCGCAAAGGGGGTGTCTCAAAATGACTTGTTAGACGCCCCCTTTTTAACTTACTTTATTTTGAAATTGTTTGATATGTTGAGCAATGGCTAAATTGAATAGTTCTGGTCGCTCGATATTCGACAAATGTCCTGTATTTTCAAAAATAATTAAATTGGAAGACTTAATCATGTAATGCATCAGATAGGCATTTTGAATAGGTACAACTTTATCTTCTAGTGAACCAATAATCAGTGTTGGCACATTAATGGTCAACAAATCATAAAAATAGTTTCTTCCAAAAGCTGATTGAACTGATTTTAAATACGTATCTTCTCGAATGTGAAAAGCATTCTTTGCTAATTCATAAACCTTTTGTTCTTCAGGATTGTATAAACATTTTTTGATGAGCCGTTCATTCAGTTGTTCGAGTGACGATTTTTTTAAAAATCGTTTTGTTTTTTCAAGAGTAATATTCCCAAGCAAAGTAGGAATATAGTAAGTTGTATTACATAAAATGAGTGATTTTACACGCTTTTTAAAACGCTTACATATTTCTAGTGCAACGATTCCACCGAGTGATAAACCAACAAAATGTGCTTTTTCGATATTTAAATAATCTAATACTTCAATTATGTCTTTTGCAAAAAATTCGACATTGATATTTTCCTTTTCTGGAGAGTCACCATGTCCTCTTAATTCGATGATAATTAATCGATATTGTGTAGTCAGTTCCAATTGGGGAGCCCAAGCTTGTATGCGGTTTCCTAATCCATGAATAAAGACTATTTCTTCACCTGTCCCAACATCTAAGTAGTTTAACATCACGATCACCTATTTCATCAGCGTATGTTGAGAAATCACAGGGATGGTTCACTTGATAGTCTTTGCAAATAACAACAAATTTATCAACCAGAATGGAAAATAACGTTTTCATTATTATATGTAAATTGCACAGAAATGTACCGTGACAACTGTACTTATGTTTGGAAAAGTTTCAATAAGGCTTACTGGTGATGGTTGGCGAATATTTTTTAAAAGGAAAGGGAAGAAAAGTTGCTAGTGCTCAAGAAATGGATTTATCTAAAATTCTACTACAACAGATTTAAACCATATTTTTATTAATAAAGAATCATAAATAAGCATACGATAAATTAAGTAAATCGAAATTACCTAATGGACGACAAAATCCATCAGTATTTGTTAAAATGAAATGTGTTAACTGGACAAGAAGTTCATGAGAGATGGTTTTGAAAACTTTCATGTATGTACTTGGCAATTAGATGATATAATTGTAAACGATAGTTTAATGAAGAGAGAGGGTATGATAATGCTACACTTAAAATGGAAGGACGCACCTACTATTCGTACAGTAAAATGTGTGAATACAAATGCGAAAAAATATTTAGTATCTAACGTGTTAACTGTTGGGAAAGAATATGAAGTGAAAAATGAAACAGAAGAATTTATTTTTATAGTTGATAATACTGGAAAAGTAGGCGGGTATTATAAAGAGTACTTCGAATAAATAATAAGCACGAGTGTTTTGTATCACTCGTGCTATTTTACTTGCCATCTATTTCATGGATGGTTTGTTCAATCAATTGTTGTTTTTCGTTCCGGTCGGCTTGAATTTGCAATGTTTCTTCGATTGATTCGATAAGCTGTATTTGCGTTTCTTTCAAATGATCCAGTTCTACATGACTTTCGGTAATGCTCGTCATTTCAGCGCTTTTCATCGCTAACTTCTCTGAAGTATTCATTAAATGATGACTTGTCGCATTTGCACGATGTTGGCGATTGAGGTTGACGAGCATGGAAATTTGAGATTGCCATAAAGGGATTGTTGATAATATAGATGACTGAATTTTTTCAATGAGCATTTCATTGGTTGATTGAATCATGCGAATTTGGGGAGCTGTTTGAATAGCTATTTCCCGCGATATTTGTAAATCATACATTCTTCGATCTAGCCATTCCGCCGCATTTTTCATATCGAGTAACTTTTGCCTCATCATGGGGTTGTCCATATCGTTATAATCCTTTTCCACCATTTGCAACTGCTTTTGAAGGTCAAGTCTTTTCATTTCCAAAGCAGCAATGTACAAATTGATTTCTTGAAAATATTCTTCATTTTTTTCATATAACTTATTTAACATATTGTTATCCGTCAATAAATTCTCTTGAGCTCGTTTTAAATGAATCGTTAGACGGTCGATTTGCTTACTTAAGCGATTGTATTGGGAAACGATTTGTTGAATGGAAGTTTTTCGTTTAAATAGTTTTCTTAAAAATCCTTTATCTTGAATGTTGAATTGATCGAGATTCATTGAATCCAACTGTTCAATTAAGGTCGATAAAATCTCTCGAATTGGTGAAGTATCGTTTCTTTGTACTTGAACTAATAATTGATGGGTAAAATGTTTTAGGGATTTTTGAACTTCTTCACCAAAACGAACAATGGCTTCATAGCAAGTACTATCTAGCTCGCTTGCTAAATATAATGCTTTTGACTGCTCTTCTTCAGTAAGGGTAGGGAATACTTTACTCTCCACAATAGAAAAAGAGCTCTCGTTTGGGAACAGTTCAAAACCTTCTGAGCTCTTTTTCTCCATCATTGATTTTCCCTCCCAAATTCTATTTGCTTTTGTTTTTTTTCATGCTCGAGTTTGACATAATCCAACTCCAATTTTAAATTTTCTAAATCAGATGCAAGAGCAGCTTTTAAGTCATCTTCCATCGAACTTTGTAATTTTTTCATCGCTTTTCGAGCCTCTTCAAGAGCGATATGCACATCAGCATCTTTAATTTGCTGTTGTACTAACGTTGCGTAATTTTTGCTCAATTGCACAGCTGAAGGCAGGTGAGAATAGAAGAAATCTTCAACTGTGTAAAATTTTTGCGGATTTGTTTGAACGATATTGACTATTCTTCTAGACAACTTTGTCATTTCATTTAGTAATTTAAAAGAACGAATGGAACGCACTCGAATATATTGCTGTGTTAATAAATTTATGTGGCTTTTTGCTTGTTTTAATTGGGATTCAATATGATTATATTCTGAACGGGTAAAGCCGAGTGCTTTCGTCTTTTTATATTTTTGAACAGATTTAATGATATAATTACTAACTATATAAGTTAGAATGGATGCAATTGGTATGATTAATCCATTCAGAAAACTGATATTTAATTGAACAACTAATATGATAAAAACTGTAAAACTAAAGAAAAAATTGAGTAAATGTCGTATGATGAAGTTGCTTACCCCCAGCATATGCGTACCTCCTCGTTTTCTTAGTATAAATACGTTCGGTGGGGAATAAAAGTTTCAAAAACTTATTTGAATTTATCATTTCTCTATTTAAATGATACTACTTTTTTCACATATTTTTAAAGAGAAGGAATGGGGGAAATACAAAAAATTGGACGTTTAAAAAACGTCCAATTACATCAATTCAAAATTCAATTTTTCATAACCTTGTAAATCATCAAAAGTTTTGATTGACAAACTTGATTTTAGATTTTCACCTTTTTGAATAAAATGCAAAAATTCATCAATAGATTGATTTTTCCCTTCCACATCGATTTCAAGCTGATCGTTTTCATTTATACGAAAATTCCCTTTTAATCCTAATTCTAACGCCTTCTGTTGAATGAAAAATCGGTTGCCAAATCTTTTTTCAGCGACATTGATCATAATGTGCGCCCTCTTTGCCATCACTCCACCTACAATCAATTAAATTTTCATTTAGCCGTGGGTTTTCAACATATGAATTAAATCATTTAAATAGTGAATGACTTTTTCAGAAGCTTTTTCGATTTCTTGCAAATGGATTTCTGCTTGTTGTCGATTTCCTCTACTTAATTCCAAAATTGCATTTTTTGCAGCAATATGAACTTGCTTATGAACGTACTCTAATTCTTTGAAAGATTCTACATGTTTAAATTTAGCTTGGGTGTCATTTGCATAATACCATTTTCCTAAACGGCAATCTTGGTGGGAGGAAACTTCTTCTGGTGATAATTCTTCAACTCCTAAAATCATGTTATATACCCGCCATTTCCATAATAGATGATCAGTTTTTGATAATTGTAAAAGGGCGGTACTGGATAAGTGAACAGGGTTATTATTGATAATGTCATTTCGGAAACGCATCATTTCTTTACTTAGTGCAAATATACTTTCAGACGTTTGTTTACCTAAGCTATGAATTTGTTCTTGAAGATTGGCCATTTCAGACATACGTTTAGTAATTTCATCAACGGCAGCAGCTTGTTCTTCAGTAATGGAAGCAGTGCTGGCAACATCATGTTTAATACTTTCAATTGCATGTACAATTGAGTTTAATAATGGTAACGACTGTTTTGCCTCTGAAGTAGCTTCTTTAATCTTCTGTGAAGCATCTGCAATGGAATCGGAAACCATATTTGAATATTGTTTAAATGCATCGACATTTTGTGATACTTCATTTAATGCGTTCACTGTTCCTTCAGCTAATTTTCGTACTTCTTGTGCCACAACAGAGAAACCTTTCCCATGTTCACCAGCACGAGCTGCCTCAATAGAAGCGTTAAGTGCTAGTAAATTTGTTTGGTCTGCAATTTCGTTTATTATTGTGACGATACTATCAATTTCGTTCACATAGTTTTGTAATTGATGGAATGATTTAACAATTTGTTGGAACGTATCATCCGTTTGAAAAATATCATTTAACGCTTTTTCAATTGTATTTTTTCCGTCGATAACATTGCTAACTGAATCCGTCGTTTTCTCAGATATTTGCGATGAAGCACGGGCAACTTCTCCAATCGAAGCGGAAACTTGTTCGATTGCTGCGGTGGAATTTTGAATTTCCGTTGTTTGTTGATCAACGCGTTGAATTAAATCTTTCATGTAGATGATTTTCGTATTGGATTCAATTAGCGAAGAAATTTCTGTAATGACATTTTCGATCATTCTTTCTGTTAATACTTCTACCAATAACTCTTGCTCTACATTCATTGCAGCGTTTAATGAGCGCAAATATTCCAATGCTTTATGAGGTTTCATACCAAAGTTATGTAAAATGTGAGTACTAATGTAAAAGGAGAATTGATTAAATAATACGATTAATTTTCCAGTTTCAAAATTATGTATTCTGAATAAGTGAAAAAATTTTATCGCATTTTGTACATACTCATCATTTCGTTCATTAAGAAAAAATTGTTGCAAATATTTTTCAATTTTTTCTTCTGGAATAGGATTTTCGCCTTTCGGTGAAATTTCTTTTAAATAGCGTTGAAAAATATTGCTCATTGTTGGAGTGAAGTTTACAATTTTTTTAAATAATTCTTGTAAATTTTGCTGATCCTTTTTTGTAAAATGATTATATTGTAAGGTTTTTAAAAAACGTCCTGATGCTTCTATATCAGTTCCACGTTCTAATAAATCGTTTAAATGAACTCTTGGTTTAAATGTTAAAACCATACTTAAGTCCTTCCTTTCGATTCAAAAATTACCAAGTTATAGATATTTTAACATATTTTTTATTATGAAAAGAATGGGGTTTTTCAACGTGTATAAAATTATTTATATGAAGGCAGACTTTGAACCTTGGTGGCAATTTGAAGGTTGGGAATCACATATTGTGTCAGAAGAAGTTTTTGATACGAAAGAACAATTTGAAGTTGCAATAAAAGAAACTCTTAATGTGTTTAGAAAAAAATTTGACCATGAGGAGAGCAGGGAAGGAAAGTATTTTGCCTTTTGGTCGGAAGATGAAAAAACTTATTGTGAAGCTTGTGATGATGAATTACAAATTTTTCATGGTATAATTGTGCAACAACTTGAATATAATCAATAATAGTAACAAAATATATCCCGATCCATTGGAGAACGATTTCAAATCTGTATAAAAATCGTTTGACATTTTGTAATATGGTGGTATAATATAAATACAATTGAATTGTAAGGCCGGAAACAAGTGATTCACATATTACAAAGAGTGATCGGTGTTTTTGTCGGTACTCTTCGTAATATGTGAATTTTTTTTATTCTGGTAATAAAAACAATTCCATATTGTAAAAATATTTTTATTTTTTTGGAGGTTTTTTTCAATGAAACAAGGTACAGTAAAATGGTTTAACTCAGAAAAAGGTTTTGGATTCATCGAAGTTGAAGGCGAAAACGACGTATTCGTACACTTCTCAGCTATTCAAGGTGAAGGTTTCAAAACTCTTGATGAAGGTCAAAAAGTGGAATTCGAAGTGGTTGAAGGCAACCGCGGACCTCAAGCTGCTAACGTTGTTAAATTATAATTATAAACGAACTTAAATATGATGAGGCATCCATTTTTGGACGCCTCTTTTTATTTTCGATATGGAAACATCATTTTCTTACAGAGAATGATGTTTTTTTGTTTCTGTTTTTAGTAAAAATTCCTCTTTCTTTTAAATTGCAATCTTAACATTTTCTGCATCCAAAAGTAGTGCAAATTTACAATCTCTTAACAATTCCTTTAAACAAGATCAATATATGAATTTTATAGTGGGAAATGTAGTGAAAATTAAACTATTAAACGATGGAGGAAATTTCAGATGAAAAAGTGGAAGTTCTTAACGATGACTGCAATGGTAAGTTCTGCATTACTACTTGGAGCATGTGGCGGAGAAAAAAATGAAGCTGGCACAAATGCTGGAAATATACCACAACAAGCAGAAAATGGAGAAGCACAATTAGCAGGCTCTGTAACAGGTGATGGTTCTTCAACTGTTGCCCCTATTGTTGAAGCACTTGTAGAAGAATATGCTGCTGTTGAACCAAATGTACAAGTATCTGTTGGGGTATCTGGAACTGGTGGAGGATTTGAAAAATTCATCGCCGGCGAAACGGATTTCTCAAATGCTTCACGAGAAATTAAAGAAGAAGAAGCTCAAGCTTTAAAAGATGCGGGTATTGAATATACAAGATTTGAAATTGCTTATGACGGTATCACTGTCGTAATTAATTCAGATAACGATTGGGCTACGGATTTAACAATTGAACAATTAAAAGAAATTTGGATTGAAGACGGAAAAGTGAAAAAATGGTCTGATCTTGATCCATCTTGGCCAGATGAAGAAATTGTCTACTATGCACCAGGAACAGATTCAGGTACCTTTGACTATTTCGACGAAGTGATTTTGGAAGGTGAAGATTTAGTTCGATCAGCTCAATTGTCTGAAGATGATAACGTAATTGTTCAAGGCGTTGCTTCTGATAAAAACGCGATCGGATTCTTTGGCTATGCTTACTATTTGGAAAATCAAGATAAATTAAAAGCGGTACGCGTGAACGGTATAGAACCATCAAATGAAACAATTGAAAACGGGGAATACACGCCGCTCTCTCGTCCGTTATTTGTATTCGTAAACAATAAAAAAATCATTGAGAATGAATCATTTTACGATTTTATGAAATTCACTTTAGAAAACGCTGGAGACATGGCTGAAGCTGTTGGATATGTGCGTTTACCTGATGATAAGTATAGAGAAGAGCTGAAAACGTTAGAACAATTTAAATAATCCTTTAGATTGTTAGTGTGTGGGGGGCTTTCACCCACACACTTTGCAGGGGTAGAAGGGAGATTATGAAATGGCTCAAAGCATTGAGAAAGAGCAATCAATCCAACAATTGATTGAGAAATCTCGAAATAAAAAGGGCAAAAAAATCATTGAAAAAATAATGCCTATTTTACTCCTATTAGCAGCACTGATTTCTGTTGTTACCACATTAGGCATTGTCTTTACATTAATTTTCGAGACCTTTGAGTTTTTTAGGAGAGTATCAATTGTCGAGTTTTTATTTGGAACAGAATGGTATCCATTTTCAAGTGGCAGTCCATCCTTTGGTGTTTTACCACTCATATTAGGAACATTCAAAGTGACGCTGATTGCAATAGGTGTAGCTGTTCCGATAGGTTTGTCAGTAGCAATTTATTTAAGTGAATATGCTTCTGACAAAACTCGAAAAATCATGAAACCGATTTTGGAAGTATTAGCAGGTGTACCGACCATTGTCTATGGTTTTTTTGCTCTGACGTTTGTCACACCGATATTACAAACTTTGATACCGTCGCTGAAATTATTTAATGCTCTTAGTCCAGGGATCGTAGTGGGAATCATGATTTTACCTAGCATTATCTCTTTATCGGAAGATGCCATGAATTCTGTACCAAATGCTATTCGAGAAGGAGCTCTCGCGCTGGGTGCTACAAAGCTCGAAGTTTCGTTAAAAGTTGTACTTCCTGCAGCGTTATCCGGCATCGTTGCATCCATTGTATTGGGCATTTCTCGGGCTATCGGTGAAACGATGATTGTCTCCCTCGCCGGCGGTGCAACCCCAACTTTTGATTTCAATATCACGGGTTCAATTCAAACGATGACAGCCTATATCGTACAAGTATCTTCTGGTGATGCAGGTTACGGCACAACAATTTACTATTCTATGTATGCCGTTGGATTTACGTTGTTTATATTCACTTTATTGATGAACTTAGTAGCTCAATATATTTCGAAACGCTTCAGGGAGGAATATTGATATGACGAAATACATTGACGATACCGTCGTCATGAAGCGTATGCAGTCTCGATTAAGAAAAAATAAAATTTGGAAAATGATATTCTTCCTTGCTACTTCTTTTGCATTGTTAACCCTCGTTGTATTAATTGTAAGAATAATATGTCAAGGAGCGGGATACATAAATTGGGATTTCTTTAACAATTTCGGTTCGCGTTTTCCTGAAAAAGCTGGAGTAAAAGCGGCATTAATTGGTTCGATTTGTATGATGCTCGTTGTAGCTCCAACTTCCATCATACTTGGGGTGGCAACAGCAATATATTTGGAAGAGTATGCAAAGAATAATAGATTTAATGATTTTATTCGAACAAATATATCCAACTTAGCTGGTGTACCATCAATTGTCTTTGGTTTATTAGGATTAACCATTTTTGTCCGCATGTTTGGTTTAGGAAAAAGTATTCTAGCTGCTGGATTAACGATGAGTTTATTAATTTTACCTGTCATTATTGTAGCTGCACAAGAAGCGATCCGTGCTGTACCAAAAGAACAGCGGGAAGCTTCATATGGTATGGGCGCAACCAAATGGCAAACGATTACTCGAGTTGTATTGCCATCTGCCATACCGGGAATCTTGACGGGTAGCATTTTAGCTTTATCTCGTGCAATTGGAGAAACAGCGCCATTAGTTGTAATCGGAATCCCTGTGATTATCCATTTCTTGCCTACGGGTTTGCTTAGTGAATTTACAGCTTTGCCGATGCAAATTTACGATTGGGCAAAACGCCCGCAAGAAGCATTTCAATATGTTGCTGCAGCGGGAATTATTGTGTTGATGATTGTCCTTGTGCTGATGAATTCGATTGCCGTGTTGATTCGAAATAAATTCCAAAAACGATATTAAGGATGGGTGAAAGTGGTACAAACAATGATTAACAATGAACTGAAACCTTTGCGTGTTGTTGAAAAGCAGTTCAAAGTGAATGAAAATTTCCAGACAAACAGTAAAGCATCCGTTTTCTATGCGAACAATTTTAATCTTTGGTATGGTGAGCACCATGCGTTAAAAGATATTCAATTTAACGTTCAAGAAAATGAAGTGACTGCCATCATCGGGCCTTCAGGATGCGGAAAATCAACTTTTATTAAAGCGTTGAACCGCATGGTGGAACTTGTTCCATCAGTGAAAATAAGCGGAGAAATTTTATACCGTGGTCGCAATATTTTTGCTGCTGATTATGCAGTAGAGGAATTGCGTACAAAAGTTGGGATGGTGTTTCAAAAGCCAAACCCTTTCCCGAAATCCATATATGATAACGTTGCTTATGGTCCGAGAATTCATGGCATTAAAAATAAAAAAATACTAGATGAAATTGTAGAAAGGTCATTGAGAGGTGCAGCGATTTGGGATGAAGTGAAAGATCGTCTTCATCACAATGCTTATGGTTTATCAGGAGGACAACAACAACGTATTTGTATTGCACGGTGTCTAGCGATAGAACCAGATGTCATTTTAATGGACGAACCAACATCTGCCCTTGATCCAATTTCTACATTAAAAGTTGAGGACCTCATTCAGGACTTAAAAAAGAATTACTCCATTATTATTGTTACACACAATATGCAACAAGCGGCCCGGATTTCAGACAAAACAGCCTTTTTCTTAAATGGAGAAGTAGTGGAATTTGACATCACAGATCGAATATTCTCAACACCACGTGATCAGCGTACAGAAGATTATATTTCAGGGCGTTTCGGCTAATAGGAGTGATGGGTGTGTGAGTATTCGAGAAAGATTGGACAAAGAATTGGAATCTGTGCAACAAGCATTTTTAACTTTGTGCGATAAAAGTATTCATCAATTTGAATTATCGTTTCAAGCATTTATTGAAAAAGATATGGTATTAGCAAAACGAATAATAGAAGAAGATGTGGAAATGAACAAGATGGAAGAAGAGATTCATAATAAAGTAGTGCTCCTTCTGACCAAACAACAACCAATTGTTGCAACAGATCTTCGTCGTCTTATCGTTTTATTAAAAGCTGCTTCAGATATGGAACGGGTTGGAGATTATGCAGTGAACATATCAAAGGAAGCCATTCGCATTGGGGAGAAACAGTTTATTACGTCAGTAGAGTTAATGGAAGATATGTGCTATAAAACGATATCGATGCTTCGGCAAGTCGTTAATGCATTTGTGGAAGAAAATGTCCAAAATGCAAAAGAAATTGCTGAAATGGATGATCAAATCGATGAAATGTATGGTAATATGATTGCACATTTAATGAAACTTTCTGCCATTAGCCCTGAAAGTGTTTCGCAAATCACGTATTTATCTTTTGTATGTCGATTTATTGAGCGGTGTGCGGATTTGGCAACGAATATGGCAGAATATATCCTCTATTTGAAAAAAGGCCTTTACTTAGATTTAAACCGTTAATGTAGTATTCTAACCTTTTCAAAAGGGTTTTTATTGAATAATGAAAAAATTTATAATAAAATTATTTCAACCAAATACGGAAGCGATGATGAAAAAGAGTAGTATTATGGATTGGCTAAGAGAGCTAGCGGTTGGTGCGAGCTAGTGCAAGACATAATACGAATGGGTTTTCTAGCTCTAGCATTGAAAGTTTAGTAGGTGCTAGCGTATCGTTTACGTTACAAACTTTGAGTGGACATAAGTCTTCTTATGTCAATAAAGGTGGTACCACGGCTCCCCGTCCTTTAATTTTAGGGGAGTTTTTTTATTTTGATAGCTTAGTTAGTTGAGTTGAGAGGAGAAGGTAGAGATGACAGTAAATTATGTAATGAAAACTTTACAGGGAGATATGATGACCCCTATTTCTGTTTTCCTTAGTGTCTCAGGAAAAAATAAAGTATTATTTGAATCTGCTGCGAAACATGAGGAAAGCGGAAGATATTCCTTTATTGCCTATGATCCGATTGCAGAATTAATTGGCAATAAAGAGAGTTACTTGTTTAGGAAAGAAGGGGAGGAGGAAAAGAGGGAAGGTTCGGTCTTTCAAAAGTTGAGAGATATAATCCCTATTTCCAATGAACCACTCCCTTTTTCCTTCTTTGGAGGAGCAATTGGTTATTTTAGCTATGATACGGCTTTTTATTCTGAAAACATCGGACCTGTCTTATCAGATGAGTTGAATATGCCAGATGTGCATCTTCTGTTTTATAATCGTTTTATTGTCATCGATCATTTACTACAAAAAGTATCGATCGTGGCCATTGATTTATTCCAAGAAGGTAAAACAAGAGAGGAAATGGATGAATACATCCATCAGATTGAAGAACAATTGAAAAATGGTACTACGCTTATTGAAGTAGAAAAAAGTGCAGTTGAATTTCGTCCATCCATTGACCAAGAAACATTTGTGAAAATGGTAGAAAAAGCAAAAAAATATATTGAATGTGGTGACATTTTTCAAGTTGTATTATCTCAACGTTTTTCGTCAGATTTTAAAGGAAATCCTTTTTCTTTATACCGCAGTCTGCGTACTTCGAATCCATCACCATACATGTTCTATTTAGAGTTTGATGATTATACAATTTTGGGTACTTCCCCAGAAAGTTTAGTAAAAATCACCGATGGATTCATTAAGACGAATCCGATTGCTGGAACGAAACCTCGTGGAAAAACAAAGGAAGATGATCGAAAATTAGAGGAACTTCTTCTAAGTGATGAGAAAGAACTTGCGGAACATCGCATGCTCGTTGATTTAGGTCGAAACGATTTGGGGAGGGTTTCGAAGGTCGGTACAGTGAACGTTTCAAAATATATGAAAATAGAAAAGTATAAATATGTAATGCATATTGTTTCCGAAGTAATCGGTGAAAAAAGAGATGATGTTCATGTAGTGGATGTCATTACTAGTTGCTTGCCTGCTGGAACGGTTTCCGGAGCTCCGAAAATTCGCGCCATGCAAATTATCAATGAACTGGAACAACAAAAAAGAGGGGTTTACGCAGGGGCAATTGGTTATATTTCAATCAATGGCAATTTAGACTTGGCAATTGCGATACGTACGATGATCGTAAAAGACGAAAAAGCATATGTGCAAGCTGGGGCAGGAATCGTGTATGATTCCATTCCGCAATCTGAATATGAAGAGACACTGAATAAAATGAAGGCTTTGTTGGAGGTAGAGCGATGATATTACTAATTGATCATTACGATTCATTCACATACAATTTATATCAACAAATTGCCTCGCTCGGAAAAGAAGTGAAGGTTATTCGCTACGATGACATCACGATTGACGAAATTCGTGATATGCAACCTGAAGCGATTGTATTATCGCCAGGACCTGGAAGACCTGATGATATTCCTCAAACGGTCAATCTTGTAAAAGAACTGTACACGGAGTTTCCAATCCTTGGTGTTTGTTTAGGGCATCAAATTATCGGTGCCGCATTTGGCGGTGAGATTGTGCAAGCAAACCGCATCATGCATGGAAAAACGTCGCTATTAAACTATGAACGAAAGGGATTGTTCAAAGAGTGTTTTAATGATGTAGAAGTGATGCGTTATCATTCATTAGTCATTGAACCTACGACATTAAGTAAAGACTTTGAGGTAATTGCAACGTCAAAAGATGATGGAGAAATTATGGCTATTCAACATAAACAGCTACCTATCTATGGCGTACAATTCCATCCTGAGTCAATCGGTACACCAAGCGGAAATCATATCGTCAAGGCGTTTTTAGCGAATGCATAGTAAAAAGGCTTTCTAGAATGTATAACGTTCTAGAAAGCCTGTTATTTTATTGAAGATAATAGTCCTAATAGATGGTTATTAGTCAAACTTCAATTCATATTAGTCAATCTGAGGAGGATAATAGTCAAAATTGTGACAGTTATAGCCAATTATCAAGAAAATTGATTGAAAGATAATAGTCAAAGTTTAGTAAATAATAGCCAAACTCAATAGGATAAATGGCCAAATTTGTCAATGAGCTGAACATGCTGATATAAAGAAGTGATAATTGCCAAAGTCAAGCAAAAAATAGTCAATACCAATAGGATAATGGTCAATCTGCACTTTATAATAGCCATTCCAGAAATATAAAGCGTTATTATAAATATTTCTCAATCTCTTTCTCAAATTTGGATGGTTTATCCATCGGGGCAAAACGAGCGACTACTTCACCGTTTCGATCCACTAAAAATTTCGTAAAATTCCACTTTACTTTCGAACCGAGAACGCCTTTTGTATTACGGGTTAAAAATTTAAATAAAGGGTGTGCCTCTTCTCCGTTAACCGCTACAATTTCATGGATTGGGAATGTCACTCCGTAATTGATTCGACATGCTTCTTCCGCATCTTTTGCAGAGTCTAATTCTTGTTTAAACTGATTGGAGGGGAATCCTAAAACGACAAACCCACGATCTTTATATTTTTGATAAATTTTTTCTAGTTCATCAAATTGTGGAGCAAAACCGCAATTAGATGCAGTGTTCACAATTAACATTACTTGTCCTTTATAGCGGCTTAATGGATATGTTTCTCCCTTAGCAGTTGTTACTTCGATATCGTAAAATTCCATGAGAGCTCCTCACTTTCACTATTAATTCTCAGTTCTTCTACTGCTTAAATTCAGTATAACAGCTAATAGGAGAGAAGTAATGATAAACGCACTGATGAATGCGATTACCCCGTTCCATCCGAAACTAGACCAAAAGAATCCACCTGTTGTTCCACCAACACTTGAACCAAAATAGTAGGCAAATAAGTAAAGGGAAGAGGCTTGAGCTTTATTGCTTTTTGCCCGGCTGCTTACCCAAGAACTTGCGATGGAATGTGACCCGAAAAAGCCGAAAGTAAATACAACAATCCCAAGTATTTTAATTATTAAATTGACGGGAAGTGTTAATAAAGCTCCCGATAACATAATCATAATCCCGACTAACAGCACCTTTTGACGCCCAAACCGATCCGATAAACTACCAAACCAAGCAGAGCTAAAAGTTCCAACTAAATAAACTATAAAAATCCAGCCAACGATAGTTGTACTTAGGTTGTAAGGTTCATCTAGCAATTTATAACTAATATAGTTATATAAAGTGACAAATCCCCCCATTAATGTGAATGCAATTCCGAACAAGCAGACTAAACCTGGATCTTTTAAATGGGAAAATAGTGATTTCGTCAAGGAAGCTAATTGTAAAGGTCTTGGTTCAAAATGTTGAGATGCCGGCAATGCCCATATGAAAAAGAAGCTCACAATTAAACTTAAAATACCAAGAAAAAGCATTCCTACTTGCCACGAAAATAAATCTGTTACCGTTCCCATGATAATCCGCCCGCTAAGGCCACCAACGGAATTTCCGCTTATATATAGTCCCATTGCAATACCCAGGCTAGAAGGATCCATTTCTTCTCCTAAATAGGCCATCGCAATGGCAGGAATTCCCGCAAAAACAATGCCTTGTATGACTCTCAATAACAATAAAATTTCAAAAGAAGGAGAGAATGCTAGCACAATTGTTATGAACGATGCTGCAAAGATGGAAAAGGTCATTAATCGCTTTCGTCCCCAAGCTTCCGATAATGATCCAAATAAAATTAAACTAAAGGATAGGGCGACAGTAGAAGCTGATAATGATAAACTGGCTACAGCAGGTGAAACATGGAATTCTTCAGAAAATTGCGGAAATAAAGGTTGCGTAATGTATAAGTTTGCAAAAATAATAAATCCTGCTGCAAACAATGCTAAATTCGTTAATGTAAATTCTCGAGTTCCTTTTTGGATATACACTGTTCTTCGCCTCTTTTAATTTTGACATTTTTTTGAACAATCAATTTACCGATAATTATAATGGTGATTTTCTAAAATAGTAATTTCATAGTTTTTATTTCACTAATAACTTTGAGTTATAAGTAGATGATTCTTTAAAATATGCCATTTCATTGTGACATTTTTAGGACATGCTATAATTTGGATAAAGAATATGAAGGAGAAGGGGACAATCAATTGGATATCAATGCACTCATTTATTTTCAAACTGTTGCAAAATATGAAAATATGTCGCGAGCAGCAGAAATTTTACATATTAGCCAGCCTGCCCTCAGCAAATCGATTGCTATGCTGGAAGAGTATTTAGGAGTTGAACTTTTCGATCGAAATGGCCGCTCCATCAAATTAAACCGATACGGGAAATTCTTCCTAGAACGAACGAATCTGATTTTAAAAGAAATCGAACGGGCAAAAGAAGATTTAACCAACCTTGTGACACCTGATGTTGGTGAAGTCTCATTAGGATTTATGCATACGTTGGGGCTAGAAGTTATTCCATCCTTAATGATGAAAGCGAAAAAGCGATTTCCTCATATGCGTTTTCAATTAACTCAAAGCAATTCTAGTGTCATTATGAAAAAATTGGAAACGGGAGAGCTTGATATTTGTTTAGTATCTTCTCTTGAAACTAGTAAAGACGTCCATTGGGAAAAATTATGGGAAGAGGAGTTATTTTTAATTGTTCCGAAACAACATCCATTAAAAAATCGGAAAAAAGTCAAGCTTGCTGAATTTGCAATGGAGCCTTTCATTTCTATCAAAAAAGGAAATTCATTGAGGAAATATGTTGATGAGATTTTTAAACGAGAAGGGTTTCAATTAAATGTTGCTTTTGAAGGGGAAGAAGTACATACCATTGCCGGGCTTGTGGAGAGCGGCTTAGGAGTTTCGTTAATTCCACATATTAAAGGGCTAGACCAATATAATGTACACATCATACAAGTAGATGCTAAAGACTGCAAAAGGGAAATTGGACTAAGCTATTTAAAAAATCGTTATATGAGTGGAGCAGTAAAGCAATTTATTGAATATGTTCGAGAGTTTTTTATTAATAAAACCCAAACAGAATCATCTTCCATCCGTTTGGGTTGATGAATTAAGAATTTTGTTTGCCTGTAATTAAATTAGCAATTTCTTCAATGGTCATCGTGGAATTGACTTTAAATTGCCCTTTTTGAATTGAGCGGGCATATTCCGGTTGTGCTAAAAATAACTCCATTTCAACCGCATTTTTAATAACGCCCATATCTTCCAATTTTTTTGAAACTTCATAAGGTGTTAGGCCGGAATAAATATATAGAATGCCTTCTACTACATTCTCCTGTTGTGTCGATGTAGTCGTTTCAGAAGGCTCATTATTTACCTCGGGTTCATCTTGCGTTTCGGTTGAATTGGAAGATGATTGATTTTCAAGTTCTTGTAATTGTTGTTTTGCTAATTTTAATTGGGATTCTAGCTGTGCAATTTTTTCTTCGTAATTAGCAATTTCCTTTGACTCTGATTCTGTATGAGAGAAACGATCCATCCCTGTATAAAGGATGCCGATGACTAAACAAGCAAGGCCAAACCCACGAACAGTCGATCTTTTCATGATTGACCTCCGTGATTAAGAATATGTAGAACTTGTTCTTCAGATAATGTTGACATTTTGCTGATTTCACTAATTGGGTATCCTTGCTTATTTAATTCGATGACTTGTCGAACTAAAATTTGATTGACCGGCTTATTCGGTTGTTTGGGTACATTCTCTGATTTAGTTGTAATAGGTTTTGTCGCCGGCTTTACTTTAAAAGAAGGCTCGAGTAATAATTCTTCTTCGATTACTTTTAATCTTCTTTTAATTCCGTTTGTTTCTTGATAAAATTGCAGAGACAATTCTTCAACATCTCGTTCTAATTTTTTTGATGTATCTTTTAGGAAAAAAGATGCAATAATACAAATAATGCCGATGATGATTAGTAACGTTGATAGTTCCACAATCGCTCCTCCGAATTTTACATTTTTGAATTATTTTAACATAAGGATTTTAATTAATAAATGATGCTAGATTTTTTTTCAATTTATGTTATAATGACTTAGTCGTATAAATCATGCTTATATATAAATTCATGATAGAGAGTGGGAGGGTTAATAATGCGCGTAAACATTACATTAGCTTGCACAGAATGTGGAGAACGTAATTATATTTCTACAAAAAATAAACGTAACAATCCAGAACGTCTAGAACTAAAAAAATATTGCTCTCGCGAGAAGAAAGTCACTCTTCACCGTGAAACGAAGTAATGATTTTGCCAAAACCAATTCCGGTTTTGGCTTTTTACTTATACGCAAAGGATTGATTGAAATGAACAAAAAAGAATGGCGAAATACTATTAAATCCTCTTTAAACGAAATGTCCAATGATCAATATCATTTACTTTCAGAAATGATAAAAAAGCGCTTATTCAATGAACCCATCCTAGAACAATGCCATACGATTGCGTTGACTATTTCAAGACAGCCTGAAGTGGATACTTATGAAATTATTAAGGCATGTTGGCAACTTGGTAAGCGGGTAGCTGTTCCAAAATGCAATCCAAAAACACGAACAATGGATTTTTATAATATCACTAGCTTTTCCCAGCTGGAAACGGTATATATGGATTTACAAGAACCTATACCAGAAAAAACAACTTATGTATCTCCTGAAGAAATTGATTTAATGATTGTACCAGGGATTGTATTTGATCAGCTTGGATATCGAATTGGTTACGGAGGCGGTTATTACGACCGGTATTTAACGAATTATAACGGGCATAAGATATCACTAGCTTTTCATTTACAAATTGTCGAAGAATTGCCAAAAGAATCTCATGATATTCCAGTTGATTTCATTATTACTGAAAAAGCTCTCATACATTGTGCCAACAATCGAAAGGAGATAGCTGAATGAAAACGATACTCGATATTCGCAACATATTGAAGCAATATGGTTCGTTTATTTATACAGGAGATCGCTTAGGGGATTTGATGATGATGGAAGATGAAATTCGCGAATTATATAAGTCGCAAGTTATAGATCCAAAAGAATTCCAATCGGCTCTATTGATAATTCGAAACGAAATAAAAAAAGAAGAAGAGAGAAAAATGAAATTAAATAACTAATATAGCCAATAAAAGAAAAAAATAATGATTGAATCAATTGTTAAAAAGGTGTAGACTTGTTAAGTCATTTTCATAAGAACAGTGGAGAAGCCACTGTTTTATTTTTGGGAACCTTTTTGTAAAAAAGACGTAAATATTTTTGGGGGTTTGTAAAGGGAAGGTAATATATAATTTTTATAACCTAATTTCTTTTAATTTTTTCGTAGTGCAATTCATTGAATAATGGCAAGAAAAAGATTAAGATATTATTTGCCTTCTTCTAAACATATGAAGTATATGTGCGAATGTTGTGACTTTGAATACGTAAGAAGAGGAGGATGCAAGATGAAGTCATGGAAATGGCCTAAACATACGATTTTAATAGTAGCCATTATCGCAACTTGGATTAAGACTGCAATCGTCTATCGAACCAGCTTTGAATTCGATTTAGAAAATGGAATGCAAGAGTTCATTTTATTTATAAATCCTCTTAGCTTTTTACTTTTTGCTTACGGAATATCTTTATTTTTCAAAACAGAAAAGGCGCGGAATCGTTGGATTGTCATTACAAGTATGGTGTTAAGTATTGTACTTTATACAAATGTTGCTTTCTATCGATTCTTCAACGATTTTATTACGCTTCCTGTATTATTCCAAACAAGCAATTTCGGAGAATTAGGAACGTCTGTAGCTGAAATACTTAATTTTAAGGATCTTTTATACTTTATTGATGTATTTGTTATTTTGTTGGCAATTAAATACTTACCAAAAATGGAGACATTATATAGCGTTCGAAAAGAAGTTCGTCGCGCATATTTTGTCCTATCATTAGCTGTGTTATTTTTAAATTTAGGTCTTTCTGAAACAGAACGGCCACAGCTTTTAACTCGTAGTTTTGACCGCGAATTACTAGTAAAAAATATTGGAACTTATAATTATCATTTATATGATATTTACATTCAATCAAAATCTTCCGCTCAACGTGCTCTTGCCGATGGGAGCGAACTAGTGGAAGTCAATAACTATGTTCAAGCAAACCAAGCAGCCATTAATGAAGACATGTTTGGTAAATATCAAGGTCGAAATTTGATTGTCATTCAACTGGAATCATTGCAAAGTTTTGTCTTGCAAAATGACATGAATGGATACGAAGTTACACCATTCTTGAATTCCTTAATTCACGATAAAGATACGTATTACTTTAATAATTTCTATCATCAAACAGGACTTGGCAAAACAAGTGATGCTGAATTCTTATTGGAAAATTCACTGTTTGGTTTAGACCGTGGTGCTGTATTCTTTACGCATAGTGGAAATACGTTTAATTCGATGGCTGAAAAGCTAGGGAAAAATGGATATTTTACAAGTGTCATGCACGCAAACAATAAATCTTTCTGGAATCGTGATATGACATATCAATCATTAAAAATGCAAAAATTCTATGATATTGATAGCTATGATGTAAACGAAGATAATTCTGTAAACTGGGGATTAAAAGACATTCCATTCTTTGAACAATCAGCGGAAATTATGACTGAAATGCCGCAACCGTTCTATACAAGAATAATTACATTAACAAACCATTTCCCATTCACATTGGATGAAGAAGATAAAATGATTCCTGAGTACAACTCTAATTCAGGTACGTTAAACCGTTATTTCCAAACTGTGCGATACATGGATGAGGCGGTCAAATTATTCTTTGAACATTTAAAAGAAAAAGGATTGTATGAGAATTCCATTATTGTTATGTACGGAGATCACTATGGAATTTCTGAAAACCATAATAAAGCGATGGCTATGTACTTAGAAAAAGAAGAAATTACGCCATACGATAGCGCATTGTTGCAGTCAGTGCCGTTATTCATTCACGTTCCGGGATCTGGTGACGGGCAAATCATCGAAAAAGTTGGAGGTCAAATTGACTTAAGACCAACCATTTTACACTTGTTGGGAATTGACACTTCCAATGATATGCAATTAGGTGCAGACTTGTTCTCTGATGAACACGAAGACTTTGTCATCTTCCGTGATGGACGCTTTGTGACGGATCAGTATGTATTTGCGGATCAAACATGCTTCGATCGTGCAACAGGAGAGAAGGTGGATATTCAAGGATGTGCACCTTATATTGAAAGAGCTCAAAAAGAGCTTGGATATTCAGATAAAATCATCAATGGTGACTTATTGCGCTTCTATGATGAAGAAACGGGAAATTTAATATCTGAAGTGGTTAAATAATTTTTGATAAAGTGACCGTTTTAAACGGTCACTTTCGACTGTGGTGCATGCTTAGCTACGGAGTAATGGCAAAGAGGATAGTGGAGACTTATTTCTGCTTCTGTAGCAGAAAAGAGTTATAAGAGCTATGATTATAGAATGTGAGGGTTTCTAGAAAGCTTTGATTTTCTAGAAACCCTTTTTTCCATTTAAAAAATTTATTTAAATAAAAAACGAGATGCGGCAATGCACCTCGTTTTTTATTCCTTTCATTAGTGATGTACTGGTGGATAGCCTTGGTATAATACAGTCATGATGACAAACCAACCAAACACTACTCCAGATGCTAATCCAAAAATAATTGCTAAAACGTTTTTGTCTTTGATTGCGCGGAATGCCGCAACTAATGAAAGAATTGCAATTAAACCGAAAATAACCATTAATAAGTTCATGAAAAATATTACACTCCTTTCGACATCCAAAGAGTATGTCGGTAAAACAATATTCCTTCTCTATTTTATAGCAACGGTCATAAAATGTCGAGTTTTAAAAGTGACGTTTATATGAACAACGAATGATTCGTTTAAAAGTTAAGAATGAATTGGTTGGCAATGTTCATTTTTTCCAAACCATAGTATAATACGCTAGAGGTGATTAGATTGTTGGATGTTAAAACATTAAGTGTCGGTCCAGTGCAAGCAAATTGCTATATAGTGAGCAACCAATCAAAAGAATGCATCATTTTTGACCCAGGTGAAGAAGGAAATAGAATCATTTCTACAATTCAATCTCAACAGCTAAAACCACTAGCCATCTTTTTAACTCATGCTCATTTTGACCATATAGGTGCTGTCGATGAATTAAGACAGGCTTTTCATATTCCTGTTTATATTCATAAAGAAGAAGAGGACTGGTTAATGGACCCAAATAAAAATGGTTCAGGAAAATATGTGGATCTTCCAACGTACCGTCTGCAACCGGCGGATTATATCATCGAAAAAGAGCAGACTTTTGTTGTAGGAGGCATGAAATTTCATGCGGTATTTACGCCAGGGCATTCCCCTGGAAGCATTTCATATATTTTCGAAGACGATGGGTTTGCAATTGTAGGCGATACGCTGTTTCAAGGAAGCATCGGTCGAACAGATTTAATTGGTGGATCACTGGAAGTGTTATTAAAATCCATTCATGAGAAGCTGCTTGTGCTGCCTGATGATTTTATTATTTATCCGGGACATGGAGGCTATACAACACCAGCTCATGAAATGGATACGAATCCATTTTTACATGGCTTTTAACTTAATAAGAGGGTGTCTAGAAAGTCGAGAACTTTCCAGGCACCCTTGCTTGCTTTTTCCTCCTGTGATAGTCGAAACAAACTTCCACTATCCTCGTCGCAAAAAGGGCCGCCTCAAAATGACTTTTGAGACAGCCCCATTTCCTGATTTATTAGTGTCCAAGTCCACCCGATACGTGGATAAACGTTGTGTAATAAGTAAAACCAGCAAAGAATATTGTCAAATAAGCTCCGAAAATGTACATGTACATGCGTTCTGAAAGGTTTAAGAAGCCTAATAATAAGAATAATACAGAATTACCTACGAATAATAGCGAAACCTCGATCATATGACCAAGATAGAACATTACGGCAAAAATACCTGTCCAGAATGCTAAAACTTTATACATATTAGCCATGTCGAATCCCTCCTTTTGTACGACACAATAATCTCAATGTTTATTATAAATGATAATTGACAATATTGTAAACTGATACTTCGATAGATTTGTGACAATCAAGTGTATCTTTTACAGAGCAACATTTGGCACACATATTTCATATTTACAAAAATCGCAATCATGAACCATACTTTCAAATTGAACAAATTCATTTTTTTCAAATAGTGTGTCGATTTGACCTTGTAAGTATGATTTATGTAGTTCACATACTATATCGCTATGTTCTTTTATTTGACTTCTATATGGACAGTTAAAAATCGTTAGCGTAATTTTCTTTCCTTCAGCAGTATCTACAATTTTTGGAATATAGCCAACTAGTAGAGCAGCTTCAGATAAGATTTCTAATTTTTCTTCAAAGCTAAGAGGTTTAGTTATCTTTGATAATCTTTTTTGAATTTCTTTTAAGCCATCTTGATAACTAATTTTTTTCGCTGTCTTCAATGCATCTTGTCCCAACTCACACACAAGTTGAAGTGCCCATTTAACGAGATGTTTTTCATCTCGTTTTGGGAAAGTCAACTCAACCCCTTGTTCAGATACTTGATAAATTCGACCAGGTCTTCCACCTTTACCTGATTTTAAAAAATCAGCAGTGATGAGATGGATCTCCGATAATTTCGTTAAATGCAATCTTGCCACATTTGGATGTATATTAAATTTATCTGCAATATCTTGTACAGTAAATGCTTTTTTTTGTTGCAACATGTATTCATATATTTGAAAACGAGTTTCATCCGCTAAAGTACTCGTAATTTTTAATGGATGCAACATGCTGTTATCCCACCTTCAGTAATATTTATGCTACTTCAATTTTAGCTTTATTATTAATAAAATGATAGTGAAAATACGTGGTGATTATTGGGGATTAGCAAAATATTCAAAATTTGTAATAAAATCTGCCATAAACTTTTCAAAAATAAAGTTTCAACAGAAAAAAGGGGTCAAATAAAAATTTTAAGAAAAAGCCTTTTCCAAATATAAACTTCGTCTTATACTATTGCTAAATTCAGCGGTCACGAATTTAGGGAAGTGGTGATGCGTTTGAAAGTGGAGTCCGTTATTGAAACAAAATCAACTCAATTATTGTTAAAAGCTTTACATTTCGGTGCTAGTGATATTTTAATTGAGCCAACTCCAAACCATTACACCATTCAGTTTCGCAAATATGGAAAATTATTTCCTGCGGGTCATTTCCCTATTGAATTAGGGGATCGAATGATTTCCTTTTTCAAATATAAATCTTCTTTAGATATTAGTGAAAAGCGAAAGCCGCAAAGCGGTTCATTTGAAGAAATGTTTTCCAATCGTTTGTATGCCTTCCGAGTCTCTACTTTACCTTCCGTATATAAAAGAGAAAGCCTCGTTATCCGTTTGTTTTTACAAAATGCCTCATATCCGATTGCTTCATTATGTTACGATCGCCATTCATCAGAAAAATTATTAAGATTGATTTCCAATCGACAAGGATTGATATTATTTTGTGGCGCCACAGGATCGGGCAAAACTACGACATTATATTCATTAGCAAAATATTGCAGTGACACATTAGGGCGACATGTAATTTCTCTCGAAGATCCAGTGGAAAGCAGCCAGTCGTATATGCTTCAAATTCAAGTAAATGAGCTTGCAGGTATTACATATGCAGCTGGTTTAAAAGCAATTTTAAGACATTCGCCCGATGTCATTATGATTGGTGAAATCAGGGATGAAGAGACTGCAGAAATCGCCATGCGTGCTGCATTATCCGGTCATTTGGTGCTATCAACTATACATGCAAAAGATTCGGTGAATTGTCTATATCGTTTAATGGATTTAAATGTTTCCATAGAAGAAATTCGGCAAGCTTTGATTGCAATTATTGCCCAATGTTTAATTCAGTTACATGATAGCGATAGCAGGAAAGCAATTTATGAAATTTTGTCGGAAGATATTTTACAAGAAGCAATTATAAATACAGCGCAAGGAATTGAATATCACTTGCCAGTTGAGGAAACATTGGAATTCCAAAAAGCTGCAATTGAAGAATTGGGGGATTTGTCGTGCTACAGCAAATCAGCGAAAGAATGAATTTCCCCATTCAAAGAAATTATAAGGAGAAAGTTCGGGATGTTCCATCGCTCCTAAATAGGACAAGCATATTACTGAAAGAAGGATATACATTTTCAGATGCCTTATTTATGTTACTTCCTTATCACGTTAAAGAATTGGAAAAGTGGAATGCTTTATTACAACAACAGTTCAATAACGGTTCATCGGCAGTGGATATTTTACAACAACTTTCAATTCCAAAACATTTTTTATTATTGATAGCTATTGCAGAAGAAAAAGGGGATTTAGCTGAATCATTGCACCACGTAAGTAAGCAAATAAAATTTCAAGAAGATACGCAGCGGAAAATTGTGAAGTTGCTAATGTATCCCGCTTTCTTGATGATTTTATTAACAATGGTTTTTATATTGTTTCGAAGTTATTTTTTACCAAACATAGAGCAACTCGTGATTTCGAATCATTCAGAAAAGGTCAATAGTATAAACTTCGCTGTTGTATTGCTTCATATACCAGATTTTCTCATACTCCTCTTCATTATTTCGTTATTCTTGATATTTATTTCAATTCATTCCATTCGAAAAAAAGAGATCGCTCATCAACTAAACATCATTATGAAAATCCCTATAGTGAAGTATGTTTATCAAGTGAATTTAACAAGACAATTCTCTCATTTGCTTGGAAGTTTATTAGTATCAGGTATATCACTTCAACAAGCATTGTCTATTTTAGAACAACAACAAATAAGTCGCCACTTATCATATATCACAGCACTATTGAAACAAAGGGTGAAGTTCGGTGATTCATTGTCAGAGGCTGTGAAGATACTTCAACTGTTTATGCCGAAGTTTGATGAATTGATTCAACACGGTGAAAAAAATGGATACTTAGGCCGGGAAATGCTCATATTCAGCGAATTGCTAAATGAGAGGATCCAATCGACCATCAAATTTTGCTTGGCAAGCATTCAACCTCTTTTCTTTATTTTGATTGCGATATGCATTGTTGCAGCGTATTTAAGTATACTGTTGCCGATGTATGACTTAGTCGAAATCATGTAATAGAGGTGAAATCATGAAAAATCAAAAGGGTTTTACGTTAATTGAGATGTTAATTGTGCTATTTATTATATCTATCTTAATATTAGTAACTGTTCCAAACGTAACGAAACATCGGAATACGATTGATGATAAAGGTTGTGAAGCATATATCCGCATGATACAAGGGCAGGTAGAATCATACAAAATTGAATACAAAACCATCCCTACATTAGATCAATTAGTAAACAAGGGATACTTAAGAGAGGGGATGGATAAATGTCCGAATGGCAAGGGATTTACCATTGAGACGGATGGAACTGTGACATTAACCAATCAATAAAGGAGCATAGAGCAATTGAAAGAACAGGGGTATACGCTATTAGAAATATTATTCGTTTTAATGATTGTCGTATTGGTTGGTATGTTAGGGACAACCTTTTCTTTTAAAATGACAGAAAAAATGGTTGTGGAACAGTTTTTCCACCAATTTACATTGGACATTCAAATGGCACAAATGTTGGCCTTGGAAAAGCAAAGGAGCTGTTTTGTTTCTTTTGTAAATCAAGATACTTATAGAATATACCATCAACTAGATGAAGTGATTTTAGAGAGAAAACTACCGGAAATCATTGAGTTTGATCAGTATAGTAATTTATTAACTCTTCGAATTGATCCAGATGGAAATGTAAAAAATTTTGGGAAATTCACTTTTTACACTCCTTTCGGACAAAAACATATTGTCATTAATATCAATAAAGGACGAATTCGTTATGTGGAATGAAAAGGGGACTTCCATGTTAGAATCGTTGCTAACGCTTATGATTATTATAGTAGCCATAAGTTTTATTCCGTTCATTTTTCAACTTCAGCATTCTCTATACAATCAATCGTTGGAATTACATGCATCCCAAGTGGCCTATGAAGCAGTTATTATTGCTAAAAATACCGGTATTTTCGAAGGGAAAAAATGGATCGACAACGTAGAATATGCTTGGTATTTTCAAACAGATGCGGTTTGTGTACGATTTAACAATTTAGATGGGGTACGATACAAATGCATCAATGGCGATGGCGAATTGTAAGAAGTGGAAATGGATTTACATTTATCGAGGCGCTGTTTCAATTGGTGATTTTTTCGTTACTCGCTCAAGTAATTTTTATTTTTTATCTATTAATTCAACAATGGCACGACACGATTGTGGCAGAAGAACAAATTAAATGGGAAATCTTTATTCATGATTTACAACAATATTTACTTGATGCAGAGGATATTTATATAATGAATAATTCATTATATATCATAGACTCTTCCACAAAAACGATAAAAATAAACAAGATTACAGATGTGATTCGTTTGCAAATCAATGATCAAGGTTATGTGCCACTATTAATTGGTATTCGACATGCCGAGTTTTCCCTTTCAGACAATATTGTAACGATAAAAGTAGAATTCTTGAATGGTATTGTAAAGGAGAGAGCGTTACTTGTACAATATCATAAATAACGAAAAAGGCATAATATTTCCCGTTGCGATTGTCTTTTTGTTTTTTCTTATCACTGTTGTAATTTTTTACAGTTCAACCTACTTAACTCAATTTTCTATTATAAATTCATTGGAAAACATAAACATTCGTGCTACGATAAATTTACTTGGAGAAACCGCAGAGTTTTAGTAGAAAGGTGTCTAATTATGCGAAAGATTTACTTAGTAGGGTTTATGGGGTGCGGAAAAAGTGTAGTCGGACGCCAATTAAGCTATGCCCTACGATTGCCCTTTTATGATATGGATAAAGAAATCGTCAGACAACAAGGCATGTCGATTCCAGAAATTTTTGAAAAGTTTGGAGAAGAATATTTTAGAAATTTAGAAACTGAATTTTTAAAAAACTTTCGTGACGAAGCTTGCATTATTGCGACTGGTGGCGGCGTTGCAATGAGACAAGAAAATCGACAAATTATGAGACGGACAGGTTTAATCTTTTTTCTTGATGCATCATTTGAAGACATTTATAAAAGAATAAAAAATGATAAAAATCGACCAATTGCACAACGTTCGACTAAAAAAGAACTGGAACGACTATATTATTATAGAAGAAAATTTTATAAAAGAGCCGCTCACATCCGTGTCTTTACAAAAGATCGAACAATTCGCCAAGTGGTAAATTATATTGCTTTTCAAGTGAATCGACTAAAAGGCGAATGTTAAGGTGTTGATGTTTAAAAATATTCGTTTTTTTAAGGAATTTTAAAAAATGATTGCCTTCTATTACGTTCAATGTTAGGATATAGGCAAAGATGTCTGTTTGTTGAAAAATTTCATATGGTGCGGATGATTGTGCGGGGAGAGAACGTTTTTACGTCGCCGAAGGAGCAAGTAGTAGAACTATGAATCTCTCAGGCAAAAAGACTCGTACGGGACGCAACTCTGGAGAGTGCTGAATAACAGCCACCCAAGGGGAAAGCCTATTTTATAATAGGTGTAACTTTCAGGTGCAAGGACAGAGAATTCCTTTAAAAAGGGGATTTTCTGTCCTTTTTGCCTAGTTTAAAGATATTGGTAGTAAATTGTTAATTAATGAGGGAGGTTTCACGATGGGAGAATTAAAGAGAACACCATTATTTGATGAATATGCGAAATATGGTGCAAAAACGATTGATTTTGGTGGATGGGAATTACCTGTTCAATTTTCATCAATAAAGGATGAACATGAAGCTGTAAGAAATCGTGCTGGACTTTTCGATGTATCCCATATGGGAGAAATTTTTGTAAAAGGGAAAGATGTTCTCGGCTATCTTCAAAAATTATTGTCCAATGACATTTCAAAAATTCCAGTTGGCGGCGCACAATATAATGTGATGTGCTATGAAAATGGTGGGGTTGTAGATGATTTAATCGTCTATAATCTTGGCGATGACCAATACTTGCTTGTTGTCAATGCGGCAAATATTGAAAAAGACTTTGAATGGATGAAAAAGCATGCAGAAGGCGATGTAACGATTATAAATCAATCAGATGAATATGCCTTAATTGCACTTCAAGGACCTCTATCAGAAAAAATCTTGCAAACATTAACAGATGTGAACTTATCTGAATTAAAACCATTCCAATTTAAAGCATCTGTTCAAGTTAGTGGTTATTCTGTATTGTTATCACGCAGCGGATATACAGGTGAAGACGGCTTCGAATTATACGGGGAGCCAAATTCAATTGTAGCATTGTGGAATAAACTATTAGAAGCAGGAAAAGAAGATGGATTGATACCATGCGGCCTTGGAGCACGTGATACGTTGCGTTTTGAAGCATGCTTACCGCTTTATGGACAAGAATTATCAGAAAATATTTCTCCATTAGAAGCAGGCATCGGCTTTGCAGTAAAACTTCAAAAAGATGCGGATTTCATCGGTAAAGAAGCTCTTAAAAACCAAAAAGAACAAGGGCTTTCAAGAAAACTGGTTGGTATTGAAATGATTGATAAAGGGATTCCTCGCCATGGCTATAAAGTATTTAAAGGCGACACTGAAATTGGAGAAGTTACAACTGGTACACAAATCCCTAGTACGAAACGTAATTTAGGACTTGCTTTATTAGATATTCAATATACTGAAATTGGTACAGAAGTGGAAGTAGAAATACGCAATAAAAAGGTAAAAGCACATGTTGTGCCGAAGCCATTTTATAAACGTGAAAAATAAAAATTAATGGAGGTCAAACAATGAAGCATCGTTATCTTCCAATAACGGAACAAGACAAACAAGAAATGCTCTCTACCATTGGAGTAGAAAGCATTGATGAATTATTTGCGGATATTCCTGAAGAGGTGCGTTTTAAAGGGCTTTATAATATTAAAGAAGCAGCATCTGAATCTGCGCTATTAAAAGAACTAAAAGCTTTAGCAGATAAAAATATCAACACTGAAACAGCTGTTTCATTCTTAGGTGCAGGTGTATACAATCACTACAAACCTGTTATTGTGGACCATGTTATTTCTCGGTCTGAATTCTATACTGCTTATACACCATATCAACCGGAAATTTCACAAGGTGAACTACAAGCTATTTTTGAATTCCAAACAATGATTGCCGAATTAACAGGTATGGATTTAGCAAACTCTTCCATGTATGATGGCGGAACATCGCTTGCAGAAGCTGGGATGCTTGCTGCTGGCTCAACAAGACGTAAAAAATTGTTAGTATCTGAAGCAATCCATCCTGAATATCGTACTGTTGTAGAAACTTATGCATATGGCCAATCAATCGAAGTAGTAAATGTGCCAATGAAAGATGGAGTAACAGATATTGAAGCATTAAAAGGTATGATTGATCAAGATACTGCGGCTGTTATGGTTCAGTATCCTAACTTCTTTGGTCAAATTGAAGACTTGAAAACAATGGGTGAGCTAGTACATGAAGCGAAAGGATTATTCATTGTTTCTGCAAACCCATTAGCATTAGGTGTGTTAACGCCTCCTGGAAAACTTGGAGCTGACATTACTGTAGGGGATGCACAACCATTTGGTATTCCTGAAAGTTTTGGAGGACCACACTGCGGTTATTTTGCTACGACTTCAAAATTAATGCGTAAAGTGCCTGGCCGTTTAGTAGGACAAACAGTAGACCAAGACGGACGTCGCGGTTTCGTATTAACATTACAAGCTCGCGAACAACATATTCGCCGTGAAAAAGCAACTTCTAACATTTGTTCGAACCAAGCATTGCTTGCTCTTGCTGCATCCGTTACTATGACAGCTTTAGGTAAACGCGGTATTCAAGAAATGGCAAAGCAAAACATCGTGAAAACTCGTTATGCAAAAACAGCGTTTGAGCAAGCTGGATTTACAGTTCCATTCCAAGGTGCTCACTTCAACGAAATCGTTGTAAAAGTAAACAAACCAGTGAGTGAATTAAACAAAAGATTATTAGAAAAAGGCATTATCGGTGGTTATGATTTAGGCCGCGATTATCCTGAACTTGAAAACCATGTACTTATTGCCGTTACAGAATTGCGTACGAAAGAAGAGATTGATCAATTAGTGCAAGAAATGGGGGCTTACAATGCATAACGAAAATCAACCGCTCATTTTTGAATTATCGAAGGAAGGGCGCATCGGCTACAGCTTGCCAGAATTAGATGTGCCAGAGGTAGAATTATCAGAATTAATTCCACAAGAATATTTGCGTGAAGAACCTGCTGAATTACCGGAAGTTTCAGAATTGGATATTATGCGCCACTATACAGCATTATCTCGCCGCAATCATGGCGTAGATTCTGGATTCTATCCACTAGGTTCTTGTACGATGAAATACAATCCAAAAATTAATGAAGAAGTCGCCCGCTTCTCTGGATTCGCAAATATTCACCCGTTACAAGACGAGTCAACAGTTCAAGGTGCAATGGAATTAATGTATGAACTTCAAACAGCTTTAAAAGAAATTACAGGTATGGATGAAGTTACATTACAACCTGCTGCGGGTGCACATGGAGAATGGACAGCATTAATGATGATTCGTGCTTTCCATGAAGCAAATGGGGAAGGTCACCGTAATAAAGTAATCGTTCCAGACTCTGCACACGGAACAAACCCAGCTAGTGCTACTGTTGCTGGATTTGATACAATTACAGTAAAATCGGATGAAAATGGTTTAGTTGATTTGGAAGATTTACGTCGAGTAGTTGGGAAAGATACAGCGGCACTTATGCTGACAAACCCAAATACGCTCGGGCTATTTGAAGAGCACATCATTGAAATTGCGGATATCGTGCATAGCGTGGGCGGGAAAGTATATTACGATGGAGCAAACTTAAATGCTATTATGTCAAAAGTACGCCCAGGCGATATGGGATTTGACTGTGTACACTTGAATTTACACAAAACATTCACAGGTCCACACGGCGGTGGAGGTCCTGGTTCTGGCCCTGTAGGGGTAAAAGCAGATTTAATTCCATTCTTGCCGAAACCAGTATTAGTGAAAAAAGAAGATGGCACGTTCCATTTTGATTATGATCGTCCACAATCCATTGGCCGTGTAAAACCATTCTACGGAAACTTCGGCATCAATGTACGTGCTTATACGTATATTCGTTCAATGGGACCTGAAGGATTAAAATTAGTAACAGAATATGCAGTATTAAATGCGAACTACATGATGCGTAAACTACAACCTTACTTTGACCTTCCTTATGATCGTCATTGTAAACACGAATTTGTATTATCTGGACGTCGTCAGAAAAAACTTGGTGTTCGCACATTAGATATTGCGAAACGACTACTTGATTTCGGTTATCATCCACCAACAATTTACTTCCCATTAAATGTGGAAGAGGGAATGATGATTGAGCCTACAGAAACAGAATCGAAAGAAACATTAGATGCGTTCTGTGATGCACTGATCCAAATCGCAAAAGAAGCGGAAGAGAATCCGTCTATTGTACAAGAAGCACCACATACAACTGTTGTGAGTCGATTAGATGAAACTCAAGCTGCTAGAAATCCAATTTTGCGTTATCAAAAACAATAGCGTTCAAAATAAAAATATCCATGAGTGCATCTCATGGATATTTTTTACTACTTTTAAACAAGCTATTTAAAAGATGATATATGACATGAGTAAAATATCATAAATATTGTTGGCGTAATCATGTCATTTCTTTAAATATAGGAATTTCAACAGGTAAACTAATTTTTTGTTTTAATTTTACCAGTCCAAGTTTTGAAACCGCCTTGAAGTTGATACAATTGATTGTAACCTTTTTTCTTTAAGAAAAGAGCTGCCCTAGAACTTCTTGTCATATTTTGACAATATAAATATACAGGAAGATCTGGACGAATTTCTTTGTAACGTTGACGCAATTGAGAAAAAGGAATATTACGTGCACCTAAAATGTGACCAGAATCAAATTCTTTTGTTTCTCGAACATCGATTAATTGAGCTTTTCGATATCCTTTAATAAATTCTTCTTGCGTCAAATTAGTAACAGATTTTTTTAAACGGAATGAACTTACTAAAACATAGATAATGATAAGTCCTAGGATTGTTGCAATCGTATATAATACTGTCGCCACTTCTAAAATTCTCCTTTCTATTTACATAGAACATTATAAATAAGAAATTGGCATTCGTCCATTCAGTTTGATACAATAAAAAAGTTGTGAGGAGGAAAACAAGTTGAAAACGAAATGGTATTTCATTAATTCAGGACCATGCAGTCCTTCTTATAATATGGCATTAGACGAGGCATTACTCGATTTTCATAGTAGAGGCGAAATTCCACCAGTCATTCGATTTTACGAGTGGAATCCGCCAACCCTTTCTATTGGATATTTCCAAAGAGCACATCGAGACATTGATTTTGATGCTTTAAAAGCGCAAAATATTGGCTTTGTTCGGAGACCTACTGGTGGAAGAGCAGTTCTTCATGACAGCGAATTGACATATAGCATCATCGTTACAGAACAATACCCAAATATGCCTGAAACGGTTACAGAAGCTTATCGTTTTTTAAGCGAAGGCTTGTTAAAAGGGTTCCACAATTTAGGATTAGATGCATATTTCAGCATCCCTGATACGGAGGAAAAACAAGAAGCATTGAAAAAACCAAAAAGTGCAGTTTGTTTTGATGCTCCAAGCTGGTATGAACTCGTTGTAGAAGGAAAGAAAGTTGCTGGAAGTGCGCAAACTAGACAAAAGGGTGTCGTTTTACAGCACGGTGCGATTTTATTGGATCTCGATGAGGACAAGCTGTTGTCTCTGTTCAAATTCCCTTCCGAAGAGGCAAAAGAGCGGATGCGAAAACAATTCCCGGAAAGAGCAGTTGCAATTAACCGTTTAACAACACGACGCATCACTATTGAGGAATGCATTCATGCATTCAAAAAAGGATTTGAAGAAGCTTTACAAATTGAACTTGTTCCATATGAATTAACAGAAGAACAAAAGGAATATGTGAGAAAATTAGAAGAAGAAAAATATGCAAATGATGAATGGAATTTCAGAAAGTAATTAAAAATTATAGTTCAAAAATTGTGACTAAAATTTAATATTCAGCTCCAAACTTAGAAATTTCTAAGATTCATAGAAATTATTATTTGTCAACCCCTTGAATCGATTCTAGTTATGAGGTAATCTTTTCTAAGTAGCAGAACGAAACAATATATTGTATGTTCATTTTACTAGACATACAATATATTGTGTTTTATTGTTTATATATGGGAAATGATAGATAAATTATATATGTGCTAAGGGAGGCTGGCAGATGGTAATGGTAGATTCTTATACGACCATCCTCATTGATCAACTAAACAAAGATATTGAACAATTTCCACAAGTTCATTCAATTACTCCAGATATGCATGTAACGCATAAAGGTGTATCGAGATTAGTCATGATTGACCGATACTCATTCAAGGATACGGAAAAGAAAACATTAAAACCTGGAGATTTTGTTGTATTAACAATTAAAGAAGATCCAAAGTTTCCAGCTCGAGGATTAGGTTATATCCAATCAATTGATTGGAATGCTAATAAAGCAGAAGTATTAATTGAAGAAGAATACAGAAATGTACTAGATGATCCAAAAGAACAAGAAACAGGTATCATCGTTCGTTCTCTAGATGTTATTGAAAAGCCTCTAGAAATTTTTTATGAACAAATTGCGAAACGAAATGCAACAGGCTTATCGTCTGTTGAACAAACAGAAGAAAAACGCAATGAATGGTTCCAAAAATTTTACGAGCAATTAGCTTCTTTAAAGTTCGTGCCGGCTGGACGAGTTCTATACGGTGCAGGTTCAGGAACGCAAGTCACATACTTCAACTGCTATGTAATGCCTTTCGTTCCGGATAGCCGAGAAGGTATTAGTGAACATCGCAAAAAGGTAATGGAAATTATGAGCCGCGGAGGCGGTGTTGGTACAAATGGTTCAACACTAAGACCTCGCAATACGCTTGCAAGAGGAGTAAATGGGAAATCAAGCGGTTCTGTATCATGGCTTGATGATATTGCGAAACTTACACATCTTGTCGAACAAGGTGGTTCGCGTCGGGGAGCACAAATGATCATGCTCGCTGATTGGCATCCAGATATTGTTGAATTTATCATTTCCAAAATGCAAAATCCTCGCATTTTGCGCTATTTAATTGAAAATATGGAAGATGAATCAATCGTTCGCCATGCGAAAGAAAAATTAAAATTCAAACCATTAACGCCGCTTGAAGAAGCGATGTATCAAGGAATCCTAAACTATAAAAACATCCCTGGTTTAGGAGGATTTAGCGAAGCAATTATTAAAGAGGCGGAAACAAAGCTTCGCGATGGCGGAACGTACACTGTGCATAATCCAGACTTTTTAACAGGTGCCAATATCTCTGTTACTATTACAAATGAATTTATGGAAGCGGTTGAAAAAGACGAAGAATACCCACTTCGATTCCCAGATGTAGAAAACTATACGCCGGAAGAAATGGCAATTTACAATGAGAAATGGCACAAAATTGGTGACGTGCGCGAGTGGGAAGCTCTCGGTTACGGAGTGCGCACTTATCGCAAAATTAAAGCACGAGAACTTTGGAAATTAATTAATATATGTGCAACTTATGCTGCAGAACCAGGTATTTTCTTCATTGATAATGCGAATGAAATGACAAATGCCCGCGCTTATGGCCAAAAAGTTGTTGCGACAAACCCTTGTGGTGAGCAACCGCTTGCACCGTATTCAGTATGTAACTTAGCAGCAGTGAATTTAGCTCAATTTGCATTGAAAGATGAAAAAACAGTGGACTTTGAGGCATTAAAAGAAACAGTTCGCGTTGGCGTTCGCATGCAAGATAATGTCATTGATGCAACTCCGTATTTCCTTGAAGAAAACCGTAGACAAGCTCTAGGTGAGCGACGTATCGGTCTTGGAGTAATGGGCTTAGCTGATCTACTAATTTACTGCGAAAAAGAATATGGTTCAGAAGAAGGAAACAAGCTTGTCGATCAAGTTTTCGAAACGATTGCGACAACTGCTTACGAAACGTCCATTGAACTAGCAAAAGAACGTGGCAGCTTCCCATTCTTAGTAGGTGAAACAGAAGAGGAAACGAAACGCTTACGTGAAGCATTCATTAATACTGGTTACATGAAACGCATGCCAGAACATATTCGTCAAGGGGTACTTGAATATGGTATCCGAAATTCCCATCTGTTAACTGTTGCTCCAACTGGTTCAACAGGTACTATGGTGGGAGTTGCAACAGGTTTAGAACCTTATTTCTCTTTCACATATTATCGTTCTGGTCGCCTAGGAAAATTCATCGAAGTAAAAGCAGAAATTGTTCAAGAATACTTAGAAAAGCATCCTGAAGTAAGTGAACATCACTTACCTCACTGGTTTGTAACAGCGATGGATTTGACGCCAGAAGCTCACGCAGATGTTCAATGTATCATTCAACGTTGGGTAGATTCATCTATCTCTAAAACGGTAAATGCACCGAAAGGATACACGGTGGAACAAGTAGAAAAAGTTTATGAACGTTTATATAGAGGTGGAGCAAAAGGCGGAACGGTTTACGTTGACGGTAGTCGTGATTCGCAAGTGTTAACATTAAAAGCGGAAATGACGCAAGAAGAGCAGTTAACATTTGAAGAATTGCAGGATGAGCCTGTTGAAAAGCCAGTCGTATTGGTAGAAACAATTGCTCCGCTTCAACAAACAAACGTGAATATCGGTTCCGAAGTAGGAGATACATGCCCAGTTTGCCGCCAAGGAACAGTAGAAGAAATTGGTGGATGTAACACATGTACCGTATGTGGTGCCCAACTAAAATGTGGTTTATAATTTATGACAAAGTCATACTGTAAAAAGTGTGTGACCAATAAAAAATAAAGAAAAAGCCTGACCAATAATGGTCAGGCTTAAATATTTTCTAATTTGCGAAAATCAGCAAACGATCATTAGAAAAAATAATCATAGCTATTTTTCGCTAGTAAAATTAATGTCGTGACGATAAATAGAATACGAACAACAGTTGTTCCTTGTTTTAATGCAAACTTTGTTCCTACATAGGCACCACATATCATGGAAATCCCCATGATTATTCCATAGATGAACAATACTTCCCCGAGTACGAAAAACATCACTAATGCTGCAAGATTACTAGTAAAGTTTAATAATTTTGCATTTCCTGATGCTTGTAAAAAATCAAAACCCATCATTAAAAATACAAAAATGATAAAAGAACCTGTTCCTGGACCAAAAAAACCATCATAAAATCCGATGGCGAGTAAAGAACAAAGGAAAACGATTTTTCGTTTCCACGTCAATTCTTTTTTCTTTTCAATTTGCCCCCAGTCTTTTTTTATTACTGTGTAAATGAAAACTAGAAGCAGCATGATAATCACAAGGGGTTTTAAAATTGCTGGATCCAATAAATGAACGGTCCAGGCACCAAGCATGGAAAAGATAAAAACGAAAGGAACAATTGGCCCTAACAGTTTCATATCTACTTTACCAGCTTTTAGGAAAGTTAAGGTGCTTGTTAAATTTCCCATCGTTGCTGCTAATTTATTCGTTGCGATGGCACTAGCTGGTGGGAGTCCAACAAACATCAGTGCTGGTACGGTTATTAAACCTCCGCCACCTACAATGGCATTTAAAAAAGCTCCTAAAAAACCAAAAAATATAAGAAGTATTACGGTTATGACATCAATTTCCATTTCTCTATCCCCTATATTTTTTTATAAAAGTAATGTTACCGAATTGGTAGGGGAGAGTAAATATTTTGGTTTTTTTGGTATAAAAAAAGACGTTCCAGCAATCATATGCTGTGACGTCTTTTCATTGATTAGTCGTGATTCAATTGGGCGATGATTTCTGGATTGTTTTCGATTTCATGTAGCTTCTTAAAGGAAGCAATTGAAACTTCTACCATGTCATCATCCGGTTCTTTTGTTGTTAATAACTGCAACCATAATCCTGGATATCCTAAATAGCATAATACTGGAATATCTCTTAAAGAATTAGTAAATTGCAATACTTCATAGGAAACGCCTAATACGACAGGGATTAATAAGATACGAATCAGCACACGGAACCATAATGGATCAACGGGGAAGAATAAGTAAATGAACATCCCGACAATGACCGTAAATAAAATGAAGCTTGAACCACAACGGTAATGTAATCTTGATTGTTTTTGCACATTTTCAACTGTTAATTCAAGTCCGTTTTCGTAACAATTAATGACCTTATGTTCGGCTCCATGGTATTGAAAAACTCGACGAATGATAGGCGTTAACGAGATGAAATATAAATAAATCAGAAGCAAAATTAGTTTAATGCCAGTTTCCAAAAAGATTTGTGGATATTTACCGGAAACCCATGGAGAAAATAATTCGGCAATAAAAACGGGAACTAAAGTAAAGACAAATTTACCAAATAAAAAAGAAAGAATCCCGACAATTGCAACGCCGAATATCATTTCTAGCTTTGATAATTCCTGGCCATCTTCCTCTTCGCCGGGCGTCACATCGTAACGATCGCTAGCAAATTGTAAATGTTTAGAACCGATTCCAGCGGATTCAATAATGGCTATATTTCCTCGGATGAAAGGAATTTTTTTAAGCTTTTGCATCCAAGGCTTTTTAGGTTTTTTCGCATAGTAATATTCAATGGATTGATCGTTTCGGCGAATTGCGGAAACGGTATGTTCTTTTCCTCCGAACATGACCCCTTCAAGTAGCGCCTGTCCTCCATAAATAGGTGTTTGATTGCCCACAGCTGACACCACTCTCTAACAATATTTCTTTCTATCAACTTTTTTATTGTACTAAATTTTCAGCAATTGTACTAGCGTACGCATACGAAAAATCAATATTGGTAAAAATATATAAAAAAAGGAGTGGTTGGCATGTTGTATTTAGCGTTCATTACTAGTTTATTTGCATCGATTTTTCTTACAGTTAGTTTAAAAATGTTATCATTTTTCAAATTCATTCAATGGAATCCCATTGGATTTTCCAAAAAATACGAAATTTTTGAAGGTAGTCATCCGTTTATCAACTGGCTTATTTTAGCGGTTTTGATTTTTGTCGTAAATTTAGTAATTTATTTGATCATGCAATATGTACAAAATGTGCCTCCATTTATTACTTCTCTTGTCATAGGTGGACTTTTTGCCATTATTGCAGAATGGATTATTTACGATTTACCAGCAGAATTATCTTCTTTTAAAAAACTGTCCATTCCATTTATTGTAATTGTGGTGATAATGGCCAGATTTATTATAGAAACAGCTTCTTTCCATTATCAAGCTCATTTGGAACGAAATAGGTTGCCGTATAAGGAGTCTGTGATAAAATAAAAAGTGGTAATTTCCTCTAATTTTAAAGGAGAATCGGCGATGAAGTTGTTAGTGTTAAACGGGCCTAATTTAAATCGACTGGGTAAAAGGGAACCAGAAATTTACGGTTTAGAAACTTTGGAAGATGTAAAAAAAAGATGCGTTGCTTTGGTGAAAGAATTTAATGCGGAACTGGAATTTAAACAATCCAATCATGAAGGGCAATTAATTGATTGGATACATGAAGCGGAGGATACAGGAGTTAACGGGATTGTATTTAATCCGGGAGCTTACACGCATACAAGCGTCGCACTTAGAGATGCCATTGCAAGTATTAGCGTACCAGTTATTGAAGTTCATATCTCTAACATACATAAAAGGGAGGAATTTCGTCATAAATCCCTACTTGCGGCAGAATGTGTTGGTCAAATTTGTGGTCTTGGAACATTTGGATATGAATTGGCATTACGAAAGTTTTTACAAAAATAAGGAAGGAAAAGTCCATGAATAAACTAGACAAATTACGAAAAGAATTGGAAAGTCATCATGTGGACGCATTGCTTATTACAAATCCATACAACCGCCGATATATGACAGGCTTTACAGGATCGAGCGGTGCAGCCCTTGTAACAAAAAACGATGCGGTATTTATTACTGATTTTCGCTATACGGAGCAAGCAAATCATCAAGTGAAAGAATTTCGCATTATTCAGCAGGAAGGTTCCATACTAAAAGAAGTAGAGAAGCTTGTTGATGAATGTAAAATTAAAACATTAGGTTTTGAAAGAGATACAGTAACTTATGGAGAATATGAATCTTTTCAAAATCTGTTGAATGTGGAGCTAGTACCATTATCCGGATTAATTGAAAAAATTCGCTTGATTAAGACTGATGAAGAGATTAAGATTATAAAGGTTGCATGTGAAATTGCTGATGCTGCATTTTCGCACATTTTAAACTTTATTAAACCTGGCGTTACAGAGCTAGAAGTATCGAATGAGCTCGAATTTTTCATGCGCAAACAAGGTGCAACGTCTTCATCCTTTGATACCATCGTCGCAAGTGGTCTCCGAAGCGCTTTACCTCATGGTGTTGCTACAAACAAAATCATTGAGCAAGGAGACTTTGTCACACTTGATTTCGGTGCCGTTTATAATGGGTATGTTTCCGACATTACGCGTACAATTGCGGTAGGTAATCCTAATACAAAATTGGTAGAAATGTATAATGTCGTGTTGGAAGCGCAAATATTAGCTTTAGAAAAAATTAAACCAGGCATGACTGGTATCGAAGCGGACAAAATTGCGAGAGATTACTTAACAGATAAAGGATATGGTGAGGCTTTTGGACATTCAACTGGCCACGGAATTGGTTTAGAAATTCATGAAGGTCCAGCTCTTTCCTATCGTAATAATCAAACATTAGAGCCTAATATGGTCGTGACAGTCGAACCTGGTGTCTATTTGCCGGGTATCGGTGGAGTTCGCATAGAAGACGATATTGTTATCACAGCAACGGGCAATGAGAGATTGACTCATTCGACGAAAGATTTAATTATTCTATAATGATGGAGGAATATTCATGATTTCAGTTAACGATTTTCGTACTGGTCTAACAATTATTGTAGATGGAGAATTATACCGAGTACTTGATTTCCAACACGTAAAACCTGGTAAGGGAGCAGCGTTCGTTCGTTCCAAATTACGTAACTTACGAAATGGTAACGTAGCGGAAAAAACATTCCGCGCAGGTGAAAAAGTTGAAAAAGCGATGGTAGAAAACCGCAAAATGCAATATTTATATGCACAAGGTGATTCCCATGTTTTCATGGATTTAGAATCATATGAACAAATCGAATTAAATGCAAATCAAATCGATTATGAATTAAAATTCTTAAAAGAAAATATGGAAGTTTACATTATGTCATATCAAGGAGAAATGCTTGGGGTAGAACTTCCAAATACTGTGGAATTAAAAGTAGTTGAAACTGAACCAGGTATCAAAGGTGATACTGCTTCTGGAGGTTCTAAACCAGCTACTTTAGAAACTGGTCTTATCGTACAAGTACCATTCTTTGTTAATGAAGGTGATATTTTAGTAATCAACACTTCTGATGGATCGTATGTTTCCCGCGCTAACTAATAATTTCAATAAAAATTAAGTGGACGTCAAAAGCACGTCCGCTTTTTTTATTGTTCTTTGGTCTATTTATTTGAACAAGCTCATATATTGCTTTCACAAGGAGGAGTCAAATGGAATTACAGGATGTATTAAGGGTGGCAGGAGTAGGGCTAATTATTGCACTGTTACATGTTTTCTTTGACCAAGTTGGGAAGAAGGAATTTACATTCTATATATTCTTTATCGCATACCTATACATGGCTGCAGAACTAATCCGATTTTTACGGCTTTTTTTCGGTGAAATTATGCTATTTTTCCAATGGTTGACGAATTGACATATGACGATTTTGATTTATGCCGTAATTCTACTACTCATTATCATACTGATTAAAGAAACGGTCCCAAAACTTCATTCGCTCATTGCCATCATCTTCTTTTTTATAATATTACATTTTCTATTATCGAAATCTGTACTTCCATTAATTGGACAAATCCTGTCATATGTAAATTCAGTACCATATGTTCCTCAACTTGTCTATTCTGCTCTTTTTTATCAATTAGGTATATTTTTTAAGATGCTTTTTGATGAACAAGAGCATGAGACGATGGGAGAATTCGTCATGTTTTCGGTCCGGATCGTATTACTATCTTATTGGGTTGGTGAGTTTGCCAAAGTTCTTTCTGGTTTTTCTTCAATTCTAGATAAGCTTCAATAAGGGGCTTTCATAATGGATGAACTATTGAACATTTTTATCGATCCATTAAAAATTGCAGGTAAATCCATTGTACTCGTAGTCACATACACCATATTATTTCTGATATTAGAAGCTTTTGTACCGCAATTTAAAAAATGGGGAGATACATTATTTATTATTGTCCTCGTGTTGACACTTGGACAAACCGTAATGGAGTCATTCGGTTTAATTGGTGAAGTTGTGAATGTCGCTGCCGAATTCTTTTTATCGATCACACCGATTCTCATGTCCATTATCGTTGTGCTCAATGCGGTATTTTCCTTCATAGCTTGGAGTCCTATTGTTATCGCGATATTTGAATTTTTAATATTGTTATGTCAAAAAGTGCTTATTCCAGGAATCGTCATCGCGCTGCTACTGGATTTTTGTACAAGATTTATTGGAGAAATGTCTTTTTCAAAAGCTTCCGATTTAATACGAGGAACCGTCATGACATTAATTACAGCATCGTTATTGTTGATGGTCGCATTTTTATCTTTTGCAGGAGTTGCCTTTTTTACCGTAGATAAAGCGATTGCGAGCCCTGTGAAAAAAGTAATTGAACAAACGATTCCAATTGTTGGTTCACTAATCGTTGAAGGTTTTTCAATCTTCCAAAAGTACCAATCTGCTGCCACTACTTTAGCGGGATTTAGTGCTATGACTGCATTTTGGATAGCCGCGTTTTATCCTGCTGGAAAGCTGTTGATTCATGCAATGACTTTTAAAATTTTAGCTGCAATCGTCGAGCCCTTTTCTGGTGGAACGATTAGCGGTCTCCTTGATGATATTGGAAAGTCATTACTCGTCTTATGCGCTTCAGCAATCCTATTAGGAATCGCTTTCGTTTTCATTTGGCTCATCTTCATGGTAATTTTGCAGCTCGGGGTGGGAAAAAGCTTTTGATCAAATTAATCGCCATCATACTAATAGGAAAGTGCTTGCTATTACTGGCTGAGGAAAAAGAGATTATGGTCTATGTCAAACTAGCAACACTATTAATTGTCATTACAACTTTATTAGAAATTCTCAAACTATAAAGCATAGAGCTTGTACTTCATTCATACAATGTTTTGAAACATGAGGGAAGGGGGGCGCTAAGAACGTGAGGTGGAAAAGAAATGGACAAAGTTAAATCTATTAATCATACCTATTGCAGTTCTAGCGTTCATTGCGTACATTTCAGCAACGAGTGATGCATCCGGTGAGCGATATGATACTGTTTCAGCAGAAGGTAGACTTGAACAAGCTTTAAGTGAAATAGAAGGCGTTGGACAAGTAAAGGTTTATTTTCATTACGATGAAAACCCTTCAAATACGGATGGAACTTTAAGCAACTATTTTCGTTCAAGTAACAATACCACTACTGTATCAGGATTGCTCATTGTTTCAGAAGGTGCGAAGGATCCAAAAGTCCAAAGGCAACTTCTTGAAACGATCAGTAAAGTTATGCAAATGCCTACCCACAGAATTATGATTGTACCGATGGAAAGTAAAGGAGATGAACAATGAAAGTAAAAAGAAGAACTGTTTGGCTATTAACATTATTAAGTTTAGCTGCTGTCATTTCAGTGTATTATGTATTTGAACCAAATCGTAATGTGGATTTAATGACAATTTTTACGGATGATACCCTTGAAGAAACAACTTTAACAAATGCAGATGAAAAATTAACAACGCCTACAGTATCTGAAAGCCATTTATTTGAAGATTTAAGAATGGAAATTGCCAATGAACGTAGCCAATTAAGAGAGCAATTAGAACAAAAAATTGCTTCAAGTGAATATTCTGCAGAGGAAAAAAATGAAGCATATAATCAAATGAATGAGTTAATTAAGAGAGAATCTGCTGAGGCTATGCTTGAAATGTTAATTGAAAACCTTGGCTATTCTGATGCATTAGTACATGTAAAAGATGATAAAGTACAAGTGACAGTATTATCCGATGAAATTTCGAAAGCTCAAGCGAGTGAAATTATCTATGTTGTCCGTCAACAAATTGATGATATTCAAGATGTGACAGTAAGTGTTCAATCTAATTATTATTGAGATATAATTTTGATTGGAGAAACGATGTTGTATAACAGAAGGTGAACAGTGCTTCGTTTACGTAACGAAAGCACTGTTTTTTGCTCATTTTATAGAAAATTAAAAAATATTGTTTCAAAATCTGTTGAAAGGATATAAAATGATTATTGTATTGAATAAAAAGAAGGGGTGTCTACATTGTTTAAAGTACAAGAACTTCGTGAGATTATTAAACTAGTTGATTCATCATCTCTTGACGAATTCTTATATGAAGTAGATGGTGCAAAAATTAAATTAAAGAAAAATCAAGGTGTTGTAACAGAAGTGGTAGCACCTAAGGTACAAACTGTTGTACAACAAGCTCAACCACAAGTACAAGCACAACCAAAAGAAGAAGTAAAAGTTGAAGAAGTAAAACCACAAGCTGAAAGCGCAGCACCTGCAGCAAGTACTTCTGAAGCAAAACCTGTAAATTTAGATGATCCTACATTACATAAAATCACTTCACCGATGGTAGGAACATTCTATGCAGCACCATCACCTGATTCACCTCCTTACGTTAAAGTAGGGGATAAAGTGGAACCTGATACAATTGTATGTATCGTTGAAGCAATGAAATTATTTAACGAAATCGAAGCAGAAGTTAAAGGTGAAATTGTTGAAGTACTAGTGAAAAATGAACAGCTAGTAGAATTCGGTCAACCACTATTCCTAGTGAAACCTACTGAATAAGAGGTGACCAAAATGTTAAAAAAAGTATTAATTGCCAACCGCGGAGAAATTGCGGTTCGTATTATTCGTGCTTGTAAAGAATTAGGAATTCAAACGGTTGCAGTATATTCTGAAGCGGATCGTGATAGCTTACATGTAAAACTTGCTGATGAAGCATATTGCATCGGTCCAAAACTATCAAAAGATTCCTATTTAAGTTTTCCAGCCGTGTTAAGCGTTGCAGAGAAAACGGGTGCCGATGGGATACATCCAGGTTATGGATTCCTAGCAGAAAATGCAGATTTTGCTGAAGCATGTGAAAATGCTGGCATTAAATTCATTGGTCCTTCTTCCAAATCCATTCGCATCATGGGGATGAAAGACGTTGCCCGTGCGACAATGGAAGAAGCAGGAGTACCTTTAGTACCTGGTACAGGCATTGTTCCTGATATTGAAACAGGTAAAAAATGGGCAGCTGAAATTGGCTATCCAGTCATTATTAAAGCGACTGCTGGTGGCGGTGGTAAAGGAATCCGAGTTGCTCGTACAGAAGAAGAGTTAGTAAAAGGTATTGAAATTACTCAAAAAGAAGCTCAAGCAGCATTCGGTAATCCTGGTGTATATTTAGAAAAATACATCGAATTCTTCCGTCACTGTGAAATCCAAGTATTAGCAGATGCATATGGAAATGTGATCCATCTTGGCGAACGTGACTGTACAGTACAACGACGCATGCAAAAATTAGTTGAGGAAGCACCATCTCCTGCATTATCTCCAGAAAGACGTGCAGAGATGGGGGAAGCTGCTGTAAAGGCAGCAAAAGCTTGTGGCTATGAAGGTGCTGGTACAATCGAATTTATTTATGATTATAATGAGGACAAGTTCTACTTCATGGAAATGAATACTCGTATTCAAGTAGAACACCCTGTAACAGAAATGGTTACTGGCGTCGATTTAGTTCAGCAACAGCTCAAAATCGCTTCCGGCGAAAAATTAACATTGACACAAGAAGATATTCAATTAAAAGGCTGGGCTATTGAGTGCCGCATCAATGCGGAAAATGCATACAAAAACTTCATGCCAGCTGCTGGTACAGTTGAAACATATATTACACCTGGTGGTCCTGGAGTACGGATTGACTCTGCAGTATATCCTGGATACACAATTCCGCCATACTACGATTCAATGGTTGCAAAATTAATTGTACATGCGGATACACGCGAAGAAGCAATCGCTCGTATGAATCGTGCATTGAGCGAATTTGTTGTTGAAGGGCCTGGTATTCATACAACGATACCATTCCACCATGCTTTAATGAACAACGAAGTGTTTAAATCAGGGAAATTCAATACAAAATTCCTTGAAGAAAATGATGTATTAAATACAAAAAAAGAAACTGTGAAAAACTAACTGAACTTACGGAGCCTTCAATTTGAAGGCTCTTTTTTTATTTAATAACCACTTTCGGAGAAGCGTGTTTTATGCTTTTTCCTTAACAAAGCGCTATACTAAGTTTAACGAGAAAGGGAGTGAAATAATGTTACCGAAATTATCAGTCCTTGATTTAGCACCTGTATTAGAAGGTGAAACTCCAGCGGATGCTTTTCTTCATAGTCGCGCATTAATTCAACTTGCAGAAAAATGTGGCTATCATCGATATTGGGTAGCTGAGCATCATAATATGGAAGGAATTGCAAGTTCAGCAACTGCTGTTCTCATTTGTTATTTAGCAGGAGCAACGAATAAAATTCGTGTAGGGGCAGGAGGAATCATGCTTCCAAACCACGCACCGCTCGTCATAGCTGAACAGTTTGGAACATTAGAGTCCATGTTTCCGGGAAGAATCGATTTAGGACTAGGGCGAGCACCTGGAACGGATATGTTAACGGCGAGAGCGTTAAGAAGAGATGAGGCAGGAGCATATCAATTTGATGAATTAGTGGATGAATTGATGAGCTATTTTGATGATGAACACCGTGCGGTTATTGCAGTGCCTGGAAAAGGCTTAAATATTCCGATATGGCTTTTAGGCTCCAGTTTATATAGCGCAAGACTCGCAGGCGTTTTAGGATTACCTTTTGCTTTTGCAAGTCACTTTGCTCCGGATTTATTAGACGATGCAATCGATACATATCACCGGAATTTTAGACCTTCACAATTTTTAGATGCTCCTTATACGATGGTCAGCATCAATGCTTTTGTTGCTGATACTGATGAAGAAGGAGAATTTTTAGCAAGCTCATTATACCAACAATTTTTAGGGATGATTCGAGGAAAGCGTGGAAAAACACCCGCACCTACAAACATGGATGAATTATGGAACGAAGAAGAGAAAAAGCAAATTTTACACACATTAAAGTATACTTTTGCGGGATCCAAAGAAACTGTTTATAAACAAATCATGGAATTTATTGCTCAGAGAAGAGCAGTCGATGAAATCATGGTAAATGGTCCGATTTACGATCAAGAGAAAAGAAGAAGATCCTTTGAATTGCTTGCACAAAGTTTCAAAGAACAGGCTTAGAATATTTCGTGAAATTCTTTGTTTTAGTACAGGGGATGAAGAAAATTTTGTATAATAATAATTAATCGGTGCAATTTGAGAACTGTGATAAACAGTTTTGCAAAGAAAAGAGAGGATGAAGAAGATGGCTGAAAAGTCTGCAAAAGCATTTATACAACCTGCTCCTTCCGGCAAAGAAGAACTTGGGAAAATTGAGGTTGCCCCAGAAGTCATTGAAGTGATTGCGGGGATTGCAACGAATGAAGTAGAAGGTGTTGCATCTACTCGCGGTAATTTTGCATCTGGAGTCGCTGAACGATTTGGGAAAAAAGTACATTCAAAAGGGGTTAAAGCAACAATCAGCGAAGATGGTGAAATACTGATTGACGTATATTGTTCAATAAAATACGGAAATTCAATTCCTAAAGTAGCTAAAGACATTCAAACAGCCATTCGCCAAGCCATTTATAACATGACATCCATTGAGACGAGCGAAGTAAATGTTCACATTACCGCAATTCAATTTGAAACGAATGCCGAAGAGGAGATTTCCATTTAGAATTATATAAACATTTATTAACATCAAATGGATGACTGTCAAAGTTGTCCTTTGATGTTTTTTATTTAACAATTTTTCTGAAATGTGTTATCGAAATTCATGGAAATCAAAGGATTTTTACTATCCATCAAGAATAAATTATTCAATGGGTGGAATGTGGAAGGAGTGAAGGATGTGGAACAATATATTTTATCTCTAGATCAAGGAACAACTAGTACACGAGCAATTTTGTTCAATAAACATGGAGAAGTTGTTCATATTGCTCAAAAAGAATTCAATCAATATTTTCCTAAACCAGGCTGGGTCGAACACGATGCGAATGAAATATGGAGTTCGGTTTTATCGGTAATTGCGTCAGTTTTATCTGAAAAAAATATACAACCAGAGCAAATTGCGTCAATTGGCATTACAAATCAACGGGAAACGACGGTTGTTTGGGATAAAAACAGCGGGAATCCGGTCTATAATGCCATTGTATGGCAATCAAGACAAACTGCAGAAATTTGCGACGAGTTGAATGAAAAAGGCTATAACGAATTATTTCGAAATAAAACAGGATTATTAATTGACCCTTACTTTTCAGGAACGAAAGTGAAATGGATTTTAGATCATGTGGAAGGGACAAGAGAAAAAGCTGAAAAAGGAGACTTACTATTCGGGACAATTGATACGTGGATTATCTGGAAATTAACAGAAGGATCTGTACATGTGACGGATTATTCCAATGCTTCTAGAACTTTAATGTATAACATTTATGATTTAAAATGGGATGAAGAGTTGCTCGAAATATTAAACGTGCCTCGTACAATGCTGCCGGAAGTTCGTCCATCTTCAGAAGTTTATGGATATGTTTCAAAAAAGAACTTTTTTGGAGTTGAGGTACCGATTAGTGGCATAGCTGGTGACCAACAAGCAGCTTTATTCGGTCAAGCATGTTTCACTCCAGGTATGGTGAAAAATACATACGGTACCGGCTGCTTTATGTTGATGAATACCGGTGAAAAAGCTGTACAATCAAAACATGGACTACTTACAACAATCGCTTGGGGAATCGATGGAAGAGTGGAATATGCATTAGAAGGTAGCATTTTTGTAGCTGGTTCTGCCATCCAGTGGTTAAGGGATGGACTTCGCATGTTTCAACATTCCAGTGAAAGCGAACGTTATGCAGAAAGAGTTGATTCAACAGAAGGGGTTTACGTAGTACCTGCTTTTGTTGGGCTTGGAACACCATATTGGGATAGCGATGTAAGAGGCGCTATATTCGGTTTAACGCGAGGAACGACGAAGGAGCATTTCATTCGAGCAACCTTGGAATCATTAGCCTATCAAACGAAAGATGTGTGTAGTGCGATGGAATCGGATTCAGAAATTCCATTAAAGTCTTTACGGGTAGATGGGGGCGTTGTGAAAAACAATTTATTGATGCAGTTTCAATCCGATTTATTAAACGTACCGGTTGAGCGTCCTTCTGTGAATGAAACAACGGCGTTGGGTGCTGCTTATCTTGCTGGAATGGCAGTTGGTTTTTGGAAAAATCAAGATGAGATTGCACAATATTGGAATCTTGAAAGAAGATTTGAACCAAATATGAGTTCAGAAAAAAGAGAGAAACTGTATCAAGGTTGGAAAAAGGCTGTCAATGCGGCAAGATATTTCAAATAAAAGATGGTAAAAGAATATCTCTCCTCCAAACGTTTAAACTAACGAAGTATAAGTGAGAAAGGAGAGAGAGAAAATGAAAAAGCCAATCCACGAAAAATTATCCGAGAAAAACAACAAATTAACAAAAGCGCAAGAAGTTCATTACAAGAAAGATTTTAAGCAGGCGAAAGAAACAGAAAAAAACATCAACAACAAAATGAATATGTAAAGAATTTTAAAGCTCCATTAGTCGAATTGCTGATGGAGCTTTTTACATTTCATGTACGCCATAAAAATTTTTTATTTCTTTAACATGAAAAAGTAATGTTATAATAGAAATTGTTGTATTTTTATCAAATTGTGATTTGCTAATGTATTTTTTGCAAACAATAGTTATAATAGGTACGAATGTTAGAAATGAAGGAGTTAAATTATGAAACGGCACGAGATTCGTGAAAAAGCGTTACAAGTTTTATTTCAGTTAGAAAATACCGATTTAACGCTAGAAGAGGCAATTAGTCATATTATAGAAGACAATGAAATGAATCCTTTTTTTAAAACGTTAGTATATGGTGTAACTAAAAAACTACAAGAAATTGATCATCAACTTGAAGAAAAATTAGAGAATTGGTCGTTATATCGTTTGCCTAAAATAGAACGAACTATTTTGCGATTAGCCTTATATGAATTACTTTATATGGATGAGACACCTTCAGCAGTCGTGTTGGATGAAGCAATCGAATTAGCAAAAACTTTTGGAGATGACAAATCTAGCAAATTTGTCAATGGAGTACTTTCTAAGTTTGTTGAACAGTAAGAACATTCATTTTTAAAAGTTCCATGAAATTAGAGAAAGCACTGGGAGGAAGAATCATGGCTCAAATTATTGATGGAAAAGCAATAGGGCAACAAATCCGCGAGTCAATTGCAGAAAAAGTGAAAGAATTAAAGGAAATGGGAGTAACACCAGGTTTAGCTGTTATTTTAGTAGGTGAAGATCCAGCATCTCAAACGTATGTACGAAATAAGCATCGTTCATGTGAAGCGATTGGCATTTATTCAGAAGTGATTAAATTACCTGAAAATACAAGTGAAGGAGAGTTATTAGAGCAAATTCACACGTTAAATGAACGAAAAGAGATTCATGGTATTTTAGTACAATTGCCATTGCCAAAACACATTAATGAAGATAAGGTGATCGCCGCAATTTCACCAGATAAAGATGTCGATGGTTTTTCACCAGTTAGCGTTGGTAAAATGATGTTGGGGCAAGATACATTCTTACCATGTACTCCATTTGGCGTTATGAAATTATTAGAGTACTCTGGCATCGAAATCGCAGGAAAACATGCAGTTGTAGTGGGTCGTAGCCATATCGTTGGTAAACCAATGGGCCAACTGTTACTGCAAAAAGATGCAACAGTTACATATACCCATTCAAAAACGAAAGACTTACCTTCTATTACGAAGCAAGCGGATATTTTAATTGCCGCTGTAGGCCGTCCGAATTTCATTACGCGTGAACATGTTAAAGAAGGTGCTGTCGTTATAGACGTAGGTATCAACCGAGTTGAAAACAACAAGTTAGTTGGCGATGTAAACTATGAAGAAGTGGAACCAATCTCTTCATATATTACCCCTGTACCAGGTGGAGTGGGGCCAATGACGATTACGATGTTGCTGTATAATACAGTTAAATCGGCAGAAAAAACATTAGGCGACAAATAACGATAAAAATTGTACAATGAAAGAGAAAGCTGTTTTTCTAGGAAAACAGCTTTTCTAATGGTTACAATTTTTGTACTATAACAGGCTTGCAAAAGGGGAGTTACACACGATGCCATCTTCTTATTTAACAGTGAAAGCTTTAACAAAATATATTAAAAGAAAATTTGATGCGGATCCACACTTACGAGAAGTTTATGTGAAAGGTGAACTATCCAACGTAAAAATACATACTTCTGGGCATATTTATTTCACTTTAAAAGATGATGCCGCTCGAATTAATGCACTGATGTTCCGGACACATGCAAGCCAATTAAAATTCAAACCTGAAGATGGCATGCAAGTTTTTATACGTGGAGATGTTAATGTTTACGAAGCTCAAGGTTCATATCAATTATATGTACTATCGATGGAACCGGATGGTATCGGAAGTCTTTTTATCGCTTTTAATCAATTAAAAGAAAAATTACATAAAGAAGGATTATTTAATCCAAACTTTAAACAACCAATTCCAAAATTTCCAAAAGTAATCGGTGTATGTACAGCAACAACAGGTGCAGCAATTCGCGATATTTGCACAACCATTAATAGAAGATATCCACTTGCAGAAATAATCATCTATCCTACCCTTGTCCAAGGAAATGGTGCGGCACAATCTATAGCGAAAAATATTCAATTGGCGAACGAACAAGGATTTGCTGACGTACTGATTGTAGGTCGAGGGGGAGGATCCATTGAAGATTTATGGGCCTTTAACGAGGAAATTGTTGCAAGAGCGATTTTTGAGAGTCGTATACCAATTATTAGTGCAGTGGGTCATGAAACAGATACGACGATTGCAGATTTCGTTGCAGATCTCCGTGCACCAACACCGACTGCCGCTGCAGAGCTAGCTGTACCGAACATTCAGGAACTATATCAACGAATATTAGCTTTTCAATCCCAAATGCATCAAATCGTAAGAAGCAAGTTGATTTATGAAAGAAATCGTCTTAATAAATTGCAACAATCGTATCCTTTATCTCAACCTGAACGGTTGTATCGGCCTTTTACAGAAAGATTGATTCAAGCGGATATAAATTTACAACGAGCCAGTCAAATGTTCCTGATGAAAAAGAAAAATGAATTATCTCAACTCGATGGTACGTTAAAAATTCATTCACCACAAAATGCAATTGTCTATTATAAGAAACAATTAGAACAAATTTCGTACTTGTTGACAAGAACTGCTTTTCAAGCGTTAAATCGAAAAAAAGAGAATTTCCATTACACGATTCGCACCCTTCAAGCATTAAATCCTTTGACAATTATGGAAAGAGGATTTAGCGTTACATATAAAGATGAAAAGGTCGTTAAATCGATCTCTCAATTAGAAAAACAAGATGACCTTTCGATCCATCTTCAGGATGGAATCGTGCATGCAAAGGTAATAGAAATTCAAGAAAAAGTTGGTGAAAAAGATGACTAAACAAACATTTGCCGATGCAATGACGGAATTAGAGGAGATTGTTCGTAAATTAGAACAGGGAGATGTTCCACTAGAAGAAGCCATTGACTTATATAAAAAGGGTATGGAGTTGTCAAAATACTGCCACGAAAAGCTAAGAAATGCTGAAGAACAATTGATTTCAATTGTCAATGAAAATGGCGAGAAGAAGCCTTTCGAACCAACAAATGGAGAGGAATAATACAATGAATAATCGTTTAAAGCTATTTATAAATGAACATCTTGACTATATTAACCGTGAACTTGAATACCAAGTGGAACGATTAGTTGCACCGCATACATTAAAAGAATCTATGTTATACTCGTTAAGGGCAGGAGGAAAAAGAATTCGTCCATTGTTTGTCGTTGCCGTTTCCGAAATGTTTAACTATAAACAAAAAGAAGTTTATACTGTTGGTGCTGCGGTTGAAATGATTCATACATATTCCCTCATCCATGATGATCTACCTAGTATGGATAACGATGATTTAAGACGCGGTAAACCGACGAATCATGTTGTATTCGGAGAGGCGATGGCTACCCTTGCCGGAGATGCTTTAAATACATTGGCTTTTGGTGTTTTAGCGCGAATGGAAAATATTTCTGCTGATAAAAAGGTTGAATTAATCAACTTATTAAGTGTTGCTAGCGGTGCGGAAGGCATGGTTGGGGGACAAGTTCTAGATTTAGATGGTGAAAACCGTCAATTGAATTTATCGGAACTGGAACAAGTCCATTTAAATAAGACAGGAGCAATTCTTCGTTTTAGCATTGAAGCGGGTGCAGTATTATCCGATGCAACAATGGAAGCTCGAAAAGCGTTAATAGAATATGCACGACATATTGGCCTCGCATTTCAAATACAAGATGATATTTTAGATGTGGAAGGCACATCAGAACAGTTAGGAAAGACAGCTGGAAAGGACGAAGAGAGCAATAAAAGTACTTATCCTGCACTACTCACACTGGATGGTGCAAAACAAAAATTAAATGAACATTATCAATACGCTCTGAACGCGTTGGATAATTTATCGGAAGACACGACATTATTAAGAGAATTTGCGAACTATATCATATCCAGAAATAATTAATAGATTAAATAAATCGCTTTTGCCATTGATATTAGCTTGATATAATGGTTAAAACTTCGATGTGAATAAACTGATGAAAAGGTGTGTGAGAGATGGATTTAACGACAATTACTGGTCCATCCTTTTTAAAAAAGTTAAATAAGCAACAATTAGAGGAACTTGCTCAAGACATTCGAGATTTTCTAATAGAAAAATGCTCAATTACAGGTGGACATATCGGACCAAATTTAGGGGTAGTTGAATTAACTATTGCATTGCATAGAGCCTTTAATAGCCCTTTTGACAAGTTTCTATGGGATGTAGGTCACCAAGCATACGTACACAAAATCTTGACAGGACGAGCAAGAGAATTTGACACATTACGTCAATATAAAGGGTTAAGTGGTTTTCCAAAACGAGCAGAAAGCAAGCACGATGAATGGGAAACGGGTCACAGTTCAACTTCATTATCAGCAGCAATGGGAATGGCCGTTGCGAGAGATATAAAGAAGGAAAACAATTATATTGTTCCGATTATTGGCGATGGGGCTTTAACTGGTGGAATGGCACTAGAAGCATTGAATCATATTGGGCACGATCGAAGAAGAATGATTGTCATTTTAAATGACAACGAAATGTCCATCGCGCCAAATGTCGGTGCATTGCACAATATTTTAGGCCGATTAAGAACTGCTAAGGAATATTCTAAGGCGAAAGAAGAATTAGAATCTTTGATGAAGCGAGTGCCTGTATTTGGTGGAAAACTTGCTCATGCGGCTGATCGTGTGAAGGACAGTTTAAAGTATCTTGTTGTTTCCGGAGTGTTTTTTGAGGAGATGGGCTTTAAATATTTAGGTCCGATTGACGGCCACGATTTCGATGCTTTAGAAAAAACGTTAGAATATGCCAAAAAAGTAGAAGATCGACCGGTTCTTGTTCATGTAGTGACAAAAAAAGGAAAAGGATATAAGCCGGCTGAGGAAGATAAAGTTGGTACTTGGCACGGTACAGGACCTTATAAAATTGAAACAGGAGCCTTCGTCAAAAATAATGCCAAAGGCCCTTCTTGGTCTAGTTTAGTTTCGGAAACCGTTCGAAAATTAATGAAAGAAGATAAACGTATTGTAGCGATCACACCTGCAATGCCAGTAGGTTCGAAAATGGAAGGTATTCAAAAAGATTTTCCAGATCGATTCTTCGATGTTGGAATTGCAGAACAGCATGCAACGACAATGGCTGCGGGATTAGCGACACAAAATATGAAGCCATTTTTAGCAATTTACTCGACATTTTTACAGCGAGCATATGATCAAGTACTGCATGATATCGCTCGCCAAAATTTAAATGTTTTCATTGGCATTGATCGTGCGGGACTTGTCGGTGCAGATGGCGATACCCATCAAGGTGTTTTTGATATTGCCTTTTTACGCCATATCCCAAATATCGTAATCATGATGCCGAAAGATGAAAACGAAGGGCAACATATGGTCAAAACTGCTATTGAATATAATGAAGGACCAATCGCTCTCCGTTATCCCCGCGGCAATGGGGTAGGCGTTCCCCTTGATGAGGAGCTAAAAACGATTCCAATTGGTTCTTGGGAAGTGCTGAGAGAAGGTCGAGATGCAGCCATTTTAACGTTCGGTACGACTATTTCGATGGCTTTAGAAGCTGCAGATGTGCTAGCTAGTCGTAATATACATGTGAAAGTAGTGAATGCTCGATTTATCAAACCACTTGATGACAACATGCTTCATGACATCATGGGGAAAAATATGCCGATATTAACGATTGAAGAAGGCGTATTAAAAGGTGGATTTGGCAGTGCCATTTTAGAGTTTGCCAGCGATAATAAATACAACCAAGTTGAAATAGAACGAATGGGGATTCCAGATCGTTTTGTGGACCATGGCAGTGTCGATTTATTATTGGAAGAATTGCACATTACAAAAGAAGAAACAATTGCTCGCATTGAATCCTTAATTAAAAAATCGTTAGGTAAAAATACCGTATGACGAAATCTCCGAAAGAACGGGTAGATGTTCTTCTCGTACAGAGGGGATTATGTGAAACCCGGGAAAAAGCAAAAAGAGCAATCATGGCGGGCATTGTTTTTTCAAAAGAAGTGCGAATTGATAAGCCGGGAGAAAAAATCTCGATTGATGCGCCGTTGGAAGTAAAAGGTGAACAATTAAAATACGTCAGTCGCGGCGGTTTAAAATTAGAAAAAGCTTTACAAGAATTCGATTTGTCCGTGGAAGGAAAATTAATGCTAGATATTGGTTCATCTACTGGGGGATTTACTGATTGTGCTCTTCAGAACGGCGCTAAACATTGTTATGCCTTAGATGTAGGATCCAACCAATTAGCTTGGAAATTAAGAACAGATGAACGCGTCACGGTAATGGAAAAAACAAATTTTCGCTATTCAAAGCCGGAAGATTTTACAAAGGGATTACCAGATTTTGCGACGATTGATGTTTCCTTTATTTCTTTATCGCTTATTTTACCAGTCTTGCACAACATTTTACTTCCGAACGGTGATGTAGTGGCACTTGTTAAACCACAATTTGAAGCTGGTAAAGAAAAAGTGGGGAAAAAGGGCATTGTTCGTGATCCCAAAACCCATTTAGAAGTGTTGGAAAACACTGCAAAAATGGCGACAGATGTTGGTTTTGTAGTAAAAAATGCTACCTACTCTCCAATTACGGGAGGGGAAGGGAATATTGAATTTTTATTCCATCTACAAAAAGCATCAGAAGGACAACATGTTTCGGCATTCACTGATTTTCAAAAAGTTGTTGAATTAGCTCACCAAGAATTAAATTAAGTTGTATGCTAGGGAATGGCAATCGTCATTCCCTATTTTTACTTGCTGAATAAGAACTTATAATGATAGTATAAATATACATTTATATACATTAAGAGGTGCTATTTATGAGTAAAGGTCAAAGGCATATGAAAATTCGTGAAATTATTGCTAACAATGAAATTGAAACGCAAGATGAACTAGTTTCTGCTTTAAAAGAAGCAGGTTTTAATGTTACACAAGCAACGGTTTCAAGAGATATTAAGGAATTACATTTAGTGAAAGTACCACTTCCTGATGGGCGATACAAATACAGTTTACCGGCAGATCAACGGTTTAATCCATTGCAAAAATTGCAAAGGGCTTTAACCGATTCTTTTGTCAGCATTGATGGCGTCGCTCATTTTTTAATGTTGAAAACACTTCCAGGAAACGGAAATGCTGTTGCAGTTTTGATTGACCATCTAGAATGGCCGGAAGTATTAGGTACATTATCCGGTGATGATACGATTCTCATCATTGTACGAGATGAAGGGCAGAGGGAAATCATACAGCAACGCATTTTAGATTTAATATAATATGAGGTGGTCAGTTTGCTGAAAGAGCTGAATATACGTAATTTCGCCATAATCGACGAATTAACCGTTTACTTTAATGATGGATTAACCGTTCTAACAGGTGAAACAGGAGCCGGAAAGTCCATCATTATCGATGCTGTTCATTTGTTAGCTGGTGGACGAGCAAGTCAAGAATTTGTGCGACACGGTGCAAAAAAAGCGGAATTAACAGGACTGTTTTTCGTTTCTGACAATCATCCTGTTTTTGAAAAATTATCTGATGCCGGTATAGACCATGAAGAAGGTACCATTATATTACGGAGAGATATTAATGAAAACGGAAAAAGCGTATGTCGAGTTAATGGAAAACTTGTTACATTATCAATTTTACGTGATATCGGCTCCACGTTAGTGGATATTCATGGACAACATGAAAGCCAAGAATTAATGGATGAGAAGTGCCATATCGATTTACTTGATCAATTTGCGGAAAAACAAATCCAGCCAATCAAAGACAAATATCATCGCCTCTATCATGAATATCGTCTATTAAAAAAAGAAGTCGATGCCATCAATATCGATGAACAACAGACAGCTCAACGTATTGATTTGTATCAATTCCAAATTCAAGAGCTAGAAGATGCAAAATTATCAGAAAAAGAAGAAGAGGCTTTACTTGAAGAACGGAAACGATTGCAAAATTTTCATAAGATTTATGAACGAGCCATTCATGCATACGATGCAATTTCTGGAGAATTAAAAGGACTAGATTGTATTGGAGAAGCGATGAGCGCTTTGGAAGATATCGTTTCATTAGATGAGCAATTTCATGATTCCTTTGAAGCTGTATCATCTTCATTCTATGCGTTGCAAGATGCTTCATATCAAATCAAAAATATCATTGATGAACTTGAATTTGACCCTGAACGATTAAATGAAATAGAATCACGGCTTGCACAATATCAAATGATGAAACGAAAATATGGAAGTACCGTAAAAGAGATTATTACATATTATGAAAAAATTAAAGAAGAACTAAACACACTATTAAATCGAGATGAAGCTATTCAACAAAAAGAACAAGATTTAAGAAAAATGGAATCTGAATTAGACCAATTGTGTGATGAATTAACGAAAGTTCGAAAAAAATGTGCAGGTATATTGAGTGAAGCCATAATGAATGAGCTTCGTGATTTACATATGGAAAAAGCGAAATTTATCGTTCAGTTTGAGCGTTTAAATAATTTCGACATAAATGGGAAAGACTATATATCATTCTATATATCCACCAATGTAGGAGAACCTCCTAAATCTTTGCCAAAAATTGCATCCGGTGGAGAATTATCGAGAATAATGCTTGCATTAAAAACCATTTTTTCATCGAAATCTCAAATTACATCCATCATTTTTGATGAAGTGGATACAGGTGTAAGCGGCCGCGTTGCACAGGCAATTGCTGAAAAAATCGCCAATATTTCATTCAATTCACAAGTATTATGCATTTCTCATTTGCCTCAAGTTGCAGCAATGGCAGATCAGCATTACTTAATATCAAAACAAGTTGAACAAAACCGTACTTTTACGACAGTTCAAGTAATTGAAAATGATACACGAGTAGAAGAAATTAGTCGCATGATGAGTGGAACTGAAATTACAGAATTAACGTTGCAACATGCGCGAGAATTATTGCAATTGGCACTTATAAAGAAAAATGAAATCAAAGAACAATTAAAAAGTTCTACCTCGATGCAATAAGGAGGAGTCATCATTTGATGACTCCTTATATTACAAAATCTACTTTTACTAATTTTGAAAGTACCTAAGCGACAAATATTTACCTCACATTATTAAAAGAACAGTTACACATAGTAATGTTACAAACAATTTGAGGAGGTGGACTATGAAATGCCATTTGCGTAATCTGTTGACTTATCTTGTGCTCACCATCGCACTTGCACTTTTGTCACCTTCAGCAGCAGCCGAAGCAAAAAAGCTAATTCCGATGGGTGAATCGATAGGGATACAGTTAGAATTACCATTTATATATGTAGCTCATGATGTATTATTACCAAATGGACAATGGTTAAAAAAAGGTGATATTATAAAAGAAGTCAACGGAAAGCCAATACAATCCATCGAGATGTTGAAGGAATCCATGACTGATTCGGAAATAAGCCTTACCATTAAACAATCGACCAATCATACAAGAACCATTACGCTAACAAACGATCAAGCAAATAATATACTTCCCTTTCTAAAAGATGAAACGGATGGCATCGGTACATTAACCTTTATTGATCCTGAATCGAAAGAATACGGTGCATTAGGTCATCAAATCATCGACGGTGTATTAAATAAACCACCTGAATTTACAGATGGTTCTATTTTTTTAGCGTCTATTGAGCAAATAAAAAAATCGAGCCCTGGAAATCCTGGTTATAAAATTTCTGTCATTAATCATGACGATATACGTTTAGGAAATATTTCATCCAATGATATATATGGTATTTTTGGTAATTGGGAATTAGATGTAAAAGAAATAATGCGTAAGCCTATTGAGATTATGCATGATGATGAAATTCAATTAGGAAAAGCAGAACTTCTTACAGCTATTGAAGGTTCAAAAGTTGAATCCTTTACAATTGAAATTGTGAAGATTGAAGATAATTATTTACAATTTGAAATAACCGATCAAAATCTTTTATCCAAAACAGGTGGCATATTACAAGGGATGAGCGGAAGTCCCATTTTGCAAAATGGTAAATTTGTTGGTGCTGTAACACATATGTTTGTCGAACAACCAGCTCGGGGTGCAGCTATAACCTTATCAGAGATGTTAAAAAAGAAGCCAAATTAAGCTGAAAAGACTATGCCAACATTTTGGTATAGTCTTTTTTTGATAATCAAATTAAAAACATTGTATGACGAAAAAATGCAATTAGAAATAAATGGTGATTTTTGTCAAAGTATACAGAAAGATTACGACTACCTTCTCATTTTTATATTCGATAAAGGTTTTTCCGATAAAATGTCGAAAAGAATAGTGTCAAGTAAACCGAAACTATGACATATAAGTATTAAAAATGCAATATTAGGGAGAAGGCTATAAGGGGGATTTTACATGACGAAAATTAGAGTTGCAATCGCCGATGATAACCGAGATTTAGTGAGAACAATGGAACAATACTTTGAAAATCATCCAGACATTGAAATAGTTGCAACTGCTTCAAACGGTAAATTGTGTCTAAATATGTTAGAAGAATATAACCCAGACATTTTGTTGTTGGACATTATTATGCCCCATTTAGATGGTTTAGGCGTTCTTCAAGAAATGTATAAAAATGATCGTTTTCGCGATACTCAAGTCATTATGTTGACGGCATTTGGACAAGAAGATGTAATGAAACAGGCTGTTACATACGGGGCTTCCTATTTTATGTTAAAGCCTTTTGAGTTTGATCAGCTCGTTCAGAAAATTTTGCATTGCGCAGGCCAAAAGCGTGAAACTGTCAAGAGACAAAGTGTGTTACAGCCTGAACCAAATGGAAAAGTGAATCAGAGACAATTGGATACTACGATTACATCAATTATTAAGGAAATTGGCGTACCTGCGCATATCAAAGGCTATGCATATTTACGTGAAGCTATTCAAATGGTGTATCACGATATTGAATTGTTAGGTTCTGTTACAAAAATTTTATATCCGGAAATTGCAAAGAAATTTGGTACAACTCCTTCTCGTGTTGAAAGAGCAATCCGTCATGCCATTGAAGTTGCATGGAACCGTGGAAATTATGAATCCATCTCTCAAATGTTTGGATATACAGTCCATCATTTAAAATCAAAACCTACAAACAGCGAGTTTATTGCCATGATTGCTGATAAAATTCGTATTGAACTAGTGGCTTCATAATCGTATTTTCTGTCATTGTCATATTATTATTAACAATAGCTTTTCCGTCCAATTGTCACCTCTTTATTGAGGTGACTTTTTATTACTTTATCGTATTAATTTTATAAAAGGTATTACACTTTAAATAAAAAAATTATATTATAGTACAAGAGGTGAGCATAAGTGCGTATATTTTCCAATGATTATTTTGAGTTAATCGAAGAAAATGGTAAAGTTTATATTCAAAACTATAAAAAGGGTTTTCCAATTAAACAATTCGATGAAATATTAGGCTCTCTTACTCGAATGAAACTGTCAAATTTTTCGAATTTAAAAAAATCTCTACAAGAAGAAGCGTCGAATCCTGTCGAAATTGGTTACTGGTTGCCTCCAATGGAAATTGAAGTATCAAAAGATAAGATGACAGCCCATCTTATTGTTTATGAATCAACCATTTTGGAAAATCCAAGTCAATTTCAAAAAGAACTAAATGACATATTGACTCAAAGACAGATTGTCCATGGAATAAAAGAGCTTAATCTAGAATCGATTACTATCGGGAAACCAATTGTAATTGCTGAAGGAACGGAACCAATTAAAGGTGAAGATGCACAGGTTACATACATAAAGATTCCGGAGAGAAAACCTGTCATAAGGGAAGATGGAAAAGCTGATTATTTTGATATGAATTTTATATTTGAAATCAATGAAAATGACTGGTTAGGAGAGAAAATCCCCGCCCAACCTGGTATAAATGGAAAAAATGTTTACGGAGAAGAAATTCCAGCTCCTCCAGGTAAAGATATACCATTAAAGTATGATCGTAAATCTGCATATGAAGTAGAAGAGGATGGAAAAATTGTCATTCGGGCATTAAATAAAGGCGTTGTAGAGGAAAGACAAGGATTATTAATGATTAATAATCATTTGCCAATCGATGGAGATGTTGGGTTAGAGACAGGAAATCTTGAATTTGATGGTTCAATTAGCATTAGTGGAACTGTTCAAAAAGGTTTTAGTGTCATTGCAACGGGTGATATTTCCATTGAGGGTACAGAAGGTGTTACAGGTGCGAAATTAATCCAATCTAGAGAAGGAGATATTTACATAAAAGGTGGTATATTTGGATTAGGTCAAACAACTGTAAAAGCTGGTGGCAACATTTACGTAAAACATGTCAATGAAGCAAATTTATATGCGAAAAAAAATATTGTCATCGGGTTTTATTCTTTAAACTCCTCATTGCAAGCTGATTCGATATTAGTGGATGAGCGGAAAGGAAAAATTATTGGTGGCAAGGCAATTGCGAGAAACACTATTGTGACCGCTATATCGGGTAACCGGATGGAAAGGCGGACGGAATTAATTATCCAATCAGTGAATCGGCAAGAAGGTTACAAGATTATTCAAGAAAAAGCAGCATTATTAAAGTCGACACAAGAAGAAATGGAGAAATTATCTGAAAAGATAGAGAAACTAGCAGCATTAAAAAATCGGCTAACACCTGCTCAAGCGAAGGTTTATAAAGAAATGAAAGAAGTATTGGAAGATAAGAAGCAGCAAGTAATTGAATTGGACAATGAAATTCAAGAGATGATTGCAGCGATAAAATCCATCGGCAAAGAGGAAATCATTGTTAAAAAAGAAGCGTATCCTGGTACTTATATCCAAATAGGGAAACAATCGTCCTTAATAACGAAGACAACAAAAGGGAAATTTTTACTGGAATTTGGCGAATTAAATATATAAAAAAGCGTTCAGTGGAGGGACTTGTCTCTCATTGAACGCTTTATTTATATAATAATCTATTGTTTAATTTCTTTTGTTTCATCCTTTTTTTGAAACCTTGGAGCCACTCTTCCCCTTTTTCGATCTCGATGCAATAAATAGCCCGCAAAAAATCCAATTCCGATGATGCTAAAGATAAGACCTATAAGAAATTGGAACCATAACCAAGGAAAAGGGGAATTTAATATGCCGTATAGAGTATCGCGCATAAACTTGATACCTGCACCAGCAATTAATGCGGGAATCAATAAAATGATAAAGGCAATTAATCGGGCCATGAAATAACCTCCTTCGCAATTAATTCAATTTTACATCGCCAAGAAATAGTGTCAAGTTTCGACAAAAAATTGCTAATCTTTTGCACATTTTTGTCATAAAAATTATATTAGAATTATAATTTTTAATAGTACAAAAAATCAGAAAATTAGGAAAAGTATATTTTTCAATATTTCTAGTTGATAAATTAAAAAATAAAAAGTATTGTAAAGTAAAATAGTGCAAATTGTAGAAAATTTGTCGCTAATTTTAGAGATTTTACTCCATTATATTTTTAGGGAGGTTTTTTGAATGGAAATCTTTAAGTACATGGAAAAATATGATTATGAACAATTGGTATTTTGTCAGGACAAAAATTCTGGATTAAAAGCGATTATCGCAATCCATGATACAACGCTTGGACCAGCATTAGGTGGCGCTCGCATGTGGCCTTATCAATCTGAAGAAGAAGCCATCGAGGATGCATTGAGACTTGCTAGAGGTATGACGTACAAAAATGCAGTAAGTGGCTTAAATCTTGGCGGTGGTAAAACAGTAATTATTGGTGATCCAGCTAAAGACAAAAACGAAGAAATGTTCCGCGCGTTAGGACGATTTATTCAAAGTTTAAATGGTCGTTATATTACAGCAGAAGATGTTGGTACAACTGTTGAAGATATGGACTTGATTTATGAAGAAACAGATTATGTAACAGGTGTATCACCTTCATTTGGTTCATCTGGTAACCCATCTCCTGTAACCGCTTACGGAGTTTATTTGGGAATGAAAGCAAGTGCTAAAGAAGCATTTGGAGATGATAGCCTAAAAGGCAAAACAATTGCTGTTCAAGGATTAGGTAATGTTGCATATAACTTGTGTAAATACTTGCATGAAGAAGGCGCAAAACTGATTGTCACGGATATTAATGAAAAAGCAATAGAGCGAGCTGTCAATGACTTTGGTGCAGTTGCGGTAAGTCCGAATGAGATTTACAAACAAGATGTTGATATTTTCTCACCATGTGCACTTGGTGCAATCATTAACGATGAAACGATACCGCAATTAAAAGCAAAAGTCATCGCTGGATGTGCAAACAACCAGTTAAAAGAATCTCGCCACGGGCAAATTCTTCATGAAAAAGGAATCATTTATGCACCAGATTATGTAATTAATGCTGGTGGAGTAATTAATGTTGCAGATGAACTTTACGGATATAACAGAGAAAGAGCAATGAAACGAGTAGAAACAATTTATGATTCTTTAACAAAAATTTTTAAAATTTCAAAAGATGAAAACATCCCAACTTATTTAGCTGCTAATCGTTTGGCTGAAGAAAGAATTAACAGTGTACTAAAATCAAGAAAACAATTTTTACAAAAGGAAAAAAACATCTTAAGTAGAAGACAAAAATAATTTCGCTATAGATGAAATTGATTTGGAGGGATGGCTTTGGCTCGAGAATATGATTTAGTCATTATTGGTGGAGGAACTGGGGGATACGTTGCAGCAATAAAAGCAGCGCAATTAGGTTTAAAGACTGCCATCGTTGAAAAAGAAAAATTAGGTGGTACTTGCCTTCATAGAGGGTGCATTCCAACGAAAACATTCTTACGAAGTGCGGAAATGTATCGTGATGCTAGTAATGCAAAAGAATATGGAATCCAAATTTCAAACATTCAATTTAATCTTCAACAATTACAAGAACGAAAAAAAAGTGTAATTGAACAGTTACATCAAGGTATCAAAGGGTTAATGAAAAAAGGAAAAATTGATTGCTATTACGGAACTGCAAGACTTTTAGGACCATCCATATTTTCTCCAATGGCAGGGGGAACGGTATCAGTTGAGATGAATGATGGGTCTGAAAATGAAATGCTGTTGCCTAAAAATATCATCATCGCAACTGGAGCCAAGCCACGTCCATTTAACGGAATTGAATATGATGGGACAATGATTTTAAATTCCGATCAAATATTGGAAATGGAAGAGCTTCCAGCATCCATGATTATAATCGGTGGCGGTGTAATTGGCATTGAATGGGCTTCTTGTTTAAGCGATTTTGGCGTGAAAGTAACAATTTTAGAATATGCAGATCGCATTTTGCCAAATGAAGATATAGCCATATCAAAAGAAATGGAAAAACAGCTTATAAAACGCGGTATTAACATCGTGACGAAAGCCGAAATCTCCCCTTCATCCATCGTAAAAGGTGATAATTCGGTAACAATTAACGCAAACGTGAACGGTGAAGAAAAGAAATTTGAAGCGGAGAAAATGTTAATTTCAATAGGCCGCATTGGAAATATTGAAAATTTAGGGTTGGAAAATACTGAGATTGAAACGGATTCTTCCTTTATCAAAGTAAATGATGTTTACCAAACGAAAGAAAAACATATATACGCTATAGGAGATTGCATTGGTGGTGTTCAGCTTGCCCATGTGGCCTCTCACGAAGGGATTATTGCGGTGGAACATATTGCATCCGGAAAGAAAAAAGCAATTAATTACCGAAACATTCCAAGATGCGTATATTCATTCCCAGAGGTTGCAAGCATTGGGTTAACTGAAGATGAGGCAAAATCGTTAAATTACGATGTGAAAATAGGAACCTTTCCATTTAAGGGAATTGGAAAAGCAGTGGTATATGGTGAAACAGAAGGTTTTGTTAAAGTCATAGCAGATCGAGAAACAGATGATTTACTCGGTGTGCATATGATTGGTCCGCATGTAACGAATTTAATTTCAGAAGCTGCATTAGGATTAACTTTAGATGCAACACCTTGGGAAATCGGCGAAACCATCCATCCGCATCCATCATTAAGCGAAATTTTAAATGAAGCTGCTTTAGCGGTTGATGGAAAAGCGATTCATATATGATGAGAATTGTTTTGTGAAAGGGGAGTGTATCAATGTCCGACTTACATCATGCACAATTAGGCTTATCAGACAACGATGTGTTACAAATGTATGAAACAATGCTTTTAGCTCGTAGACTTGATGAACGTATGTGGTTACTAAACCGAGCTGGGAAAATTCCATTCGTTATTTCTTGTCAAGGCCATGAAGCTGCTCAAGTAGGGGCTGCCTTTGCGTTAAATCCAACAAGGGATTATATTGCACCATATTACCGTGATATGGGAGTTGTGTTGCATTTTGGGATGACACCAAGGGATTTAATGTTGTCTGCGTTTGCGAAAGCAGAAGATCCAAACTCCGGTGGTAGACAAATGCCTGGACATTTTGGTTATAAAAAGAATCGAATCTTAACTGGATCATCTCCAGTAGCAACTCAAGTACCACATGCTGTAGGAGTTGCTTTAGCAGGAAAATTACAAAACAAAGAATTAGTTTCTTTTGTAACATTGGGAGAAGGTTCCACAAACCAAGGTGACTTCCATGAAGGAGCAAACTTTGCTGGCGTTCATAAATTGCCAGTTATCATCATGGTAGAGAACAATAAATATGCCATCTCTGTACCAGTTGAAAAACAATTGGGCGGTCGCGTGGCTGACAGAGCTATTGGATATGGAATGCACGGTGCTTCCGTTGATGGCAAAAATCCTTTAGCTGTTTATAAAGTGATGAAAGAAGCCGTTGATCGTGCACTTAGAGGTGAAGGTCCGAGCTTAATCGAAGCAGTAACTTATCGATTAACGAGCCACTCTTCCGATGATGATGACAAATATCGTTCTAGGGAGGAAGTAGCAGAAGGGAAAGCAAACGATCCGTTGCTGTTATTTGGTAACTACTTAATCGATACAAATGTCGCAACGAAAGAAACTCTAGAAGAAATAAATGACAAAGTGATGGCAATTGTGAATGATGCGACAGATTATGCAGAAAAAGCACCTTATGCTCCCCCAGAACATGCGTTGAAATATGTTTATTGGGAAGGGGATGAATAAGATGGCGGTAATGTCTTTTATTGAAGCGATTAATTTGGCGATGAAAGAAGAAATGGAAAGAGATGAAAACGTTTTTATTTTAGGAGAAGACGTTGGTAAAAAAGGTGGAGTATTTAAAGCTACTCAAGGATTGTATGAACAATTTGGTGAATGGCGCGTTTTAGATACGCCTCTAGCAGAAAGCGCAATTGCCGGTGTAGCCATTGGAGCTGCAATGGTAGGAATGCGTCCAATCGCTGAAATGCAATTCGCAGATTTCATTTTGCCGGCTGTTAACCAAATTGTCTCTGAAGCAGCCAAGATCCGATATCGTTCAAATAATGATTGGAGCTGTCCGCTTGTTGTTCGTGCTCCATATGGTGGTGGTATCCACGGTGCGTTATATCATTCCCAATCTGTGGAAGCACTATTTGCCAATACACCAGGGTTAAAAATTGTCATCCCTTCCACTCCATATGATGCAAAAGGATTACTAAAAGCAAGTATTCGGGATGAAGATCCAGTTTTATTCTTTGAACATAAACGGGCATATCGATTAATCAAGGGAGAAGTGCCGCTTGATGATTACGTGTTGCCAATCGGTAAAGCAGACGTAAAAAGAGAAGGGGACGACATTACTGTTATTACTTATGGACTTTGTGTCAATTATGCCCTTCAAGCAGCTGAGCGCCTTCATGACGACGGAATAGAAGCGCACATTTTAGATTTACGTACGGTATATCCACTGGATAAAGAAGCAATCATTGAAGCCGCAAGCCGTACTGGAAAAGTACTTCTCGTTACGGAAGATAATAAAGAAGGTAGCATCATGAGCGAAGTTGCAGCCATCATTTCCGAAAACTGCTTATTTGACTTGGATGCACCAATCATGAGATTAGCGGGTCCGGATGTTCCAGCTATGCCATATGCACCAACGATGGAAAGATTTTTCATGATCAATCCTGAAAAAATTGAACGGGCTATGCGGGAATTAGCCGCTTTTTAAGGGGGATACGTATGTCAGTTGAAAAAATTATCATGCCTCAATTAGGAGAAAGTGTTACAGAAGGAACAATTGAAAAATGGCTTGTTAAACCTGGAGATCATGTAAATAAATACGATCCTATAGCGGAAGTTTTAACGGATAAAGTAAATGCGGAAGTACCTTCATCCTACACGGGCATTATCAAGGAATTAATTGGTAAAGAAGGCGAGACGTATCCGGTAGGAACGGTGATTTGTACGATTGAAGTAGTTGAGGAAAAAGAATCATCAAATATAAGTGAAGCCATTCGCAATGCGACGAAAGAACCTGTGAAAGTAAAAGTGAATGAACCAAATTATGGGGAAAACATTCCAAAACAAAAAAATCGATATTCTCCAGCTGTATTGAGATTAGCGAGCGAACACAATATAGACTTAGAACAGGTAACTGGTACAGGATTAAATGGTCGCATTACGCGTAAAGACGTTCTAAACTTTATTGAGTCAATGAAGGATGGAAACGTACCGTCCGTTGAACGACAAGTACAAGAGCCTGTTCAAACTCAAGAAACAAGTCCGTCGCCATCACCAGTACAACCAAAACCAATTCACATTGAGAAACAAGCAGGTGATGTGGAAATTCCAGTATCCGGCCTTCGTCGTACAATCGCTAACAATATGGTGAGAAGTAAGCATGAAATTCCACATGCTTGGTTGATGATGGAAGTAGATGTAACAAATCTTGTACAATATCGTGATTCCATTAAAAAACAATTTAAAGAAAAAGAAGGATTCAACATCACATATTTTGCATTCTTTGTCAACGCTGTTGCTCAAGCATTAAAAGAGTATCCAATGCTTAACTCTGTTTGGGCTGGAGATAAAATTATTCAGAAGAAAGATATTAACATTTCAATTGCTGTTGCGACAGACGATGCCCTATTTGTTCCGGTAATCAAAAATGCAGATGACAAATCCATTAAAGGGATTGCAAAAGAAATTAATGAATTGTCTCAAAGTGTTCGAAGCGGAAAATTAAAGAGTGATCAAATACAAGGTGGAACATTTACTGTAAATAATACGGGCTCATTCGGTTCTGTACAATCAATGGGTATTATCAATTACCCTCAAGCGGCGATCTTACAAGTGGAATCCATTGTAAAAAGACCAGTCGTTATTAATAATATGATTGCAATTCGCGATATGGTGAATTTATGCTTGTCAATTGACCATCGAATTTTAGACGGTTACATTTGTGGGAAATTTCTAAATAGAGTAAAAGATATTCTCGAAAATACAAATTATTATGAAAAGAATATTTATTAAAAGTGCTAGAAAGCCTTGTAAATCAAGGCTTTCTTTAATTTTTATACTTTATTGGTAGCGGTTTCTAATGTATTATAAATATTATAAAAATTTATAATTTGATGAAAAGGGGGAAGCTGTTTAGCGAAGTCTATGTCAAACAACATGCATGAGATCGATTTTCCATCCGCAAGTTATGAAGAGTGGAAAGAAACAGCTATAAAATCTTTAAAGGGGAAGCCATTTGAATCACTCTTTACTAAAACAATTGAAGGGGTTACAATACAACCGTTATATACACAACAAATGTTGGTGGAAAAATTAGGGGACCAATTAGAAAAACAAGTAAACACGATTCGTGCGCTAAATTCTACAAAATCTGTTCAAGCTGCCCAAACAATTTATGCTGAAAATACAAAAGAATTCTTTGATAAAATAAAAGATAGTGTTAATCGCGGTAATGGTTACATTACAATCGATAGTAGAATCCTTGAATGGGACGAAGAGGCTTTAACTCAATTAGCTAATTACTTAATTGAGTATCCATTTAAATTAATCGTACACGAAAACAAGATTTTAAATGTATTTTCAAAAATTCAAGAATCTGATCGTGTAAAAGTTAGAGGATTTGTTCTTACAAAAGAAGCAATTACGCTTGATGATTTTCCGATGGTTCGGACTTTTGCGGCAAATACAGTTCCTTATCATAACGATGGTGCACATATTGTACAAGAACTTGCTCTTGCGCTAGCTCAAGCGGCAAAATATGCCGAGAAGTCTGAATCCTTTGAATCCTTTGCAAATAAATTTTTCGTAAATTTTGCAATTGATACTTATTTTTTCCAAGAAATTGCAAAATTGCGTGCCTTTAAAGTTTTATGGAAAGCCTTTGCAACGGCATACAATGCGGAAGCAGTTCCAGTTCCAGTATTGGTGGAAACATCATTACGCAGTTTCTCTAAATACGATATTTACGTAAATTTACTCCGTGCTGGTAATGAAGCCTTTGCTGCGTTAATCGGAGGAGCAGATGCCATTACTGTTCACCCATACGATGTATTAACAAAACCGACTGAACAATCCGTTCGTATTGCACGAAATGTCGTGTTAGTGTTAAAAGAAGAATCATTTGTTGATGATGTTCTTGACCCTGCAGGCGGTTCATATTTCATAGAAACTTTAACGGCAGAATATGTAGAAAAAGCTTGGGAATTATTCCTTCAAATTCAAGAAGCAGGTGGCATTGACGAATTCGAAAAATCCGGAAAATTACAATCAGCTATTGAAGAAGTATATAAAGAGCGTATTCGTCAAGTAGAAACGAGAAAACATTCGTTAATTGGTACAAACATTTATGCGAATCCAGCTGATCTGCTGCAAACAGAAACAAATCCGTTATATAAAGATATTAAGCGTTTAGCAATTCCATTTGAAATGCTTCGAGAGCAATACAGTCAAGTAAATCCAAAAATCGGCATTCTCACTTACGGAAAATTAAAAGACTTTAAACCTCGAGCGGACTTTGTAGAAGGATTTTTCGCAACAGCTGGTGTTGTACCTGTAGAATCCGGTGAAATTGAATCGATTGAAGAGGCAAAAAATTGGTTACAGCAAACGGATGCTGATTATGTAGTGATTGCTGCTACAAATGATCAAACAAAAGAAATCGTACCAGTTTTATTAGAAAGTAGAAAAGAAGGCTTAATTTTAGATGTTGCAGGGAAATTCCCAGAAGAAGAATCAGACTGGTTATCTCAAGGTTTAAACGGATTTATTTTTGCAGGTCAAAATATTGTGGAAAAGCTCACTGCGCTTCTTGAAAGCTTGAAGGGGGTACAACAACAATGAAACCAAACTTTCATTCTGTAAATATACAAGATGTAATAAAAAGTGAACAAATTCAACCATCTCATACATTTAAAACAAATGAAGGAATTGAAGTAAAAGAATTTTATAAGAATGAAGATATAAAAGACGTAAAACATTTACAAGACTTCCCAGGAATCGCACCAAATACCCGTGGGCCATATCCAACAATGTATGTAGCCCGTCCATGGACTGTTCGCCAATATGCAGGTTTTTCAACGGCAGAAGAATCGAATGCATTTTATCGCAGAAATTTAGCAATGGGTCAAAAAGGTTTATCGGTTGCCTTTGATTTGCCTACACACCGTGGTTATGACTCCGACCATCCACGTGTTAAAGGAGATGTGGGGAAAGCGGGGGTTGCAATCGATTCCATTGAAGATATGAAAATCTTATTTGATGGCATTCCTCTCGATCAAATGTCCGTATCCATGACAATGAACGGTGCTGTTATTCCGATTATGGCCTTTTATATTGTGGCAGCAGAAGAACAAGGCGTAACACCGGACAAGTTAGCTGGAACGATTCAAAATGACATTTTAAAAGAATATATGGTACGTAATACGTACATATATCCTCCAGAAATGTCTATGAAAATTATTGCTGACATTTTTGAATATACAAGTAAATACATGCCTAAGTTCAACTCTATTTCTATTTCCGGCTATCACATTCAAGAAGCTGGTGCAACGGCGGACATTGAATTAGCATATACGTTAGCAGATGGATTGGAATATGTACGAACAGGACTTAAAGCTGGCATCGACATTGACTCCTTCGCTCCACGATTGTCCTTCTTCTGGGGCATTGGTATGAACTACTTTATGGAAGTAGCAAAAATGCGTGCAGCTAGAAGAATTTGGGCACAAATGATGAGCACATTCAATCCAAAAAATCCGAAAAGTTTAGCTTTACGTACACACTCCCAAACTTCTGGATGGTCGTTAACAGAACAAGATCCGTTCAACAACGTAACTCGTACGTTAATTGAAGCAAATGCTGCTGCGATGGGCCATACGCAAAGTTTACACACGAATGCTTTGGATGAAGCGATTGCGCTTCCAACAGACTTCTCAGCTCGCATTGCACGTAATACGCAATTATTCTTACAAGAAGAAACGCTTATGACAAAAGTCATCGATCCATGGGGCGGATCTTATTATGTGGAAAAATTAACAGATGAGTTAACGAAAAAAGCTTGGGAGTTAATTAAAGAAATTGAAGAGCTGGGTGGAATGGCTAAGGCGATTGAAACAGGTCTTCCAAAAATGAAAGTAGAAGAATCTGCTGCAAGACGCCAAGCAAAAATTGACTCTAAAGTGGAAACGATTGTTGGCGTAAATAAATACAAATTAGACGTTGAAGAACCAATTGATATTTTAGATATTGATAATACGCTAGTTCGTCAAAAACAAATTGAAAGACTTGAAAAAATGAAAGCAGAAAGAAATGAAGAAGAAGTGCAAAGACATCTTGAACGTTTAACGAAAGCTGCAGAAACAGGAGAAGAGAATATGCTTGCTGTTGCAGTTGACGCTGCTCGTGCTCGCGCGACACTTGGTGAGATTTCCGATGCCATTGAAAAAGTTTGCGGACGCCATAAAGCAGTTATCCGTTCAATTTCAGGTGTATATTCATCTAACTTCTCCGATAATGAATTAATTGAAGAAGTAAAACAAATGACAGATGAATTCCTAGAAAACGAAGGTCGTCGCCCGCGTATTTTAATTGCGAAAATGGGACAAGACGGACATGACCGCGGTGCAAAAGTCGTTGCTACTGGTTATGCTGATCTTGGATTTGACGTGGATATTTCACCGCTATTCTTAACACCGCAAGAAGCGGCACAAATGGCAGTGGAAAACGACGTGCACTGTGTAGGTGTTTCTTCTTTAGCAGCAGGCCATAAAACGTTAGTACCTGAATTAATTGAAGAATTAGAAAAATTAGGTAGAGGAGATATTATCGTTGTCGTTGGAGGTGTAATCCCTGCTCAAGATTACCAATTCCTATACGATAAGGGTGTATCTGCAATCTTTGGACCAGGTACAGTAATCCCAGTTGCAGCGATTAAAATTATTGAAGAAATCTATCGTCGATTAGGTTATGAGGAAGTGTCTGAATGATGGACGAAAAAAACGCAGAAGAGACTGCACTACATGTCATGAAAGGCATTGAAAGCAAACACGATGGAATGACATATGTTGCGCCAAAAAAATTTCGAAAAAAGCGGCAACAACAAGTTGATATAAAGCAATTAGCGAGTGAAGTGCGCGGAGGAAAGCGCACTTCGCTTTCAAAAGCAATTACTTTAATTGAAAGTTCCAATCATGAACATAAGGTGCTGGCTCAAAATTTATTGCAAGAATTATTACCTTTTACAGGAAACAGTATTCGGATTGGAATAACGGGGGTTCCCGGAGCAGGTAAGAGCACTTTTATTGAAGCGTTTGGTACAATGCTTTGCGAGATGGGGAAAAAAGTTGCCGTTCTTGCAATAGACCCTAGTTCTACCATTTCCGGCGGCAGCGTTTTAGGGGATAAAACACGAATGGAACATTTAAGCCGTCATCAAAACGCATTTGTACGTCCTTCACCAAGTGCCGGTACCTTAGGCGGTGTTCATAAAAAAACGCGGGAAACGATGCTTCTTTGTGAAGCAGCTGGATACGATATTATTTTAATTGAGACTGTCGGAGTAGGGCAAAGTGAGACGTATGTGCGTGGTATGGTTGACTTTTTCCTTCTTCTCGTCTTAACAGGCGCAGGTGATGAATTACAAGGCTTGAAAAAAGGCATTATGGAATTGGCAGATGGTATTGTTGTCCATAAAGCTGATGGAGACAATGTAAAAAAAGCGAAAAAAACCGTTCAAGAATATAGGAAAATCCTGCATTTCTTACAACCGTCAACTCCAGGTTGGGAATCAAAAACTGTTCCTGTTTCATCCTATGAAAAAACAGGATTGGAAGATGTTTGGGAAATGATTTTATCGTTTGAAAAACAAATGAAAGAATCCAGCTACTGGTTCACAAGAAGAAGGGAACAAACAAGTGATTGGTTCCATTCAATGATTACCGACCATCTAATTGATTCATTTTTTGGTAATAAAGAAAACAAAGAATTAGTGAAAAAGCTGGAAGAAGAAATATTGCAAGGAAAATTAACCGTAACGCAAGGTATACACAAATTGTTCCCCAATCAGTAACTGCGTTTAGGTTGTAATCCATGTATAAAACCATTTCAGAGAATCCTTTTGAAGTATTTGCAATTAACTTTTCCTTCTTCTATGTTAAAATTAATACTTGAAAGGAGATTGAAATGTATGAGTATGGATTACGATTTATTTATGCAAGAAATTATTACCACTGCACGAGCTGAAATGGAGAATGCTGGATATGAGCAATTAAGAACTCCAGAAGATGTAGAAAAGGCCTTTGCACGTCCTGGAACTACTCTTGTCATGATTAATTCTGTATGCGGCTGTGCAGGAGGTATTGCGCGACCTGCAGCGGCAAGTGCAATTCATTATGATAAACGTCCAGATCATCTAGTAACGGTTTTTGCTGGACAAGATAAAGAAGCAACGGCTGCTGCTCGTGCGCATTTTGGAGACGAACATATTCCTTCATCACCAGCTTTTGTTTTACTGAAGGACGGAAAAGTTGTCGCTGATATAGGACGTCATGAAATAGAAGGACACGATGTAATGTCAGTTATTACAAATTTACAAGCCAATTTTGAAGAATATTGCGATGAAGTATAATTAAACCAAAAATAGAATCCGCATACTCGTATCAATCAAGTATTGCGGATTCTAACTTATTCATTTCATGAATAGAGAAATTGCTTACTATATTTTCAGAAATCATTTAATTTTATTTCTATAACAAATTTTTTTAATTGTTTCTGTTGTGGTACAGTGTTATTGGTTGATATACATTTTTTCAAAATAAAAAAGCGATTACATATCTTGTAACCGCTGCAAAGAATGTTAGAAGAATGATAAACCGAATGCTAATGTTGAAAGTAACATGATTGCAATCATCGCGTAGACTATAATTTTTTGAAATTTTTTGTTGCTCATATTCTCGCTCTCTCCTTTTTTTCATAGGATTAGTTTATCAAATCTGAAAAATTTCTCAAGTACGTAGCGGAAATTTCGTAATTTCGCTACAATAGATTATGTACTATAACAGAAGGGGTGGCATGATGGAAAAAGTCGATCATATTGGAATCGCAGTAAAAAACCTAGACGATTCAGTAAAATATTATACTGAAGTTTTAGGTTTAAAATTAGAAAGAATTGAAGAGGTTCCATCGCAAAATGTACGAGTAGCATTTATCGATGCTGGGAATGTACATATTGAATTATTACAACCCTTAAGTGAAGAAGGGGCGATTTATAACCATATACAAAAACGTGGAGAAGGAATTCAACATATTTGTTTTAGCGTAGATAATATTCGAGAAAAAATGGCTGAATTAAAAGAAAAGGGAGTTCGCCTTCTGTCTGAAGAGCCTATACCTGCAGCTGGGGGAGCTGAAGCATGCTTTATTCATCCAAAAGATAGTTTTGGAGTTTTATATGAACTATATGAAAAAAAGTGATAAAGGGGTTAAGAAATCATGGATATGTTAGATAAAATCGATGAAATGTATGACCGAAAAAGAGAGATTTATTTAGGCGGTGGGGACAAGCGCATTGAAAAGCAACATGAAAAAGGTAAGCTAACAGCTCGTGAACGTATTGATCTATTACTGGATGAAGGCACTTTCGTTGAAATAAATCCATTTATAAAACATAGAGTAACAGATTTCGGCATGGGTGAACAAAATGGCCCTGGTGACGGTGTTGTAACTGGATACGGTAAAGTGAATGGCCGTCCTGTTTATTTATTTGCTCAAGATTTCACAGTATTCGGTGGTGCATTAGGAGAAATGCACGCGAAAAAAATTGCTGCAGTGATGGATTTGGCTGCAAAAAATGGAGCGCCATTCATCGGTATCAACGACTCTGGAGGTGCCCGTATTCAAGAAGGAGTATTATCATTAGACGGTTATGGCCACATCTTCTATCGCAACTCGATTTATTCTGGGGTTATTCCACAAATTTCTGTGATTATGGGTCCATGTGCTGGCGGTGCTGTATATTCTCCAGCAATTACAGACTTTATTTTAATGGTGGATAAAACATCCCAAATGTTCATTACTGGTCCGAAAGTAATTGAAGCGGTTACAGGAGAAAAAATTTCATCAGAAGATTTAGGCGGTTCAAAAGTGCATAACACAATTAGCGGTAACGCTCATTTCCGCGCCCCTTCTGAAGAAGAAGCGATTGAACAAATTAAGAGATTATTAAGCTATTTACCACAAAGTAATAAAGAAAAAGCACCAAAATTACCACGCCCTGAAGGAGACGATTGGCGTCCTGAATTAATTGACGTTGTTCCAATTGAACCTACACGTCCTTACGATGTTCGTAAAGTCATTGAACAAGTGGTGGATGAAGGTTCCTTCATGGAAGTGCATTCTGAATTTGCGAAAAACATTGTTGTAGGATTTGCTCGTATTGCTGGACAATCTGTTGGATTAGTTTGTAACCAACCAAAGGCCTTAGCAGGTGGTCTTGATATTGACTCATCCGATAAAGCTGCCCGTTTCATTCGCACTTGTGATGCATTCAATATTCCAATCATTACATTTGAAGACGTATCAGGATTCTTCCCTGGCGTTAAACAGGAACATGGCGGTATCATTCGTCACGGTGCTAAAATCTTATATGCTTATTCTGAAGCAACCGTTCCAAAAATTACAGTCATTTTACGAAAAGCATATGGTGGAGCATACGTTGCGCTAAATTCAAAAGCCATTGGTGCAGATTTAGTATTCGCTTGGCCAAATGCAGAGATAGCCGTAATGGGTGCTGCTGGTGCTGCTAACATCATCTTTGCGAACGAAATTGCAAATTCAGAAGATCCGGAAGCTACACGCCAAGCAAAAATTGAGGAATATAAAGAAAAATTTGCTAATCCATATGTTGCTGCTTCACTTGGAATGGTTGATGATGTAATCGATCCAAGAGAAACTCGCATTAAGTTAATTCAAGGATTAGAAATGCTTGAAAATAAAGAAGAATCAAGACCTAAGAAAAAACACGGAAATATTCCGCTATAATTGTGAAAGTTTCCAATTACGTACCATTAGAAGCACAAGCTAATCCCAGTTTGTACTTCGATTTTTCCAAAAATTCAAATTGGTTCTAACAATATTTCATATCAAAAGGTAATGAATATTATATGAATTTAGTAATTATTTTGTCTTATTTATAGAAAGATATAGAAATTTTTCAAACAATATGCTACAATTCAACTAAATTTCAACAACTGAATAATCTATACGGTGCTAATGAAAATTAGCTTAAAAGGGAAACTAGTGAGAATCTAGTGCGGTCCCGCCACTGTGAAGAGGAGCTCAAAATCAAATGCCACTGTGCAAACGGGAAGGCGATTTTGTAGCGATGACTCTAAGCCAGGAGACCTGCCGTATGGAGTGGATGGTAGTGTCCTACGAGGATAGGTACACGAATAGGCATGATTGGATTATTATGTCTTATTGTGGGACACTGCTAGTTTGGCAGTGTTTTTTTATTTTCAAATTTTCATTTTAGGAGGAATTTTATGAAAGTCTCAATCAAAATACTTTACTTTCTAGCAGTATTATTAACCATTCCTAATACAGCTTTTGCTATGCATATCATGGAAGGTTTTTTACCAATCAAGTGGGCAATATTTTGGTGGCTCCTTACATTCCCTTTTTTAATCATTGGATTAAAGAAAATGAGTAGTTTAGTAAAGAGAAATGCTGAGACGAAGTTATTACTAGGTTTATCGGGTGCATTCACTTTTGTATTATCCGCATTAAAAATTCCTTCGGTTACTGGAAGTTGTTCTCATCCTACGGGTGTTGGGTTAGGAACCGTATTATTTGGACCATTTGTAATGAGTGTTTTAGGTACCATCGTGTTATTATTCCAATCATTATTATTAGCCCATGGAGGTTTAACAACGCTTGGCGCCAATGCGTTTTCGATGGCGATTGCTGGACCTTTTATCGCCTATGGAGTATTTAAAGGCTTCAATAGGATCGGTTTGCCCTTTACTCTAGCAGTTTTCTCAGCAGCAACATTGGCAGATTTAGGTACATATGTCATTACATCTATTCAACTTGCACTAGCCTTTCCATCTGAAGTTGGTGGAATTTTCGCTTCATTTGTAAAGTTTGCTGGCGTATTCGCTGTTACACAGGTACCATTAGCAATTATTGAAGGATTGATTTCAGTAATGGTGATGAATTTCTTATTGAAATACAACGAAAGAGAATTAAAGTTACTTCAAGTACTAAAGAAACCTCAGGAGGTGAAGTAAGATGTTAAAAAAGAATATGCTTTTATTAATTTTGATCATTTTTTTAATGATTGTCCCGCTGATTTTTAACGGAGATGCAGAATATGGTGGTGCAGACGGAGAAGCGGAAGAATTAATTACAGCACTGAACCAATCCTATGAACCATGGTTTTCAAGTATTTGGGAGCCTCCTAGTGGTGAAATAGAAAGTTTATTATTCGTACTACAAGGAGCAATCGGTGCAGGGTTCATTGGTTACTTTATAGGATATATGCGAGGCCGGAATAGGGGCGGAAATGCAGAGATACAGAAATGAGAATGTTAGAATATTTCGCTTATCAATCACCTTTAAGAAATAAACACCCAATCGAAAAAATGGGATTTGCTCTTATTCCATTAATATTGAATATCGTATTTCAAAATGTTCTTACATCCATATTCATATTTTGCATCATGACAGTTATTACTTTAATAATCGGAAAAGTTCCGATTCGTCTATATTTGAAGTTATTGCTTATTCCAGTGGTATTTCTAATTTCAAGTATACTAGTCATTTTACTCAATTTTTCAACTAACCCTATAGAAGGTGCCATTTTTCAATCTATTATTGGTCCCGTCACGATTTCAATTTCGATAACGAGTGTTGAAATGGCATTGATGCTATTTGTTGTTGCTTTATCGAGTATTAGTTGTTTGTATTTTTTAATTTTATCTACGACGATTCAAGATTTTCTATATGGATTAAGGTGTTGTAAAGTACCAACTACTTTATTGGATTTAATTGCATTAATGTATCGATTTATATTTATATTTCTTGATTCCAGCAGGACAATCTATCTTGCACAAATAGCAAGGTTAGGTCACAGTTCTTTATTAAATTCTATCAAATCAATTGGACTTATAATCAGTGCTTTGTTTATTAAGGTATTTCAAGAAATGAAAGACTTAAATAATGCGATAAATGCAAGAAGTGTAGATGGATATTCAGCAGTCATTTCAAGAGAACTTCATTTTTCAACAAGTAGTTGGATATTTACGTTGTTAGTGAATTTGTTCATTATCGTCTTTTATTTCACCGTTGGGAGAGTTGGTTAAAATGAATACTCCTTTGTTTGAATTGAAAGAAGTTTCTTATACCTATGAAGATGGAACAGAAGCTTTACAAAAAATAAATTTACAAATTGATCAAGGAAAAAAAATTGCTTTGTTAGGTAGTAATGGAGCAGGGAAATCCACTTTAATATTGCATTTAAATGGTTTATTAAAACCAACCTCCGGAACAATTTATTTTAAAGGACAACCATTATCCTATTCAAAAAAAGAATTGTTAAATGTTAGACGCAAGGTTGGAATTGTTTTTCAAAATCCAGAAACCCAGTTGTTTAATGGAACTGTTTGGGATGATATTGCCTATGGGCCATTTAATTTACATCTAGCAGAACAGGAACGAAAGTCGTTGATAGAGAAAGCAATTAATCAAACAGACGTTGAATCATTATTAGATAAACCGATTCACTTTTTAAGTGTTGGGCAAAAAAAGCGAGTTTCCATCGCTGGAGTTCTTGCTATGGATCCTGAAGTCATCATATTAGATGAGCCGACTGCATCTTTAGATATTTATTACACAAGGAAAATACGAAAATTGTTAAACGAACTTCATTGTGACGGGAGAACACTCATTCTTTCTACTCATGATATTGACTTTGCTTATGAATGGGCTGACGAAGTCGTTGTGATGCATCATGGAGAAATGTTATATCACGGTGCTTTTTATCGTTTGTTTGAAGAAAACAAGGACATTGTGAAAGAAGCAAATTTAGAAACATCCATAATATTCGAAATTGCGCAAATGATGAAAATGCAAGGACTCATTTCAAAACTAGATGATGTACGTTCAAAAGAAAAAGTAATAGATGTACTTCATGATTGTTTCATGAAGGCAAAGAATTAAAAGGGGTGATGAGTTTGAAGGGAAAGCTTTACATTGTCGGATTTGGTCCAGGTGATGCTAATCACATTACCTATCGTGCAGTTGAAGCAATCAAAGCTAGTGATACAATCATTGGCTATAAAACTTACGTCGAGTTAATTAAAGATTTATTAGATTCCAAACAACAAATTATTAGTACAGGGATGACAGAGGAAGTATCACGAGCACAAGCGGCAATAAAACTTGCTGAAGCGGGGCACCATGTGTCGGTCATTTCAAGTGGTGATTCAGGTGTATACGGTATGGCTGGTTTAATTTATGAAGTGCTCATTGAACAAGGGTGGAATAAAGAAACCGGGGTTGAAATTGAAGTTATTCCTGGCATTTCTGCAGTTCATTCTTGCGGTTCCCTTCTTGGAGCTCCAATAATGCATGATTCATGCACAATTAGTTTAAGCGACCATTTAACGCCATGGTCTATTATTGAAAAAAGACTGGAAGCAGCGGCAGCAGCAGATTTTGTAATTGCTTTATATAATCCTAAAAGCGGTAGGAGAACAAAACAAATTGTAGAGGCTAGGAGAATTTTATTAAAATACCGGTCACCGAATACGCCTGTTGGACTCGTAAAGAGTGCTTATCGTGAGAGACAAAATATTGTAATTACTACGCTAGAAAAAATGCTAGATTACGAGATTGGTATGCTCACAACGGTGATTATCGGAAATTCTTCCACTTTTGTGTATGATGACTTAATGATTACACCGAGAGGATACAAACGAAAATATACGCTTGATAGCGAGATTCAACCATTGAAACCTCATGAACGATTAAAAAAGGAAGCTGAACCTTGGTCTTTAGAAAATCTAGATTCGAAAGAAAGTGAACTATTTAAACAAAAAACGCCATTTCAACTTGCATGTGAAGCAATTGCCATGCTAGATCAAAAGCGACATTTCGTTGTAGAACAGCCAAGCAATATGTCTATTTTTGAATTTGCGGTAAGCCCTGGAGTGGCAAACAAACGATTTACTCCGGAGCAATTTCAGCTGTTAGCAGAAATTGTGGGAAATGAAGGAAGGATGGACTATTCAAGGGATCATCAGTTACTCATAAGTATTCCAACCAATAATCCTAAAAAAATAGTAGAGCAAATATCAAACGTTGGATTGCTAGTGATGCCGGTTGGAAATGTCGTTACGGTAAAAGCTTGTGATTTTTGTGATGGTGAAAAAACCGAACCCATTCCATACGCGGAAGAACTTCAAAGACGATTTGGAGGAAAAGCCATGCCGAAAGAATTAAAGATCGGTATTAATGGATGCGGAATGGCTTGTTACAACGCAGTTATGGAAGATATCGGAATCGTTTACCGAAAAGGTAAGTTTGATGTGTTTTTAGGGGCAAAACCAGTTGGGCGTACGGCCCATCCTGGACAATTAATTGAAGAAGGACTAGAAGCGGATCAATTAGTTGATTTAATCGAAAAAATTATTGAGGAATATAAAGAACATGCTCATCCAAATGAAAGACTATTTAAATATTTTAAACGGAAAAAAGTGCTAGCAGGCTACGAATATCAAGATAATGAACCAAAATTGAATTTACAACCGATCCCTTGTGTAGATTAGGAGGAAGAAAATAATGACAAAAGCCATTTTGTTTGTAGGACATGGAAGTAAGTTAGAAGCAGGAAATAATGAAGTAAGGGAATTTGTGGAGCAATTATCCCCTTTAATAGATGCTAATTTATTAGTTGAGACTTGTTTTTTAGAATTTGCTGAACCTACCATTTCTCAAGGAATTGATTATTGTGTTGAAAAAGGTGCAACAGAAATATATGTAATTCCGATTATTTTACTACATGCAGGACATTCAAAAATTCATATTCCTGCTGAAATTGTAGAAGCACAAAATAAATATCCCCATGTGAAATTTACGTATGGTGAAGTTGTTGGAATTCACGAAGAAATACTTCAAATTTTACTAGAGCGTTTGCAAGAAATCGGTTTTGATACACAGGCAAAACATGAAGACACAGCGATTTTATTAATTGCTCGTGGTGGAAGCGATGAATACGCAAATGGTGATTTTTATAAGATTACAAGACTTTTATGGGAAAAACTAGATGTTCCAATAGTAGAAAGTGCTTTTATGGGAGTGACAGAACCATTAGTTGATGAGGGTATTGAACGTTGTATCAAACTCGGTGCGAAAAAAATAATTATGCTTCCATATTTTCTATTCACAGGCATTTTAATCGAACGAATGAAAAAATATTGTGAGCGTTTCAATGAACAATACCCGAACGTAAAAATAGAGATTGCACATTATTTTGGAAATCATCCACTTTTAAAATCAGTGATCATTGAGCGAATGGATCAAGCACTAAATGGACACTCAAAAGGTGTTAAGGACTTGGAGAATATTCAAAGGTTAAAGCAATTGGGACTCATTTCTCATCATCATCATGACCATGAACATCATCACCACCATCATGACCATGAACATCATCATCATGATGAAAAAACGGAAGTGAAACCATGATTCTGTTTTTAGCAGGTACAAGCGATGCACGAGAGTTAGCAATTTTGTTAAAAAAGGAAGGCTTCCCCCTAATAGCCACTGTAGTAACAGAATCTGCTGCAAAAAGACTTACTGATGAAGGAATGAATGTAAGAGTTGGTCGCTTAAATGAAGAAAAAATGTTTGAATTTTCAAAGAAAAATGGGGTGACTGCAATTGTTGATGCAAGTCATCCCTTTGCAGAAGAGGCGCATAAAACAGCGAAATCAGTAGCGGAACAATTAAAAATCCCATATATACGATACGAAAGAGAACAATCAAAGCTAGAACAAGACTCTATTATTTATGTTTCAACTTACGAAGAAGCAGCGGAACTCGCAGCAAAGAAAAAAGGAGTTGTCATGTTAACAACCGGCAGTAAAACATTAGAAATCTTTGCGAAAAAATTATTGCCACTAAATGATGTTCGCGTAATTTGCAGAATGCTTCCCCGAATCGATAATATGCAAAAATGCGAACAACTTGGCTTCCCTCAAAAAAATATTGTAGCAATGCAAGGACCTTTTACAAAAGAGTTAAATACTGCCTTATTTAAGCATTTCGGAGTGACACTCATGATAACAAAGGAAAGTGGAAAAGTTGGTGCTGTTGATGAAAAAGTAGAAGCTGCAAAAGAATTAGGGATTGAGACGATTGTGATTACAAGACCAAATATACAATTTGGCAATGAGTTTCACAAAATGGAGGAAGTTGTAGAATTCTTAAAAATACAAAGAAACGAGGGTGTGCTATGAATTTTAAACCGATTACGGTAGAACCGAATAAAATTTATGATTATAGTTTTGCCATTATTGAAGAAGAGATGGGTGAACATCATTTTTCTGAATTGGAATGGCAAGTCGTGCGTCGAATTATTCATGCTTCAGCAGATTTTGAATTAGGAAGGAGTGTTGTATTTTCTCCTGGTGCAGTTGAAGCAGGCATCAAAGCAATTCGAGAAGGAAAACATGTGATTGCCGATGTTCAAATGATTGTCAGCGGCTCAGGAAGGAAACGATTTCAAAAATATGGCGGAGATTTGCATTGCTATATCGGTGACGAAGATGTGGCACAAGAAGCAAAAAAAGAAGGAGTTACACGGGCAATTATGTCCATGAGGAAAGCTATCCGTGAACATGTAGGAGGAATTTATGCGATTGGTAATGCTCCTACAGCATTATTAGAGTTAATTCACCTTATCAATGAAGGCATCGCAAAACCCGACTTAATTATTGGGATGCCTGTCGGATTTGTTTCCGCAGCTGAGTCGAAAGAGGAACTTTTAAAACTAAAAGGAGTACCTTATATCACAAATGTTGGTCGTAAAGGAGGTAGCACGGTAACCGTTGCCGCATTAAATGCTATTTCGATTTTAGCTGATCAGGTGTGAGGTATATGCAAAAACAGAAAAGAAAAGATCCTTCTGAACTTAGGGAAGGTTATACAACGGGTGCTTGTGCAACAGCATGTGCTAAAGCGGCATTAATCGCATTAATCACAAAGCTAGAACAAAAAAAAGTAATGATTCATCTGCCTGTGGGAAAAGATGTTGAATTTTCAATCGAAAAATGTGAAATAAGAGATTTTGAAGTAAAATGTTCCGTAATAAAAGATGGTGGAGATGATCCTGATGCAACTCATGGAGCAATTATTGAAGCAACTGTTTCTTGGAGAAAAGACAAGGAAATTTTTATTGATGGCGGCAAGGGAGTAGGCCGAGTAACAAAACCTGGATTACCAATTGAAGTGGGACTAGCTGCCATTAATCCCGTTCCACGTAAAATGATTCAAACAGAAGTTGAAAAAGTCTTACAGCAATATGGAATTGAAACCGGAGTAAATATTATCATCACTGTCCCCGAGGGTGAAGAAATTGCTAAAAAAACATTAAATAGTCGTCTTGGCATCATTGGAGGTATTTCAATTTTGGGAACAAGGGGAACAGTCGTTCCTTTTTCCAACGCCGCTTATATGGCAAGTATTGTACAAGCAATTTCTGTAGCAAAAGCATCGGGTAGTGAACATCTTGTCTTTACAACTGGTGGAAGAAGTGAAAAATTTGCCATGAGCATGTATGGTGAGCTTCCTGAAGTTGCTTTTATTGAAATGGGAGATTTTGTTGGTTTTTCAATGAAACAGTGCAAACAAATAGGCATTCCGAAAGTATCTTTAGTCGGGATGATGGGGAAATTTTCAAAACTTGCCCAAGGTTCCATGATGCTTCATTCAAAAGGTTCTCAAGTCAATTTTGAATTTCTTGCATCCATTGCTAGAGAAAGTGGCGCTACCAATGAAAGTGTTAGACAAATTCTTCAAGCAAATACAGCAAATGAAGTAGGGGAAATCATGAAAGAACAAGGATGTATGAAATTTTTTGACAAATTATCGGAACTTTGCTGTAAAGAAATCTTAAAACATGTTGGTGGCGGATTGATTGTTTCAACTACGATTTATTCAATGAAAGGTGAATTATTAGGAAAGGCGGAAATAATTGATGCCCATTAAATTGATTGGAATTGGTGATAACGGTGCACAAGGTTTGCATCCACAACTCATCGAATGGATTGAAAGTGCAGAAGTTCTCGTTGGTGGAGAAAGAGTATTATCATTTTTTCCAAACTTTAATGGAGAAAAAATATTATTGAAAACTAAAGTAATGAGCGTTATAGAAAAGCTAGAAAATAGGAATCAAAACATTGTGATTTTAGCCTCTGGTGATCCATTGTTCTATGGAATAGGAGGCCTCATTTCGAAAAAACTTCCAGTTGAAATTTATCCTTATGTAAGTTCAATTCAACTTGCAGCAGCAAAGTTCGGAATTAGTTGGCAAGATGCTTATTTTGTCAGTATTCATGGAAGGCCGATTAAAGGACTAGCGCAAAAAATCGATGGAAAAGACAAAGTGATTATATTAACGGATGAAAATAATTCGCCAAATAATCTAGCATCATACTTAATAGAGTTTGGAATGACCGAATATGAAGCATATATTGCTGAAAACTTGCAAGGAGAAAAAGAACGTTGCAGAAAAATGACGCTTGAAGAAATGAAGCGAGCAAGCTTCTCCCCTTTAAATGTTGTAATTTTAGTAAAAATTCAGCAAACAAAAAATTGGTCTCTTGGCATAGATGATGAAGAGTTTTATCAACGAAAACCGGAGAAAGGTTTAATCACGAAAAAAGAAGTTCGTGTTTTATCCATTAGTGCATTGAATTTACATGAAAAAAGTATTGTTTGGGATATCGGCACATGCACCGGTTCCGTTGCAATTGAAGCAGGGAAGATTGCAAAAGAAGGTAAAATTTTTGCCATTGAAAAAAATGAAGAAGATATCAAAAACTGTCTTCTTAATCAACAAAAATTTCGGGTTGATTTCACTGTTGTACACGGAAAAGCACCAGAAGGCCTTGATAAGTTTCCGAATCCCGATGCTATTTTTATCGGTGGTACGGGTGGAAACATGGAGGAACTATTAACCGTATGTTGTGAAAGATTAAACAAGAATGGCCGCATTGTTCTAAATGCTGCAACAATCGAAAACTTATATGAATCTATCAAAATATTTTATAAGTTAGGATTTCATACAGAAGTTACCCAAGTACAAATTGCGAGAAGTAAACAAATATTATCGTTGACTCGATTCGCTCCATTAAACCCTGTGTTTATTGTAAGTGCAAAACGAAAGGAAGATGAGGATGTGTAAAGGTGCTTTATATGGCATAGGTGTAGGACCTGGAGATCCGGAATTACTTACCGTTAAAGCTTTTCGGAAACTTCAAGAATGTCCTGTAATAGCCTATCCGAAAAAAATGCGAGGTTCAAAAAGTTATGCGTATAAGATTATAGAAGTTTATATACGTCCTGAAGAAAAGGAAATGTTAGGACTTGTATTTCCAATGACGAAAAATCAGGAAGTATTAGAGAGGGAATGGAATAAAGCCGTTGATGTAATTTATGAAAAAATTGCTCAAGGGAAAGATGTGGCATTTGTTACTGAAGGAGACCCGTTATTATATAGCACTTTTATTCATCTAATGAAAGTAATGAAGGAAAAATATCCCGATGTAGAAATTCATTCCATACCCGGTATTTCCTCCGTCAACGGTGCAGTATCCCGATTAACCATTCCACTAGCAGATGGTGATGAACAAGTGGCTATCATTCCCGCAAATGATGATGTTGAAAAGATGAGAAAAGCAATTGAAAATCATGATGCTGTAGTATTTCTAAAAGTTGCAAAGGTTATTGATGTGTTGCTAGAAATGCTTCGAGAATTAGGATTAGAAAACAAGGCACATGTAGTTACAAAAGTTACATCTGACGAGGAAATCTTATGGAATATCAACGAATTAGAAGGTGCCGATTTAAATTATTTATCATTAATGGTGGTGCGCAAATGAAGAAAATTTGGATAATTGGAGCAGGTCCTGGCGATCCCGATTTAATAACTGTAAAAGGATTACAAATGTTGCAAGAAGCAGATTGTATTCTTTATACAGACTCCCTTGTTAATGAAGAATTAATTGCCAAAGCAAAGAAAGAAGCAGAAATTATTAAAACAAGTGGAATGCATTTGGAAGAGATTGTTTCAATCATAGTCGATCGAGTAAAACGTGATAAATTAGTTGCCCGCATTCATACTGGAGATCCATCGATGTATGGTGCCATTGCTGAACAAATAGCATTATTGAAAAAAGAAGGCATTGGAGTAGAAATCATTCCTGGTGTAAGCTCTGTTTTTGCTTCTGCAGCGGCAATACAAGCAGAATTAACGATTCCAGAATTAACACAAACTCTTATTTTAACCCGCGCTGAAGGTCGTACACCTGTACCGGAAAAAGAAAAATTAAAAGATTTAGCAAGCCATCATTGTACAATCGCTCTTTTCCTAAGTGCAACATTAACGAAAAAAATAGTGAAGGAATTAAAAGAAGCGGGTTGGCAAGATGACACGCCCGTTGCGGTAATTCAAAAAGCTACATGGCCAGATGAAAAAATCGTTCGTACAACACTCGCGAATCTCGATCAAGCGATGAAAGAAAATGGCATTCGGAGTCATGCCATGATTTTAGCAGGATGGGCACTTGACTCTAACCTTTATGAAAAGGATACGTATCGCTCAAAGCTTTATGATGCCGAGTTTACTCACGGCTATCGGAAAGGAGTTTCAAAGTGATTCAACTTGTGGAAGAGGAAATTCCAAACATTCATCAAAAAAATGATTATGCAGTTGTTGCTATAACAAAACATAGTGTAGAAATTGCTCGGAAATTACAAGGACTTTTTCCTAATTGTGACCTTTATTATCCGCAAAAGTTTTGTAAAGCTGATGAAGATAGCTTAAGCATCCAACTATATGATGGCAATGTTCGAATTCTGTTATCAGCGATTTTTAACAAATATAAAGGTCTGATTTTATTTATTTCTCTCGGTGCAGTTGTTCGCATGATAGCACCTCTTATAAAAGATAAAAAAATTGATCCAGCCGTTGTTGTTATAGATGATTGTTGTAAAAATGTAATCAGTGTGCTTTCCGGTCATCTAGGTGGAGCGAATGAATTAACGCGAGAAATCGCGGCATTGCTTCATGCAAACCCTGTGATTACGACGGCATCAGATGTTCAGCAAACTATCGCTGTTGATTTATTTGGCTCTCGGTTCGGTTGGGTTTGGGATTCAGAAGAACATTTAACGAAGGTTAGTGCAGCTGTTGTGAACGAAGAACATGTTGCTGTTGTACAGGAAAGTGGAGAGCGTTCATGGTGGATATATGATCGCCCATTACCAGAAAATATAAAAATTTATCAATCCATTTTGGAAGCAATCAATGCAAAACCAAGCGGTGCTCTAATTGTTACTCATCGGTTACTCACACCAGAAGAGACACCAATTTTACAATACGGCATTATATTTAGGCCTAAAGTAATTGTAATAGGAATCGGTTGTAATCGTGGAACAAGTGCGGAGGAAATTCATTTCGTCATTGAAGAGACGTTGCTTGAGTTAGGATTTTCATCAAAAAGTGTAAAAGCCATTTGTACGATTGATCTAAAGAAAGATGAAGAGGGTTTATTGCAAGTTGTAAACGAAAGAAATGTGGAATTTTGTACGTACACAGCTAAAGAATTGAATGAAATGCATATCGAAGAACCATCAGAAACGGTTTATAAATATACTGGAGCATATTCCGTAAGTGAAGCAGCAGCAAAACGTTATTTACAATCAAATTCACTAGTTCTAGTCAAAAAGAAAAGTGGGAATGTAACAATTTCTGTTGGGGTACTCGAGCATAAGGAGGATTTTCCGTGGCAAAAAGATTAATGATTGCAGGTACATCGAGCGGGGTTGGAAAAACCACTTTAACAATCGGAATCATGGCTGCATTGAAAAAACGAAATCTTGTCGTTCAAGGATTTAAATGTGGTCCAGATTATATTGATCCAACCTATCACACTGCCGTTACAAAACGAGTTTCTCGAAATATTGATAGTTGGATGTTTAGCCACGATGTCATTCGCGATATTGTGGAACGCAATAGTCGTGATGCAGATATAACAATTATTGAAGGTGTAATGGGGTATTTTGATGGAAAAAATCCATTAGAAAATACTGGTTCTGCTGCTGATATTGCGGACATTACTGAGAGTCCAGTTCTTCTCGTAGTGGATTGTGCAAGTATGGCAAGAAGTGCTGCTGCGATTGTAAAAGGCTTTCAAACAATCCATGTACCATCACGTATTGTTGGCGTAATAGCCAATCGTGTTGGAAGTGAGAGCCATTTTAACATTGTAAAAGCTGCCATTGAACAAGAATGTCATATTCCTGTGATTGGTTATATGAAGAAAAACAATGAACTCCACTTGCCAAGCAGGCATCTCGGGTTAATTCCTGCTATTGAACGGGGAGATTTAGATTCTTATTTTGAAATGCTGGCAACAGAAGTTGAAAAAACGATTGATCTTAATAAACTACTAACGATTTCTGAAACAAACAGCTTAGAAAAAGTGAATCATTCTATTTTTGAAGAAAATTTAAAGGGGAATGTGAAAATTGCAGTAGCAAAAGATGCTGCTTTTAATTTTTATTATGAAGAAAATTTACAATTGCTCCGAGCTCGAGGGGCAGAACTTCTTTTTTTCTCACCGTTAGCAAATGATCCAGTACCGGAAGATGTTGATGGTTTATATATTGGTGGAGGCTTCCCGGAAGAATTTGCTGAAAAGTTAGCGAGTAATGAAGTGTCGAAACAATCCATCAAAGCAATGATTGAAAAAGGTGTTCCAACTGTTGCTGAATGCGGTGGATTTATGTATTTAACAAAATCCATTGAGACGACAGAAGGTATGAGTTATCCAATGGTTGGGGTAATTGATGGTAAAGTAGCCATGCAGTCCACACTTGCAGCCCTTGGATATCGTGAAATTTTTGGCATGAATGACAATTTCCTAATGAAAGAAGGAGAGGTTGCGAAAGGTCATGAATTCCACTATTCAATTTTCCAGCCAAATTCACTATATCCACCAGCTTATGAATTGAAAAGTCGATTTGGAGCAAAACGAGTTGGCTGCATTCTCCATTCTTTAATTGCAGGATATGTTCATTTCCATTTCGCCTCCAATTCAAAACTTGTAGATAACTGGATAAATGCATGTTTACAATTTCAAGAACAGAAACGAAATGCAATCTAATAATCTTAGAATGAAAAAGATGAACAAAAATATGAAGCAACAATGTTTCGGGAGGGAAAATATGAGGTTAGGAAAAGTGTATTTAGTAGGTGCTGGACCTGGGGATGAGAAATTAATTACCGTTAAGGGTCTTGAATGTATTCAACAATCTGACTGCATTGTATATGATCGGCTTATTAACTTAGCATTGTTAGATTATGCTCCATATAATGCAGAGCTTATATATTGTGGAAAACTTCCAGGAAAACATATGCGAATCCAAGAGGAAATTCATGAAATTCTAGTACAAAAAGCATTAGAAGGAAAAGTAGTAACCAGATTAAAAGGTGGAGATCCAAGTATTTTTGGAAGAGTAGGAGAAGAAGCGGCAGTATTAAAAAAGAAAGGAATACCATTTGAAATTGTGCCCGGCGTTACTGCAAGCGTTGCAGCAGCCGAATATGCGGGAATTTCGTTAACCCATCGTGAATATGCATCCACTGTTGCGTTAGTTACAGGACACGGAAGTAAAGATAAAGGTTCTGATAATTTAAATTGGGACTCCCTCTCCGGAATTGATACAATAGCATTTTATATGGGCGTAGGTAATTTAAGAAATATTTGTCATAAATTAATGCATCATGGAAAAAAAGCTGATACCCCAGTTGCAATAATTGAAAATGGTACGACAACAAGGCAAAGAACGATTACAGGGACATTAGAAACAATTTTTGAACAAGCAGTAAAAGCACAGATTAGGAATCCTGCCATGATTATTGTAGGTGAAGTGGTACGTATCAGAGAACAAGCCCAATGGTTTGAAGAATATATAGATGATATGAAAAACACTGTAAATGAATGAAAGAAACAGGAGAAATATCGATGAAACAAAAAGGACTTATATTAATATATACTGGAAATGGTAAAGGGAAAACAACTTCAGCTTTAGGTCTTACTTTGCGTGCAATTGGCCGCGGCATGAACGTTCGTTTTTTACAATTTATTAAATCGAAAGAACGGACTTATGGTGAAGCCCTTGCTCTAAAAAAATTAGGGGTGACAATGGAACAATTAGGAATCGGTTTTACTTGGACAAAAACACCTGAGGAACATCGTGAAGCCTTGAAAAAAGGTTGGGAAATAGCAAAACAAGCCATTCAAGATTCAACTGTAGACGTTGTAGTATTAGATGAATTAAACAATGCCCTAAGCATTACACAGTTTCCAGTTGAAGATGTGATTCCATTAGATGAAGTGATCAACGTCATTCAAAACCGACCAAAACATATGCATGTTGTAATTACAGGCCGTAATGCAAAACAAGAATTAATCGATATTGCAGATTTAGTTTCAACTATTGAACCGACGAAACATTATTACAATGAAGGGATTCCAGCAGTAAAAGGCTTGGAATTTTAAAGGAGAGGTCGTTTTTGCGTGCTAATTCAATTATGATTCAAGGAACATCTTCTGATGTGGGAAAGAGTGTGCTTTGTACCGCACTTTGCCGCATTTTCTCAAATGCAGGATACAAAGTAGCACCTTTTAAGTCTCAAAATATGGCGCTGAATTCCTATGTCACCAAAGATGGGGGAGAAATTGGGCGTGCTCAAGGTGTACAAGCGGAAGCTGCTAGAGAAATCGCAACAACCAAGATGAATCCGATATTACTGAAGCCGAAACAAGACATGGTATCAGAAGTCATTGTTCATGGGAAACATTTTATGGATATGAGTGTTACAAATTATAGAGATAACTTTGTGCTGCAGGCATTGCCAATTGTTGAAAAGGCCATTCGAGAACTAGAACAGTCCTACGATATTATTGTAGCAGAAGGTGCTGGAAGTCCTGCTGAAATTAATTTAAAAGATCGAGATATTGCTAACATGCGTGTTGCGAAAATGCTCAATGCGGATGTGTTCCTTGTGGCGGATATAGATCGAGGAGGCGTTTTTGCATCCATTGTTGGCACTCTAGCATTGCTAGATGAAGATGAACGAAAACTTGTAAAAGGAATAATTATTAACAAATTTAGAGGAATGATTGAAATACTTGAAAACGGAATAAAATGGCTTGAAGAATATACAGGTATTCCTGTCATTGGCGTCATCCCATATTTTGACTTGAAAATCGAAGCCGAAGATTCATTAGCCCTTGATACGTTAAAATTAAAAAGACCGAAAAAGAACGATTCTCTCATTGATGTTGTTTGTATACAATTGCCGAGAATCTCTAATTTCACCGATTTAGATCCGCTATTTGATGAACCTGATGTAGGCGTTCGTTTTGTAAGTCATGCAAGTGATTTAGGCAATCCTGACTGTATTATAATTCCTGGTACGAAGAATACGACAGCAGATTTAGAGTGGTTGAAAGAAACGGGATTATTTGAGGCTATTCAGCAATGCTCTATGAATGGGTCGCGGGTATTTGGGATTTGTGGTGGCTATCAAATATTAGGAGAGAAGTTGTTTGACCCTGACTTTGTGGAGAGCGATATAAAAGAAACGACAGGTCTTTGCTTATTACCGATTCAAACGACTTTTGAAAAAAATAAACGCACGACCCAAACGAAAGGGAAAATTCATCCAATGCTTTTTAATAAAGAAATTGATGTGAAAGGTTACGAGATTCATTTAGGTCAAACAAAAGTAACGCAAGACTCTAATGTACAACCATTTTTACAATTAGATGATGGATCTTGTGATGGGATTATTTTTCATCACGGGAAAGTGATTGGTACTTATTTACATGGAATTTTCCAAAATCGTTCCTTTACAAGAGCTTACTTTAATGAAATTAGAAAAAGTAAAGGTTTAAAAGAATTATCAATGGATGTAATATCCGATAAAGAACAACGAGAACAAGCTTACGACGTACTTGCACAACATGTACAGCAATATTTGAATATGGAATATATTTATTCTTTATTAGAAAATCAAAAGAAGATCAAAAATGGGATATAATTTGTCCCATTTTTTTTATTTGTTCAGTATAAGTGGAGAAATTTGTAATCTTAAGCATCTAAGCGTAGAATGATGATGAAAGAGGTATGATAAAGGAGTTTTGATGATGAGAAACAGCCGTTTAGTAAATGAATTTATCGAATTAGTACAGATTGACTCGGAAACGAAACACGAAGAAAAAATTGCTCCAGTACTTATAAAGAAGTTAGAGGATTTAGGTTTTTCAGTATATCAAGATGATGCCCATACACGAAATGGTCATGGTGCAGGGAATATTATAGCCACATTGAATGGAAGAGAAGATATAGAACCCATTTATTTTACTGTTCATATGGATACAGTCGTTCCTGGAAAGGGAATTAAGCCTGAAATACGGGATGATGGATATATTTATTCAGACGGAACAACGATTCTAGGTGCAGATGATAAAGCCGGTATTGCTGCACTATTTGAAATGGCCCGTCGACTTAAAGAACAGTCAATTGAGCATGGTACAATTCAATTCATAATTACTGCTGGTGAAGAAAATGGACTTCGTGGGGCTAAGGAATTGGAACGGGAAAAGATTATCGCCAAGTATGGATATGCGGTAGACAGTGATGGAAAAGTTGGGGGGATTGTCGTCGCAGCTCCTTTCCAAGCTAAAATTGAAGTGAAGATATTCGGAAAAACTGCCCACGCAGGAGTTGAACCAGAGAAAGGAATCTCTGCCATCACCCTAGCTGCAAAAGCGATTGCTGAAATGAAACTGGGGCGCATCGATCATGAAACAACGGCAAACATCGGTCGTTTTGAAGGTGGAAAGGCAACAAATATCGTTTGCGATGAAGTTTTAATTTTAGCAGAAGCCCGCTCCATCCAAAAGTCTAAATTAGATTACCAAACAAAACATATGAAAGAGACTTTCGAAAAAGTTGCTGAAAAATTAGGCGGCCGTGCAGAAATGGATGTTCAAATCATGTATCCTGGATTTTCAGTAAACGAATCAGACAAAGTGGTGCAAATAGCAGTCGAAGCTGTCCGAAATATTGGCCGTACGCCTCAAATTGGCGTTTCAGGCGGGGGTAGTGATGCAAACATTATTTCAAGTTTTGGAATTCCGACAGTAAACTTATCGGTAGGCTATGAAAATATTCATACAACAAAAGAAAGAATGCCTATTGAAGAATTGGAGAAATTAGCCGATTTATTAGTAGAAATCGTTAAAAGTTCTTGCAAGTAATTGTTCAATTTGAGGTGATGTTCATGAAAACAATCGTTTATCGATGCGAAAATGAAGAATACGCAATACCTGTTAATCAAGTCGTGTCGATTGAAAAAATAGGAAAGATAAACCCCATTCCTCACTTGCCAACTTATTTAGTGGGTTTTACGCGAATTCGTGGAGAGCTTATACCTATCCTTGATTTTAATATTATTTTGTACAACAAACCAACAACGGATTCGTTGGCGAGAATCATTGTATTAAATACGGACATCGTCAATTATGGATTAGTTGTGAGTGAAGCAAAAGAAATATTAGATTTCCTTGATGAAGATATTCAACAAGTTGGGCTTGTAAATTATTCTAAAACAAAATATTTTACAGCAGTGGCCAATTTAGAAAATCGAATGATTACGATTGTGAATCCAGACGTTTTGATAAATTCATTAGAAGGAATTCGGGAAATTATTGATTATTTACATCATTTATTGAAAGAGGAAAAAGAGATGAATTCATAAAATATAGAATTGCTAGAGTAAGGCATTAGCCTTTTCTAGCTTTATTTTTATATAAGGTGGAATAATATGATGAAAACGCCATATCGACCAATTCTTCATATACCAAAAACAAAAATGGAGAAAATCTGTGATATCGTTGGTATTGGTTTATTTATATTGTCTAATTTGTTTATTATTTTTCAGTGGAGCCAAATTCCTGATCGAATACCAGGACATTTTAATGCTAAAGGTGAAGTAGATCGATGGGGTTCAAAATATGAGTTAATTATATTGCCATTCATTGGAATGTTTGTCTTATTGTTAACATCTCTTTTTGAAAAAGCTCCCCATATGTATAATTATCCGGAAAGAATCAATGAATCAAATGCAGAACAATTTTATTTAAATAGCCGAAAGATGTTAAATATTATAAAAAATATTTGCATGATCCTTTTTGCATTGATTAATTTTCAAATTGTACAAATCGCATTAGGTAAAACCGAATTTCTTTGGATTTGGTTTATTCCGGGGATTATCGTTTCCCTCATTATTACAATAGGTATTGGTATATATAAACAATCCAAAATTAAATAATTATTTTCCACACTTCTATACCGAATGACAAGAAAAGTTGATGTTGAAATATTGGAGTTGATTTGATGGAAATACGGAAAGAACTATTAGAACTGTCTGAACAGAAGTATCAATTGTTTCAAAAAACATTAATACCGAATCAAGAAAATATTCTTGGGGTTCGCATTCCGAAGTTAAGAGCATTAGCAAAAGAAATTTCAAAAAGCGACTGGGAAGATTTTTTATTGAATGGAACAGAGGAATATTTTGAAGAAATTATGCTAAAAGGCATGGTGATCGGGCAAGTAAACATTCCATTAGAGGAAAGGCTCAAGTGGATTAAGTGGTTTGTACCTAAAATAGATAATTGGTCTGTATGTGATAGTTTTTGTGTCGGATTAAAATTTACAAAAAAGCATCGGGAAGAAGTGTGGAATATCCTTTCCTCCTATTTCCATTCAGAAAACGAATTTGAAATACGTTTTGCCATCGTGATGTCCCTTAGTTATTTTATTGAAGAAAAGTATATTGAAGAATTATTTCAAATATGGGATGACATCAAGCATGACGGCTATTATGTTAAAATGGCAGTCGCTTGGGCGATATCCGTTGCCTATTTAAAGTTTCCCAAAGAAACAACATCATTTTTACAAAAAAATTCTTTAGATGATTTTACTTATAATAAAGCGTTACAAAAAATAATTGAGTCTCATCGTATCAGCAAAGAAGTGAAGGAAAGCATACGAAAAATGAAAAGATCAATAAGGAATACCTTCTAAATCTAATAATCGTTTTTTTACATCCAGTCCACCGCTATAACCAGTAAGACTTCCGTTTTTACCTATGACGCGGTGGCAAGGGATGACGATGGATAATGGATTGCTTCCAATTGCTCCTCCTACTGCACGGACTGCTTTTGGATTTCCAATATTCGTTGCCACTTCAGAATAGGTAGCAGTTTTGCCAAATGGAATTTTACATAATTCATTCCACACTTGTAGTTGGAAAGGAGTTCCAGAAATATCAAATGGTAATGTAAATTGTTTGCGTTTACCATCTAAATATTCAATCAATTGGGAAGAATAGGGCGAAATGAATAGATCATTTTCAACTACTTCACAATGTGGATATTGTTTTTGGCAATACTGTTTTAATTCTTCCATAGAAGAATGTTGAGCCCCTACAAAAACTAAACCTTTGTCCGATGCGGCAATATATAAGTCCATATATGAATGGTTGATGGATGATGCGTAAATGCTTTTTTGTTTCATAACATAACCCCTTTCTCGTTTTCCTAAATGAAATACTAAATTAAGTAAACTGTAACATACTTTTTCTTCCGATTCTTCATCTGAAAAAAATAAAGTATTTAAATTAATATTATAATAAAAAGATAAATCAAAATAGCGATGTATTATAGGAGTAAATTTAATAGTTAAAAATATTGTTACTTTTCTTTATATATTCAATTATTGTAATATTAAAATACTAATAAAGGTGGATAAATGGGGGAAGAACATTGATACAGTTAAAAAATGTAACAGTGAAACGAAATGGCAAAATCCTTTTGAAAGAGATTAATTGGAATATAGATAAAGGGGAGCATTGGTCCATTATCGGATTAAACGGAGCGGGTAAAACTTCATTGCTCAATATCATCACCGGCTATCTATACCCTACTTCAGGAACAGTAAAAGTGTTAGGTCAAGAATTTGGAAAAACAAATATTCCTGAATTGCGTAAAGAAATTGGCTTTATCAGTTCTTCTTTAAAAGAGCAGTTAAGAGAATTTGATTCTGTGTTAAGCATTGTGCTAAGCGGAAAATTCGCATCGATCGGTCTATATGAACCGGTAGAAAAAAAAGATGTGGAAATCGCACATATGCTTATGAAACAATTAGGAATTGAATATTTGGAAAGTTCCCAATATGGCCTGCTATCTCAAGGTGAAAAACAAAGGGTGTTAATTGCTAGAGCATTAATGACCAATCCGAAAATATTAATATTAGACGAACCTTGTAATGGATTAGATGTTATTGCAAGAGAGGAATTTCTAGCGTTTTTAGGGAATCTTGCACGACAGGAATATTGTCCAACATTAATCTATGTCACTCATCATGTAGAAGAAATATTGCCTTGTTTTTCTCATACTTTGTTGCTAAAAGATGGGGAAGTATATGCAAAAGGATTAGCAAATGATCTATTAACCGAGCAAAACTTATCTCAATTTTTTGGTCGCGATCTATCCGTACAAGAACAGCAGAATCGTACATGGATTGCATTTAAATAATTGGACAATTTTAAGTCGTTTACGAGGAGCAGGATAAATGAAGGGAAATAACATTCGGAAAGAATTGCTATCTTGGTTTTTTGTTTTCGTTTCGGGAATTACCATTGCTTTAATCTGTAGGGAATATATTTTTTCTCCCGTTGTTGTAAATGGTGCTTCAATGTCACCTACATATGAAAATGAAGATGTCATTATTGTTAGCAAAATAAGTAAAATCCAACGATTTGATCACATTGTTTTTAAAGCACCTTATGAAGATGAATATTATATTAAACGGGTCATAGGATTGCCTGGAGATACGGTTGAAATGAAAGATGATGTATTAATTATCAATGGAAAAGAATTTGAAGAACCATATGTAAAACGAAATGCTGAGTATCAAATTCGCATGACTGAAAATTTTACATTGGAAGATTTGACGGGTGAAAAGAAAGTGCCAGATGGCTATATATTTGTATTAGGAGATAATCGTTTGAATAGTTATGACAGTCGGCATTATGGTTTAATACCAATAGAGGATGTTTTTGGAGAATCTAAATTGAGAATTTATCCACTACAAAACATGAAATATTTTCTAATCCATATGAATAAACATGTTGCAAAATAAATCTTAAACATTATTAAGAAGAAGAGAGGGTGTTTAGAAAGCTTTCGACTTTCTAAACACCCTTTTTCAACAACTTTCCAATTATGATAATGCAAATACAATAAAAAATTAGTCATTACGTAGGAAAGATAAGAATACAGTATATTAAAAATTCAAAATGCCTCAACAGGTATTATATGGTTGCTCTATTTTTATTTGATGATTGTTTTGACGTTTTTTTAGTTCTTCTCGAATTTCATTTGTCCACACACCTTCTTCTAAATGATTTGCAATTTCTATTAATATTTCAACATCATGAAAGGAATATTTTCGAATACCTGTTTTTGATCTTTCGGGGAAAATTAATTTTCTAGATTCATAATAACGTATCTGCCTATGGGACAAACCTGTAAGCTCACTAACAGTGCCGATTGATATAACCTTTTTATATTTATATGCATGATTTTGTAGAGGCATCAAGCATTACCCACTTTCCGATAGTCTTATATGTTTAACTCTATATCTATTTATTAAACCGCTCGAAAAAAAATACCAAACTAATATCATATTTATAGTGAATGTTTCTACAAGAAATCTCATTAATCGACATGTAAAAAGTTGCAAGTTTAATAAAAAAAGTATGTAAGGAGTTCTTACAAAGATGATGTTCACAAAATTGTAAAAAAATATACTAAAATTAGCATTATTTTCAAGAGAACAATTTATCAAAAGGAGGAGATGTATGAAAAAATTACTTGTTGTTTTTGCCAGCGCTTTATTGTTGGTAATCCTTTCAGCCTGTTCACAAAGTTCCAGTAATCAATCCGGTCAACAAACAACAACAGAACAAACTGGAGCTAATTCCAATGTTATAAAAATTGCAACCCATACACCGTTATCCGGTGGTAATGCAATCATTGGTGAAGCCATTAAACTTGGTGCTCAAATGAAATTGGAAGAAGAAGCATCACGATTTGAAGAAATGGGCTTTACACTGCAATTGGAACCTTATGATGACCAAGCAGATCCAAAAAAAGGCGTATCGAATGCCAACTTAATAGGAGCAGATGATGCAATTTATGGAGTAATTGGTCACTTTAACTCAGGGGTTACGATTCCTTCTTCAGAAATATACGAGAAATACAACATAACAATGGTGAATCCTGGAAGTACTGCGACAGATGTAACGGATCGTGGGCTAAAAACTGTGAATCGTATTGTTGCCCGTGATGATTTCCAAGGACCAGCTGGTGCTCAATTTGCAGTCAATGAATTAGGAGCAAAAAGAATTTTCGTGATTCAAGATAAAACAGCCTATGGTACAGGAATTGCTGATGCGTTTGTTGCAGAAGCGGAAAAATTAGGTGCTGAAATCGTTGGATATGAAGGAATTACAGTTGGTGAAAAAGACTACAATGGTGTCATCAATCAAGCATTAAATAAAAAACCTGATTTAATTTTCTTTGGAGGCATTTATAGTGAAGGTGGAATTATTATAAAACAAGCACGTGATAAAGGAATAAATGTACCAATTATGGGTGGCGATGGAATGGACTCCTCAGGTTTAGTTGATATTGCTGGGGAAGCAGTGAAGAATGTGTACATTACATCGGTTGCTGGAGATACAAGTTCAACCCCTGAAGGAAAAAAATTCATGGATGATTATAAAGCAAAATTCAATAAAGAAGCAGAAGCATTTTCGGCTTATGGATATGATGCAATGGGCGTATTTTTACAAGGTTTAGAGAATGCTATTAAAGCAAATGGGGGCAAACTTCCTCCGAAAGAAGCAGTTGTAGAAGCTGTAAGAGCAATAACTGATTATCAAGGAGTCATCACAGATGTTTCTTTCGATGAAAAAGGAGACAACAAGAATGCAAAAGTATATTTATATAAATTTGAGGAAGCAAAATATCCAGCATCGTATGTAGGTGAAGTAAGCCAATAAGCTGACAGAAAGGGGATGTCTAGAAAGCCGGACACTAGACATCCTTCCTATCTAATAATAAAAATTATTGCTACTATGGTTCTCAATATAATTTGTCACTAACCTCGTCGAAGGAGGACGTCTTAAATTGCCTTTACAGACGTCTCTTTTTTTCTAAAAGAGAGGGAATAAAACAGCACGAGTTTAATTTACAACGGATTGGAGGAATTTTATGTTTCAAGAGATGCTCCAAACTTTACCTCAAGTGATAATTGATGGTTTAACACTCGGAAGCGTTTATGCTGTTGTAGCACTAGGGTATACGATGGTTTATGGCATTTTACAATTAATCAATTTTGCTCACGGTGAAATTTTTATGACGGGTGCTTATATTGGAACAGCTGTTCTGCTCATCATTCTTGGAATGGGATTTGGTTCATCGATACCGAGTCTTTTATTATTAATCATTGCATTAGTTATAACAGCACTATGTACAGGTTTACTTGGAATGGGTATTGAAAGAGTTGCCTATCGTCCGGTGAGACGAGCCCCTCGATTAGTTGCCTTAATTACAGCTGTCGGTGTATCTTTCATTCTTCAAGATGTTGTTCGAATAGTTGCTGAAATCTTGACTGGAAATTATATTGTGACAGGACCGTCTTTATTTTCCAAACAAATTACAATACCAGTATCATCATTTTTATCAGTTTTTAATGATGCAAGTTTAAAAGTTTCATTTTTTATAGTGCTCATTTGTGCCATTGGTATGATGATTTCTCTAGATTTCTTTGTCAATAAGACGAAATGGGGAACTGCGATTCGTGCCGTTTCAATGGATCGGGAAACAGCAGCTCTAATGTCTATTAATGTAAATAAAGTGATCGCCATTACCTTCTTTATTGGTTCTTCATTAGGAGGAGCAACAGGAGTGCTTTTTGCCATACAATACGGTACGATTGACCCTTACATTGGATTTATTTTAGGGATTAAAGCTTTTATAGCCGCAGTAATGGGTGGAATTGGAAATATTCGTGGAGCGATGTTTGGAGGCTTTTTATTAGGATTAATCGAAATGTTTGCTTCTGCAAATCTTTCTTTATTAACAGGTGGCATTTTTGGAGCAGAATATAAAGATGTATTTGCTTTTGCAATTTTAATTTTAGTACTGCTCTTCAAGCCTGAGGGATTGTTAGGAAAAGCAGCAACAGAGAAAGTGTAGGTGATGGAAATGAAAGAAAAATTATCGATGTTATTGCAAAAGAAATCTGTTCAAATTACTTTGTTTACCCTTTTCATCATCGTGACTTCATCCGCATTATACTTCTCTCAAAAATCCGTTGTTTCATTCTTATTATTACTGTCTTCACTATTAATTCTCTATTATATGAATTTAAAGGTCGTGACGAAATGGTTAATAGCGTTAGGGTTATTATTCATTCTTATACCATTTGCGTCTAGCGGTGGACCAGCCTTCCATTCTTATATGGAAGTAGCAACAATGGTGGGTATTTATATAGCGATGGCGCTTGGATTAAATATCGTCGTTGGGATGGCGGGATTATTAGATCTTGGCTTTGTTGCGTTCTTCGCGGTTGGCGCGTATTCGTATAGTATTTTTGCAACTTCACAGGCATCCAACTTTATGCCCTTCGGTGAATATCCATTAAGTGGTAGTACTTTCTGGGGTTTTTTAATTATCGGTGGTATTATGGCAGCAATTGCCGGAGTGTTAATTGGTGTTCCTGTGCTACGGGTAAAAGGAGATTATTTAGCTATAGTTACTCTTGCTTTTGGTGAGATCATCCGAATTATTTTCAATAATTTAGATAGACCAATTAACTTTACGAACGGTGCTATGGGGATTGCATCCATCACACCACCAAATCTGTTTGGATTGGAAATTATTTATCCAAATCAATACTACTTTATTGTCCTCTTCATCTTACTATTTACGATTTTTGCAGTAAATCGTTTGGAACATTCAAAAATAGGTCGTGCATGGAAGGCTGTTAGAGAAAACGAAATTGCTGCACAAGCGATGGGTATTCCGTTAGTGAAAACAAAATTACTCGCCTTTGCCTTAGGTGCTTCTTTTTCGGGTATCATGGGCGTTGTATTTGCAGCTAAGCAACAATTTATAGATCCAACAAGTTTTACACTACTAGAATCATTTACGATTTTAGTAATGGTTGTATTAGGTGGAATGGGTAGTGTTCCGGGAGCCATTTTAGGGGCAGCATTAGTAACAATTTTAAATTTGCAAGTATTAACGGAGTTGACGAATTGGCTGAATCAATTAAGTTTACAAGGTGTGATTACAATTCCTGATGCATTAACACCTGCAAAACTACAACGATTCATTTTTGGGGTGCTACTAGTTATTTTTGCTATCTATCGAACAAAGGGATTAATTCCTGCAAAGAATAAAAAGTTTGACGTAGAACAAATAAAAGAAAGAGCTCAGAAAAAAGCTGCAATATCCAATATAGGTTCGAATGATACAGATCGAGTGCAAGCCTAGGGGGTGTAGCAATGAATATATTAGAAGTTTCCAATTTAACTAAGAAGTTTGGTGGATTAACGGCCAATTCCAATATTTCAATGGCTGTTAAACAAGGTTCCATTACAGCGGTAATTGGTCCAAACGGTGCTGGAAAAACGACATTTTTTAATATGATTACAGGAGTTTATCAACCTACTGAAGGGGAAATTTTACTAGAAGGCAAGTCTATTGTTGGATTAAAGCCAGATCAGGTTGCTAAACGTGGTATCTCCAGAACCTTCCAAAATATCCGTCTTTTCGGGGAAATGACGGTCATCGAAAATGTATTAGTTGGAATGCATACCCATTTAAGAGGAAATCTATTAGGAATTTTTCTTAATCTACCTAATACAAGAAAAGAAGAGTCAGAGGCGGAAGTGGAAGCTTATCGACTTTTGGAATATTTTAATCTGGAACCATTTATAAACGAAAAAGCGAGCAGTCTAAGTTATGGGAACCAAAGAAAGTTGGAAATTGCTCGTGCTTTAGCAACGAAACCGAAATTACTTTTACTGGATGAACCAGCAGCAGGAATGAACCCAAGAGAAACGCGGGAATTAACCGAAGTAATTCAACGGATGGGAAAAGAATTCAATGTAACGGTCATTTTAATTGAACATGATATGAAATTAGTTATGGAAATTTCTGAGCATATTGTCGTTCTTGACCATGGCGAAAAAATTGCGGAAGGTAATCCAGATGAAATAAGATCGAATCCAAAAGTGATAGAAGCCTATTTAGGAAAAGCTGCTTTGGAACTAGAAAAGAGGTGAGTGGAATGACTGTTTTGGAAGTGAACAATATTGAAACCTACTACGGAGCAATTCAGGCATTAAAAGGGGTAAGTTTTCAAGTAGAACGTGGAGAAATCGTTACTTTAATAGGGAGCAATGGTGCGGGAAAATCAACGACATTAAAATCAATAAGTGGTTTAGCAAAAGTGAAAAAAGGAGCGATACTCTACAATGGACAAGATATCACAAACAAACAAGCCCATGAAACAACATTGATGGGAATTAGTCACGTACCAGAAGGTAGAAGAATTTTTGCCAATTTAACAGTGAAAGAAAATTTGCTTATGGGAGCATTTTCTGTAAAAGGAAAAGCAGTAATCGAAGAACGTATGGAAAATGTCTTTACTTACTTTCCAAGATTAAAAGAACGAATAAATCAGAAGGGTGGAACAATGAGTGGGGGCGAGCAACAAATGCTTGCAATCGGTCGAGCATTGATGATGCAGCCTAATTTATTAATGCTTGATGAACCTTCTATGGGACTTGCTCCAATTGTCGTTGAACAAATATTTGAAATCATACTTCAATTGAATGAGATGGGCATTACAATTTTGTTAGTCGAACAAAATGCATATCAGGCATTAAGCATTGCACACCGAGGTTACGTTATTCAAAATGGTGAAATTGTCTTAACGGGAACAGGAAAAGAACTTGCTGAAAATGAAGAGGTAAAAGAAGCATATCTTGCATAAATAAAGATAGTTATTAGTTCAAAAATACATCATTTTTCAATAAAGAAAAATGGTGTATTTTTATATTTAATAATGAATTTTAGGTTATAGTAATAAACAAAATTTAAAAGAATGATTATATAACAGAGGGTGTCAAACATGTATTATCCAATCATGATGAATATAAAAGGTAAAAATGTTGTCGTAATCGGTGGGGGACGTGTTGCTTATCAAAAATTAATAGGATTAGAGGGAACAGAAGCAAACTTAACGATTATTAGTCCAACCATTATTCCAGAAATTAAGGAATGGATGAAACACAATAACGCGAAATGGATTGAAAAAACTTTTGAACCTATAGATATTGAACAGGCAAATATCATTATTGCTACAACAAATGATTCAGCTACAAATCATGAAATACGAATCCATAAAAAAGAACATCAACTTTTGTTGCTTGCAGATAATCCGAAAGATAGTGACTTTATTACACCAGCAACCATAAAGAGAGGGAAACTTAACATCTCCATTTCTACTGGCGGTGCTAGTCCTAGTTTAGCAAAAAAAATTAAAAAAGATCTCGAACAACAATTTGATGAAAAATTTGAGGACTATATAGAATTTTTAGATTACGCTCGTCATATCGTTTTAAATCAAATTGCTGATCGTTCATTAAGGAAAAAACTTTTAACCCAATTATTGGATTCCAAATTTTACAATCTTACGGTTGAAGGAGATGTAATAAAAAGAAATGAAATATTTAAGGAAATGTTGCAGCAAGTAAAAGGACAATCGTTTTAATATAGAAATAAATATATTATGTAAACTAACTAACAAGTTTCAGGTTGTTCTAAACCAATAGTAGACAGACCTGATTGATTAAACATTTATTTTACATGTGTTGCTCTCTAAAGATTTCTTAAATAGCCCACACAGCCAATTAACTGAATAGAAGCATACAATGGGGTAAGAAAGGGGGCAAATCGTGTTTGAAAAAATAAAATATTTAATCGGTCAGCCCATCGGTGTTTCGTTTAAAAATGGATTAAGTGTCTCAGGGGTATTATGCAGTGCAAATGAGCATGAAATCTCCTTAATGGAATACTTATATCAAGAAAAATTTATACAAAGACATTATGATTTTCATATGATACAAGGAATATATATGTTCCCAAGCTGTTCGGATGAATATCTAAATTAAACAATCCTCTAGAGATTTTCTAGAGGATTTTATTTTTTGTAGCAACGATTCAGAACCTTTTTTTGAACTAAGCAATTTTCTGATACAAGCCCTTTCTCTCATTTTATCAACTAGTTTGAAAGCTGTATTATTTAATTTTTATCAAATTATGAATAAAAATGTAAATATTTGGACAATACTTAGTTCGTATTAACAAAAAGTGAATTGCAAGTTTGTTTGTTAAGGAGGACTAAGTATGAAAAAAATTGTAGCATATATACTTTTATGTTTGACATTGTTTACAACATCATTGACATATGCAAAAGAAACATCAGTGGAAAAAGGGGAAATCGACTTTGTCACCAACATTTTAGGTAATGGAGTGGTGGAAGATGCAATTACTCGCCAACTTGCTTTTATGAAAGCCCCACTATTTACTATATACACTGTGAAGGAAGGGGACAACTTGTTCCGAATTGCATTAAATCATGAAGTACCATTAGATTTATTAATGGAATGGAACGATTTAGACAATACATTGATTCATCCAGGTAAGAAATTGATTATTTACAATGACGAAAAATACAAAAAAGAATACAAACCGATTTCTATTGTAGCTGACACAACGGGAGGCTTCTTGCCGAAAAGAGAAACGAAAGCATCACCTACTACCACTCAGCAAGTGATAAAAGAAGATGAACCGTCATCATTAAAAGAAATGACTGTTACAGCAACAGCATATACCGCATACTGTGAAGGATGTTCTGGTACTACTGCTTATGGGATAAATTTACGAGAAAATCCACATATGAAAGTAATTGCTGTTGATCCTAACATTATCCCACTCGGTACAAAAGTATGGGTGGAAGGCTACGGTTATGCAATTGCTGGTGATACTGGAGGAGCCATTAAAGGAAATAAAATTGATGTATTCATCCCTTCCCATGATCAAGCAATGCAGTGGGGAGTAAAAAAGGTAAAAATTAAAATTTTAGATTAACATTTCATATCATGATGAAAAAGTAACTCATAAAAAATACACTTCACTTTCAATTATTTTAGAAAATGAAGTGTATTTTTTATTATATTGTCAATCAAATAAATTATAACAATTGGTCGACTTTTATCCCCTTAAAGTCATGTTCATTGATTGCATAAAGATGATAAAATAGCACTTCTTATAATAAAGAAAAATCTGCCGAAATTAAAAATGTAAAATAGCAATTAGTTCGTACGAAAATGTTTTATCTAAATAATATTTCTATTATTATACAAAAAGTAACATGGAAAACACTTCTTTTGCTTTTTAAACCTATTTCAGCTATATTAAAAAAGGCAAAGATTAATTCCTATTAATAAAATAGGAATTTTAAATAGATTTAGTTGAATTAGGTGATGAATATTGAAAAATCTACTATTAAATAAGAATGACATTTTGCTTAAAAAAATGCAGTTAATTTCATATAAAGAAAATGAGCAAATTTGTCTTGTTGGCCCAGTAAAACTCCCTGTAAAACAAGATAATTTTGAAGCCACATTCCAGTGGTATACTTGGTTGAAGCTAGATGAACCCATTTCAACAAAGGAAGAAGTGTTAAATTATATTTTAAGTGCGAACTTGCAAGAATCTCAACAATCATCTGTATTGGTTTACGGAGATTTTGAAAATGATGAGGAAGCGCTTATTCGTATGCACAGCATTTGTCATACTGGAGATATTTTCGGAAGTCAACGGTGTGATTGCGGTTATCAATTACATGAATCGATGAAAATGATTGTTGAACATGGATGTGGTGCAATCTTTTATTTAGCGAATCATGAGGGCCGTGGGATTGGATTATTTTCAAAATCATTAGCTTACTTATTGCAAGAAGAAGGTTATGATACAGTAGAAGCCAACCATGCACTTGGTTTTGAAGATGATACAAGGTCCTATGAAGAAGCAATTAAAGTATTAGAGACTCTTCGCAATAAACCTGTAACTTTAATTACAAACAACCCTAAAAAACTGGAAGCGTTAAAACATCATGGTCTATTAGCTGATAAACATATTCCACTTTGGGGCGGCTTAACTGAAACAAATCGTTATTATTTAGAAACGAAAATTAAAAAGGCAGGTCACATACCAGAGAAACAATTGTTTTAGGAGGGGTCATTGTGTTAACGGATCGTGATTACATGGAATTAGCATTAAATTTAGCGCGAACGGCAAAGGGCAAAACAAATCCAAATCCTGTTGTTGGGGCGGTCATAGTAAAAGATGGGGTTATCGTAGGAACAGGAATACATCGTAAAGCTGGAGAAGCCCATGCAGAAGTTCATGCATTTCATATGGCAGGAGAGCATGCAAAAGGTGCCACTTTATATGTCACGCTAGAGCCATGTTCTCATTATGGCAAAACCCCTCCTTGTGCAAATTTAGTGAAAGAGTCTGGTGTTAGCAGAGTGGTAGTGGCGACACTTGATCCAAATCCTCTCGTTGCGGGTAAAGGTGTTGACATCATTCGAAAAGCAGGAATTGAGGTAGAAGTAGGCTTATTAGAAAATGAAGCGAGAAAATTGAATGAACGATTTATTCATAATATGTTGACAAATCGTCCTTTCGTTATTTCAAAATTTGCCATGACATTAGATGGGAAAATCGCAACGCATACTGGACATTCAAAATGGATTTCCGGTGAAGCAGCCCGCCTTGAAGTTCACAAATTACGCAATGAAGTTGATGCGATTTTAGTAGGAATAGGAACCGTTTTAAAAGATAATCCGCTATTGACGACACGATTGCCCAATCAAAAAGGGAAAAACCCAATTCGAGTTATTTTAGATAGTCATTTACAAATTCCGATGGATGCAAATGTTTTAAATGACGAAGCTGAAACAATTATTGTGACAACTACCGGTGCGGATCCAATCAAAATAGCGGAACTTAAAAAGAAAAATGTACATTTTATATACTGTTCTAAAAATCAAAAGGGTATCTGCTTAGATGAAATGTTGGAACAATTATATAAACATGGAATAACAGATGTGTTAGTTGAAGGTGGAGGAGAAATAAACGCCTCGTTTATCAGAGCTGGACTTGTAAATAAATATATTATTTACATTGCACCAAAAATATTAGGAGGGCGCCACTCCATTACCCCGGTAGCTGGTGATGATGTTGATAATATGAATTTAGCGGCAAAAGTAGAAATTGACTCATTCGATAAAGTTGGAGAAGATTTACGAATAATTGCTTATCCAAAACTAGGTGATCAACATGATATTCACTGATATATTGATTGTGGGTGCTGGACCGAGTGGCTCACTACTTGCACTGCTATTAGCAAAGAAGGGGATTTCTGTCACCCTTCTTGAACAACATAAGGAAATTGCAAGGGAATTCCGAGGTGAACATTTGAATGAAGATGGAGAAAATATTTTAAAGAAACATAATCTGTATTCAAAAATTGAAAAACTCGGATTGTTAAAAATGAAAGTTATTGAATATTGGAAAAATGGAAAACTCTTTAAAACAATTCAACCTGAGAAACAAGTTGGCCATTTAGGAATCCATGTTCCGCAAGCACATCTATTATCAGTAATTATCGAAGAAGCAAAAAAATACGAAAATTTTTCTCTCATGACAAATACAAAAGTGATTGATTTACTTAAAGATGAAAATGGTCATTTCATTGGGATTAAAGGGAAAAGAGGTAAGGAAGAAATCCTTATACATAGTTCGATGATTATAGGGGCTGATGGAAGATATTCCACTGTCCGAAAAAAAGCAGGTATTGAAACAATAACACGCAAACATGGCTATGACTTACTTTGGGCAAAAATACCGGCACCAGACAATTGGCAACCATCCATAAAAATGGCTGAAGTAGATGGTTTCCAATTATCATTATTTACCCAAGCTAAGGGTTATGTGCAAATTGGCTGGAACATTGCACAGGGATCCTTTTCGAAAATCCGCAAACAATCTATACAACTGTTTATAGATAAATTGATTCAAGCATTTCCTGAATTAGAAGAATCGGTTCGAAAACATATTACTACTTGGGATGATTTTGTCTTATTAGATGTCTATAGTAATCACACAGAAATATGGAGAAAAGACAATATACTGTTAATAGGTGATGCATGTCATGCGATGACACCAACTGGAGCCTTTGGATTAAACAGTGCTTTAAAAGATGCAGATCGGTTATCTGAATGTATTGATCCCGGAAATATAAATGAATTACGTTTATCCCAATGTGAGAAACAAAGAAAAGAAGAAGTAAAAAAATTACAAAAATTGCAAATAGAAAAGGAAAAAAACTTTTCTACCCAGTTTATTATCATTGGTTAAGAAAGTAGGGGAAAAGTGAAAATCGGTTTTGATATAGATGATACATTGATTAACTTACGAGAACATGCTTTTCATCTTTATAATAAAAAATTAGGAAAACAGATTGATATTGCTCTTTTTTATCAATTAAAAAGAGTGGAAATTCATGAACTTTTCGGGTTAGACGAAGATGAAGGTCATGTAATGTGGAATTCGTTAATGGAAGAAATTTACTTTACAGACTGTCCAGTTTTTGAAGGGGCAATTGATTTTATCCGTAAACTTGAAAAAGAAGGGCATTCCATTTTTTATATCACATCGAGACCGAAAACATATTGTGAAAAAACTCGACAATGGATGAAAAATCGAGGTTTTCCGGTCATTGATGAACATTTTTATTGCGGAATGAAGGATCACGAAAAGATGGAGATCATTCAGAAGCTTAATTTGGATGTTTATTTTGATGATAAACCCGCTGTACTGGAGACATTAACAGATTCCAATACAAAAGTTTATGTAAAGCATCAATCTTATAATGGACATGTTCCTTTCCCTAGAGTATATGATTGGAAAAACTTTAAACTAGAATAATATTTCCTAAAAACATACAATGGAAAATTTTCATTGTATGTTTTTTTATGGTATTTTAATAATAGGTATATACAGTTAAGAAATATTTTGTCGATATTATGAAGTGTATAGGTAAAAACTCACAATTATACACATTTTTGTAACTTTTTCTTCTACTATACGTTTAAATAATATAGAAGATATCGATGAAAATGTATCAATACATAAATGAAAAGGGGTAATATAAATGAAATTTAAGAAAAAAATTGCCGCATCCATTGCCGCCTGTTTAATCGCTGCTGGTGCTATGTCCGCCAGTGCTAATGAACTTCCATTTAAGGATATTAAAGCAGATGATTTCTATATTGAGCCACTGAAAAAATTTTTAAAGTTTGATTATGTTAAAGGTTTTGATGACAACACATTCAGACCATATCAAAATGTGAATCGTGCACAAGCAGCTTCTTTCGTTGCGAGAACGATGGGGCTTGATTTGGAAAATGTAAAAGACCCTGGATTTAAAGACGTACCAAAGCAATATGGGGATGTTCCTAATCCTCACTATGGAGCAATAGCAAAATTGACGGAGCTCGGTGTATTTGATAAAGGGAAATATTTTAAACCTGGTGAGGAAATCACTCGTGCTGAAATGGCAAAAATTTTAGTAAAAGCTTATGAATTGGAAGCTCCAACATTAAAACGATTTTCTGATGTTCCAGAAAATGATGAAAACTATTCTTACATTGGAACAATCGGATCATTAGGAATTACAGTTAATGAAGGTTTATTTAAACCGAATGATGGAGTAGGTCGTGCTCATCTAATCACATTTATTGCTCGTACAATCGATTTAAAACGTTCTGATGACAAAGAAGATTATTGGGACACATTAAAAGGTTGGGACGATAACGAAGACTCAAATGAAAACAATGAAGAAAATAATAATGACAATGGAGATCAAGGTGGTAATGAACAAGTAGACGATTATATACAACTAGAAGTTTTGAAAAAAGAGATTGAGTTTCACATTACCGATTTAAGAGATGCGAGAAAAGAAGTAGATAAACAACTAGAAAAACTCAATGAAGTGAAAAAAGATATAGGAGATATTGAAGAAATTGAAAAAGAAATCGAATATTTACAAAAGCAAATAGATAAAAAGAAATCAGAAAAAGAGAAAGAAGAAAAACGGAAAGAAGTAGACAAACAGAAAATTAGAGATATCGAAAGAAAAATTGATGAACTCGAAGATGAATTAGAAGACCTTGAAGATTTAATCGACGAGTATGAAGTACAAAAAAATAAATTATCACAGGCTTTGAAAAATCTAGATTCGATAATGAATAATGCAGAAAAGATATTACAGACTGCTAAAGAAAAATATCAAAAAGAATTAGACCAAACAATTATTACTTTTGCATATGAAATAAATAGAGCTAAAAGGGACCACGCCTCAGCATATGCAAAGACATTTGATAAAGACTATTACGAAGAATTGGGAAAAAAGACAAAAAAAGATTTGGAAAAAGTAATTGATAAAGGAAAAAAAGTATTGAAATCTAACGTTTCGTTAAACGAGTTGAAAAGCAAACTGATAGATTTAAATGAAGCAATCATGAAAGCAGAAGACGCTTACGACTCTATGAAAGATGCTGGAGTGGACTTAAAAACTTTAGAGAATGAATTAAAGGATTTAATCAAAACGGCAAGAAGTCTTTCCAATGACTTAGAAAAGGAAATTGATAAAAAAGAAGATAACCGTGAAGATTATTTTAAAGCTGAATTAAAAGATGCAATTGATGAATTAGAGGATGCAATTAAAGAATTGGAAAAGGCAGTTAAGGATAAAAAAGGCGTTTCTAAAGCTCGTGGAAATGTATCCGATGCTATTGAAGACGCGGAAAAAGTGCTGAAAAATTATCGAGATTCTGGACTTAAGAGTTTACAAAAATACGAAGACGAGTTAAAAGATTTAATTAAAAAAGGAAATGATCTTTTTAAATCATCAAAAGAATTACAATAATAAAAAACGAATGGTCAATAATGGCCATTCGTTTTTTACATTTTGAAGGGGTATCTTTAAAAGGTCAAAACCAAATTAAACTAATTTTAATAAATTTGCGTTCAATAAACGATGTCTAACGAGAATTCCTACCCAAGCAGCAATGACACCTTTCATCATTTCTAACAGTATAAATGGCGCTGCTCCTGCCATGAATGCCGCATACAATGACATATCGGCAACGAATTTTAACCAAATAGTACCAAAGGCAAGCGTGATCATCATTCCCGAAACGTTTGCAATCAAGCCATGGATATAAGTATATCCGAATTTATTTAAATACCATCCCATGAATAAAGCAGTTGGAATAAAGCCAATAATATAGCCACCTGTAGGTCCAACGAGTATTGATAACCCACCAGACATTCCTGTAAATACTGGTAAACCGATAGCGCCTAGTAAACAATAAACAAGTACGCTAAGGGTACCATATTTTAATCCTAATATTGTTACAATAAGCCCGATTGCTAAAGTTTGACCAGTAATTGGAACTAAAGGAAGTGGGATTGTAATTTGAGCTAATACAGCAATGATTGCTGCACCAAAAGCTGTTAATACAAGTCCATAAGTTTTTGTTGAAGTCACCGTCTTCTCCCCTTTGTTAACCTGTTTATATAATTGGTTTACAAAAAGAATAACCAACATTATTACAAAAGTCAATACGAATTTATCTATGAAAATAATAATTTAAAGTGAAATATAAGAAAAAGAGGAATGGAATAGTTTATGATAAAATATTGCAGAAAGGAATATCTTTGGAGGTGAGATAATTTGGCAAGAGTGATTTTTCATGTTGATATGAATAGCTTTTATGCTTCAGTTGAACAAGCCTATCATCCTGAACTGAAAGGAAAACCCATTGCCATCGCTGGCAATCCGAAAGAACGGCGCGGCATTATTGTAACTAGTTCCTATGAAGCGAGAGCAAAGGGGATTTATACGACGATGAATGTAGCTGAAGCATTAAAAACTTGTCCAGAGCTAATCATCTTACCTCCAGATTTTCCAAAATATCGTGAAGCCTCCAAAGCAATATTTACGATTTTAAAAAGTTATACAAATCTTGTTGAACCGGTTTCAATTGATGAAGGATATATGGATGTAACAGAAGTTTCGAAGGAACGGCATCCATTAGAACTCGCAAAAGAGATTCAACTTCGAATTTTCAATGAGTTAGATTTGCCATGTTCCATCGGCATAGCGCCAAATAAATTCTTAGCAAAAACAGCTTCAGACATGAAAAAACCCATGGGCATTACGGTATTAAGAAAAAGAGAAGTACGAGAAAAATTGTGGCCTTTACCCGTATTAAAAATGCATGGGATAGGGGAGAGTACCGCTAAAAAACTCCATACACTCAATATTTATACAATTGGAGACTTAGCAAAAGCCGATGAAAGGTTACTAAAACAAAAATTGGGTAAAAATGGAGTTAGACTAATAAGAAGAGCAAATGGGATTGACACAAGGGAAGTGGATCCAAATGCAATTTATGATACAAAAAGCGTTGGAAATTCCACTACATTACCATATGACATCATCGAAATGAAAGATATCGAAACAACTTTTCTTAAACTATCTGAAAAAGTTGCAGAAAGATTGGAAGCAAAAAATTTATGCGGTTCCACTATTACGATTCAAATTCGGGACTGCCATTGGAAAAATCAATCGAAAAGTAAAACTGTACAAAATCCAATTTATTTAGAAAAAGATATTTTCCGCGAAGCAATGGAATTATTCTCGAAAGCATGGGATGGTACACCAATCCGCCTTCTTGGAGTGACCGTGTCTAACGTAATCGATAAAAAACATTTTGCTGAACAACTGTCCATATTTAATTTTGAACAATTTGCAAAAGAAGAGCCTATTTATGAAATTATTCATTCAATGGAAAAGAAGTTCGGAAAAGGTATTGTACAAAAAGGGATTGATGTCAAGAAAAAAAGTTATGCATCCAAAACAAGTTTTAGCAAAGATTTCTTTGACGATTTAATCGATAAATAGTAGGAATGGAGATTCAACATGGAATTACAGTTTTTAGGTACAGGGGCGGGAATGCCTTCAAAAGAGCGAAACACAAGTTCTCTTGCATTAAAATTATTTGAAGAAAGAGGAACGATTTGGTTGTTTGATTGTGGAGAAGCAACGCAACACCAAATTTTACATACAACTATTAAACCAAGGAAAGTTGAAAAAATTTTTATTACCCATTTACATGGAGATCATATTTTTGGTTTACCAGGTTTTCTTAGTTCCCGTTCCTTTCTAGGAGGAGAGGAAACTTCACCGTTGACCCTTTACGGACCCTGTGGATTAAAAGATTGGGTTATATTCACGTTGCAACTAACAAAAACGCATTTAAACTATCCTTTACATTTTGTAGAAATTCATGAAGGGATAATATTTGAAGATGATCAATTTATTGTGACTGCAAAACAACTTGAGCATGTCATACCATGCTATGGTTTTCGTGTTGAACAAAAACCGCTACCTGGTGAGCTATTAGTTGAAAAGGCATTAAAACTTGGAGTTCCAAAAGGTCCGATGCTTGGAAAATTGAAAAGTGGGGAAGATGTCACATTAGAAGATGGAACGATTGTTTATAGTAAAGACGTAACTGCACCACGCAAAAAAGGCTTTGTTGTGACAGTCTTAGGTGATACGAAATATTGTCATCAATCGATTGAATTAAGCAAAGATGCGGATATCGTGATACATGAAGCGACTTTCGATTATTCTACGAAAAAACTTGCAGCAGATTATGGGCATTCGACGAATGTGGATGCTGCGAATATTGCAAATGAGGCTGCTGCAAAGTATCTAATTTTAAACCATATCAGCGCAAGATTTTTACCACATGATTTAGATAAGATTATAAAAGAATCAAAAAATATTTTCCCTAACGTATTTGTAGCAAATGATTTTTCTCTTTTTCATTGGAAAAATGGAAGGTTAACAGAAGGAAATGAAGATAAATAATCACCTAAAATTTCAGAAAATAATAGAATGATTGAGGATAATTATTGTATGATGTTGTTGGGAGGGGAGAGTATGAATCAACCAAAAATAAATCCGGGGTTACTGCGTTTATTTGTTGTCTTTCCTAACTTATTAGCTTGGTGCTTAATGATTGGAATCATATTTTTTGTCATTACAAACTTTGAAGAATTAAAAGCAGCTGAGGCTTTATCTTTTTGGATTATTCTATTAGCGATTTTTTTACCTATTACAATGTATACATCTTATTCGATTATAAAACGTATTAAAAGCGGTGCGTTATAAGAAACTTGGCTATCTAGAAAGAAAAATTCTTTCTTGGTAGCCAAATTTTTTTATGTAGAATTCTGCTCTGTTACTACTCCAAAATTTCGTACTAATCCTTGTCAATAGTCTTAAGTAGCATACTCGCAATTTCATGGTAAAATGCACTTTAGTAGGTGATAAAACCCAAGTTTAAATGTCTAAATTCTTTTTGGAACCTTACATATTTCGAAGTAAATAGTCAAAAATATATATTTCGACAACATAAAATAGCAAAAAAATACATTTCCTAGGAAATAATTGATAAAAGGTTGATATTCTTTAAATATTATAAAATGCTCCGTAATCGGAGCATTTACAATGTTGATAAAGTTTGAATTTTCTTTCAATATTAACTGTAAAGTCAACTAATGGAAACGACGGAGATTTCTTTTCTAGTCAAGGGATTTTTTGATATTTTCCCAAGAAAGAATAGAACAAAAATTACTCACCCCTTGCGAGTTCTCGAGATCTTGCTTCGGCACTTTTAATACAAGCATAAATGGCTTCGTTAAATCGGAAGTTTTCCAATGCTTTTATTCCAGCTTCAGTTGTTCCACCAGGACTTGTCACTTTTCTGCGAAGAACTTCAGGTTCTTCTTTAACTTTTTGAAGCATCATTGCTGAACCAGCAATCGTTTGAACCATTAATTTTCTAACCGTTTCTTTTGATAAGCCAAATTCTACTCCAATTTTTTCCCACGCTTCTAGTAAATAATATAGATAAGCAGGGCCACTTCCCGAAAGAGCCGTGATAGCATGAAGTTTATCTTCTTCCACTTCAATGACAATGCCAATTGCTTCTAACAATTGTAGATAAATAGACTTTTGTGAATCTGTTACATATTCATTAAATGCAATCCCACTGGCTGCCATACCGATTGCTGCTGAAGTATTGGGCATGACCCTTGCAATTGGTCGAACCCCTAGAGCTTTCTCAATTGTTTCAATTGCAATTCCAGCAAGAACAGAAAGGATTGCAGTATTTTCGGAAAGATAAGGAGCAATCGATTCAAAAGCAACTCTTGCATCTTTGGGCTTCATCGCTAAAATAACTAAATCGGCATCTTTAATTTCTTCTAATTGTTCAATAATGTGAACTCCATATATATTTCTTAATTCGTGTAATCTTTCAACGTTAGAACGATTTTTTACATAAATTTGGTTAGCAGGAACAACTTCATTTTTGATCCACCCATGAATTAATGCTTCTGCCATTGATCCTGCACCCATAAATACAATTTTTTGCATTCCTTTTCCCTCCGATATATTTTATCCATAATGAACAATAAAAAATGCGTTTTCATCCTTCATTAAAAAGGACGAAAACGCATGTTTCCGCGGTACCACCTTCGTTTGCTAAAAATAGCACACCTCTAGCCCTTATTATCGCTAAGGGAAACGGTCATGTTTTCATGACTGCTCAGAAGTAGGTTCAATGAATTGAGAGGACTATGCTACTCTCACCAAATGCAGCACTCTCTGAAGTCATCAATTCATTTACTTGGCTTCATCATCGCAATACTTTGTTCAATTATTACAGAAATTATATGCATTTCGATAAAATATGTCAACTAAGTGACGTGGACTAATTAAAAAAAAAGAAGTAAAATAAAATGAATAAGTATTCATTCAGAGAGATAGAGAAACAAGGGGGAACAGACATGGAAATAACAAAAATTATCATACCTACTCCCTATGATGTTGGAGATGTCAATGCTTTTTTAGTAAAAGGTGAGGCGCTTTCTATTTTTGATGTTGGTACGAAAACACCAACTGCGTACGAAGCGCTCGTTCATGGAATAAAAAATGCAGGATATCAATTAAGTGATATTGAACAAGTGATTTTGACTCACCACCATCCTGATCATGCTGGATGGATTGAGGCATTTCCAAATGCGAGAATACTAGGGCATGAATATATCGATTATTGGATGAATAAAGAGGAATTATTATCATATCGCGATGACTTTTATGAATTGCAGTTAAAAAAGCAAGCAGTTCCAGAAGAATATATTCAAAAAATCATTCAAATCCGAAGAAGAATGGATTTATATGGGAACACGCCATTAACTCAATTTATAAAAGATCGAGATGAAATACCAGGACATCCAGGTTTAATTGCTTATTATACTCCTGGCCATGCTCAAAGCCATTTTATTTTTTATAATCAAAAATCAAAAGAAGTCATAGGTGGGGATTTGTTATTAGAGAAAATCGCATCCAACCCACTTATTGAACCACCGGTGGATTTATCTTTTGATAGACCAAAATCACTTATTCAGTATCATGAATCATTAAAATTTTTAACTTCTTTAGATATAACTAAATTATATTCCGGTCACGGTAATGACATTGTTGATGTTAAAGAATTAGTCGATGTGAGAATCCAAAAAGACTTGCTTCGAACAAATCAAGTTTATGAAATTTTACATGAACCAAAAACTGTTTATGAAGTAACGAAAGAATTATACCCAAATGCTAACGATTATCAACTTGGGCTAACTTTATCAAAGACGCAAGGTTATTTAGATCTTTTAGTTAAAAATGAGCGTATTCGATGTGAGCAAGTAGGAGAATATGAGTTGTATTCAAGGCTATAACAAAAGATGTTGCATGAAAAATTGTTATTCAGACCTAGAATAATGATAAGATTACTAGGGTTAAATCATATTTATTATTCTATAAAGTAGTTGAAGTTAACATGATTGGTTTTACATACTAGTCGATTCTTAAATGAATACTGAAAAGGTTAGTAAACAAGAAATATGATGTGATATGGAAGGGGCCGTTTGAAAAGTCATTTTCAAACGGTCTCTTTATGGCAAGTATATTTGTACTCACAGAAGCAAAGATTGAAAAATATTTTAATAAAAACAAATGAGGGTGTCAGAACGTTTTCAACTTTCTAGACACCCACGAATTTATTCTTTGAGATGAATTCGGTTTGATTTGGTGGAAAATGATTTAATATTAAGCTTTGAATGAAAGCCCTGGTCCGAAGAATTCAAAGTGAATACGATCTTCAGAAACACCAAGTTCTCTTACGTATGAAATTACAGTTTCCATAAATGCTTCAGGACCACATATATATACTTCTGTATTTTCTTGAATGTATTTTGATAAATCTTCTTTTGTAATGTATCCTTCTGTATCAGAATATTTCACAAAGTACGAACCTTTTAATTCATTAATTTTCTTTTGAATTTGGTCTTGGAACACAGCTAATTTTTCATTACGAACAGATTGTATAAATGTTACGTTACGGCCAAACTCCATTGAATCAAGCATTGCATAAAGTGGAGTGACGCCAATTCCACCACCTATAAATAATACAGGGTTATCGTTTTGTTGTAGAGTAAATAAACCTGCAGGTGCACTGATTTGTATTGTGCTTCCTTCTTCAACATAATCATGTAAGTAATTTGATACAACACCCTTTGGATTATTTTCCGCTTCTCGTTTTACTGAAATACGATAAACATTTCCATTCGGTGCTTGTGATACAGTGTAATGGCGTAGAGCCGTATACTCTTCTTCAGGTGCTTTTACTTTTACTGTAATATATTGACCTGGTTGATAAGGTGGAAGCGCTTTCCCATCTTCCGGCTCTAAATAGAAGGAAGCAACAAGTTCATTTTCTTGTTCTTTCCTTACTACCTTAAAAGGTTTAAATAAACGCCATCCTCCATTAGCCTCAGCTTGTTGATAAAGCTCTTCTTCCACTTGAATGAAAACATCTGCAATAACACCGTAAGCATCTGCCCAAGCCTCAATAATCTCATCCGTTGCTGCATCACCTAATACTTCTTTAATTGCTGCTAGTAAATTTTCACCTACAATTGGATAGTGTTCGGGCAAGATACCAAGTGCTCTATGTTTATGAGCTATTAAATGCACAACCGGTAAAATGGATTCTAAATTATCAATGTTAGCGGCTGCTGCATACACAGATGCTGCAAGGGCTTGTGGTTGTCTTCCTTCTCTTTGGTTCGATTGGTTAAATACATTTTTTAATTCAGGATGGTTTGTAAACATTCTTTTATAGAAATGCTTCGTGATATCCACCCCATGCTTTTCAAGAACTGGTACTGTTGATTTAACGATGTCGATTGTTTTTTGTGATAACATATTTTCACGTCCTTTCAAGAAACACTATAAACATTAAAAAAATAATAAGCAATATTTTGGATACATCTTTAACATTTTTGCCACAATTGATGTATATAAAATACATCTTTAAAAACGAATTTTTTTTCTTTTAAACAACTTAATTTATTGAAAAATGGTATAATGTTATGCGAATTATAAAAGGAAAAAGCGTGGTGTATAATTTTGCGGTTAACTTTATATACTGATTATTCCTTAAGGGTTTTAATATATTTAGGTCTAAAAGGGAATGACCAACTATCCACCATTCAAGAGATAGCGGATAGTTATAATATTTCAAAAAATCATCTAATGAAAGTGACTTATGATTTAGGCCAATTAGGTTTAATCGAAACAATTCGCGGTCGGGGTGGAGGAATTCGCTTAAAAGTTGCTCCGAAAGATATTAATATCGGAAAACTTGTAAGACATACAGAAGAAGATTTTCATATAGTTGATTGTTTTAATCGTGAGAATCCTCTTTGTATCATCTCTCCTTCTTGCCAATTAAAACATGTTCTGTATGAAGCCTTGCAAGCTTTTTTAAATGTGTTGGATCGATACACATTAGCAGATTTTCTACATTCGAAAGAAGAATTATCAAATTTACTTCAAATGAAGCTTGATTAATAGGGATTGTCCATTATTGGATATCCCTTTTTGTTTTGCTATTAATCATGAATAGAATACCATCATAAAAAAATTGAACAAATAAGAAAGGAATATACCGATTATGAAGAATAAAAAAATTTTTATTACTGGTGCAACAAGTGGATTAGGGAAAATGATTGCAGAATTATGCTTGAAGAGGGGACACGAAGTATATGCAACAGGCAGAAATGAGGAAGCGCTTAATCATCTTTTAAAACTTGGTGCAAAAGTGATAAAAGGGGATTTAAGCAATAAAGAAGATATTCATCGAATATGCAGCGAACTTCCTGATATCGATGTCGCCATTATCAATGCAGGGGTTGGATTTTTTGAATATGCTTTTAAACTTTCAGAAAAAGAAATTGATGCGATGATAGACATTAATGTTAGAGCTCCAATGTATTTGGTGAAAAATTTATCACCGAAAATGATAAAAAAACGCTCTGGTCACTTTATATTTATTGGTTCTCAAGCTGGGAAAGTAGCAACAAAAAAGGCGAGTATTTATGCAGCAACGAAACACGCAATTACGGGATTTGCAAACGGGTTAAGAATGGAATTAGAACCACACAATGTACAAGTATCGGCTGTTTATCCGGGACCTATTGATACTCCATTTTTAGATAAAGCTTCCTCATCATCAGCTTCATATAGAAATTCTCTAAAAGGGGTATTATTGAGTCCTGAAAAAGTAGCCAAAGAAGTTATAAAATTAATTGATCGGCCATTAAGAGAAATCAATTTACCTAAAATTTTGAATATCACAAGTAAGCTATATGCAGTCGCACCTACAATTGTTGAAACATTAGGTAAGAAATTCTTTACAAAAAAATAATTTTAAATCTTGCAAAAATTTAAATTTTATACAATTATATTAAGTAATAAAATGTTCTACAAACTTATAAAAATTCACTTGTATTTGAAATTATAATCTGATAACATTCATGTATAAAGTTTTATAAAATTGTATAAAAATACATTCATTATCAAAGGAGTATTTGATATGGCAAATAAAAAAGTAGTTTTAGCTTATTCAGGTGGACTTGATACATCAGTGGCGATTCCTTGGTTAAAAGAACAAGGTTACGACGTCGTAGCTGTTTGTTTAGATGTGGGTGAAGGGAAAGATTTAGAATTTATACAAAAGAAAGCTCTTCAAGTTGGGGCTGTTGAATCATATATTATTGACGCAAAAGATGAATTTGCAGAGGAGTATGCGCTTGTTTCGCTACAAGCACATACTTGGTATGAGCAAAAATATCCATTAGTCTCTGCTTTATCTCGTCCATTAATTGCGAAAAAATTAGTAGAGATTGCAAACAAAACAAACGCGGATGCGGTGGCTCACGGCTGTACGGGTAAAGGAAACGACCAAGTTCGTTTTGAAGTATCTATTAAAGCATTAAATCCGAATTTGGAAGTGTTGGCGCCGGTGCGTGAATGGGCTTGGAGCCGTGATGAAGAAATCGAATATGCAATAAAACATAACGTACCAGTACCTGCAACAATTGATTCGCCATTCTCCATTGACCAAAACCTTTGGGGACGTGCAAATGAAGCAGGAGTTATGGAAGATCCTTGGGTAGCTCCTCCAGAAGAAGCATATGGTTTAACTGTATCAATTGAAAATGCGCCAGATACACCAGAATATGTAGAAATTGAATTTGTTGAAGGTAAACCGGTAGCATTAAATGGCCAAGAAATGAAATTGGCAGATTTAATTCTAGAGTTAAATAAAATCGCTGGCCGACATGGTGTTGGACGCATTGATCATGTTGAAAACCGTTTAGTTGGTATTAAATCTCGTGAAGTGTATGAGATTCCAGGTGCAAAAGTCCTTTTAACTGCACATAAAGAGTTAGAAGACATCACATTAGTAAAAGAATTAGCTCATTTTAAACCAATCATCGAACAAAAACTTTCTGAAGTCATTTACGATGGTTTATGGTTTAACCCAATTCGTGAAGCTCTTTGTGCCTTCATTAAAGAAACACAAAAATATGTAAACGGTACAGTTCGCGTAAAATTATTTAAAGGACATGCAATTGTTGAAGGACGCAAATCTCCAAATTCTTTATACAGTGAAAAATTAGCTACTTACTCTAAAGAAGATGTATTTAATCATGCATCAGCGGTTGGATTTATCGAACTTTGGGGTCTTCCAACTGTAGTAGCATCACAAGTAAACAATAAAGAAGTAAACAGTAAATAATTATATTGAGTGCGAAGAGGTCTAGGGATGATTATTTTAAGACAGGGTTAGTGGAGAAGGCTTGTTCTTAAAATAATGTGCTTGAGAATGGTGGTTACTCAAGCGTACCAAGACTACTTCGCTATTCTTTTTCACATGAATTGTAACATTATTTTTAGTAAGGATAGGTGGAACAAATGACAAAACTTTGGGGAGGCCGTTTCCAAAAATCAGCAGAAAGCTGGGTTGATGAATTTGGAGCGTCCATTGGTTTCGATCAGCAATTAGTGATGGAAGATATTGAAGGAAGTCTTGCTCATGTAACAATGCTCGGTGTACAAGGTATTTTACCGGAAGAAGATGTGGAAAAAATTAAATGGGGACTAAATGAATTAAAAAAGCGTGCTGAAAATGGCGAGCTTGAATATAAAATTGAAAATGAAGATATCCATTTAAACATTGAAAAAATGTTGATTGATTTAATTGGTCCTGTTGGCGGGAAATTGCATACTGGCCGAAGCCGCAACGACCAGGTTGCGACAGACGTTCACTTATTTTTAAAGAAACGAGTAAAAGAAGTAATCGAATTAATTGAAACTTTCCAAAAAACAATTTTACAAAAAGCAGAGCAGCATATCGATACAATTGCTCCTGGTTATACGCATATGCAAAGAGCACAACCAATTAGTTTCGCCCATCATTTAATGGCGTATTTTTGGATGTTAGAGCGTGATAAAGAACGATTTAAAGAATCAATGAAGCGTATCGATATTTCACCTTTAGGGGCAGGTGCAATGGCTGGCACAACATTTCCAATTAATCGTCAATTGACTGCAGATTTGTTAGGTTTTAGTAGAATTTATGAAAATTCAATGGATGCGGTAAGTGATCGGGACTTCATTGTAGAATTTTTATCGAATTCATCTATACTGATGACTCATCTTTCCCGTTTTGCAGAAGAAATCATTATATGGTCTACTGATGAATTTAAATTTATCGAATTAGATGATTCCTTTTCTACTGGATCATCCATCATGCCACAGAAGAAAAATCCAGATATGGCAGAATTAATCCGTGGAAAAACGGGTCGTGTATATGGGAATTTAATCGGTTTACTTACGGTGTTAAAGGGAACACCATTAACATATAACAAAGATATGCAAGAAGATAAAGAAGGAATGTTCGATACTCTTCAAACAATTTTAGGATCATTAAAGATCTTTGAAGGAATGGTTCGAACAATGACTGTTAATACGGAACGATTGCACAAAGCGGTACATAGCGATTTTTCAAATGCCACAGAACTTGCAGACTATCTCGCTACAAAAGGAATGCCGTTCCGTAAAGCACATGAAGTGACTGGAAAGTTAGTTTTTACTTGTATTCAAAAAGGTATTTTCTTACAAGACTTGTCCATAGATGAGATGAAGGCGGAAAGTGAACTGATTGAAGAAGATGTTTATGAAGTACTTAAACCTGAAGCGGCTGTTTCTCGTCGTCTCTCTCAAGGTGGGACAGGTTTTGAACAAGTTCGAGTGCAAATCGAAAAAGCAAAAGCATGTTTAAATTAATTTGTTTGGGAGTGTATAGAAAGGTCGAAAATTTTCTATACACTCTCACTATTTATGATCATAATTTCTTATAAATTTGCTCCTGGGATAATCGAAACAACTTTCTATTATCAGCACCGTAAATGGGAGTCTCAATACGATTTTTCAGTGGACTCTTTTTTATGTCATTGTGTTAATGAATAGCCTCCTCAAAATAGAAAACAATAAGGAAAAGGAGGTTACCACATTGAGAATCGTCATTTCTCTTGTCTTAATTGCTTCAACAATCTTTGTTGCCAACATAATGTCCGATTCTCCCGATAGCAATGCCCAACAAACTGCACCTGCTTATGCAAAATGGGGAAGAATCGCTATGGAGAAGGTAAAAGAGAAATATGCACAAGCAAATATTATTGATTATCTCCATATCGGAAGAGAAATTGGAGATCAGACTACTACGGAAAAATTTAAACTTTGGTTAAGAGAAGGCAATCGTGAATTTGGCGTCTATGTTGATATTATTTTCGATAATGAAACGGAAGAGGTCATCGATATTCTCTATAGGGAAACAGATCGTTAAGAATTGGTGCAAAATTCTTCTATAGAATTGGACAAGTCTCCTTGTTATGTTGTTGAATCTGTTGAAAAGAACTTATATATGTCAAAATTGATAAAATAACCTATCAACACTTCATTGTATTGATAGGTTATTTTTATGATGGACTATTTATCCTCTAATTTGACCATTTCCACGTATATAATATTTCGTTGATGTTAAAGCTGGTAATCCCATTGGACCTCTTGCGTGAAGTTTTTGTGTACTAATTCCGATTTCTGCACCGTACCCAAATTCAAATCCATCTGTAAAGCGTGTGGAAGCATTTACATAGACGCTTGTTGCATCAACGCGGTTTAAGAATATTTCAGCACTTTTCTCATCATTTGTGATAATTGCTTCCGAATGTTTCGTACCATAATAATTGATATGATCTATTGCTTCATCAACATTATTCACAATCTTCACACTAATCGTTAAACTTAAATATTCCGTTGCATAATCTTCGTCTGATGCTAGTGTAGCATGTGGTAACACATCGCATACTTTTTCGTCCCCAATAATTTCAACCCCAGCATTTTCTAAGTTTGTTAATAATTTTTTTCCGTGCAGTTTAAACCAATCTTTGTGAATTAATAAGCTTTCTGCTGCATTGCAAACAGAAGGTCTTTGTGTTTTCGCATTGATAATGACTTTTTCAGCAATTTCATAGTCTGCTGATTGATCGACATAGATGTGACAATTTCCAGCTCCTGTCTCAAGCACTGGGACAGAGGCTTCTTTTACAACTAAATCAATTAATTTTTTACCGCCGCGAGGAATTAATACATCAATATATTCTTTTAAATGGAATAATTCAGAAGCTGTTTCATGTCGTGTATCTTCAATCAACTGAACCGCATCAATCGGCAATGCGGATTTTTCTAACGCACGGTGTATACATGAAACAAGAGCTATATTGGAATGTTTAGCGGATGAGCTTCCACGCAACATAACAGCGTTTCCAGTTTTTAAACATAATGTAGCTGCATCAACTGTAACATTTGGACGGGCTTCGTAAATCATGCATACAACTCCAAGCGGCACTCGTCTTTTTTCAATTTTTAATCCATTTTCTTTTGTAAAACTTTCTAACACTTCACCGATTGGATCTGGTAAGGAAATTAATTGAAATATAGCTTCACACATTGCTTGAATGCGTTGTTCATTTAACATGATTCGATCTAGTACTGTATCGGTTAAACCATTTTCTTTTCCGCTTACTAAATCTTTTTTATTTGCTTCAAGAATGGCATCTTTCTCAATAAGCAGCTGTTCCGCAATTTTTGCTAATGCGTCATTTTTTTCTTCTGTTGTTTTTACATTCATTAAATAACTTGCAAATTTCGCTAATTTACCTTTTGTTTTAACTTCGCTACCTACCATAAATTGTGTCATGAAAATACCTCCTTCATTCTAGAAAAATATTATAATTTTACCCATTTATCTCGATGAATGACTTCAATATATCCTGAGTGAAGTTCTTCGGTTTTTTTACCACAAGCAAAAGCCAATTCTTTGCTGGAATAAAGCACTTCTCCTCGACCTAACAGACCTGATTCTCCATAGACTTCCACAACATCACCGCGGTCAAATTCACCTTCAACTCGAAAAATCCCTGCAGGCAATAAACTTTTTCCTCTTAATAACAATGCTTCTTCAGCACCTTTATCGATGAATAATTTTCCTTTTGTTTCTGTAAAAGAAATCCATTGTTTTTGGTTAGGTAGTATAGCTAGATGATCACGATCAATATACGTTCCATCACCATGACCATTTAAAATATCGAGCAATTTATTTGGTCCACTTCCTTTTCCAATAAATACTTTGACACCAGCTTTTAAAGCGGTGCGAGCAGCTAGCAATTTGGATTGCATGCCTCCCGTTCCCACTTTGGAGCCAGCACCTTTTGCTAGTTGAAGCATGTCATCCGTAATTTCAGTTAGATGACGAATCCGTTTAGCTTTTGGATTTTTTAAAGGATTATCGTCATAGAAACCGTTAATATCCGTCAAAATAATGAGTTGATCTGCATGTACTAACCCGCTTACTAGGGCAGAAAGCATATCATTGTCGCCAAAAGTAAGTTCTGTCACTGAAACAGTGTCATTTTCATTTACGATAGGCAAAATAGAACGTTCTAACAACTCACTAAAAGTTGCAAAAGCATTTTTATAACGCTCTTTATTTGAAAAATCGGTACGTGTTAGAAGCACTTGGGCTGTTGTGATTCCGTATTTTGCAAATTGATCTGCATAAAGTTGAATAAGTAAACTTTGACCAACAGCTGCAGCTGCTTGTTTTCCTTTTAAAGTGACTGGTCGAGTAGGGTAACCTAGTTTTCGAAATCCTGCCGCCACCGCACCAGAAGAAACAAGAAGAACTTCATGGCCTTCTTTGACAACTTGATAGATTGAGTCAACGTGATCTTTCATTTTAACATAGTCAATTTCACCCTTTGAATTTGTAAGCGAACTTGAACCTATTTTAACGACAATTCTTTTCTTCTCCATCAACAACCATCCTTAAAAACTTTCTACTAAAATAAAAAAACCTTTTTCGCCCTTATTTTTAGGGCGAAAAAGGAGTTTCCGCGGTACCACCTAAATTGGATTATGCCAACATAATCCCACTTTACCTCAAATAACGCTTTGAGCATGCGTCTAGTTTTAGCTAGAAGCTAGCGAAGCAGGTTCAGCAGCTCTTATTTGTACGATGTCTTTCAGCCTATGGACATCGCTCTCTTTCCAACAGTGTGCAGCTTACTAATCTTCGTTAAGCTGATTGCTATATAAACATTTAGTGGTATATTTGTTAATTAATATGCATGAAATTTTAAAAAGTGTCAACAATTAAAAAATTTCTAACGAATAAAGTGTTTTATTCATTAAATAATATACAATAATTTATAAAAATTTAAAAAATAAAGGGGCAAACTATCAATGTATATTGAAGTAGGAAATGGAGTAGACATCATAGGAGATATCCATGCATGTTTTGATGAATGGATTCAAATGTTGCATCAATTAGGTTACGAAAAAAATGAACAAGGATTATACGCTCATCCAAAAGGGAGAAAAATTATTTCTCTTGGAGATATCATGAGTAGGGGACCAAAATCGATTGATACGATGAAATTTTTTTTAAAACATTACAATGTAAACACGTATATGATTGATAGTAATCACGGTTGGAAAATTGCCCGTTGGCTAGATGGAAGAAAAGTGCAGTTAAAACATGGTGATGAAAAAGTAGAAGAAGAATTTAATCAATATGAAAAAATACATGGTATAGAAAAAACAAAAAAGTTAAAAAATCAATTCAAAGACTTACTAATGAACGTACCTTCACATTATATCTTAACAGATCAAGGGCATCCAAAAGTCGTTTGTGTGCATGCAGGTATACGAGAAGAATTTATCGGTAAAGAATCCAATAGAATCAAAAATTTTTGCCGCTATGGCGATGTTGCTGGCATGGACGAACAAGGGAAACCAATACGTCGTGAGTGGTATAAGCAATATAAAGGTTCATTGCTTGTTATTTGGGGCCATGAGCCAAAACCAGAGCCGCTAATTATGAATAATACAATTAATATTGATCAAGGAGTTGTTTTTGGAGGGAAGTTAACGGCTTATCGGTATCCTGAAAAAGAATTTGTATTTGTTCAGGCTAAAAGAGACTATTCAGGTGCAAAAGAGAATCCTTTAAAATAAAGAAAAATAATACCCATCAAACCTTATAGAAAAGGTTTTGAAGGGTATTTTTAGAAATATATAATAAACCTATATAATTAACGAATTAACTTAATGGATGATTCCTAAGTTAATAAATTATGCCGCTTGTTTTGTATACTTATTTAGTAAATAGTCTAACTGTTGGCTGCAATTTACTACTTTTGGATGGGTAAATCCTAGTACTTGTGCTTTTCGATACATATCTTTTCTTTTTATTTCTATTACAACTTTTAACACTTTTTTATACAGCGTGTTAAACATTTTTATTCCTCCAGTAAATATTGTTCATAATTTGATATTTTTCATATATGGTGTTGAAGCTCCTTCATTGTATACTATTTAGATTAAAAAAAATGTCGGATTGTGGAGGAAAAATAGATTTTCACAAATTTGTCACAATTTAATAGGATTAACTAATAGAAAATGGGGTATATATCTTTGTTGTAGGTAATAATATAATTCAATGAAATCTCATCCAAATCCAAAGTTGAAGGGGATGAGATATTGATTATAAGTGATGAATTTAGATTAGAGAAGGGGATTTCTAAATAGGATTGGGCTCTTGAAAAGTTGATTTGAATCGCCTCTCTTTACGACTGATAGCAAAGCATACAAACTTAGAAAAATAGCGACGATGATGACGTTTGATGTGACCATTAAAAGGGGAAAGAATTATATTTATAAGTAATTGAGCCTGACCAAAAAGTTTTGCTCTTTTTGGCCAGGCTCTCTTTATTAAATGACTAAATGTAAGAATACTCATTAATTTGTGAATGATAAGATTGCTTTATTTTTATATACTTCAAGTGTACGAATTGCTTCTTCTTTAGAGTCATATTCGAAACAACGGAAAGAGTCTGCATCAAAAACTGTTACAACCCACATAAAAAATGCCTCCTTAATTTACCAAGAAATAATTTATTTATAATCTATTGTCAATGACTATAACTACTCATTATTTTGTATAGGACAAGTACGCTGAATGACCGAATTTTTGAAGTGCTAATGTTGCTTCATTTTTTTCAATAAATTCAAAGATACGATAAGAATTTTTTTCAAATACAGTAAGCACCCACATCTTGGGATCAAACTCCTTCACAAAATAATTTTGTTATATAACAATTTGCTGCTTTCTAATAAACAGTTAAATTGTTATATATCAATTTCAAATTCATTGTACACCTAATATATGAGAAAGAAAATAGAAAGTGAATTATTTCACAAATTGTTCAATATGATGACGTTTTCATCAGAAATTTACAAAAATTTATGAATATACATTTTATTAATAAAATTTACTATTAGTTTAAAATCCAGCGAAAATGTAACAATTCGCTGGATTGTTGTTCAATTTATTCAAGAATTCGTTTATAAAATTCTTTTGGAAATTCAATACCCAAATTTTCGAATTCTTTTTCCGCTTCTTCAACAATTTGTTTCACTTTTTCTTTTGTCTCTTCATCTAATTGTGGTTCTTTTGGCATTTCAACGCCCAATTCCTTTAGTTTTTCTTCTGCTTGCTCTTTCGTAATGGATCCACTTTTCATTTGTTTCATAATTTCCTTTACCTTTTGCTTTGTTCCCTCATCTAGTCCATCGTAAATTTTACATTTCTCATCTTTAGGGGAGATGACGCCTAAATTATACAGTTTTTCATCTGCCTGTTCAGAAGTAATTTTACCTTCTTCTAATTCCTTAATAATTTGTTTTACTTGTTCTTTCGTTTCTTCATCTAATTGAGAATACGTTAGATGTGCATTTAAATGCGGAATTTTCACACCTAAATTCTCTAATTCAGAATGCAAATCATTTAAGATTTTATCCACTTGTTGCTTTTTTTCATTATCTAATTGTTCATATTCCTGTAAAAATTTTGAATGATAATGGGCTTCGGCTCCTAAAGGGAACAATAAAAGTCCAAAGGTTAAAAGGAAAGTGAATAGATAAAATCTTTTTTTCATGTTGATCACCTCACAAAGATTTTAGCTTTCAATATTTTTAACCTTACACTTTTATCGTTCCCAAAATTCGCAAATAAAAAAGTGACGTTTATTGGTATATTCAGCAAGAAAAAGCATAAAAAAAAGGAGCATTATTTGCTCCAAATAATTATTGCTAATATTTATGAAAATGACTTAAGCTACAAGAGTCAAGTTTGTGAAGGAAAGGATTGCTGGCAATTGTAACTCTTCCATAGCTTTAACTGCTTCTTCTTTCGTTTCGAATTCATAAATGCGGAAATTTTCTTCCTCAAATAGTGTGACGACCCACATCATTAACGCCTCCATTATATTTATATATCAACTTTGATTTGATTGTACTCCTTTTCAATCACATAAAGAAACGATTAGTGAAGTATTTCTCATTTTATTCATAAAATATTTTTCACAAAGTTAACAATTATTTTTTTAAATAATTATCAAGGGAAATAATTTTTTCATCTTCTGTAGGAGGCTGTTTTGGCATAACATCTTTAAAAAAATCGAATTTTTCCTTATGACCAATGTACATATTAAAGTTGCGGTGGGACTGGTTCATGAAAATAATTTGATTTTTATTCATTTGATAACCTCCAAATGGACAGGAGAATTAAAAAGAAAGGGTTAAATATTTTTATTTGCTTTTTGAGTTTTATCGTGATTTGTTTTATTGTTTTTATTTTTTACTTTTGAATCGAATTCTTCTGAAATTTCCATTGTTGGATCTTCTGGATTTTCAGCATGACTAGTTGTGTTTTTATGCAAGTGTTTATAAGTTTCAAATGGATTGTGAGTTCTTTCGTTAATCGTTTTCTTATTATTTTTGCTCATATTCTTCACCTCCTAGCCCTAATTTGCTCTTATCGGGTTATTTTATAATTGGAACTTACTCGTAATTTTTTTCTAAAATATAATCCATTTTTTCTAACAATTGTGATTGAATTTCAATATCTTTCTCATATTCATTTTGAAACATCTGAAAGTTCATTACATCTAGATTGGGTGGTGCGTTATACATTTTTTCAAGCAATTTTTTTAACACGTTCAATTGCTGAATAACATTTTCTTTTAATGCAATGGTATCTGGATATTGAACATTAAAATTCATTAATTCACTCTTCAACTCAACTATTTTTTGTTGCATTTCTAAATTTTCTTCCATACCTCCTTCTAATACATAAAACGTTGTAAATTGCAATTGATTCATTTTCTCTTCTGATTTACTAAGGTGATCACTAATACAATCTACTAAAGGAAAAAATTTATCGTCTAATGTTTCATACAATGCTTCAAATTCTTTAGATTGAGAATAATCCGTAAAATATCCAGGAAAAAAAATAATCAAAAGAAATATTCCAATTAAGATGATGAACAACCATTTTTTCATTTCTTTCTCCTCGCTTCTAATTTTTATTTTGCGAAAGGGAAAAATTTTTATCCTAAAATGTTGGTTTATTGGCAATAGAATCATCATAGGTTTATAAATTTTGGACAACCTAATGAACAATAAGAGAGGTGAACTGACATGATGATTCAAAAATCCTCAGAATGGAAAGAGGAGTTTGCACGTCGCCTTGAAAAGGGAGGCCCTTGGGATAATTGGATGCTATACAAAATGGCTTATGAGGTCGTAAAAGATCAATTAATTACAGATTTTTCAGGTTTACAAGCTCCGAAATTTTTAACAAACATACAATTTCTCGAACATCAAATAGATGCAGCAAGAACGGTTATTGAAAAAATGAATGGAAAGGCAATATTAGCGGACGAAGTTGGACTTGGAAAAACGATAGAAGCTGGTTTAATTTTGAAGGAATATATTCTAAGAGGACTGGTAAAAAAAGCATTAATCTTAGTGCCGGCATCATTACTTACTCAGTGGGTTGATGAACTGAACGCAAAATTTTTTATTCCTGCCATTGGTTGTCGAAAAAAGAATGTTCCCTTCGAACAATATGATTTTGTTGTCATGAGTATGGATATGGCTAAACGGAGTCCATATCGGGAAAAGATTTACGAACAGAACTATGACATGATTATTATTGATGAAGCTCACAAATTAAAAAACAATAAAACGCAATCATATCAATTTGTACAAGGATTAAAGAAGAAATTTTGTTTATTGCTAACTGCTACACCAATTCAAAATAACATTTTTGAAATTTTTTATCTCGTTTCCTTATTAAAACCTGGTCACTTAGGAAATGTAGAAAGTTTCCAATCATATTTCAAAAAAGGGAAAAATGGCTTACAGGAAGATGAATACTTAAAAGAATTAGTGAATCAAGTGATGATTCGAAATCGTAGGCAAGATACGGGCATTGAGTGGGTTGGCAGACATGTTGAAACAATTCCAATTCAATTTACTGATGAAGAAAAAGAAGTTTACGAAATGATTCAACAATTAAAGGAACGCACAAGTGTATTTGCCAATTCTTTTGCTATGACAACACTATTAAAAGAAATGTGCTCGAGTAAAGAAGCAGCATATTTAACATTAGTGAAAATGAAAGAGAAGATGCAAAGTAGAGATGAAATAGATTATATAGAAGAAATTATAGAGAAAATGTCCAATTTAGAAATCAATTCAAAAGCAGAAAAAACTTATGAAATTATTCAAAAGGCAAAAGATAAAGTCATTATTTTTACCGAATATCGAGCAACACAACACTATTTACAATGGTATTTATATCAAAAAGGAATTAAAAGTGTGTTGTTTAACGGAAAGTTTAGTAAAAATAAGCGAGATTGGATGAGGCAATTATTCAAAGATTACGCTGACGTATTAATAGCAACAGAATCAGGTGGCGAGGGGATTAACCTTCAATTTTGCCATCATGTTGTAAATTTTGATTTACCTTGGAATCCCATGAAAATTGAACAACGAATTGGCCGGGTACACCGTTTTGGTCAACAATCAGATGTATATATTTACAATTTAGCTATTCAAAATACAATTGAAGATCGCATCATCGACTTATTAACAAATAAAATCGATGTCTTTGAAAAAGTTGTGGGAGAAATAGATGATATCTTATCAAACAAAGTGGAAGAGCCAATATACAATTCTCCAAGTTTTGTGCCAAATTTCCATTTTGAAGATTTCGGTTTAGAAGATCAGTTAGGCTTCACATAAATTTTCCAATGCAAACTTCTCGAATTGGGAGGAGCAAAAGAATGATAGCTGAACAAATCCATCATTATTTACGAACATTTTTTATAGAGACAAATTGTAAAATTGAAGATGAAACATCCGATTATTTAACTGTTCAATTAACAGCTGATATCGATAAACGTATAATGAATCGTCCTTTTTATTGGCAATTTATTGAAAGTACAAAAGCAGAGCCAAACCCATTAAAAGTAACCTTTATTACGAAACAAAAAGAGAATTTAAACATTCGTGGTGAATATATTCATTATGGGTCGATGCGAATGCATCAAATTTTTCAAGCCACGAAAGACTTAGGCTGTTTTGTTCAAATGTATGAAGATATTGAAGGAGCAAGTTTATTTCCATGGATTGGTGCTAATTTTAAAGTTTCTTATCATACAGACCAAACAAAGGAATTGCTCTTTTCTTTAGGAATTAACTTAATTCATGGCAGCGTCAAAAGTGACTTCCAAGATATATTATGTGCGTTGCAGTTAACGGATGAATTGCCAAAAAACGCATATTGCCTACCTTATATTGTTTCTCCAATGAGGGCGATTGAACGTTTGGAAACAGCAATTGAAAATTATATTGCAAATGATGATTTATCTTGGGCGGATGAGGCAAAAAAACGATGGAAAAGGGAACAAGAAATATTAGATCATTTTTATGAAGATGTAGAAAACAAACCAGAAATTTATGAAATAGAGAAAAAAGCGTTAGAAGAGCGATTTCAACCTCGAATTAAAATTGAAATCGTTAGCGGGGGACTGTTTTACTTAAAATAAATGAAATCATTCTAATTTTCGTAGTACTAACCAAAGCTATGGTAAGTACTACTATTTTTTTGCGGCTTGGACTCTCCGCTCCCCACTCATGCAAGTATGTATTTTTAATCAAGCTCTATTAAGTTTATAAACAAGGGAATGGTGCTATATAGCATGACCGAAGTATAAATCAATCATCTATTTGGTTAAGTTAAATAAAAAATGGAAAAATGGGTGGGGAATATTGATGAAGTTAAACTATTATATTGTGATTTTTTTGCTATCATTGTGCCTTGGTGTAGTTGGTTATCTATCTTATCAAAAATCAACTATTGAACAATCACCAGGAGAAAATGACTATACATTCAAAGAAGTTTCTTATACTGATGAAGAAAAAAAGATTTCAAAAGAATTGGAAGTTCATGCTTGTGAAAAAGGAACAATGCAATCACCTATACAAATTGAATACAAGAATGTTCTTCTTGAAGATGCCCCAAAAATCAACATACATTATGAAAAGGAACCTGTTGTACTAATAAAACAAAGAAATCAGTTTAAAGTATATTCGAAATCGAATACAAGTTTTATTTCGGTTGATAATGAACAATACAAATTTCATTCCTTCCATTTCCATTTACCAAGTGAACATCAAATCGAAAATCAAAACTATGATATGGAATTACATCTCGTACACGAAAATGAAAAAGGCGACCATGCTGTAATAGCGGTATTTATAAAATCTGGAGAAGAAAACGAAGCAATTAAAGAAATATGGAAGTTTATACAAGATGAAAATATGAATGAAAAAGAAATGGATTCATTCAATTTATTACAATTAATTCCTGAAGTAAGGGAAGGGTATTACTATTCCGGTTCTTTGACGACACCTCCTTGTAAAGAAGGGGTTGACTGGATTGTATTTGAAGAGCCAATCGAATTTTCAATTGAACAAATTACAATGTTTAGAGATGTTTTCGGTCATACGAATCGACCTATACAACCAACGAATGACAGGAAAATTTTTAAAATAACTATCAATTAAATATCCTAAAGATATTTCCTCAAACCATGTGAACGATTGACATTGAAAAGCACTTTATAAATATGT